>NZ_JBIDBK010000010.1:0-223854 GCF_043202995.1 Streptomyces sp. NPDC048018
CCGGTACGACAAACTCGCCGTCCGTTACGAAGCGACAGTGCTGGTCGCAGCCATCAACGAATGGCTGTGACCAGCACTTTCGCAACAGGCCCTAGCCCGCCCCCGGCCCGCCGCCCCGCGCGTACTGCCTGTGCAGACGCCCGGCGGTCCCCCGTGATCGCTGACGGTCGTCCCGGCGCACGACCCCCGGGAGTCCGCGCGCCTCGCGGGCGGCCGCGCACCGGGAGACCCGCGGCTACGGCCGCGACGGAGGGGGAGGCTCGCCGTCACCCACGAGGTGCGGGGGGTTGCCCGCGATCACGGCCGCGCAGGGGAAGGCGGAACCGCGCCCGGCGTACCGCTCCGTGCCCGTGCCCCTGCCCGGCGTACCGCTCCGCCCCCGTGCCCGCGCCCGGCGTACCGCTCCGCCCCCCGTGCCCGCGCCCGGCGTACCGCTCCGTGCCCGTGCCCGCGCCCGGCTCCGTCCCCGCGCCGATGCCCCTACACGGTGCGCGGGCGCCGCGAGGTGCGGCTCGTCACTGCTCCGGACTCCGACGCGGTGCCGGCACGGCCGGGAGCGTGAACCAGACCGCCTTGCCGTGCGCGGTGGGGCGGTGGCCGCAGTCGCTGCTGAGGGCGCGGATCAGGAGCAGTCCGCGGCCGTGTTCCTGCAACGGGTCGACCGGGGTGACGGGCCCCGGGCCGAGCAGGTCGCCGGGAGCGGCGCCGCGCCCGTCGTGGACCTCTATCTGACAGCCGCCGTAGGCCGGGAGCAGTTCGACGACCAGCTCGATCGGGTGGTCGCCGGGGGTGTGTTCGACCGCGTTGGCGACGAGTTCGGCGGTGAGCAGTTCGGCCGTGTCGCGGTCCGCGGCTCGCCGCGTGCCCTCGATCTCGGTGAGGACGGAGCGGACCAGGGCGCGGGCGATCGGCACGGCGGCCGTGGTGTGCGGCAGCTCGACGCGCCAGGTTGCGGGACCGGAGGCTTCGCACACGGCGGGGATCCGTTCGGGCTCGTGGGGGCGTGGGGGCGGAGTGCGGGGGAGCGCGGGGGAGCGCGGGGAGGGGGGCGGGCGGACGACGTCCTGTTTCCACCCTACGGACCCGGAAACCCGGATCCAGAGGCGGGCGACCGCCTTCGGCGGGGACCTGCGTCCACCTCAGGGCGGGACTTCCGGTACCGGGGCATCCCGGTGGTATCGCGTACTTGTGACGACAGTCACAGGAGAGTGATACCCTCCAGGAGGTGATGCCGTACCCGTACGTGCACACAACAGGGAGGTTCTCCCGGATGAGCCCCTTCACCGGCTCCGCGACCCGCACCGAACGCTGGCGGCACCTGCGCCTCACCGTCGACGACGGGGTCGCCACGATCACGCTCGCCCGCCCCGAGAAGCTGAACGCGCTCACCTTCGGCGCCTACGCGGACCTGCGCGACCTGCTCGCCGAGCTCTCCCGCGAGCGGGCCGTCCGCGCGCTCGTCCTCGGCGGCGAGGGCCGCGGCTTCTGCTCGGGCGGCGACGTCGACGAGATCATCGGCGCCACGCTGTCCATGGACACCGCCCAGCTCCTCGACTTCAACAGGATGACCGGGCAGACCGTGCGCGCCCTGCGCGAATGCCCCTTCCCGGTGATCGCCGCCGTCCACGGCGTCGCCGCCGGCGCCGGGGCGGTCCTCGCCCTCGCAGCGGACTTCCGGGTCGCCGACCCCACCGCCCGCTTCTCCTTCCTCTTCACCCGCGTCGGGCTCTCCGGCGGTGACATGGGCGCCGCCTATCTGCTGCCACGGGTCGTCGGGCTCGGGCACGCCACCAGGCTCCTCATGCTGGGCGACCCGGTCGGCGCCGCCGAGGCCGAACGCATCGGTCTCGTCAGCGAGCTCACGGAGGAGGGCGCCGCGGACGACCGCGCCGCCGTCCTCGCCCGCCGGCTCGCCGAGGGCCCCGCCCTCGCCCACGCCCAGACCAAGGCGCTGCTCACCGCCGAGCTCGACATGCCGCTGGCCGCCTCCGTCGAGATGGACGCCGCCACCCAGGCCCTCCTCATGCACGGCGAGGACTACGCCGAGTTCCACGCGGCCTTCACCGAGAAGCGCCCCGCGAAATGGCGGGGGCGGTGACCGTGCCCACCCGGGGTCCGCGCACCGTTCCGCCCCCCGGCACCACGCCGGTTCCCCCTCACCCGGCCCCGGGCTCCGCCTCCATGCCCACCACACCGGTCCCCCCTCACCTGGCCCCGGGCTCCCCCGCCACCTCCGCCTCCACCCCCGGCACCGCGCCGGGCGGCGCTCCTCACGGGGCCCCGGGCTCCCCGGTCACTCCCACCGCCCTCGCCGCCCCCACCACGCCGGTCGCCCCCACCACGCCGGCCCCGGGCTCACCGGCCGGCTCCACCCTCACTCCCACCCCCACCCCCCGTACCGCGCCGGGCGGCACCGGCGCGGTACGGGGCGGCAGCCGGCCGCTGCGGGTCGCCGTCGTCGGCGGCGGACCCGGCGGGCTCTACGCCGCCGCGCTCCTCAAGCGGGACGACCCGGACCGCGAGGTCACCGTCTGGGAGCGGAACGCCCCCACCGACACCTTCGGCTTCGGCGTCGTCCTGTCCGACGAGACCCTCGGCGGCATCGCGGACGCCGACCCCGAGGTCCACGCGGCCCTGCGCCGCGAGCTGGTCCGCTGGGACGACATCCACATCGCCCACCGCGGGCATCTGCTCACCTCCACCGGCCACGGCTTCGCCGCCCTCGGCCGCATGAGGCTCCTGGAGCTGCTGCACGAGCGCTGCGCCGGGCTCGGCGTGCACCTCCGCTTCCGCGCCGAGGCCCCGCCCGCCGCAGCGCTCGCCGCCGGACACGACCTCGTCGTGGCCGCCGACGGCGTGCACAGCCGGACCCGTGAGGCCCACGCCGAGGTCTTCCGGCCCACGGTCACCACGCACCGCTGCCGCTACATCTGGCTCGCCGCCGACTTCGCCCTCGACGCCTTCCGCTTCGACATCGCCGAGACCGAGTACGGCGTGATGCAGCTCCACGCCTACCCCTACTCCGGGACCTCCTCCACGGTCATCGTCGAGATGCGCGAGGAGGTCTGGCGGGCCGCCGGTCTCGACGAGCTCGACGAGGCCGAGTCCGCCGCCCGCTGCGCCAAGCTCTTCGCCGAAGCGCTCCACGGCCGCGTGCTGCGTTCCCGCAACTCCGCCTGGACCGCGTTCCGTACCGTCGTCAACGCCCGCTGGTCCCACGGCAACACCGTCCTCCTCGGCGACGCCGCCCACACCGCGCACTTCTCCATCGGCTCCGGCACCAAGCTCGCCGTCGAGGACGCCGTCGCCCTCGCCGCCGCCGTCGGCCGGCACCCCGACCTCACCGAGGCGCTGGCCGCCTACGAGGCCGAGCGGCGCCCGGTCGTCGAGTCGACCCAGCGGGCCGCCGCCGCGAGCCTGCGCTGGTTCGAGGAGCTCGCCGGCCAGCTCGACCGGCCTCCACGCCAGTTCGCCTTCAACCTGCTCACCCGCAGCCGCCGGGTCACCCACGACAACCTGCGGCTGCGCGACCCCGCCTTCACCGCCTCCGTCGAGGACGAGTTCGGCTGTCCGCCCGGCACCCCGCCCATGTTCACGCCCTTCCGGCTCGGCGGCCTGACCCTGCGCAACCGGGTCGTGGTCTCGCCCATGGACATGTACGTCGCCGAGGACGGGGTCCCGGGCGACTTCCACCTCGTACACCTCGGCGCCCGCGCCCTCGGCGGCGCCGGACTTGTCATGACCGAGATGGTCTGCGTGAGCGAACGGGGCCGGATCACCCCCGGCTGCGCCGGGCTGTGGACCGACGAGCAGGCCGAGGCCTGGGCCCGCGTCACCTCCTTCGCGCACGCGCAGGCCCCGGGCACCGCGATCGGGGTCCAGCTGGGGCACTCCGGCCGCAAGGGCTCCACCCGGCGCATGTGGGAGGGCATGGACGAGCCCCTGCCCGACGGCAACTGGCCGCTCGTGGCCGCCTCCCCGCTCCCGTACCGCCCCGGCGTCAGTCAGACCCCGCACGCCCTCGACCGGTCCGGACTCACCGCGGTCCGCGAGGAGTTCACCGCCGCCGCGCGCCGGGCCGCCCGGGCCGGCTTCGACCTCCTCGAACTCCACTGCGCCCACGGCTATCTGCTCTCCGGCTTCCTCTCCCCGCTCACCAACCTCCGCACCGACGCCTACGGCGGCGACCTCGCCGGCCGGCTGCGCTATCCGCTCGAAGTCTTCGACGCGGTCAGGGAGGTGTGGCCCGCGGACCGCCCCATGACCGTCCGCATCTCCGCCACCGACTGGGCCGAGGGCGGCACGACCGCCGAGGACGCCGTCGGGATCGCCCGGGCCTTCGCGGAGCACGGCGCCGACGCGCTCGACGTCTCCACCGGCCAGGTCGTCCCCGAGGAGCGCCCCGAGTTCGGGCGCTCGTACCAGACCCCGTACGCGGACCGGATCCGCTCGGCACTCGGGATCCCGGTGATCGCGGTGGGCGCGATCTCCTCCTGGGACGACGTGAACTCCCTGCTCCTCGCCGGCCGCGCGGACCTGTGCGCCCTGGCCCGCCCTCACCTCTACGACCCGCACTGGACCCTGCACGCCGCCGCCGAGCAGGGCTACACGGGCCCGGCGGCCCCCTGGCCGCCCCCGTACCGCGCGGGCAGCCGCCGCCCCCCGACGGGCCGCAAGGACCCCTGACGCGGGCACCCCCTCCCGACGGGCCGCAACGACCCCTGACGCCGGCACCGCCCCTCCCCGACGGGCCGCAAGGACCCCTGACGCGGGCAGGGCTCCGGCGCGCCTGCCGGCGTCACGGTGATCGACTTGATAGGCAAGTGACGGCTTGCCTATGGTGGACGGGTGGCGGACGACGACGAACTCTTCAAGGCGCTGGCCGACCCCACCCGCCGGATCGTCCTCGACGAGCTGGCGGAACGGGACGGGCAGTCCCTCTTCGAGATCTGCGCGCGCCTGGCGACCCGGCACGGCCTCGGCCTGTCCCGCCAGGGAGTCAGCCAGCACCTCGCCGTCCTGGAGGCCGCCGGCCTGGTCCGCACCCGGCGCGAGGGCCGCTACAAATTCCACGACCTGGACACCCGGCCGCTGCAGCGCATCGCGACCCGGTGGCTCAGGCCCGAAACCCCGGAGAGCACCCCATGAGGATCAACCTGACCAGCGTCTTCGTCGACGAGCAGGACAAGGCCCTGCGCTTCTACACCGAGGTGCTCGGCTTCGTGAAGAAGACCGAGGTGCCGCTCGGCGGCCACAGCTGGCTGACCGTCGTCTCGCCGGAGGAGCCCGACGGCGTCGAACTGGTCCTGGAGCCCAACCAGCATCCCGCCGCCAAGGCCTACCAGGACGCGCTCGCCGCCGACGGCATCCCGGTGAACTCCTTCGCCGTGGCGGACGTGCACGCCGAGTTCGACCGGCTCCGCGCCCTCGGCGTCCGCTTCACCCAGGACCCCGTGGACATGGGCCCCGTCACCACCGCGATCCTCGACGACACCTGCGGCAACCTGATCCAGATCGCCGAGTACAAGGGCTGACCGGGCTTCGACGGCCGCCTCGGACGGCCCGTCCCCTATACCCGCACGAACCGCCCGCCCAGGGCGTGCAGGCGCTCGTGCAGGGCCAGGAAGACCTCCACCGAGCGGCTGCCCGGCCAGTTCTCCGGGAGGAGTTCGAGCGGCAGGACCGGGTCCGCGTAGGGGAGCCGGCGCCAGGAGTCGAGGGCGAGCAGATAGGCGCGGTAGGCCTCCTCCGGGGTGCCCGGGGCGGCCGCCCAGCTGCGCAGGACCGGCTCGTGCGCGTCCAGGAACTCGTCGTGCAGCTTGGCGATCGACGGCAGGTCCCACCAGCGGGCCACCGCCTCCGCCGTCGGCGCGAACCCGAGGTGGTCGCCGCGGAAGAGGTCCACGTACGCGGCGAGGTCGAGCCGCTCCAGCGTGTGCCGGGTCTCCTCGTGGAGGCGGGCCGGCGCGATCCAGACACCGGGGGCGGCCGAGCCGAAGCCGAGCCGGGCGAGCCGCGAGCGCAGCAGATGGCGCTTGTGCCGCTCGGCCTCGGGCACGGAGAACACGGCGAGCACCCAGCCGTCCGACAGGGCCGGCTCGGTGCGGGCGTAGATGCGGCGGTCGCCGTCCTCCAGCAGCGTCCGCGCGTCGTCCGAGAGCGCGTACCCGGCGGCCCCGTCCGCGGTGCGGCCCGGCAGCAGCAGCCCGCGGCGCTTCAGCCGGGAGACGGAGGAGCGCACCGACGGCGCGTCCACGCCGAGCACGGCGAGGAGCCGGATCAGCTCCGCCACGGGCATCGGCGCGCCGTCGGGCAGCCGCCCGTACGCGCCGTACAGGGAGACGATCAGGGATCGGGGGGTGTGCTGCTCGGCCACGTGATCACTTTAGGGGGCCGGGATCCCGCGCGTCGTCCCGCAGCCGGTAGCGCTGGAGCTTTCCCGTCGCCGTGCGCGGCAGCGCGTCCATGAAGACGATCTCGCGCGGCGACTTGTACGGGGCGAGCCGGGAGCGGACGAAGGTCCGCAGCGCCGCCGCCGTGGCCGAGTCGTGCGGCACCCCCTCCCGCACCACCGTGTACGCCACCACGACCTGGCCGCGCCGCTCGTCGGGCCGGCCGATCACCGCCGTCTCCACGACGTCCGGATGGGCGAGCAGGGCTTCCTCGACCTGCGGTCCGGCGATGTTGTAGCCGGCCGAGATGATCATGTCGTCGGCCCGGGACACGTAGCGGAAGTAGCCGTCCGGGTCGCGGACGTAGGTGTCGCCGGTGATGTTCCAGCCGTCCTTCACGTATTCCGCCTGCCGCGGGTCGGCGAGGTAGCGGCAGCCGACCGGGCCGCGTACGGCGAGCAGGCCCTCCTCGCCGTCCGGCAGCTCCCGCAGGCCGGGCCCCTCCCGGTCCACGATCCGCGCCTCCCAGCCGGGCACCGGCCGCCCGGTGGTGCCCGGGCGTATCTCGCCGTCGGCGGCGGAGATGAAGATGTGCAGCAGCTCGGTGGCGCCGATGCCGTTGATGAGCTTCATCCCGGTCCGCTCCCGCCAGGCCTCCCAGGTCGCCGTCGGCAGGTTCTCGCCCGCGGAGACGCAGCGGCGCAGCGAGTCGAGGTCGTGGTCGTGGCCGGGCTTGTCGAGTTCGTCCAGCATCACGCGGTACGCGGTCGGCGCCGTGAACAGCACCGACACCCGGTGCCGCTCGATCGCGGCGAGCAACTGCTGGGGGCCCGCCTGTTCCAGCAGGACCGCGCACGCCCCGGCCCGCAGGGGGAAGACGACGAGCCCGCCGAGGCCGAAGGTGAAGCCGAGCGGCGGGGAGCCGGCGAAGACGTCGTCCGGCTCCGGCCGCAGGACGTGCGCGGAGAAGGTGTCGGCGGCGGCGAGCACGTCCCGGTGGAAGTGCAGGCACCCCTTGGGGCGTCCGGTGGTCCCGGAGGTGAAGGCGATGAGGGCCACGTCGTCGGCGGCGGTGTCCACCGCCTCGTAGCGCGCGGGCTTGCCGATGGAGAGGCTGAGCAGGTCGTCGGGGCCGTCCCCGCCGTACGGGGTGACGCGCAGGCCCGGCACCTCGGCCGCGAGCAGTTCGTCGACCGCCCGCGCGTCGCACAGGGCGTGGGTGCAGCGGGCCATCTCGCACATGACGGCCAGCTCCCGGGCCCGCTGCTGGGCGAGCACGGTCACGGCGACCGCGCCGGTCTTCATCACGGCGAGCCAGCAGGCCGCGAGCCAGGGCGTCGTCGGGCCGCGGAGCAGCACCCGGTTGCCGGGGCGGATGCCGAGGTCGGCGTCGAGGACGTGGGCGATCCGGTCGACCCGTTCGCGCAGCTGCCCGTACGTCCACACGCCGCCCTCGCCGTCCAGGAAGACCCTCCGCCCGGCGCCGAACCGTTCCACCGTGCGGTCGAGGAGCTCGGCCCCGCAGTTGAGCCGGTCGGGGTAGGCGAGCGAGGGCAGGTCGAAGAGGAGCGTCGGCCACTCTCCGGCGGGCGGCAGGTGGTCGCGGGCGAAGGTGTCCAGATGGGCCGAGGGCGTCAGCTCCACGTCCGTCCCCCTGTTCGGTGGGATGTTCCTGGGTCGCGTGGTGTGCGTGGCTCGCTGGGATCGCGAGGCTCGTGCGGCTTTCGCGGATCGCGTGGCTCGTCGTGATGGGGTCGACCGTCGCCCCACGAGCGTATCGTGATGGTGACGACAGTCAACGGTTCGCGATACAAGCCAGCTCGTCGCCGTCCGGCGGCCGACGGGCGCGCCAGAGAGGGCCCCGATGGCCGCATTCTCGCTCGATCCCGAACAGACCGCCTGGTGTGCGTCGCTGCGCGGCCTCGCCGCCGAGCAGCTTCGCCCCCTCGCCGACAAGGGCGAGCCCGGCCGCGTCAACCGCCCCCTCGTCGCCGCCCTCGGCAGCCACGGCCTGCTCGCCCGCCTCTTCGACTCGGGCGCGCTCGACCTCTGCCTCATGCGCGAGTCCCTCGCCCACGCATGCACCGAGGCCGAGACCGCCCTCGCCCTCCAGGGCCTCGGCGCCCACCCCGTCGCCGCCCACGGCAGCGCCGCCCAGCGGGCCCGCTGGCTCCCCGAGGTCGTGGCCGGCCGCGCCGTCGCCGCCTTCGCCCTCTCCGAGCCGGGCGCCGGCTCCGACGCGGCCGCCCTGGCCCTGGAGGCCGTACCGGACCCGGCCACCGGCGGCTGGCGCCTCCACGGCGAGAAACGCTGGATCTCGAACGCGCCCGAGGCGGACTTCGCGACCGTCTTCGCCCGAACGGGCGACAGCGCGGGCGGCGCCCGCGGCGTCACCGCCTTCCTGGTGCCCGCCGGACGCCCCGGACTGTCCGGCGAGGCCCTCGACATGCTCGCGCCGCACGCCCTCGGCAGCCTCGCCTTCGACGGCGTGCCCGTCGGCCCCGAGGACGTCCTCGGGGCGCCCGGCGAGGGCTTCCGGGTCGCCATGGCAACCCTCAACCTCTTCCGCCCCAGCGTCGGCGCCTTCGCCGTCGGCATGGCCCAGGCCGCCCTCGACGCCACCCTCGCCCACACCGCCGCCCGGCCCGCCTTCGGCGGCGTCCTCGCCGACCTCCAGTCCGTCGCCCACCAGGTGGCCGAGATGGCCACCCGCACCGAGGCGGCCCGGCTCCTCGTCTACGCGGCGGCCGAGGCGTACGACCGGGGCGACGCGGACGTGCCGCGCCGCGCGGCCATGGCGAAGCTGCTCGCGACCGAGACCGCCCAGTACGTCGTCGACACCGCCGTGCAACTGCACGGCGCCCGCGCCCTGCAGCGCGGGCACCTCCTGGAACACCTCTACCGCGAGGTGCGGGCACCCCGGATCTACGAGGGGGCCACCGAGGTCCAGCGCACCATCATCGCCAAGGAGCTCTACCGGGAGGTCCGTCCATGAGCCTGCACCGCCACAACCCCGCCGAGCTCTCCCCGCCCACCGGCTTCAGCCACGCCGTCACCGCCACCGGCACCCGGCTGGTCTTCCTCGCCGGGCAGACCAGCCTCGACCGGGACGGCAAGGTCACCGGCGACACCCTGCCCGAACAGTTCGAGACGGCGCTCGCCAACCTCCTCGCCGCCCTCCGGCACGCCGGCGGCTCGCCCGCCGACCTCGCCCGCGTGACCGTCTACACCACCGACGTCGACGCCTATCGCCGGCAGGCCTCCGAACTCGGCCGCATCTGGCACCGCCTGGCCGGCCGCGACTATCCGGCGATGGCCGTGATCGGGGTCGTGCGCCTGTGGGACGACCCGGCCCTGGTCGAACTGGACGGCTTCGCGGTGCTGGACTGACCGGCGCTCCCCGGACGGGGGAGCGCTTGATCAACTGGTCACGCCCGGGGGCCGGGCTTAGTGTCGAAAGGTGGACTGACCGGCCCCTTCCCGCAGGTGAGGGCACGATGCGTCATGAGCAATCCCAAGCCGACGACCCCGCAGAAGACCGCCGCCCCGAAGTCGGGCGGCGATGGCAAGGGCATCGCCCTCTTCGTGATCGCCTCCTGCCAGCTGATGGTGGTCCTCGACATCACCATCGTGAACATCGCACTGCCGCACATCCAGGAAGCGCTGGACTTCTCCACCACCAGCCTGTCCTGGGTGGTCAACGCCTACACGCTGACCTTCGGCGGCCTGCTGCTCCTCGGCGGCCGCACCGGTGACATCCTCGGCAGGCGCCGGGTGTTCATGTTCGGCGTCCTGCTCTTCGGACTGGCCTCGCTCTTCTGCGGACTGGCCCAGAGCGAGTGGCAACTCCTCGCGGCCCGTGCGCTCCAGGGCGTGGGCGGTGCGATCGCCTCGCCGACCTCCCTCTCCCTGATCACCACGACCTTCGACGAAGGGCCCGAACGCAACCGGGCCTTCGGCGTCTTCGCGGGCGTCTCCGCGGGCGGCGGCGCGATCGGACTGGTGGCGGGCGGGATGCTCGTCGAGTGGCTCGACTGGCGCTGGATCTTCTTCGTGAACGTGCCGATCGCCTTGCTCATCGCCTTCCTCACGCCCCGCCACGTCAAGGAGTCCGAACGGCACCCCGGACACTTCGACCTCGCCGGCGCCCTCTTCTCGACCCTGGGCATGGTCGCCCTCGTGTACGGCTTCATCCGCGCCGCCCAGGAGGGCTGGCGCGATCCCTACACGATCGGCTCGTTCGTCGCGGCGGTCGTCCTCCTCGCGGCGTTCATCCTCAACGAGAGGCGCTCGCAACAGCCCATCACCCCGCTGCACATGTTCGCCGACCGCAACCGCTCCGGCACCTACGCCATCATGCTGTGCCTGGCGGCGGCGATCTTCGGCATGTTCTTCTTCCTCACCCTGTTCGTCCAGCAGGTCCTCGGCTTCAGCCCGCTCGCGACCGGCCTCGCCTTCCTGCCGGTCAGCGGCATCATCGCGGTCGGTGCGGGGCTCACCTCCAACCTGCTGCCGCGCTACGGACCCAAACCCTTCATGGTGGCCGGTTCGCTCCTGGCCGCCGGAGGCCTGTCCTGGCTGACCCTGACCGACATCGACTCCACCTACCTCGGCAGCATCCTCGGACCGATCCTGGTCTTCGGCCTCGGCATGGGCCTGATGTTCGTCTCCCTCACCATCATGGCGCTGTCCAACGTCGAACCAAGAGAGGCCGGAGCCGCCTCCGGACTGCTCAACGCCATGCAGCAGGTGGGCGGTTCGCTGGGCCTGTCGATCCTGGTCACGGTCTTCGGCACCGCCAGCCGCAACGAGGCGGACGTCCAGGTCCCCCTCTTCCTCTCCCAGGCGACCCCCCTGCAGAAGGCCGCGTTCGCCAAGACCGGCGAACTGCCCCCGCCCTGGGGCGACGAGGTGCTCACCTCCGGCGTCTCGGCCGGATTCGTCACGGCCGCGATCTTCGGCGTGGTCGCCTTCTTCATCGCCCTCTTCGTCATCAAGGTCCGCGCCTCGGACATCGAACGCCTCAAGGGCGGGGCGGCGATGATGCCACCGGGGTGAGGGTGGGCCCAGTTACCCATGAGCCGCGCTCGGCACCCTGGGAATCGGACGGGCTCGATGCCGGCGAGCAGCCCCCGGCCGATGGATCCCCCGCGAGGGGGGCCGGGTGCCCGCCAAGTGATCCTCGAGGGAGGTCCTGCCGGAACCGGGGGCCGGCGAACTTTGTGGCGATCCTCGTCATCGGCGCATCGAGGGCGTGCCGGTCGTCCGCCCTTCCGCTGTCAGTGGCCTGTGAGAGCCTGAAACGTCTGTCATTCAAAAGCGGGGGACTGCATGACCATGCGAGTGAAGCGGGCGTTGGCAGCGGGAGCGGCGGGAATCCTTGCCGCCACGGGCGGCGTGGTCACCAACCTCGTCACGGACAGCCCGTCGTGGACGTGGGCTACCGTCTTGGCCTTGTTGGTGACCGCCGGCACGGGGGCTCAGATCTATCTGAACGACGGTGGTGCGTCCCCGGAGTCGCCCGCGGTCACGGCCGCCGGCGCCGGGGCGATCGCCATCGGCGGCTCGGCCCACGGTCCCGTGTCTGCGCGCGGCAACGGGACCGGCGCGCCGGTCGCCCCCACTGGTAGCGGGGTTACGGCCGCCGGCCCCGGCTCGGTGGCCATCGGAGGCGACGCACGAGGCTCCGTGCGCAGCAGCTCCGGCGGCGCTTCATGAGGCGACCCGTCATGGGCGTACGCGCCGAGGGCGATGCGGCGGTGGCGGTCGGCGGTGACGCGCACGGCCCGATCCTGGTGAACTCGCCCCAGCTGATCGTGGTCAACGGTCCGGCTCCGGTCGCGTCCCGCCCGACGCTGTTACCTCCCGACGTGGCGGACTTCACCGGCCGTGAGGACGACGTCGACCGTGCAGTGAGGGCGGCACAAGCGACCCTGTCGTGCTCCGGGAAGATGACGGCGGTCGTCTCCGGACAGCCCGGCATCGGCAAGACCAGTTTCGCTCTGCGTGTCGCCCACCTGATCGAGCAGGACTTCGCCGGCGGTGTCCTCCACGCCGACCTCCGGGGAGTCGATCCGGAACCCGTGCGTCCGGACGAGATCGCCCGGCGCTTTCTGCACGTCCTCGGCGTCCCCGACGGCGACATCCCGGCGGATCCGTACATGCGGCTCGACCTGTTCAGGCACATGACCGCCGGCCGGGGCCTCTTGGTCGTACTGGACAACGCCTCAGATGAAAGGCAGGTCCGGCCGCTGCTGCCCTCCGGTGCCGGCGCCGTCGTCCTCGTCACCAGCAGGAACAGACTGGCGGGACTGGAGTCGACGCACCGGTTCGACCTCGCGGTCTTCCCGACGCGCACGTCGTTCGACTTCCTGGAGCGGGTCACGGGCCGGACGCTGGGAGAGGCGGAGGCCCGGGCGGCGCTCACCGTGGCCGAGCACTGCGGCCACCTTCCCCTCGCCCTGCGGATCGCCGCCCATCGCGTGCAGTCCACGCCGGGGTTCAGGATGGCCGACCTCGCCGTCGAACTGCAGAACGAACACGAGAGGCTGGACGCCCTCGTGGTCGGTGACCTCGCGGTACGCAAGGCGTTCAACCTCTCCTATCGAAGGCTGGGAAAGGCGGTGAGGAACACCTTCAAGAAGCTCGCCCACGTTCCCACCTCGGACTTCGGCCCCGGCATCTGCGGGGTGCTCACGGGCAGCGGAGAAGCCCAGGCACGCAAGGCGCTGCGGAAGCTCGCCGAGGCGAACCTGGTTGAACCTGCCCCGGCGGCTGGCCGGTACCAGGTGCACGACCTGCTGAAGGAGTTCGCCCGCGAGAGAACACGAAAGGGATCACCCGCCGAGTCCGCCGCGGACCTCCGCCGCATGATCCTCTGGCTGCAGAACTCCGCGCTGCGTGCGCAGAACCACATCGTGGGCATCCTGGAGGTGGAGGTTCCCCCCGGTACCGGCGCAGCCCTGAACTCCGTCGAGGCAGCCGTCAGGTGGGTGGAACAAGAGCTCGGCAACGCGGTGGGCGCTCTCGTGACGTCCGAAGCGCTCGGTCGGCCCATGGACACCGCGACGTTCGCGTTGTCCCTCTCCCTTGTCTGCCAGACCGTCGGACGATGGGACGAGTGGGCCACGGTGTGCGCGGCAGGGCTCAGAGCTTCCACGGCTGCCGCAGATCCCGAGCTGCGGGTCACGTTCCTCACGGAGACCGCCAACCTGGCTCGCTATCGGAGGGACTTCGTCACCGCCCTGGCCCACGCCGCGCAGGCGCACGACGAAGCACGCGCGACGAAGTCCCCTGCGCTCATCACGGGTACGGCGAGCCAGATGGGATGCCTGCTGATGGACCTCGGCCGCAGGAGCGAAGCGCTCCCCCTGCTGCACGAGAGCCTCGAGCTGGCCGAGCGGTTCACCATCAAGCACGAGGTCGGCAAGGCCCTCTACAACCTGGGTACGATCCACCGCGATTCCGGTGAACTTCGGACCGCGCTGTCGTACTTCGAGCGTGACCTCTCCGTGTGTCGCGAGATGGCGGACGAGGCGGGCGCGGCCGAGACCATGAACACGATGGCACTCACCTACGCCGAACTGGGGGAGGCTGATACGGCCGAGACCCTGCAGCGTGATGCCCTGGCCACGTTCTCGCGGCTCGGAAACCCCCACAAGATCAGCATGGTGCTCAACGACCTGGCCCTCACCCTGCGCCGCCAGGGGCGGTTCGAGGAGGCTCTGTCGCTCCACACGGAGGACATCGAGTTGTGCCGCTCCACCGGCAACACCTCCGGAGAAGGCGTGGCGCAAGGGAACGCCGCCGAGATCCTGTACCGCGTGGGGCGGACCGCGGAGGCGGTGGAGAAGGCGGCCCTCGCCCGGAAACGCTTCGTCGACCTCGGGGACCGCCAGCGCTTCGCCCAGACGGTGGTGTCCCACATCCCGATTCTCTTCCACGACGGTCCCGACGCCGAGAACGTCATGGTGGTGGAACAGGCCCTCCTGGTCCTGGCCGAGTTCGAGGAGGTGAAGACGATTGCCCTGGCTCATCACGCACTGGCCATGGAGTACTGCGAGAAGTCCTTGTGGGAGGCGGGCCTGTCGCACGCCACGCTCTCGCTCAGCGACGGCGGCAGGGTACTGCCCCCGCTCACCAGGATCGCGACGTGTCTTCTGGCTCTTCAAGCCGCGGCCCACCTGAGTCAGGCGGACGCCGTCGGGCGTTTCGAGCAGCTCCTCAAGACCATCCGTGCCGAGAATCCGGATGTCGCCCTGCCGCTTTCTGTGGAGGACCCGGGCCAAGGCGATCGACATGCCGCGGTGCCCTCCGGCGAGTGATCACCGTCGGCACCGGCTGGGAGGGAAGCCCCATCGCCTTCGGAAGGAGATGGGGCCTCGACTCTGGCGCGCTACGCCTTGCGCTAGATGTCCCGGAAGAGTTTGGGCGGTTCTGTGACCTGCCACGATCCATCTCCCTGAGTGACTGACCCGGGCAGATCGTCTTTCGCCTGTTTCACGGTCGTGCCCGTTGACGCGGCCGAAAGTCCCAGAGGGCTTGCATCGGGCGTGTTCATGGGCCCTCGCCCAGCCGCGCTCTACTCCCGTTGCGTCAGGCCGGGGCCCAGGAACGGACTGGGGGTGCCGTGCCAGAAGACATCCACGCTGTCCCGAGCCCTGGTGGCCGCCACGAACAGCAGCGACCGGGCCCGCTGCATCTCGTGGCGGTATCGCACCGGATCGCTCGTGCGCAGCCGGCTGACCGCCTCGCGCGGCACCAAGCCGTCCGAGACGCCCGCGATGATCATCCGCTGATATTCGAGTCCTTTGAACCGGAACATCGTGCCGATGTGCACGCCGCCGTCGCCCTGGGGTCCGTCGGCACGGATCTCCACCGGCCGGATGCCGTGCGTGCCCAGCGCGTAGCCGATCTCGGCGGCCATCTGGTTCGTCGGTACGCAGATGGCGATCTGCTCGTGCGGAATGGCCAGATCGGGGTCGGCGTCCCAGCCCGCGATGAGGGCCGCGATGCCTTCCCGCTCCGCAGCCCAGTCCGGGTAGGAGTGCCCTGACGGCTGCCGTCCGCTGAGCACGGACCGGTAGCCCGCCAGCGTCTCCTTGTCGCCGTCGAGGTCGTCGTAGTCCGTCTCGCCGAGCACGTCGAGCGCCGAGCGGAGGATCTGGCGCGTCGTACGGTAGCTCAGACTCAGCTTCGACGACCGGCCCCGGATGTTGACGCCCAGGCTGCCGAGCGTCACCTGGTTCTTGTAGATGCGCTGATGGGTGTCGCCGACCAGGAACAGGTCGTCCGCCTCCCGGGGCGCCATCGCGCGCAGCATCTTCCAGTGCGCCGGGCGCAGGTCCTGGGCCTCGTCCACCACGATGTGCCGGTACCGGTAGCGCAGCCAACCGCCCGAGCCGTCCGCGACGTGGATGTTGTCGAGGCCGCCGGCCTCCTCCCGCTGCCGTGCGAGGGAGAGGATCCGCTGTTCGCGGCCCATCTCCAGCCGGGCGGCGCGCTCGGCGACCTGGTCCCAGGTCTGGCGTCCGAGCCGGTCCAGGCGCTGGGTGAAGCGTTCCGCGAGCTGCCAGATCGCGGCGCGCTCGCCCCGCGTGACGTTCCGGCCGCGGCCGGCCCGCCGGGCGCGGAAGTAGTCGGTGCGTGTGGCGACGGCCTGGCCCAGGATCACCTGGGTCCATTCGTCGTGCAGGAACTCGGGGTCCCAGCCTTCCTCGCCCAGCTCGTCGAGCAGCGCCCGCCATTCCCGTACGGCCTGGCTGTCGTCCATCACCTGCTTGCCGCTGCCCGGTTCGGCCTCGCGCACGATGCGCAGCGCCAGCTGGTCGACGTGGCTGACCTCGACCCGGGCCAGCAGCTCCTCGCCGCCCAGTTCCAGCAGCCGGGACCGGAGGTCGGCGGCGAGGTTCTTGTTGTAGGTGGTGAGCAGGACCGGCTTGTCGCGGCCGGGCGGCAGCTGCCGCACCAGATGACGCACCCGGTGCAGGGCGACGATGGTCTTGCCCGTGCCGGGCCCGCCGCCGACCCGGGCCGGACCCGAGTAACGCCGTTCCACGAGCTTGGCCTGGGTGGGGTGGAGGAAGACCTTCCAGCGGCTGAAGTCGCCGCCCTCCAAGGCCTCGCGGAGGGCCTCGTCGGAGGTGGTGACGACCGTGGCCGGGCGCTGCGCCGCGGCCTGGAAGTCGTCGGGGTCGACGGGTTCGGCGACGGCGACGGGCGCGGTCACCTGGTCGAGGACCTCGTCGTACGCCTTGCCGTCGAAGAGGGCGAGCAGGACTTCGCCGGTGAGCTGGGGCGCGTACTCGACGAGGCCGAGGAGCTGGTCCTCGGTGGTGAGCGTCCGGATGACCGGGAGCAGCGGCTCGGCGACGCCGAGCTCGGACAGCTGGGCGTCGGTCCAGGCCGCGAAGAGCTCCTGCGGCTTGGCCGTTTCGGGCGCGGGAGACGCGGGCGCGGTGACGTCGGGTGCGGTCGGCGCCGGGGCGGGCGGGACGGGAAGCCGGCGGAGGAGGCTCTCCTCCACAACCTCCAGGTCGACGTACTCGATACCACCGGTGACCTGGTTGACCTGTGCGGACAGCCGGTCGTAGACGTCCTTGCGGTGCTTGACGGAGACGATCAGCCAGTCGTCCTCGGCGAGCCGGATCAGCAGCGCCCGGTAGTCGTCACTGACGCGCGCCGACCACAGCCGGCTGTCTCCCTTGAGCTGCTGGAGCTTGAGGCCGGTGGTGCGCGGGTTGGTCTTGAACTTGTGCTGGAAGTCGAAGAAGGCGCCCTTGACCGTGCGGGGGAGCTTGAGGATCTCCTTGTCGGCCTTGTCGAGCAGGCGCAGCGTCACGCCCGAGGCGGTCATCGTGTGTGCTCCCCGTCACTGGTGCTGTCGTGGTTCGTGTCCCGGCCCCGTCCGAGCAGCCGGGCGGCCAGTTCGGCGGCGTCCCAGGCCGTCGCCGTACGGGCGTCCCAGCCGGCCGCCGCGAAGGCCTTGTCCCGGTCCGCGGCCTCGTGGTCGGGCTCCGGGCCGTCGTCGCGGGCGGCGAGGACCACGCCGACGCGGGCTGCGGGCCAGGCCAGTTCGGCCTGCCATCCCCGCTCGTCGAGCTCGTAACCGTCCTCGGGCGCCGGCACCCCGGCCTCCGCCAGGGCCAGGGCCAGTTCTGCCAGGCCCGTCTCGTCGGGATCGAGGAGTTCGAGCACCGGGTTCCAGCCCGGGTCCCGGCCGGTCGCCGGAGAGGCGACCTGCTCGGTGGCCGCTGCCGCGGCGACCGCGGCCGCCGGTGTGCCGTCCCGGACGGCGCCGACCTCGACCGCCGCCGCCTCGGCCGCGACCGGTGCCGACTCCTCCCGGGGAATCTCGGTCCGGGCGGACTGCAGCCATCCCTCGCCGCCGGTCACGGTCAGCGCTTCGGTGGCGAAGCCGTCGACGAGGCTCGTGGTGAGCTGGGCGCTGTCGCCGCCTGCGTGGTCCAGGAACTGCAGCACGTTGCTCCAGTACAACCAGGCCCGCCAGCGCCTCCGGTGGGCCCGTGCGTCGGCCATGGCTTCGGCGCTGTCGTCGAGCACGGTCAGACCTGTCCACACCGGCGGGGTGCGCCGGCCGTCCGCGGCCAGGACGAGCCGGCAGCCGGAGGCGTCGGGCCCGTACACGAGCCGGACCGGTCCCGCCGGGCCCGTGACCGTCCCGCCGCCCAGCGCCGACAGCAGGGCCGGCCCGAGGCCGTCCGTCCCGAGGGCGGCGGCGCGGACGCCCGCCGCGCCGATGAGCCCCGCGGCGGCGGCTTCGGCCCGCCGCTGCCAGCGTGGGGCGTCGGGCGTCCGCAGGTAGGCGAGCAGGAGCCGGGCGGGGTTGACCCAGACGGCGTCGGACAGCTCGCCGGGCAGTCCTCCGCCGATGCGGCTGTAGTAGTCGCGTGCCCGGTTCTGCGCGTCCGCCGGGTAGGGCTGCCAGACCGGGTCGGCCGGGCCCGCCGCCGCGTATCCGGTGTCCCGTACGCGCTCGCGCCATTCCTTGACGTCGTCGTACGACAGCTGGAACACCCGCAGTCCCTCGCTGCGCAGACCGGTGCGCTTCGTGGCGTCGTCGGCCAGCCGGTTGTGCTCGGGGGTCGCGTGGTAGGCGAAGCCGTCGAGGTACACCGCGACGCGGGGGCCGGGCGCGTCGAGTCGTTCGAGGAGTATGTCGGGCCGGGTGCCGTCCAGCGCGCGCTGCTGCGAGACCCGCCAGCTCACGGTCGCCCCGTCGTCGCCCGTCAGCCGCAGGTCGAGCGCGTAGGTACCGGCCGACGTGGTGTACGCGTCGGCGGTGGCTCCTGAATCGGCGAGCCTCGCCCACTCCTGGAGCGTCTCGATGAACAGGATCTCCAGATCGCTCTCGGCCTGCCGCTCCAGCGGGATGTGCCGGGTCGTCGCGACGGGCGAGGTCCGCCAGCGCGAACCGTCCTCGCCGAGGAGGTCCTCCAGCATCTGCCGCACCTCGTTGCGGCTGACCTTGTCGTAGTCGGCCGCCGGCACGCGTCGCAGCAGGCACTGGTGGCAGCCGTCGAGACCCTTCTCGCGGCACTCGCAGTCCTCGATGACGTCCCGGGCCTTGAGCAGCACGTCCCGGAAGCCGTCGGCGGACGCGAGCCGGTGCAGATAACCGGTGCCTCCCGGGAGGCGGTCGTAGACCACGAGGAACCGCCGCGGCCAGTCGGAGCCGTCGGCGCCCAGGTGGTCGGGCATCGTCGCCTCGGCGATGTCGATGTGGTCGGGATCGCCGCCGTACTGCGCCGCGATGCCCGCGAACAGCGCCGCGGTGAACGACGCGAGGCGCTCCTTGGCGCGGGCCACGGAGGCGGGCAGCAGGATGCGCACCGCCTCCGTGGTGAGCTCGTGCGCGAGCAGCAGCGGCACGTCCTCCCCCTTGCCCTGCGGCTCGGCCGGTCCGGTCGCCGGGGTTTCCCTGGTCCGGCGGCGCGGACACCACAGCAGGTGGTGGGCGGCGGCCGGGGTGCTCACCGCGCCGGAGTCCGTCAGCGCGTGCTGGGGCACGTCCACGACGGGACGGCCCT
This sequence comes from Streptomyces sp. NPDC048018, assembly GCF_043202995.1. Taxonomy (NCBI): domain Bacteria; kingdom Bacillati; phylum Actinomycetota; class Actinomycetes; order Kitasatosporales; family Streptomycetaceae; genus Streptomyces; species Streptomyces sp. NPDC048018. The sequence continues at coordinate 19,442 of NZ_JBIDBK010000010.1, forward strand.
CCGCCGTCGCGCCGCCGCAACTGGTGCACACATAGAAGGGGTTGAGCCGCACGTCCGCACCGGCGAGCGGCACGGTGCTGCTGCCCTCCTCCCGGTCGAGACCCAGGTTGAGTGTGCGGATCTTCGCGTGCCGGGTGAAGTCCACGCCGAAGACGGCCGTCTCGTGCCGCCACGACCCGGGGGTGATCCGCTCCGGGTCGACGTCGACCGTCGTGAGCACCGCGTAGTGGCGGCGGTCCCGCTCGTCGCGGTCGTCCCGCACCCTGGCGTCGTCCCGCTTGTCACGGGAGACGACGCGCCGCGGCTGGAGCACGTACTGCACGCAGCCCGCGTCGGCGATCTCCCGCCCTCCGCAGCGGGGACACGGGCTGGTGTCCTTCCTGGCGTCATGCGTGCGGGCGTACCCGCACGCCGGGCAGAGTCGCCACTCGGCCCAGGCACGGCGGTCCGGGGTGCCGACGTCGAGCGCGCGCACCACGTGCCGGTAGCCGTTGACGTAGAAGCTGTTCCCGGGCGCCAGTTCGGTCAGGGCGAGCTTGCGGGAGCGTTCGTAGTCCCGCGTCTCGCTGCGGTACACCCGCTTGGCCGGGTCCCCCGCGGGGCTCTCCGGCCGGGTCTCCTCCTCGTCGTCCGGTGTCTCCGTCCAGTACAGCGTCGCCTCCAGCTGCGTGGTGGTGTCGGTGAGGCTGTAGTTCGGCAGCAGTCCGAGCTCCACCAGGGTGCCGTGGGCGCTCGACTGGCTCAGTTCCCGCAGCAGGTCCCCGGCGCTGCGCCGTTCGGCGAGCAGTTCCCGGCGTTCGCGCTCCTGGACGACGTCCGTGCGGATCAGGTGCTCGGCGGCCTCGTCGATCGCGGCGATTCTGCGCCGGAGTTCCTCGCGCCGTCCGGTCCAGTCCTCTTCCGCCTCCTGCAGCGCCCGGACGATGCCGCCGGTGGCGTACGCCCTGAGCTCGTCCGCCGCGTACGGCGACACGCCACCGTCGGCATCGTCGCCGCCTCCCGGGAACAGGGCGAGGAACTCCTCGACCAGCGTGGCGCCGTGGGTCTGCGCGGCGTCCGCCAGGTCCTGGCACCAGCCCGTGGTGCCGAACAGTGCGGAGGACAACCGGGGCACCGGCGACAGGAGTTCGCCGTCGGACGTCCGCAGCCCGCCGCTCGCCGCGAGATCGAGGAGCCGGGCCGTGTACTGGCGGCGCAGGATCTCCACGGCCGACAGGTAGCAGCCGGGAGGAAGGATCGTCCCCGCGATCATCTCCGACGGCTCGTCCAGGTAGTACAGGTCGCGGGCGCGGCGCCCGCCGAAGGCGACCACCAGCGCGTTGCCCGTACGGCGTCCCGCACGGCCGGCCCGCTGCACGTAGTTGGCGGGGCCCTTGGGCAGGGACCCGAGCAGCACGGCGGACAACTCGCCGATGTCGATGCCGAGTTCCAGCGTGGGCGTGCACGACAGCACGTTCGGGTCGGTGTAGTGCGTGCCCGCCTTGAAGCTGCGCTCGACGCGCTCGCGCTCCGGCCTGGTGAGCATGCCCGTGTGCTCCGCGGTGACCACGCGGAACGTCCCGCCGGTCAGATAGAGCCGGCGGTAGTAGTCGCCGGTGTAGTCCCGCTCGCGGACCGCAGGGCCGAACCCGGAGGTGCTGGAACCGCTGCCGGGCATACCGGGCTGGGGCGGGGTCAGCAGTCCCTTGCACCGGTAGCGCGGGCACGGGTGCCCGTACCAGCGGGTGCGGCGCTCCGGCGCCACGACCTGCTGCCAGCCGCAGTCCTCGCAGCTGACGAACGCCTTGTTGACGACGGCGTCGTCGAGCAGCCGCGCCTCGATGTGCCCGGGCTGCAGTCCGTAGAGCCGTGTCTGCCGGTCCCTGGCGGTGCGCACCGCGAGCACCCGCTCGTCGGCGAGGGCGGGCAGCAGCCGCCGCAGGTACTCGGTGGCACCGGCGGCGTCCAGGCCGAGACAGCGGCGGGTCCAGTCCTGGTACCAGCCCAGCCGGCCGGTGATCGCGTCGAACTCCGACCTGTCCTTCTGTCCGTCCAGCAGGAAGCGCGGCGGCGCGACGCCTTCGGGGAACGCGGGCATGCCTTCGGGCCTGCGGCCGGAGATGAGGTACCGGTTGGTGCCGGCTTCCCTCATCCAGGTGTCGAGCCACCGGTGGTGCACCGCGCCCCGCAGCCGCAGGCGCTCCAGGAGGCCACGGACGTAGGCGAGGTAGCGGTCGGGCGTGGGCAGCCCGCCGGTGACGAGGAGCTGGCCCGGCAGGGACAGGTGGACGTCACGGGCGAGCGCCGTGACGCGCTCGGGCTCCGCGACGACCACTTCGGCCGCGGCGGTGCGCGTGAGCTCCAGGGTGCGGCCCATGCGGCTGCGCAGCCCGAACTCCATGACGGTGGCGAAGGCGAGACGCTCGCCGATCAGCTTCCACGTCCGCGCGTCGCCGGTGCCGCGTCCCGACAGGAGCCGGTCGACGCCGGGCTCGTCGTGCAGGTCGGGCGGCACGACGGCGGCCAGCGCCTCGGGGTCGTCCACCGACTCCAGGACGTGCCCGATCAGGTCGTTGAGCGCGGTCGGCGCGCCCGACTCGTCCAGGTTGTGGGCGAGCAGCGAGCGCAGCGAGAACTTGTACGAGGCGTTCGCGACGTATCCGGCCCGGTGGGCCGCGTCCTGCGTGGAGTCGTTGAAGAGCAGCGTCTTGCGCTCCTCCGGTACGAGCGCGATGTCGCCGCCCGTGAACAGCTGGGTGACGGTCGCCGAGGCGAGCGCCGCCTGCGCGGTGCCGAGGAAGCGGATGCTGTTGTCGGTGTGGCAGGCAGGGCAGCGGTCGTCCTTGGCGGCCCGGTCGGCCGACTTCTTGTCGAGCACGGCCAGCGCGAACCAGGCGTCGATCAGGTCGCCCGCGTCCGACGGCGTCGGCAGCCGGTAGGTGCCCTGCCCGCCGTCGAGCACCACCACCGACAGCGGGTCGACGCCGCCGTCCGACGGCCGCGCACCGGTCAGCGCGTCCAGCGTCTGCTGCCGCTCGCCCTGCGTGGCGGCGATGAAGTAGCGCAGGCGCCGCTTGTCCCGGCCCACGGACGCCCGCCAGATCCGGTCCTGAGCCATGACCAGCCGCTGCGGGTCCGCCTCGGGCGACACCGCGGCCCAGCCGGAACGGCCGCAGTTGCGGCAGTACACCGCGGGCAGATGCACCTCGGCGGGCCGGACGGCGGAGTCGGCCCCGGCCAGCGTCTGCGGCCGTGCGGAGGGTGACGGCCAGCCGTCGGACGACCCGTCGGACTCCTCGTCGGGGACCGGAGCGGCGTGCAGCGCGGCCCGGCGCGCCGCGGTGCGGTCGTCCTCGTACCACCGGAACTCCGGGGCCGCTCCCACACCGCGCAGCACCCGGGTGACGGGCCGGATCCACAGGTGAGCCTCGATGTGCAGCAGCGGCCGGGGCCGGCGTTCGTCGGAGTCCGGGTCGCGCGCCGCCGACAGGAGGGCGACGAACCGCGACAGTGCCTGGAGCACGAGCTGCGGGTTCTCCCGCGCGGTGCGCCCCCACGCGTACCCGAAGCGGGCCAGCCGGTCGCGCAGCCCCCACTCGTCCAGCGGCTCTCCGCCGAGCAGCGACAGGACGCCGTGGGTGAAGTCGTGGCGCTTGAGCAGCCGTCCGATGCGGAAGGCGTCGAGGCCGGCGCGGCCGAGCAGCCGCTGCGCCAGCCCGTCCAGGTCCAGCAGATCGGGCTGGGCCTCCACCCCCGGACCGCCCGAACAGGCGATGACCTCCTGCGGCGTCGGCGGCTCGGGCAGCTCGTAGTCCACGGCACCCGTGAACTCCTCGGCCGTCATCCGCTCCTCGCCGACCACCGCGTCCGCCGGGAAGGGCATCCCGAACACCCGCGACGCCACGTCGAGGATGCCGCCCGCCTCCTTGCCCGCGGAGTCCGCCGGGCCCTCGCCCAGGGTCGCCGACGTCGCCACCGGGCAGATCGACCCGAGCGGCCGGCCCGGCCGTGACGCACCGGTCGCCGCGGCCAGCCGCCGCAGCAGCATCGCCACGTCGGTGCCCTGCGCCCCGTCGTACGTGTGGAACTCGTCCAGCACGACGTATGTCAGGTCGGCTCCCTCCCACAGGGAGCGGTCCTCGCCGCGCTGGAGCAGCAGGTCGAGCATCTTGTAGTTGGTGATCAGCACGTCCGGCGGGGAGGCGCGCATCTCCTCGCGCCGGGTCATCACCCGGCGGAAGTCCGTGTCGGGCCGGTCGCCGATGTACAGACCGGCCGTCACCTGCGCCAGTTCGGGCCGCGCCAGGTAGTCGCCGATGCGGCCGGCCTGGTCGGTGGCGAGCGCGTTCATCGGGTACAGCAGGACGGCCTTGACGCCGCGGTTGCCGCGCGCCCGCTCACGGCGGCAGTGGTCGAGCACCGGGATCAGGAACGACTCCGTCTTGCCGGAGCCCGTCCCGGTGGTCACCAGCGTCGGCCGGGCCGGGCCGTGCAGCGTGGACAGCCGCGCCCATGCCCGGGCCTGGTGCCGGTACGGGGCGAAGCCGGGGAACCCGGCCGTCCACTCCAGCTCCCGCTGCCAGCCGTCGTCGGCCACGTGGAACGGTGTCCGGATCCGGAGGTACGGCCCCCGGAAGATCCCCGTCTCGGGATGCCCGAGGAAGCGCTCCAGGGCACGCCGGGTGCCCTCGTCGGCGAGGGCGTACGTCGTCGTGAGGTACTGCGTCAGACTGCCGCGCAACTGGGCGGCGGCCATGGTGGGCTTCACGACGGTCCCTTTCACCGTGCCAATACCGCTGCCGAGCCTCACGAACAGTACCTCGGTGATCACAGCGCTTCCAGATTCATTGAAGTTTCAGTCATGAAGGCTGAAAAGACGCCATTTCGTGCGGCGGTGACACGGCGGATCCTGGAACGGACCACGGTACGGACGAGGACAGGCGCGGCGAAGAGGACGCAGGCAGAGCCGAGGGGGAGCCGCCATGTCCGGACCGCTGTACGTTCCCGTCCTGCCGGCCAAGCAGCACGCCTGCCAGGCGTACCGGCAGCTGATCCCAGACGTGCAGGCGGCCGTCGTGCCGCTGTGGAACCTTCCGCCCCGCGCGGGCGCACATCCCGACGCACTCGTCGTGGGCGTGCGGGGCGACCTGTGGCGCGTGCGGAAGGCCCATCGCCATCATCCGGCCTGGGTCGACTGCCCGTTCGCCGACGAGGCACAGCAGTCGGCGCTGGCCGAGGCGCTGTCCACGGACGCCGACGTGAGTCCGCTGCGTCCGGTGACGGGTCCCGACCGCTCCGAGGCTCACCAGGCCGCGATGCTGGCGCACGCCCGGTCCACGGGCAACGGACTCGGCATACGCGTCCTGCTGCCCGGCGAGTGGGACGACGTGCCCCTTCATGCCGTCCGCGACCTCATCGCCCGTGTCGACCCCGCTGTGGAGACGGACCTCCTGCTCGACCTGGGCGCCGTCGTCGCCGACCGCACCGACACCGCGAAGGAGACACGGCGCGCGCTCGACGCCCTGCTGCCGCTGTTCCCCTGGCGTACGGCGGCCGTCCTGGGCGGCGCCTTCCCCGACGTCACCGCCCGGCTCCTGGAGCGCGGCAGCGCGGTCGTACCACGCTCGGACTGGCACGTGTGGACGGAAGTGCGGTTCAGTAGAAGGGAGTTCGACTCCATCCTCGCGTACGGCGACTACGGCACCGACGCCACGAGGGGTATCGCCCGCCCGCCCTCCACCGGCAAGGGAGGAGGCCCGCCCTGGAACGCGCTGCGGTACACCACCGACGAGTCGTACGTCCTCGTGAAGGCGCCCACGCGAGGTCCCGGCCGGGCCGCCGCCGTCCGGGCCGCCGCGCGGGACGTCCTCGCCCTGCCGGACTTCCGCGGCCCGGCGGCGAGCAGGGCCGAGACCTGGCTGCGCGACTGCGCGCACGGCCACGGTCCGGAAGGCACCGGGAACGTCGGCGACTGGCTGCGCGTGGGCCATGTCCAGCACATGACCCACGTCGTCCGGAGCCTGCGGCCCTGACCCCGCCGGGGCGCGCGCTCAGGCGAAGAGCGGCTCCAGCGTCACGTCACCCGCCAGGATCCGCCACGCCGGCACCCGGACCGTCCGCGCCACCGGTCCGGGCTTCGCGCCGGAACCGCCGGACGGCAGCCCGGGCAGCAGGTCGCCGCGCGCGTGCGTCAGTCGGAGATGGCGGGCCGGGTCCTGTCCGTGCTCGGGCCCGGTGTCGACGAGGACGGCGGTGTTGGCCCCGTCCACCGTGAACAGCAGGTCGACGACGTGTCCGCCGACCACCGCCTCGCGCTCCAGATCGGTCACACCACGGCGCCCGAGGAAGTCCTGGAGCCGGTCCGTGAGCTCCTCGCGGAAGGCGCTCCGGGGCCTCGCGCCGAAGCCCGCGCCGGGCCGGTCCGCCGACGCTCCCGTCCCCAGCACCTCCGACCGCCCCGCGAGGAGCGCCGGAAGCCCCGACTGCCCCTGCCAGAAGGTGTGGCTGCCCACCGTGATCAGCTGTGACTTCGCCCGGGTGACGGCGACGTTCCACAGGTTGACCTGGCTCGACACCCAGTGTGTCGTACGGGGCGGGGTGTTGTCGGTGGCCACCGGGCTGAGGACCATGACGTCCCGCTGGCCGCCCTGGAAGGCGTGCACCGTGCCGACCCGCACGCGGTCGTCGTCCGCCCACACCCGCGCCAGGGCGTCCTTCTGGGCACGGAACGGCGTCACGACGCCCACCGTCGTGTCCTCGGGAAGCCGCGCGAGCAGCTCGTCCACCGTCTCCCGCACCCGGGCGGCCTCCGCCGCGTTCCGCGAGGACCGGCCGCCCGCGCCCAGCGCGGAAGCGCCGTCCGCCACGTCGACCCAGCCGAGGGCGGGAGCCGGACCGCCCGACCCGACCGGATCGAGCGCCGGAACCTGCTTCCTGACGTCGGTGAGGACCTGCAACTGCCCTGCGTAGCAGTGCCCGTTGACGACATCGGCGATCGCCGGATGGCACCGGTAGTGCTCGTCGAGCAGCAGCGTCTCCTCGCCGTGCTGCGCCGCGGCGTGGTAAGCGGAGTACACGTGGTAGGCGAGCCGGTGATCCTCCAGCTGCGCCGCGCTCAACCCGGCCCGCACCCGCGCCTGCCGCTCCTGCTGCGCCGTGATCCCCGGAATGTGTCCGAGCTGCATCGGGTCCCCGATGATCAGCGCCCGCTTGGCCCGGAACAGCAGCGGCAGCACCGACGGGATCGAGCACTGGCTGGCCTCGTCGATCACGACGAGGTCGAAGAGCTCCGGGACCAGTTCGAGCTGACGCACCGAGTGCGTGCTGATGGCCCAGCCCTTCAGGTGCGCCATCAGATTGCGCTGGCTCTTCCAGAAGCCGGAGCGCCGGCGCAGGGCCTGGAGCCGCTGGGTCATCAGCGACCGCCCCCGCGTCATCGCCTCGGCGGACACGGCCCGGGCCAGCTCGCCCGACACCTCCGACAGACCCGCCCGGCTCTCCAGCCGCGCCTGCTTCAAGGCCTCCTCGTCCAGGGCGAGATGCCCCGGTACGAGGCTCCTGAGCGCGCCTTCCACTCCGGCGGCCTCCGCGAGGGCGAGCAGCAGTTCGGGCGGTACGGGCCGTTCCGCGGCCCAGGCCGGCCACGCGCCCGCACCGCCCTCCCCGGCGGAGGCGACGAACGCGGACAGCGCCCGCCCCCTGCGCCACCGGCCGAAGGAGTACCAGCGGGCGACGGCGGCCCTCCGCGCCCGGTCCTCCCAGTCGGCGAGCGCCTCGGCCCCGCCCTCGGACCACGCCCGCTCCAGCCGCTCCACCGGCAGCCCGAGCCCGTCCGCGCGGCGCTCACGCTCCCGCAGCAGTTCCAGCAGCCGCGCCTCCTCCCCGACCAGCCGCGCCGCCTCGGCCTCGTGCACGGCGTCCCGGGCGTGCCGGTTCCTGAGGTCACCCGCCACCGTCGCCGCACCCCGCGCCGGGGCCTCGACGGGCTCGGCGAGCAGCCGCTCCAGCTTCGCGGCCTCGGCCTCCAGGGCCTCGGAGTTCCCCGTCCGCATGAGCAGCCCGGGGGAGATGGCGTCGCAGCGCTCGGCCACCACGTTCACGGCTTCGTTGTTCGTGGACGCGACGAGGACGGACTGCCCGGCGGCCACCGCGGTGGCGACCGCCGCCGCCACCACCTCGCTCTTCCCGGTGCCGGGCGGCCCGGTGGAGACGGTGAGCGGCCGGGTCATCGCCGACGTGATCACCCGCGCCTGGCTCTCGTTGCACGGCCCGGGGGAGACCAGGACCGGCGGCGCGTCGAGCCCGGCCGGTCCGCCGTCGCCACCACCGGTGAGCAGCGCGTCCAGGGCGGTGCCGGGGATCTGGTCGGCGCGCGTGGACATCTGGAGCAGGTTCTCCACGAGGCCCTCGGTCGCGGTCCGCTCCAGACCCGACGGCGCGAGGAGGACGGCGGCGTTGTGCGCGCCCGGACGCAGCGAGTCCATGACGGAACGCTCGCTGAGCGCGGACAGGTCGAGCGGCTCCAGCTCCGGGAGTTCGAGCCGCGTCAGGAGTTCTCGCACCGCCTTCACCATCTGGGCGGCGTTGCCCTCCTGCCAGGTCGGCTGCCAGCGGCCGAGCAACTCGGCCGCCTCCTCGTCCTCCAGCAGCTCCGTGAGCACGCCGCTGTGCAGCGACGGCACCCCGCTCGGCCGCAGCCGGTCCCGCCCGTTCTCGTCGGGCGCCAGCTCCATCGGCTGGACCAGCAGCGGCGCGATGCGCACCGCGGCCCGCCGGCCGCGGTTCCCGCCGCGCTCGGGCAGCGTGACGGCCGGGTACCCGTACCAGTACTCCTGCAGCCCGGCCTCGTCGACCTTCGCGCCGGTGCTCTTCGCCTTGGGCAGCCCACCGGGCGCGGGAAGACCGGAGCCCAGCCCGGACTGGATCGTCTCCGACCCCTGACTCAGCAGGAAGTAGTCGGAGTTCCGGCCGCTGTCCCGGTCGGGCAGCATCTTCGACTCGGCCTGGGCCCGCAGGCAGTGCGCGTAGTAGCGCAGCAGACGTTCCCGGTCCACGCCGTCGTGCGCGTCCTGCGCGACAAGGCCGCGGGCCTTCGACAGCGCCGAGGAGACCGGCAGACCGCCACCGGCTTCCGGCGGCGGCTCGGGGAGCTGGACGGTCCGCGCCACCGAGCGGGCCAACGGCAGAGAATGCGTCGCACGGATGGTGGACTTCGTGGGCCGCTGCTCCTCGGGCACGCCGATGCGCACCATCTGCGCGGTCAGGTACTCGAACAGGTCGTCCGGCGTGATCCAGCCGCTGTCCTTGATCCGCCCGCTGCGCAGCCCCTCGACGATCTCCCCGGTGAACCGCGACGTGCCGAGCGAGGAACCGGCCGGAGCCAGCGCCGAGGCCGCCTGGAGGGCGTCCGAGGCGGTGATGAAGTACACGCCGGTCGGCCGCAGCAGCGTGCTGGGCGCGGGCCGTTCGCCGCTGTCGGCCGCTCCCTTGGCCGTCCACCCCTGGACGACGGAGCCGCTGGAGCAGCAGTCGAGCAGCACGACCTTCGACGACGCCCGACAGGACGTGAGCATCCGCTCCAGGAACTCGGCCGGCACGGCGGTACCCGGCAGGTCGTCCGGATCGGCGTCCCGCGTCAGGAAGTACAGCTGCCCGTCCGCCTCGCAGAACTCCCCGTGCCCGCTGAAGTAGAGCAGCGCCGTCTCGCTGGCCTGCCGCTCCTCCAGGAACGTCTCCACGGCGTGCAGCATCTCGGCGCGCGTCGGCTCTGCAACCATCGCGCAGTCGTTGTACATGCCAATCTCGGTGCTCTCCAGGACCGCCTGCATGTAGTGCAGGTCCGCCCGAACCGCCGGCAGTTCGTGGTACCGGTCGCTGTCGTACGTGGATACGCCGATCAGCATGGCGTACCGGTCGTTGTCACTCACGCCGCGCCCGGCCCGCCCTGCGCGCCGCCCTCGTCCGCCGAACCCGCGCCACCGTTGAGGAACCGCTCGATCTGCGCGTCGTCCGCGCGGGCCTGCTTCCCGGAGATGGTCAGCGTCGCCCCGTCGGGCCGCGTGACGACGATCGTCCGCTGCGGCACGCGCGCCAGCCAGAGCTGGAGGACGGCGGCGGCCAGGGAGCCGCCGCTGAACACCAGGCCGAGGAGATCGGCGACCGGTCCGCCCTTGTCGGTGGTGGTGCCGGTGGTCGCAGGGCCGGCCGGAACGTCGAGCGCGGCCTGCGGGTCGGTCTCGGCGAGGGCGGCAAGCAACTCGCGGGCCTCACGGCGGGCGCGCAGCGGATCCTCGTCGACGATGGAGATGCGGCAACCGGCGGCCGGGTCGGTGTGGGTCGTGCTGCTCACGTGCGCTGTTCCCCCTTGGGCTCCCCCGTGCAGTGCACACACGGACGCACGACCCTAGCGGCACGCACCGACAGACCGTCGGCCAATTTCCGAAAACCCGCTGGTCATTGGCGTGAAAGGCACACCTCGGCCCACACGGTCTTCCCCGGAGCGCCCACGCGCGGCGCCACCGCCCACCGACTCGCCAGCAGCGCCACGACCAGCAACCCGCGCCCCGACTCGGCGTCGCCGGGCGGCTCATGGGAGGAGAGCAGAGGTACGCGTTCGGTACGGGTGTCGGTGACCTCGATACGCAGGGTGTCGACCGCGTCGGTGAGCCGGAGGTGGAAGTCCCGCCCGGGGACGTGCCCGTGACGCACGGCGTTGCCGGTCAACTCGGCGGCGATGAGCGTCATCGTCTCGTTGGCGATCGAGGTGTACGGGTGGCCCCAGCTGTCCAGACGATGGGAGACGAGCCGCCGGGCGAGGCGGGCGCCGCGAGGTGAGGACGTGAAGCGCATCGCGAACTCAAGGGCGGTGGATGCGGGGGACGTTTCGCTGTTCATGGGACACAGGCTGGCGTGCTCCGCTTACGCTGAGTAAGGGCCAAGGCGCGTACAGGGGGCAGCGGTAGGCGCGGTGTCGGTGCCTGTAGGCGGCGCGGAGCGTGACGGCCGACGCGGAGCGGCGTTGGCCGGTGGAGGTGATGGCGGGCATGAACGAATCCACCCGGCGGGCAGAGGACGACGACCCGGCCGGCGACGCCGCCGCACCGGATCCGGGCTCGGGCATCCTGCGCGTCTTCGGCCGCCAGCTGAAACGGTTCCGGGTACGTGCGGGGGTGGAGCGGTCCGAGTTCGGGGCGCGGCTGGGGTACTCGGCGTCGACGATCGCGGCGTACGAGCAGGGGCGGAGGGTGCCGCCGTCTCGCTTCATCGACCAGGCGGACGAGTTGCTGGACGCGGGCGAGGTCCTGAAGGAGATGAAGGAGGAGGTCGCGCGGGCGCAGTACCCGGCGTTCTTCCGGGACGCGGCGAAGTTGGAGGCGGAGGCGGTTGAGCTGCATGTGTACGACACGCACATCGTCAACGGGCTGCTGCAGACCGAGGAGTACGCCCGAGCCATCTTCACCATGTGGCGGCCCCTGCTGAGCGAGGACACGATCGAAGAGCGCGTGCAGGCCCGACTGGCCAGGCAAGGCATCTTCATCAGACAGCCGTTGCCGACCACCAGCTTCGTCATCGAGGAGTCGGTACTCACGCGCCCCCTCGGCGGCGGAGGCGTGATGCGAGGCCAGTTAGAGCATCTTCTGCTCAGCGGCCAGCGGCGTAACGTGGAGATTCAGGTGATGCCGAACGGGCGGGAGGAGCATGCCGGCCTGGCCGGACCCTTCACCTTGATCGAAACGCTCGATGGACGGAGGATTGCCTACGTGGAGGCCTACAAACACAGTCGCCTCTACACGGAGCGGAAGTCTGTCCGGGAGCTTGAAGAACAGTACGGCCTTCTCCGCGCCCAGGCTCTCACTCCGCGTGAATCGCTGGACCTCATTGAGAAGTTGCTTGGAGCGACATGAAGAAGGCAACACCTGACCCGATCGTGCCGGACCTGCGGTGGGTCAAGAGCAGCTACAGCAGCGGCGAGGGCGGCCAGTGCGTCGAGGTGGCTGAACGCCTGGGCAGCGTCCACGTGCGCGACTCCAAGGACACGCGCCGTCCCGGGCTCGTGGTCGACAGCTCTGCCTGGACCGCTTTCGTCGGCTTCGCAGGCCGGTAGTGCAACGACGTGGCTGCCCCGGACCTCGAAGGGTCCGGGGCAGCCGCATGTCATGCCGTGCTCTCCAGGGCTGCCTTGCGCGCCGGAGGCGTCCAACGCCCGAGCTCGATCTCCTTGTCCAGCCGCGCCTGGAAGTGCGCGTGCGCCGCCCGCATCTCGGCCTCACGGTCGGCCTTGTAGAAGGGTCCGACGTAGCCGACGGGGGACGGTGTGTTGGCGGGATCGGCGAGGTGGGCTTCGAAGTCGAGCCAGTCCTGCTTGGTCTGGCCGTGGCCATACGTGTTGAAGTCGGCAGCGATCTTACGGCCGTTGGCGTCGAAGTAGGTTGCCGTCTCGTAGTCGTACAGCTGCGGGAATCGGGTGCTAAAGATGGCTACCAGCTGGTCAACGGTGATGCCCAACCACACGGCCACCAAAGCGTCGATTTCCACTAGCGCTGCACGTCGTTCGAACTCGGTACGGAGCGGCGTGGAATGCGTCCAGGAAGGCTTCAGGTCGGCAGCAAGAGGCTTCAGTCTTGGCCATCCTGGGTTTGCCCATTCCTCATACCCAGCCCAACGAGGGTCAAAGAGCTCATCCCAGAGTGGCGAGTAGGCGTTCGTGAGAACGTTCAGACGCAACGACCGGAGCAGGAGGGCGGAGGAAAGGGGGTGCTTGGGGTCTGGGGCCGGCATCTTTCGCGCTTCTGCTACCCGAAGGTGTGAACGGCCGGTGATGCGCAGCAGGTAGTCGAAGGGTAGAGAAGCCCAGAAGCCAGCGTTGAGGGCTAGCAGGCGGTTGTCGGGCAGGGACATTGAGCTGACGGCATCGATGTGCGCGGGTCCGGGTGGGATGAGAGCGGCAAAGAGGCTCCGTGCGGTGTTGAAAGGAATCATTACTCGCCACGTCAAGCGGAAATATTCCGTGTAGCGACGACCATTCCAGGAATCCTGGGCTTCCTGGTAGGTGACTGTGTCAGTAGCCCGCACGTAGTTGGTCACCGGAACATAGGCTTCAGGAAGTTCGGTGGGTGAAAGTGCGTACCAGTGCCTCTGGTTTCGGCAGGGGATCATCGGTTCATTTGAGAAAGGAGTTGCCCCCGAGAAGTGGGGCCCCTGCAGGATGACGTCTGCCAGCTGTGGGGCAGCCTGGTTGCCCCAGCGGATCAAGCCTTCTTTCTTTGCTGTGGTCTCGTTGTAGCCCTGCGAGATCATGGGGTTAAAGTCGTCCAGGGCGTAGCCGTAAGAGGTCAACGCCTGGATAGCTCCTTGCTCACTGCCGAGTACCGGGTAGAGCAGCGGAGTCTGCTGGGTTTCACCCGTTGAACCGGTGAGTGCTTTCCAGCTCTCCAGTAGCTCTGCAGTAACGTGCACCACCCGCTCGCGATGTGGCCGGATGTCCCAGGAGCCGTTGTGCTTGATGCCGGGCTTTGGTCCTCGTCCGTCATGCGTCAGCGAGTTGGGGAGCGCCTCGGCATCGCGCAGCTGGCTGAGGTGGAGAAAGTCTGGTGCTTGCGAGGTTCCATAGATGTGGACTCCGAACTCCTGTGAACGGGAGAGGTCCTCAAATGCCCAGTTCGCGGAGTTCACAAAGTGTGCGTGCACTCGGAGATGGCGATAGGAGATCGCTCGGATGGCACCCTCTCGGACACCACTGAAATGCGTGTCCGGATGAATGAGGCCTGCGCTGCCATCTTGCGGCAAGTGCCGCCAAACTTGAACCATGAACGCGCGGTAGAGGTCCGCTCTGGTGCCAGCTAGAACCGGGTACATGGCTGGACTTCTCAGAGTTGCGATGGCACCCGCGTTGTTCGCCAACTCGTTCATCAAGTAAGAACGGTGGCTCTTGAGGTGGTCCAGTGCATTGTCTTTGCGGAGTCTCCACTCAGAAGCGCTCTGACTCTCCGCGAGAACGAACCACGGCTCGATTTCGGCGAGAACCAGGTCCTCCTGCCAATCCAACCGTACCCAAGGCGGATTCCCCACCTGAAGATCAAACCCACCCCGCCCCCCAAACACCTGGGCGTACTCCAACTCCCAATGGAAGAACCCCTGCCGCTTGGCCACATCCCCCGCGACCCCCACCCACGGGAACCGCCCCTCCAGCCAGTACGACCGGTCCATGCCCATCCAGTCCGGCAGCTCGTCCTCGTACCGCTCCAGGTCGCCGAGCGAGTCGAACGACGCCACCAGCGACTCCGCCGGCACGTCGTGCGTGCCCAGCAGCGCCTCCGCGAAGTCCAGCCAGTCGTCCAGGTTCGCCAGGGGGATGACCTCGCGGCGCTGGCCCGCGAAGGACTGCTCGCCCTTGCGCGTACCCTTCCGCCGCTTGTCGATGTCGCCGCGCCGGACCTCCTTCACGGTGACGTTCCCGAGAAGGTCGACCTCCTCGTACGTACGGATCACGTCCGACGCCCCGGACACCGCAGCAGCCCCGCCCTGCGGAGCGGGCACGACCTCCGCCCGCTCGTACCGCGCGTCCGTCCCGTCCAGCAGCGCGGCCTCCTGCACGGGCCAGAACCACAGCGCGCACCACGTGTCCATGAGCTTCTTCAGGCGCCAGTACGGCGTGTCCACCGCCGTCAGGTCGGCCAGCACCTTCTCCCGGGGCACGGCCTCCTTCGGCCGGCGCAGCCACTCCGGCTCCGCCTCCCACACGTCCACGCGCCGCGAGATCTCCCGCTCGGAGATCGTCAGCCGCTGCACGACCAGGTCCCACAGGTACTCGGTGCGCCGCGCCAGGCCCTGGAGGCGGGCCGTCTGCTTGGCCGTCGGGGACTTCGTGACCGCCTTGCGCCACGCGCCGAGCGCCTTCGCGGCCTCCGGCGCCAGCGCCTTCGCCTCCTTCTCGGCGGCGACCGCGCCCCACTCCTTCGCCGGGAGCAGGAAGTGGTGCACCGCGCCGTCCGGCAGCGGGACGCCTGCCTGCGCGTCGGCCAGCGGGTAGCGCTCCGGGGTCGCCCCCAGCCAGCCGCCCTTCTTGAGGCGTTCGGGGCCGTACACCTCGCGCCGGCCGCCGATGAGGGAGTTGCCGCGTCGTAGGTGGAGGCCGAACCAGGGGGCCTCCATGCCGGGGTGCATGGTGTTGAGCCACAACGACACCTCGGCCAGCTCGACCGCCGTCTCGTTGAGGTCGACGCCGTACGAGTTGTGCAGGGCGATGTACGCCTTGGCCTTCTGGAGCTCGACGGCGTACTGCTCGGTGTCGATGGAGCGGCCGAGCTCCTTCTGTCGGCGGCGCAGGTACTCGGCGGCGACCTGGTTGATGGCCTCGTTGAGGAACGCGCCCGAGCCGAGGGCCGGTTCGCAGATCTTCCAGTCCAGCAGCTCGCGAGCCTCGGTGACCGTGTCGTCCTGGTCCAGGCGGTGCTGGAGGGCCAGCTGCACCGTGACCTTGGTCAGCGACTCAGGGGTGTAGTAGGAGGCCGAGGTCTGACGGTCGCGGCCGGAGAGCCGGTAGACGAACGAGCCGGGGGCGTACCGGACGCGCAGCTCCTCGCCCGTGTCGCGGTCCGGACGCCGGACGAAGACCGTGTCCGGGTACTCGTCGGCCTTCGACTTGGGCACCAGCCAGGAGCCGTCCTTGGGGTCGCCGCCCTTGGCGACCTCGTACAGCTCCTCGCCCGCGATGAAGCCGGAGAACGACATCAGGCCCTCGTACACGGCGCCGAGCTGGTTGATGCCCAGCTGGGCGTACGAGATGAAGCCGCCGCGCTCGCCCTTCTTCCCCTTGGTGAGCATGAGCTTGTGCAGGACCTCGTACAGGGTGGCGTTGCGGAGCCGGGTGTCGAGGTAGCGGACGCGTTCGCCGCGGGCGAGGGCCTCGTCGGCGTCGTGTCGGGGGTCGACGACGGCGTCCGCGCCGATCAGCTTGATCGAGTCCCGCTCGAAGAGCGTGGAGTGCAGGGGCTCGAAGCGCAGGCCCAGGTCCTCGCTGGTCTTCCCGCCGACGGCGTCGGCGCTCTCCGCCGTCTCCGCCGCCTCGCCATGGGTGCGGCGCGGCCGGTAGCCGTCCTGGACCTTGCGGAACAGCAGGTCCAGGGACTCGTACAGGTAGAAGCCGCGGCGGGACTTCTCGTCGACGAGGTCGCGCTCCGCGACGAGTTCGCCGAGCCGGCCGAGGCCGTAGCCGAGCTGGTACTCGGGATAGTCGGACGGCAGGATGCCCAGCTCGGGGCGGGCCTCGGCGTACAGCAGGAACAGGATGCGGTAGAGGTAGCGCAGTGACTCGCGGGTCAGCTGGCGGCCGAGTTCGGGGAGTTCGGCGATGTCCTGGGGGTGTACGCCCTGCTCGCGGAGGCGTTCCAGGACCTCGTTGGCGATCAGCTCGACGCTCAGCCGCAGGCCGTCGCGCAGCTCGCTGGAGACGCCCACCGCGTGCTTGGTGGACTTGCCGACGAGTTCGGCGAGCGGGTTCTCGCCGCCCTCCTCGGGGGTGCGGAGCGAGTCGGCTCCGAACAGCGCGGCGACGGTGTCGAGTTCGCCGCCCGGTCGGGTGTCGTTGCGCTGGAGCGCGATGTCCAGGGAGACGGCGAGGTAGCGGCCCTCGCCCCACACCATCCGGTCGGCGAGGACGACGACTCCGCCGACGAGCAGCAGGACATAGCGCGGGGCCTCGTCGCAGGCGAACAGGAACGAGGCCAGCTTGGAGCCGGTGACGAGGCTGTTCGAGCCGTCGAGGACGACGGGGTCGAGAAGGCGGCCCGGGCCGTCGGGGTCCAGGGCGGCGTCCGCCTCGGCGGCCCAGCCGCAGTCGACGGCGACGAGGCCCTTCTCGGCGTGCGCGACCGTGATCTCATGGCTCTGGCCCGCCCGCCAGACGGTGAGGTTGCCGGGCTTCGCGTCATAGCCCAGTGCGCGCAGGACCTCGGCGTTCAGCGCGTGTACCCGCTCCCGCCAGGCGGGGGCTTCGTACGTCAGCGCGTCGTCGCCGGTGTCGGGCGTGGACGCGGTGCCCTCGGCGTCCCCGGGGAGCGCGAAGAACGAGCGGGCCCGGAAGTAGTCGCGGCGCAGTGCCCGGAGACCGGCCCGCGGAGTGACGGGCAGGGCCTGCTTGGTGTCCTCGCGCAGAGGGTCGGGGCTTTCGGCGGACGCCGCCTCGCCCGTCCCGGCCGGGGGCTTCGCGGCCTCCTCCCGCTCCTTCCAGGTCTGGAGCAGGCCCGTCTTGAGGTCCTTGGGCAGCACCTCGGCGAGGTAGTGGGCCGAGAAGTAGTCGCCGCGGTTGACCAGGGAGTCGTACGTCATGACAGTGGCTCTCTCAGAGGGCGGCGGGCGTGGCGGACGGGGAGGCGGGCGCGGCCGCCGGTGCGTCGGGGTCGGGCAGCAGCACGGCGAGGACGCGCAGCATCGGGCGCTGCCCGGTGGTCAGCAGGTCGTCGGCGAGGTCGGTGAGCCGCCGCTTGGTGTGTTGGCCCGCCAGCGTGGGCTGCTCCCAGTCGCCGAGGCGCAGCTTGTGGCGCTCGATCGACTCGCGCAGCGGCCGGTCCCAGGCGTCCCGGTGCCGCTCCATGAAGGCCTCGGCGGCCTCCAGTACGGCGGGGATGGCGGCGGCCAGTGGGGCGGGGTCCCGGTGGCGGAGCTTGTTCGCCATCGTCGGGCCGACCCCGGAGCGGCGCAGCAGCGACACCATGTCGTCGTCCACGGCCCCGCTGCCTGTCACGCCCATCCACTTGACGACCGTCGGCCGGCCCAGGGCGTTCGAGTACACGCCCTGAACGAGATAGGTGGGCTCCGCCACCTCCGCCGTGATCATCGGCGCCTCCTGGCGTCCGAGCCGTACGAGGACCTTGTCCGTCAGCCACTCGACGACCGGGTGCAGGTCGGTCAGCAGCGAGATCTCCGGCCAGCTGGAGGTGGAACCCGCCTCGCGGGCCCGCTGGAGCGAGTGCTGGGCGAGACGCCGGTTGAAGGTGACCAACAGCCGCTCGCGCAGACGCTGTTCGCGCAGGTAGTCCACGGGCAGCGCCTTGAGGCGGTGGAGAAGGTCGGCCGGGGGACGGAAGGACAGCAGGCCCGACTGCTCGTCACGGTCGAGGTCCAGGCGGTCCCGGGCGTCCGGGTACACCTCGCGCAGCGCCTCGTCCAGGAAGTGGGCGGTCGAGTCGAAGAGGCGGGGGAGGACGGAGCCCGTGCCCTCGCCCGTACCCGCGCCGGTGGCGCCGCCGGCCGTCTCGGGGGCGGACCGCTCGGCGGCGGTGCCGTCTTCCGCCTGCGGCTCGTCACCGACCGAGCCGAAGAAGTCCGCCAGGAAGTCGTCCATGGCATCCGTGCCGGCGTCCTCGCCGGACCGGCGCCCGTCGAGGGACTCGTCCACGGTCCTGCCGCGCAGCAGATCCTGGATGAGGGACTTCTCCTCGGCCTCCGCGCGGTAGAGGCCGGTGACGGCCTCCGCCGTGCCGAGCGAGCGGTGCGCCTGGTCCTCGCGCTCCAGGAGCCGCTCGGAGACCAGGGTGTCGTCCTTCGCGCCCTCGGTGTCACTGGTGAGGATCAGGGCGCGGAACTGCGGCGGCTGGGCCTGCCCGTAGCGGTCGATGCGGCCGTTGCGCTGCTCGATGCGGATCAGCGACCACGGCACGTCGTAGTGGACCAGCTGGTGGCACTGGCGGTGCAGGTTGACGCCCTCGGAGGCGACGTCGCCCGTCAGCAGGATCCGTACCGGAGCGCCGGCCAGCCCGAACTCCTCCACGACCCGCATCTGCTGCTCGTCGGACAGACCACCGTGCATGACGCGCAGGCAGTCCTTCGCGGTCCTGCCCCGGAAGCCGAGGGCGGCGGGCAGGACGGTCGCCAGCCACTCCAGGGTCTGGACGCGCTCCGAGAAGACCACGACGCGGGTGTCGGAGGACGGGCCGACGCCGATGCCCTTCAGCTGCTCGACCAGCGCCGCGAACTTCGCCGAGTCCGCCTCGGTCAGGTCCGCGGTCAGTTCCGCGAGCCGGCGCAGGGCGGCGAGCTCCGCGGCCGTGGCGCGGGGGTCGTCCTTCTTCTCCAGGGTCTTGATACGGGCGCTCACAGTGGCCTTGAGCGCCGCATGCGAGGAGAGGAAGGACTTGAGCAGCGTGTACGGGAAGAGCGGGACGGAGCTCACGGACGGGCTGCCGTCGCGCGGCAGCCAGACGGCCGCCAGTTCCTCGAAGATCCGCTCCTCGGCCGGGGTGGCCGGGCAGTGCACCGCCTGGGACGGGCCGCGGTCCGCCCACTGGCCCTTCATCTGCTCGCGGACCTCGGTGCTGACCTTCGTACGGCGGATGAAGAGGTGCTCGATGTCCTCGGCCCGGTAGTTCTCCGGGTCGCGGATCGCCGCCGGGTCCAGCAGGGCGATCAGCTCGGCGAACGACCTCGCGTCGCCGTTGTGCGGCGTGGCGGACGCGAGGATCAGGGCGTCGGTGCGCGGCGCCAGGGTCTGGGCGAGCTGGTTGCGCAGGGAGCCGCGGTTGATCAGGTTGTGCGACTCGTCGATGACGACCGCGTCCCAGCGGATCTGCTCCAGGTGGTGACGGTACTGGTCGGTGTTCTTCAACGTGTCGATCGAGACGATCACGCGCTTGAAGAAGGTGAACGGATTCCGTCCCGCGGGGATCTCGCGCTGGATCCGCTCGATGCCCACCGAGTCGAGCCGGACCAGCGGAATGGCGAACCGCGTCCACAGCTCGTGCTGGAACTGCTCCAGGACGTGCTGCGGCGTGACGACGAGGATGCGTTCGCCCCGGCCGCGCCGGATGAGCTCCGCGAGCGTCAGGCCGATCTCCAGCGTCTTGCCCAGACCCACCACGTCCGCGATCAGCAGCCGGGGGCGCAGATTGGCACCCGAGAGCGCGAGTTCGGCGGGGCGGCGCTGGTAGGTGAGCGGGTCCAGGAGGAAGGAGTCCGCGAGCGCGAGCCGCCGCTCGGACTGGGGCAGCGCCGTGCGGCGCAGCACGGCCTCCAGGAACAGCCGGGAGCGCCGGTAGGTGGGGGAGTCGTCCGCGATCAGGCGGGTGTCGCGCGGGTCGATGAGCTCGACGGTGTCCAGGCCGGTGAAGAACACGGCCTCCTGGTCCCGTACGAAGTCGGACACCCCGACCACCTCGACCCGGGTGCCGTCGTCGGTGGTCGGCACCGCGTTCCTGACCAGCCACACCTCGTCGCGTACGAGCACCTGTGCGCCTGCCGGGAACTGCTCCTGCCCCGCCGCGTCCGACGCGTCGCCGTGCTGCTCGGGGCTGGTCTGGACGGCGGTCACCCGTGTCCTCCTGTGGTGATTCGTGACGGTTGTGGCAGGCCCCTCAGTATCGCGGGTCCGCCGGTATCGGGAGGCCGCCGGTGTCAGAACGCGGCCTGGGCCGCGTACACCTCGCGGAGCCGCTGTGCGGTGATCCGGGCCTGGGCGGAATGCAGCCGCTGCCCGGAGCGGCCGCGAGGAGCGCGCGGAGCGGCCGGCGGGCTGGACGACGGGCCGTCCGCGTCCGGGGCGGGTTCCGGGGCGGCGGGTGCGGACGAGGGCGCGCCGGCTCCGGACGGCGGCGCGGGCCCGTCGACGAGCGTAGGGGTCGGCCCGGTGGCGGCCTGCTCGTCGGCGTCAGGCGCGGGGGCGGCCGGCGGGGTGACGTCCGGGGAGAGCGCCAGGGTGTCCGGGGAGAGCACCACGGTCGGCCCCGTCGGCGACGTGTTCGTCCCGGGAACCGCCGGGGCCGCCGGGACGGTGGGCGGCAGCGGGAGGGCGACCGTGGGCGGCAGGCTGTCCAGCGCATGTGAGGGAGCGGCCGTGTGCGTCGTGAGCCGGCGCCGTGCCTGGGCGACCTTGAAGCCCTGCGCCTCGATGACCGCCCGGCACCGCTGGACGACATCGCTCAGCGCCGGCCGGTCCTCGGCCCGGTGCGCGAGCATCGCCGTCAGCAGGGGCACCAGCTCGTCGGGGACCCCCGACAGGTCGGGAGCCGTCTCCGGGTCGGTGACCTGGTGGAAGAGGACGTGGATGTTCGCGGCCTGGTACGGGAGGTGACCGGAGACGGCGAACAGCATCACGGCGCCGAGCGCGTGCACGTCGACCGCGGGGGTCAGCGGCCGGTCGCCCCGCGCCTGTTCGGGCGCCATGCAGGCCGGGGTGCCGACCACCGTGTTCGGCGCGGTCAGGGACACGCTCGACTCGGCGAACACCGCGAGGCCGAAGTCGATGACCTTCGGCCCGTTGGGGCCGAGCAACACGTTCGCGGGCTTGAGGTCACGGTGCAGCAGACCCTGCTTGTGCACGGTGGCGAGCGCTTCGGCGAGCGTCGCCCCGAGGGAGGCGGCGAGCAGCGAGGGAAGCGGGCCGTGCAGGGCCACGTGCCGGCTCAGGTCGGGGCCCTCGATGTACTCGGTGGCCAGCCACGGCGGATCGGCCTCCGCGTCGGCGTCGAGCAGCGCCGCGATCCGCGCACCCCAGATCGTCTTGAGGATCTCCACTTCCTGGGCGAAGCGCTGCCGGGTCTCGGAGTCCACGACCGACGGCTTGATCACCTTGACGGCTGCGGGCTCCCCGCCGGGTGACTCGCCCAGGTACACCTGCCCCATGCCACCGTGCCCGATGCGCCCGAGCAGCTCGTAGCCGCCCAGCTCGACGGGGTCGTGCGGGCTGAGGGGAGCGATGTGCACGAGGGGCCTTTCTGCTCGTGAGCGTGAGGACGGAGCCGGCGTCCGGTCGCACCGCACACGGTATCCGGCCGGAGACCGGTGCCGTACGGGCGCGGAGGCGGCCGGCTATCCGAGGTCCCGCCTGCGCTCCGCGAGGCACCGGACCCATAGTGCGTGGGCCCGGCGGGCCTCGTGCACCGATTCCCGGGCGAAGGCCTCGTCGGCGAAACCCACGGCCGCGACCTGCTCCACCACATGGACGAGGTGCGCGGCCACCTCGCGCAGGCGCTCGGCGTGCGCCGCGCGCAGCCGTGGCGCCAGCTCCTCCTCGCGGGCGGCCATGGCCATCAGGTCGTCGAAACCCGCGTCGTCCGCGTAGGCGGAAGGGAGCGCGGGCAGGTCCGCCCCGGTGAGACGGCGCACCGCCGGCAGGGCGCGCTCGGCTGCCTCCTCCCGTCCGAGGACACGCTGCAGCAGCTCCCGGGCCCGGTCCGTGCCGCGGACGCGAGCGGAGACCGTGTCAAGGGCGTCCAGCTCGGGGCCGACGCCCGGCTCGTCCTCCGCCGCGAGCAGGGTGCTCAGCCGGGCGGCGATCGCCTGGCCCGTGGCCGACGCGTCGTCGATGACCTCGTAACAGGCGTCGAGCTCCTCGAAGGCGCGCTCCGCCGTGCGGATGGCGGCCGTCACCATGGCCGGGGTGTCCCCGTCGAACCGGCCTACCGCCTGGGCGAGCTGCGCGGACGTCATGGACACCGCCGCCAGCAGGTCCTCGGTGTGCCGTTGCCTGGTCGGTCCGCTCGTCGTTCCGGTGCCCACCGTTCCCCCTCGCCGTGCCGGTGCTCCGCTCCCGATCATGGACGTCGGCCGCCGTGCACGGCAACGCGCGGCCGGATCTGTGCCGGCCGAGGCGTCGGAGTTGGCCGGAAATACGCGAAGCGATGCCGAAGTGGATCACGAGCGCCCCACAATGCACCCGGCCGTACCCTCCGACCCAAGGACACCGATGCTCGATTCGTACCCGGAGTTCCAGCTGCGTCTTCCGTACGGCGGGCCCACGGCCAGAGGCCGGCTGCTCGCCGAGAGCGGGACCAACGGCAGCCAGAAGATGGTGGTGCTCGCGGGCTCCCCGGCGCGGCCCGACGTCGTCCCGTCGTTCCCGGAGAAGGCGCCTTCCTCGTACCGGCTGCGCGAACGGCTGATCGCGGACCGGGTGATACGCGAAACCTCCACGTGGGCGGGCTGGCTCGAAGTGGCGGAGGACGTGGAGTGCAACTCGCCCTCCGCGGCGGGAGAGATCCTCCTGGGCCGCAGCAGCAACGGGTGGATGGAGTGGAAGACCGAGGACGGCCGGCCGCTCGCCGACTTCCTCGGCCAGGTGTGGTCGGGGCCGAGCCGGGCCTGGCTGGTGCGGGGGCCGCACTCGGCCGGCCCCGACCTGTTCCGGCGCGCGTGGCTCCCCGAAGGCAGGGTGTCCCTGACCGCCGCCCACCTGCGCCCCGCCGCCACCCAGGGCATCAGCAAGGAACAGCTGCGCACCTTCGTCGACGAGGACTACGGCTCGGCGGCGACGTACACCGAGAAGCCGCAGCTCGTCGAGGAGCTGCACGCCTTCCTCTCCCGGATGCGGCCCGGCGACACGGTGTGCGCACTCTCCGACGGCCGGCTCCACATCGGGAAGATCACGGGCAACGTCGAGCACCTCGTCGCCGACGACGGAAGCCGCGTCCTCTGGCGCCCCGTGGAGTGGGGAGGCGACGGCTTCCGCGTGGACGCACTGCCGCAGGAACTGCGCCAGAAGCTCTCGTCGCGCCACGACGTGCTCGACCTCACCACCGTCAAGGCCATCGTCGACGGCCTCGGGGTCAGCGACGAGGAACTCGTGGAGGAGGCCCTGGCCGACGGCACCGGGATCAGCGCCGAACCCCTGGCCGTCACCGCCCGCCGCGACGTGGAGCTGCCCGAGCCCACCGAGGAGCTGCGGAAGGAACTCCACGTGCACCACCTCGAATGGCTGCAGGAGATCAGGCAGCTGCTTCACGACGAGAAGCAGCTGATCTTCTACGGCCCTCCCGGGACGGGCAAGACCTTCCTCGCGCAGCAGCTCGCCGAGTTCTTCGGCGGCGGGCCGGAGCAGGTCGAGCTGGTTCAGTTCCACCCGTCGTACTCCTACGAGGACTTCTTCGAGGGCTTCCGCCCCCGCGAGGACCCCGGGACGCGCGAGGTCGCCTTCCGGCTCACGGCCGGCCCGCTGCGGGAGTTCGCCGAACTGGCCCGAAGAGAGGGCAACCGGCACATCCCGCACTTCCTGGTCATCGACGAGATCAACCGGGCCAACCTCGCCAAGGTCTTCGGCGAGCTGTACTTCCTCCTCGAATACCGGGACCGGTCGGTGCGGCTGACCTACTCGGACGAGGACTTCTCCCTGCCCCGCAACCTCTTCGTCGTCGGCACCATGAACACGGCCGACCGCTCGATCGCCCTCGTCGACGCGGCGATGCGCCGCCGCTTCGCGTTCGTCGAGCTGTCCCCGCGCATCGATCCGACCCGAGGGCTGCTGCGTTCCTGGCTGGAGGCGGAGGAGAAGGACGCCGAACCCGCGGACCTGCTCAACGCCCTCAACGCCCGCATCGAAGACCCTGACTTCAAGATCGGACCGTCGTACCTGATGAAGCCCGGCGTCTACCGCGAGGGCGGACTGGAACGGACCTGGCGGACCAAGATCCTCCCGCTCCTTGAGGAGCACCATTACGGCGAAGGCGTGGACATCGAGGGCCGCTACGGCCTGCCGGCACTCCGCAAGGCGCTCGCGTCACGCACCACCTCGCCGGAACCGGACGACGGGGTCGGCACGCAGTGACCTCGGACGTCCCTCTCGTCGAGCACGGACCCGCGCGCTCGGTCCGCCTCCCCGACGCCGTGGGCCGCGCCCTGGTCGCCTCCAGGATCCTGGAAGAGGCCGGACCGGACCCCTACGAGCCGGGCACCTGGCGACTGCGCGCGGGCAGCAGGGTCGGCGCCGTCACGCTCACCGTCCCGGGCGGCGAAGCCGTCACGGTGCGGATCACCCCCAAGGTGCCGATCCCCCGCCTGCTCTTCCTGCTCGGCTACAGCAGCGACCCCCGGAGCTGGCGGGACGGCGTCGTGGACGTGGCCGCGCACGACGACCTCCTCCCGGCGTTCGCCCACGCCGTCGAGCGCCAGATCGACCGCGCACTGCGGCAGGGCCTGCTCCAGGGCTACCGGACGGCCGAGGAGTCGTCCCCCGTCGTACGGGGAAGGTTCCGTGAGGCCGAACAGATCCGGCGCCGCTTCGGCATGCCCGTGCCCGCGGAGGTGACGTACGACGAATTCACCACGGACATCACCGAGAACCGCATCCTCCGCACGGCCGTCGACCGCCTCCTGCGCCTCCCCGCCGTCCCCCGGACCGTCCGGACGCGCCTGATGCACCAACGGTCCCGACTGGCGGACGTCACACCGCTCCCGCGAGGCCACACCCGCCCGGCCTGGCGCCCGACCCGCCTCAACACCCGCTATCACGCGGCACTGCACCTCGCCGAGACGGTGTTGAGGGGCGCGTCGGCGGAGCACCTGCCCGGGCAGCTGCGCATGGACGGCTTCCTCTTCGACATGAACAGCGTCTATGAGGACTTCGTCTGCACGGCCCTGCGGGAGGCCATGCGTGCCTTCGGAGGCCGCAGTGTCCTCCAGGCGCGGAACATCCATATGGACGAAGGTGAATCCATCCGTCTGCGACCCGACTTCGTCTGGTACGGAGAAACCGACACGCCGGCGATCGTCGCGGACGCCAAGTACAAGACCCGCAGGAAGCGCGGATTCCCGAACGAGGACCTGTACCAACTGCTGGCCTACTGCACGGCCCTGGGCCTGCCCGAAGGGCACCTGGTCTACGCGAAGGGAAACGCGCCCCACACCAGCCACCACGTCCGCCACGCCGGAACAATCCTCCACCAGCACGCCGTCGAATTGGACCAGCAGCCTACGGGGTTGCTTGCCGAGATCGACGGGCTGGCCCGGCACATGCTCGGTTCCGTTCCGGTGGAGCGGCTGCCCTGAAACGATGCCGACGACCCACTTTGCAGCGCACCGGCCACCCCTCAGGCTCCGCAGGACCATGGGTGGCCCGGCCAGAGTCACGGAAGAGTGCCCGGGCGCCGCCCCCTGGCTCGCTGACCTACGGGTCAGGAGGGGGCGGCGTTGTTCCCGAGGACGGTCAGATGTCCCGGAAGATCTCGATCTGCGCGCCCACCGAGTTCAGGCGCTCCGCCAGCTCCTCGTAACCCCGGTTGATGACGTAGACGTTGCGCAGCACCGAGGTGCCCTCCGCCGCCATCATCGCGAGGAGGACCACCACCGCCGGGCGCAGGGCCGGGGGGCACATCATCTCGGCGGCGCGCCAGCGGGTGGGGCCCTCGACCAGGACGCGGTGGGGGTCCAGGAGCTGGAGGCGGCCGCCGAGGCGGTTGAGGTCGGTGAGGTAGATGGCGCGGTTGTCGTAGACCCAGTCGTGGATGAGGGTCTTGCCCTGGGCCGTGGCCGCGATGGCCGCGAAGAAGGGGACGTTGTCGATGTTGAGGCCCGGGAAGGGCATCGGGTGGATCTTGTCGATCGGCGCCTCCAGCTTGGAGGGGCGGACCGTGAGGTCGACCAGGCGGGTGCGCCCGTTGTCCGCGGCGTACTCCGCCGAGCGGTCGTGGTCGAGGCCCATCTCCTCCAGGACCGCGAGTTCGATCTCCATGAACTCGATGGGGACCCGGCGGATGGTCAGTTCGGACTCCGTCACCACGGCCGCCGCGAGCAGGCTCATCGCCTCGACCGGGTCCTCGGAGGGGGAGTAGTCGACGTCGACGTCGATCTGCGGGACGCCGTGGACGGTCAGGGTGGTGGTGCCGATGCCCTCGACCCGGACGCCGAGCGCCTCCAGGAAGAAGCACAGGTCCTGGACCATGTAGTTGGAGGAGGCGTTGCGGATGACCGTGACGCCGTCGTGGCGGGCTGCCGCGAGCAGGGCGTTCTCGGTCACGGTGTCGCCGCGCTCGGTCAGGACGATCGGGCGGTCGGGGGTGACGGACTGCTCGACCTGCGCGTGGTAGAGGCCCTCGGTCGCGGTGATGTCGAGGCCGAAGCGGCGCAGCGCGATCATGTGCGGTTCGATCGTGCGGGTGCCGAGGTCGCAGCCGCCGGCGTACGGCAGCCTGAAGCGGTCCATGCGGTGCAGCAGCGGCCCGAGGAACATGATGATCGAGCGGGTGCGGATCGCGGCCTCGGCGTCGATGGACTCCATGTCCAGCTCTGCCGGCGGCACGATCTCCAGGTCGACGCCCTCGTTGATCCAGCGGGTGCGGACGCCGATCGAGTTGAGGACCTCCAGGAGGCGGAAGACCTCCTCGATGCGGGCGACCCGGCGCAGCACCGTGCGGCCGGAGTTGAGGAGCGAGGCGCACAGCAGGGCGACGCAGGCGTTCTTGCTCGTCTTGACGTCGATGGCGCCGGAGAGCCGGCGCCGGCCGACGACCCGCAGGTGCATCGGTCCGGCGTAACCGAGAGCGACGATCTCGCTGTCGAGGGCTTCGCCGATGCGGGCGATCATCTCAAGGCTGATGTTCTGATTGCCGCGTTCGATCCGGTTGACGGCGCTCTGGCTGGTGCCGAGCGCTTCGGCCAGCTGGGTCTGGGTCCAGCCACGGTGCTGGCGGGCGTCACGGATGAGCTTGCCGATGCGTACGAGGTAGTCGTCTGCCATGGCGTCACGTTATCTCAGATATGAGATGACGCTCGCGGTGGGGTGGGCCATCAGGGTGACAGGCTGTGGGCGATCGGGTGACGCGGTTCGTACAGCGGCAGTTCGGTCCCGCTCGGCAGGCGTACGGAGCAGACCCGGCCCCAGCGCTCGTCGGTGACGGGTCGTGAAGCCATGGCCCCGCGGTCCTCCAGCGTGGCCAGGGTCGCGGCGATGTCGTCGCACATCAGATAGACCTCGCTCCTCGGCTCACCGTCCGCGGGGTGCACGGCGATCTCGGCCGGCGGCAGCTCGAAGATGAGCCATCCGTGCCCCGCGTCCACGTGGGCGAAGCCGAGGACGTCCTTGAGGAAGGCGCGGTCCGCCTCCGCGTCCCTGCTGTAGAGGATCACATGCGCGCCGCTGAACATGCCTCAATTGTCAGAGTGTGTCCGGTTCGCGGCAATCGCTCCGCGGCCGTACGGGTCAGGCGTCACCACCTCGCAGGCGTACGCGCTGGATCTGGCACGCCAGGGTGCGGCGGGCCGACGCCGATCCGGCCGGACCTTCGTCCGTGTGCGCGGCGGAACCCACGTCCAGGCCGCGGGCGATCGCGTCGTAGACCACCCGGTACGCGGGGAACGCCGCCTCCGTCGCGTGCTCCCGGAGGTCCTCCTCCACCAGGCGGCGCAGTGCGTCCACGTTCTGCCCGGTGAACCGCTTGCGGCCCCGGGCCAGGACGTGCACCAGGCGCGAGCAGTGGGCGTCGTCGTCCAGGGCCTCCGAGATCTCCTCGGCCAGCCCCCACAGCCGCCCTTCGAGCCAGGGCGTGTCGTGCTGGTCGAGCGACATGCCGGCCGCCGCGTCGGCCCGCTCCTTGGCCACCTGCTTCGAGACCGCCGGCTGGCTCATCCCCGCCAGGCGGGCGAGCCGGTCCTGGGTCCAGCCGGCGGCGGCGAAGACCTGGATCATCTCGGCGCGCAAACGGCGCATCTCCTCGCCCGCGCGGATGATCTCGTTCATCCCCGCGAACATCCGCCCGACCTGCTCCTCGGACATCCGCCCGACCTGGTCGCCGGACATTCGGCCCGCTTGGTCGTCGGACGTCCGCCCGACCTGGTCGCCGAACATCCGGTCCGCTTGGTCGCCGGACGTCCGACCGGCCTGCTCCTCGGGCGTCCCCGTGCTCTCGTCGCCTGTCACAACTCAGTTATACCCGCAGTCGGCATGGGCTCGACAGATGTCATAACCAGGTTGTACAACGGGGTTATGGAACTGCGCGACACCCTCATCGCCCCCGACGGCACCCGGCTCGCCCACCGCCTCAACGGCTCGGGCGAGCCCCTCCTCTGCGTCCCCGGCGGCCCCGCCGACTCCGCCTACCTCGGCGACCTCGGCGGACTCTCCGCCCATCGCGCCCTCGTCGTCCCCGACCTGCGCGGCACCGGAGCGTCCGACCGGCCCGCGGACCCCGCCACCTACCGCTGCGACCGGCTCGTCGACGACATCGAGGCGCTCCGCGCGCACCTCGGCCTCGACCGGGTCGATCTGCTCGGCCACTCCGCCGGGGCCAACGTCGCCCTCCAGTACGCCGCCCGCCATCCGCACCGCGTGGCCCGGCTCGCCCTCGTCACCCCGGGGCTGCGGGCGGTCGGCGTCGACATCCCGCCCGGCGCCCGGCTCGCGCTCGCCCGCGGGCGAGCGCACGAGCCCTGGTTCCCGGCCGCCTTCGCCGCCCTGGAGGCGATCAACGACGGCACGGGCTCCGACTGGGAGGCCGTCGCGCCCTTCCGGTACGGACGCTGGGACGACGCCGCCCGCCGTCATCACGCCGCGGCCCGGCCGGACAACCCGGACGCCCTCGCCGGCTTCGGCGCCGAGGGCGCCTTCACCCCGACCGCCACGCGTGCCGCGCTCGCCCGTCTCGCCTCGCCCGTCCTGCTGCTCGCGGGGGAGTTCGACCTCAACAGCCCGCCGAGCGCGGTGGCCGAGCTCCGTGAGCTCCTGCCGGAGGCCTCCCTCGTCGTCCAGCCCGGCGCCGGGCACTACCCCTGGCTCGACGCCCCCGACGTCTTCACGCGAACCCTCACGGCGTTCCTCGCGACAACGACCGTCTGAGGAAGATCGTCGAGGAAGCCCCTCGAAGAAGCTCCTCGCAAAGGCAAACAGGCGTACGGCGTGCTGAAGCGCCTGCACGAGCGGGCTCCGCGGGAACAGGACGGCCCGGGGCGGATCCGGGAGCACCTGGACACCGCCCGTGGCCTGCTGCACGATCTCCGCCGGGAGATGCGCCTGGACCTCGGGATCACGCGCGTTCCGCACCCGCGCCGGGAACGCGAGCCGGATCCGTCGGTCTGAGCGTCGACCCCGGGCGTCGCCCCTCGGGCCCCCGCCGAGGTGACCCCGCCCTTGCTGTTTCCGTCGGGGCCGAATTGCGGGACGCGTGGCGGCGACTGCGCATGTCGCTGCATGCTGGGCGTCCAGTCGTGTGGAGGGGGTTTGGTGCGGGGCAGCAGTGCGCGGCGCGGGTCGGTTGTTGCGGGGGCCGGGGCGGCAGTCATGGTGGCGTTGGCGGTGGTGACGAACTACGTCACCGCGTCTCTGCCGGGGTGGGCCGGGAATCCGCGGCTGGTATGGAGTGTTTTCGGCGGACTGGCTGTCGTCGCACTCGTGCTGCAGTTGTGGGGGCGGCGTCTGGATGCGGCTCAAACCGGTTCGTCGGTCGGCCGGCCGATCGCGGTGAGCAGGATCGTGAGCGACGCGGCTGAGTCGCTCCGGCCTCCCAGCATCGACAGACCGGTCCGAGGTCGCGAGGCCACGATCAGCGACCTGCAGCGGCTTCTTCGGCGTTCCCGTGCGGCGAACCGCATCGCCGTGGTGACGGGCACGGGGGGTATGGGGAAGACGACAGTGGCTGCCGCTCTGGCCAGGAAGGCTCAGGATCAGGGGACTCCGGTTTTCTGGGTCCCCGCTCTGAACGCGTCGGAGCTCGCTGAGCACATGGTCCGGGTGGCGGTGGCGTGCGGCCTGCCGGAGGAGGTACTGGAATCAGCCCGCGCAGGCCGGGTCAGCTTGGCGGACGCCGTGTGGGAACAACTGGCCGAGAGTAAAGAGTGGCTCATCGTCCTCGACAACCTCGATGATCCTGACATCGCCAGGTCCGGATCTGGTCCGCTGCACGACTACCGCGGCTGGGTGAGATGCCCTGGCCCCGGGGGCCTGCTTCTGATCACCAGCAGGGTGAGCGACCAGGGGACGTGGGGCGGAGGATCCAGCGTGGTGAGACTGGCCCCGCTGCCTGACGAAGACGGTGCCCAGGTCCTGCTCGACGCGGCCCCCCGGGCCGGAAGTCAGGAAGAGGCCGAACTGCTGGCGAAGCGCTTGGGCGGCCTGCCACTCGCGCTTCGCGCGGCTGCCAGGTACGTCGCAGCGCCGAGCAGCAGGCACCACACCTTCGAGGGCTACCGACGGGCTCTCGAAACGGAACTCGCGTCCCTCATCGGAGCGGAAAGCCCGCAGGCGTCCGACCCCGAAACGGCGCGCACGGTCGTCCGGCTTACGTGGGACCTGTCGCTGGACCATCTCGCGGACAACGGCATCGTCCTCGCCCGCCCGGTTCTTCGACTGCTGTCGTTCCTTGCCTGGGGGCCTGTTCCCGTCTCCTTTGTCACCCCCGAGCTCGTCACGGAGGCGACCGGCCTCCCGGCCACCCGGTCAGGAGTGGACGCCGCCTTCGACGGCTTGTCCGTCTACGGCCTGCTGGACGTACCCACCGACGCGAGCGGCGCCTCCGTGCCAGGGCTCGTGGACCTCCACCCGCTCGTCCGTGAGATCACGGCTCTTGACCTGACGCAACGCAGCGACACCTTGCAAGCCTGGCACACGGCGCTCGCGCGCCGCATCAGCCTGGCGATCGCGGATGTTGCGGAGGCGGAACTGAGCGACCGCGCCGTCGCGCGGCACTTGTTCCCCCATCTGCTGGTGATCGCGGCTCTGGGCGAGAACCGCGGGAACCTGAATCTCGCGCAGGCGGTGGTCACCCTGGCGGACGTCCTGCATCAAGAGCGTGACCACGAGCACGTCCTGCTCCTCAGCCAACTGCTGAGGGAAGCCTGGTCCGAAGGGATGGGGCCTGATCACCCGAACACCCTTACGGCCGCCCACAACGTGGCGATCACCCTCGGATACCTGTCGCAGCACCAGAACGCCGCCGAGATGCACCGGCAGAATCTCGGCACACGGCTGCAGGTCCTGGGACCCGATCATGCCGATACGCTGGCCAGCCGGGATGGTCTTGCCGTCTCGCTCGGGGCGCTCGGAGATCTGGACGAAGCCCTCTCCCTCCTTGAGCAGAATTACCAGGTCTCTGATCGGGTGTTCGGACGTGACCACCCCCAGACCCTCGGCAGCAGGCACAGCCTTGCGAGGGTCATGGAGGAACGAGGGGAGTTCCGGCGTGCCGCCGCCCTGTTCCGAGAAAACCTTCACGAGTGCGCCCGTGTTCTCGGTAGGGACCACCCCTACGCCCTCGCGAGCCAGTCCGGTTTGGCGTACGCGCTGAGTGGACTGGGCGACGAGGAGGGGGCCGTCTCGCTCCTGAGGCAGAATCTCGACGCCTGCCTGCGCGTCTTCGGCCCAGATCATTCCGACACCCTCGTCGCGCGCAGCAACCTGGCACACGGGCTCGAGGAACTGGGGGAGTACGGGGAAGCCGTCGACCTGCACGAGCGAAACCTCGCGGGGCGTCTTCGCGTACTGGGCGCCGACCATCCGGACACACGTGACAGCCAGGACGCGCTCGCACGCGCGCGAGCGGCTCTGGCACCCGGTGGGATCTTCGGGAACCTGCTGCGCAGAGTGCGTTCTGGTGGGTCGCCGATCGCATGACATGGAGGAGTCGGTGCTCTCGCCGCACCACCCGGCCTGCGGTAACGGAGGGTGCGCTTGGTGTGTCGATTCACGGCACCCGCACGCCGGGCATGACCGACCGCCGGTCATGTACTAGAGTTATCTCGACATCGAGATATCTGCCGAGGCGCACCGCTGCCGCCACCCCGGTAAGGGTTGCCTAACTTAGTCTTACCTTAGCGGATCGACGACGTGTACGTGGCGGCAGGATGTGGTGGAACGCGCACATATATGAAGGAGACTGTCGTGTCGGCGAACAGCTTCGACGCCCGCGCCACGCTGCGCGTGGGTGACGAGTCCTACGAGATCTTCCGCCTGGACAAGGTGGAGGGCTCGGCCCGGCTCCCCTACAGCCTGAAGGTCCTCCTCGAGAACCTTCTCCGCACCGAGGACGGCGCGAACATCACCGCCGACCACATCCGGGCCCTGGGCAACTGGGACTCGCAGGCCCAGCCGAGCCAGGAGATCCAGTTCACGCCGGCCCGCGTGATCATGCAGGACTTCACCGGTGTCCCCTGTGTCGTCGACCTCGCCACCATGCGCGAGGCCGTCGCGGCGCTCGGCGGCGACCCGGCGAAGATCAACCCGCTCTCCCCGGCCGAGATGGTCATCGACCACTCCGTCATCGCCGACAAGTTCGGCACCAACGACGCGTTCGCGCAGAACGTCGAGCTGGAGTACGGCCGCAACCGCGAGCGCTACCAGTTCCTGCGCTGGGGCCAGACCGCCTTCGACGACTTCAAGGTCGTCCCGCCGGGCACCGGCATCGTCCACCAGGTGAACATCGAGCACCTGGCGCGCACGGTCATGGTCCGCAACGGCCAGGCCTACCCCGACACCCTCGTCGGCACCGACTCGCACACCACCATGGTCAACGGCCTCGGCGTCCTCGGCTGGGGCGTCGGCGGCATCGAGGCCGAGGCCGCGATGCTCGGCCAGCCGGTCTCCATGCTGATCCCGCGCGTGGTCGGCTTCAAGCTCACCGGCGAGCTGCCCACCGGCACCACCGCCACCGACCTGGTCCTCACGATCACCGAGATGCTGCGCAAGCACGGTGTCGTCGGCAAGTTCGTCGAGTTCTACGGTGAGGGCGTCGCCGCCACCTCCCTCGCCAACCGCGCCACCATCGGCAACATGTCGCCGGAGTTCGGCTCCACCGCCGCGATCTTCCCGATCGACGGCGAGACCCTGAACTACCTCAAGCTCACCGGCCGCTCCGAGCAGCAGGTCGCGCTCGTCGAGGCGTACGCCAAGGAGCAGGGCCTCTGGCTCGACCCGGCCGCCGAGCCCGACTTCTCCGAGAAGCTGGAGCTCGACCTCTCCACGGTCGTCCCGTCGATCGCCGGCCCGAAGCGCCCGCAGGACCGCATCGTCCTCGCGAACGCCGCCGCGCAGTTCGCCCAGGACGTCCGCAACTACGTCGACGAGGTCGACGAGGCCGGCAAGGAGTCCTTCCCGGCCTCCGACGCCCCGGCGAACCACCCGAACGGCGCCCCGTCGAAGCCGGTCCAGGTGACCGCCCCCGACGGCTCGACGTACGAGATCGACCACGGCGCCGTCACCGTGGCCGCGATCACCTCCTGCACCAACACCTCGAACCCGTACGTCATGGTCGCCGCCGCGCTCGTCGCGAAGAAGGCCGTGGAGAAGGGCCTGACCCGCAAGCCGTGGGTCAAGACCACCCTCGCCCCGGGCTCGAAGGTCGTCACCGACTACTTCGACAAGGCGGGCCTGACCCCGTACCTCGACAAGGTCGGCTTCAACCTCGTCGGCTACGGCTGCACCACCTGCATCGGCAACTCCGGCCCGCTGCCGGAGGAGGTCTCCAAGGCCGTCAACGAGCACGACCTCGCGGTCACCTCGGTCCTCTCCGGCAACCGGAACTTCGAGGGCCGTATCAACCCCGACGTCAAGATGAACTACCTGGCCTCCCCGCCGCTGGTCGTCGCGTACGCCATCGCCGGTTCCATGAAGGTGGACATCACCAAGGACGCCCTCGGCACCGACCAGGACGGCAAGCCGGTCTACCTGGCCGACATCTGGCCCTCCGAGGCCGAGGTCAACGACGTCGTCGCCAACGCCATCGGCGAGGACATGTTCTCGAAGTCCTACCAGGACGTGTTCGCCGGCGACGCCCAGTGGCAGGCGCTGTCGATCCCGACCGGCAACACCTTCGAGTGGGACGCCGAGTCGACCTACGTGCGCAAGCCCCCGTACTTCGAGGGCATGACGATGGAGACCACCCCGGTCACCGACATCACCGGCGCCCGCGTGCTGGCGAAGCTCGGCGACTCGGTCACCACCGACCACATCTCCCCGGCCGGTGCGATCAAGGCCGACACCCCGGCCGGCCAGTACCTCACCGAGCACGGTGTGGAGCGTCGTGACTTCAACTCCTACGGCTCGCGCCGTGGCAACCACGAGGTCATGATCCGCGGCACCTTCGCCAACATCCGCCTGCGCAACCAGATCGCGCCGGGCACCGAGGGCGGCTTCACGCGTGACTTCACGCAGGAGGGCGGCCCGGTCTCCTTCATCTACGACGCCTCGCAGAACTACCAGGCCGCCGGCACCCCGCTGGTCATCCTCGGTGGCAAGGAGTACGGCTCCGGCTCGTCCCGTGACTGGGCGGCCAAGGGCACCGCGCTCCTCGGCGTCAAGGCCGTCATCACCGAGTCGTACGAGCGCATCCACCGCTCGAACCTCATCGGCATGGGCGTCCTGCCCCTGCAGTTCCCGG
The DNA here is from genome assembly GCF_043202995.1 of Streptomyces sp. NPDC048018. Classification (NCBI taxonomy): domain Bacteria; kingdom Bacillati; phylum Actinomycetota; class Actinomycetes; order Kitasatosporales; family Streptomycetaceae; genus Streptomyces; species Streptomyces sp. NPDC048018. The sequence continues at coordinate 54,481 of NZ_JBIDBK010000010.1, forward strand.
CCGGCCAGTCGGCCGACTCGCTCGGTCTGACCGGTGAGGAGACCTTCTCCATCACCGGCATCACCGAGCTGAACGAGGGCACGACCCCGAGCACGGTCAAGGTCACCACCGACACCGGTGTCGAGTTCGACGCGGTCGTCCGCATCGACACCCCCGGTGAGGCGGACTACTACCGCAACGGCGGCATCATGCAGTACGTGCTGCGCAACCTGATCCGCGGCTAAGGACCAGAGGTGAGGGCCCGTCTCCCCGGAGACGGGCCCTCACGCATGTCCGCGGCACGTCAGCCGAGCAGCTCGGCCTCCGCGAGCTCACCGCCCGTACCCGCCGCCACCAGCCGGTACTTCGCGTACGTGCCGGGCGCCGACACGGAGAACACCCGGGTCTGCCGCGCCCACGCGAAGGACTCGCCGTCCCGCCGGTCCAGGTCCTTCCAGGTCACGCCGTCCGCCGAGCCCTGGAGCACCCAGCTCGCCGGTGCCTTCGCCCGGTCCGCCGACGAGGTCAGCGTGTACTGGACCGCCTTCACCGGCCCGCCCACCGGGAGTCCGACCGGGCCGGCCACCGGCCCCGCCGTCACCGAGGTGTCGTCGAACAGCGCCCCCGGGCCCTTCAGCAGGTCCGCGCGCGGTGCCGGCACCCTGTCGTCCTCGGTGATCGAGACCGGGCCGGCGGAGGCGCCGGTGCCCCAGGCGGAGGGCCGCGGACCCATGTCGAACTTCAGCGTGCCGCCGCGGGCCAGCAGGTCGTGCGGCAGCGCCGTCGAGTTCCACCGCTGCCCGTTCAGCTTCACGCCCTGGACGTAGATGTTGCGGGCGCTGTTGCGCGGGGCCTCGACCACCAGCGTGCGCCCGTTGTCCATCCGTACGGTCGCCTTCGTGAAGAGCGGGGAGCCGATCGCGTACTCCCCGCTGCCCATCACCAGCGGATAGAAGCCGAGCGCCGAGAAGAGGAACCAGGCCGACTGCTCGCCGTTGTCCTCGTCGCCGTGGTAGCCCTGCCCGATCTCGCTGCCGGTGTACAGGCGGGAGAGGACCTCGCGGACCGTCGAGGCCGTCTTCCAGGGCTGCCCGGCCGCGTCGTACATGTACGGCACGTGGTGCGCGACCTGGTTGGAGTGCCCGTACATGCCCATCCGCACGTCCCGCGCCTCCGTCATCTCGTGGATGACGCTGCCGTACGAGCCGGCGACGTCCGGGCTCGCCGTCTCCGGCGTCGAGAAGTACGCGTCGAGCTTCTTCGCGAGGCCCGCCCGTCCGCCGTACAGGTTGGCGAGGCCCCGGGAGTCCTGCGGGGCGGTGAAGGCGTAGCCCCAGCCGTTGGTCTCCGTGTAGTCGTAGCCCCAGATCCGCGGGTCGTACGAGGCCGAGGGCACGCGCCAGGCGCCCGCGGCGTCACGGCCCTGGAAGAAGCCGGCCTTCGTGTCGAAGAGGGAGACGTAGGAGCGGGCCCGGTTGAGGAAGTAGGCGGACTCCTCCCGGTAGCGCTTCCTGCCGGTCTTCTCGTAGAGCGCCCGGCCCATCCTCGCGATGCCGTAGTCGTTGAGATAGCCCTCCAGGGACCAGGAAAGGCCCTCGTGGGTCTCGGTCGAGGCGTAGCCGGTGAACGGGGAGGTCTCCATGCCCTTGCGGCCGACGCCCCGGCTGGGCGCCACGACCGTCGCGTTCTTCAGGGCCGCCTCGTACGCCGCCTCCGCGTCGAAGTCGACGCCCTTCACGTACGCGTCCGCGAAGGCCACGTCCGAGGAGGTGCCGGTCATCAGGTCCGCGTAGCCGGGGGAGGACCAGCGGGAGATCCAGCCGCCGTCCTTGTACTGCTGCACGAATCCGTCGACCAGCTCGCCCGCCTTCCGCGGGGTCAGGAGGGAGTAGGCCGGCCAGGTCGTCCGGTAGGTGTCCCAGAAGCCGTTGTTGACGTACGCCCTGCCCGTGACGATCTTCGCGCCGGTCCGGGTCGGGGTGTCGGGCCCGGCCGGGGCGGAGAAGGGGCTGGCGTACCGGTCCTCCGAACCGACCCTCTCGTAGGCCGAGTTGGGGTAGAGGTACAGCCGGTACAGGCTGGAGTAGAGGGTGACGAGCTGGTCGTGGGTCGCGCCCTCGACCGTGACCCGGCCGAGCACCCCGTCCCAGGCGTCCTGCGCCCGCGCCCGCACGGCGTCGAAGTCCGTGCCCTCCGGGATCTCGCCGGCCAGGTTCGCCTTCGCCTGGTCGACGGAGATGAGGGAGGTCGCGATCCGCAGGTTCACCGTGCGGTCGGCCCCCGCGTCGAAGCGCAGGTGCCCCTGCACGCCCTGGGCCGCGGAGTCCGTGACGGGCGCGTCGAAGACGCCGTACACGAACATCCGGCCCGCGCCCGTGGACAGCCCGCTCCTGACGTCGGAGTAGGCGGTGAAGGAACGGGTCGCCGGGTCGACCGTCAGTCCGCCCTGCGCGGTGACGTTGTCGAGGACGACGCTCGCGTCCTCGCCCGGATAGGTGAAGCGCATGACGGCCGCGTGGTCGGCCGGGGCGACCTCCGCCTTCAGGCCGTTCTCGAACGTGACGCCGTAGTAGTGCGGCTTCGCCGTCTCGTTCGTGTGGCGGAAGGCGAGCGCGCGGGCGCCCTTGTCGGCCGGCGGGATGCCCGCGGCGGCCGAGGGCATCACCTGGAAGGTCTGCCGGTCGCCCATCCAGGGGCTCGGCTGATGGCTGACGGACAGCGCCTGGAGGGTCGGGAGGTTGTCCGCGTTGTTGCCGCGCGCGTACTCGTAGATCCAGCTCTGGGTCGCCGCGTTGGTCACCGGCGTCCAGAAGTTGAAGCCGTGCGGCACGGCGGTGGCCGGGAAGGTGTTGCCGCGGGAGAAGGAGCCGGAGGAGTTGGTCCCGCGCACGGTCGAGGCGTAGTCGGAGAGGCGCGCGTACGGCTTCCGCGGCTGCTCCGGCGCGATGGAGAGGTCGTCCAGCCAGCCCTGGAACTTGCCCGGGCCCGTGGGGGAGTCGTACGCCACCAGGATCCGGTCCACGGTCCTGCCGTCGGCGACCTCGCCGATCCGGGCGGTGACCTGGTTCCACTGGTTGACGTAGAGCCGCTTGGCGGCGCCCTGGCCCTGGGGGGTGAGGAGTCCGCCGTGGGTGTCCGTGGCGCCGAGTTCGCTCAGATAGGTGCCGTCGGTGAAGGCGAGGTCCACGGACACGTTCGTGGCCGGGTAGTTCAGATCGGTCTCGGACGCCGACATCGACGGGAAGATCTTGTAGGAGAGCTGGGTGTTGCGGACGATCCGGAGGTCGACGTCGAAGACCTTGTTGTACGACCAGGCCCGGCCGTCGCCCTTGTGGGTGCCGGCGTAGCGCAGCGCCCGCCTGCCGGTGAAGCCCGCGCCGGCCTTGGCGGTGGGGGAGCCGCTGGGGCCGCGGTCGACCTGGCTGCGCATGTCCTCGGGGACGGGCTGCGAGGTGTCCCCGTTCGAGAACTGAACGTCGGAGAGCTGGGTGAGGCCCGCGCCCGCGTTCTTGGTGATCTCCAGGCGATAGTGCGCGTAGGCCGTCGCGCCGCCGCCCGGGATGTCGTACGTCCGGGTCTCGAAGCGCTTGGCGAAGCTCTCGCCGGCGCGGGTGTCGAGGACCGTCCACTCCTTGCCGTCTGCCGAGCCCTTGAGGGTCCAGTCGCGAGGGTCGCGCTCCGCGGCGTCGTTGGCCGAGGTCAGCGCGTACGTCGCGAGCTTCACCGGCTGGTCGAGGTCGAACTCCAGCCATGCCGTGGGCTCGAACACCAGCCATTTGGTCCCCGGCTGGAGGTCGACGAGATTCTCCTTGACCTCGCCGGAGCCCGCGTTCTCACCGCTGGCGCGCACGGTGGTCACGTGGTCGGTGACGTTGCCCGGGATGCCGGTGACGAAGCCGCCGTCGACACCCGAGGCGCGCTTCTTCCCGTCGGGTCCGGTGTCGACGGTGTTGCGCCAGGTCGGCTGGGTTTCCTCCGGTTCGAAGGAGGTGGTGAACACCCGTCCGGATCCGCCGGGTTGTTCCGATGCGCCCGGAAGCGCCTGAGCCACCGCGGGGGTGAGGCTCAGGATCAGCGCCGCCGATGCCATCAGGGAGACCGCTCTGAGATGGGGGTGCATGCCGTGTCGTCGCTCCTGCCACTGGTCATAGACAACGTTGTCAAACCGGTCGCGCAAGAACCCAGGAGAAGGGCAAGTCGCAGGTGGTGTCAAGGGTGTTGACGGCAATACGAGGGAGGAAACGGGGCAGAAACGCCTCGGATATCCCGCAGGTCTCAACTCGGAGAAGACTGCCGGGGAAAGCTGGTTTCGATCTTGCTCCGGCGGCGGGAAGTGGACTATACCTGTCGGCGTCCCGCCCGTCGTAGACACCGACGACGGCCCGACGCCTGCACGACCCAGCTGCAATTGACCGCGGTGGCGGGGCCCTTCGCCTGTGGCGAATTCTGAACGGGCGACCGGTACACCGCCTGAGTCCTGAATGAAGGCGAGGACTTGAGCATGGGATCCACCTCCGCCCAGCACCATGAGGGCCTCGGCCGTCGCGATCTGATCAAGCGTTCCGCCGCCCTCGGTCTGATCTCGGTGCCCACCATGAGTTTCCTGTCCGCCTGCGCCTCCAGCGGAGGCGACAGCACGGACGACGACAAGCCCAAGGGCGAGAAGACGAAGGACAATCCGTTCGGCGTCGCCAAGGGCGGAAAGATCGACGTCGTCGTCTTCAAGGGCGGATACGGCGACGACTACGCCAAGGCCTGGGAGGCCAGCTTCAACAAGAAGTGGGGCGTCACCGCGACCCACACCGGCACCCAGGAGATCACCGGAAAGCTCCAGCCGCGCTTCAACGCCGGCAACCCGCCGGACATCATCGACGACTCCGGCGCCCAGAAGATCAAGATCGACGTCCTGCACAAGAACGGGCAGCTGCTGGACCTCGCCGAGGTCCTCGACGCGCCGTCCGTGGACGACCCGGCCAAGAAGGTCCGCGACACCCTGATCCCGGGCACCATCGACGCCGGTGTCCTGGAGGGCAAGACCGTCGCCCTCAACTACATCTACACGGTGTGGGGTCTGTGGTACTCCGGCAAGCTCTTCAAGGAGAAGGGCTGGAAGGAGCCGAAGACCTGGGACGAGTTCCTCGCCATCTGCAAGGACGCCACCGCCCAGGGCATCGGCGGACTCGCCCACCAGGGCAAGTTCCCGTACTACATCAACGTCGCCATCATGGACCTGATCGCCAAGAAGGGCGGTCTGGACGCCATGAAGGCGATCGACAACCTCGACCCCAAGGCGTTCGTCGGTTCCGCCGCGGCCAAGGAGGCCGTCGAGGCGATCTACGAGGTGGTCGAGAAGGGCTACCTCATGCCCGGCACCAACGGCCTCACCCACACCGAGTCGCAGACCCGCTGGAACCAGTACAAGGCCGCGTTCATCACCTGTGGCTCCTGGCTGGAGAACGAGCAGCTCAAGCAGACCCCGGCGGACTTCGACATGAAGTTCATGCCGATGCCGGTGCTGCCCGGCAGCGCGATGCCGTACGAGGCGATCCGCGCCGGCTCCGGTGAACCCTTCATCATCCCGTCCAAGGCCAAGAACCTGGCCGAGGCGAAGGAGTTCATGCGGATGATGCTCTCGAAGGAGTGGTCGACGCTCTTCGCCAAGGAGGCCAACTCCCTCACCATCCTGCAGGACGGGGTGGACCCGAGCGTCAAGCTGCGCCCCGGCACCCAGTCCACGGTCGAGGCGTCCAAGGCGGCCGGCACCAACACGTTCCGCTACCTGTACACCGAGTGGTACAGCGAGATGGACACCGAGATCCAGAACGCCTCCAACGAGCTGATGGCCAAGCGCATCCAGCCCGCGGAATGGCTCAAGCGGGCGCAGGCCGCCGTCGACAAGGCGGCCAAGGACCCGGCGTCCAAGAACAACCACCGCGACTGACACGCGGAACGTACGCGCGTATCAATCCGCCGGGGACATCAGGGACAGGAACGTCATGCGCAAAGGGCAGTACAAGTTCGTCACGGGATTCCTCTTCATACCCGTGGCCCTCTATCTGGTCTTCGTCATCTGGCCGTACATCCAGACGTTCGGCTACTCGCTGACCGACTGGAAGGGCCAGTCGCAGACCTTCTCCTTCGTCGGGCTCGACAACTACGTCGCGCTGTTCGAGGACGACATCTTCCTGGGAGCGGTCTGGCACAACATCCTGTTCCTGGTGTTCATCCCGGTGATCACCATCCTGCTCGCCCTCTTCTTCGCCTTCATGCTGAACGCGGGCGGGCGGAGCCGGGCCGGCGGCGTCGCGGGCGTCGCCGGGTCCAAGTTCTACAAGGTCGTCTACTTCTTCCCGCAGGTGCTCTCGCTCGCGATCCTCGCCGTCCTCTTCGGCGCCGTGTACCGCAGCGACACCGGCGGCATGCTCAACGGCCTGCTGCTGAAACTCGGCCTCATCGAGGCCGACCGGCCGGTCGAGTGGCTGAACGAGCCCAACTTCGTCCTGTGGGCCCTCGTGGCGGTCGTCGTCTGGCACGGCGTGGGCTTCTACCTGGTGCTGTTCTCCGCCGCCATGCAGTCCATCCCCCGGGACATCTACGAGGCGGCGCTGATCGACGGCGCCGGCCGGGCCCAGTCCTTCTTCCGCATCACGCTGCCGCTGCTGTGGGACGCCGTGCAGACCGCCTGGGTCTACCTCGGCATCGTCGCCATGGACATGTTCGTCCTGGTCTCCACCATGACCCAGGGCGAGTTCGGCGGTGGCCCCGACCACCACAGCGAGACCATGTCGACGGTCATGATGCGCAACTTCCTCTACTTCGGTAAGAGCGGTTACGCCTGCGCCATGGGCGTGGTCATGCTGCTGCTCACCCTGATCGTGTCCGTGGTCACGCTGCGCGCCACCCGCCGCGAGCGCCTCGAGTTCTGAGCGGGAGAACCCACGATGACTGCACCCATCCAGAAGTCCGACGCCCCCACCCCGAGCGCGGCCGTGCCCCGGCAGCGCGCGGCCGGCAAGGGCAGCACCCCGGCCCCGGGCCCCGCCCGCGAGGGCACCGTCCTCAACGTCTTCTCGCACGGCTTCCTCGCCCTCTGGGCGCTGATGATCGTGCTGCCGCTGATCTGGCTCGTGCTGAGCTCCTTCAAGACGGACTCCCAGATCGCCGGGTCGGCCTTCGGCTGGCCGGCCAACTGGTCCCTCGACGTCTTCGGCCGCGCCTGGAACAAGGGCATCGGCGACTACTTCGTGAACACGCTCGTCGTCCTGGTCTTCTCGGTGCCGCTGACCATGCTCTTCGGCTCCATGGCGGCCTACGTGCTGGCGCGCTACCAGTTCTGGGGCAACCGGCTCATCTACTACTTCTTCGTGGCCGGCGCCATGTTCCCGGTCTTCCTGGCGCTCGTCCCGCTCTTCTTCATGGTGAAGATGCTCGGGATGCTCAACACCTACCAGGGCCTGGTCCTGGTGTACGTCGCCTACTCGATGCCGTTCACCGTCTTCTTCATGCACTCCTTCTTCAGGACGCTGCCGACGGCCGTCTTCGAGGCCGCCATCCTGGACGGGGCCTCGCACACCCGGGCCTTCTTCCAGGTGATGCTGCCGATGGCCAAGCCGGGCCTGCTCAGCGTCGGCATCTTCAACACGCTCGGGCAGTGGAACCAGTTCCTGCTGCCGACCGTGCTGATGCAGCCGCAGAGCGGCGACGACCCCGAGCGCTACGTGCTCACCCAGGGCCTGATCCAGCTCCAGCAGCAGCAGGGCTACGAGACCGACCTGCCGGTGCTCTTCGCCGGCGTGACCATCGCCATGATCCCCATGCTCGTGGTCTACCTGTCCTTCCAGCGGCAGGTCCAGGCGGGTCTCACTTCGGCCACGCTCAAGTAACGAGGTCGCCCATCCGCGGTCCGGTCCCGGGGCTCAGCCCCGGGACCGGACCTTTTGCGTCCGTTTTCGACTACCGTCGAGGACTTGACGACGACAAGCCCTACGAAGGAGCTTGGAGTTCATAACTTGTACACGTCGTAGGGTGGAGAGAGTCAATGGAGACTCCGGGGTCGCAGTCCTCGCTGCACCGGGCCAATCTCGAGCGGGTCGTCCGGGCGGTAAGGATGGCCGGATCGCTCACCCAGGCGGAGATCGCCCGGGCGACGGGCCTGTCCGCCGCCACGGTCTCCAACATCGTGCGGGAGCTGAAGGACGGCGGGACGGTCGAGGTCACCCCGACCTCCGCCGGGGGCCGCCGGGCCCGCAGCGTCTCGCTGAGCGGCGACGCCGGCATCGTCATCGGCGTCGACTTCGGCCACACCCACCTGCGGGTGGCGGTCGGCAACCTGGCCCACCAGGTGCTCGCCGAGGAGGCCGAGCCGCTGGACGTGGACGCCTCGGCCGCGGAGGGCTTCGACCGGGCGGAGCAGCTGGTCAGCAGGCTGATCGCGGCCACCGGCATCGGCCGGGACAAGGTCGTCGGCGTCGGTCTCGGCGTGCCCGGCCCGATCGACGTCTCCTCGGGCACCCTGGGGTCCACGTCGATCCTGCCGGGCTGGAGCGGGATCAATCCCGCCGACGAGCTCTCCGCCCGCCTCGGCGTCCCCGTGCACGTCGACAACGACGCCAACCTCGGCGCGCTCGGCGAGCTGGTCTGGGGCAGCGGCCGGGGCGTGAAGGACCTCGCGTACATCAAGGTCGCCAGCGGTGTCGGCGCCGGTCTGGTGATCGACGGACGGGTCTACCGGGGCCCCGGCGGCACGGCCGGGGAGATCGGGCACATCACGCTCGACGAGTCGGGCCCGGTCTGCCGCTGCGGCAACCGGGGCTGCCTGGAGACCTTCACGGCCGCCCGCTACGTGCTGCCGCTGCTGCAGCCCGGCCACGGCCCCGACCTGACCATGGAACGGGTCGTCCAGCTGGCCAGGGAGGGCGATCCGGGCTGCCGCCGGGTCATCGCCGACGTCGGGCGCCACATCGGCAGCGGCATCGCCAACCTCTGCAATCTCCTGAACCCCAGCCGGGTGGTGCTCGGCGGCGACCTCGCGGAGGCCGGAGAGCTGGTCCTGGCGCCCATCAGGGACTCCGTCTCGCGCTACGCGATCCCCAGCGCCGCCCGGCAGCTGTCGCTGGCTCCCGGGGCCCTGGGCGGCCGCGCGGAGGTGCTGGGCGCCCTTGCCCTGGTTCTCAGCGAGATGGGTGATTCGACGCTTTTGGAGGGCTCTGCGGGGTCCGCGAGCAATGCGGGTGCCCTGCCGGGCGCCGCCACGACGCCGACGCCTGCCTTCACTTAGATAACGAATGGCACCGTTGTCGTCTCGTTAAGGATTTACTCCTTGACGTCGACCCTGCGGCCGAGTTGACTTCCAGCCACCTCGGCCGCAATGTCGCGGCCTCGTCAGGGAGGCAACCCCACATGAACGCAGTGACGCGTCGCGTCGTCATAGGCACGGCCGCGGTTTCCATGGCCCTCTCCCTTGCCGCCTGTGGCCAGGCCGGCGACAACGGCTCCGGCGACGGGAACGGCGGCGACGGCAAGACCATCGGCCTGCTGCTGCCGGAGAACAAGACCACGCGCTACGAGACCTTCGACCGCCCGATCATCGAGGCGAAGATCAAGGCCCTCTGCTCGGACTGCGAGGTCAAGTACAACAACGCCGCGCAGGACACCGAGACGCAGAAGAAGCAGTTCGACGCGCTCGTGACGCAGGGCGTGAAGGTCATCATCCTGGACTCGGTCGACTACAAGGCCACCAAGTCCTGGGTCCAGCAGGCCGAGAAGAAGGGCGTCAAGGTCGTCGCGTACGACCGCCTGGCCGAGGGCCCGATCTCCGCCTACGTCTCCTACGACAACGAGAAGATCGGCCGCCTCCAGGGCGAGGCGCTCGTGAAGGCGCTCGGCGACAAGGCCAAGGACGCCAACGTTGTCATGATCAACGGCTCGCCGACCGACCCCAACGCCCCGCTGTTCAAGAAGGGCGCCCACAGCGTCCTCGACGGCGGCGTCAAGAAGGTCGTCTACGAGCAGGACATCCCGGACTGGTCCCCGGACGAGGCCAACAAGAAGATGGGTGCCGCCATCGACTCGCTGGGCAAGACCGGCTTCCAGGGCGTGTACTCCGCCAACGACGGCATGGCCGGCGGCATCATCACCGCCCTCAACAAGCAGGCCGTCAAGGTCCCGGTCGGCGGCCAGGACGCCGAACTCGCGGGTCTGCAGCGCATCCTGAAGGGCGACCAGGCCTTCACGATCTACAAGCAGATCAAGCCCGAGGCCGAGACGACCGCCGAGATCGCGGTCAAGCTCCTCAAGGGCGAGAAGATCGACGACCTCGTCCCGGTCAAGGTCACCAGCCTCACCGGCGAGTTCAAGGACATCCCGGCGAAGCTGTACGACGCGCAGGTCGTGACCAAGGAGAACATCGCCTCCACGATCATCGCCGACAACGTCTACAAGGCGGCCGACATCTGCACCGCCGAGTACAAGGCGGCCTGCGAGGCGGCGGGCATCAAGTAGCCCGCCGGGCGCCCGGGCCCTGCCCGCGCCCCCCACGCAGAAACGGTTCGGCGCCCCGCCCCGTCCTCCACGCCCCGCAAGCGGGGGCGGGGCGCCGGACTCCCCACGTACCCCCTGCTCCCCTCCGCCTTGCCGGGGGGAACCCCCGCACCACATCCCCGCCGGTCAGGCGGCGAAGGAGATGATTCACGTGTCCGCTACGCCCGTGCTGGCGTTGCGCGGGGTCTCCAAGCGGTTCGGCGCCGTCCAGGTGCTCACCGATGTCGATCTGGAGATCCACGCCGGAGAGGTCGTCGCCCTCGTGGGCGACAACGGCGCCGGCAAGTCGACCCTCGTCAAGACGATCTCGGGTGTCCACCCGATCGACGAGGGCACCATCGAGTGGGACGGCCGCCCCGTCCAGATCACCAGGCCGCACGACTCCCAGAACCTCGGGGTCGCGACCGTCTACCAGGACCTGGCGCTCTGCGACAACCTGGACGTCGTCGCGAACCTCTTCCTCGGCAGCGAGCTCAGCTCCGGCTCCGTCCTCGACGAGATCGCCATGGAGAAGCGCGCCCGGGAACTCCTGGACACCCTGTCCATCCGGATCCCGTCGGTCCGCATACCCGTCGCCGCCCTCTCCGGCGGCCAGCGCCAGGTCGTGGCCATCGCCCGCGCCCTGATCGGCGACCCGAAGATCGTCATCCTGGACGAGCCCACCGCCGCCCTCGGCGTCGAGCAGACCGCACAGGTGCTCGACCTCGTGGAGCGGCTGCGCGAGCGCGGCCACGGCGTCATCCTCATCAGCCACAACATGGCCGACGTCCGCGCCGTCGCCGACCGCGTCGCCGTGCTCCGCCTCGGCCGCAACAACGGCGACTTCCAGGTCGCCGGCACCAGCCACGAAGAGATCATCGCCGCCATCACCGGCGCCACGGACAACGCCGTGACCCGCAGGCAGGCCCGTAAGGCCGAGACCACCGAGAACACCGCCGTGAAGGGGGCCGCCAAGTGAGCGAGCTCGCCAAGACCCCCGAAGCCTCCGAGGTCCCCGAGGCCCCCGAGGCGCCCGCCGAGGAGTCCGCGGCGCCCGTCCCGGCCGTCGACCCCCGCCTCCTCGTCCGCGAGGAGGGCGTCAAGGGCTACTGGACGGAGTTCACCCGCAAGATCCGCGGCGGTGAGCTCGGCTCCCTGCCCGTGATCCTGGGCCTGATCGTCATCGCGATCGTCTTCCAGCTCCAGAACAGCAACTTCCTGTCCGCGAGCTCCGTCGCCAACGTCGCCGTCTACGCCTCCGGCCTCGGCATCATGGCGGTCGGCATCGTCTTCGTCCTCGTCCTCGGCGAGATCGACCTGTCGATGGGCTCCGTCGCCGGCGTCGGTGCCGCCGTCTGGGCCGGCCTGCAGGTCAGCAACGGGATGAACCAGTGGGTGGCCATCGTGCTCGCGGTGCTCTCCGGCACCGCCATCGGCGCGCTCCACGGCTTCTTCTTCGCGAAGATCGGCGTCCCCGCCTTCGTCGTCACCCTCGCGGGCTTCCTCGGCTGGATGGGCCTGCAGGAGTGGCTCATGGGCGGCGAGGGCTCCATCAACACGCCGTCCGGCAGCGTGGTGGAGAACCTCACCAACTACTTCTTCGCCGACAAGATCGCCGCCTACGGCCTGGCCCTGGTCGCCGTCGCCGCCTACGTGCTCTCGCTGCTGCGCGACAGCAGCCGCCGCAAGGCCGCCCGGCTCCCGGCCCGCCCGGTCAGCGAGATCGTGCTGCGCGCCGCCGTCGTCGCCGTCCTGGTCTTCCTCGTCGCGTACGTGATGAACGAGCCCGCCGGCGCCCGCGGCCTGCCGCTCGCCCTGGTGCTCTTCCTGGCCGTCCTGGTGATCGCCGACTTCGTCGCCCGCCGCACCCTCTTCGGCCGCAAGGTCTTCGCGGTCGGCGGCAACGCCGAGGCGGCCCGCCGCGCCGGCATCAACGTCGACCTGGTCCGGATCGCCGTCTTCGCGATCTCCGGCACCCTGGCCGCCTTCGGCGGTCTGTTCATCGCCAGCCTCTCCGGCGGTGCCACCAAGAGCCTCGGCGGCGGCAACACGCTGATGCTGGTCATCGCCGCGGCCGTGATCGGCGGCACCAGCCTCTTCGGCGGCCGCGGCAAGGTCTGGTCGGCGCTCCTGGGCATGATCGTCATCCAGTCGATCCAGCAGGGCCTGAACATGATCGGCATGTCCAACGCGATCCAGAACATGATCACCGGCGCGGTGCTGCTCGCCGCCGTCGTGATCGACTCGGTCTCCCGCCGTACGCAGAAGACCGCGGGCCGCGCCTGATGCCCGGCCGGCGAGGGTAACGCTCGCCACAGTCCGCCCGGCGCCGAGAACCGGCGCCGGGCGCTGCTGCGTCCGGACCAGTGCACGGCCGGACAGATCAGCGGTGTGTCGGCCATCGGAGTGGTGCGCCACCCCCGGCCCGCTGCCCACGATCCAAGACGGAACATTAGACTCGACAAATCGGCAAGCTCGACCAGTTCAAACGCAAGGAGGCACGGGTGGCTCTGCTGACCCGTATCAGGGGACCGCGAGATCTGGACCGGCTCTCCTCGGAACAGCTGGACCAGCTGGCCGGAGAGATCAGGACTTTCCTCGTGGACGCCGTCTCCAAGACCGGCGGGCACCTCGGTCCCAACCTGGGTGTGGTCGAGCTGACCATCGCCCTGCACCGCGTCTTCGACTCGCCCAGGGACAAGGTCCTGTGGGACACCGGCCACCAGAGTTACGTGCACAAGCTGCTCACCGGCCGCCAGGACTTCTCCAGGCTCAAGATGAAGGGCGGCCTGTCCGGCTACCCCTCGCAGGCCGAGTCCGAGCACGACGTCATCGAGAACTCGCACGCCTCGACCGTCCTCGGCTGGGCCGACGGTCTGGCCAAGGCGAACGAGATCCTCAAGAAGGACGACCACGTCGTCGCGGTCATCGGCGACGGCGCTCTCACCGGCGGCATGGCCTGGGAGGCGCTCAACAACATCGCCGACGCGAAGGACCGCCCGCTCGTCATCGTCGTCAACGACAACGAGCGTTCCTACGCGCCGACCATCGGCGGCCTCGCCAACCACCTGGCGACGCTGCGCACCACCGACGGCTACGAGCGGTTCCTCGCCCGCGGCAAGGACCTCCTGGAGCGCACCCCCGTCGTCGGGAAGCCGCTCTACGAGACCCTGCACGGCGCCAAGAAGGGCCTGAAGGACTTCATCGCCCCGCAGGGCATGTTCGAGGACCTCGGCCTCAAGTACGTCGGCCCCATCGACGGACACGACATCGAGGCCCTGGAGTCGGCGCTCACCCGCGCCAAGCGCTTCGGCGGGCCGGTCATCGTGCACTGCCTCACCGAGAAGGGCCGCGGCTACCAGCCCGCCCTCCAGGACGAGGCCGACCGCTTCCACGCCGTCGGCAAGATCCACCCCGACACCGGTCTGCCGATCGCGTCCTCCGGGGCCGACTGGACCAGCGTCTTCGGCGAGGAGATGGTCGCGCTCGGCAAGGAGCGCGAGGACATCGTCGCGATCACCGCCGCCATGCTGCAGCCGGTCGGTCTCGACAAGTTCGCCAAGGCCTTCCCCGAGCGCGTGTTCGACGTCGGCATCGCCGAGCAGCACGGCGCGGTCTCCGCGGCCGGCCTCGCCACCGGTGGTCTCCACCCGGTGTTCGCGGTCTACGCGACCTTCCTCAACCGCGCCTTCGACCAGGTCCTGATGGACGTGGCGCTGCACAGGTGCGGCGTCACCTTCGTCCTGGACCGGGCCGGTGTCACGGGCACCGACGGCGCCTCGCACAACGGCATGTGGGACATGTCGATCCTCCAGTGCGTGCCCGGCCTGCGGCTCGCCGCCCCGCGCGACGCCGACCAGGTCCGCGCCCAGCTGCGCGAGGCCGTCGAGGTCACCGACGCCCCCACCGTGGTGCGCTTCTCCAAGGGCGCGGTCGGCCCGGCCGTCCCCGCCCTGCGCCGGGTCGGCGGCATGGACGTGCTGCGCGAGCCCGGCAGCGACACGCCGGACGTGCTGCTCGTCTCGGTGGGCGCGCTCGCCCCGATGTGCCTGGAGATCGCCGCTCTGCTGGACCGGCAGGGCATCTCCACCACCGTGGTCGACCCGCGCTGGGTCAAGCCCGTCGACGAGGCCCTGGCCCCGCTGGCCGAGCAGCACCGGGTGGTCGTCACCGTCGAGGACAACAGCCGCGCCGGCGGCGTCGGCTCGGCCGTCGCCCAGGCCCTGCGCGACGCGGGCGTGGACGTACCGCTGCGTGACTTCGGCATCCCGCCGCGGTTCCTCGACCACGCCTCGCGGGCCGAGGTCATGGCCGAGATCGGGCTGACCGCTCCGGACATCGCGCGCCAGGTCACCGGTCTGGTCTCGCGTCTGGACGGGCGGTTCGAGAGCAGCAGCCAGGCCGTGGAGCCCGCGCGCGACTGACGCGGAAGCACCTCACTCGGCGTCACCTTTGGGCCGGTCGGACCACACCTTCGGGTGCCGACCGGCCCTTCCGCGTGCATCCTGGGCTCAGGGCGGGCAGCCCCATGCCAGGGAGGTACGACGTGAGCACGGATCAGCAGCCACGCGCGAACACCGGGATGTTCCGGACGAAAACGGTCGAGCAGTCGATCCGTGACACCGAGGAGCCCGAGCACGCGCTCAAGAAGTCCCTGTCCGCATGGGACCTCACCGTCTTCGGTGTCGGTGTCATCATCGGAACCGGCATCTTCGTCCTCACGGGCAAGGTGGCGAAGGAGAACGCGGGCCCGGCCACCGCCCTCGCGTTCGTCGCCGCCGGCATCGTCTGCGCGCTCGCGGCCCTGTGCTACGCGGAGTTCGCCTCCACGGTGCCGGTCGCCGGTTCGGCCTACACCTTCGCGTACGCCTCCGTCGGCGAACTGCCGGCCTGGATCATCGGCTGGGACCTCGTCCTGGAGTTCGCGCTCGGCACCGCGGTCGTCGCGGTCGGCTGGTCCGGCTACGTGCGCTCGCTCATGGACAACATCGGCTGGCACCTGCCGGCCGCGCTCGAAGGGCCCGACGTGCCGGGCGGCACCTTCGACATCCTCGCCTTCGTCCTCGTGCTCGTGCTGACCGCCATCCTGGTCCTCGGCATGAAGCTCTCGGCGCGGATCACCGCCATCGTCGTCGCCATCAAGGTGACCGTGGTGATGATCGTGATCATCGCCGGTCTGTTCTTCATCGTCGGTGACAACTACAAGCCGTTCATCCCGCCGGCCGTCACTCCTCCGGGTGGAATCTCCGGCTGGGACGAGCCGATGGTCGGGCTGATCTTCGGCTACGAGCCGAGCAACTTCGGCGTCATGGGCATCTTCACCGCCGCCTCCGTGGTCTTCTTCGCCTTCATCGGATTCGACGTGGTCGCCACCGCCGCCGAGGAGACCAAGCTCCCGCAGCGCGACATGCCCCGCGGCATCCTCGGCTCGCTGCTCATCTGCACCGTGCTCTACGTGGCGGTGGCCCTCGTCGTGACCGGCATGCAGCACTACACGGAGCTGTCCGTCAGCGCGCCGCTCGCCGACGCCTTCAAGGCGGTCGGGCATCCGTTCTACGCCGGCATCATCAGCTTCGGCGCCGCCGTCGGCCTCACGACGGTGTGCCTGATCCTGCTGCTCGGCCAGACCCGCGTGTTCTTCGCGATGAGCCGCGACGGACTGCTGCCCCGCTTCTTCTCCGTGACGCACCCGCGCTTCAGGACCCCGTACCGCCCGACCATCCTGCTCGGCGGGATCATCGCGATCGTCGCCGGGTTCACCAGCATCAACGAGCTCGCGACGCTGGTGAACATCGGCACCCTCTTCGCCTTCGTCATGGTCGCCTTCGGCGTCATCATCCTCCGGCGCACCCGCCCCGACCTGCACCGGGCCTTCCGCACCCCGTGGGTGCCGGTGCTGCCGATCCTCTCCATCGCGGCCTCGCTCTGGCTGATGCTCAACCTGCCGGGCGAGACCTGGTTCCGCTTCGCGGTCTGGATGGTGATCGGTCTGGCCGTCTACTTCCTGTACGGCCGTAGCCACAGCCGCCTGGGCCGGGCGGGCCGGGAGGCGACGTACTGACCCGACGGTCCGGGACACCGACCCGGCAGGCCCCGCGGGGCGTGCCGGGTCGTCGGGTGTCCTGCTACGGGGTCGCGGAGAGCGGGCCCCGGCAGGCGGCGCTGCCCAGCAGGGTCGTGTCGAAGTTCTGCCGGTAGGCCTCGAAGACCTCGGCCTGGTCGATCTTCAGCAGCGTCTCGTCCTGCGAACGCAGGTTCGGGTAGGTGTAGTTGTGGCTGCCGGTGAAGACCAGCCGGCGCGGGGTGCCCAGGTACGAGCCGTCGATCAGCAGGTACTTGGAGTGCAGGCCGTACGAGCCGGCCGCGGTGCCCGCGCACTGCCGCAGGGTCGTCAGGCCGGCCGAGGTGAGCGCGGCGCGCACGCCCGAGCCGACGTTGCCGTTCTCCCCGTTCACCACCACGTGCACCCGGCAGCCGGCGGCCTGGAGGGCGGCCAGCCGGTCGGCGACCTGCGTCCGGGTGAAGGCGTACATCGCGACCCGGATCTCGGTGGCGGGGCTCGTGTCGCAGGAGACGTTCTTCAGCAGGGACACCACGGTGTCGGTGGAGGCGTCGTCACGGGGATCCACGGCGGACGTGTCCCGGGCGTCCCGGTCGGACTCGATGCGGGGGAAGAAGTAGGTCTTGTAGGCCCCGACGTCCGTGCTCCGGTAGTAGTCGTCGAGCCCGGCCCCGCTCGTCCCGTGGGTGAGCTGGTCCTTCCAGTAGTGGGTGTACTCGTCGTAGAGCCCCGCGTGCGGGATGGTCACCGCGTTGTTGAACATGCCGGTGCGGTGGTTGGCCGTCAGGTTCGCCGAGGACTGGAAGACCACCCCGGGCGTGGCCCCGACCTTGGAGAACAGGAAGTACTTGTTGTGGTTGATGGCGTACTCGACACCGCCGTCGGACTTCTTCAGCCCACGGTTGCCGATGCAGCCGCGGTTCTCCGGGCAGCCGAGCACGAAGGAGCCGGCGGTGTCCGCGTCGACGCTCTCCCCGAAGTCCACGACCCGGCCGAACCGCCCGCCCAGCGTGGAGAACTCGCTGCCGGTCGCCTTCCACACCCCGTTCTCCAGCTTCTGGTCGGCCACGGCCTCGTGGTCGAACAGGATCTGGACCCGGACACCGCGGTCCCGGTGGGCCGCGGCGAGGGCGTCGCTGACGACGCCGTCGGTGAAGAGGTAGATCGAGCCGCGGATCAGACCGTTCGGCTCCGTGTTCCGGATCAGCGTCACCAGCTCGTCGCGTACGGCGTTCGGGCTGGTCGCCGGGTCGTTGAAGACGGCCTTCGCCCGTACGGTGACGGGCACCGGGTCTTCGGCCAGCGCCTGGGGCGCGCCCAGGAGCGAGGTGGCGACGACGAGGGCCGAGGCGGCCGCGAGGCGTCTGAGGGCGCGTATGCGCATCGAGAGGCTTCCGTTCGACAAGGAGACGAGGACCGGGGATCCGGTCCCCGCCATTGTCGATCATGAAGGGGCGGTCTCGTACGGGAGCGAACGCGGGCCCGTGACCAGGGGCAGGCCTCAGGGCAGCAGCGAACGCGGTCCCGTGGTCCGGGCGCCCTCCGCCTCCACCCTGCGCCGCAGTTCGCGGTCGGCGGTCACCACCAGGCACGGTCGGTCCGCCGCCCCCCGGGCCAGTTCCACGATCAGGTCGTCGCCGCTGCCCGGCGCCTCCTCGACCCGGACCCCCGGCACGGAGGCCACCCCACGGGCCCGCCCCTCGACGACCAGCACGATCTCGTACGGCCCGCCCCCGGCCGGCCCGCCCCGCTCGGCGAGCCGGTCCCGCAGCCGCTCCGCGGCCCCGCGCCGGTCCTTCCACCAGCCGTCGGGCACCGACCCGACCACGTTGGCCCCGTCCACGATCAGAAGATCCATGCACCCAGCATGACGGCCCCGGCACCACCAGGGTGCCGGGGCCGTTCACACGGACGCGTGAGTGCGCGGGTTACGCCGGGACGCTCGCCACGCCCTGCGCCAGGAACCGCTTGCCGTTGACGCGCTCGGAGACGCCCTCACGGTCCAGGTACGGCGTGATGCCGCCCAGGTGGAAGGGCCAGCCGGCACCCGTGATCAGGCAGAGGTCGATGTCCTGCGCCTCGGCGACGACACCCTCCTCCAGCATCAGGCCGATCTCCTGCGCCACCGCGTCCAGGACGCGGTCCCGGGCCTGCTCCTCCGTCAGGACGACGTCGCCCTGCTTCAGGAGCGCGGCGACCTCGGGGTCGAGCTCCGGCTTGAAGCCGTTCTCCGCGTTGTAGACGTAGAAGCCGCGCTTGCCGGCCTCGACGACGGCCTTCAGGTTGGGGGAGACCGTGAAGCGCTCCGGGAAGGCGCGGTTCAGGGTCTCGGAGACGTGCAGACCGATGGCCGGGCCGACGAGCTCCAGGAGGACCAGCGGGGACATCGGCAGACCCAGCGGCTCGACCGCCTTCTCCGCCGTGGCCACCGGGGTGCCCTCGTCGATGATGTTCTGGATCTCGCCCATGAAGCGGGTCAGGATGCGGTTCACGACGAACGCCGGGGCGTCCTTCGTCAGCACCGCGGTCTTCTTCAGCTTCCTGGCGACACCGAACGCGGTGGCCAGCGAGGCGTCGTCGGTCTGCTCACCGCGGACGATCTCCAGCAGCGGGAGGATCGCGACCGGGTTGAAGAAGTGGAAGCCGACCACGCGCTCCGGGTGCTGGAGCTTGGAGGCCATCTCCGACACCGACAGCGAGGAGGTGTTGGTGGCGAGGATCGCGTGCGCCGGGGCGACCGCCTCGACCTCCGCGAACACCTTCTGCTTGACCGACATCTCCTCGAACACGGCCTCGATGATGAAGTCCGCGTCCGCGAAGCCCTCGGCCTTGTCCAGGACACCGGAGACCAGGCCCTTGAGACGGTTGGCCTTGTCCTGGTTGATGCGGCCCTTGCCGAGCAGCTTCTCGATCTCGGCGTGGACGTAGCCCACGCCCTTGTCGACGCGCTCCTGGTCGATGTCGGTCAGGACGACCGGCACCTCCAGGCGGCGCAGGAAGAGCAGGGCCAGCTGGGAGGCCATCAGACCGGCGCCGACGACACCGACCTTGGTGACCGGGCGGGCCAGGTTCTTGTCCGGCGCGCCGGCGGGGCGCTTGCCGCGCTTCTGCACCAGGTTGAAGGCGTAGATGCCGGAGCGCAGCTCGCCGCCCATGATCAGGTCCGCGAGGGCCTGGTCCTCGGCGTCGAAGCCCTTCTGCAGGTCGCCGTCCTTGGACGCCTCGATGATGTCGAGGGCGCGGTAGGCGGCCGGGGCGGCGCCGTGCACCTTGGAGTCGGCGATGGCACGGCCCTTGGCGACGGCCTGGTCCCAGCCCTCGCCGCGGTCGATCTCCGGGCGCTCGACGGTGACGTCACCCTTCAGGACCTGCGCGGTCCAGATGAGGGACTGCTCCAGGAAGTCGGCGCCCTCGAAGAGGGCGTCGGCGATGCCGAGCTCGAAGACCTGCTTGCCCTTGAGCTGGCGGTTCTGGTTGAGGCTGTTCTCGATGATGACCGAGACGGCCTTCTCCGCGCCGATCAGGTTCGGCAGGATCGTGCAGCCGCCCCAGCCGGGCACCAGGCCGAGGAAGACCTCGGGCAGCGAGAAGGCGGGGAGGGCCTTCGAGACCGTGCGGTAGGTGCAGTGCAGACCGACCTCGACGCCGCCGCCCATGGCCGCGCCGTTGTAGTACGCGAAGGTCGGGACGGCCAGGCCCGCCAGACGCTTGAAGACGTCGTGGCCGCCCTTGCCGATGGCGAGCGCGTCGGAGTGCTGCTTGAGCAGCTCGACGCCCTTGAGGTCCGCGCCGACGGCGAAGATGAACGGCTTGCCGGTGACACCGACGCCGACGATCTCACCGTTCGCGGCCTCGGCCTCGACCTGGTCGATCGCCGTGTTGAGGTTGGCGAGCGACTGCGGGCCGAAGGTGGTCGGCTTGGTGTGGTCGAAGCCGTTGTCCAGCGTGATCAGCGCGAACCGGCCCGCACCCGCGGGGAGTTCGAAGTGACGGACGTGGGCCGAGGTGACGACCTCGTCCGGGAAGAGCTCGGCGGCGCCCTTCAGAAGCTCAGCGGTGGTGCTCACTTGCCCTCCCAGTGGGGGTTTTCCCAGATGACCGTCGCGCCCATGCCGAAGCCGACGCACATCGTGTTGAGGCCGTAGCGGACCTGCGGGTTCTCCTCGAACTGGCGGGCCAGCTGCGTCATCAGACGGACGCCGGAGGAGGCGAGCGGGTGGCCGTACGCGATGGCGCCGCCGTACTGGTTGACGCGGGCGTCGTCGTCGGCGATGCCGTAGTGCTCCAGGAAGGCGAGGACCTGCACGGCGAAGGCCTCGTTGATCTCGAAGAGACCGATGTCCGAGATGGACAGGCCGGCCTGGGCCAGCGCCTTCTCGGTGGCCGGGATCGGGCCGTAGCCCATGACCTCGGGCTCCACGCCGGCGAAGGCGTAGGAGACGAGGCGCATCTTCACCGGGAGGTTGTTCTCGCGGGCGAAGTCCTCGGAGGCGATGATCGAGGCGGTGGCGCCGTCGTTCAGGCCGGCCGCGTTGCCCGCGGTGACGTTGCCGTGGACGCGGAACGGCGTCTTCAGGTTGGCCAGCGACTCCAGCGTGGTGCCCGGGCGCATCGGCTCGTCGGCGGTGACCAGGCCCCAGCCGGTCTCGCCGCCCTCGGGCGAGGTGCGGCGGACCGAGATCGGCACCAGGTCCTGCTGGATCTTGCCGTCGGCGTACGCCTTGGCGGCCTTCTCCTGCGAGCGCACGGCGTACTCGTCGGCGCGCTGCTTGGTGATGCTCGGGTAGCGGTCGTGCAGGTTCTCGGCGGTCATGCCCATGAAGAGGGCGGACTCGTCGACGAGCTTCTCCGACACGAAGCGCGGGTTCGGGTCGACGCCCTCGCCCATGGGGTGGCGGCCCATGTGCTCGACACCACCGGCGATGACGGCGTCGTAGGCGCCGAAGGCGATCGAGCCGGCCGTCGTGGTGACGGCGGTCAGCGCACCGGCGCACATGCGGTCGATGGAGTAGCCCGGCACGGACTGCGGCAGGCCCGCGAGGATGCCGGCGGTGCGGCCGAGGGTCAGGCCCTGGTCGCCGATCTGCGTGGTCGCGGCGATGGCGACCTCGTCGATCTTGGCGGGGTCGAGACCCGGGTTCCGGCGCAGCAGCTCCCTGATGGCCTTGACGACGAGGTCGTCGGCGCGGGTCTCGTGGTAGATGCCCTTCGGGCCCGCCTTGCCGAACGGGGTACGGACGCCGTCGACGAAGACGACGTCCCTGACGGTACGAGGCACGATGGCTCTCCTCCAGGGTGCGGGGTGGCACTGCTGCGGGCGCGCTGCCCGGCACGCGGCTAAGCGCGCGCTTGCTCCCCCCATGCTACTTGCGGGTAACCAGACTGCCCAGTCCCCCCGCCCCAAGCGGCGAACGTCACACCGACGGAGGCACCGGAAAACGGCATCCGGTCCTCCTGCGCACCGGCCCGAGATCACCGGAGGGCCGCACGGGCGAAGGGGAGGGCCCGCCCCCACGCCCACGGCGCGACGGCACCCCGGCAGCCCTGGCGGCACCCGGCGACGCCGGCGCACCCCCGCGGCTCGGAGGGTGGGAGCGCCAGGCGAAGCTCGTGCCCACCCTGTCCGAGCCCTGGCTCGGGCGGGGGAGGGGCGAGGGCGCGGAGACCGGGAACTGCGCCCGGGACGAGGACGGGGCCCTCATTCCCCTGGAGGAGTGAGGACCCCGTACGGCGGGTGTCCGGCGCTCAGGCCTGCGCCGCCAGCGCGCGCGTCAGCAGCGGGGTGACCAGGCCGACCTGCCAGGGGCGGGCGCCGTGGCCGGTGAGTGCCGCGGCGACCGTCTCCGGGGTGGCCGGGGACGGCGGCTCCCAGCAGACGCGGCGGACCGTGTCCGGGGTGATCAGGTTCTCCTGCGGCAGGTTCAGCTCCTCCGCGAGGGCCGAGACCGCGGCTCGGGCCGCGGAGAGCCGGGCCGCGGCGGCCGGGTCCTTGTCCGCCCAGGCCCGCGGCGGCGGCGGACCCGCCACCTGCTGGCCCGGCTGCGGCAGCTCGGCGTCCGGCAGGGCCTTCGCCCGGTCCACGGCCGCCTGCCACTGCTCCAGCTGGCGCCGGCCCATCCGCTGCCCGAATCCGGGCAGCGCGGAGAGGGCGCCCACGTTCGGGGGCACCGCGAGGGCGGCCTCGATGATCGCCGCGTCGCTCAGCACCTTGCCGGGGGAGACGTCCCGCCGCTGTGCCACCTTGTCGCGGGCCGTCCACAGCTCCCGTACGACCGCCATCTGGCGGCGCCGGCGCACCTTGTGCATGCCCGACGTCCGGCGCCAGGGGTCCTTGCGCGGCGGCGCGGGCGGCGCGGAGGCGATGGCGTCGAACTCCTGGAGCGCCCACTCCAGCTTGCCCTGCCGGTCCAGGTCCTTCTCCAGCTCGTCGCGCAGGTCGACGAGGAGCTCCACGTCGAGCGCCGCGTAGCGCAGCCAGGGCTCGGGGAGCGGCCGGGTGGACCAGTCGACGGCGGAGTGGCCCTTCTCCAGGGCGTAGCCGAGGACCGTCTCGACCATCGCGCCGAGGCCCACCCGCGGGAAGCCGGCCAGCCGCCCGGCGAGCTCGGTGTCGAAGAGCCGTGTCGGCACCATGCCTATGTCACGCAGACACGGCAGGTCCTGGGTGGCGGCGTGCAGGATCCATTCGGTGCCGGCGAGCGCCTCGCCGAGGCCGGACAGGTCGGGGCAGCCCACCGGGTCGATGAGCGCGGTGCCCGCGCCCTCCCGGCGCAGCTGGACCAGATAGGCGCGCTGCCCGTAGCGGTAGCCGGAGGCGCGTTCGGCGTCGACGGCGACGGGGCCGCGGCCGGCCGCGAAGGCGGCGATCACCTCGGCGAGGGCGTCCTCGGTCGCGACGACGGGCGGAACGCCCTCCCGGGGTTCGAGCAGCGGGATCGGCAGCCCATGCGCAGGGACGTCGTCGTCCGAGGGGGCGCCCCCGGTGGTTCGCAGTGCGGTGTCACTCGCGGTGTCTTGGGCGTCGGTCACCTGTCAAGGGTATCTGTGAATGGCAAGAGCCCATCGACGGAACAGCCCGAACCCGCGACCGCCGGGGGGACCGGCGGGAGCGAGAGGGAACGTTCCGTCGACGGGCGACTGCCGCGCTTCACGCCCTTCGTGAGGCCGTGCCGGTCAGTGGATGATCCCGGTGCGCAGGGCCACGGCGACCATGCCCGCCCGGTCTCCGGTGCCCAGCTTGCGGGCGATGCGGGCGAGGTGGCTCTTCACGGTGAGGGCCGACAGGCCCATGGAGACGCCGATCGCCTTGTTGGACTGTCCCTCGGCCACCAGCCGCAGCACCTCGACCTCACGGCCGGAGAGCTCGCGGTAGCCGCCCGGGTGGCTCGGGGCACCCGGGGGGCGGCGGTGGCCGAGGCGGGCGGCCGCGGAACCGATGGGCGCGGCACCGGGGCGGGTGGGGTGCCCGATGTTGGTGCGCGTACCGGTGACGACATAGCCCTTGACGCCCCCGGCGAGGGCGTTGCGGACCGCGCCGATGTCGTCGGCGGCGGAGAGGGCGAGGCCGTTGGGCCAGCCCGCGGCGCGGGTCTCGGACAGCAGGGTCAGCCCGCTGCCGTCGGGAAGGTGGACGTCGGCCACGCAGATGTCGCGCGGGTTGCCGACGCGGGGACGGGCCTCCGCGATGGACGACGCCTCGATGACGTCCCGCACTCCGAGCGCCCACAGGTGGCGGGTGACGGTGGAACGCACGCGTGGGTCGGCCACGACGACCATGGCCGTCGGCTTGTTCGGGCGGTAGGCGACCAGGCTTGCGGGCTGCTCGAGGAGAACGGACACCAGGCCTCCTGGGGAAGGTGGGGGACGGAGCCGGCTCGGGGAAGAAGCCGGGGGCGGACCCGAGGTGAAGGGGTCATTGACTCCTTCGGCAGCTGGGCCGCCCGCCTTTAGGGAAAGATCACGATTTGGTGAGTAACAATTGGGGCAATTCGGATACGTGATCGATCATCGTACGAGCCTCACGCCCGCCCCACTCGAAAGTGTCCGGAAATCGACCCTCATTACGCCGCCGTCCGCGCTACGGAGCCCGCCGTCAACGGCCGGGGCCGGGATCACGCCCTGGCGGGCCGGATGACGCCGTCGCGGTGCGGGTGGCGCACGCGCGGTCCGGGTCCCGCCCCGGCCGTTCGGGTGACGCCCTCGCCGTCCGGCCGCGCACCCGCCGCCCTCGCCGTCCGGCCGCGCACCCGCCGCCCTCGCCGTCCGGCCGCGCACCCGCCGTCCGCGCTAGGGATGCTGCGGGCCGCGCCGCTGCGGCAGCGAGACGACGCCCGCGCCCGAGGCCGTGCCCGTGCCGGCCCCCGGGGCCGGGTCCACCGACGGCGGCAGCCCCGCGACCTGGCAGAGCAGATCGCACCAGGCCGCCAGGTGGGTCCCGGTGTCCGGCACCCCGGCCTGGCCCTCCTTCGGCGTCCACGAGGCCCGGATCTCGATCTGGGTCGCCGGACGCCGCTCCGCGAGCCCGCCGAAGTAGTGCGAGCCCGCCATCGTGACGGTGCCGCTCGCCTCCCCGTACGACAGGCCGCGCGCCTCCAGCGCCCCGGTCAGCCAGGACCAGCAGACCTCCGGCAGCAGCGGGTCCGAGGCCATCTCCGGCTCCAGCTCCGCCCTGATCAGGGTCACCAGGCGAAAGGTGCCCTTCCAGGCGTCGTGCCCCGCCGGGTCGTGCAGCAGCACCAGCCGCCCGTCCGCCAGGTCGTCCTCGCCGTCCACGACCGCCGCCTCCAGGGCGTGGGCGTACGGCGCGAGCCGCTGCGGCGGCCGGGTCGGGTCGACCTCGATCTCCGGCCGCAGCCGGACCGCGCCCAGTCCCTCGACCGCCCGCCGGAACGCGGGCGGCACCGGGTCCGCCTCCGGGGGCGGGGCCGGAGTCGTGGGGTCCACCCTGTCGCCCGCCGCCTTCTCCGTCCCTCGAATGCCGTCGGAATGATCGGAAGAATGTCCCTGAGCCGCAGCCATGCCGGGAAGAGTAGGCGGAACGGGGCCCGTGCGCAGGGAGGGACACCCGGGCCGGGCGAGCGGCTTCTCGCCACATGCGAAGATTCTGGGCGTGAGTGCCAATGACCGCCCTGAGGGCAACCCGACGAAGCACCAGCCGCAGACGTACGACTCCGCGTTCCTGAAGGCGTGCCGGCGTGAGGCCGTGCCGCACACGCCGGTCTGGTTCATGCGGCAGGCCGGGCGGTCCCTGCCCGAGTACCTCAAGGTCCGCGAGGGCATTCCCATGCTCGAGTCGTGCATGCGGCCCGAGCTGGTCACCGAGATCACCCTGCAGCCGGTGCGCCGGCACAAGGTCGACGCGGCGATCTACTTCAGCGACATCGTCGTCCCCCTCAAGGCCATCGGCCTCGACCTCGACATCAAGCCCGGTGTCGGCCCGGTCGTCGCCGAGCCCATCCGCACCCGCGCCGACCTGGCCCGGCTGCGCGACCTGACCCCCGAGGACGTCCACTACGTCACCGAGGCGATCGGCATGCTCACCGCCGAACTGGGGTCCACCCCGCTGATCGGTTTCGCCGGTGCGCCGTTCACCCTCGCGAGTTATCTCGTCGAGGGAGGTCCGTCGCGCAGCCACGAGCACACCAAGGCGCTCATGTACGGCGACCCGCAGCTGTGGGCCGACCTGCTCGACCGCCTCGCCGAGATCACCTCGGCCTTCCTCAAGGTGCAGATCGAGGCCGGCGCCTCCGCCGTCCAGCTCTTCGACTCCTGGGTGGGCGCCCTCGCCCCGGCGGACTACCGCCGCTCGGTGATGCCGGCCTCCGTCAAGGTGTTCGACGCGGTCGCCTCCTACGGCGTCCCGCGCATCCACTTCGGCGTCGGCACGGGCGAGCTCCTCGGCCTCATGGGCGAGGCCGGCGCGGACGTCGTCGGCGTCGACTGGCGCGTCCCGCTCGACGAGGCCGCCCGCCGCGTCGGCCCCGGCAAGGCGCTCCAGGGCAATCTGGACCCGGCCGTCCTCTTCGCCTCGCGCGAGGTCGTCGAGGCCAAGACGGACGAGGTCCTCGACGCCGCGAAGGGTCTGGAGGGGCACGTCTTCAACCTGGGCCACGGCGTCATGCCGGCGATGGACCCGGACGCCCTGACGCGCCTGGTCGACTACGTCCACACGCGCACGGCCGTCTGACATACGTCCACACGCGCACACGTCCCCACGCGCACGGCCGTCCGACACCCGCCGCCCGCCCGACGGCACACGGCGGGCGGCGGCCGGGCCACGCGGCCGCCGGCGGAAGCAGGCCGGCCTCCGCGGCGGGCGCTCGCGCCGGCCCGCGGCCCGTACGCGGGCAGGTCATCCCCACCGGCCGTCCGGGGCGGCGCGCCGCGCGTACGGCGCCGACAGGCCCAGGCCCTCCGCCACCGAGCGCTCCGGCCGGCCCCCGGCCGTACGCCGGAGAGTGACCCCAGCCGCCGGCCGCCCCGGTCAGCCCGCCGCCCGTAAGGGTTCAGGGGCGCCGGTGCTCCCGTCGGGCCTCCGCGCGTGAGGCGCCGGCGGCCCCGGTCGCCGCTCGCTCGGGTCAGTGCGCTGCCCCGTACGGCGTCAGCACGCACCCGCCGCCGGCCGCCCCGGTCAGCCCGCCGCGCGTACGGCCGCCACCGCCTTGCGGGCCGCGACCAGGACCGGGTCCCAGACCGGTGAGAACGGCGGCGCGTAGCCCAGGTCGAGGGCCGTCATGGTCTCCACCGTCATCCCCGCCGTCAACGCCACGGCCGCGACGTCCACCCGCTTGCCGGCCCCCTCGCGGCCGACGATCTGCACCCCGAGCAGACGGCCGGTACGCCGCTCCGCCAGCATCTTCACGGTCATCGGCGCCGCGCCCGGGTAGTAGCCCGCCCGGCTCGTCGACTCCACGGTCACCGTCACGTACTGCAGCCCGACCTCCCGGGCGTCCCTCTCCCGCAGCCCGGTCCTGGCGATCTCCAGGTCGCAGACCTTCGACACCGCCGTCCCGACCACGCCCGGGAAGGTCGCGTAGCCGCCGCCCACGTTCGAGCCGATCACCTGGCCGTGCTTGTTGGCGTGCGTGCCCAGCGGTACGTACCGCTCCCGCCCCGACACCAGGTCGAGGACCTCCACGCAGTCGCCGCCCGCCCAGATGTTGCCGTGCCCGCGCACCCGCATCGACAGGTCCGTCAGCAGTCCGTCGTACGTGCCGAGCGGCAGTCCCGCCGCCCGCGCCAGCGAGGTCTCCGGGACCACGCCGGTGCCGAGCACCACCACGTCCGCCGGGTATTCGCCCTCGTCCGTGGCCACCGCCCGCACCCGG
Source organism: Streptomyces sp. NPDC048018 (assembly GCF_043202995.1). Taxonomy (NCBI): domain Bacteria; kingdom Bacillati; phylum Actinomycetota; class Actinomycetes; order Kitasatosporales; family Streptomycetaceae; genus Streptomyces; species Streptomyces sp. NPDC048018. The sequence goes on from NZ_JBIDBK010000010.1 coordinate 82,366, forward strand.
CCGTCCCCGCCCGTGAGGATCTTCGTCACCGGCGACGAGGCGATGGTCGTGATGCCCATCCCGTCCATCGCCTCGTGCACCAGCCGCCCCATGTCCGGGTCGAGCGTCGCCATCGGCTGCTCGCCCCGGGTCAGGACCGTCACCTCGAAGCCGTGGCCGAGGAGCGCCTCCGCCATCTCCACCCCGATGTACCCGGCGCCGACCACCACCGCCTGCCGGCCGCGGGCCGCCGTCAGCGAGTCGAGCAGCGCCTGCCCGTCGTCCAGCGTCTGCACGCCGTGCACGCCCGGCGCGTCGATGCCCGGCAGCGGCGGCCGCAGCGGCCGGGCGCCGGTCGCGATCACCAGTTTGTCGAAGCCCGTCCAGGACTCCGCGCCCGACTCCAGGTCCCGGGTGCGCACCCGCTGCCCGGCGACGTCGAGCTCGGTGACCTCGGTCCGCATCCGCAGGTCGATGTCCCGCGCCCGGTGCTCCTCGGGGGCGCGGGCGATCAGCGCGTCGCGCACCGGGACGTCACCGCCCACCCAGTACGGGATGCCGCAGGCCGAGTACGAGCTGAAGTGCCCCCGTTCGAAGGCGACGATCTCCAGCTCCCCGGGCTCCTTGAGCCTGCGCGCCTGCGACGCGGCGGACATGCCCGCCGCGTCACCGCCGATGACCACCAGTCGTTCGCTCATGAGCCCTATTCTTCAGGGCCCGGCTCCTCCCCGGGCGCGACGGAGCGGGCCCGCTCCTCCTCACCGGGTGCCCCTGGCCGGTTTCCGGCCCCTCGCGCCGCCGGGACGGACGCTCCCGCGAGCGGCGCCGAGCGGGCCCGGGTCCGCCGCGGCCGGATCGCCCACCGCCACACCGCGTACGCGAGCGCCGCCACCGCCAGCCACGGCGCGAGCGCGGCGAGGACGACCAGGATCCAGGCGGCGGCCGCCACGAGCGCGGCCCAGCCGCCGGACAGCGCGTCGAGGAGGCCCGGCCGGTCGGAGTCCTCCGCGGCCGGCGCGGTCTCCGGCTCGGTGAGCTGGAGGGTGATCGTCGCCATCGACGTCCGGTCCCCGAGCGCGGACCGCTGGGCGAGCAGGGACTCCAGGTCCGCCTGACGGCGGCTCAGTTCGCCTTCCAGGGTGACCACGTCGCTCAGTCGCGTGGCCCGGTCCATCAGTGCCCGTACCCGCGCCACGCTGGCCCGCTGCGTCGCGATCCGGCTCTCCACGTCCACCACCTGCCCGGTGACGTCCTTGGCGTCCGCCTTGCGCGACAGCAGCTTGCCCGCGCCCGTCAGTTCGGCCAGGACGGCGTCGTAGCGTTCCTGCGGGACCCGCAGCACCAGCCGCGAGGTGACGTGGGTGTCGTCGATCCGCTCGGTCGTCTCGTTCTCGACGTGCCCGCCCGCGTTCGCGGCGGCCCGGCGCGCCGCGGCCGTCGCCTTCGCCGCGTCCCGGACCTCGACGGCCAGCTCGGCGGTCCGGATGACGTGCTGCCGCACGGCGACGGGGGTCCGGGGCTGCGGCGCGGTGGTCCGTCCGGCGCCCGACGCGGTGTCCGCCGCGCCGTCCGACGCGGCCTCGGGGCCCGCGTACCCGGACCTTCCCGCGCTCAGCCCCTTGGCGTCGCCCCGCGTGTCGTCCGCTCCGGCCGCGCAGCCGGTCAGGACGAGTGAAGCCGTCAGCAGCGCCGCCGCCGCGGCCGTGCGCTCTCTTCGCATGCCGTACCCCCCGGGGTCTCGGTGTGTGATGCCCGTTGGACGCGGGGGCGGGGGAGGGGGTTGCGGTCCGGCGGTCGCGAAGCGGTCACGGTCGGGCCTCGGAACGGGACCGCGCGGGCGATTTGAGAGAGTGGTCCCATGAACGGCCCCATGAACGCGAACGCGCAGCGCACGGACGCGCAGCGCACGGACGCGCAGCGCACGGACGGTCGGACCACGGAGGCCCGGACCACGGAGGCCCGGGCCACGGAGGCCCGGGCCGCCGGCGCCCGGGCCGCCGACGCCCGGACCGGCGGCGGGCGGCCGGGCGGACCGCGCGTCGTCGTGGTCGGCGGCGGCATCTCCGGGCTGGCCGCCGCCCACCGCCTGGTCACCGCGGGCGCCCGGGTGACCCTCCTGGAGGAGTCCGACCGCCTGGGCGGCAAGCTCCTCGCCGGAGAGATCGCCGGCGCCCCCGTCGACCTCGGCGCCGAGTCCCTGCTCGCCCGCCGCCCCGAGGCCGTCGCGCTCGCCGGGCAGGTCGGTCTCGGCGACCGGCTCCAGGCCCCCGCCACCACCACCGCCTCCGTCTGGTCCCGCGGCACGCTCGTCCCCATGCCGAAGGGCCACGTCATGGGCGTGCCCGGCGACGGCCGCGCCGTCGAGGGCCTGCTGTCCGCCGAGGCCGTCGCCCGCATCGGCCGCGACCTCGCGCTCCCGGCGACCGAGATCGGCGAGGACATCGCCATCGGCGCGTACGTCGCCGAGCGGATGGGCCACGAGGTCGTCGACCGGCTCGTCGAACCCCTCCTCGGCGGCGTCTACGCGGGCGACGCGTACCGCATCTCCATGAAGGCCGCCGTGCCCGCGCTCTTCGCGGCCGCCCGCCGTCACCCCACGCTCACCGAGGCCGTGCGCGCCGTCCAGCAGGCCGGCGCCGCCACCCCGAGCGACGCCGCCGGCGCCGGCACCGGCCTCGGCGGCAGCGTGTTCGCCGGCCTCCGCGGCGGCGTCGGCACCCTGCCGGGCGCCGTCGCCGACGCGATCCGGGCCGCCGGCGGCGAGATCCTCACCCGTGTCCCCGGAGGGCGGCTGCGGCGGACCCCGGCCGGCTGGCAGGTGCTCACCCGGCGCGCGAACGGGGAGCCGCTGACCCTCGACGCGGACGCCGTCGTCCTGGCCACCCCGGCCCCGGTCACCGCCGCGCTGCTCCGGGCCCACGCCCCCGCGGCCGCCGCCGAGCTCGCCGCGATCGAGTACGCCTCCATGGCCCTGGTCACCCTCGCCTTCCGCCGCTCCGAGCTGCCCGGCGGACCGGCCGGCTCCGCCCTCCCCGCCCTGCCGGGCTCGGGCTTCCTCGTCCCGCCCGTCGACGGCCGCACCATCAAGGCCTCCACCTTCTCCAGCCAGAAGTGGAGCTGGGTCGCCGACGCCGCCCCCGACCTCTTCGTCCTGCGCACCTCCGTCGGCCGCCACGGAGAGGAGTCGCAGCTGGACCGCGAGGACGCCGACCTGGTGGACTCCTCCCTCAAGGACCTGGGCGACGCCGTCGGGCTCGCCGCCCGGCCCGTCGCCTCCACCGTCACCCGCTGGACGGGCGGCCTGCCGCAGTACCCGGTCGGCCACCTCGCCCGCGTCGCCCGCATCCGCGCCGCCGTCGCCGCGCTGCCCGGTCTGGCCCTCGCGGGCGCGGCCTACGAGGGCGTCGGGATCCCCGCCTGCATCGCCTCCGGGCGGCGCGCGGCCGACGAGATCACGGCCCGGATCGGGGACGAGATCATCGCCACGTCGAAAACGGGCGACCCTGGTGCGGGGCACTGTCCGTGACGGGCGAGAATGGACGCATGAGTGCGCCCGAAAAGATCCCGAACGCCGGTAAGAAGGCGAAGGACCTCAACGAGGTCATCCGCTACACCCTGTGGTCTGTCTTCAAGCTGCGCGACGTTCTGCCCGAGGACCGCGGCGGCTACGCCGACGAGGTCCAGGAGCTGTTCGACCAGCTCGCGGCCAAGGACATCACCGTCCGCGGCACGTACGACCTGTCGGGTCTGCGCGCCGACGCCGACGTGATGATCTGGTGGCACGCCGAGACGAGCGACCAGCTCCAGGAGGCGTACAACCTCTTCCGCCGCACCAGGCTGGGCCGCGCCCTCGAGCCGGTCTGGTCGAACATGGCGCTGCACCGCCCCGCCGAGTTCAACAAGTCGCACATCCCGGCCTTCCTGGCCGACGAGACCCCGCGCGACTACGTATCGGTGTACCCCTTCGTCCGCTCCTACGACTGGTACCTGCTGCCGGACGAGGACCGCCGCCGCATGCTCGCCGACCACGGCAAGATGGCCCGCGGCTTCCCGGACGTGCGCGCCAACACGGTCGCCTCGTTCTCGCTCGGCGACTACGAGTGGATCCTCGCCTTCGAGGCCGACGAGCTGTACCGCATCGTCGACCTGATGCGTCACCTGCGGGCCTCCGAGGCGCGGCTGCACGTCCGCGAGGAGATCCCGTTCTACACCGGCCGCCGCAAGAGCGTGGCGGACCTGGTGGCCGGCCTGGCCTGACGGCCCGGTCCACCCGACACGGTCACCGTCCGGCGCCCAGCCTGGCGGTGATCCCTCGACCCGGAAGATCAGACGGCTCGCGGACCTCCGCCTGCCGCTCCAGCGACACCGGGTCCGGCTCCGGGTGCGGCGCGCACGACGCGCGCCGCACCGGCGTCCCTTCCGGGCCGGCCGACGCGCCGGTCGTCTCCCCAAAGTCGCCTCCGGCCTCCGTGCCCGACTCCGCGCCCCCGGCCGTGCCCGACTCCGCTCCCGGGGTGCCACCCGCCTTCGCGCCCGGCACCGCTCCCGTGAGCAGATAGCGCTCCAGATAGGCGTTGACGCAGGCGTTCGCGCCGCCCCCGATGCCGTGCGAACCGGCGTCCGACTCCGTCACCAGGGCCGCGCCCGCCAGGCGCCGCTGCAGCTCCAGCGCCCCCTCGTACGGCGCCGCCGCGTCCCGCTCGGCGGCCAGGATGAGCACCGGCGGCAGCACGCCCGGACCGGTCCGCACGTCCAGCGGGCGTCGGCGCGGTGCCTTCCAGTACGCGCAGGGCAGGTTGGCCCACACGTTGTCCCAGGTCTCGAAGGGGGCCCGGCGGGCGAGCCGGGTGTTGTCCCGGTCCCACACGGCGAAGTCCTCCGGCCAGGGGGCGTCGTTGCACTCGACCGCCGTGTAGACGGCGGTCGCGTTCCCGGGGTCGCCGGCCGCCGCCTCGCCGGAGCGGGCCGGGGCGGCCGGCGCCGCCTGGGCGATCAGCGGCTTCGGGTCGCCCTTCAGATAGGCCCCGAGGGCGGCCGCCCGGGCCGGCCAGAAGCGGTCGTCGTACAGCGCCTGCAGCATCGCCCCGTGCAGCTGTCCGGGTCCGACCTTCCCGCCCGCCGGGGCGGCCGCGAGCTCGACGCGCACCTTCTCGTAGTGCTCGCCCACCGCGTCGGCGCTCGTGCCGAGCCCGTACACCCGGTCGTGCCGGGCGGCCCACGCGCGGAAGTCGGCCCAGCGGCGCTCGAAGGCGAGGGACTGGTCGAGGTTGTTGACGTACCAGATCTGCGGCGGCGCGGGGTTCACGGGCGCGTCGAAGACCATCCGGCGCACGCGGTGCGGGAAGAGCGTCGCGTACAGCGCGCCGAAGTACGTGCCGTAGGAGGCGCCCATGTACGTCAGGCGCCGCTCGCCGAGCGCGGCCCGCAGCACCTCCAGATCCCGCGCGTTGTTCAGCGAGTGGTAGTGCTTCAGCGCGGCCCCGGTGCGGCGGGCGCAGCCCTGGGCGTACGTGGTGGCGCGGGCGATCCGCTCCTTCTTGAAGACCTCGGACGGGTGGACCGGCGCGAGGGTCGGGCCCGTCACGCGGTCGGCCGGGTCCTGGCACGAGACGGGAGCGGAACGCCCGACCCCGCGCGGGGCGTAGCCGACCAGGTCGTACGCGGCGGCGATCCGCCGCCAGGCGGGGAGCCCGGCGGCGAGCGGGAAGTACGTGGAGGAGGCCCCGGGGCCGCCCGGGTTGTAGACGAGCGCGCCCTGCCGGTCGGCCGCGGGCCCCGAGGCCTTCACCCGGCTGACGGTGAGCGGGACGAGGGTGCCCTCGGGGTGCGCGTAGTCGAGCGGGACGCGCACGGTGCCGCACTCCACCGGGGCCGGCAGCCTCTCGACCGCCGGGCACGGCCCGAAGCGGATCCCCGCGGCGGCCGCGTCGCGCGCCGCGGCGGCCACGCCGCGGCTCTCGGAGAGCGGTGCGTCGGGCCGGGGCGGCCCGGCCAGGGCCGGGGTCAGGAGAGTGGACAGCACCAGCGCGTGCAGCGCGACCGCCTTCATCGACGTTTTCCCTTCGTGGCCGCGGAGCAGGGCGACACGAGGAGGGTCGGCGCAGAGCCCCGGCTTCGTCCAGGACCTAGCCGGGGTGTCGCCTGTCATGTACCCGAAAGGCGGCACGCAGCTCCGGTTCGAGGACCTCCGTGCCCCGCCGGGCGAGCGCCGTCAGCGGGTCGTGGGGGGACAGCCCCGAGAGCAGCCGCCGCCCGGCCGGCGAGGCCCAGCAGCCGTGGCGGGGGTCGTCGGCCCTGGCGATCAGCAGGCACAGCCCGGCCGCCACGAGCGGCAGCGAGAACCAGGCCACCACCGGCCCGCGTTCGCCCGCCGGCCCCAGCAGCACCGCACCGGCCCCGAGCAGCAGCGTGAGCAGGAACGCGCCCCGCACCCCGCGCGCCCCCGCGGCCGTGTCCCGCCGCTCGGCCTCGGGCAGCGCGAGCCCGCGCGCCACCAGCCCGTCGGCCAGCGCCCGGACACTCGCGGCGCCGGCGGCCAGCTGCCGTACGTCCCCGATCCGGGCCTGGCCGCCCGGCCCGATCGCGCCGAGCGCCGCGCGCTCGACCTCGTCCCGGCCGCCCGCACCGTCCACGACGGTCGCCCAGCCGGTGTGCGCGAGCAGCACGAGCCCCGAGCGGTGCAGGCCGACCAGCGTGAGGTCGACGACCCGCAGCGGGCCGCCCGCGAGATAGGCGGCCTCGCGGACGGAGAGCGCGTCCCCGCGCCCCCGGCCGTCGCCGGCGACGGCGTCCCGGCACACCCGCGCGCAGGCGACACCGGAGACCACGAAGGCGACGAGGAGCAGCGGGACCCAGACCATGATCAGGTTGTACGGCAGGACGGACCGGCCCGCCACCCGATTGGCGGGCTCCCCGGGGGTCGTGCCCTCAGCTGCTGGAGGAACAGGAGCTGGAGGAGGAGGAACAGGAACTGCTGGAGGAGGAGCACGAGCTGCTGGAGGAGGAACACGACGACGAGGAGCACGAGCTCCCGCCCCCGGAACAGCTGCTCCCGCCGCCGGAGCACGAGCTCCCGCCTCCGGAGCAGGAGTTGCCACTCCCGCAGCCGCCGCCCCCGGTCTCGCCCCCGGCGGCCGACGCGCACCACATCACGGGCAGGACGGCGGCGTCGTGGGAGGAGTCGGACCCCGAGGACGAGCGGACCCGGTGCGAGGCGTGCGGCCGCGGACGGTGCACGGGGGTGCGGGCCGCGGTGGCCAGCTGCTCCCGCAGCGCAGGGTCCGGCAGCGCCCGCAGCCCGTGCAGGGCGACCAGGGTGCCCGGGTCCGCGAGATGCGCGTGGCCCCGCCCGAAGGCCGTCACGGCCGCCCGGCCCGCGGGCGTCGTCCGGCTCGCCACCGAGGACCCGCAGACCACGGCCGTGACGATGACCCCGAACAGCGCCGGCAGCACCCTCAGGATGAACGGCACGGAGCTGCCCGGGCCCGTCATCTCCATGACCGTCACGACCAGGGTCACCGGCAGCATGCAGACGCTCGCGATGCCCGTGCCGATGCTCCAGCGGATCGCCGAGCGCCGCGCCCGGGGCTCGACGAGCAGCCCGCGCGCGGCCAGCGCGTCGCCGATCTCCTGAACGGCGGGGTGCCGCATGACCTCGATCCGCAGCGGGGCGAGGGCGCCGTTGCCCGCCGCCGTGTGCTCCGCGAGCACGGCGCGCTCCACCGGGTCCTGCGCGGTGGCGCCCTGCTGGGCGGCCCACACCAGGCCCGGGCCGCCGATCACGAGCCGGCCTTCGGCCTGCAGCGCGGCGAGCGCGCTGTCCACGACCCGGGCCGGGCCGCCGTTGAGGAAGGCGGCCTCGTAGCGGTCGTGGACGGGCCCGCCGGACCCGCGCCGGGTGCGCCTCAGCTTCGTGACGAGCAGGCCGACGACGGCGGCGCCGATGACATAGAAGACGACAGCGGTCGTGATCATGGCCGCCTCACCCCTTTCCCAGTGCGGTACGGACCCGGTGCGCGAGGCGCGCCGCCGGGCCGGGCGGCCGGATGCCGGCCCGGTCCCGCCACCAGGCGGTCAGTCGCCGCCGGGCGTCGGGGTCGTCGGGCCGGCCGGCCACGAGCAGGCCCTCGACGAAGTCCAGGGCGTCGTGCCGGTAGCCGTCGGTCATGGGCCGGTTCCTGGCGTACGCGAGGAACGCCGGCCGGTAGCCCTCGCCCAGGATCTCCGGGAGCTCGGGCGCCACCTTCGCCACGACGTCCGCCCGCTTCGCCGCGAGCGCGCGGCTCTGCACCCCGAGCCGCCGCACGTCGAAGCCCTCGGGCGAGGGCGTCCCGGCCACGAGCGCCGACAGGAGCGCCGCCTCGGCGACGGCGACCCGCTGGCGCGGCGCCGCCGCGAGGGCGCCCGCCGGAGCGGCGGGGCCGCGGAGCGGCGCGGCGAGCGGGTGCGCCGCGAGGGGCGCGGGGACGGGGGCCGCCACCGGTGCCGCACCGGGAGCGGACGAGCCGGCTCCGGTCTCGGCGGGGAGCGGCGGCGCGGCATCGGGTCCGGCGTCGACCGGGGTCGGCGGGGCGGTGTGGGCTCCGGTCTCGGCCGGGATGGGCGTCGCGGTGTGGGCTCCGGTCTCGGCCGGGATCGGCGGGGCGGTGTGGGCTCCGGCTCCGGCCGGGATCGGCGGCGCGGCGTTGCGTCCGGCTGCGACCGGGACCGGCGGCGCGGCGGGTGTGCCGGCTTCGGCCGGGAGGCGAGCCGCCCCGGCCTGGGCCGGCACGCGGGGCTCCGTGCCCGTCGTCACCCGCGCCGGCATGGGGCCGCCCGAGACCCGGGCGCCCGCGCCGATGAGCAGCGGCCGGGGCCGGGCCCCGGTGACCGTCGCGCGGATCGTGGAGAGTTCGGCGGCGAGCTCCTGCGGGGCCGGGAAGCGGTCGTCCCGTTCGAGCAGGACGCCGGGAGGGGAGACCCGGGCGGCCAGGTCCGCCAGGATGTCGAGGACGGGACGGGGGACCGGGTGGGCGTGGGTGTCGTGCCAGACGCCGTCCCGCTCCAGGCCGCCCGCCACGTGCACGTACGCGATGGCCTCGACCGGCAGCGAGGACAGCGCGTCCGCCGGGTCCTCGCCCCGGTTGACGTGGTTGGTGTGCAGGTTGGCCACGTCGATCAGGAGCCGCACCCCCGTGCGCTCCACGAGCTCCGTCAGGAACTGGCCCTCCGTCAGTTCCTCGCCCGGCCAGGCGATCAGGGCCGCGATGTTCTCCAGGGCCAGCGGCACCGGGAGTGCTTCCTGCGCGATGCGGACGTTCTCGCAGAGCACGTCCAGCGCGTCCCGGGTGCGCGGCACGGGCAGCAGGTGGCCCGCCTCCAGGAGCGGCGTCGCCGTCAGCGGCCCCCCGGCCCGTACGAACGCGATGTGCTCCGTCACCAGCGGCGCCCCGAGGGCCGTGGCCTTCTCGGCGAGCGCGGCGAGCCGTCCGGCGTCCGGCCGGTCGGCACCCCCCAGCCCCAGCGAGACGCCGTGCGGCACGACGGTCACCCCGCGGGCCCGCAGCCGCTGCAGGGAGTCGGGCAGATGGCCGGCGCAGACGTTCTCGGCGACGACCTCCACCCAGTCGACACCGGGCAGCGCCTCGACCGCGTCCGCGATCTCGGGCCGCCAGCCGATGCCGATACCGAGTTCCTTCATGTCCCCCTCCTTCGGTCCCTCACGTGATGGCCCGGAAGCCGCCGTTCGAATCCGGACAGGGAGACGTTCAGAGGTTGATTTGAGGTTCTCGACGGGCGAAGAACCGCGGCGGGCCCCGGCTGTTCGGGACGGCCGGGAACCGTGGCGGCCCCCGGCGACGCCGCCTTCCGGTGCAGCGGCCCCCCGGTGCGCGCCCTCGGGACCGCGGGGGGCCCGCCCGATCCCGGGGAACCGCCCTACAGCGCGCGCAGCCGCAGCCGCGCGCCGATCTGCTCGCCGCCCTCGGCCACGACGGTGCACGACCCGGGCGCGATCTCGGTGAAGCCCGCGTCCCGGACGACCGGGAGCCCGCCCGCCGTCAACCGGGCCCAGCGCGCCGCGTCGGCCGTACGGACCGCGAGCGGGAAGCCGGCCTCGCGCCAGGCCTTGCGGTCGGCGTCCGAGAGCTCCCACCACAGCAGCTGGGCACCGTGCCCCGCCTGCGCCATCGTCTTGCCGGCGGACATGTCCAGCTCCGGGTTCAGCCACAGCACGACGGAGCCCTCCGGCACCGGGCCCGGCTCGACGGGGTCGTCGAGGTCGGTGCCGGAGACCTGGAGCTTGGCCAGCTCCCTGGGCCAGCCGTCGAGCGGGACGGGCGGGAAGACCCGTACCTCCGCGGCGGGAACGTCGCCGTCGGGGTCGCCGCCCCCCGTGCCCGTCACCGCGATCCCCGGAAGGGCCGCCGCCCGACGCCACTCCGAGCCGCGGGCCCGCCGTACGACCTTGCGGATCCGGGCGTCCTGCCAGTCCGTCATGGCCTGCGCCCACTCGCCCTCGCCGAGGGACCGCTCGTCGGCCAGGATCTCCAGGACCGCGCGGGCCGCCGCCTCCAGGGCGTCGGTACGGGCCGGGGGTGCGGCCTTCTCGATGCGGACCACGAGTGGGAGGACGAACTGCGGCTTCTCGTCACGGGTGTCGTTGCTGCTCACCCGGCAAGTCTGCCAGCCCGCCCGGATGCCCGTACGAGCGATTCTTGTGGGAATGAGGGCTTCCGGGACAGGATGCCGTCCATGAAGAGTGATCTTTTCGCCAGTGAGCACCTCGCCGAGGCGGCGACGTTTCCGGGGATGACCCTCCAGAACGCCAAGTCGGTCAAGTACACCGTCAACGGGGAGATGCACGCCCGACAGGGCTCGATGATCGCCTTCCGGGGGAACCTCCAGTTCGAGCACAAGAGCCAGGGCCTCGGCGGCCTGCTCAAGCGGGCGGTGACCGGCGAGGGCCTGGCGCTGATGGCCGTCCGCGGCCAGGGCGAGGCGTGGTTCGCCCACGAGGCGCAGAACTGTTTCATCGTGGAGATCGAGCAGGGCGACGCCCTGACCGTCAACGGCCGCAACGTGCTGTGCTTCGACTCCACGCTCCACTACGAGATCAAGACGGTGAAGGGCGCCGGCATGACCGGCGGCGGCCTGTTCAACAGCGTCTTCACCGGCTACGGCAAGATCGCCCTGATGTGCGAGGGCAACCCGATCGTCATCCCGGTCGCCCCGCAGGAGCCGGTCTTCGTCGACACGGACGCGGTGGTCGGCTGGAGCGAACGCCTGCAGACCTCGCTGCACCGCTCCCAGTCCTTCGGCTCGATGATGCGCGGCGGTTCGGGCGAGGCGGTCCAGCTGAAGCTGGAGGGCCAGGGCTTCGTCATCGTCCGCCCGAGCGAGGCGACCCCCCAGAAGGCCGCCAACTGATCCCGGCGCGACCGTGATCCTGGAGGGCGTCGGACGCCGCTACACACCGCGCGGGCCCTGGGTGCTGCGCGAGGTGGGCCTCGACCTGCCCGCCGGGACCCTGACACGCGTCACGGGCACCAACGGCACCGGCAAGTCGACCCTGTTGCGGGTGATCGCCGGCATCGACGCCCCCAGCGCGGGCCGCGTGTCGGCCCGGCCCGCCCGCACGGCCTACGTCCCGGAACGCTTCCCGGCCGCCCTGCCCCTGACCGCGACCGGCTACCTCGTCCACCTGGCCCGCATCCAGGGCCTGGACGGGCGTACGGCGCGGGCCCGGGCGGGGGAGTGGCTGGACCGCTTCGGCGCGTCCGCGTACGGGAACACCCCGCTGGCCGCCCTCTCCAAGGGCACCAGCCAGAAGGTCGCCGTCGCGCAGGCGCTCCTCGCCGGGCCGGACCTCCTCGTCCTCGACGAGGCGTGGACCGGCCTGGACACGGCCGCCCGCGCGGAACTCGACCGCGCGGTGCGGGAACGCGTCGCGGCGGGCGCCCGCGTCGTCTTCGTCGACCACGACCCGGCCCGCCTGGAGGGGGAGGCGGACGCGGAGTACCGGGTCTCGGCGGGCAGGGTCCACCGCACGGACCGCACCGTCCCGGCGACCGGCCCGGGCGCACCGGTCGCCAACGGCACCCGCGTGGGCATCAGCGTAGAGACGACCGATACGGCCGCCGGCACCCGTATCCGTATCGCCGCCTCCGGCGGTACCGGGCTCCCCGAGGGGCTGCCGGGCTCGCCGGCGTGCGCGGTGCGCGGTCCGCGGCTCGTCGCGACGGTCGGCGCGGACCACTCCGACACCCTCCTCCGGGCCCTGCTCGACGCGGGCTGGCACATCGAGCAGCTGACCGCGGAGGCGACCACCGAAGGCGCACCCCTATGACGGCCATGAGCGCCCTGCTCCGCTACCAGGCCGCCCTGCTCCTGCGCTCGCAGCGCTGGCTCGCGCCCTTCCTGCTCTACGCGGCGTACGTCGGCGTCGGCATCCGCCCGGGCGAGCCGGTGCTCGGCGCGCTCGGTTACGCCGTGACCGGTCTCGTCCCGGTGACGGCCTGGGCGGTGCGGATCTGCCTGAACCAGGAACCGCCCGCCGCCCGCGCCGTGACCGCGGCGGCGGCCGGCCGTGCCCGCGCGCACCTGGCGGCGATCCTGACGGGCACGGCGGCCGCCCTGCTCACGGGCGCCGGCACGGCGCTCGGTGTGACGGCGATCAGCGACCGACACGGGGTCGCCGCCCTCGCGGCGGGCGCCGAGGGTCTGCTCGCGGCCGCCGTCTGCGTGCTGGCCGGCGCCGCTGTCGGCGCCCTCACCACCCGCCCGCTGATCCCCTCGCGCGGCTGGTCCCTCGCCGCCCTGCTGCTCGGTTCGCTGCTCGCCCTGGTCACCGCCGGCTCCCCGGTGCGGACCGCCGTGACGGCCCTGGTCACCGACGCCCGCGCGCCGTCGGTCACCTTCCCGTGGCCCGCGCTCGGCGCGGCCGTGGTCCTGGCGACCGCAGCCGTGGCCCTCGCCTGCCGGGCGACGGCCTGGCGGGAGTAGCTCCGGCGGGCCGCCCAGGACCTCTCCGGTCCCGTGGCGTGGTTGACTCTCGCCTCGGACGAAAAAATCCGTGTCACGTGCCGCGTCGCTGAGCCGCCCGGCCGTGGACGCCCTGTCACCAGCCGGCCCCCAGAGGAATTACGTGTCCATGCCAGCCTTGCCGAACCAGAAGGTCGGCACCACCGACACAGCCGCGCTCGGGCGCGCCGCCTACTTCGACAACGCCAAGCTGCTGGCCGTCGTCCTCGTGGTCTGCGGCCACTTCTGGGAGCCCCTGATCGGTCAGCCCGAGCAGCGCCCTGTGAAGGCTCTGTACCTGCTGGTCTACGCCTTCCACATGCCGGCGTTCGTCTTCATATCGGGCTACTTCACCAGGACGTACACGGCTCAGCCGCGGCAGGTCCGCCGGCTGACGACCGGCGTGCTGATCCCGTTCGTCCTCTGGGGCGTGCTGCTCACCCTCTTCAACAGCTTCCTCGCGGGAACGCACCCCAAGATCCTGCCGCTCACTCCCGTCTGGGTCACGTGGTTCCTGATCGCCCTGTTCCTGTGGCGGCTGTCCGCGCCCCTGTGGCAGAACCTGCGCGCGCCGGTGACGACCACCACGGCGGTCTTCCTCGCCGCGGGGGCCTTCTCGCTCGGCGCTCAGCTCTCGATCACCCGGGTCCTGCAGTTCCTGCCCTTCTTCGTGCTGGGCCTCACCGTGTCGCCCGAGAGGCTGGTGTGGCTGCGGGAGAGGGCCTGGGCCCGGCCGGCCGCCGTCGTCGCCTTCGTCACCGCGGGTGTGGGCGCGTACGTGATCGCCCCCGACATCAGCGCGGTGTGGTTCTACCGGAGTGCCGGCGCATCGGAGCTGCATGTCTCCTACGTCCACTGGCTCGTGCTGGCCTCGGCCGTCTATGCCGTGGGGCTTGTCCTCACCGCCGCGTTCCTCGTCCTTGTCCCGAGCCGCCGTACCTGGTTCACGGCTCTGGGGGCCGGCACGATGTCCGCCTTCCTGCTGCACGCTTTCGTCCGGCAGGCCGCCCTCCACGGCGGTCTGTACGACCACGAGTTCGTCCAGAGCGTGCCGGGGCAGGCGGTTCTCACCGTCCTCTCGGTGGGCCTGGCCGTCGTGCTCTGCACGCACCCCGTGCACCGGATCATGCGGCCCTTCATCGAGCCACGACTCAGCTGGCTCTTCCGCTCCGACGACGTTCCGCGGCACCGGGCAGATGGCAGCCGCGGAACGAACACGCAACCTTCACCTGACGAACACACTCTCAACCGCTTGTGAAACACGTCACCTGGGAGGGTGGGCAACTGCCCTTTTTGCCCAGGCGGAAATGTCACTGTTGAGTCGACCGGTCGGACTTCGGCCTCCTCTCTGACGTGCGAATACGTGTTGCCCCCCAGGACCCACAGGTCCTTACATGCCCCGCACGATGAACAGTGGGAGTGGGGGGTTCGTGAGACCGGACCGAGAACGTTGGAGAACCATCCGCAGCGCGACCTGCGCCACGGCGGTCGCCTGTCTGATCAGCGCCGTGTCGGTGCTGCCGGGAGGGGCGTCGGTAGCGCTTGCCGCGGACGCCTCCGCGGTCGGCGTGACCGACGGCAAGGAGAAGGGACGGCAGCAGCCCGAGGCCGCCGATACGCCGGAGAGCCTCGCCGTCGAGAAGGCCAAGAAGTCGGGCAAGCCGGTCGACGTGGGGTCGATGCGGACCGAGTTCAGCGAGGTGACCGCGCGTCCGGACGGGACGCTGGAGTCGGTCACGCACACGCAGCCGGTGCGCACCCGTAAGGCCGGCGCCTGGGTGGACATCGACACCACCCTCAAGCGCGTCACCGAGGGGATGGTCGAGCCCAGAGCGACCCTGTCGGACCTCGCCTTCTCGGGAGGCGGCGACAAGCCCCTGGTACGGATGACGCGTGCGGGCAAGGTCCTGGAGCTGACCTGGCCCGAGCCGCTTCCGGAACCCCGGCTCAACGGCGAGACGGCCACCTACGCGTCGGTGCTCCCGGGCGTCGACCTCCGGCTGACCGCGACCCGCACCGGCTTCAACCAGCTGCTCGTCGTCAAGACGCCCGAGGCGGCGAAGAACCCGGAGCTCGACCGCATCCGCATCGGGCTGAACGCGGACGGCCTCAGCCTGCGGGAGAACCCGGACGGCGCCCTCGTAGCGGTCGACAAGGCCGCCGGCGGCACGGTGTTCACCGCCCCCGAACCCATGATGTACGACTCGTCCGCGGCGGCGAAGGACGGCCCCGGCAAGCCCGTGGGACAGACGGCCGCCCCCGCCGCCCGAGCCGTCAAGTCCGCCTCCGCCCTGGCCGGGGCGACCGCCGTGGACGCCCCGGCGGCCGACGGCGCCCACGCGGCCCAGGTCGGCATCGAACTCTCGTCCGACGGGCAGGGCACGGGTGGCGAGGACGCCATGGTCCTCACCCCGTCGCGGGCCCTGCTGGACGCGCCCGGCACCGTCTATCCGGTGCTGATCGACCCGGCCTGGGACACCCCGCACACCTCCGCGTGGGCCGGCATCTCGAGAACCAACGGTTCGCAGCCCTACTACAAGTTCACGTACAACAGCACGTACGTGAAGGACTTCGGGACGGGCTACTGCGAATCTCCGGGCTGTTCCGCCGCCGACGTGAAGCGTGTCTACTACCGCATCCCGGTGACGAGCAAGTTCGCGGGCAAGCACATCCTGTCGGCCGAGTTCAACGTGTACGAGTCCCACTCGTACAGCTGCACCGCCAAGCCCGTGCAGCTCTACCTGACCAAGTCCATCGGGTCGGGCACCACCTGGAACAACTCGACGACCGCCGGCTTCTGGCAGACCTGGCTCCAGACCCTGACCGCCGCGAAGGGCTGGAGTTCCAGCTGCGCGGCCGGCTATCTGGAGTTCGGCGCCACGGGCGTGAAGAACGTCGTGCAGCAGGCGGCCAACGGCGGCTGGTCCAACATCACCTTCGGCCTGAAGGCCGAGAACGAGTCGGATGCCGGCGCGTGGAAGCGCTTCACGGACGACGCGAGCCTGCGGGTGAACTACAACCTGCCGCCGCGCCAGATCCCGATGAAGTCGCTCACCATGTCCCCGGGCTCGGTCTGCCTCTCCACCGGTGTCACGATCAACCGCTTCCCGCAGATCACGGCGGTCGCGACGGATCCCGACAACGAGAAGATCGGCGTGCAGTTCGCGGTCGCCTGGGACTCCGGCGACGGCGGCGGTCACAAGCGGCGCTGGTGGTCGACGGGCGCCGAGGGCACCGCGCCCGCCTCCAGCACCTTCAAGGCGTCCGGATCCCCGTTCTCGGTCACGCTCCCCACGTCCGTTCCCAAGAACGTCTGGGTGGGTTGGGAATCCCGTGCATGGGACGGAGCCGAGTGGGGCCCATGGAGCTCCTACGGTGACCCCACGGCGTGTTACATCATGATCGACACCACGTTCCCGGACGGCCCCGATGTTTCGTCCGTGGAGTTCCCTGGTGGCGAGGACCAGTCGGACACGCTTCCCTGGACCGACGGCGTCGGCAGGTACGGCAACTTCAAGATCGACAGCCTCGCCGCCGACGTCGTGAAGTACGAGTACGGGCTCGACACGGGGCCTTCGGCTGCCAACTCCATCGCGACCACCAACGGCGACCCTCGGTCCGCCAGTCTGCTGCTCGACACCCCCGGCCCGCACTTCCTCTCGGTCCGGTCCATCGACGGCGCCGGTAACGCCTCACAGCCCGAGACGTACTACTTCAACGTCCTGACGGGCCACCCGCAGCGCGCGGGCTGGGCCATGGACGAGCAGCCGGGGGCGACCACGCTGGCCGGCTCCGAGAGCACGTTCGAGACGACGGCGGGGGCCGGGGTCACCAGCGGGCCCGGCCGTGACGGCAGCGGTTCGGCCGTGAGCATGAGCTACACCGCCGACGGTTATCTGACGACCGACCGCGCGGTCGTCGAGACCGACCGCAGCTTCACCTTCTCCGGATGGGCGAAGCCGGTCGGCATCGTCCCCACCCGTAACACCGCCGTGATCACCCAGAACGGCCAGCACCAGTCCATCACCATGGGACTCATCGGTGACAAGTGGGCGATCAAGGCGCCCTCCGTCGACGCCCTGTCCGGCTACACCTGGTTCACCGCGCAGTCGACGACCCCCGCGGTCGAGGGCAAGTGGACTCACCTCACCGGCGTGTACGACTCAGCGGCCCACACGCTCAAGATGTACGTCGACGGCGTCGTCGCGGCGTCCATCGCCAACGTGAACATGTGGTCGGCCCGAGGGGCCATGACCTTCGGACTGATGAAGTGGAAGGACAACCCCTCTGACGCCTGGTCCGGTTCGATCGACGACATCGCGGTGTACGACCGGGCCCTCGGCGCCGCCGAGGTGAACGAGGCGGCGGCAGGACGTCCGGTCACGACCGGTCTGCCCGCCAAGGCCGTGTGGACCCTGGACGAGCCGACGACCGGGCTGATGTTCGGCCGCTCCGAGAAGACGACGGCGACGCTGCAGAACGGCGCGAGCATCATCACGGACGGCGCGTCGGGCAAGGGCGTGCACCTCGACGGCACCGACGACTTCATCACCACTACGCGTCCGCAGGTGGACGGCACCCGCAGCTTCTCCGTGTCGGCCTGGGTCCGTATGGCCGACCCGACGGACATGTACGCGCGGATGATCGCCAACCAGCGGGGTGTGCACCAGAGCGAGTTCCTGCTGTACTACTCGGCGTACGCCAATAAGTGGATCTTCGGGCGTTACACCGAGGACTCGTCGACCGCTTCGCTGATCTCGGTGGGCCAGCAGTGCACGGCGGGCACCGCCGGTTGCATCGGCCCGGCGGACAACCAGTGGACCCACGTCCTCGGTGTCTCGGACGCCAAGACCAACAAGCTGCGGCTGTTCGTCAACGGCTATCTGATGGGTGAGGTTCCGTACACCCAGACGAAGCCGTGGGCGTCCCCGGGTGGGCTCCAGATCGGTGCGGTGAACCGCGAGGGCGTCAACGGCGAGTTTCTCGGCGGCGACGTCGACGACGTCCGGGTCTACGACCGGGTCGTCACGGCCGACGAGGCCCACGCCATGGTGCAGCAGCGCCCGCAGCTCGGCGCCCGGTGGAAGTTCAACACTGCTTCCGGGACGCCGAAGCTCTCGCCCGACGACGCGGGCAAGAGCGTGGAGAACGCCCAGCTGAACGGCGATGCGACGGTCAACGCGACGGGCGGTGCCGTCGCAGGCGCCGACGGGAACCCCAGCGGAAGCCTGGTCCTCGACGGCGACGGCGACTACGCGGCCACCACGGCCATGCCGATCCACACCGGACAGAGCTTCAGCGTCGCCGGATGGGTCCAGCAGCCGACGGCACCGAACCGCGACATGACCGCACTGTCCATCGCGGGCACCAAGCAGAGCGCGGTCGAGGTCGGCTGGGACTACGTGAAGGACGTCGACGGTATCCCCGTCGGCCAGTGGCGGGTCAGTGTCACGGACGCCGACGGAAGCACATCCACCCGCAAGACGGCCGTCCATACCTTCGACTCCTCGATGCGTACCGGGTTCAACCACCTCGCCGTGGTCTACGACGCCTTCGCGGACCAGCTCTCGCTCTACGTCAACGGTGCGCTGGAGAACCAGATCTGCTCCGACGAAGACACGAGCGGCACCTGCACCGACCACGTGTCGTGGACGTCCGCACCGCAGCCCTTCGAGGCCACCGGTCAGGTCCAGTTCGGCCGTGATCTGTCGAACGGCACCTTCGGCTCGTACTTCTCGGGTGAGATCGACGACGTGTGGATGTTCCAGGGCGCGCTCAGCCCCGCCCAGGTCATCTCGCTCGGTGATCCGAGCGTCGAGCTGAGCAGTTCGTCGGCCCTCTAGTCCGTCGCGCGACCGAGGGGTGGGCGAGCCGTGCTCGCCCACCCCTCACCAGGTGGACTGCTCGCCCGCCCTCTCCGCCCGGCTTCCGCGCCGGGCTCGCTCAATTCCCTCATCGACGACCCGAGGAGTTTCCGTAGTGCGTCCCAACAGATCAGGACGGATACGGGCCTCGGCCCGGATGTCCGTCGTCGTGAGCGGAGCCCTGCTGGGCACGCTCCTCCAAGGCCTGCCGGCCGCCGTCACAGCGGCGTCCGCCGACGACAACCGCCCGGCCCCTGTCTCCTCCGAGCGCCCGGCGAAGGGCTCGTCTGCGAAGCCCAAGCCGGCCCGTGACGAACAGCGTTCCAGGGCCACCCGGCCGAAGGTCGACTGGCCGAAGCCCGGCACCCTGCGGGTGCGGCTGCCGTCGGGCGGCGCCGCGGCGAAGACGTCGGTGCGGGCCGGGAAGACGGCGGTGACGCTGGGCACCGCCGTCCCGGCGCGGGGCGCCTCGGCGGACCGGGCGGCGTCCCGCGCCGCCGAGGCCGACCTGCGCCTCCTCGACCGCTCCGCGGCGGAGCGTGCCGGGATCGACGGCGTACTGCTGACCCTCGGCAACGCGACTGCCGGCACCACCGCGGCACCGCTGAAGACCAGGGTCACCGTCGACTACAGCGGCTTCGCCAGGGCCGCGGGCGGCGACTACGGCTCTCGTCTCCAACTGGTCAGGATGCCGGACTGCGTTCTGACCACTCCGGAGAAGCCCGAGTGCCGCATACCTACCCCGCTCGCGGGCCGCAACGACGCCGAGGCCAAGACCGTCACGGCCGACGCCGTTGCGGTGCCCCCGGCCGCGCCCGCCGGAATGCAGGCGCAGCTGGGCGGAGCCACGGCGACCGTACTCGCGGCCACGGCCGGGTCCGCCAGCCTCGCCGGTGACTTCAAGGCGAGCCCGCTCGCGCCGTCCTCGTCCTGGAACACCGAGCTCAACACCGGTACGTTCACCACCTCCTACGGCATGGCCGTCCCGTCCGTACCGGGCTCCTTCGTGCCCAAGGTGTCCCTGAACTACTCCTCCGGGACCCTCGACGGGCGCACTTCCAACAGCAACAACCAGGCCTCCTGGGCCGGTGACGGCTTCGACATGTCTCCCGGCTTCGTCGAGCGGGCGTACAAGCCCTGCGCCGACGAGGGCGTCAAGAAGGACGACATCGAGATCGGCGACCTGTGCTGGGGGTACGACAACGCGACCATCAGCTTCGCCGGCCACTCCGGTGAGCTGATCCCCGTCGGCGCGGACGAGTGGCGGCTGAAGGGGGATGACAGCACCAAGGTCACCCGGGTCAAGGACACCACCCGCGGGAACGGGGACAACGACGGCGAGTACTTCAAGGCCGTCACCTCGGACGGCACCACGTACTGGTTCGGCTCCAACCGGCTCGACAACTGGGCCACGGGCAAGCCGGAGACCAAGTCCGTCTTCACCGTGCCCGTCTACGGCAACAACGCCGGCGAACAGTGCTACAACGCCGACATCAAGAGCGCCTGGTGCCAGCAGGGTTGGCGCTGGAACCTCGACAAGGCCGTCGACACCAAGGGCAACGTCATCACCTACTGGTACAACCAGGAGGCGAACTCGTACGGCCGCTATCTGACCGCGGCCGACGACACCCCCTACGTGCGCGGCGGGACGCTCGACCACATCGAGTACGGCCAGAAGGCCACGGACATCTACTCGGCGACCGCGAAGCCGATGGCCCGGGTCAACTTCGCGACCGCCGAGCGCTGCCTGGAGACGGACACCGCGCTCTGCGACCCCGCGAAGATCGATGCGAACCGGCAGTACTGGTACGACACGCCGTGGGACATGAACTGCAAGGCGGGCACGGACTGCGATGCGGGCCGCTTCTCGCCGACCTTCTTCACCCGCACCCGGCTCGCCGCGGTCACCACCCAGACGCTGCAGTCGGACGGCACGTACAAGGACATCGACGCCTGGACCCTGAAGCACCGGTGGGGTTCCTCCGACATCGACTACCAGCTCATCCTCTCCTCGATCGTGCGCAAGGGACTCGCGGGTACCACCCCGATCACCCTGCCGGCGACCGTCCTGGGCTACGACCAGCTGCCCAACCGTCTCGACAAGCAGAACGACGGCCGGGCGCCGTTCATCAAGGAACGTCTCTCTTCCGTCACCGACGAGGCCGGCGGTCAGATCGACGTCAACTACTCCGCCGCGGCATGCTCCTGGAGCGCTCTTCCCACTCCTCAGAACAACACCACGCGGTGCTTCCCGCAGCAGTACCAGCCGAGCAACAAGATGCCGGTGACCACGGAGTGGTTCAACAAGTACGTGGTCGACTCGGTGATCGGGACCGACCTCACCGGCGGTTCTCCCGACATGGTCACGCGGTACACCTACCTCGGTGACGCGGCCTGGGCGTTCGACGACGACGACGGCCTGACCAAGGAGAAGCTGAAGACCTGGTCGCAGTGGCGCGGCTACCAGCACACCCGCGTGCAGACGGGCGGCACGCTGCAGATGCTCTCGCAGGCGGACCACTGGTTCCTTCGGGGCATGGACGGCGACCGCGATGACCCCGCGGACAAGAGCAAGACCCGGACCGTCACGGCGTCGGACGGCGTCGGCGGCACGATCACGGACGACCAGGCGTGGGCGGGCTACGAGTACCGGGTCGAGACGTACGACGCTCCCGGCGGCAAGATCCTCTCCAAGACGGTCAGCACGCCCTGGAAGAAGGAGACCGCCAAGCGGGTCCGCGACTGGGGCACCACGACCGCCAACATCACCAGCACCGAGACGAGCCGCTCGTACACCTCGCTCGACGGCGGAGCCGGCGCCGACTGGCGCGAGGTGCGCTCGAAGAACTTCTTCGACGCGTACGGTCGGGTCACCAAGACGGAGAACTCCGGTGACGTAGCCGTCGCGGCGGACGACACCTGCACCCGCACCACGTACGCGGACAACACGAGCGCGTGGATCCTGACCGGTGTGGTCCGTAAGGAGACGGTGGCGGCGAACTGCTCCGCGACGGTCGACCGTGACACCCAGCCCGACGGCACGTCGGCCGTCCTGTCCGACGTCCGTACGCGCTACGACGGCCAGGCCTACGGTGTGGCGCCCACCAAGGGCCTCCCCACGATGGTGGAGACCCTCAAGCAGCGCACCGGTACCAAGGCGACCTACCTCGACAGCGCCGCGACCTTCGACGGCTACGGACGCCCGCTGACCGCGACGGAGCTCGCATCCACCAGTGTCTTCGACCCCGCCGAAGGAACCGCGGCCCCGGTCACCACGGCGCACGCCGGCGCCCGGACCACGACCACGGCCTACACCCCGGCGACGGGACGCCTCACCAAGACGGTCGTGACCACGCCTCCCGCCACGGTGGGCGCCGCAGGCACGGCACAGACGTCCACGACGTACTACGACACCGTCCGCGGCCTGCCCACGACGGAGGATGACACCAACGGCTTGCGCACCTCGGTCGTTTACGACGCGCTCGGCCGAGACCTCAAGCTGTGGAAGCCGGACCGCTCGAAGGCGAGCAATCAGACGCCCAACATCGAGTACCGCTACCACGACGACGCCGGCCAGATCCGCTCGGTCGAGGCGCTCACCCTCAACAGCGACGCGTCGCAAGCGTCGAGCTGGGTCCTCTACGACGGATTCGGCCGCGAGCGCCAGACCCAGGCGCCGGGTGACAACGGCGGCAGGCTTCTCACCGACAACTTCTACGACGCACGCGGGAACGTGGAGCGCTCGCACGCCACGTACTACGCCACCAAGGCTCCTTCGGGCGAGCTGTTCAAGCTCGAGGACGCCACCGGGGTCGAGACCCAGACGACGACCGAATACGACGGTCTGAGCCGTCCGACGAGGGTCACCCAGCTCACCGGCAGCGGCATCGGTGGCAAGGTCCTCTCGACGACGAGCACCGTCTACGGTGGCGACCGGGTCACCGTGACCCCGCCGCAGGGCGGCACCACCACCACGTCGATCTCCGACGCGGCCGGCCGTGTCACCGAACTCCTCCAGTACCGGAGCCGCGAGCCCGCGGGCCCGGCCGACAGCACGACCTACGAGTACGACCCGGCGGGTCACCTGGTCAAGCTCACCGATCCGTCGAAGAACGACTGGACCTGGACCTACGACCAGCTCGGGCGGCAGCGTAAGTCGACCGATCCCGACAGCGGCACCTCGACCAAGTACTACAACGACCGGGGTGAGCTGACCAGCAGCGAGGACGGTAGGAGGAAGACCACCGCCTTCCGCTACGACAACCTCTCACGCCAGATCGAATCGCGAGAGGACAGTTCTACCGGCCCCCTGCTCACCTCCCAGACCTGGGATCCCACGGGCAACAAGGGGAAGCTGGGCAGTGCCAGCCGTTACGTGAAGGTCGGCGCCGGCACGTATGAATACAAGTCGACCGTCAACGTCTACGACGCTCTGTACCGCCCCACCCGTACCACCCTGAACGTGCCGTCGGTCCCGGGGCAGGAGGCCCTCGCCGGAAGCTACGTCACCGGTGTCCAGTACTCCTTCGACGGGTCGGTGAAATCCCTGGCCTATCCGGCCGCGGGCAGCCTTCCCGCCGAGACCCTCGCGTTCACCTACGACGCGCTGCGCCGTCGGGTCACCGCGAGCAGCCTGGCGTCGGGCTACCTGGCGAACCAGACGTACAGCCTCACCGGCAAGCCCTTGCAGTCCACGCTCAACGCGGGCGGCAAGAACATCTGGATCAGCAACGAGTGGGAGTGGGGCACGCAGCGCCTCACGGGCAGCCGGACGGATCTGGAGGGCGGTAACGGCGCGGAGCGCGCGGCCGGCTACACGTACGACGAGGCGGGCAACGTCACGTCGCTGAGCGACATCTCCCGGTACGGCGAGGACCGCCAGTGCTTCGCGTACGACTACGTGGCGCGGCTGACCGAGGCGTACACGTCCAAGAGCACGCCGTGCCCGGCCCAGCCCTCGGCCTCCGACCTCGGCGGTCCGGCGCCGTACTGGACGAGCTGGACGTACAACACCGACGGCACCCGGAAAACGGAGACGGAGCACGATCCGACCGGCAACGCCGCCGCCGACAAGGTCCGCACGTACGCCTACCCGGCGACGGGCGAGCCGCGACGTCACTCCCTGCTCGGCACCAGCACGGTCACCGGTGGTGCGGGCGATCCGGTCACCGAGTCGTACGCGTATGACGCCGGCGGCAACACGACCGAGCGACATCTGAAGCCCGAAGCCGGCACCACCAGTGACCAGATCCTCGACTGGGACTACCAGGGCAAGCTCACCAAGCTCACCGACACCGTCAAGCGGACGGCCGACGGTCTGACCGTCACCACGGCCAGGACGAGCGACTACGTCTACGGGCCCGACGGCGGTCGGCTGCTGAGCCACGACGTCGACTCGGCGACGCCCGAGACGGAGTCCACGACGCTCTACCTCGGGACCACCGAACTCAAGCTGACCAAGGGCGCGGCGAAGCCGACGGCGACGCGCTACTACGACCTCGGCACGGCGGTCGCGGTCCGCACCGACGACAACCGGGTGTCCTTCCAGGTCACCGACCACCACAACACCGGCACCCTCGACATCGACGCCTCCGGGGCCGTCGTCGACCAGCGCCGCATGACGCCCTTCGGCGAACAGCGCGGCGCCGCTCCGAGCGGCTGGGCCGGCTCGCGCGGCTTCGTCGGCGGAACGATGGACCCGACGGGCCTCACACATCTCGGAGCCCGCGAGTACGACCCGACCACCGGCCGCTTCATCAGCATCGACCCGGTCCTGGCCACGGGGGACATCCAGTCCCTCAACGGCTACGCGTACTCGAACAACAACCCGATGACCCTGTCGGACCCTTCGGGCCTGCGCCCGGACGGGATCTGCGGCGGCAACTCGAGCACGTGCCGGCCGAGTGACTCCGGCAACGAGATGTCGGTGACCTACCACGAATCGTGGCAGCCCACGGGCTCCGGCTGGAAGTGGAGCAACTACGTCGAGAACAAGAAGGGCAAGCGGTACTACACCTACGGTGGCGTCAACTGGGGGACGGTCGTCGACCTGACCCCGCGCAAGATCAAGTGGAACGTGAACACGGCCCTGGGGGCGCTCCGCAGTGTCGTGTCCAGTCTTGACCTGGTGCGGCCGACACCGTTCGGTCCGTCGGCGACCGAGTCCTACGACGCCTTCGTGAACCTCGTCGGCGGCGACACCAGCGACCCGGCGTACGAGGACGGCGAGGGTCTCGCGACCGCGGTCGGTCTGGTTTTCACTGGAGTGGGGGGCGCGGGCAAGGGCGCGGCCAAGGCGACCAAGAAGGCCCTCCCCTCGTGTCCGAACAGCTTCACCGAGGGCACCGAAGTCCTCCTCGCCGACGGCACGAGCAAGCCGATCGAGGACGTGCGTGTCGGCGACAAGGTCGTTGCGACCGACGCCGAGACCGGGGAGACACGGGTCGAGACGGTAACGGCGGAGATCAAGGGCCAAGGCCTCAAGCACCTGGTCAAGGTCACGATCGACGTCGACGGCAAGGCCGGCTCCAAGACGGCGAAGGTCACTGCCACTGAGGGGCACCCTTTCTGGGTCCCGGAGCTGCAGGCCTGGATCAAGGCCACCGACCTGAAGCCGGGCCAGTGGCTCCGTACCAGCGCAGGCACCTTCGTCCAGGTCACGGCGGTCGAGCGTTGGACCAACCCGGATGCGAACGTCCGCAATCTCACCGTCAGTGAACTGCACACGTACTATGTGCTGGCGGGGGCCACGCCGGTACTCGTTCACAATTGCAATACAGGGCCGCGAGGCTTTCCGGCAAGGTCACTTCCCAGGAACAAGCACGGAGAGCCTGTAGGCGACCCTGCTGCTGACGGATACCCTCACACGGTGCTCGGGCAGAAGAAGGGGCGGCGGGAAACATATGCTCAGGCCCGGGAGTTTGATGCGGAAGGCAAGCCCGTCAAGGACGTAGACTTCACTGATCACGGGCGCCCCCGGGATCACGACGATCCGCACCAGCACCCCTACAACGAAAATTCAACCGGCGGCTCCCGAAGCCGTGGTGAAGCTGAGCCATTGGAAGGGTGGGACTACTAGTGAGTGGAATAGTTAAGTTCCGCATGCATGATGGGCACGGCGGAATCGTAGGCCTTGCTGATGTACTGGCCGTGATCCCAGAAAACGACTGGGTGTGGAGCATCCTGGATTTTGACGGGGTCGGTCGCTGCCCTGACGGTCTTGACTATCACGACTTCAGAGATAAGGTGCTCGCAACGCGCGAGGGCTATGTAATGTCGTGGCCTCAGCTTCAGGGTTTCGCGGCTGGAATCCGTCAGTTTTTCGATCTGCTAGCTGTGGCGGTCAAGGAGCGCGACGACCTGGCACCGGATCGGTTTGCTGTGGATGACTTCGGGGGCTGTCTGATAACCCTCGCGGCAATTGATAGCGGTTCTTGGGAAGTGGCCGTAGGTGGTGATATCGACGCCGGCTCCAGGCTTACAGAAGAGCTCCGAGCGCGTTTTGGAGGCGAGTTGAGGTAGGAGTGGCAGAGCGATTGCGATAGCCATCGCAGAAATGAAGCCCCGTCGGAGTTATTCTGACGGGGCTTCTGTGCGGCGTGACGGGCGGAACCATGTAACTCCATGCCGACATCGAATACGGATGGGCATGGTGAACCGGCTCACCCCTGTGGTCGTTGTGGCCGACTGCTGGAAGACCTGGAGATCAACTGATGTCCCTGATTCGCTTCGACTCGCTCAGCGAGGATCTGCTCGGGGCGCTTGTTGCGTCCGGATGGAGCGCAGACAGGAAGGTTGACCCAGGTCAATGGGTCTTGCCGCTTGAGGGTGAAGGCTACCGGTCCCATCCCTTGGCAAAGGAAATCCTCGCGGCGGTGGGAGGGCTCTCAATCGAGCCGGTAAATCGAGTCGGCCCGAACTTCAGTAATGACGAGCCTTACAATTTCGATCCCATTGCTGCTGGATCAGGGCAGCGTGATCTAGCCGCAGAGGTGGAAAGTGTTCTCGGTGGGGACTATTTCCCCATAGGTGAATGGCTCAGTTATTCAAGCGTTTTCGTAGAAGCTGGGGGGAGGGTGGTTGCTGCTGGCATGGGTTGGATCTGGGAGCTTGGTTCCACCTTTGAAGACTCCCTAGAGTTGGCGGTCTGCGCGAATCGCCCACTGAACTGTCTGCACTCCGATCTGGGACTCGATCCTTGGCCGAGACCTGATTCTCGTTAGTGAATCTCGGCCGCGTAGAGCTTCATGCAACGAGGCTTCTGGCCGGGGTGACGGCAGTAGTTGACGGCAACGGCGGCGGACACCCAGTGTCCGCCGCCGTTGCCGTACGTATGTCAGGGAGCTGCTGACCCCAGCCGAGTTCGCGTTCCCCGACCGCGTCGGAGTCGACGGAGATGCGGGCGCGCGGCGCGGCAGCGCGGATGGCGTCGGTGACATACGGGGGCGGGGGCTGGGTGCTGCCGTCGGGTCCGTCGAGGCGGATCACGGCGTGGAAGTGGACCAGGCCACGCTTCTGGTACTCGGCGACCTTCGCGAAGGACACCCGCAGCACGGCGCGGGCGGCCTTCTGCGTCATACCGAGCCGGGTTGGCGATCTCCCGGCGCAGGTAGATCGTGAAGCGGGCCCACAAGGCTCCTGCGTGGGCGTTGACCGCGCTGGCCGAATCGAAAAAGCGTCGGCAACAGCGGCCCTGACCTCGACCCGGCAGCCCAACCGGTGGGTTCGACGGGTTCGACGGGGTGAGCTGTTCAGAGTTTCTTTACTTGATCAAGGGCGTCCCGCTGACGCGGGCCGCCGCGCGCCGGCGGTCGGTGACCGCCGCCCGCTCCCGTCTGCCGCCCCGCTGGCGACGGCCGCCGACCACTCGGCGCGCAGAGCCCGGGAGCATAGGCCGGACCACCAATCGGAAGCCCCGGCCCCGACCACTCAGCAGCAGTGGTGGCCGGGCACCTGAGAGGCTGCCCGGCGGGCTCGCGCCGTCCCGGACGCCCATGCTTGCTGCCTGACTGGGGGCCGTGACGATGGAGATAACTGGGCTGATGCCCGTGCGGGGTTGAGCGAGACACACGTGGCGGGTGGTCGGTCGGCGCGCCCGCCGTCGTGGCTGACTTTCTGTGGCAGAGGTCAGAACCCCCACAGTCATGGGCACGGCACGCACGGAGGGCCCGTCCCTGCCGGGGCTGACGAGTGCGGGGGAGCCTCGATCGGCTGCGCCCGGCAGGGACGGGAGACAGGTGGGTCAGCGCGCTGCGGCGCCGGGGCGAGCGAGGCGGGTCACGTCTGGCGCCAGGTCCGCCAGGGGCGGGTGATGATCTCCCGGTAGGTGTGGTTGGACGGGTTCTGACCGCAGTGCCGCAGCACCCACTCCTGCGGTTCGGTGAACTCCTCGCTTGCCGGTGAGGTCTCTCCGTCCACGGCGCACTGCATCGCGTACAGGACCGGCTCCGCGTCCGGCTCGCGGTCGGGCTGGAGCGTCCAGGTCTCGTAGCGCAGGACCGAGCGAGGGGTCACCGTCCCCACCTCCGGTTGGCCACGGCCACCTTCGCGCTCAACTCCTCCGTCGGAGTCGGTGGATGTACGTCCCCGGGCGGCACGTCCCACTCCCGGCCGCCGCGCGGTGGCCGAAGCTGCACGTACGGCCCCACGTGCCCCATCACCACGCCCACCTTGCTGTTCCGCCGGTCGACCACCAGGGCGCTGGCATCGGGCGAGACGGTGTGCCCGTCGGCATCAGGGGTGGGGGCCGTCATCGTGACCACCCCGGCGAGGCGGCGCGTGACCGGGCGTTCAGTCGCGGGGCAGGAACACGTGGGGTGGTGCTCTTTCGCACGGTGACGCTCCTCGGCGGCGTTGATGCGTGTCCCAGGGCCTGTTGGTGCCGCAGGGTCGGCACCGATCCTCACGCCGGTCACCAGGACGAAGGTACCTCCACCAAACCCCACTTCGGGACGTCCTGCACCGTGTAGAACGTCCCTAGTGTCGTCCTGAGGCGAAGGGGGAGACTCGTGCCGAACGAGAGACTACGAGCCGTCATGGCGGCGGGAGGTTGGACGTACGCCGCACTCGCTCAGCAGGTCGAGGTCGACCCCAAGTCGGTCGAGCGCTGGGTGAATCTCGGGCGTATCCCACGTCGTGCCACCGCCCTCCAGGCGGCCAAGGCCCTGGGAGAAGACGTGCACGCTCTCTGGCCGGCGCTCCGCCAGGCCCGCCCTGCCCGCGCCATCAGCCCTGAGTTGGTGGCGCTCTACGAGCAGCGGGCCGACCTCCCCGTCTCGGCGTTCACCGACCTGATGGCCCAGGCCCGGGAACGGATCGACATCCTCGTCTACGCGGCTGTCTTCCTCCACGAGGCGTACCCGCGGCTGAACGAACTCCTCACCGAGCGCGCCGCCGAAGGCTGCACCGTCCGCATCGCGATCGGGGACGCCGACAGCGACAACGTCCAAGCTCGCGGCCAGGGGGAGCGGTTCGGCCACGGCATCGAATCCCGCTGCCGCCTCGCGCTCATGCACTACAAGCCGCTCGCCGCCACACCCGGCATCGAAGTCCGCACCCACGCCACCACGCTCTACAACTCCCTCTACCGCGCCGACGACCAGCAACTCGTCAACGCACACGTCTGGGGCGTCAACGCCTACGCCGCCCCCGTATGGCATCTTCGCCGACACGAGACAGGCGGCATGTTCGACACCTACGCCGAGAGCTTCGACGCTGTGTGGATGACGGCAACGCCCGTGCGAGAGGAAGGCTGACCGTGGCCCGCACCGAGTACTACGACGACCCGAACGCGCCCAAGCCGAACAGCATGGTCGTCGCCGCCTCCGCCGTCGTCACCGACGACCACGGGCACATCCTCCTCCAGCGCCGCCGCGACAACGACCTATGGGCACTGCCCGGCGGCGGCATGGATCTCACCGACTCCCTGCCAGGCACGGCCGTCCGCGAGGTCAAAGAGGAGACCGGCCTCGACGTGGAGATCACGGGCCTGGTCGGCACCTACACCGACCCGAAACACATCATCGCCTACACCGACGGCGAGGTCCGGCGACAGTTCAACGTCTGCTTCACCGCCCGCATCACCGGCGGCCGGCTGGAGATTTCCGACGAGTCGACCGAGCTCCGGTTCGTGCCTCCGGACGAGATCGAGCAGTTGCCGATGCACCACACCCAACGACTCAGGCTCCAGCACTTCCTGGAACACCGCGAGAAGCCGTACCTGGGCTGAACCGCCTGACGGCAGTAGCGACGGCAACACCCACGGATTTCCCCGCACAGCCACGGACACCAGCGGAACCCGAAACCGCCGCTGATCTGCGAATACGCAGATAGAGGGGGGCGCGTAGCACACGTACTATGTGCTGGCGGGGGCCACGCCGGTCCTCGTTCACAACTGCGGAGTTACGCGTGGCGGAAACGAAAGCACTTACTCTATTTCGCATGATGCGAGTGGAAGTGGTGTGATTGCCGACCTTGTAGTGACGGCATTCTGACCATGATGATGCACAACAATCCCGACAAGGGTTCGCCGCTGCGGGGTAAGGCGATGTTCGACGAGGTCATGGGCCACTTCGGGGACCGAGTTCAGGGCGTCCAGGGGATCTGGGTGTACGGAGATAACCTTGGGGGCTTCAATGAAGCTGTCCGTGGTGGTGCGAGCCTTGTGTCGGCAGCCAAGGGAACCTGGACTGGAAGGCAAGCAGCCAGATATGGCTTCACTCGTGCGAGGATCGATGACGCAGTTCCGAGGCTCGACGGGGACTTCCAGCAAGGTCGGCGCCGTTCCGGCTGGCCCAAGTTCTTCGATCGGCCTTCGGTCTTTCGGTTCATGACCTGCAATACGTCACGGCATGGGTGCACGGTGAGATTTCACTGGAAACACTGGAGGAGCACCTTCAGGCGACTCGGTAAGTCGGCCTCAGGTCATAACATTCTGTAGACATTTCGAGAGGCCCCACCGAATAGCTATTCGGTGGGGCCTCTAGGGCGTTTGACGGCAACGCTGACGTCAGCGGACGACGGCCGCGGCGGGTGGGTCGCCGTCGGTCGAGCCAAGGACATCGCCCAAGATGTAGACGGCTGGTGCTGGAGGCGGAGTCGTATGTGGGCGTAGACGTAGGCAGTGACGCCGATGTGGCCAAGGAGTTCCTTGATGACGATGAGGTCCACGCCTTGTTCCAGTAACAGGGTGGCGGTCGAGTGGCGGAGGGTGTGGAAGCGGATGCGCCGGAGCCCGGCCTGGTTGAGGAAGCGGCGGATGAGGTTGGCAGGGTCGAGAGGGCGGCCAGTGGGCGTAGAGAAGACGAGGCCGCTGTCTGTCCAAGCCGACCCTGCGGTTTCCCGCTCCTGGCGCTTCTTGAGGGAGTGGAGGCATTCGGTCGGGAGGGCGATTCGGCGTTCGGACGCGCGGGTCTTGGTGGGCAGGTGAGTGAGGCCGCCGCTTCGGGTGCGCTGGAGCGAGCGCCGGATGCTGGCCGTTCCGGTGGTGAGGTCGAGATCTTCCCAGTGGAGGGGCCCAGGAGTTCGCCCTTGCGCGGGACGGCCGCCCGCGTCGAGGCGCTGGAGCGGGCGCTGGCTGCAAGCTATCGCCTGCGACCGTCCTACGGCCGGATCGCAGGCAAGGGCCGACCAGGGGACCGACCCTTCATGTGCGTCGCGCAGGCTCACCGAGGGCGGTGGCCGGCACCAACGGGGAGCTGGACCCCCAGCGGCCCACCCTCGCGGCGGCCCCCCTCCCCACCCGGCCTCCGCGCCGCCGACCGGCAATCGCACCCACCCCGCCGCGATGCCCTCGGACGGCCTGCCCGGCGAACGGCCGCCGGGGGAAGGGCCAGACCCCTGGTGGACCGGCTCACCCCGACCCAGGTGCGACGCCTGCGCCTGCTCGTCACCCAGGATGAGGGACGGTCCCAGGTCGCCCAGTCGCTGCTGGCATTCGACGCGAACGAGACCGAGGAGTCGGTCCCGGCCGGGCTGCTGGCCCTGATCGGCAGCGTGAACGGCCCAGAGGATCTCGCCGAACGGCACGACGACTACATCCGCGAGCGGATGCGCGAGCGCTTCGGCGCCTTGGCGTGATCGCCACAGTCCTGGACACCGGCCCCCTGGCCGCCGCGTTCAACGCGGCGGACCGGCGCCACCCCGAGTGCGCCTCCCTGCTGACCTCTCTGATCGGCCGCCGTATGCTGCCCAGCCCGGTCATGACCGAGGTCTGCTGGCTCCTCGAGCGCTGGCCCCAGGTCGCAGCGGCGTTCCTCTTGGAGCAGCACGCCCCAGCGGCGCAGCAACGGGGCTGATCGCGGAGGGCGTCGATGCTGCGGGCGCAGCACTGGCAGGTGGTGCGGAGCTCGTTTGCGCTTGTAGGCAGAGCCGTCTCCGTTTGCACGGCTGCGGCGGGAAGCGGGGGGTGCTGCCTGGAGGCTGTTGTCGGCCGGAGTGGTGGTGGCGTGGAGGAACGATGCCGAGGCGGACTCACGGCAGGATGACGTTGACCTCTGTGACGCGTGGCGAAGGTCACCCCAGTGGATGGCAACCCAACGGCGTGGAGGATCATCTGACTTCTGGACTTCTGGTGCCCTGAGCGGCGCCTCCCCTTGATATAAGCGGTCGCGACGCCGGGCCCGGGCCCGGCCGCCGTTCTGGAGAGACAGTTGAAGACAGCCACGACGCTGGAGGCGGCGGAGCCCGTTTCCGGTGCCCATCAGAGACCCCGGCGCGCGGCGCCGCAGGACCTGCTCAGAAGGGTGGCCCGTCGCTGGGGACCCGCCGCCGGGGAGATCCTGGTCGCAGGGGTCGCCGCGCTCGGCTTCACCTACTGGGGCTTGAGCATCGACAACAGCCCCGTCACGCGGGTGGGGCAGGTCAGTGGGCTCTCCAGCCTTCAGTTGCGGTTCGCGGTCGTCGTGCTCGTGGTCCTCGCCGTCGTCGGGTGGGTCACCGTCCGGGGGAGCGACCGGGTCAGGCAGATCACCACCCGCCTCGCCGCCGCGGCCGTCGCCGGGCTCAGCACCGGTTTCCTCGGGGCCGGGCAGGTCTTCGCTCTGCGGGGCACGCCCTGGCCGCTGAACGGTCCCTACGGTGACAACAACCGCATCCTCGGCTGGGCCGAGGAGGTGCTGCACACCGGTGCCATGGACGCCTTCTACCCGCCGGCCGTGCCCTACACCATCGGCTACCTCGCCAAGGCCGGGCTCTTCGACGGCGAGCCCGCCCTCGCGTTCAAGTGGGTCTTCATCGCCATCGTGGCCCTCACCGGCCCCGCCGCGTATCTGCTGTGGCGCATGTGCCTCACGCCGCTGCCCGCGCTCGCCCTCGGCCTGCTGCCCGCCCTCCAGCAGACGCTCCCGCACAAGCCCTACAGCCCCTTCGTCCTCGTCCTGCTCCTGCCGCTCCTCGCGAAGCTGCTGCTGTGGCTGCGGGCCTCGCCGCGCTTCACCGCGCGCGGCACGGTCCTGCGCGGCGGTTTCCTCGGGCTGCTCTTCGGGCTGCTCTTCCTCGTCTACTCCGGCTGGCACCTGTGGTCCCTGCCGGGCGTGGTCGTCGCCGTGCTCTTCTTCTACCCCTGGCGGACCGGGCCGCTGCGCGGGCTCGTCCTCCTCGGCAGCGCGCTCGGTGGATTCCTGCTCGTCGCCGGGGTCTACCTGCGGGTGCTGCTGGGGGCGACCAGCACGCGTGACCAGTGGTGTTCCGGCTACACGCTCACCGAGCCCGCGTACATCGGCACCACCCCGCTGAGCAGCCGCGCCTGGGACGAGCCCGGCGAGTACCCGGGCTTCGGCGAGTTCTCCGGGCTGCACATGTACGCCGTGATCGTGCTGATCGGCCTCGGCTTCGCCGTCGCGCTCGGCCTGCGCAAGGCCGTGGTGGTCGCCCCGCTCGCCTGCTTCGGCAGCGCCTGGCTCATCCGTTTCTGGCTGGCCGGCCACATGGAGGCGGACCAGCAGGTGCAGCTCTTCCCGCGGACCATGATCCAGATCCAGGTGACGCTCACCGCCCTCACCGTCCTCGCCTGCGTGCTCGCCGCCCAGCGGCTCGTGCCCCTCGTCAAGCGGCTGAGGGCCGAGGAGAGGCCGTGCCAGGCGCCGCCGCAGCGGTTCACCGCGGTCGGTGTGCTCCTCGCCATGGCGCTCGCGGGCGGCATGATCGGGTCCTTCTTCAGCAACCAGTACCTGCCGACCCATCCCGACGAGAAGCTCGCGGGCACGCTGGCCTGGCAGGCCCACCAGTTCCGCAAGCCGGACGGCTCCTGCCCGAAGTACGCCGACAAGGGCACGTGCAAGCCCTTCCCCACGCGCACCGTGGCCGAGAACTTCACCGAGGTCGACCGGATGGTGTGCGAGTACCCGTGGCGGAAGGCGACCCCCCAGGGGTGGATCGTCCTCAACCGTCTCGCCAGGCCGTAGGCCCGCCTACCGGCTCATCAGTTCCGACACCTTCACGAAGCGGTAGCCCTTCGCGCGCAGTTCCGGGACGATCCGGCGGATCGCCCGCTCGGTCACCGGGGCCGCGCTGCGGGTGCAGTGCATGACGACGAGGGAACCGGGCCTCACGCCGTCGAGGACCTGGTCCGCGACCGCGTCCGCGTCCTTGGCGAAGGCGTCGCCGCTCACCACGTCCCACTGCACCGCGGTGACGCCGGCCGGGGCGAGGGCGCGGCGGGCCTCGTCGTCGTAGCAGCCGCCGGGGAAGCGGAAGTACGGCACGACGTTGGTGGCCCCGGCGTCGCGGAAGGCGTCGAAGGCGCGCTGGACGTCGGCCGCCATGTCGGGCCGGGCGACGGTCGGGAGCCCGTAGCAGGGGTTCGCGAAGGCGTAGTGGCTGAACGAGTGGTTGGCGATCTCGAAGCGGGCGTCGTTGCCGATCGACCTCGCCTGGTCCGGGTACTCCTCGGCCCAGCGGCCCGTCATGAACACGGTCGCGTCGACCTTCAGCCGGCGCAGGGTCGCGATCAGCTGCGGGTTGTCGAAGTGCTCGCCGCGGGCCGCGCGCGGTCCCTGGTCGGCCGTCATGTCGGCGTCGAAGGTGAGCGCCACGACCTTCTCGGTGCTCTTCGCCCGGTGGCTGTAGACCGGGGTCAGGCCGCCCGCGGCCGGTGCGAGCGTCGGCGGCGCCTTTCGCGCGGGGGCCGCCTGGTGGCCCGGCGCGGGTGGCGCGCCCGCCTTCGCGCTGGGCTGCCCGCCGGGCTTCCCCGTCGGCTCGGCGCCGGGGGTGGTGCCGGCGCTGGTGCCGGAAGGCCTGGCGGGGGGCGTGGCGTCGCCGGGCCGGGCCGTGTCGGCCGTGCCCCCGCCGCAGCCGACCAGTACGGCACCCAGAAGAGCCAGTGCCGATAGTTTTCGTGCAGAAATGGTCACTCGGTGAAATTAGCCGATCGAACTTCGTCATCGTGCGCGGCTCGACGCGCCGCCTCGGACGGGAGGGCCCTCAGGAGCCGCCGGGCCGCCCCGGTGCGCCTCACGACTCCAGGAGCCGCCTGCGGCACTCCGCCACGTCGAAGTCGCCCCTCGGGTACTGCGGGTCCAGTTCCGTCAGGTGTTCCAGCAGCAGGGTGCTGATCGCCCAGTTGCGGTACCACTTGCGGTCGGCGGGGACCAGGTACCAGGGCGTGCGGTCGGTCGCGCAGCGCTCCAGGGCCACCTCGTAGGCGTCCTGGTAGGCGGGCCACAGGGCGCGTTCCTCGATGTCGCCCGTGTTGAACTTCCAGTGCTTCTCCGGGTTGTCCAGGCGTTGCAGGAGCCTCTTGCGCTGCTCCTCGTACGAGATGTGGAGGAAGACCTTCACGACGGTGACGCCGCCGTCCGCCAGCCCCTTCTCGAACCCCGCGATCTCGCCGTAACGGTCCTCGATCTCGCTCCGCGGGGCCAGCTCGCGCACGCGGGCGATGAGGACGTCCTCGTAGTGCGACCGGTCGAAGATGCCGATCTCGCCCGCCTCGGGGAGCGCGTTCGTCACGCGCCACAGGAAGGGGTGCCCGCGCTCCTCCTCCGTCGGGGCCTTGAAGGCGCGGATGCGGCAGCCCGACGGGTTGAAGTGGCCGATGACGTGCTTGACCGTGCCGCCCTTGCCGCTGGTGTCCATGCCCTGGAGCACCAGGAGCAGCCGGCGCCGGTCGCCCGCGGTGCTCGCCGCGTACAGGCGTTCCTGGAGGTCCGCGAGCCGGGGGCCCAGCTCGGCGGTGGCGGCCAGACCGGCAGCCTTGCCGCCGGGGCCGCCCGGGGTCGCGGCGGCGGCGTACGAGGCGAGGTCGACGCGCTCGCCGACCGGGAGCCTGAGCCGGTCCCTCAGCGGACGCTTCTTGTCCTTCGGCATCTCTCGGCCCTCCCGTACGGCGGTCTCTTCACCGATCCTGCGCGTCGAGCGCCGGGCGCACCACCCCGAAGGCCCGGTCGAGCAGCAGCAGCGGGTCCTCCGCCGCCTCGCTGTCGGCCCACCGCTGGAGCGCCGTGTGGAAGGCGACCAGGGCCGTCCCGGCCGCGAGCCGCGGGTAGAGGTCGGTGGCCGCGTCCAGGCCCTGACGGCGGGCCAGCTCGGTCGCGAGGGTCTCGCGCCACTCGGCCTGCCGTTCCAGCAGGCGCCCGAGCAGCGCCGGGGTGCGCAGGATCAGCTGGACCACACGCAGCGCGCGGGCCGCGTGCTCGGGCGTGTCCAGGGTGCAGGCGGCGAGCGGTACGGCGACGGCGTGCCGCAGTGACGCGGACGGCGGCTCGTCGGCCGGGCGCTCCGCGAGCGCCGCGTGGATCTCGGTGCCCATGCCGGAGAGGAACTGGACGATCACGTCCTCCTTGGACGCGAAATAGCGGAAGAAGGTCCGCTTCGACACCCCGGCCTCGGCCACGATCTCGTCCACCGTCACGGCGTCGAAGCCGCGCCGGGCGAGGAGTTGGAGTGCCGCCTCGGTCAGCTCCGTCGCCACGAGGAGGCGTTTGCGCTCGGCCAGCGAGAGGTTGTCGGAGGTCATGCGGTGATCCTAGCCCGACGTGCTGACACTCGGGGCAGCTCTTGACACCGAGTGTCATGGGCGGCAGCGTGTGTCACATGACCCATGCGACAGAGCAGTGGAACGCCGACCGCATCCCCGACCTCACCGGGCGGATCTTCGTCGTCACCGGGGCCAACAGCGGCCTCGGCCTCGCCACCACCCGGGAGCTCGCCCGCCACGGCGGGCACGTCGTCCTCGCCGTCCGCGACGAGGGCAGGGGACGCGCCGCCGCGCAGCGCATCGCCGGGCAGGTCCCCGGCGCCCGGCTCGACGTCCGGCGGGTCGACCTCGCCGACCTCGACTCCGTACGGGAATGCGCCGACAAGCTGCGCGCCGAGCACCCGCGGATCGACGTGCTCGTCAACAACGCCGGTGTCATGGCGCCGCCGCGCACGCTCAGCGCCCAGGGCCACGAGCTCCAGTTCGCCGCCAACCACCTCGGCCACTTCGCCCTCACCGGGCTGCTGCTCGACCGCCTCGCGGCCGGCCGGGACCCGCGGGTCGTCACCGTCAGCAGCCTCCAGCACCGCAAGGGGCGCATCGACTTCGACGACATCGACGGGGCCCGTCGCTACTCGCCCATGGGGCACTACAACCAGGCCAAGCTCGCCAACACCGTCTTCGGTCACGAGCTGCACCTGCGCCTCACCGCCGCCGGCAGCCCGGTGCGCAGCGTCCTCGCCCACCCCGGCTACACCGCCACCAACCTCCAGAACGACACGCCCGTCGCCCTGATCCGGTGGGTGTACGGGAAGGTCCTCGGCCCGCTGCTCGCCCAGTCACCGGAGTCCGGCGCCCGGCCCCAGCTGTACGCGGCGACCGCCCCGGGCGTGGACGGCGGCGCGTTCCTCGGGCCGGACGGCCCCGGCGAACTGCGCGGCGCGCCCAAGCCGGTCGCCTACGCACCGGCGGCGACCGACCCGGAGACCGGCCGCCGCCTGTGGGACCTGTCCGAGCGGCTCACCGGCGTGCGGTACCCGCTGGGCTGATCAGGCGCCGGGCCGGGTCCGGCCCGTCGGCTCCCGGCCCGCGGGCGGCCTTCACCGGCGCCATGGGCCCCTTACCGGCCCCATGGGCCCGTCACCGCGAACGTCGTCCCCGGGGTGTAGCAGTTCACGTACATCGTCGACGCGTCCGGCGAGAACGTGACGCCCGCGAACTCGCCCCACTCCGTGGCCGCGCCGGTGGCCGATGCGAGCGCCTGGGCGTTGCGGGCCATCGCGTACACCTCGCCCTTCCGGCTCACGCCGAAGACGTGCTGCGCGCCGTCCCCGTCCTCGCAGACCATCAGGCCGCCGGCCGGCGCCAGACAGATGTTGTCGGGGGACTCGCCCGGCAGCCGCACGTCGGTGTCCGGACCGAAGACGACGACGAGGGTGAGGCGGCGCCGGTGCGGCTCGTACTTCCACACCTGCCCGAAGTGGGTGGCCGCGGAGCCGTCCCCGGCGCGGGCGAAGGAGGACACGAAGTACACCGCTCCCGGGCCGCCGCCGTTCCCGCCCCAGTAGCAGCCCTCCAGCTTCTGCGCGTGCGTGATGCCCTTCGGGCCGAAGTCCTGGAGGCGGACGGGGGTCTGCGTGGCCAGCGGATCCGGTACGGGCACCCACTCGACGCCGTCGAAGCGCGCGCCCGTCTCCTGGACCGCCGACAGGTCCGGCACGCCCGGCACCCGCATCGCCTCCAGGGTGCCGCCGGCGCGCAGCGAACCGGTGCCGCCGAGCGGTCTGTTCGGCAGGAAGCGGTAGAAGAGACCGAAGGGCTGCTGGA
Organism: Streptomyces sp. NPDC048018; assembly: GCF_043202995.1. Taxonomy (NCBI): domain Bacteria; kingdom Bacillati; phylum Actinomycetota; class Actinomycetes; order Kitasatosporales; family Streptomycetaceae; genus Streptomyces; species Streptomyces sp. NPDC048018. The sequence goes on from NZ_JBIDBK010000010.1 coordinate 120,949, forward strand.
AGGCGTCCTCCGTCTCGTAGACGATCCCGCTCCGCGGGTCGATCGCGACGGCCTCGTGCTGGAAGCGGCCCATCGCGGTGAGCGGCACCGCGCCCGTGCGGCGCGGGTCGGCGCCGTCGACCTCGAAGACGAAGCCGTGGTCCTTGGTGTAGCCGTTGGTGCCGGCCCGGTCCTCGGTCTCCTCGCAGGTCAGCCAGGTGTTCCAGGGAGTGGGCCCGCCGGCGCAGTTGACGGCGGTGCCGGCGATGGCGACCCGTTCGCCCCGGACGTCGTTCCGGCCGTCGAGTTCGAGGGCCGTGCAGCCGCCCTTGGCCGCGGGATCGTACGTGAGGCCCTCGACGGTGGGTACGGCGGACGGCGCCGTGACGCGGTTCTCGTGGTTGCGTACGAGGTGCACCCGGCCGCGGCGGCCGGCGAAGGCGCCCATGCCGTCGTGGTTGCCGGGGACGAGGCCCTCGCCCGAGCGGAGCGGGTCGCCCTGCCGGGACAGGACCTTGTAGCGGAAGCCGGCGGGGAGGTCGAGCAGGCCGTCGGGGTCGGGGACCAGGGGGCCGTACCCGGCGTGGCGGCCGGTCGTCGGTGCGGCGACCGCGGTGCCGGCGAAGAGTTCGGAGAGGGCGCCGGAGAAGACGATGCCGGCGAGGATCTGACGTCGTGTTGCGGACATGAGGCGACCGACCCACTTCCTGTTGGCGGACAGGACTCGCACGAGCGTGGTGTGACGCGTGACCCGCACGTGTGTACCACGCACAGGGGTGGCACGGGAACCGTGCGGGTCACGCGGTGCCTCAGGGGGCGGCCGCTCAGGCCAGTTCGGCCGTCAGCGTGATCGTCGTGCCGGTCAGCGCCTGGCTGACGGGGCAGTTCTTCTTGGCGTCCTCGGCGAGCGCCTGGAACTGCTCGGCGTCCAGGCCCGGCACCTCGCCGCGCACGGTCAGGTGGATGCCGGTGATGCCCTCGCCCGGCTGGAAGGTCACGTCCGCCTTGGTCTCCAGGCGGGTCGGCGGGTTGCCGGCCTTGGCCAGGCCGTTGGAGAAGGCCATCGAGAAGCAGGACGAGTGCGCGGCGGCGATGAGCTCCTCGGGGCTGGTCCTGCCGTTGGGCTCCTCGGCCCGCGCGGGCCAGGAGACCTCGTAGGAACCGATGCCGGAGGAGTCGAGCGTGACGACGCCCTTGCCCTTGAGGAGGTCGCCCTCCCAGACGGTGTGGGCGTGACGCACGGTGGCCATGGTGTATCCCTTTCGATCGGGTATGGCCCCCAAGCTACTGCGCGACCAGTCCCTTCGCGTCCCGCGCGAGCGCGGTGAGCCGCGAGATCGCCCGGAAGTACTTCTTCCGGTAGCCGCCGTTCAGCATCTCCTCGCTGAACAGGCGGTCGAACGGCAGTCCCGAGGCGAGCACGGGTATCTCGCGGTCGTAGAGCCGGTCGGCGAGCACGACGAGGCGCAGTGCGGTCGACTGGTCGGGGACCGGCCGCACGTCGGTGAGGCAGACCGCGGTGAGGTCGTCGGTGAGCGCGCCGTAACGGCTCGGGTGCACCCGGGCCAGGTGGTCGAGCAGGTGCGGGAAGTCGTCGAGGGAGGCGCCCGGGGTCGCGTACGCGGCCTTCGTGACGATCTCGTCGGAGTACGGGGCGGGGGCCTCGGGCAGGCCGCGGTGGCGGTAGTCCTCGCCGTCGATCCGCAGCGGCCGGAAGTGCGCCGACAGGCCCTGGATCTCGCGCAGGAAGTCGGCCGCGGCGAACCGGCCCTCGCCGAGCTTGCCGGGCAGGGTGTTGGAGGTGGCGGCGAGTGCGACGCCCGCGTCGACCAGCTTGCCGAGCAGGGTGGACACGAGCACCGTGTCGCCCGGGTCGTCCAGCTCGAACTCGTCGATGCACAGCAGCCGGTGCCCGCTCAGGGTCTGCACGGTCTGCTGGAAGCCGAGGGCGCCCACCAGGTTGGTGAGCTCCACGAAGGTGCCGAAGGCCTTGAGCGAGGGCTCGGCCGGGGTGGCGTGCCAGAGGGAGGCGAGCAGGTGGGTCTTGCCGACGCCGTAGCCGCCGTCGAGGTAGACGCCGCGCGGGCCGGTCGCGGCCGGCTTCTTCGGGGCCCTGGCGAACCAGCGGCGCCTGCCCGCGCCGGAGGCGTGGGCGCCGCCGAGACCCTCGGCGAAGCCGCTGAGCACCGTGACGGCCTCGGTCTGGCTGGGCTGGTTCGGGTCCGGGATGTACGTGTCGAAGCGCACGGAGTCGAACCGGGGCGGCGGCACCATCTCCGCCACCAGGCGGTCGGCGGGGACGTGGGGCTCTCGGGAGCACAGCGAGAGCGGGGCCGCTTCGGTGGAAGCCGCTTCGGTTATGGCACGGGTCGACACAGTTCCCCACTGTAAGCGCCATGTCAGACTGCGGGGATGCGACGCCTGTTCCCTGTGACGGACATGACAGCCACCGACGGTGCCGCGGGCACGGCGGACGCCTCCGACCGGGAGTGGTCCCTCGACGAGCTCGCCGACGCCTACGCCTACCCGGCGGACGCCGCCGGCTCGCGCTGGCTGCGCGCCAACATGGTCTCCTCGCTCGACGGGGCCGGCCAGCACGAGGGCCGGTCCCAGCCGCTCTCCTCCGACACCGACATGCGGATCTTCGGGACCCTGCGGGGTCTGGCGGACGTGGTCGTCGTCGGCGCCGAGACCGTACGGAGCGAGGGCTACCGCCCGGCCCGGGCGCGGGAGGCCTTCGCGGCCCGGCGCGAGGCCGCGGGGCAGGGTCCGGCGCCGGTGATCGCCGTCGTGACGGCCTCGCTGGACCTGGACTTCTCGCTTCCGCTTTTCACCGGGCCGCTGGTGCCGACCCTGATCCTGACGGGCGCCGCGTCCTCCCCGGAGCGGCGGGCGGAGGCCGAGCGGGCGGGCGCCGAGGTGCTCATCGCCGGCGACGGCCCGGGGATCGATCCGGAACGGGCCGTCACGGCCCTCGCGGCGCGCGGTCTGCGGCGCCAGCTGACCGAGGGCGGGCCCCGTCTCCTCGGCCAGTTCGTGGCCGCGGGGGTGCTCGACGAGCTGTGCCTCACCGTCTCGCCGACCATGACCGCGGGCACCGCCCAGCGGATCGCCGGAGGCCCTGCCGTGGCGGTTCCGAAACGCTTCGCCGTGGCGTCGGTGCTGGAGCAGGACGGCTTCCTCTTCACCCGCTACCGTCGGATCTGACAATCCGCGGAATTTGTCGTTCCGCTTAGCGTCCGCTGGGCAGACTTACTCTCGCAGTCCCCGTGCGGGCACGGGGAAGGATGGTTTCCGCAGAAGGGCTCCTGAGGTGTTCACAAGCGTTCTGATGATCGAGAAGCCCCTCACGTCCGTCGACGTGGATTTCGTCACCACGCTGCACGGCGACGAGGGCGTGTCCTTCATCGTGCTGATGCAGCCGCGCGGTGACCAGGCCGATGTACTGCTGCGTGCCATCGACGACGTCGCCATGGGCGAACTGAAGGAAGCGACCCGCGAGGGCGAGGAGCCCGAGGGCAAGGAGGCGCGGCCGCTCGCCGAGCAGGCCCTGGAGGTCTCGCTCCAGGCACTGAGGAACGCGGGCTGCGAGGCCGTCGGGCAGGTGGTCGAGGACCATCCCCTGGACAAGATGAGGTCCGTCGTGGACGAGGTGAACGCCGACGAGGTGATCGTCCTGACCGCCCCGCACTACGTGGAGGAGTTCTTCCACCGCGACTGGGCGTCCCGGGCCCGCCACAAGGTCGGGGTGCCCGTCCTGAAGCTGTTCGCGCACAGCGAGTAAACGCGCACCGGCCGGCCCGCCGCCCGCGCACCCCCGGCCCCGGGCAGCACGGCACCCCGCCCCGGTCGGGTCCCCGGCCCGGCCCCCGGCCGGACCGCACTGCCGCCCTCCGGCCACCCCCTCCGCCGAGGCCCCGCCCCCCCCGCCCCGCCCCCGAGGGCGTGCCGCCCGGGGGTGGCGGTGGCAGCCACTAGGCTGGAGTCTCGACATCCACACGTACTTCCGGGGAGAGAACCGCATGGCACCCGCCATCCCTGCCGCCATGGAACGGCCGCACTTCATCGGCATCGGCGGTGCCGGAATGTCGGGCATCGCGAAGATCCTCGCCCAGCGCGGCGCCAAGGTCGCGGGCAGTGACGCCAGGGATTCCGCGACCGCCGAGTCGCTGCGCGCCCTGGGCGCCACGGTGCACATCGGTCACGCCGCCGAGCACCTGGCCGACGACGCCTCCGCCGTCGTCGTCTCCAGCGCGATCCGCGCCGACAACCCGGAGCTGGCCCGCGCCGCGGAGCTCGGCATCCCGGTCGTGCACCGCTCCGACGCGCTCGCCTCCCTCATGGACGGCCTGAGCGCGATCGCGGTCGCCGGTACGCACGGCAAGACGACGACCACCTCGATGCTGGCCGTCGCCCTCACCGAGCTGGGCCTCGACCCCTCGTACGCGATCGGCGGCGACCTCGCCGGGCCCGGCACCAACGCCCGGCACGGTGACGGCCGGGTCTTCGTGGCCGAGGCGGACGAGAGCGACCGCAGCTTCCAGAAGTACGACCCCGAGGTCGCGATCGTCCTCAACGTCGAGCTGGACCACCACGCGAACTACGCGTCGATGGACGAGATCTACGAGTCCTTCGAGGCCTTCGCCGCCAAGATCCGCCCGGGCGGCACCCTCGTCGTCGGCGAGCACTCCGGCGCCCGTGAGCTGGCCCGCCGGGTGGCCGGCCGCGAGGGGCTGACGGTGCTCACCGTCGGCGAGTCCGAGGACTCCGACGCCCGCATCCTGAAGATCGTGCCGAACGGCATGAAGAGCGAGGTCACCGTCGCGCTCGACGGGACCGAGCACACCTTCACCGTCTCCGTCCCCGGCCGTCACTACGCCCACAACGCCGCCGCGGCCCTCGCCGCCGGCTCCCGCGTGGGCATCGACCCGGCCGAGCTCGCCCAGGCCCTCACCGCCTACACCGGTGTCGGCCGGCGCCTCCAGCTCAAGGGCGAGGCCGCGGGCGTCCAGGTCATCGACTCCTACGCGCACCACCCCACCGAGATGACCGCCGACCTGGAGGCCATGCGCGGCGCCGCCGGTGCCTCACGGCTGCTGGTCGTCTTCCAGCCGCACCTCTTCTCCCGCACCCAGGAGCTGGGCCGGGAGATGGGCGAGGCCCTCGCGCTGGCCGACGCCTCGGTGGTGCTGGACATCTATCCGGCCCGCGAGGACCCGATCCCGGGCGTCACGAGCGAGCTGATCATCGCCGCGGCCCGGGCGGCCGGCGCCGACGTCACGCCCGTGGGCGACAAGGCCGCCGTCCCCGGGGCCGTCGCGGGAATGGCGAAGCCCGGTGACCTGGTTCTCACCATGGGGGCGGGTGACGTCACGGACCTGGGTCCGAAGATCCTCGCCCACCTGTCGAGCTGATCGAGGGCGGACCGGAGCCGTCCGGACCGCCGAGGGAGCGAACGATGGCGTACGAGGTCGAGAAGACCGACGAGGAATGGCAGGCGGAGCTGACGCCGTCGGAGTACCAGGTGCTCCGGCTGGCCGGCACCGAGCCCGCCTTCCGCGGTGAGTACACGGACACGAAGACCAAGGGCGTCTACTCCTGCCGGGCCTGCGGCGCCGAGCTCTTCACGTCGACGGAGAAGTTCGAGTCGCACTGCGGCTGGCCGTCCTTCTACGACCCGAAGGACAGCTCCGCCGTCGAGCTGGTCGCGGACACCTCCCACGGCATGGTCCGCACCGAGGTGCGCTGTGCCCGCTGCGGCTCCCACCTGGGCCACGTCTTCGAGGGCGAGGGCTACCCGACCCCGACCGACCAGCGGTACTGCATCAACTCGATCTCGCTGCGGCTGGAGCCGGACGAGAGCTGAGCGGTACGCACCATGGACACGCACCTGAGCCGGCCGGCGCCCCGAGCGCCGGCCGGCTCAGCCGTTCCCGGCCACCTCCTCGGCGGACCCGCACGCCGGGCAGACCCCGCGGTAGGTGACCTCCACCGCCGTCACCGTGAAGCCGTAGCGTTCCGCCTCCGGAAGTCCGTCCAGCGGATCGCCCTCCGGGTGGACGTCGCGGACGGTGCCGCAGCCCGCGCAGACCAGGTGCTGGTGCGCCCGGTGGGCGTTGGGGTCGTAGCGCTTGGCGCGGCCGACGCTCGACACCTCCAGCACCTCGCCGAGCGAGACGAGCTCGCCCAGCGTGTTGTACACCGTGGCGCGCGAGATCTCCGGCAGTCTCGCCGTGGCGCGGGAGAGCACCTCGTCCGCGGTCAGGTGGATGTGCTCGCCGTCGAGGACCTCGGCGACCACGCGGCGCTGGGCGGTCATCCGCCAGCCACGTCGGCGAAGCCGTTCCAGCAGATTGCTCATGGTCACCAGCCTTGCTGTGCGAGTAATCCGTATGAGTCCGGCTGTCGTATTGACTTGGACTGGGTCCACCATAGGATCGACTCCAGTAGTAGCCAAGAGGGTGTACGCCGGTCACACCGGTGTCGTCACCCCGACGCCTCAGTAGTTCCCGAGCTCCGCGATCCGAATGGTTCGGAAGGAAAGACCGATGTCTGAGCAGAAGCACGATCCCCTTGTCACCGAGAACGAGGCGGCGGCGGAAGGCACCGGCGGCTGCCCGGTCGCGCACGGCCGTGCCGCGCACCCCACGCAGGGCGGGGGCAACCGCCAGTGGTGGCCGGAGCGGCTCAATCTGAAGATCCTCGCCAAGAACCCCGCCGTGGCGAACCCCCTCGGTGAGGAGTTCGACTACGCGGAGGCCTTCAAGGCCCTCGACCTCGCCGCCGTCAAGCGGGACATCGCCGAGGTGCTCACCACCTCGCAGGACTGGTGGCCCGCCGACTTCGGCAACTACGGCCCGCTGATGATCCGCATGGCCTGGCACAGCGCCGGCACCTACCGCATCAGCGACGGCCGCGGCGGCGCCGGCGGCGGTCAGCAGCGCTTCGCCCCGCTGAACAGCTGGCCGGACAACGCGAGCCTGGACAAGGCCCGCCGCCTGCTGTGGCCGGTCAAGAAGAAGTACGGCAAGGCCATCTCCTGGGCCGACCTGATGGTCCTCACCGGCAACGTGGCCCTGGAGACGATGGGCTTCGAGACCTTCGGCTTCGGCGGCGGCCGCGTCGACGAGTGGGAGCCGGACGAGGACGTCTACTGGGGCCCCGAGACGGAGTGGCTGGCCGACGAGCGCTACTCCGGCGACCGCGAGCTGGAGAACCCGCTCGCCGCCGTCCAGATGGGCCTCATCTACGTCAACCCCGAGGGCCCCAACGGTAACCCGGACCCGATCGCCGCGGCCCGCGACATCCGCGAGACCTTCGCGCGCATGGCGATGAACGACGAGGAGACCGTCGCCCTCATCGCCGGCGGCCACACCTTCGGCAAGACCCACGGCGCCGGCCCCGCCGACCACGTGGGTGAGGACCCGGAGGCCGCGCCGATCGAGCAGCTCGGCCTCGGCTGGAAGAGCTCCTACGGCACGGGCGTCGGCAAGGACGCCATCACGTCCGGCCTGGAGGTCACCTGGACCGAGACGCCGACCCGGTGGGGCAACGGCTTCTTCAAGAACCTCTTCGAGTACGAGTACGAGCTCACCAAGAGCCCGGCCGGGGCCCACCAGTGGGTCGCGAAGAACGCCGAGCCGGTCATCCCCGACGCCTACGACGCGTCCAAGAAGCACCTGCCGACGATGCTCACCACCGACCTGTCGCTCAAGCTCGACCCGGTCTACGGGCCGATCTCGCGCCGCTTCTACGAGAACCCGGACCAGTTCGCGGACGCCTTCGCCCGCGCCTGGTACAAGCTCACCCACCGCGACATGGGCCCCGTCGTGCGCTACCTCGGCCCCGAGGTCCCGAGCGAGGAGCTGCTCTGGCAGGACCCGCTGCCGGCGCGCCAGGGCGAGACGATCGACGCCGCGGACGCCGCCTCCCTCAAGGAGCAGATCCTCGGTTCCGACCTCTCGGTGACCCAGCTGGTCTCCGCCGCCTGGGCCGCCGCCTCCTCCTTCCGGGGCAGCGACAAGCGCGGTGGCGCCAACGGCGGCCGCATCCGCCTGGAGCCGCAGCGCGGCTGGGAGGTCAACAACCCGGACGAGCTGGCCCAGGTGCTGCGCGTCCTGGAGGGTGTCCAGCAGTCCTTCAACGCGGCCGGCGGCAAGCAGGTCTCGATCGCCGACCTCGTCGTCCTCGCGGGCACGGCGGCCGTCGAGAAGGCCGCCAAGGACGCCGGCTTCGACGTCCAGGTCCCGTTCTCCCCGGGCCGCGTCGACGCCTCCCAGGAGCAGACGGACGTCGACTCCTTCGCCGCCCTGGAGCCGACCGCGGACGGCTTCCGCAACTACCTGGGCAAGGGCCACCGCCTCCCCGCCGAGTACCTGCTCGTCGACAAGGCGAACCTGCTCACCCTGTCCGCCCCGGAGATGACGGTCCTCGTCGGCGGTCTGCGCGCCCTGGGCGTCACCCAGCCGCAGTCCTCCCTCGGTGTCCTCACCGAGACCCCGGGCAAGCTGACGAACGACTTCTTCGTCAACCTGCTCGACCTGGACACCGTCTGGAAGTCCACCTCCGACGACCAGACCACGTTCGAGGCCCACGACGCCTCCGGCAAGGTCAGGTGGACCGGCACCCGTGCCGACCTGGTCTTCGGCGCCAACGCCGAGCTGCGCGCCGTCGCCGAGGTGTACGCCTCCGACGACGCCAAGGAGAAGTTCGTGCAGGACTTCGTCGCGGCCTGGGCCAAGGTCATGGACCTGGACCGGTTCGACCTGCGCTGAACGGCTCGCGCCTGACGGCGCGTGTACGGGCCCCGGGCGGTTCCTCCGCCCGGGGCCCGTTCCCGTCTCCCGTGCCCCGCCGCACCGGCGGTGGGGGCGCGGCCGTGCCCGTCAGCCGAAGTCGGGCACGGGGTGGTCCGGCGTCAGGGCGGCGGCGATGCGCTGCAGGATGGTGTGGGCGGTGTGGCCGGGCGGCGTGCCGGGGCCCTGGGTGGTCGACACCGCGACGGCCAGCCGCTCGGAGGGCAGGTAGGCCATCGAGGCGGAGTAGCCGAAGAACAGCGGGTGCTGGGAGACCCAGTCGCCCAGGACCAGCACGCCCAGGCCGTCGTGGGTGGCCTCGGTCTGCTCCCGGCAGACCTGCGCGGGGCACCGCTCGGTGGCGTGGCCGAGGCCGACCGTGCCGGGGTTCAGCAGCTCCCGGTAGGACTCCGGGGAGAGCAGCTCGCCCGAGCCGACGGCGACCGCCGAACGCTCCAGGTCACAGATGTCGGTGGTCTGCACGGCGCCGGGAGCGGTGGTCCAGGAGGGGTTCCAGAAGGTCGACTCCTCGTACGGCCCGCGGTCGGCGGTGAACGCATGCAGCACCGGGCGCGGGATGTCGGGCGTGAAGCTGTTGCGGGTCTCGCGCAGGCCGAGCGGGCCCGTGATCTCGCGCTGCAGCAGGACGTCGAGCCGGGTGTGGGTGATCGCCTCCAGGGCGGCACCGAGGAGGAGGAAGTTGGCGTGCGAGTAGCTCCAGTTCGTCCCCGGCTCGTACCACCGGGGCTTGGAGGCCGCGAGATCCACCAGCTCCTTCGGCGTCCACTGCCGGAACGGGTCGGCGGTGACGGCCCGCTGGAACTCGGGCAGCGGGACGTAGTCGACGAGACCGGTGGTGGACGCCCCCAGCATGCGCAGGGTGATCCTTTCGCCGTCCGGCAGGCCGGGCAGCCAGCGCGCCACGGGGTCGTCGAGCCGGACCCTGCCCTGGTCGACCAGGCGCAGCAGCGCCGTGCCCAGGTAGCTGATGGCGATGTTGCCGTTGCGGAAGTGCATGGCGGGCTCGGCCGGGACGCCCGTCATCGACTCCCCGAGCGCGGAGGTGACGAGCTCGCGTCCGCCGACGGTGACCCGCACGGTCACCGACTTCAGGTCCATCTCCGCCCTGGCCCGCTCGGCGACCCGCAGGACCTCCCGCGCCGGGCCGCGCGCGGGCCGGGGGGAACCGACGCAGTTCCCGCGGTGGTGCCCTCCGCCGTCCCCGGCGGCGCCCGCGGCCGGGACGGGCGAGCCGAGGGCGAGGAGGACGGCGAGGGCGGTGAACGCGGTCGCGGCGGCGAGGCGCGGCCGCGACGGCAGACGGGCTGGGCTCATGGCCGGAGTATCGGGGGGCCGCCTCCGTACGCCCGCCCCGTGGCGTCCGACGCGCATGAACGTCACCCGGACGTCCTGTCAGAATGACGCGGCAGAGAGGGATCAAGGGGAGGGGTCGACCGCGGCGCCACCCCGCGCGCCCAGGTCCACGTCGTGCAGCGCACGGCGAGGCCGGGCCTCCTCGTCGACGGGAGCGTCGAGGTCGGCAACACCGCGACCGCGCCCGCCGGCACCGTCTCGGCGGCCGGCGGCGGCACCCTCTACGCCCGGAACGGCGAGCTGTGGTGGCGCGGCTCGGCCGGCACCCGTACCCGCATGGCCCCGGCACAGGAAGAGAGAGAAGAACAGATGGTGCAGCTCACCCCGGACGAGTTGGTCGCGGAGTTCCAGGAGGCGGTCGTCGAGCTCTATTTCGCGCGCAAGCGGATCGTCGCCCTGGAGTCCGAGAACGCCGCCCTCAAGGCGCGGCTGTCCGCCCCGGTGCCCCCGCCGCAGGAGGCGCCCGCCGACATACCCGCCGACCCCGCCCGTGACGCCGCCGGCGGTGGGGAGCAGTGGTTCTCGGGCGTGCCGGGGGAGCCGGCGGCGTAGCGCCCGCTCCCCGCGCCGTCAGTGGACGGACAGGCCGCCGTCCACGAAGAGCGCCTGTCCGGTGACGTAGGCGGAGGCCCGGCTCGCCAGGAACACGGCGGCCCCCTCGAGGTCCTCGGCGAGCCCGTTGCGCCCGGCCATCGTGCGCGCGGCGAGCTCGGCGACCTTCGCGGCGTCGGACGACAGGCGCTCGTTGAGCGGGGTCATCACGAAGCCCGGCACCAGGGTGTTGGCGGTGACGCCGTACGGCGACCAGGCCTCGGCCTGCGACCGCGCGAGCGACTCCAGCGCGCCCTTCGACACGCCGTACGCCCCGGACTGCACGAACGCCCGGTGCGCCTGCTGCGAGGTCACGTGGATGATCCGTCCGAAGCCGCGCTCGGCCATGCCGGGCCCGAAGCGCTGCCCGAGCAGGAACGGCGCCTCCAGGTTCACGGCCATCGTCCGGTCCCAGACCTCGTCCGAGAGGTCGGACATCGGCGGACGCACGTTGATCCCGGCCGAGTTGACGAGGATGTCCGGCTCGCCGTGGAGGGCCGCGACCTCCTCGGCGACCGCCCGGACGCCCTCGCGGGTGCCGAGGTCGCCGCTGACCCAGGCCGCGGTCGCGCCGAACCCGGTCAGCTCGTCGACGGCCGCCTTCAGCTCGGCCTCGCGTCGGGCGACGATCACGACCTTCGCCCCGGCCCGCGCCAGGGCGCGGGCGATGGCCTTGCCGATCCCCGAACTGCCGCCCGTGACCAGGGCGGTACGTCCGGAGAGGGAGAACAGGTCGTCCAGGTAAGCCATTACAGCTGCTCGCAGTGCGCGACGAAGGCGCCCCAGGCGGCGGGCGCGAGCGCCAGCTGGGCGTCCTCGGGGCGCTTGGAGTCGCGGACGTGGACGGTGGTGGGGCAGGAGGCGACCTCGACGCAGTCGTCGCCGGAGCCGCTGCTGTAGGTGGACTTGTGCCAGGAGAGCGCCACTTCGACACAGTCGCCGCTGCCGCTGCTGCTGTAGCTGCTCTTGAACCAGGCCAGGTCTGGGGTGCTCATGTCGCTCCTCGCATCTGCCGCAACAGGCTCTGGGAGTCTTCCAGGGTAAGAGCCTGTGAGCGCATCCTGGCATACCGCATCTGGAGGATGCCGACGACTTTGGCCTCGCTCATCAACAGCCCGCTCTCCTGCCCCTCGCAGTATCCGTACCAGCGGTTCTCCGGCGTCTCCACCAGTCGCAGGGGCCCGCCGAGTCCCGCGTGATGCCCCCGCCCCTGCTCCATCACCTGGATCTCGATGTTCCGCCGCTCGGACATCCGCAGGATGTGCTCGATCTGTGCGCGGTGCACCTCGGTCCCGCCCGTCCGCCTCCGGAGCACGTGCTCCTCGATGATGAAGCTGTAGGCGGTGTTGGGGCGTTCCAGGAGCAGTTCGCGCCGTTCCATCCGGGCGGCGAGCTTCTCCTCGACCTCCCCGTCCCCGAGCGGCGGCAACTGCTGCTCGAACAGGGTCTTCGCGTACGGCTCGATCTGTAACAGCCCCGGAACCAGCCGGTTCTCGTACGTGTACAGACACAGCGCCGTCGCCTCCAGCCTGGCCCACCGCTGGAACCAACTGGCCAGCCCCGGCTGCCGCGACAGGTGTTTCGCCGCCGCCCGCACCACCCCGAACGCGTCCAGCAGATGCTCCGCCCGGTCGACGAACGTGGGCGACGGGAAGCGCCGCCCCTGCTCGACCGAGGCGATCGTCTCCCTCGAATACCGCACCTGCGCGGCGAACTCCTCCTGGGTGAGTCCCGCCCGTCTGCGGAACGCCTTGACCACCTCGCCGAACGCCTTCAGGCTGTCCGAGGTCTCCGGTTCCGCGATTCCGTCCGTCGTCATCACGCGCACCTCCCACCCCGCATCGTCACGGGCCGTGAGCAGTACTGTCCACCCTCCGCACTCGTACGCTGACACAGCGTACGAGTTTCTGACCTGGGAACCCGCTCCCGGTGCCGTCACCTTGGCCCCATGACGACGCAGCAGACCCACCGAGATCCGGTCACCGTACGTGTGTTCACCCAGCGCTTCAGCTCGACGCCGCGCGGCGCCCGGCTCGCCCGCCGGCTCGCACTCCACCAGCTGGACCGGTGGGGCGTCCCGCACGGCAGCGCCGTCTCCGACACCGCCGCGCAGATCGTCGCCGAGCTCGCGGCGAACGCGGTCACCCACGGCCGCGTGCCCGGCCGGGACTTCGAGCTGGCGCTGTCGTACCGGCAGGGCGAGGGACTGCGCATCGACGTCTCCGACACCCGTACGGAACGCCGTCCCGGCCCCGTACGGCCGGCGGCCCCGCTCTCCGACCGCGGCCGGGGCCTCCTCCTCGTCGAGGCGCTCGCGACCCGCTGGGAGATCCTGGACCGCCTTCCCGTCGGCAAGACGGTCCGGGCCGAACTCGACCTCTCGTCCCTCGGCGCCTGACGCCGGCGGCACCGGCGAGACCGCGGGAGCCCCCCGCCCCGGCCCGGCGGCGCCACGCGACCGCGGCAGACGGGCGCCGGCGGCCACCCGCCCCGCGCTGCTGCCGCCCCGGGCGGGCGGACACGGCGGCAGAGCCGGGGTGCGGATCGGCGCGAACGCCGACAAGCTGGTCCTCGCGGGGCGGCAGCGCGCCCCGATGTCACATTCCCGGGCGCCCACCGGTCTTATCCGGTGACGGGTGCCCCACCGGGGGCCCCGCGTACCGAAGGGACACGACCGAGATGACCACGATCCTGGTGACCGGCGGCACCGGCACCCTCGGCCGGCTCGTCACGGAGCGGCTGCGCGCGGCCGGGCACGAGGTGCGGGTGCTGAGCCGGCACGCCCAGCCGTACGCCGTCGACCTGCGCGAGGGCGGCCCGGGGCTCGACGCGGCCCTGGACGGCGTGGACACCGTCGTGCACTGCGCCAGCACCCCGCGCGGCGGCGACGAGCAGGCGGCGCGCCATCTGGTCGAGGCGGCCCGCCGGGCGGGCGTGGGACACCTGGTGTACATCTCGATCTGCGGCGTCGACCGCGTGCCGTTCGGCTACTACACCACCAAGCTGGCCGTCGAGCGGATCGTCGAGGAGTCGGGACTCGGCTGGACGGTCCTGCGCGCGACGCAGTTCCACGACCTCGTCCTGCAGGTCTTCGAGTACGCGGCCAAGCTGCCCGTCATGCTGCTCCCGGCCGGCGTCTCCGACCAGCCGGTCGACGTGGGCGAGGTCGCCGACCGGCTGTCCGCGCTGGCCCTCGGGGACCCGGCGGGGCGTGTCCCCGACATGGGCGGCCCGGAGGTCCGCGCCCTCCCCGACCTGGCCCGCGCCTATCTCCGCGCGAGCGGCCGCCGCCGCGGCCTCCTGAACGTGCCCCTCGCGGGCAAGGCGTACCGGGCCTTCCGCGAGGGCGGGCATCTCGTGCCCGAGCGCACGGAGGGCGGCATCACCTTCGAGCAGTACCTGTCGAGCCGGCCGGGCGCGCGGGTCTGACCCGCGGGGGCGGCCACCGGGGCGGGACCGCGGGGCGCCTGCGCGCGGGCTCACGCGTCGCCGGCGCCCGCCATGCTGATCACGACCTTTCCGAAGGAGGCTCCGGAGGCGTAGTGCCGGAAGGCCTCCGGAGCCCGGTCGAACCGGAAGGTGCGGTCCAGGACCGGGCGGATCCGCTCCCGCCCGACGACCTCGTTCATCTCCAGGAACTGGGCGCGGCTGCCGACGGCGAGCGCGCGCACGGTGGCGCCGGAGCCGAACAGCACCCGGGGGTCGAGGGGTGGTGCGGAGTCGCCGACGAAGCCGACGCAGGCGACGTGGCCCCCCATCCGTACCGCCCGGAGGGACGCGTCGAGCGAGCCGGCGACGTCGACCACGCGGTCGGCACCCTCGCCGCCCGTCAATCCCCTCACGGCCTCGTGCCAGTCGGGCGTGGCCCGGTAGTCGATCACCTCGTCCGCCCCGAGCTCGTGGAGGCGCGCGGCCTTGGCCGGACCGCTGGTGGTGGCGATCACGCGGGCGCCGAGGGCCTTGCCGAGCAGGAGGGCGAAGAGGGACACGCCCCCCGAGCCGAGGGTGACGAGCGTCTGCCCGGGACGCAGTCCGCCGGCCCCGTCGCCGGTCAGGGCGTTCCAGGCGGTGACGGCGGCGACGGGGAGCGTCGCGGCCTCCTCGTACGACAGGTGCTCGGGGACCGGCACCAGCGCCTCCGCGTCGAGCACGGCGAACTCGGTGAGCAGGCCGTCCAGCGAGCCGCCGAGCTGGGCCAGGTGCCGGACGCCGAAGGGGCCGTCCCGCCAGCTCGGGAAGACGCAGGCCGCCACGCGGTCCCCGACCCGTACGGACTCGACGCCGGGCCCCACCGCGACGACCTGGCCGGCGCCGTCCGCGAGCGGGACGACGTCGGGCTTCACGGGCAGGACGTAGGTGCCGCGGAGGACCAGCAGGTCGCGACGGCTCAGCGAGGCCGCGCGCACGGCGACGAGAGCCTGCCCGGGGCCGGGGGAGGGGACGGCGGGGTGCTCGCGGAGCACGAGACCGTCGAGGCCGGCGCCGCTGTCGACGTGGTAACTGCGCACTTTCCGGGCTCCGTTCGAGGAGGCGGTGCGGGGGGCGGTGGCGGCGGAGAGGTGCGCGTCGGTGGGAGCGGTGCTGAACGACGTCATGATCCGGCTCCAGAGAGATAGAACGGTCGGTCTACTCGTGCGATGCCGCGAATATATAGACCGGTTGATCTACCCGTCAACGGTGGGCACACTGGCGCCATGAACACCCGCACCGGACCCCGCACCGGAACCCGTACCGGACCAGGCCCGCGTGACCGACTCCTGGACGCGGCGCAGCGGTTGACGTATCAGCAGGGCGTCGGTGTGGGGGTCGACGCGCTCCTGAAGGAGGCGAACGTCGCGCGCCGCTCCCTGTACGAGCACTTCGGGGGCAAGGACGGCCTGATCGCGGAGGTGCTGCGGCGCAGTGCCGACGAGGACGAGGCCGCGTACGCGCGGACCCTGGACGCGGCGGGCGACGACCCGCGGGCGCGGCTGCTGGCCGTGTTCGACGAGCTGGGGCGCATCGTCGCGGCGCCGGACTTCCGCGGCTGCCGCTACCTCGCGGCGGACCTGGCCCTGCCCGACCCGGAGCACCCCGGACGCGCGGTCACCCGCGCGTACCGCGCGCACGTGAGCGGCCTCTTCGAGGGCGAGCTGACCCGCCTCGGCCACCCCCGCCCGGCCCGCGCCGCCACCCAGCTCCTCCTCGTCGTCGACGGCGTCCTCGCGGTCGGGGCCACCCGCCCCGGCGCGGACCCGGCCGGCGCGGCGCGGGAGCTGGCGGAGATGATCCTCTCGGAGGCCTGAGCCGGGACGCGGCGCCGCCGCGAGCCCCGGCGGAGCGCGTGTCGGCCCCCAGGCGCCGGCGAGGGGCCGGCCCTGCCCGGGCCGGCCCCTCGCCGGCGCGTCGTCGCCCTCGGTCGTGCCGCCCGGCGTCACGGGGCGACCGCCGGGGGCGGGGTCAGACGGTGGCGGTGGCGGGCTGGAGGAGGTCCCAGCGGTTGCCGTAGAGGTCCTCGAAGACCGCGACCGAGCCGTACGGCTCGTGGCGCGGCTCCTCCAGGAAGCGGACGCCCTCGGCCGTCATGTGCGCGTGATCGCGGGCGAAGTCGTCGGTGTACAGGAAGAAGCCGACCCGGCCGCCGGTCTGGGCGCCGACCGCCGCGGCCTGTGCCTCGCCCTTCGCCTTGGCCAGCAGCAGTCCCGTGCCCTGCCCGCCGCGCGGGCGCACCACCACCCAGCGGCTTCCGTCCCCGCGGTCGGTGTCCTCGGCGAGGTCGAAGCCGAGGGCGCGGGTGTAGAAGTCGACGGCCTCGTCGTAGTCGTCGACGACGAGGGTGACCAGGGCGAGCGTGGGGAGCTGCGGGGTGCCGGACATGAGGCCAAGGTAATACGTATGACGGGTGCCGTGCCAACGGACGCGCGGCGCGGGTGCCCGGCGGTGGCACGGCGCCCGGCGCGGGCGTGCGGCGTGGCGTGCGGCGCGGGCGTGCGGCGTGGCGTGAGCGCGACCGGTGCGGCTGCCAGGTGTACCTGCCGTTGTGCCTGCCGGGTGTGCCTGCCCGTGCGCGGTCGCCCGTCGGTGTCGCCCGGCCCGGGCCGGGGGAGCCGCTCGCCCCGGGCATGCGGTGTGTCCGGCTGGTGCGTACGCGCCGGGCGGGTGCGCCGACGCGCCCCGCTCAGCGCAGATCCAGCCGCATCAGGATCCGTGGATGCCCCGCCAGCACCGACGCCGTGTCCGCGGTGTGCACGAAGCCCGCGCGTGCGAAGTTCTTGCGGAGGCCGGGGTACGCCATCGTCAGGTCGACCCTGGCGTCCCCGTTGTCCAGGGGATAGGCCTCGACGACCGGGGCGCCGTGCTCACGGGCGAAGGCGACGGCGCCCGCGATCAGGGCGTGCGAGACGCCCTGTCCGCGGTGGCCGGGGCGGACCCGGACGCACCACAGGGACCAGACCGGCAGGTCGTCGACGTGGGGGATCTTGCGGCTGCGGGCGAACGACGTCTCCGCGCGCGGCGCCACGGCGGCCCAGCCGACCGGCTCGTCGCCGTCGTAGGCGAGCACCCCCGGCGGGGGGTCGGCGCGGCACAGCTCGGCGACGTACGCGCCGCGGGCCGGGCCGACGAGCGAGGTGTTGAGCTTGGAACCGATCCGGTAGCTCAGGCAGAAACAGACGTTGGCCGTCGGCGACTTCGGACCGATCACGGCGCGGACGTCCTCGAAGACGGAGGCCGGGCGGACGTCGATGCTCATGACCCCACGATGTCACGGCCGGCCCACGCACGGCCCCTGTTCCGCCGGCCGACCCCGGCGGACACGCCGGTCCCCGCGGCAGCCGACTCGGCGTACCCCCCGGCCTCCCCGGCCGGACCCGCCGCCACCGCCCGTGCCCCGCCCCGGCGTTTGCGTCCTGCCCCGTGCCATCCGGCCCGGGCGCAGGCGCCCCCGCCCGGTCTCGGCCCGACCCCGCGCCAGCGCCCGTGTCCCGTCCCGGCGTTTGCGTCCTGCCCCGTCCCGGCCGGCCCGGGCGCAGGCGCCCCCGCCCGCTCTCGGCCGGACCCGGCGCCAGCGCCCGAACCCCGTCCCGGCCCGACACGGCGTACGCGACCTGCCCCCGCCTCAGCCGGCCCGGGCGCAGGCGCCCCCGCCCCGTCCCGGCCGGACCCGGCGTACGCGCCCGAGCCCCGTCCCGGCCCGCCCGGGCGCACGCGCCGGTCCCGCATGCCCCCCACCCCGGCGTACGCGCCTTACCCCGTCCCATCCGGCCCGGCAGCACGCGCCGGTCCCGCATGCCCCCGCCCCGGCGTTTGCGCCCGTCCCCAACCGGTCGACTTGGCTGACGCCCCCTGTCGTTCACGTGTACGGGTGGGAGAATGCCCCCCATGGACACGCGGGAACTGGGGCTCCTCGTCGAGCGGGCGCGGGCGCTCGTCGCGGGCGGGGAGCGGCGGGTGCTCGGGATCGCCGGGCCGCCCGGGGCCGGGAAGTCCACGCTCGCCGCCCGGCTCGCCGCCCGCCTCGACGGGCTCGCCGCCCTCGTCCCCATGGACGGCTTCCACCTGGCCCAGGCCGAGCTGGAACGGCTCGGCCGCGCCGGGCGCAAGGGCGCCCCCGACACCTTCGACGCGGCGGGCTACACCGCCCTCCTCGTCCGGCTCCGCGCCGCCGAGCCCGGCGTCACGGTCTACGCCCCCGCCTTCGACCGCGCCCTGGAGGAGCCCGTCGCCGGGTCGATACCCGTGCCGCCCGACGTTCCGCTCGTCATCACCGAGGGGAACTACCTGCTGCACGAGGGAGGGCCCTGGGCGCACGTGCTCCCCTTGCTCGACGAGGCCTGGTACCTGGACCTCGACGACCGGCGCCGCGTCCCGAGGCTCGTCGCCCGCCACGTGCGCTTCGGCAAGGACCCGGCGCGCGCCGCACGCTGGGTCGCCGAGTCCGACGAGGCCAACGCCCGCCTGGTGGCCCGGAGTCGCGATCGCGCGCACCTCGTCGTCCGGATGAGCTGAAGCCGCCGGGGCCGCCGCCGACGTGGACCTCCGCCCGCCGGCCGCGGCGGTCACGCCGGACCGGCCGCCGCCGGCGCGAGAGCCGCCTTCGCGGCCGCCGCCCGCGCCAGGGCCAGGACGACCGGGTGCGGGCGGCGGCCGTCGCCCGCCAGCTCCGGCTGGAAGAGGGTGGCCAGGAAGAAGGGGTGGCCGGGCAGCTCCAGAATGCGGATCCCGCCGTCCTCGTCCTCGCCGCTGAACCGCATCCCGTGCGCCCGCAGCGTGCTCAGATGACGGCTGTCCGGGCCGTAGTCGCAGTGGTAGCGCTCGGTCGTCCGCTCGGCGCCGAGGACCGCCTCCGCGAGCGAGCCGGGCGTCACGCGCACCGCCCCCTCGTGACCGACGAGCGAGCAGGCGAGCGGGGCGATCAGGAGGTCGCCGGGGTCGGCGGCGGGGTCGTTCTCGGCGTGCGCGGCGCGGGTCAGGCCGCAGACGTCCCGCGCGTACTCGATCATCGCGTGCTGGAAGCCCGCGCACGTCCCGAGGAAGGGGATCCGCCGCTCGCGGGCCGTGCGGACCGCGGCCAGCGCGCCCGCCTCGCTCGCGTACGGACTGCCCGGGATGAGCCACACGGCGTCGAAGCCCTCGACCGCGCCGGGCGCCTCCGCATCGCCGCTGGGGATCCAGTAGGCGTCGAGGACGAGCCCGTCGCGCTCGGCCAGCGCGTCCAGCAGCATGGGGATCCGGACGTGGGACCTGACGTGCGGGGAGCGGTCGCCGACCAGGGCGATCCGGGGGACGCGGGAGACCGCGCGGGCCGTCGTACCGGGCGCCGGCGCAGAAGGATCGGGGTGCGTGTTCATGGCCTCCATCCTTCGCGGGCCCGCCCGTTCACGTCCAACGATGATTCCTGCACTCGCCATCACGAACGCTTATCCCGCTCTCGATAGGCTGCCGTCATGACCACCAGTGACACCCCCGGCTGGGAACGGCGGATCGCCGCCGCTTGGGACGGACTCGACACCCACGAGGACCCCGCCGCGTTCCGCGCCCGCATCGCCGAACTCGCCGCCGAGCGGCCCGCCGACGACCCCGCCGGCCTCTTCGAGCAGGGCGCCGCGCACGACTCCACCGGCGAGCCCGAGCAGGCCGTGCGCCTCTACCGGCGGGCGCTCGACGGCGGCCTCACCGGACTGCGCCGACGCCGCGCCGTCATCCAGCTCGCCAGCAGCCTGCGCAACCTGGGCCGCCCGGACCGGAGCGTCGAACTCCTCACCGAGGAGCGGGCGATCCCCGCCGAGCGGCTCGACGCCGACGAGACCGCCCTCGCCCCGGCCGTCGACGCCTTCCTCGCCCTCGCCCTCGCCGACACCGGCCGCGACCGGGAGGCCCTGGCGCTCGCCCTCGGCGCCCTCGCCCCGCTGCTGCCCCGCTACAACCGCTCCCTCGCCCACTACGCGCAGGACGTCCTGAAGACCCCCCAGGGGTCCTGAGGCGGTGGACCCGCACCTGCTCCGCACGTACGTCGCCGTCGCGCGGAACGCCTCCTTCTCGGAAGCGGCCCGGGACCTCGGCTACACCCAGTCCGCCGTCTCCCAGCACGTCGCCGCCCTGGAGGCCGACCTCGGCCTGCCCCTGCTCACCCGCAGGCCCGTCGCCCCCACCGCGGCCGGCGAGCGCCTGCTCGAACACGCCGGATCGCTGCTGCTGCGTCTCGACGCGGCCCGCGCCGACCTCGACCGCTTCGCCGCCGCGCCCCGGGAGACGCTCACCCTCGCCGCCGCGCCGCTGGCCGTCCACCCCGACGTCCTCACCGCGCTGCCCGCGACCGGCGTCACGCTGCGCACCCTGCCCCGCGACGAGATCCCCGCGACCGTCGCCGTCGGCGAGGCCGACCTCGGGCTCGTGGACGGCCTCACCGCGCCCAGCGACCCGCTGCGGCTGCCCGACGTCGCCCCGCTCACCGCCCGGCGGGTCGCCGAGGAACCGCTCGCCGTCGTCCTGCCCGCCGGTCATCCGCTCGCCGGGCGCACCGGGCTCGATCTCGCCGACCTCGTGGACGCCCGCTGGCTCGACGCCCCCGCCGCCGGGCTCCCCCTCGACCGGTTGCGCGCCGCCCACGGCGGTCCGGCCGGGCACGGCTTCCGTACCGCCCTGCGCTACGAGGGCACCGACGCCCGCACCCTCGCCACCCTGGCCGCCGCGGGGCACGGCCTCGCGCTGCTGCCGGCCTTCGCCGTCGCGGGCGTCCCCGGTGCGGTGCCCGTCCCGCTGGCCGCGCCCCGGCTGGTGCACCGCACCGAGCTGCTCCACCCCGGCCGCGAACCGGAGGGTCCGGCGGCCGAGTTGGCCCGGCGTCTCGCCACCCGCCCCACGGCCGGTCGCTAATCTGGCCCCCGGCGGGGTATGCGGCGGGAACGGCGACGAAAGGCGGGACGACGTGGGGTGGTTCCGGCGAGGGCCCAGGCGGGATGTCGAGGACGCGCCGCGGGACCCGGAGTTCACGTACTTCTCCGAGCGCGAGGCCGCCCTCTTCCGCGGCCGGGTCCGCACGGCCTTCGCGGAGATGGGCCTCGAAGTCACCGTCTACGCCGACTCCGTGACCGACGACGCCGGGCGCCGCTTCGGCCTCGGCAATCTGGCGGCCGTCTGCCACCAGGACCCGCGCGGCACCCGCATCTGGCCCCAGCTGATCTCCCGCCACGTGCGGCTCGTGGTCCGGGCCCTCGACGGGCCGTCCGCCCTCGACACCCTGCCCCCCGAGCAGATCCGCGCCCAGCTCTATCCGCGGGTGGTCAGCGGCGAGGGCATCGACCCCGACGCCTTCGGCTACGCGCGAACCGTCGCCCCCGGGCTCTACGAGGTCCTCGCCCTCGATCTGCCGGAGAGCGTGATGACGCTCACCGACGAGGCCCTGGAACGGCTCGGCGACCCGGTCAGGCTGCGCGAGCGCGCCCTGCACAATCTGCGCGACCTGCCCGTCGAGGGCCACGAGACCGTCAAGGACTCCGACGGCATGCGCTTCGAGGTCATCCTCGGCGACTCCTTCTACACCGCGAGCCGCGTCCTCGACCTCGACGCCGTCGTCCGGCGCGTCACCGGCCGGCCGCTGACCGAGGACGGCGCCCTCGTCGCCATGCCCTTCCGGCACCAGCTGGCCTTCCACCCGATCCGGGACACCACCATCGTGCCCGCGCTCGGCGCGATGGCCTCCTTCGCCGCCTCCGGCTACGAGGACACGCCCGGCGCGATCAGCCCGTACGTCTTCTGGTGGCGGGCCGGCACGCTCACCCAGCTCAGCGAGCACGGAGAGGAGGACGGGCAGCTGCGGATCGTCGTCGGCGACGACTTCCAGGACCTCCTGGAACGCCTCATCGTGCGGCACCCCGACGGCCGCGACTGACGGGTCGCGCCCCCGGCGGCCGCCGGGCAGGATGGCGTACGTCGAGGAGGAGACCCCATGCCCGAGAGCACCGCACCCGCCCCCTTCACCGCCGACGACTACCGGGCCCGGATGGACCGTGCCGCCGAATCCGCCGCCGAGGCGGGCCTCGCCGGCGTCCTCGTCGCCCCCGGACCCGACCTGGTCCATCTCACCGGCTACCAGCCCACCGCGATCACCGAGCGGCTCACCGTCCTCGTCCTCGCACCCGGCCGGGACCCGGTCCTCGTCGTGCCCACGCTGGAGGCCCCGGACGCCGAGAAGGCCGCGGGGGCCGCCGCGCTCAGCCTGCGCGACTGGACCGACGGCACGGACCCGTACGCGGTCACGGCCCCGCTGCTCGACGCCGCCGGGCGCTTCGGCGTCAGCGACAACGCCTGGGCCATGCACCTGCTCGGGCTCCAGAAGGCCCTGCCCGGCACCTCCTACGTCTCGCTCACCGAGGCCCTGCCGATGCTCCGCGCCGTCAAGGACGCGCACGAGCTCGCCCGGATCGAGGCCGCCGGCGCCGCCGCCGACCAGGCGTACGGCGAGATCGTGAAGGTCCGCTTCGCCGGCCGCAAGGAGACCGAGGTGGCCGCCGACCTGGCCACGCTGCTCCTGGACTTCGGCCACTCCCAGGTCGACTTCACCGTCGTCGGCTCCGGCCCCAACGGCGCCAACCCGCACCACGAGGCCGGCGACCGGGTCATCGGGCACGGCGACATGGTCGTCCTCGACTTCGGGGGCCTCAAGCACGGCTACGGCTCCGACACCACCCGCACGGTGCACGTGGGCGAGCCGACCGACGATGAGCGCAGTGTCCACGAACTCGTCCGGGCGGCGCAGCAGGCCGGCTTCGAGGCCGTACGGTCCGGGGCCGCGTGCCAGGACGTGGACCGCGCGGCCCGCAAGGTCATCACGGACGCGGGCTACGGCGAGTACTTCATCCACCGCACCGGCCACGGCATCGGCGTCACCACCCACGAGCCCCCGTACATGGTCGAGGGCGAGGAGCGCGGGATCGTCCCCGGCATGTGCTTCTCCATCGAGCCGGGCGTCTATCTGCCCGGCCGCTTCGGCGTGCGCATCGAGGACATCGTGACCCTGGCCGAGGACGGCACCGGGCGCCGCTTCAACAACACCTCGCGGGAGATGGCGATCGTCGAGTAGCCGTACCCGGGCGGCCGCCCGGCAGCCGTGCCGGCCGGCACGGGCCACCGCGCCCCGGCCCCCTCAGCCGTCCGCCAGGACGACCGCCGACTCCGCGGGCAGCCGCAGCAGACCGTCCCGGCCGGGCGCCTCCGTCCGCTCCCACGCGGCGAGCACCCGGTCGCGGCCGTTGGAGCCGAGCGCGATGTCCGCGGGTTCCCCGCCCAGGTTGACCGCGACCCGGAGGTAGCCGCGCCGGAACACCAGCCAGCGGGCCTCCTCGTCGTACGCCACCCTCACCCCGGCCAGATCCGGGTCGGTGAGGTCCGGCTGGGTGCGGCGCAGTGCGATCAGCTCCCGGTGCCAGGCCAGCAGGCGCTTGTGCGGATCGCGTTCGCGCTCCGAGCGGTCCAGGACCGAGCGGTCCCGGGTCGCCTGCTCCTGCGGGTCGGGCACGTCCTCCTCGGCCCAGCCGTGTGCCGCGAACTCCCGCCGCCGGCCGCGCCGGACCGCCTCGGC
Source organism: Streptomyces sp. NPDC048018 (assembly GCF_043202995.1). Classification (NCBI taxonomy): domain Bacteria; kingdom Bacillati; phylum Actinomycetota; class Actinomycetes; order Kitasatosporales; family Streptomycetaceae; genus Streptomyces; species Streptomyces sp. NPDC048018. Next base: position 144,745 of record NZ_JBIDBK010000010.1, read on the forward strand.
GAGCTCCGGGTCGGTGTGGTCGGTGAAGTACATCCACGGCGTGCTCGCCCCCCACTCCTCGCCCATGAACAGCATCGGCACCGACGGGCCGGTCAGGACCAGGGCCGCCGCGCAGGCGAGCAGACCGGGGGAGAGGGTGGCCGAAAGGCGGTCGCCCGTCGCCCTGTTGCCGATCTGGTCGTGGGTCTGGGCGTAGCCGAGGAAGCGGTGCGCGGGGGTGCGCTCGCGGTCCACGGGGCGTCCGTGGCGCCGGCCGCGGAAGCCGGACCAGGTGCCGTCGTGGAAGAAGACCCGGGTGAGGGTCTTGGCGAGCGCGGCCATCGGGGCGCGCGCGAAGTCCGCGTAGTAGCCCTGGGACTCGCCGGTGAGGGCGGCGTGCAGGGCGTGGTGGAAGTCGTCGTTCCACTGGGCGTGGACGCCGAGCCCGCCGGCCGCGCGCGGGGTGGTGGTGCGCGGGTCGGCGAGATCGGACTCGGCGATCAGGAAGTGCTGCCGGCCCTGCTCCCCGGCCAGCGCGTCGACGGCCGCCGACAGTTCCTCCAGGAAGGTCAGCGCCCGGGTGTCGGCGAGCGCGTGCACCGCGTCCAGCCGCAGCCCGTCGATCCGGTAGTCCCGCAGCCAGGCGAGCGCACTGCCCAGGAAGTACGCCCGGACCTCGTCCGAGCCGGGCGCGTCCAGGTTCACCGCCGCACCCCACGGCGTGTGGTGGGTCTCGGTGAAGTAGGGGCCGAAGGAGGGCAGATGGTTGCCGTCCGGGCCCAGGTGGTTGTGCACCACGTCCAGGACCACGCCGAGGCCGAGCCCGTGGGCGGTGTCCACGAAGCGCTTGAGCGCCTGGGGTCCCCCGTACGGCTCGTGCACCGCCCAGGGGGCGACCCCGTCGTAGCCCCAGCCGTTCACCCCGGGGAACGGACACAGCGGCATCAGCTCCACATGGGTGATGCCGAGCCCCGCCAGCTCCCCCAGCCGCTCCGCGGCCGCGTCGAGGGTGCCCTCGGGGGTGAAGGTGCCCACGTGCAGCTCGTACAGGACGCCGCTGCGCAGGCGCAGCCGCGGGGTGTCGTGGCGCCAGGTGTACGTGTCGTGGTCGAGGACGGCGCTCAGGCCGTCCGGGCCGTCCGGGAGGCGCCGGGAGCGCGGGTCGGGCAGCAGCGGCCCGTCGTCGAGGGCGAAGCCGTAACGGTCGCCGTCGGCGGCGGGAACGACCCCCGTCCACCAGCCGGGCCGCTCGGCGTCCCGTTCCATCGGATGCCGTACGCCGTTCAGCTCCAGCGTCACCCGGTCACGGGCGTGCGGCGCCCACACCTCGAACAGCACGCGAAGTCCCCTCGTCGAGGGCGCGTGGGCACCGGACCCAGGTCCCGGGTCCGGTGTCCGTGCGCCTGGACACGGCTACGGGACCATCCTGGCAGTCAGTCGCCCGGCGTGCCCGGCACGTCCCACACGAAGTTGATCGCCCGCTCGAAGGCCACGTAACCGGCCCGGGCGAAGGATTTCGCCATCGGCACGTTGCCGAGGTCGGTCGCCGCCCGGATCCGCGGCACGTCCTGCGCGGCGAGCACCCGGGTGCCCTCGGCCAGGATGTCGTCGACGTAGCCGTGGCCGCGGTGGTCCGGCAGGACGCCGATGTAGGCGATGATCGGGTGATAGTTGTTGCGCGCGGGCACGACGAAGCCGACCGGCTCCCCGGTCCCCGGCAGCTCGGCGATCCGCCACCACGCGCGGGGCGTGGTGTAGTGGGCGAGCTCCTCGTCGAAGTACTGCTCGGCCGCCTCGCGCGGTGAGAGCCCCGACGCCAGGTCGGCCTGCCCGTGGGCATCGAGGGTGCCCTCCATCACCGGGGTCATCAGCGCGAGCAGGTCCTCGCGGTCCCGGACCGGCCGGAAGACCAGGCGGCCACCCGGCTCGGGGACCGGGGCGCCCGGCCGCCACTCCAGGCGCAGCCGCTCGACGAGCGGGCGGGCGCCGGAGGCCTCCAGCACCCCGAAGAGCGTCTCCAGATACGCGCGGGTCTCCGGCACCTCGCGCCAGTCCGCCGGCATGAAGCGCCCGTACTCGGGGCGCGCGCCGGCGCCGAGGACCGCCGTGGACGCCGTCTCCAGGAGGCCGCGGCCGGTCTCCGCGGCCTCGTCGGCCCCGAGCGCCGGATCGAGGTCGAAGAAGTCCAGGGCCTGCGGGCCGGTTCCGGCGCGTGAGGTCCACCACGAGAGGCGGCCGACGAGCCGGTCGCCGCGCAGCGCCACCCACATCCACTCCGGGACGCGGCGGCCGGTGGTGAGGTCGTCCTCGAGCTCGTGGTCGAGGACGTAGTGGAGACGCGTGAACAGGTCGAGCTCCTGCGGTCCGGAGAGCGGCCGGACGACGAGCGCAGGTTCAGCGGTCATACGGGGATCCCCCAGGTAGTCGAAGGCGCAGACCGTAGCAACGATCACGCCGGGAGGCACCCGGGTTGTCGGGGCCCTTCTGGACACCCCGGCCCCTTCCGGCCGACAATCACGGATGTGACGACCCCTTACGAGCTGCCGGCGAACCCGCCGGACTCTCCTCGGCTGACCGACGCCGAGCGGGAGCGCGCGCTCGCCGTGCTCCGCGAGGGCGCCGCACAGGGACGTCTGTCGCACGACACCTTCCTCTTCCGGATGGAACGGGCGCTCGTCGCCCGCCGCTCCGACGAACTCGCGCTGCTCACCGCCGATCTCGCCACCGAGTCGACGTGGACGCGGAAGGTCGTGAACGCGGTCGAGCGGATGTCCGCGTTCACGGCGAAGCTGGGGCGCGCCTGGCAGGCCGAGCGGCTGCCGAAGCTGCTGCTCCCGCAACCGGGCCCGTATCCGCTGCGGATCGGGCGCGACCCGGTGAACGGACTGCGGCTCAGCCACGAGACGGTCTCCCGGCTGCACGCGGAACTGTCGCTGCAGAGCGGCCTGTGGGTGCTGCGGGACCTCGGGTCCACGAACGGTACGACGGTCAACGGGCGCCGGGTCACGGGCGCGGTGGTCGTACGGGCGGGGGACGCGGTGTCCTTCGGACAGATGGCGTTCCGGCTCTCGCTGAACTGACCGGAGCCGCTCGGGCGCGCGGCGGGCCGCGTGGGCGTGGGCGGGCGGCGTGGGCGGGCGGCGTGGTGGGCGGACGCGCTCGGGCGCGCTCGCCTCGCGTACGTGGTCCGGTCCTGCTCGGTCCGGTCCTGGTCGGCCGCCCGGTCCGGTCCTGCTCGGTCCCGCTCGGTCCGGTCTTGCGCGGTCCGGTCGGTCTCCGCCCACGCGATCGCCCCGTGCACCTGGTGCGCCCTGCGTCCCGTCCCTGCGCTCCTCCGGCACGCTCGGGCGGCGCGGGCCCACGATGGCTTCCGACGCTGCCCGCGACGGACCCGGCTGCCGACGCGCCCACGCTCCGGCCCGGCCCGTCGCGCCGGGAACCGGCCGGTCCCGGCGGCGGCGCGAAGTGGCGCACCTTCGCCTCCTGGAACCACCCGTTCGGCGGTATACCTGCTGCAACCGGGTCCACCCGGTGGTGGGCTGGGCAGACGCCCGGCTGACCGAGGAGGGGGCCAGATGAGCGACGAGCCGAAGCACCCGCCGCACCGCGCTCCGTGGCGCGGCCCATGGGCCAGGGTGCCCGCCATGGCACCGGCCGGGAGCCGGGCGGCGACCGCCGGGGCGGACCACACCGCCCGCCGGGTCGCGCCCAGCCCGCTGGAGCCGGGCGCCACCCGGGACCCGTACCGCACCTACCGGGTGCTCCGGGAGGAGTTCCCGCTCACCTACGACCCGCTGCTGCGGTCCTGGGTGCTCAGCCGGTACGCGGACGTGGCGGGCGCGCTCACCGACGCCCGGTTCACCCACGGGCACCGGCCCGGCGACCCGCCGTGCGCCGAGACCCACGCGGACGTGGACGAGGCCGAACTGCGGGCCGTCGCCGAACGCACCGCGTTCGTCCTCGCCCGCCGCCTCGCCGACCGCCCCCGGGCCGACCTCGTCGCCGACTTCTGTCACTGGCTGCCCGCCGGCACCGTCGCCGCCGCGGTCGGCGTCCCCTACCGGGACATGATGCGGCTGGTCCGCGGCCGGGCCGTCTCGGCGCTCACCGGCCAGTGCACGGCCCAGATCGCGGTCCGCGAGAAGGCCCTGGCCGGCTTCCTCGCCGACGTCCTCGCCGACCCCGACCAGGTCGCCGCGCTCCGCGACGCACCCGCCGAACTCGTCGCCCGCGCCTGGACGGAGTCCCTGCGACGCGACCCGCCGGTCCAGGTCGTCATGCGCCGTGCCCACGGCGACATCCGGGTGTCCGGCGGCACCCTTCCCTCCGGTGCCCCCGTGGCCCTGCTCATCGGCGCCGCGGGCCGAGACCCCGAGCGCTTCCGCGACCCGGACCGCTACGACCCGCTGCGCGACGACCCGGGCCAGCTCACCTACGGCAGCGGCCTCTGCCCGGCCGTCACCCTGGCCGGCCTGGAGGCCGAGTACGCGCTGCGCGCCCTCTTCCAGGCCATGCCCCGCCTCCGCCTCGCCGACGGCTTCCGCCCCGAGCGCACGGGCGTGATCACCCGGGCACCCCGGAGCCTGATCGTCCGGCCGGGCGGCTAGGGGCGCGCGTCCCCGGGGTCAGGCCGGGCCCCGGAGGCGTCGGAGCGTGCGGTCGGCGGAGATGCCGCGCGCAGGGCGCCGACGGCCCCCGGCGGGGGAACCGACGCCGACCGGCAGGGGCCGCAGGGCGGATCACCGGGCAGCGGCGTGTAACGCTTCGGGGCGGTGCGGCCAAGTAGAGGTGTAAGGCACCACACGCCGCCCTGCCCCAAGGAGTCATCCGTGCCAGCGGAGCATTCGACAGCACCACCCGTGCGTGACCCCGCCGGGTTCGCCGCCTTCTACGAGCAGCAGTTCGACGCAGTGCTCGGCTTCGTCACCCGGCGCGTCGACAGCCCGCACCTCGCCGCCGACCTCACGGCCGACATCTTCCTGGCCGCCCTGGAGAACGCGCACACCTACGACGCCCGTCGCGGCGCACCCGTCGCCTGGCTGTACGGCATAGCCCGCAACGTCATCTCCGCGCACTTCCGGGGCAGCACCCGCGAGTCGCACGCGGTCGCCCGGATCACCGGCCGGCGACTCCTGGACGACGAGGACATCAGCGCCATCGAGGGCCGGATCGACGCCGCCCGCGCCGCCCGCCGGATGGCGGCCGCACACGCGGCACTGTCCGACCCCCTGCGCGAGGTGCTGGACCTCGTCGTCCTGGACGGGCTGACCACGCGCGAGGCGGCACGGGCCCTGGGGATCACCTCGGCCTCCGCCCGGGTCAGGCTGCACCGCGCCCGCAAGGCGCTGCGAGCCACCGGACAGATCCGTACCGACCGACGCGAAGCCGTTCTGGAGGCCACCCAGTGAACGCACCCCTGCACTTCAAGCAGCAGCTCGCGGCCGAACTCGACGCCCGCGCCACCACTCTGGCCGCCTCGGCCGGCCGGCCCGCCCGGGTCCGCGCCGTCCGCCGTCGGCCGGTCCTCGCCCTGGGCGCCGTCGCGGCCGCCGTCGCCGCGGCCGTCGCCGTTCCCCTGGCCGGCGGGAGCGCCGGCGGCGAGGTCCCCGGCGGCCCGTCGGCCCGGCCGGCTCCGCACCGCACCGGGAGCGCCGGCCTCGACATCGTCACCGCCGACTACGTGGTGAAGACCCTTCCCGGCGACACGATCGCCGTCGAGGTGATGAGCCCCAGGGGCATCCCGGGACTGCAGGCCGCCCTGCGGGAGGCGGGCATCCCCGCGGTGGTGACGACCTTCTCCGCCTCGTGCCGCGCCACGGTGCTCTACGACCCGCGCGCCGACTCCACGAAGGTGTTCCCCCGGGACGGCGCGGGCGCCGCGACCGACGGGCGCCTCTCGCTGATCAGGCCGGATGCCGTTCCGGAGGGGGACCACCTGCTGTTCGTGGCGACGACGGGGCGCCACGGGCGGATCGGCACGCTGCAGATGTCGGTGGTGCGCGAGGTCCCCGCGTGCGTCCCGGAGTCCGACAACGGCATCGGTGCGGGCTACGTGGCCCCGGGCACCCGACCGTAGTCCCGTCCCCCTGCGCCCCGGGCCGAAGCGTCACGGCCGGGGCGGAGGCGGGGCCCTCTCCCGGGACACGGCACGGGGGAGGGAGGAGGAGAGCGGCACGGGCCGAGGTGGGGCTCGCCAGGGATACGGCACGGGCGGACGGGGCTACGGCCCGGGGGCGAGGTGGGGCCTCCTCCCGGGACATGCCGCCGGGGCGAACGCCGGTCCTAGTCCGCCGGAGGCACCGGAGCCACCCCGGGCCCGATGTGGACCGCCTCGGCCGCCCAGTCGATCCGGTCCGCCTCGGTCCCGGCCGGCACCGTGTCGAAGGTCGTCGACAGCCACTGGCGGAGCGCCGTGCCGTCGACGTCGACCATCACCGGGACGCCCGTACCGCCGAGGCGGATCCGCAGCAGGCCGGCGCGGCCGCCGGACCGCAGCGGCCACAACTGCACGTCGCCCTCCCCGCAGGAGGCCCGGGTCCCGGTGTGGAGCAGCTCGCGGGAGAGCGTCCAGTCGACCGGGCGGCCGATCTCCCCGAAGGAGGCGCGGACCGCCCACGGATCGTCGGGATCGTAGGAGAACGTCACGTCGATCGGGAACTCCAGGTCGGCGTAGACCCGTCGCCCCGTCGTCCGCCAGGGGCCGGCCGGGGCCGCCGCCGTGTGCCCGGCGCGGTCGCCGCGTCGCCGCGCTTCCGACATGTCCGTTCTCCCTTCGACACCTGCACTCGTCTGCTCTGCGCGTAACCGCTGTCGCCCGACCTATGCGTGCCGGCGCGCACCTGGCGGAATCCGTGCGGCGGGGTGCGGACCCCTGCGTCCGGACCCCGCGTCCGGACCCCTCCGTCCCGCTCCCGGACGCCCGGTCGTCCGACGCGCCCTCCGCCTGGCGGTCCCGGGCGGCGAGCCGGCCGACGGCGAAGGGGGCCCCGCCGTACGGCAGTTCGACGTGGCCCGATGGCCCTGGGGTCTCACGCTCTCGGCGCGCCTCGTCCGCCCGCGAGGGGAGGACGACGCGCGACCGACGCCCCAAGGGAGCCCGAACGCCGTGCCGACGAGCCGGCCGATCCGGTCACTTCTCGTGATCGTCATCCCGTCAACGGGGCTCCCCGCCGGGCGCGCCGGAGTCCCGCACGAGCAGCGCCACCGGCCGCTCCTCGAACAGCTCCGCAAGCTTCACCGGCGTGTCCGGCCCACCCGTGAACTCCCGGATGCCGTCCAGGGCGTCGAGCCAGCGGCCCGCCGGCAGCGCGAGCGAGGTGTCCTGCCAGCCGCCGGCCTCCGCGAGCCGCAGCGAGAGCCGGGTGACGGCCGTCAGGACCCGGTCCGCGCGGCCGAAGGCCAGGCAGTGCGGGGCCGCCGGGCCGGTCGCGGACAGCGGGGCGTACGTGCCCGCGGGGCCGAAGCACTCCGGGTGGGCGCGGCGCAGCCGCAGGGCCGCGCGGACCAGGGCCGTCTTGTCGTCGTCCGCGCCGATCGCGAACGGCGCCCGGTTGTCCGGGTCGACCAGGGCCCGGTACTCCCGCTCGGTGCCCTGGTAGAGCTCGGGCACGCCCGGCATCGTCAACTGGACGAGCGCGGCGCCGAGGACCTGCGCCCGGATGTGGGGCTCCAGGGCGAACGCGGCCTCCGAGGCGTTGCGCAGCGGGATCCGGCCCGGTCCGGCCGCCACGAACTCCGCCACGGCCCGCTCGTACCCGGCGTCCGGCTCCGTCCAGCTGGTGTGCAGCCCCGCCTCCCGCACGGACTTGAGGATCGCGGGCCCGAGCCGCGCCGCGTCCGGGCTGCCGAAGCCGAACGCCGTCTGCCAGGCCGTCCACGCCAGGTGCGGATCGGGCGCGGGCACCCCGGAGACCTCCTCCAGGAGCTCCGCCCAGCGCTGCGGGCACTGCGCGAGGACCGCGATCCCGGCCCGTACGTCCGCGCTGCGCTTGGTGTCGTGGGTGGTGAGCACGGTCCCGGTGGACGGCCAGTCGCGGGCGAGCCGCGCGCAGTAGGCGTGGAACTCGTCGGGGGTGGTCGCGGGGCGGCCCGGGTCGCCGCCCACCTCGTTCGCCGAGAGCAGCGGGGTGTAGCGGTAGAAGGCCGTGTCCTCCACGGACTTGGCCCGCAGCGCCGACGAGGTCTGGGCGAAGCGGGCCCGGAACGCCCGGTGCTCCGGACCGTCCCCGCACCCGCCGAGGGCCAGGTCGCGGACCGTGTCCACCGCCGCCGCCTCCTCCGGCACCGCGAACGCGGCCTTCGCCCCGCGCGCCGCCTCCGGGGTGAGGACCAGCTCGCCGCCGGTGCGGTACGGCCGGTACACCGGCACCCGGACGAGGAGTTCGCGGATCGCGGTGTGCAGCGCCCAGGGGGCGTGGTCGCGCAGCCGTGGGTCCGCGGTGCAGATCCGGTCGGCGATGCGGGTCAACGCGGCCGTCTCGGCGGCCAGCTCGTGCGTCACCACCTTGTACGCGGCCCGGCGTGCGGTCGCCTCCCAGTAGCCGCCGCGGTCCCCGGCCCGGCCGACGAACCCGCGGTAGACGTCAGCGAGTTCGTCGGCGCCCACCGGGTCGGTGAAGACCCCGTCCACGTGGCGCAGGGCGTCGTAGCCGGTGGTGCCGGCCACCGGCCAGGACGGGGGCAGGGGCTCGGCGCCGGTGAGGATCTTCTCCACCACCGTCCAGCACCGCCCGCCGGTGGCCTCCTCCAGGCGCTCCAGATATCCCTCCGGGTCGGCGAGCCCGTCCGGATGGTCGATCCGCAGCCCCGCCACCACCCCGTCCGCGACCAGCTCCAGGACCTTCTCGTGGGTCGCGGCGAACACCTCCGGGTCCTCGACCCGCACCCCGATGAGGTCGGAGATGGTGAAGAACCGGCGGTAGTTGAGCTCGGTGCGGGCCAGCCGCCACCAGCCGAGCCGGTACCACTGGGCGTCGAGCAGCTCGTCCAGCGGCAGGTCCCCGGTGCCCTCGCGCAGCGGGAACTCCTGTCCGTCGAGGGTGAGGACCCCGTCGGCGACCCGCATCCGCTCGCGCACCTCGGACAGCCGGGCCGGCAGCACCGGCAGCAGCATCCGCCCGTCCCCCGCCGCCCAGTCGATGTCGAACCAGCGGGCGTACGGCGATTCCGGGCCCTCGCGCAGCACGGCGCGCAGGGCTTGGTTGTGCCGGGGCGAGGCCGCCATGTGGTTGGGCACCAGGTCGAGGACCAGGCCGAGGCCGTGCGCCCGGGCCGTGGCGGCGAGCGCCCGCAGTCCGCTCTCGCCGCCCAGCTCGGCCCGTACGGAGCGGTGGTCGGTCACGTCGTAGCCGTGCGAGGAGCCGGGCACCGCCTCCAGGACCGGGGACAGGTGGAGGTGCGAGATCCCGAGCTCCGCGAGATGCGGCACGGCCTGCTCGGCCGCGGCGAACGGGAACTCCGGGCCGAGTTGGAGCCGGTAGGTGGCGGTGGGCAGCGCCCGTTCCGAGGAGGACGTCATGCGAACGTACGTACCCCGCTCGGAGGCGTCTGTGTCATCGCCCTCCGCGTCCGTTCGTGTGGCGCGCGTTACGCGGGGGTGCGGCCCGGGGCCGACCTGGGCGGCAGCGGGCCGAGGATCACCCGTACGAGTGCCGCCGAACGGACGTGCCCGTCCGGGGCGTCCGTCTGCCGGTGCCGGGCGGACCCGGCGCGGGGCCTCCCCTCGTGCCGCCGCCGCATGGCCGGAAGATGTCGGCGCCGGTCTCGGCGGCGGGTGCCGGGCCGCCCGCGACCCGGCACCGGGTCGCGCGCAGCCCGGCTGCCGGCACCGGTGCGCCCGGCCGCGGTCCGCCGCGGCCCGGGCGGGCGCCGGCGGAGGCAGCCGCGCCGGGCGAGCCCGCCGGCAGCGCGCGGCCGCCCGCCGCCGGGCCGCTCAGGCCGGGCGGCGCAGCACCGTCAGCGTGAGCGGGGCGAGGGTCACGCGCTCGCCCGCGTCCACCTCCGGGCCGTGCTCCGGTGGCATGCCCTCCGGGTGGGAGGTGTCCACGACCACCTTCCAGCACTCGCCGTGGCTGTCGGGCACCTCGAACTCCAGCTCCTCCGACGAGGCGTTGAACATCAGGAGGAAGGAGTCGTCGGCGATCCGCTCGCCCTGCGGGCCGGGTTCGGAGATCGCGTTGCCGTTGAGGAAGACCGTCAGCGCCCCCGCGTGGGCCGCCTGCCAGTCGCGGGCGGTCATCTCCTCGCCCTGGGGCGTGAACCAGGCGATGTCGGTGAGCTCGTCGTGGGTGCCCTCCACCGGCCGCCCGTGGAAGAAGCGGCGCCGCCGGAACACCGGGTGTTCGCGGCGCAGTCGCACCATCGCCCGGGTGAACTCCAGGAGCGTCGCCTCCGGTGCGCTGCCGGACTTCGGCCAGCGCACCCACGCGACCTCGTTGTCCTGGCAGTAGGCGTTGTTGTTGCCTCCCTGGGTGCGCCCGAACTCGTCGCCGTGGGCCAGCATGGGCACCCCCTGCGACAGCATCAGCGTGGCCAGGAAGTTGCGCATCTGGCGGGCCCTCAGTTCGAGGATCCCGATGTCGTCCGTGTCGCCCTCGGCTCCGCAGTTCCACGAACGGTTGTAGCTCTCGCCGTCCCGGTTGCCCTCGCCGTTGGCCTCGTTGTGCTTGTCGTTGTACGAGACGAGGTCGTGCAGCGTGAACCCGTCGTGGCAGGTCACGAAGTTGACCGAGGCGAGCGGGCGGCGCCCGTCGTCCTGGTAGAGGTCCGAGGACCCGGTGAGCCGGGAGGCGAACTCCGCGAGCGTGCGCGGCTCGCCGCGCCACAGGTCGCGGACGCAGTCCCGGTACTTGCCGTTCCACTCGGCCCACTGGGGCGGGAAGTTGCCCACCTGGTAGCCGCCCTCGCCCAGGTCCCACGGCTCGGCGATCAGTTTGACCTGGCTGACCACGGGGTCCTGCTGCACCAGGTCGAAGAACGAGGACAGCCGGTCCACCTCGTGGAACTGGCGGGCCAGGGTGGCCGCCAGGTCGAAGCGGAAGCCGTCGACGTGCATCTCGGTGACCCAGTAGCGCAGGCTGTCCATGATCATCTGGAGCACGTGCGGGGACCGCATGAGCAGCGAGTTCCCGGTGCCCGTGGTGTCCGTGTAGTAGCGGGGGTCCTCGGCGAGCCGGTAGTACGAGGGGTTGTCCAGGCCGCGGAAGGAGAGCGTCGGGCCCAGGTGGTTGCCCTCGGCGGTGTGGTTGTAGACCACGTCGAGGATCACCTCGATGCCGGCCTGGTGCAGGGCCCGTACGGCGGACTTGAACTCCAGGACCTGCTGTCCGCGGTCGCCCCAGGAGGCGTAGGCGTTGTGCGGGGCGAAGAAGCCGATGGTGTTGTAGCCCCAGTAGTTGGAGAGCCCCGCGTCGGACAGCCGGTGGTCGTTCACGAACTGATGGACCGGCATCAACTCCAGTGCGGTGACGCCCAGTTCCTTCAGGTGGCCGATGACGGCCGGGTGCGCGAGTCCCGCGTAGGTGCCGCGCAGCTCCTCCGGGAGGTCCGGGTGGAGCATGGTCAGGCCCTTCACGTGGGCCTCGTAGATCACCGTGTGGTGGTACTCGGTGCGCGGGCGCCGGTCGTCGCCCCAGTCGAAGTACGGGTTGACCACGACGGAGGTCATCGTGTGCGGTGCCGAGTCGAGGTCGTTGCGCGAGTCCGGCCGTCCGAAGTGGTAGCCGTACACCGCCTCTCCCCACGTCACCCGGCCCGAGATCGCACGTGCGTACGGATCGAGGAGCAGCTTGGCGGGATTGCACCGCTGCCCGTGCTCCGGCGCGTACGGGCCGTGCACCCGGAAGCCGTAGCGCTGGCCGGGCATCACACCCGGCAGATAGGCATGCCGCACGAACGCGTCGGTCTCGCGGAGCTCCACCGCCGTCTCCGAGCCGTCGTCATGGAGCAGACACAGCTCGATCCTGTGGGCGGCCTCCGAGAAGACCGCGAAGTTGGTACCGGCGCCGTCATAGGTGGCGCCCAGGGGATACGCCTGTCCCGGCCAGACCTGCATAGGCGAAACTCTTCCACTTCTGATCCGGGGGTAAGGGGGGTTCTTCGGCCAGATCCTGCCCGAAACAGGCGCAACCTCCTAGGACTTCGACCCGTCCTACCGGGTGACCACTCATCTCAATAGGGGGAAAATTGAAGAACTGGGGGGAAATATGTACGAAATAGTGCGGCGTCACCTGGGGAAGGTGGTGGCGGGCACGGCCATGGCGATCACCGGAACCGCCGTCGCGGTCGCGGTCGCCCTGCCCGGGAACGCCGGGGCCGACGAGGTGCCTCGCGGCGCCGCCGCCACCGGCGGCACGGCCCCCGGGAGCCCGGGCGCGCCGCGCACGGAGGGACCCGAGCCCGGCCCCGCGACCCTCGCCTCCGCACAGCCCGAGGGCGCGAAGGGCATCGGCACCGACCCGCTCACCGACGACGAGCTGAAGCGGGCGGAGGCCCTGGCCCTGACCCCGCCGGGAGCCGCCGCACAGAGGAACGCCGAAGGCGGTCGCGGTCCCCAGCGCCTCGGCACCGAGCTCGCCGACCCGCTCCCCGGCGACCGGGCGGACGGCCCGCGCCGCGCCCTCGTCCGCCTCTACGACTACCGGCGCGACGAGCTCGTCACCCGCACGGTCAACCTCGGCACCGGCCGGATCGAGCAGTCCGGCGTGCAGCGCGGGGTGCAGCCCTCCGCCCACCCCGAGGAACTGCGCGCGGCCCTGGAGCTCATCCTGGCGAGCCCGCTCGGCAAGGGCGTCAAGGAGGACTACCAGGACGCCACCGGCAAGGAGCTCACCTCCACCCGGCAGCTCTGGTTCAACGGCGACGTCTACCGCACCTACCGCGAGGCGGACGTCCCCGCGCAGCTGCGGAAGTGCGGCGAGCACCGGTGCCTCCGGCTCGTCACCAAGATCCTCAACGGCTCCTGGATCGACACCCGCAACCTGATCGTCGACCTCAGCGCCAGGAGCGTCACCCGCGTCGGCTGACCACCGGCCCGGTCCCACCCCGCACGTCCGTACCGAGGGAGTACGTTCGCCATGACCTCTCCGCGACTTCGGCATGCCCGCACCGCGGGCACCGTCCTCGCCGCCGGCGCCCTGTTCGGCACCGTCGCCACCACGAGCGGCGCCACGCCCGTCAGCGCCGCCCCCGCCGCACCTGCCGCGCCCGCGCCCGCCGACTGCTCCGCCGCGTACCGCATCGAGCAGAAGCTCGACGGCGGCACCGTGTGGCGCATGTGCTGGCGCTACTCCACCGACTCCGGGCTGGTCCTGGACAAGGTGACCTACCAGCCGCCGGGGGAGCCCGCCCCCATCCGGGTCCTCAACAGCGCCAAGCTGGCCCAGATCCACGTCCCGTACGACGACGGCAACGCCGAGTACGACGACCTCACCGGCGCCGGCTTCGGCTGGGGCCTGCAGAACCTCAAGCCGGGGGAGTGCCCCGGCGGCACCATCACCTCCGTGAAGGTGCCCGACGTGGGGCAGGTCAAGGGCCTGTGCACCACCACCCGCGCCCGCGGCCACGCCTACCGCATGGCCAACGACGAGGGCACCAAGGTCTGGCAGGCCCAGGGCAAGGACCTGCTCGTCTACAGCGTCAACAAGGTCGGCTGGTACGAGTACATCACCGAGTGGCGCTTCTCCTCCGACGGCGCCATCGCCGCCAACGTCGGCGCCACCGGCAGCCTGTCGCCCGGCGACTACAACGCCACCGACGGACGCGGCTGGCCCATCGGCAAGGGCGCCCGCGACTACGCGACCAGCCACGCCCACAACGTCTTCTGGAAGCTGGACTTCGGCCTCGACGGCAGCGACAAGGGCCGCGTCGAGCAGTACGACTCCACGGTCACCCCGCCGGCCCGCGACGGCAGCCCGACCGTGACGACCAAGCGCACCCCGGTCACCAAGGAGCTCGCCGGGGACGCCAGGAACATGCGCTGGTGGCGGGTGGTGAGCGCGACCGGCAAGAACAAGGACGGCCACGCCCGTTCGTACGAGATCGTGCCCGGCCACACCAACACCTACGCGGGCCGCGGCTTCACCCGGCACGACGTCTACTTCACCCAGGCCCGGGCCTGCGAGCAGTTCGCCAGCAACAACATCCTCGACTGCGGGCGCAACGCCCCCGACAGCGTGGACAAGTGGGTCAACGGGGAGACGCTGACCAACCCGGCCGTGTGGGTCAACATCGGGTTCCACCACGTCGCCCGGGACGAGGACCAGCAGCCGATGCCCGTGCACTGGCAGGGCTTCCAGCTCGCGCCCCGGGACGTAACCGCTATGAATCCGCTCACTCCGGCCGATCTCGCCGGCCAGAACGGCAAGCCCGCCCAGGGGAGTTGAGCAACGGGCCGGTCGATCCTGCTGCACCGCCTCCCGCTCCCGGAGTACCCTTCCTTGATCGTTGCCGATCATTGTCAGATTTGTCGGCTGGTCGTCCAGTCGGCCGGACCGGATGTCCGGGAGCAGAAGGCGGTGCGCGGGTGAGCTCGGGAGGTCTGGAGCTGCCCCCAGGCGAGGCGGGTCACGACGGGGGACCGGCCGAGCCCGCGGAGGGTCCGCCCGGCGCGGTCTCCGTGGCGCGGCCGGTGGAGATCGGCGCCGAGCTGGAGTGGGGCGCGGAGGCGTGGAGCGAGGTGCGCACCCGGGCCCAGCGGGCCGGCCGCGCCTACATCTGGCTGAATCTCGTCGAGCAGCGGCTGCGGGCCGTCGTCGCGGCGGTGCTGCGGCCGGTCTACGAGCCGGTGCACGGCGAGGACTGGGTCGTGGCGGCGGCCGGGCCGGCCGGACAGGAATGGGTCCAGCGGGCGGTGGCCGTCCGTGAGGTCTCGCGCCGCAAGGGCTATCTCCTCGACCCGGCGGACGACAACGTCCTCAGCTTCCTCACGCTCCCGCAGCTCCGGGAGCTGGTGGTCCAGCACTGGCCCTGCTTCGAGCCCTACTTCGACGACCGGCGCGAGGTCGAACTGGCGCTGGACGAGCTGGAGGTGGCCCGCAACGTCGTCTCCCGCAACCGTGCGCTGTCGCTGACCGTGCTCGCCCAGTCCGAGCGGGCCTCCGCGCGGCTCCTGGACATCCTCGGCAGCGGGGCGGGGGTGCCCTCGGCCGAGCGGCTCCCGGTCGACGCCGTCGAGGACCTGGTCGGCGACCGGTACGCGGACGTCGTCTCGGTCCATCCCGACCGGGTCCGGCTCCAGCGGCAGCTGCCGGCCGAGGACCTGTTCGGCGGGGCCCGCCGCCTCGACGCCACCGGCATAGGCCTCAATCTGCTCGTGCAGAACTTCTCCGGGCGGCGCATGGTCCGGCTCGCCGAGTCCGGCTGCCGCACGAGGCTGCTCTTCCTCAACCCGGCCAGCAGCGCCGTCAAGCGGCGCGAGCGGGAACTGGGCCTGAAGAAGGGCGAGCTCAGCCGCTCGGTCGAGATGAACATCCTGCACATGCGCCGGGTGCGCTCCAAGCTCCGCGACCCCGGCGCCTTCCAGATCCACGTCTTCGACGAGACGCCGCGGTTCACCGCCTACCTGGTCGACGGCGACGGGCCGGACGGGGTCGGGGTCGTGCAGTCCTACCTCCGCAAGGCCCGCGGCATGGAGGCGCCGGTGCTGGTGCTGCGCGGGGGCGGACGGAACGTGGTGCGGGCCGGGCAGGGCTTCGACCGAGACGGTGAAACCGGACTTTTCGCCACATATAGGGAGGAGTTCGAGTCGGTGTGGCTCGACTCCCGGCCGGTCTCCTGACGCCCCCGGACCGGATTGTCAGTGCGCCGTGCGAGGGTGTCCCTCACCACGGGGGAGATCACGTAAGGAGGACCCGATGGCTTGGCATGGGGAACCGCTGGTCGGCTTCGACCTGGAGACGACCGGCACCGACCCGCTGGAGGCCCGCATCGTCACGGCCTCGATCGTCGGCGTCCACGGCGGCCGGGTGTTCCGGCAGCGCGACTGGCTCGCCGACCCGGGCATCCGCATCCCCGCCCAGGCGTCCGCGATCCACGGCATCAGCAACGAGCGCGCCGCCGCCGAGGGACGCCCGGTGCGCGAGGTGGCCGACGAGGTCGCCGAGACCCTGACCGGCTACTGGGCCCAGGGCGTCCCGGTCGTGGCGTACAACGCCTCGTTCGACCTCACCCTGCTCACCGCCGAACTGCGGCGGCACGGACTGCCCTCGCTGGACGAGCGGCTCGGCGGCAGGGGCATCGGCCCGGTCGTCGACCCGTACACCATCGACCGGGCCGTCGACCGCTACCGGCGGGGCAAGCGCACCCTGGAAGCCGTCTGCGCGGAGTACGGCGTGGAGCTCACCGCCGCCCACCAGGCGGCCGCCGACGCGCTCGCCGCCGTCCGCGTCGCGATCGCGATAGCCGAGCGGCACGCCTCGGTCGCGGCGCTCGACCCGGCGGCGCTGCACGAGCGCCAGATCGACTGGTACCGGGAGTGGGCCGAGGACTTCCAGTCCTTCCTGCGCCGCAAGGGCGAGGCGGACGCGGTCGTCGACCCGGTGTGGCCGGTGCGCTCCGCGGTGACCGTGGCTCCCTGAGCCGGTCAGCCGTTCTCCTTCAGGAAGGAGAGCAGCAACTCGTTCACCCTCTCCGGCTGGTCCAGCTGGAGCCAGTGACCGGCGTCCTCGACCCGCTCGTAGCGCCAGTGCCCGACGGCGCGCGCGGCCATGGCGGTCATCTGGCGCTCGGTGAGGAAGCGGTCGCCGGTGGACCAGACGCCCATCACCGGCATGGTGAACGCCGACGGCGTCGGGGGCACGCCCAGCTGGACCTCCATGGGCAGGGCGGCCCGGTAGATGCTCAGGGCCGCGGTGAGGGCGCCGGGCGCGCGCAACGGCTCCAGCACCTCGTCGAGGTCGGCGTGGCCGGTGAGCATCTGGCGCAGGTTCGCGAAGTCGTCGCGGGACAGCCACTCCTCGGCGAGCCCCTCGAACTGGAACATCGTCATGTGCCACATGCGCTGGCGCTCCAGCCAGCCGTCCGGCCCGAGGACCGCCGTGATGTCGCCCACCGACATCACCGTCAGGCTCGCCACCCGCTCGGCGGCGAACTGCGCGAGGCCCTGCGCCACCCCCGAGCCCCAGTCGTGGCCCACCACGTGGCAGCGGTCGACCTCGAGACGGGCGAGCAGCTCCAGCATGTCGCCGACGTGCTTCGCCGGGTGGTACGCCTGGACGCCGCCCTCCGGCCGGTCCGAGCCGCCGAAGCCGCGCAGCGTCGGGGTGAAGGTCCGGAAGCCGGCCGCGTTCAGAGCCGGGATCTGGTGGCGCCACAGCGCGTGCGAGTCCGGAAATCCGTGCAGCAGCAGCACGGCCGGCCCCTCACCGCTGACCTCGACGTCGAGCGTGACCTCCGACAGTTCCATCCGCATCCCCACACCCCGTTCATTACCGGCCGGTTCGCCAGGGCTCATGATGTCAGAAGGGGTACCAGCGCACCTCGGTATCGCCGTCCCGGAGCGAGGCCACCCGCCGTTCGAACTCGGCGCGCGCCTTCGGGTTCGCCGGCGCGTGCTGGGCCACCCAGGCACAGCTCGCCGTCTCCCGCGCCCCGCGCAGCACCGCGCAGCCCTCCCACTCCCGGACGTCCCAGCCGTAGGCCTCGGTGAAGGCGTCGTAGGCCGCCGGGTCGAGGCCGTACCGGTCCCGCGACAGCGCGAGCACCACGAGATCGTGCTCGCGCAGATCGGAGGAGAAGGTCTCCAGGTCCACCAGGACCGGCCCCTCGGGGCCGACGTGGACGTTGCGGGGGAGCGCGTCCCCGTGGATCGGTCCGGGCGTGAGGTGCGGCGTGAGCGCGGCCGCCGCCGGGGCGAAGGAGTCGCGGCGCTCGCGCAGGAAGGCGGCGTCGGCCGGGTCGATCGCGTCACCGGCGAGCCGCAGCCAGCGTTCCACCCCGCCGAGCAGTTCGCGGCGCGGCAGGGTGAGCCCGGCCGGCTCGGGCAGGGCGTGGATCCGGCGCAGCAGCGGGGCCAGGTCACGGGGTTCGGCGGGCCGCACGGCCTCGGGCAGCCGGTGCCACAGCGTGACCGGGTGCCCCTCGGCCACCAGCGGCTCGACCTCGGCGGCCCGGACGGCCGGGACACCGGCCGATGCCAGCCAGGCCGCGAGGGTCAGTTCGTGTGCGGCGCGCGGCAGCACATCGGGGTCGCGGCCGACCTTCACGACCAGGTCGCCGAGCGCGAAGACGGCGTTCTCGCCCAGCGCGAGCAGGCTCGCGTCGGCCGCCCGCAGTCCCGCGGCGGCCAGGATCTCCCGGGCCCGGGCCTCGTCCATCGTTCTCTCCCCACAGCAGGTGCGCACAGCGGATGCGATTCCGCCAAAGTCTCGCATCCGTGCAGGTCACCTTGACGAACCCGGTGGCCCTCAGGACGATGACCGGGTCCCAGGCAAGGTGGCACACCGCGCACAGGGGGAGCATTGGCGAGTGTGACGACCGCGCCCGGGCGGTCCGCGGAGCGCACCACCCCGGGCCGGGCCCCCGGCGGCCCCGGCCGCGACTTCGGCGCCTGGTTCCTGGTCCTGCCCGCGCTGCTGCCGATCCTGGTCCTCAGCGTCGGGCCCCTCCTCTACGGCATCGCGCTGGCCTTCACCGACGCCCAGTCCGGCCGCACCCAGGCCACCCGCTGGACCGGCACCCTCAACTTCCAGGACCTGTTGCACGACACCCTGTTCTGGGACTCCTTCCGCATCGGGCTGCTGTGGGCGGTCGGCGTCACCGTCCCGCAGTTCCTGCTCTCCCTCGGCCTCGCCCTGCTCCTGAACCAGCGGCTCCGGCTGCGCTGGCTCGCCCGGGCGCTCGCGATCCTCCCCTGGGCGATGCCCGAGGTCGTCGTCGGCATCATGTGGCGGCTGGTCTACAACCCCGACGCGGGCCTCCTCAACGAGACCCTCCACGACCTCGGCCTCGGCGACGGCAGGGCCTGGCTCAGCGGCCTGGGCACCGCCCTGCCCGCCGTGATCGTGGTCGGCGTCTGGGCGGGCATGCCGCAGACCACGGTCGCCCTGCTGGCCGGCGTGCAGAACACCCCGCGCGAACTCCACGAGGCCGCCGCCCTGGACGGCGCCGGCGCCTGGCGCCGCTTCCGCACCGTCACCTGGCCCGCGCTGCGCCCGGTCGCCCTCGCCGTCACCGCGCTCAACCTCATCTGGAACGTCAACTCCTTCGCCCTGGTCTACGTGCTGACCAACGGCGGACCGGGCGGCCGCACCCGGCTCCCCATGCTCTTCGCCTACGAGGAGGCCTTCCGCTACGGGCAGTTCGGTTACGCGGCCGCCATGGGCTGTGTGCTCGTCGCCGTCGTCTCCGTGCTGCTCGCCCTGTATCTCGTCGGTCGGCTCAAGGAGGAACAGTGAGGGAGAGCCGGTGAGCGCCTTCCGTACCAGCGGGTCCGCCCGCGCCGGCCAGTACGCGGCACTCCTCGCGTACCTGGCCTTCCTCGCCTTCCCGTTCCTGTGGCTGGTCTCGACCGCCTTCAAGCCCGCCCCGGAGCTCGGCTCGCTGCACCCCACCTGGATCCCGAGGGACCCCACCCTCGACAACTTCCGGCAGGCCTTCGACGAGCAGCCCCTGCTGAGAGCCGCCGGCAACAGCCTGCTGGCGGCGCTCGCCGCCGCCCTCGTCGCGGTCCTCGTCGCCACCCCCATGGCCTATGTCCTCGCCCGCCACCGCTCCCGGCTCACCGGCGCCGCGAGCGGCTGGGTCGTGGTCAGCCAGGCCTTCCCGTTCGTGCTCCTGATCATCCCGCTGTTCCTGGTCCTGAAGAACCTCCACCTCGTCAACAGCCTCGCGGGCCTGACGCTGGTGTACGTGGTGTGGTCGCTGCCCTTCGCGCTGTGGATGCTCACCGGCTACGTGCGGGCCGTCCCCGCCGAACTGGAGGAGGCCGCCGCCGTCGACGGAGCCGGGCGGCTGCGCACCCTCGTCTCGGTCACCGGCCCGCTGCTCGCCCCCGGCATCGTCGCCACCGCCCTCTTCGCCTTCGTCACCGCGTGGAACGAGTTCTTCTTCGCCCTGGTCCTCCTGAAGAGCCCGGAGAAACAGACGCTTCCCGTGGTCCTCACCCACTTCCTCGGCGCGGAGGGCGCCGCCGACCTCGGTCCGCTCGCCGCCGCGGCCTTCCTCGCTACCCTTCCCTCGCTCGTCGTCTTCGCGATCGTCCAGCGGCGGATCACCGGCGGCCTGCAGGCCGGGGCGGTGAAGTCATGAGGCGCGCCCGGCCCGGTCGCGCCGGTCGCCGAGCCCGGACCGGTCGCCTGCGGACCCTCGCCCCGCTCGCCGCCGCCCTCGTCCTGCTGCTCGGCGGCTGCACCGGCGGCGGCGCGCGCGACGCCGGCGACGGCGTGATCCGGCTCCGCTTCCAGTCGCTCGCCTGGCAGCAGGAGTCGGTCGACGCCAACAAGGAGCTCGTACGGGAGTGGAACGCGGCCCACCCGGACATCCAGGTCGACTACGTCCAGGGCAGCTGGGACTCCGTCCACGACCAGCTGCTCACCTCCTTCGAGGGCGGCGAGGCACCCGACATCGTCCACGACGCCTCCGACGACCTCGCGGACTTCGCCTACGGCGGGTACCTCGCCGACCTGCGTACGCTGCTGCCCGAACGGCTGCGCGCCGACATCCCCGCGCACAGCTGGAGCAGCACCACCTTCGGGGACGGGGTCTACGGCGTGCCGTTCCTCCAGGAACCGCGCGTGATCATGGCCGACCGGAGGATCCTCGCCGACGCCGGAGTCCGGATCCCGACCGCCGAACGCCCGTGGACCTGGCCGGAGTTCCGGCAGGTCGCCCGGGACCTGACGGCCCGGATGGGGGAGGGCCGGTACGCCGTCGCCTGGCCGCTCAAGGAGCCGGTCTCCGTCTCGCTCAACCTGGGCCTGTCGGCGGGCGGCCGGCTCTTCCACCGCGGCGCGGACGGCCGGACCACCCTCCGCTTCACCGACGCCGACGCGGTCGTCCCCGGCACCATCCGGGCCATGATCGACACCGACCGCAGCGCCTCCCGGGCCACCCTCGGCAGCGGCGGCTCCGACACGCTGCCCGGCTTCTTCGGCGGCAGGTACGCGATGGTCCCGCTGGGCTTCTCGTACCGTCAGCAGATCGTGCAGCAGGCACCCGAGGGCTTCGACTGGACCGTGCTGCCCGCCCCGGCCGGGGCGGGCGGGCCGGCGCAGGGGGTCAGCCCGCAGACCCTGTCCATCGCCGAGGACAGCCCGCACAAGCGGGAGGCCGCGCGGTTCCTCGACTTCTTCCTCCAGCCCCGCAACATGGTCCGGCTCGCCCTCGGCGACTGGATGCTGCCCACCTCCACGGCCGCCCTCGCCGACCCCGCCCTGCACACCCCGGCGTACGGCTGGGCCACCGGCGCGGCCGTGGCCCGGCACCTGCGCCCGGCCCCGGCCCAGTCGGTGCGCGGCTATCCGGAGTGGAAGGACAAGGTCGCCACGCCTGCGTTCCAGGAGTACTACAGCGGCGCCATCGGAACGGCGGAGCTGAGGCACCGGCTGGTGGTGGACGGCAACCGGGTCCTCGCCCGCTACCAACGGGACTGATCCTCCACGACGCTCCCCGGCCGACGGCGCCCCGATGCCGGGGGCGGCGAACTCGGCGACGCCATTGCGTCGTTCCCCGGCGACGGCTGCGCGAGGCACGGGCCCGCCCCCTCCAGCGATCCCGAAGTCGTCTGCAGGGCACGGGAGATAGCGGAAGGGATGATGATTGAAGGGGTAACCAAGCGTGCCGCTGACCTGATCGAGGCGGAGCCGGCGGAATCGGGACCGGGCAAACGTGCACGTGGGCGGGGCGAGTTGGGGTGACTCGCCCCTTTTCTTATTAAGAAACCTTGCTGAAAAAGTCATGACTCTGTGAAGGCCTTGATTTGCACTCGTCAATCGGTCAGGGTTTCGAACGGGTCGCCGGAAGGTTTTCTTCCAACGGCCCAACCCCCCACAAATCCTGACGAGGAGACCCCTCTTCATGGCAATACACAAGCGTGACCGCAAGCACGTCCGGATCATCGCCGTCGCCACCGCGATCGCCGCGGCGGCCGGAATCACCGTCCTCACCGGTCCGTTCGCCGGCGCGGCCCCCACGCCCGCCGAAGGAACGGTCTACGGACTCGGTGTCGAAGGCGCAGTCGCGGGCAGCTACGTCGTGCTGCTCGACGAGAAGGCGAACAAGGGCGACCTGGCGAAGGAGTACGGCGGCACCCTGCGTCGCAGCTACGACTCCAGCGTCAACGGCTTCTCCGTCAACGGCCTCACCGAGACCGAGGCCAAGCGCCTCGCCGCGGACCCGGCCGTCGCCAAGGTCGTCCAGAACCGCACGTTCTCCATCAGCGCCACCCAGGAGAACCCGCCCTCGTGGGGCCTGGACCGGGTCGACCAGGCCGACACGGCCGGCGACTCCAAGTACACCTATCCCGACGCCGCCGGCGAGGGCGTCACCGCGTACGTCATCGACACCGGCGTCCGCATCAGCCACAAGGACTTCGGCGGCCGCGCCGCGAACGGCTTCGACGCGGTCGACAACGACGACACCGCCCAGGACGGCAACGGCCACGGCACGCACGTGGCCGGCACCATCGCCGGCACCGAGCACGGCATCGCCAAGAAGGCCAAGATCGTCGCCGTTCGCGTCCTGGACGACGCCGGCTCCGGCACCACCGAGCAGGTCGTCGCCGGCATCGACTGGGTCACCAAGAACCACCAGGGCCCGTCCGTCGCCAACATGAGCCTCGGCGGGGGCGCCGACCCGGCCCTCGACGACGCCGTCAAGAAGGCCATCGCCTCCGGTGTCACCTTCGCCGTCGCCGCCGGCAACGAGTCGGCGGACGCCGGACAGGGCTCGCCGTCCCGGGTGCCCGAGGCGATCACCGTCGCCTCGTCCACGAAGGACGACCAGCAGTCCGACTTCTCCAACTTCGGCTCGGTCGTGGACCTCTACGCCCCGGGCTCGGAGATCACCTCGGCCTGGAACGACAGCGACACCGGGACCAAGACCATCTCCGGCACCTCGATGGCCACCCCGCACGTCGTGGGCGCCGCGGCCGTGTACCTCGCGGCCCACAAGGACGCCACCCCGGACCAGGTCGCCGAGGCGCTGACGTCGGGGGCCACCCCCGACAAGATCGGCAACGCCAGCCCCGGCACCGCCAACAAGCTCCTGAAGATCGTCGAGTAGCGACGGCGATCCCCTGATGCGGCGGCCGCCGTGCCCTCCCCCACGGGGCACGGCGGCCGCCCTATCGTGTGCCCATGACGACGAGCTATGCGCTGCTGCTGCGCGGGATCAATGTCGGCGGCCACCGCAAGGTCCCCATGGCACAGCTCCGTTCCCTCCTGGAGGAGCTCGGCCACCGGGACGTGAGGACCTACCTGCAGAGCGGCAACGCGGTCTTCACCACCGACGGCGACACCACCCCCGAGGAACTCACCGCGGCACTCGAAGGGGCGATCGAGGAGCGGTTCGGTTTCCACGTCGACTGCCTCGTCCTCGACCACGAGCGGCTCGCCGCCGTCGCCGAGAACTGCCCCTTCCCCGCCGCCGAGCTGGAGGGCAGGCAGCTGCACGCCTTCTACCTCTCCGGTCCCCCGGACGAGCAGCGCCTCGCCGGGCTCGACCGGGCGGCCTACCTGCCCGAGGACTTCGCGCTCGGCGATCGCGTGCTCTACCTCTACGCCCCCGAGGGACTGGGCCGCTCCAAGCTCGGCGAGGCCCTCTCCCGGCCCGCGCTCTTCAAGGGCCTCACGGTCACCGCGCGGAACTGGAACACCGTCGTCAAGCTCGTCGAGATGACCGGCCCCCACGCCTGAAGTGGCCCAGTGGAAGAGTGCGCGATTGGCCCGGAACGACGGGCCAAAGCAGAACTACGCTTCCCTCATGACGACGACCGTGGACTTCTCCTTCGACCCCGCCTGCCCCTTCGCCTGGATCACCTCCCGCTGGATCCTCGAAGTCGAGCGGCACCGCGACATCGATCTCCGCTTCCGGCTCATGAGCCTCCACCTCCACAACGAGGGCAACGACCTGCCCGACTGGTACCGCGCCCTCGTCGACGCCTCCATCGGCCCCGTCCGGGTCGCCGCCGCCGCGGCCGACAAGGCCGGCGAGGAGATCCTGCGCCCGCTCTACACCGCGTACGGCACCCGCATCCACGAGCGGAAGAACCAGGACTTCGACGCCGTGATCGCCGAGTCCCTCGCCGAACTCGGCCTCCCCGCCGAGCTCGCCGACGCGGCCCAGGACCCGGCCTACGACGAGGCCGTCCGCCGCCGGCACGACGCCGGCAAGGACCCCGAGGCCGGCGCCTACGTCGGCACGCCCACCCTCCACGTCGACGGCACCGCCTGGTTCGGGCCGGTCCTGCGCGCCGTCCCGCGCGGGGAGGAGGCCGCCGAACTCTTCGACGCCTTCCGCGTCCTCGCCCGTCACCCCGACTTCTTCGAGATGAAGCGCACCCGCACCGGCGGGCTCGACTTCAGCTAGGGCGTGTCAGGCTCGCGGAGTCCGCCGGTGCGGGGTGTCGCGAAACTTCAAGACCGGCCCACGGGGTGCTCCCTACCGTGGGTGGCATGAACGAGATCCACGCTCACCTCACCGCCTGCGCCGCCGAAGCCGCCCGCGTCAGCCGCGGGATCACCGCCGAGCAGCTCGCCGGGCCCACCGGCTGCACCGACTGGACCGTCCGCGAGCTGGCCAACCACCTGGTCCTCTACACCGCCCACGGCCTCGAACACCGCGCCCTGCGCACCGAGCTCCCCGACGAGACCGTCCGGCGCGACTTCACCGCGGACGCCGACTGGTCCGAACGGTACGCGGCCCAGCTGGACCGGGCGCTCGCCGCCTGGGCGAAGCCCGAGGCGTGGGAAGGGGACGTCGACCTCGGCGGCAGCGCCCTGCCCGCGCCCGAGATCGCCGCCATGCTCCTGGCAGAACTCGCCCTGCACGGCTGGGACCTGGCGCGCGCCACGGACCAGCAGTTCACCGTGCCCGAGGAGACCGGCCGGCATCTGCTCGGCGTCGTCGAGCGCTACGCCGAGATGTACCGCGAGTACCAGGGCTTCGCCGCCCCGGTCACCGTCCCCGCCGGGGCCGGCGCCTTCACGCGGGCCCTCGCTGCGAGCGGCCGGACGCCCTAACCCGCGACCGCCACCCGCTCCGGGGCCCGTACGGCCTGCTCGTAGCGCTCCACCAGCAGCCGGGCCAGTTCGGGGGACGGGCCGAGGACGTCCGCGAGGACGTCGGCCTCCGCCGCGCCGCCGGCGATGCGGTCCGGGAGGCGGCCCGGGGCGATCACGTACGGGGACACCGCCACGCGGCCGACCCCGGGCTCGGCGCGCAGGGCGCGGACCACGTCCTCCGTGCGGGGAAGGGATGCGGAGGCGAACGCAGGCCGCACGGAGCACCAACCGGTGCGCCGCAGCTCCCGCGCCGTTTCTGCGATCACTGCGATCGCCTCCGGGTCGGTGGAGCCCGCCGAGGCCAGGACGACCCCGGTCGTGCTCTTGTCGCCGGGCGTCAGCCCGGCCTCGTACAGGCGCCGCTCCACCGCCGCCAGGAGCAGCGGGGACGGGCCGAGGACCGCCGCCTGCCGCACCCGCAGCGAGGCGGGGGCCCGGCGCAGGACGGCGGGGACGTCCGCCTTGGCGTGGAAGGCGCGGGTGAGGAGCAGCGGCAGCGCCACGACCTCCCGCACCCCGTCCGCGGCGAGCCGGTCGAGCACGCCCGTGACGGACGGCAGGGTGAAGTCGAGGAACGCCGTCTCCACCCGCAGCCCCGGCCGCAGCAGCCCGGCCCTGCGCACGAGCGCCTGGACGGTCGCCGCGTGCCGCGGGTCGCGGCTGCCGTGGGCGATGACGAGAAGGGTGGGGGCACTCATGGTCAGGCCTTCACCAGCAGGCCGCGGCGGCGCAGCACCGCGCGCTCCAGGGGGCTGAAGAACAGCAGGTCGATGGCGACACCGACGAGCAGGATCAGGATGATCGCCAGGAAGATCCCCGGCATGTCGAAGTTGTTGCGGCCGTTCTCCAGGAGCTGGCCGAGGCCGAGACCCAGGTCGGGGGAGGAGGCGATGATCTCCGCCGCCATCAGCGAGCGCCACGAGAACGCCCAGCCCTGCTTCAGACCCGCGAGATAGCCCGGCAGCGCGGCCGGCATCACGATGTGCCAGGCGCCCCTGAGCCCGGTCGCGCCGAGCGTCCGGCCCGCCCGCAGGAACAGCGGCGGCACCTGGTCCACGCCGGCCACCAGGCCGTTGGCGATCGACGGCACCGCGCCGAGCAGGATGACCGCGTACATCATGCTGTCGTTGAGGCCCAGCCACAGCACCGCCGGTGCGACCCAGGCGACCGAGGGCAGCGACTGCAGACCGGACAGGATCGGGCCGATCGCGGTGCGGACGACACCCACCCGGGCGACGATCAGCCCCAGCGGGGTGCCGATCGCCAGCGCGAGCAGGAAGCCGAGCAGCGCGCGGGACACGCTGGTCCACAGCACGTCGAGGAGGGTGCCCTCCAGCCACATGGCGGACAGGCTGTCCCAGACCGCCCCGGGCGAGGGCAGCTTGCCCTCGTCGGCGACCTTCGCGGTCACGAGCAGCTGCCAGACCACGACGACCAGCACGACCGCCAGGACCGGCGGCAGGACCTTCTTCAGGAGGACCTCGCGCACCGGGGTCCGGCGGACCTGCACGCTGTCCAGGGCGTCGAGCCCGGCCTCCAGGCCGGCGAGGTCGTCGCTCTTCACCGCGTCGGCGGTGGTGTCAGTGCTGGCCATGACGGCGGATCTCCCCACGCAGTTCTTCGGTGATCTCGACGGACAGCTCCGCCACGGCGGCGTCCTCGATGCGGCGCGGCTGCGGGATGTCGATGGTCCACTCCCGGGCGATCCGGCCGGGCCGGGAGGAGAGCAGGACGACACGTTCGGCCAGCCGCACGGCCTCGCGCACGTTGTGGGTGACGAACAGGACCGACAGGCGCGTCTCGCGCCAGATCCGGGTCAGCTCGTCGTGCAGCACGTCGCGGGTGATCGCGTCGAGCGCCGCGAACGGCTCGTCCATCAGCAGCAGGTCGCTGTCCTGGGCGAGCGCCCGGGCCAGCGCCACGCGCTGCCGCATGCCGCCGGACAGCTCGTGCACGCGCTTGTCGTACGAGCCGGCGAGCCGCACGAGTTCGAGCAGCCGCTCGGCCTCCGGGCGACGCTCCGCCTTGGGCAGGCCGCGCAGCTTCAGGGCGAGTTCGATGTTCTTGCCCGCGGTGAGCCACGGGAACAGGGCGTGCTCCTGGAACATCAGGGCCGGCCGGCCGCCGGGGGTCTCGATGGACCCCGCGGACGGCCGGTCGAGCCCGGCGACCAGGTTGAGCAGGGTGGACTTGCCGCAGCCGGAGGCTCCCAGGAGGGTGACGAACTCGCCCGGGGCGACATCGAGGGAGATGTCGTCGAGGACGAGCTGGCCGCCGGCGGGACCGCCGAAGGACTTCGAGACGTGCTCGAGGCGCGCGGCGTGCCCGGCCGCGCGGACGCGGTCCTCGGCCTTGGCGAGCGTGGTGGTCGTGGCCATGGTCGTCACCTCCTGGGTTGGGCTGCGGACTGTGTTACTTGACGCCGAGGCCGGCGTCGGAGACCTCGGGCTTGCCCGCGGCCTTCAGGACCTTGTTGAGGGCCGTCAGGTCGTAGATCCCCTTCAGGTCGGGCTGCTTGAGCAGACCGGCCTTCACGGCGTGGTCGGCCTGCGCCTGGAGGGTGGCGGCCAGCGGGTCGTCGATGAACTGGATCGACGGCCAGGCGCTGTTGATCACCTTGTCACCGAGGGCCTTGCCGGAGAGCTTCTTCAGCTTGGCGTTGGCCGAGGCCTTCGCCTGCTCCGGGTTGGCGTTGATCCACGCGTTGGTCTTCACCGAGCCGCGCAGCACCGCCTCCACCACGTCGGGGTGCTCCGTGAGGAACTTCTGCGACACGATGATGTTGGTGATGACGAACTTCTTGTCCGGCCACAGGTCGGACTCGTCGAGCAGGACCTTTCCGCCCTCGGCGACCAGCTTCGACGCGGTCGGCTCCGGCACCCAGGCGCCGTCGATGGAGCCGGACTTGTAGGCGTCCGGGGTGATCTTGTTGTCCGTGCGGAGCACGGAGACGTCGCCCTTGCCGCTCTGCGAGTCGACCTTCCAGCCCTTCTCGGCGACCCAGTTGAGGAAGGCCACGTCCTGGGTGTTGCCGAGCTGCGGGGTGGCGATCCGCTTGCCCTTCACGTCGTCCAGGGTCTTGATCTTCTCGGGGTTGACCACGAGCTTCACGCCGCCGGAGGCCGAGCCGCCGACGATGCGCAGGTTGGTGCCCTTGGACTTGGTGTAGCCGTTGATGGACGGCGAGGGGCCGATGAAACCGATGTCGATCGCACCGGCGTTGAGCGCCTCGATCTCGGACGGGCCGGCGTTGAAGGTGGTGGACTGCAGCGCGGTGCCGCCCAGTTCCTTCTGGAAGATGCCCTCCTGGTCGCCGACCAGGGCCGTGGCGTGCGTCAGATTGGGGAAGTACCCGAGCCGTACGGTGTCGGCGGAGAGCTTCTTGCCCTCGGCCGCCACCTTCTTCTCGTCGTTCTTGGCCTCGGAGCCGTAACCGCACGAGGCGAGCGCCCCGACCAGCAGCGGCAGAGCGGCGGCGGCGGCCAGGCCGCGGCGCAGGGTGGTACGGGTGGTGGCAGGCACGGGAGGGTTCCCCTCGGTTCAGCGACTTCGCAGTCGGTGTCTATGTCTTTCGGGGTGGAGCGGGTGGAGCGGCATCGCGCCGCCGCAGCGGCGCACGGAGGTCAGCACGCACATCGCGCGACACCTCCCATGCCGGCCCCGAGGGCGCCGGAGCCCACCCGGCCGCCCTCCTTGGCGAAGGTGGAGTACACGTTCTCGACCATGCTCAGAAGTCCCACCCTTCCTCGTCCTCGACCGCGGTGACGGTCTTGTGCGTGGCGAACGACTCGCCCGCCATGCCCGCGGCCAGCGTGGTGCCGTCCGCGGGGTCGATCAGCAGGAACGAGCCCGTACGGCGGGAGTCGGCGTACGCGTCGAGCGCGAGCGGCTCGGCGGTGCGGACCCTGACCCGGCCGATGTCGTTGGCGACGAGCTGCCCCGGGTCCGGGTGCTGGGAGAGGTCGTCCAGGGTGAGCCGGGACGGGATCTCCTTCACGATCGCCTTGACCGTACGGGTCGTGTGCTTGAGCAGCACCCGCTGGCCCACGGAGAGCGGCTGGTCCGCCACGTGGCACACGGTCGCCTCGACGTCCTGGCTGGTCGCCGGGGCGTCGCCGCTCGGGGCGAGCAGGTCGCCGCGCGAGATGTCGATGTCGTCGGCGAGCCGGATGGTGACCGACTGCGGGGCCCAGGCGATGTCCACGGGCTCGCCGAGCGCGTCGATGGCGGTGATCGTCGACGTCCTGCCGGAGGGCAGGACGGTGATCTCCTCGCCGACCCGGAAGGCGCCGGCCGCGATCTGGCCCGCGTAGCCGCGGTAGTCGGGGTGCTCGGACGTCTGAGGGCGGATCACGTACTGCACCGGGAAGCGCGCGTGGCAGGCCGTCAGGTCATGGCTGACCGGGACGGTCTCCAGGTGCTCCAGGACGGTGGGGCCGCCGTACCAGTCCATGTTCGCGGACGGCTCCACGACGTTGTCGCCGGCGAGCGCGGAGATCGGGATCGCGGTGATCTCGGGGACGCCTAGCTCCGACGCGTAGGTCGTGAACTCCTCGGCGATCGCGGCGAAGACGGACTCCCGGTAGTCGACCAGGTCCATCTTGTTCACGGCCAGGACCACGTGCGGGACGCGCAGCAGGGCGGCGACGGCGGCGTGCCGGCGGGTCTGCTCGACGACACCGTTGCGGGCGTCGACCAGGACCACGGCCAGCTCGGCCGTCGAGGCGCCCGTCACCATGTTGCGGGTGTACTGCACGTGCCCGGGGGTGTCGGCCAGGATGAACCGGCGCCGCGGGGTCGCGAAGTAGCGGTACGCCACGTCGATGGTGATGCCCTGCTCCCGTTCGGCCCGCAGGCCGTCGGTGAGCAGCGCGAGGTCCGGGGCCTCCTGGCCGCGCGAACGCGAGGCGTGCTCCACGGCCTCCAGCTGGTCGGCGAGAACCGACTTGGAGTCGTGCAGGAGCCGGCCCACCAGGGTGGACTTGCCGTCGTCGACGGAACCGGCGGTGGCGAAGCGCAGCAGGGTGGTGGCCGCCAGTTCGGCGGTCGGCTGCTGTTCGGTGGACGTGCTCATTAGAAGTACCCCTCGCGCTTGCGGTCTTCCATCGCGGCCTCGGACAGCTTGTCGTCCGCCCGGGTGGCGCCCCGCTCGGTGAGCCGGGACGCGGCGATCTCGGCGATCACGGCATCCAGCGTGGTGGCGTCGGAGTCCACCGCGCCGGTGCAGGACATGTCGCCGACCGTGCGGTAGCGGATCAGCCGGGTCTCGACGGTCTCCGACTCCTTCGGACCGCCCCACTCGCCGGCCGTCAGCCACATGCCGTTGCGCTGGAACACGTCGCGCTCGTGCGCGAAGTAGATGTCCGGGAGCGCGATCCGCTCGCGCTGGATGTACTGCCACACGTCCAGCTCGGTCCAGTTGGACAGCGGGAACACGCGCACGTGCTCACCGGGGGCGTGCCGGCCGTTGTACAGCTGCCACAGCTCGGGACGCTGACGGCGCGGGTCCCACTGGGAGAACTCGTCCCGGAGGCTGAACACCCGCTCCTTGGCGCGGGCCTTCTCCTCGTCGCGGCGGCCGCCGCCGAACACGGCGTCGAAGCGGTGCTGCTGGATCGCCTCGGTCAGCGGGACGGTCTGCAGCGGGTTGCGGGTACCGTCCGGACGCTCGCGCAGCTTGCCCGCGTCGATGTAGTCCTGCACGGAGGCGACGTGCAGCCGCAGCCCGTGCTCGGCGACCACGCGGTCGCGGTACTCGATGACCTCCGGGAAGTTGTGCCCGGTGTCGACGTGCAGCAGCGTGAAGGGGACCGGCGCCGGGGCGAAGGCCTTCAGCGCCAGGTGCAGCATGACGATGGAGTCCTTGCCGCCGGAGAAGAGGATCACCGGCCGCTCGAACTCGCCCGCCACCTCGCGGAAGATGTGGACGGCCTCGGACTCCAGGGAGTCGAGGTGCGACAGCGCGAACGGACTGTCCGTGGTGTCGTGAGCATGAGCGACGGTGGTCACAGCAGACCCCTCTCGGTGAGCAGCGCGTACAGCTGCGCCGCGGACTCCTGCACGGTCTGGTTCTGGGACTCGATCCGGAGATCGGGTGCCTCGGGTGCCTCGTACGGGTCGTCGACGCCGGTGAGCCCGCTGATCTCGCCCGCCGCCTGCTTGGCGTACAGGCCCTTCACGTCGCGGACCGAGCACACCTCCACCGGAGTGGCCACGTGCACCTCGACGAAGGCGGTGCCCTCGGCCTGGTGGCGCTTGCGGACGGCCTCGCGGCTGTCGGCGTACGGGGCGATCACGGGGACCAGCACCTTCACCCCGTGCGAGGCGAGCAGCTCCGCGACGAAGCCGATCCGCTGCACGTTGGTGTGGCGGTCCTCGCGGGAGAAGCCGAGGCCCGCGGACAGGAACTCGCGGATCTCGTCGCCGTCGAGGACCTCGACGCGCTGCCCCTCCTCGCGCAGCCGGCCGGCCAGCTCGTACGCGATCGTCGTCTTGCCGGCGCTGGGCAGGCCCGTGAGCCAGATGGTGGCACCGGTCACGTGGTTCTCCTGGAAGGTCGGGTGGGTGGTGGTCATCAGCCGTGCAGCCCGCATTCGGTCTTGGCGCGGCCGGCCCAGCGGCCGGCCCGGGCGTCCTCGCCCTCGGCGACCCGGCGGGTGCAGGGCGCGCAGCCGACGGAGGCGTAACCGTCCATGAGGAGCGGGTTGGTGAGCACCCCGTGCTCCAGGACGTAGGCCTCGACGTCGTCCTGCGTCCAGCGGGCGATGGGGGAGACCTTCACCTTCTGCCGCTTCTCGTCCCAGCCGACCACCGGGGTGTTCGCCCGGGTCGGGGACTCGTCGCGGCGCAGGCCGGTCGCCCACGCGGTGTAGGCGGTCAGGCCCTCTTCGAGGGGCTTGACCTTGCGCAGCGCGCAGCACAGGTCGGGGTCGCGGTCGTGCAGCGCCGGGCCGTACTCGGCGTCCTGCTCGGCCACGGTCTGACGCGGGGTCAGGGTGATGACGTTGACGTCCATGACGGCGTCGACCGCGTCACGGGTGCCGATGGTCTCCTCGAAGTGGTAGCCCGTGTCGAGGAAGACGACGTCCACGCCGGGCCGGGCCCGCGAGGCGAGATGGGCGACCACCGCGTCCTCCATGGAGGAGGTGACGCAGAAGCGCTCGCCGAAGGTGTCGACCGCCCACTGGAGGATCTCCAGCGCGGAGGCGTCCTCCAGCTCGCGGCCGGCCTGCTCGGCGAGTGCCTTCAGGTCGGCCGCGGTCGCGTCCTGAGTGACCGTCATATCTGTTTCCCTCCACCAGAGTTGCTTGAAGTGCCCGGGGCGAGCAGCCCCAGGAACCTCAGCTGGAAGGCTCGGCTGCACGCGGCGCATTCCCAGGCGCCGTGGCCCTGCTCGTTCGGCCGCAGGTCCTCGTCGCCGCAGTACGGGCAGTGGAACGGGGCCGCCCGCTCGCTCATGACAGGGCCTCTTCCGATGCACGCGCCGCCCAGGTGGCGAAGCGCTCGCCGTCCTCGCGCTCCGCCTGGAAGCGCTTGAGCAGCCGCTCGACGTAGTCCGGCAGTTCGGCCGAGGTGACCTTCAGGCCCCGCACCTTGCGGCCGAAGCCCGCCTCCAGACCGAGCGCGCCGCCCAGGTGGACCTGGTAGCCCTCGACCCGGTTGCCGTCGTCGTCCAGGACCAGCTGGCCCTTGAGACCGATGTCGGCGACCTGGATGCGGGCGCAGGCGTTCGGGCAGCCGTTGATGTTGATGGTGAGCGGCTCGTCGAAGTCCGGGACGCGGCGCTCCAGTTCGTCGATGAGCGAGGAGCCCCGGCCCTTGGTCTCGACGATGGCCAGCTTGCAGAACTCGATGCCGGTGCAGGCCATCGTGCCGCGGCGGAAGGGCGAGGGGGTGACCCGCAGGTCGAGCGACTCCAGGGCGGAGACGATCGACTCGACCTTCGACTCCTCGATGTCCAGGACGATCATCTTCTGCTCGGCCGTGGTGCGCACCCGGCCCGAGCCGTGCTCCTCGGCGATCTCGGCGATCTTCGTCAGGGTGGCGCCGTCGACCCGGCCGACGCGGGGGGCGAAGCCCACGTAGAAGCGCCCGTCCTTCTGCCGGTGGACGCCCACGTGGTCGCGCCACCGGCCGGCGGGCTCCGCGGGGGCGGGCCCGTCCGTCAGCTTGCGCCGCAGGTACTCGTCCTCCAGGACCTGGCGGAACTTCTCCGGGCCCCAGTCGGCGACGAGGAACTTCAGGCGCGCGCGGTTGCGCAGCCGGCGGTAACCGTAGTCGCGGAAGATCGAGATGACGCCCTCGTAGACGTCCGGCACCTCGTCGAGGGAGACCCAGGTGCCCAGCCGGACGCCCAGCTTGGGGTTGGTGGACAGACCGCCGCCGACCCAGACGTCGAAGCCGGGACCGTGCTCGGGGTGCTCCACGCCGACGAAGGCGATGTCGTTGATCTCGTGCGCCACGTCGAGCAGCGGCGAGCCGGAGACCGCCGACTTGAACTTGCGGGGCAGGTTGGAGAAGTCCTTGTTGCCGACGATCCGTCGGTAGATCTCCTCGATGGCGGGGGTGCCGTCGATGATCTCGTCCTCGGCGATCCCGGCGACCGGCGAGCCGAGGATGACGCGGGGGGTGTCACCGCAGGCCTCGGTCGTCGACAGGCCGACGGCCTCCAGGCGGTTCCAGATCTCCGGGACGTCCTCGATCCGGATCCAGTGGTACTGGACGTTCTGCCGGTCGGTGATGTCGGCCGTGCCGCGCGCGAACTCCTCGGAGATCTCGCCGATGACCCGCAGCTGCTCGGTGGTCAGGCGGCCGCCGTCGATGCGGACCCGGAGCATGAAGTACTCGGCGTCCAGCTCCTCCGGCTCCAGGACCCCGGTCTTGGTGCCGTCGAGGCCCTCGCGACGCTGGGTGTAGAGACCCCACCAGCGCATGCGTCCCCGCAGGTCGTTGGGGTCGATGGAGTCGAATCCGCGCTTGGAGTAGATCGTCTCAATACGTGTCCGCACATTGAGACCGTCGTCATCCTTCTTGAACTGCTCATTGCCGTTCAGCGGGGTGAAGTGCCCCACGGCCCACTGACCCTCGCCACGGTGCCGCCCGGCCTTGCGGCGGGTGGTGGCGGGAGTGGGGTTTTCCGGGGTGGCGGCCATGGCGATATGTCCTTCGGGACTGCGGGAGGGCGGCTCTGACCTGCACACTCGCGCTCGGATGTGAGGGTGGCGCGGCAGTGCGCAGAGAACGGGACGTCAGGAGAATGCGCGGCGGTGCTGAAGTGCTCAGCGCGCCGAACAGATGGCGCTGGACATGCGGCCTAGGTCGACGTGCCGCCGACTCACCAAGGCAATTCCAGTTCCAGACATGACGGAAGCGTGTCACGGGACTTTGGACCCAGTCCAGCTTCGTCCAGGATGTGGACAAGGTGGTCTCGCTGTGCGAGATGGTGTGGCGTGGGTCACGCGAAAGGGGCCCAGTTCAGGGCCCCTTCGGCGGGTCGAACGAGGGTGCGGTGGCACGTCCCGCGCGCCGGCGCGCGACCTGCGCCGCCTCAGCCGTGGGCGCCGGGCCAGGGACCCGGGGTCTCGACCTCCTCGACCTGCTCGACCTTCGTGTCGAAGAGCCGGAAGCCGCGGCGCTCGTAGTTGGCCATCGCGTGCTCCCCGTCGAGGGAGCACGTGTGCAGCCACACCCGCTTGGTGGGCTCGCGGTCCGGCCAGCGCTCCGCGAGGTCCCAGGCGCGCTCCACCCCGTACGACAGCAGGTGGCCGCCGATGCCGCGCCCCCGGAAGCCCGGGACGAGCCCGAAGTAGACGATCTCGACCACGCCGTCGTCCTGCGGGTCCAGCTCCACGTACCCGGCCGGCGTCCCCCGCTCGTACGCCACCCAGATCTCGGCGCCCGGCTTCTCCACGATCTCCTGCCACTGCGCGTACGTCAGGGACAGGCGGTCGGTCCAGCGGATGTCGCCGCCGACCGCTGTATAGAGGAAGCGGCTGAACTCCGCCGAGGGCACCCCGGCCCGCACGATCGTGACGTCCCGGCCCTCCGGGGCGGGGACCCGACGCAGATCGGCGGGCGAGGTCTGTTCCAGGGACCAGGTGGTGAGAGTGATGCTCATGGGCTTATCGCATCATGCGGAGCGCGGGATTCCCACCGTGTTCGGTCCTGGCGGACAGGCTGTCCGGCATACGGACACGGCTGGACGCCGCGCCCCGCGCCCCCCTCCTGCCGCACCGGGCGCACCGGGCGCACCGTGGCCACCGGGTGCACCGGGTGCACCGGGCGCACCGGGCGCACCGGGCCACCGTGGCCCAGGTCCTCCCGCGGCCGCCACCCCGTACGAGATGCCGGGCGAGGAACTCCGGAGAGTCGTCGATCTCGGATGATGGCACCTCCCCGTGTCCGCCCGGGTCGGCGTACAGCGGCTGCTCGGCCGAGCCGGGGACCTCGAAGAGGTCCGGTCCCGACTCCCGCCTCTGCCGCGGGGCCCGCCCGCCGCCCGGCGGCGGGTCACGCCGTCGTCACCGCCCGGGCCGCCCGGATCGCCGGCGCCGTCGACCGGGGGAGGAGGTCCGAGGGGTGGGCGGGGTGACGGAGCTCCACGGCCACCTCCTCGCGGAACCGGTACGGGCGGTGCGCGAGGACGCCGGCCAGGTTGCGGCGGATGCGCGACAGCTCCGCGCGGACCGTGACCGTACGGCTCCGGTCGCCGAAGACGTCCTCCGCCAGGTCCGCCGCCGTACGCCCCTCCGGGTGGAGCGCGAGGAGATAGAGGAGTTCGGCATGCCGCGGGCTCAGCTCCTGGGACCAGCTGCCGGCCGCGCCCGAGACCGCGACCGTCCAGCGGCGCGGCCGGCTCAGGTCGAGCACCACGCGGCTCGCCGCGCCCGAGGCGGCGTCGGCCGGGCGGGCCTCCTCCTCGACCCGCAGCAGCCAGCCGCCCGGGAGCGGCTCGACCGCGCACATGCCGAGCGACGGCAGCCAGACCCGGCCCGCGCGGAAGGACTTGGGCAGCGTCAGCCGGTCCACCGGTGCCAGGCCGGTCACCGCCGCCGTCCAGCCGTGCGTGTCCACGGCCACGGCACGGCCGCCCACCCGGCACAGGATCGGCGCGGCCACCGACCGCAGCCGTTCGATCGACCGCAGATGGCGCTGGCGCATCTCCGCCTCCGCCAGCTGTGCCACCGACGCGACCAGCGCGAGCGTCGCCGGGTGGAAGCTGGAGGCCGGGCCGCTGACGTCCACGATGCCCAGCAGGCGCTGGTCACGCGGGTCGTGGACGGGGGCCGCGGCGCAGGTCCAGTTGTGCAGCGTCTGGACGTAGTGCTCCGCCGAGTGGACCTGGACGGCCTTGTCCATGGCGAGCGCCGTCCCCACCGCGTTGGTCCCCGTGGTCTGCTCGCTCCAGGCCGCGCCCTCCTCCAGACAGATGCCGTTGGCCTGGCGCATCACGGCCAGGTTGCCCTCGCGCCACAGCACCCGGCCCAGCTCGTCCGTCACCACCATGATCTGCATCGAGGCGTCCGCGATGCCCGCGAGCCCCGCGCTGAGCGTCCGCATCACCTCGCCCAGCACGGTCGCACGGCGCCGCTCCTCCAGCTCGTCGCGGCGCAGCAGCACGCTGCTCGTCCCGTGGTCGGGGTCGAGGCCGATCCGGGCCATCCGCTGCCAGGACGCGTCGATCACCGGCCGGGGCGCCACCGGAGGGGTCCGGCCGGCCAGGGTCTCCTCCCGGACCTTGTGCAGCAGACGGGTCGCCTGGGCGGAATCCATGGCTGCCAGCCGGTTCAGGTCGAGCTGAGTGTTGTTCATCGGTCCCTCCCAGCCCCCGTGGTGCTGTATCGGTGCTGTATCGGTTCTGCACTGTGCGAGTCCAGGCGCCCATGGTGCGCTCCGCAGCGTCACGCGCGGGGCGCTTCGGGTAATCCTGCAACCCTTTGCAACTCTGGCGACCCCCGGCCCCGTCCACGAGGGTGGACCCGAAGCGGAGGGTGGTGCCGTGTCGGCGCAGCACCACCCTCGGCTTTCTCCGCGCGTGCCGACCCCCTCAGGTCCACCCCTGGTACGCGCGGCCACTCGCCCCACCCGTCCCCCGCGTCACTCGCACGACGGGCTTCTCGAAACGATGTTCGGCGGCCGGAGTGCCCGGCGGCCGGGACCTCCCCGGCGGCGGTCGGGCCGACAGCGGTCGCCCGCGTACCTCTGCCCGCGCCCGCCCCGGTCGTCCCCATCCTGTGCGCCCGTGGCGTCCTGGCCGACGGTCCGCGCTCCCGGGTGCCCGCCTCCTGCGCGCCCCTCCGGACGGTCGCCCGCCCGCGCCCCCTGGCCACCCGGGCCGCCCGCGCCCCCTGGCCACCCTGGCCGCCCGGGCCCCCGGGCCGCGCCCCCGGGTGCCCGCCTCCTGCGCGCCCCTCCGGACGGTCGCCCGCCCGCGCCCCCTGGCCACCCGGGCCGCCCGCGCCCCCTGGCCACCCGGGCCGCCCGCGCCCCCTGGCCACCCTGGCCGCCCGGGCCCCCGGGCCGCGCCCCCGGGTCGCCCGCCCGCGCCCCCGCGCCGCCCGCCCGCGCCCTACGCGCCCGCCTCGTCCCGGACGACCACCCGCGCGCGCTCCACCACCGTCGCCAGGTCCAGCGTGTGCGGCAGCGTTCCGAAGGCCGCGCCCCAGTCGCCGCCCAGCCGCGACGCGCAGAACGCGTCCGCGACCGCCGGCGGCGCCCATCGCACCAGCAGCGCACCCTGCAGCACCCGGGCCATCCGCTCCACCAGCCGGCGCGCCCGGGCCTCGATGCCCTCCAGGTCGGCGAGTTCGGTCAGCAGGTCGCGGATCGCCCGGTCCAGCCGGTGGTCCGCGCCGCGCGCCCGCCCCACCTCCATCAGGAAGGCGTTCAGGGCCTGCGGCTCCCGCCGGAGCGCCCGCAGCACGTCGAGCGCCTGCACGTTGCCCGCGCCTTCCCAGATCGAGTTCAGCGGCGACTCGCGCAGCAGCCGCGGCAGCCCCGACTCCTCCACGTACCCGTTCCCGCCCAGGCACTCCAGGGCCTCCGCCACCACCGGCGTGCACCGCTTCGTCACCCAGTACTTCGCCGCCGGCACCGCGATCCGCAGCAGCGCCCGCTCCGCGTCCGTGCCGGCGTCGTAGGCCGCCGCCAGCCGCAGACCCAGCACCGTCGCCGCCTCCGACTCGAGCGCCAGATCCGCCAGCACGTTGCGCATCAGCGGCTTGTCGACGAGGAGGCCGCCGAACGCGCCGCGGTACGAGGCGTGGTGGACGGCCTGCGTCACCGCCTGCCGCATGAGCGCCGCCGAGCCCAGCACGCAGTCCAGCCGGGTGGCCGCCACCATCTCGATGATCGTGCGGATCCCGCGCCCCTCCTCGCCGACCCTGCGCGCCCACGTCGACCCGTCGAACTCCACCTCGGCGGACGCGTTCGAGCGGTTGCCGAGCTTGTCCTTCAGCCGCTGGACCGCGAAGGCGTTGCGGCTCCCGTCCGGCAGTACCCGCGGGACGAGGAAGCAGGTCGGACCCTCTCCTCCCGCGGCCGGGGAGGCCTGCGCGAGCACCAGGAAGCCGTCCGACATCGGAGCCGAGCAGAACCACTTGTGCCCCGTCAGGACGTATTCCCCGTCGGCCTCCAGCGGCTCCGCCCGGGTCGTGATCGCCCGTACGTCGCTGCCGCCCTGCTTCTCCGTCATGCCCATCCCGAGCAGCACGCCGGACTTCTCCAGCGGCGGTCGCAGGCCCTGTTCGTACACCCGCGAGGCGAGCAGCGGCTCCCATGCGGCCGCCAGCTCGGGCTCCGCCCGGAGCGCCGGCACCGCCGCGTGGGTCATCGACAGCGGACAGCCGTGCCCCGCCTCGACCTGGGAGGCGAGCAGGAAGCCCGCCGCCCGGCGCACGTGTCCACCCGGACGGCCCCATGCCGCGCCCGCCAGCCCCGCGCCGACCCCGCGGCCGAGCAGCCGGTGCCAGGCCGGATGGAACTCCACCTCGTCGATCCGGTTCCCGTACCGGTCGTGGGTCCGCAGCCGCGGCGGGTGCTCGTTCGCGAGCCGCCCCCACTCCTGCGCCTGCGCCGAGCCCGCCGAGACCCCGAAGGCCGTCAGCTCCTCGCGCGCCTCGTCGTGGACGTCCGGCGGCAGGTGCCGCTCCACGGCCTCCGTGAGGGCCGCGTCGGACGAGAACATGTCGTACCCCACCAGGGGTGGAGCCTGATTGGTCACGGTGTGGGTGCCGGGTGCCATGCCGATACGGTAAGGAGGTGCAGGCAGCAAACGAAACACCCGAACGGCCCGAGCGGCGGCCCTGGAGCAGGCTCCACCGCGCGCGCGTCCTCTACCGCAACGTCTCCAAGCGGAAGATGGTCTGGCTGCTTCTCAAGGACACGGTCAACTCGTGCATCGAGTACCGCATCCTCGGCCTCGCCGCCGAAGCCGCGTTCTTCACCCTGCTGTCGCTGCCGCCGCTGCTGCTCGGCCTGATCGCCCTCCTCGGCTACGCCGACGAGTGGACCAACACCGACACCGTCGCCAGCATCGAGGAGAACATCCTTCACGCCGCCGGGACCGTCCTGTCCGACCGGGGTGTCCGGGAGATCGCCCGCCCCCTCCTGGAGGACGTCACCCAGGGCAAACGCCCCGACCTCATCTCCCTCGGCTTCGCCATCGCCCTGTGGTCCGGCTCCCGCGCGGTCAACGTCTTCATCGACACGATCACCGTCATGTACGGCCTCGACGGGCACCGCGGCATCGTGAAGACCCGGCTCCTCGCCTTCCTGCTCTACATCGTCGCCCTGCTCATCGGCGCCGTCGTGCTCCCGCTCGCGGTCGTCGGCCCCGACCGGATCGTCGAGATCGTCCCCTGGGGCACGGAAGTCGTCTCGGTCCTCTACTGGCCGACGGTCATCCTTCTGTCCATCGCCTTCCTGACGACGCTCTACCACGTCTCCGTCCCCGTCCGCTCCCCCTGGATCGAGGACATTCCCGGCGCCCTCGTCGCCCTCGCGATGTGGGTGCTCGGCAGCTTCCTGCTCCGCATCTACCTGACCAGCCAGGTCGAGGGCCCCACCATCTACGGCTCGCTGGCCGCACCCATCGCCGTCCTCCTCTGGATCGGCATCTCCGCCTTCGCCGTCCTCGTCGGCGCCGCGGTGAACGCGGCCATCGACCGCGTCTGGCCCTCCGTCGCCACCGCCGCCGCCCGCGAGGCCAGCGAACGCGCCCGCGCCGCCCAGGCCGCCGACCTGGTCGCCCGCCTGCGTGCGGAGGCGGACGACGTGGACGAGGACGACCCCGACATGCCCTCGGAGTTCCCGGAACGCTGGTCGAAGTTCCTGCCGCCGGACGACGTGAAGTCGCGGCTGCACTCGGGGTGGGAGAAGGACTGACCGCCCGCACCGCGCCGGGCGCGCGCCGAGGCGACGGTCCGCGGCCGGGGTGCACCACGCGGAGGCGGCGGACCGCGCGGACTGCGCGCGCCGGGCCCACCGGGCCCGCGAGACGCGCACGCTGACGGGAACGACCTTGATTCAACCGCCTCGAGCAGTGGCGAGGCATCGCCACCCGCTACGACAGGACGGCCCGGTCCTACCCGGCGGCCGTCACCCTCGCCTCACTCGTGATGTGGGCCTGGCGCTCTGACACCAACTCCTAGCGACTGGCGAACGCTGCCCGGGCCGCGCCGGGCCGGTCCGGCCCCCGAAGGGCTGGCGACTTCAATGCATTACCGATGCGACTTGTCGGTGCATCGTGCTTGCCGAACGCTGGGTGGAGGCGGAGGTCCCTGCGCCCTGGGGCCGGGGTCGGCCTGTGTCTGCGTTGTCGGGTGGAGAGGAGAAGGAAGCCATGGCGACGTCCTGCCGCGGTTCCGAGGGCCCGCCCGTCCGCCGGGGGACGCGTGACGCGGCGCCGCAGCCGGTGTCGGAGGCGGGTCCCGAGTTGTCTTCCGGCAGCATCTTCCGCCAGCGGTGGACCGATCTGGTGTTCGTGCACTGGGAGGTGTCGCCCGACGTCGTCGCCGGTCTGTTTCCGCCGGGAACGCGGCCGGACGTGCTCGACGGGAAGACCTATGTGGGCCTCGTGTTCTTCGGCATGCGGGATCTCCGTCTGGCGCGCGGTCCCGTCCTGCCCTTCGCCGGCCGGTTCGAGGAGATCAACGTACGGCTCTACAGCGTCGATGCCGCCGGCCGGCGCGGGGTGCTGTTCCTGAGCCTGGACTGCGACCGGCTGCTTCCCGTCATCGCCGCGAACGGAATGTTCCGGCTTCCCTACCGCTGGGCGTCCGCCCGCTGCGACCGCTTCGAAGAGAGGATCCTCTACGCCGTTCGACGACGTCAGAGCCGGCGAGGTCCTCGCTCCCGCCTCTGGGCGGCCGTCGAGGGCGAGGAGCGCGGCCCGAACGCGTTGGAGAACTTCCTGACCGCCAGATGGGGTCTCCATGCCCGGGCCTGGGGGCGCACGTACTACTGGCCGCTGTACCACGAGCCGTGGCGCTTCCAGGATGCGGCGCTGCTCCTGCTGGAGGACGAACTCGTCGAGGCCGCCACGGGTCTCACGGTCGCTGCGTCCTCCCCGGCGAGCCTGCTGTACTCGCAGGGCCTGTCCGTACGCTTCGGCCGTCCGTCCTGGATCCATTAGGTGACCGCGACGGGCCCTCCGGCCCTGGGACAGTGCGCGCGGGCGGGAGAGGGTGCGGTCAGCGGTTCGGGCGCCCGTCGACCCTGGCCACCGTGGGGGAGACGTGAGGAGGCGGGGACCTTGCCCGGTCCCCGCCTCGGGATCGCCCGTCACCGGTGGTGGCAGTCCCAGTGGCCCTTCACCCACACGTGCTCCCAGTGTGCCGGGACGTACACCCACTTGTAGATGTGGCTCTCGTCCCAGTAGCCGTGGTGCCACTTGCCGTGGTGGTCCTTGTGGCCCTGGTGCCAGGTCTTGTGAAGGACCCGCTTCTTCTCCCAGTGGCCCTTGACCCACTTCTTCTCCCAGTGGCCGTGCTTCCACTGGCACCGGTCGTGGTGGTCGTGGTGGTCACCTGCCACGGTGGTCGTGGCGATCGACGGCGCGGCGGGTGCCGCTGTCGCCGTGCCGGACATGCCGAGCGCTGCACCGCCGGCCAGCAGGCCGGACGCCGCCGCGCCGGCCACCAGACGGCGGACGCGCATGGACGTGGTCATGGGAACACACCTCCTTCTGTCGGATCGGCGTGGGCGCGCACGTCGGGGGAGCGGCAGCCGCCCGGGAGAATCCGCCCGAAGCGACGGTTCCGGGAGAGGGACCGTTCCGCTGTGCACGTCGTAGGGCATTCGCAACCGCATGCGCCACGGATGAACCGAATCATGAAGAAAACCGCATTCTTCGTGAATCCCCTTGTCCGCGCACGTCTGGGTCATCTCCGTTCGATGCCGCTCCGAACACTCATAAAGGACTCATCGAGCACGAGCCGTCCAGGGGGCGGTCATGACCACGAGCACCGTGCCGGCCTGCGCCGTGACACGTCACACCATCGCGTTGCCCTTCGACTGGAGGGCACCTGCCAGCGCCCGCCGTGTGGCCGCGCGCTGGCTCGACGACCTCCAGGGCCGGCCGGGCCGGACCGCGGACGCCGTTCTGGTCGTCTCGGAGCTGGTCACGAACGCCGTTCGGCATACGCGGGGGCCCTGTGAGCTGACGCTGACCTTGCACGGGACGCTCCTGGACATCGCCGTCGCGGATCAGAGCGAAGAACTGCCGCAGACGTCCTGGGAGTCCCCGATCGACGAGCCGGGCGGGCTGGGATTCCCGTTGATCCGGGCACTCGGGGGCCGGGTCAAGGTGGTCCCAGCCCTCGGCGGCAAGACCGTGCACGTCGTGTTCGATCTGGACTCCGGCGCCGGCCATCGCGCCGGTGTGGGCCGGCAGGCGACGAACGAGACCCTGGTGGACCATCCGTTTCGGACCGGCCGGAGCTTCACCCGATTGCCCCCGAGGCCCGACAGGCTCACGCGATGACGGGCAGAGTCGCGCAGAGGGACTGCACAAGGCATCAGGTTCAGGCCTTGGGCCCGGCGGACGACGGACACGGAGGACGGTGAGGAGCTCTTGCCGCAGGGACACCCGGACGAAACGGTGGTGGAAGAGCTGCTGGTCCGTTCGGCCCACGGAGACCACGAGGCCTTCACCGGCGTGTACGACGCGCTCGCCGGCGCGGTGATGGGCCTGACCTTCCGGATCCTGCGGAACATCGCGCAGGCCGAGGAGGTGACACAGGACGTCATGATCGAGATCTGGCGGACGGCGGACCGCTTCCAGCCGGAGAGGGGCACGGCCAGGGCATGGGTCCTCACCGTCGCCCACCGACGGGCCGTGGACCGGGTCCGTAGCGCGCAGTCGAGCGCCGAACGGGAGCGGCGTGCGGCGATGCTGTCCGCACAGCGCCCCTTCGACGAGGTCGTGGAAGCCGTGGAGAGCCGGGACGAGCGCACCCGGGTCCATCGCTGCCTGGCTCAGCTTGCTCCCGCCCACCGCGTGCCTCTCGTCCTCGCCTACTACGAGGGACTGACCTACCTCGAGGTGGCCGAGTCCCTCTCCACCGCGCCGGGTACGGTCAAGTCGAGGATGCGCACGGCCCTGCGAAAGCTCCGTGCTTGTCTGGAGGGCGGATCATGACGTCTGCCGAGCACCCGCACGACGCTGTCGGCGCGTATGTCCTGCACGCCCTTCCCCCAGCCGAACAGGCGGC
The DNA here is from genome assembly GCF_043202995.1 of Streptomyces sp. NPDC048018. Classification (NCBI taxonomy): domain Bacteria; kingdom Bacillati; phylum Actinomycetota; class Actinomycetes; order Kitasatosporales; family Streptomycetaceae; genus Streptomyces; species Streptomyces sp. NPDC048018. Next base: position 188,654 of record NZ_JBIDBK010000010.1, read on the forward strand.
TTTCGCAGACCACCTCGCGGGCTGCGAGGCGTGCCGGCGCGAAGTCGGGGAACTGCGGCGGGTGACGGCCCGGCTGGCCGGCGCCGAGACCATGACCGCGTCCCCCGCGCTTCGGCGGCGCACCCTCGAAAAGGCCAGGACGACCCCGCAGGAACACGTGCTCCGTCCCCCGCGGCAGCGCCGCGGCCGCGCGACGAGCATGGCCCTGGCCGCGTCCCTCGCGGCGGCTGTCGCGCTCGGCGGCGTCGCCCTGTGGCAGCATCGCGAGGCCGAGGACGCCCAGGCCAGGGCCGTCCGGGCCGAGGAACGGGCGCGCGATGACAATTCTGCCGTCGCCGCCGTGCTCACCGCACCGGACGCCACCCTCCACACCGAGCGGCTGCCCGACGGGGCCAGCGCCGCCGTAGTCGTCTCACGCAGCCAGAACAGGGCGGCTTTCACCGCCCGTCAGCTGCCCGACCTCAGCGGTGCCCGCGTATACGAACTCTGGTACGCGACCGCAAGCGGTGACCTCCGCCCCGCCGGTCTGCTGCCCGGGACCGGCCACCGGGACACCCGCCTTCTCGAGGGACAGCTCGACGGCGCCGTGGCCGTCGGCATCACGGTCGAGCCCGCCGGCGGCTCCGCGCGGCCCACCACCGAACCCGTCGGCATCATCCCCCTCACGAGGTGATCCCCGGGTGGCGTTCGCCGTGCCCGGCCCCGACATCACCCAGGCGGTGGAATCTTCCGGACGGGTCCCCTCACCCGATCCACGGCGCGGTTCGTCCCGAACTTTCACGACGGACCCGGATACCGGTCGTCACCTCGGTGGCCGGGCCGCCCCCTCAGGTAGGAGTGCCGCGGCATGGTGGGGGGCGGTGAGGGTGCGGCCCACGAACTGTTCTCCCATCCGCAGGGCCGTCCGCTCCGAAGAACATGCGACACGCGAACGGATTCCCTACAGCAGACGTCGCCGGGGGCGGTCCGTTCCTGCACGAGCGACGACATGAGGAGCGGCATGCGATGGACGCCCCACACGCCGACGGCCGTCCCGGGCCTCCCCTTCGCCTTCTCCCCGCGGCCGGAGTGGCACAGGTGAACCGACCCATCCCCTTGAGCGCCGGCAGTCCCGCCCACACCGGACGCAACGACCTCACCGCCGTCATGCAACAGGTCGCCCACGGCGACAAGGAGGCCTTCTCGGCTCTCTACGATGCTCTCGCACCCTTGGTCTTCGGCATCGTGATCAAAGTCGTGCGCGACCGGGCACAGTCCGAGGAGGTCGCGCAGGAGGTCATGATCGACCTGTGGCGCCAGGCCTCCCGCTACCGCCCCTACGCCGGGTCCGTCAGGACCTGGGCGGCCACCATCGCCCACCGCCGGGCCGTGGACCGGGTCCGCTCCGCCCAGGCCGCATCCGACCGGGAGCACGCACAGGCCGCCCGCGAGCACACCACCGCCTTCGACGAGGTGGCCGAGCAGGTCGAAACCCGGCTGGAGTCCGAGCAGGTACGCCGCTGTCTGCGGGGCCTGACCGAGCTCCAGCGCCAGGCCGTGACCCTGGCCTTCTACCAGGGTCTGACCTACCGCGAGGTCGCCGAAGCCCTGCGCACGCCCCTTCCCACCATCAAGACACGCATGCGCGACGGGCTCATCCGGCTCCGCGACTGCATGGGGGTGACCACATGAACCACCACGCCACCGACGCCCACACCCTCGTCGCCGCCTATGCCCTCGGGGCCCTCGACGACACCGAACGTCTGGACTTCGACGCCCACCTGCGCCTGTGCGAGGCATGCCGGCAGGAAGCCGCCGAGTTCCGGGCGACCACGACGCGTCTGGCAGCAGCCGTCGCCCAGGCTCCCCCCGCGGCAGCCAAGGCACAGGTCATGGCGGCCATCGACGGCGTACGCCAGCTGCCCCCGCGCATCGCCAACCCCGGCCCCGCGCCCGCCCTCGGCGGCCCTCTCCGCCGCCGGGCGATGCCTCTGGCGCTGGCCGCCGGCGTGGCCGCGGCCGCGCTGGGCGGAGTGGCGGTGTGGCAGACGCAGAACGGACGGGACCTCCAGCAGCAGGCCCGCCAGGCCCAGCAGCAGCTCGACGCGGTCGGCGCCGTGCTGGCCGCCCCGGATGCGCGGACCGTCCACGGCAAGGCCGCCAACGGAGCCTTGACCACGGTCGTCTCCTCCCACCAGCAGGACAAGGCGGTCTTCACCGCCGCCAACCTGCCCGCACCGGGTGCCGGGAAGACGTACCAGCTGTGGCTCGACCACGACGGCACCATGCGCCCGGCAGGACTCATCGACCACGACGGCACCGTGCTCCTCACCGGTAGCCCTGCGAACGCGGGCGCCGTCGGTCTCACCCTCGAACCCACCGGAGGCTCGCCCCGGCCCAGCACCGACCCCCTGCTTCTGATGGCCCTTCCCGCCTGACCGGCCGCCCTCACCGACCCGTTGACGAGTCCGGTACCTCGACAGCCGCCGCCGGCGATCGCTGCGGCGTTCCCGGCGGCCGCCTTCGCCCCGGACAGCTCCTGCGCCCCGCAGCCGTGCGGTTGCCCGGCGGTGGCCGGGCGACCGCGACCACCACTCCGGTGTCGGCGCCGATGACGATCTGGTGATTCGCCGAGTACCGGAAGTTCTCCCAGCTCATCGGTGGCGCCGGGCGCGTAAGCGCGGGGGGTGGTGCCATGCGAGGCGCGCAGTGCTTCCGGTTTCAGGGCTGGATCCACCTCGCACCTTGCCCTGCGCACCCGCCCCGCACAGCGTGTCCAGGCTGGTGGTGCCGACACCAGGTGCGCCACCCACTCCCCACTCCGCGCCGCGCCCTGACAACGTCGGCGCCATGAACCAGCGCACCACCCTCGTCACCGGCGCCACCTCCGGCATGGGCCGCGCCCTCGCCCTCGACCTGGCCGGGCGCGGCGGCACGCTCCTGCTGCACGGCCGGGACCGCGACCGGCTGGAGGCCGTGGCCGCCGAGGCGCGGGCCGTCGCCGCACCGGGCACCACGGTCCGCACGTACGCCGCCGATCTGGCCGACCTCGACCAGGTGCACGCCCTCGCCGAGCGCGTCCGCGCGACGGAACCGCGTCTCGACGGTCTGATCAACAACGCCGTGGCCGGCGGCGGAGCCCGCCCGCTGGTGCGTGAGCTCAGCGCCCAGGGCCACGAACTCCGCTTCGCCGTCAACCACTTGGCGCCCTATGCCCTCACCCGCGGCCTGCTGCCGCTGCTCACGGCCTCGGCTCCCGCCCGCGTCGTCAACGTCGCGTCCATCGGCCAGGAAGCCGTCGACTTCGACGATGTCATGCTGGAGCGCGGCTACGAGGGCCTGCGCGCCTACTGCCGCAGCAAGCTGGCCCTGATCATGGCCACCTTCGAGCTCGCCGCCGAACTGCGGGGCACCGGGGTGACGGTGAACGCCCTGCACCCCGCCCATCTCATGGACACGCCCGGCGTCCGCGCGTACGGGCTGACGCCCGCCGTCGGCACCGGGGAAGGGGTCCGGCCGACCGTGCGCCTGCTCCTCGCCCCCGAACTCGCCGGCACCACCGGGCGCTACTTCGACCGGTTCACCGACAGCCGGGCCCACGAGCAGGCATACGACACCGAAGCCCGGGCCCGGTTGACGGAGCTGACGCACCGCCTGATCCGGCGCTGAAGGGAGGAGGACCGGGGGAGGAACAAATACGTGGCGGTCCCCGCCGGGGCCGCGCTACGGTGAACGCTCACGAAGACCGCGGCCCCGGAAGGCCGTGGTCCGGAAGACCGCAGAGACCAGGAGGTGTGACCGATGGCTGTCGTCACGAAGGGCCGTGCCCGCATCCAGATGATCGTTCACTCCACCTCCGTGGCCACCGGCTGACCTCTTCTTCCAGCTGCCTGCGCGCAGCGCCGGGGCCACCCTGTGAAGGGCTCCCCTTGTCTTCCTCGCTTTCCTCTTCTTCCTCCTTCTCCTCCCTGCGTACCTACGGCTGGGACGAGGGCTGGGAGGCCGAGTTCGCCCCCTACGCCGCTCAGGGACTGCTGCCCGGGCGGGTCGTCCGGGTCGACCGCGGGCAGTGCGATCTCGTGACCCCCGAGGGGCTCGTGCGCGCCGACACCGCGTTCGTCACCCCGCACGATCCGCTGCGTGTCATCTGCACCGGCGACTGGGCCGCCGTCGACCCCGACGGCGCCGGCGACCCCCGCTACGTCCGGGCATGCCTGCCGCGCCGTACGGCTTTCGCCCGATCCACCTCGTCCAAGCGGTCTGAGGGCCAGATCCTCGCCGCCAACGTCGACAACGCGATCATCACCGTCTCACTGGCCGTCGAGCTCGACCTCGGCCGGATCGAGCGCTTCCTGGCGCTCGCCTGGGAGTCCGGCGCGCACCCGCTCGTCGTCCTCAGCAAGGCCGATCTGGTGCCCGACCCCGTCGGCCTGTCCTATCTGGTCGAGGACGTCGAGACGGTCGCCCCCGGCGTCCAGGTCCTGCCCGTCAGCTCCCACACCGGCGCGGGACTCGACGTGTTCCGCGCGGTCGCGGCGGGCGGCACGAGCGTGCTGCTCGGCGTCTCCGGCGCCGGCAAGTCGACCCTCGCCAACACCCTGCTCGGCGACGACGTCATGGACGTCCGCGCCGCGCGTGACGTGGACGGCAAGGGCCGGCACACCACGACCACCCGCAATCTGCTCGTCCTCCCCGGCGGCGGCGTGCTCATCGACACGCCGGGCCTGCGGGGCGTGGGGCTCTGGGACGCCGAGGCCGGGGTGGGGCAGGTCTTCGCCGAGATCGAGGACCTGGCGGCGCGGTGCCGCTTCCAGGACTGCGGCCATGCGTCGGAGCCCGGCTGTGCGGTCACCGCCGCCATCGCCGACGGGTCCCTTCCCGAGCGGCGACTGGAGAGCTACCAGAAGCTCCTCCGGGAGAACCAGCGGCTGGTCGCCAAGACCGACGCACGCGTCCGCGCCGAGATCCTCAAGGACTGGAAGCGTAAGGGCGCCGAGGGCCGCGCGGCGCTGGCCCTCAAGCGGGGCCGCGTCCGCTGAGCCGTTGCCGGCTGCTCGCGTCCGCGCGGGCAGCCGGGCGCTGACGGGTGGCAGGGGACGGCTGACGGATGGCGGGCGTGCTCCGGGGCCGCCCGCTCCCGCCGCCCGCACCCGGCCTCGCCCCCGTCTCCGTGTCCGAAATCCGCCAGCCGGGCCCCCTGCACTCCCGCAGACTGGAGGCATGACGGACACGGCGACGGCGAGCGAGAAGGAGACCGCGACGGCGGCCGGCCCTGCGACGCCGGACACGGCGGCAGGCCCGAGCCCGGACGAGGACACCCGGTACGAGGCGGTCAGCAGCAGGGACGCGCGGTTCGACGGAGTGTTCTTCTTCGCCGTCGCCACCACCGGCATCTACTGCCGGCCCAGCTGCCCCGCCGTCACCCCCAAGCGGCGCAACGTCAGCTTCTTCCCCACCGCCGCGGCCGCGCAGGGGCACGGCTTCCGGGCCTGCCGGCGGTGCCGGCCCGACGCCGTGCCCGGCTCCGCGGAGTGGAACGTGCGGGCCGACGTCGTCGCACGGGCCATGCGCATGATCGGCGACGGGGTCGTGGACCGTGAGGGCGTGCCGGGTCTCGCCGTACGCCTCGGATACAGCGCCCGGCAGGTGCAGCGGCAGCTCACCGCCGAGCTCGGGGCGGGCCCCGTCGCGCTCGCCCGCGCCCAGCGCGCACACACCGCGCGGCTGCTGTTGCAGACCACCGGGCTGCCCGTCACCGAGATCGCCTTCGCGTCCGGCTTCGCCAGCGTCCGGCAGTTCAACGACACCATGCGCGCCGTCTACGCCCGCACCCCGACCGAGCTGCGCACCGAGTCCGGCACCGGCGCGGGCCCGCGCACCGCGCTCGCCGCCGGGGTCCCGCTGCGGCTCGCGCACCGGGGGCCGTACGCCGCCGGGGAGGTCTTCGACCTGCTGGCCGCCGAGGCGGTGCCGGGCATCGAGGAGGTCGTCGGCGCGCGCGGAGCCCGCACGTACCGGCGCACGCTCCGGCTCCCGTACGGCATCGGGATCGTGTCCGTCGACGAGCGCTCCCCGGGCCGCTGGCTGGAGGCCCGCATCCACCTGACCGAGCTCCGCGACCTCACCACCGCCGTCCAGCGGCTGCGGCGGCTGCTCGACCTGGACGCCGACCCGTACGCCGTCGCGGAACGCCTCGGCGCCGACCCGGCCCTGGCCGCCGAGGTCGCCGAGCGGCCCGGCGTACGCTCACCCGGCACGGCCGAACCGGAGGAGTTCGCCCTGCGGACGGTCGTCGGACCGGAGGAGGCCGCGCGGCTGGTCGCGCGGTACGGCACGCCCCTGGAGACCCCCTGCGGCACGCTGCGCAGCGTCTTCCCCGAGCCCGGTGCGCTCACCGGCCACCCGGTCGCCGGCCCGCTGGCCGCGGCGCTCGCCGACGGGACCCTCCGGCTCGACCCGGGCGCGGACCGGGACGCCTCCGCAGCGGCCCTCGCCGCGGTCCCCGGGGTCACCCCGCAGGCCGCCGCCGTCATCCGCACGCGCGCCCTCGGCGACCCGGACGTCGCGCCCCCAGGCCTCCCCGACCACCCGGAATGGCGCCCCTGGCGCTCGTACGCGGGCCGCTATCTCGGGGTCTGCCAGGGAGGCCGCACCGACCGGGGCCCGCGCCCGGCGTGACGGGCCCGACCCCCCGGGGGGATGCCCTGCCGGTCGCCGGACGGCGGACCGGACACTCCCGGGGACACCCTGCCGGTCGTCTGCCGACGCGCCGGGCCACCCGGAGACGGACAGGCCCTAGACCTCGTCGAGCCCCCAGCTGTGGATCCGGCGCGGGTGGATGCGGATCACCTCCTCGCTGAAGTACGGGCCCAGGAGGTGCGGGCCCACCAGGAGCTCCGCCTCGCCGCGGATCTCCAGGCCGCGCACCTGCCAGGGGCGGACGCTCGCCAGGTCGTCGACGACCAGCGCGACCTTCGGATTGGTCCGGAGGTTGCGCCACTTCTTCGTCCCGCCCATGGCCCGCCCGCCGACCAGGACCGTGCCGTCGTCCTGCGGGAAGAAGCCCACCGGGTTGGCCTGCGGCTGCCCGGTGGGGTCGACCGTGGCCATCCGGCCGAGCCGCTGCGTCCGCAGATACGCCTGCTCGGCCTCGCTGAAACCGTCGAAATCCCTCATACCCCCAGCATCGCGCCGCGGGCACCGCCCCGGTGCAGCGGCGCGGCGGACTGCGCTCAGCCCCAGATCACCGCCCCCGCCCACGCCCCCACGATCAGCAGACAGGCGAACAGTTCCACCAGCACGCTCGTCCCCGCGGCGCGCATCACCGCGCGGGTGGCCGCCCGTGCCTGGCCGTGGCCGCCCAGGCGGAGGCGTTCGGAGAGGTAGATGCCGCCGACGAAGCCGGGGATCGCGCCGAGCACCGGGATCAGGAAGAAGCCCAGCAACGCGCCGATGCCGGCGTACGCCACCATCCGCCGGGTGATGCCGACGCCCCGGAAGCGGCGGGGCGGCAGCTGCCACACGACCACCTGGGTGAGGAGCAGCAGGCCGGTGGAGGAGACGAGGAGGATCCAGGCGAGGCCGGTCTGCTCGTGCAGCGACCACCACAGCATCGCCGCCCACACCAGCCACGTTCCCGGCACGCCGGGCGTCAGGACCCCGAACAGGCCGAGCAGCATCACCATCGCGATCAGCAGGAGCTGCCACACACCCATCTGCCAAGGGTGCAGGACGGGCGGTGTTCTCGCAGGTCAAGCGGGGCGGACGGGGGACGGGCCGGTCAGCGGGCGATCGGCAGGGCCGCGGCGACCAGATTGCGCGCCTTGCGGTCGATCAGCGGGAAGACGACCTTCACGGTGGTCTCGCTGTAGGGCGAGGAGAGCACGAAGGAGGAGTTCAGGATCCGCTCCTTGATCTCCGAGCGGAACAGGCCCTCCCGCTGGATCGTCATGGTGTGCTCGACCGGCTTCGCGAACACCGGGTCCGCCCGGAAGACGAAGATCCGGCGGTCCGTCATCGCCAGGTACATCGGCGTCGGCACGGGGACCACGGCGAGCGCGCCGCCGCTCGCGATCGCCGACGCGATCCCGAACGCGGCCGTCCGGCGCACCGACACCGAGCTCAGGTTGACGAGCGAGGTGACCTCCACCCTCTCCCCGGGCTCCAGCATCGGGGTGACGGCGGTCAGCAGGGCGCGGCGGCGCCTTCCGTTCATGGGCGGTGCTCCTGGGGGGCGTCGGTGGACTCGGACGAAAACCGGGCGCTCACCCTGCCATACGGCCCCGCGCGGCTCAGCGGCGGGCCACCCATCCCTTCTCGTAGGCGTGCCAGCCCAGCTGCAGCCGGGTCGTCACCCCGGTCAGTTCCATCAGGCCCTTCACCCGTCTCTGCACCGTCCGCAGGCCCAGGTCGAGCTGCTTGGCCACGCTCGCGTCCGTCATGCCGGCGAGCAGCAGGCTGAGGATCTCCAGGTCCGTGGGGTCGGGGCCCGCGGTCTCCTCCTCGGTCACCTGCGCGCCCGCGCCGAGCCGCAGCGGCAGGGCGTCGCGCCAGACCGACTCGAAGAGGCCCATGAGCGATTCGAGCAGGCCGCTCGCGTGCACCACGAGCGCCGCCGGCTCGGCGCCACGGCCGGTGAGCGGAACCATCGCCAGGGTGCGGTCGGCGACCACGAGCTTGGTGGGCACCCGGTCCACCACGCGGATCTGCTCGTGGCGGCCGAGCGCCGCGGACAGCTCGGCCAGGCCGGAGGGCAGGCCGAGCACCTCGCGCTCGATCACCACGCGGTAGTGGACGCCCCGCTCGACGGCCAGCGCCTCCGCGGTGTTCTCCAGGCCGGACACGGCGATCGGCTTGCCGGTCACCAGCGCGCAGACCTCCTCCGTCGCGCCGAGCTGGAGCTGCAGGAAACGGTGCGTGACGGCGCTCGCGCCGGTCACCACCTCGACCAGGTCGTGCACGGCCGGCTCCGTGGCCTCGGCGCGGAACTCCTGGGCGAGCAGCGCCGCCGCCAGCTCGGCCTGCTCCAGCTCGTGCCGCTGCTGGGTGAGCAGCGCGCCGAGCGCCACCCCGGGCGGGGCGGCGACCCAGCGGCCGGTGCGGGCCGAGGACTGGGCGGCCAGGCCCTGGGCCTCCAGGCGGCGCAGTGCCCGTTCGGTGTCGCCCTCGGGCAGGGCGAGCCGATGGGCCAGGTCGGAGACCTCGGCCGCGCCCATCGCGACCAGCGCGCGGTAGGCGGACTCCTGCCGTTCGTCGAGACCTATCGCTCCCAGCATCGCTGACCCCACCCCTCGCGCGGACGTCCCCGGACGACCCGGGACATTTCCCGGGCCCCCACCGGACGCATTCGTTCCGTTGGTGCTGTGGCGGGAATCGGCCACGGCGCATTCCCGCCGCGCCCATCCTGCCTGCACCACCCTCACCTCTGCCAATGTGGCGCCACCGCAGCACCAACAGCCTCCGGACATGGGCAGCTTGTGCCGTCATGCCCGGATTCAGATGGGGAGAGCGATGCGCCCGTTTTCGCGTACGGCCCTGGGGGCGGCGACCGCCGCCGTCCTGGCCGTCACCGCGGTCTCGGCGTCCGCGGCAGCAGCGCCGCAGGACGACCCGGCGACCGGCAAGCGACCGCTGGTGGGCAGCGAGGCAGCCGCCCGCGCCGGCCAGCGAAGCGAGATGGGGGTCCCCCCGGCCGAAGGCTGGAGGAGGACCGCCACGGTCACCCTCGTGACCGGCGACCGGGTCATGGTGACCCGCGACGCCGCGGGCGCCGCGGCCGCCGCCGCGCTGCCCCGCGAGGACGGCACCGTGCCGTTCCTGCAGACCCGCCGGTCCGGCCGGGACCTCTACGTCTATCCCGAGGGCGCCACCGCCGCGCTGGCGGCCGGCCGGGTCGACGAGGAGCTCTTCAACGTCACCGGCCTCATCCGTCAGGGCTACGACGACGCCGGTTCGGCCACCCTGCCCCTCATCGCCGTCTACGGCACGGACCTGGCCACCGCCCGCGCGGTGCCGGCCGCCCCGCGCGGTGCCACCCGCGGGCCGGTCCTGAAGAGCGTCGACGCGGTCGCGCTGAAGGCCGACAAGAAGCAGGCCGCCGCCTTCTGGGCCGACGTCACCGGCCCCGCGGCCGGCCGGTCGGCCGCCGGTGGCCCGAAGAAGCTGTGGCTCGACCGCAAGGTGCAGGCCACCCTGGAGCGTTCGACCGCCCAGGTCCACGCCCCCGAGGCCTGGGCCGCCGGTTTCGACGGCACCGGTACCAAGGTCGCCGTCCTCGACACGGGCGCCGACGCCGAGCACCCCGACCTCAAGGGCCGGATCGTCGCCGCGGAGAACTTCACCGACTCCGACAGCGCGGACGACCGCCAGGGCCACGGCACCCACACCAGCTCCACCGTCGGCGGCAGCGGCGCCGCGAGCGGCGGCAGGAAGAAGGGCGTCGCCCCCGGCGCGGCCCTCCTCAACGGCAAGGTCCTCAACGACTCCGGGTCCGGCGCCACCTCCTGGATCATCGCCGGCATGGAGTGGGCCGTCGCCCAGGGCGCCGACGTCGTCTCCATGAGTCTCGGCAATCCCTCCGAGACCGACTGCACCGACCCGATGAGCGTCGCCGCCGAACAACTCGCCCAGAACAAGGGAACGTTGTTCGTCATAGCCGCCGGCAACACGGGCCCCGCCACCAACACGGTCTCCTCGCCCGGCTGCGCGCCGAGCGTCCTCACCGTCGGCGCCACCGACCGCGACGACTCCACGGCCCCCTTCTCCAGCCGCGGGCCCGCGGCCGACGCCGCCCACACCCTCAAGCCGGAGATCGCCGCCCCCGGCGTCGGTATCTCCGCCGCCGCGGCCGGCGGCCGCGGCGTCTACGCCTACCGGTCGATGTCCGGCACCTCGATGGCCACCCCGCACGTCGCGGGCGCCGCCGCCGTGGTCAAGCAGCGCCACCCCGACTGGACCGCCCAGCAGATCAAGGCCGCGCTCGTCTCCTCCGCCGACAGCGGCGTCCCCGGTGACGCCCGCGAGGTCGGCGGCGGCCGCCTCGACGTCAAGGCCGCGATCGACCAGACGGTCCTCGGCGCACCCGCCGTCCAGGGCGGCACCTTCGCCTGGCCGCAGGACAGGAGCGACCGCACCACCGTCGCCGTCCCCTACACCAACACCGGCGACGCGCCCGTCACCCTCGGCCTCGCCGTCGAGAAGGTGACCGGCAACGACGGCTCCGCCGTTCGTTCCCCCGTCGCCCGCCTCGCCCGGCGGACCGTGACCGTTCCGGCCGGGGCCACCGTCGAGGTCCCGCTCAAGCTCGACCCCACCGCCCGCCTGGAGCGCGCCCAGTACGGCGACGTCACCGGACGCGTGGTGGCCACCGGCAGCGCCGCCGGCAAGGGCATCCACGTGTCCACCCCGTTCGCGCTCTACGTCGAGCCCGAAACCCTCACCCTCCGCGTCAAGTTGATCGACCGTCAGGGCAAGGCCGCCGACGGCGCCTCCTCGCTGGACGTCATCGGCACCGACGACGCCCGCGGCGAGCGCCGCTTCAACGAGGGCTCCGCCGACCAGGTCTACCGGCTGCGCGCCGGCAGCTACTTCCTCTCCTCCTTCGTCACCACCCCCGACGCGGGCCAGGGCGCCACGCTCAACGACTCGGTGAGCTACCTCGCCCGCCCGCAGCTGGAGCTGAAGAAGGACACCACCGTCGTCCTCGACGCCCGCCGGGCCCACCGCCTGCAGGTCCGCACCCAGCAGCCCTCCGAACTCCGGGGCGCCACACTCGCGTTCAGCCGGGCCTGGGACGGCACCTGGCTGCACGCCGGCACCGCCGCCGGACCGCGCACCATCCGCGGCTACTACGCCTCCGTCGAAGGCCGCGCCGAGGACGGCACCTTCGAGTTCGGCAGCTACTGGCGGGCCGCCGCCCCCCAGATCAGCGAGCTCAGGACGTCCGACGGGCTGCGCCTGCACCCGCTGACCGGCTCCCTGGCCTCCGACAACCTCGACGGCACCGGCTCCGCCCGGCTCGTCGACGCGGGCACCGGCACCCCCGAGGAGCTCGTCGCCGCCCAGGTCAAGGGCCGGGTCGCCCTGGTCCGCCTGCCCGACGACAGCACCGGCGCGAGCGTCCTCGCCCGCAACGCCAAGGCGGCAGGCGCCGTCGCCGTGCTCGCGTACCACCGGGCCGACGGCCGCTGGTACCCGAGCGGCGGCTTCACCGGAATCGGCCTGCCGGTCCTCTCGGTGCCCGCGGCGGAAGCCACGCAGCTGCTCGGGAGGCTGGCCGCCGGCGAGGTCACGCTCGCCTGGAAGGCCACGGCGAAGAGCCCGTACGTCTACAACCTGGCCTTCCCGGAGACCCGGGGCCTCCACGACGACCGGACCTACCGGGTCGAGGACCGGGGCCTGGGCCGGACGGACTCCCGCTACGGCTCCTCCGGCATCGACACCGACTTCGTCGAGTTCCCCGCCGCCTACCGGCCCGACGGCACCGTCGTCAGCTTCGGGTCCCTGGAGACCGTCCCCGCCCCCGGCACCCGCACCGCGTACCACACCGCCGGCGACATCGCCTGGCAGTCGTTCGTCGGCAGCAGCTTCCCCTTCGGCGAGCTGATGGTCGGCGAACGCCACGCCTACACCCCCGGCGAGCGCCGCACCGAGAACTGGTACGACGGCGTCATCGCCCCGACCGCCCCGCGCGACGCCGCCGGCCGGCCCGTGCTGGTCTCCGAGCGGCAGGGCAACCTCATCGGCTTCGCCGACGCCATGTGGGGCGACGCCACGCACCAAGCCGAGCCCGGTTCCTTCGGCGACATCGGCAGCCTGCGGCTGAGCAGGGACGGAGTCGAGATCGGTGAGACCGGCTGGCCGTTCGGGGTCTTCGAGGTGCCGGCCGAGCCGGGCACGTACACCCTCGAGCAGAACACCATGAAGATCGGCAGCAAGGTGTGGGCCCGCTCGGTCTCGGTCAACTCTGTTTGGAGATTCACCTCCAAGCTCGACGAGAACGTCTATTCTCAAGGCATCCCGATTCTCTTCCCCCGGTACGACCTTCCGGAGGACGGACTCAAGACCCTCGCGGCGACCGACGGCCAGCAGATCGGCCTCGGCGTGACGGGCCACGCGGGCTACCAGGCCGCCGCCCTCACCTCGGTCAGGCTCTCGTACTCCTACGACGGCGGCACGACCTGGACCGATGCACGGGTCTCCCACCAGGGCGACGCCTGGACCGCGACCGTGAACCACGCGGGCGCCACCGGCAAGCAGGTCACCCTGAAGTCCGAACTGACGGACGCCAACGGCAACTCCGTCACCCAGACCGTGGTCCGCGCTTACGACGTGCGCTGATCACGCCGGTCCGCCGGGCGTCCTTCCCGTGGGGGGTGGGGTCGTCCGGCGGACCCCTTTCGTGCCCCCGATTCACCGCGACACTTTTGTGGATGTCCCGTTTTCCGACGGCCCGTGCGGTGGACAATAGGGGCATGACGCAGCAGGGGGACACCAGCTGGTGGGACGAGCTCTACGACGAGGCGGCGCCCGACACCGGGCCCGTCCCGACCGGCGACAGCCTCGACGAGCGCTACGACTCCGCCGCCCGGACCACCGCGGCAGAACCGGCGGGCACGGCCGAGGCGCCCGCCCGGCCCGCCGAAGCACCCCCGCCGCCCCCGCGGCCGCCGGCGCCGGCCGTCGAGGCCGAGCTGCCCGGGCCGGCCGCCCGGACAGCCGCGCCGACGCCCGCCGGCAGCCCGCCCGTCGCCGGCGCGTCCGCCGGGAGCCCGCCTGCCGCGAGCGCGTCCGGCGAGACACCCACCGTGCAGGTCCCCGCGCCCAGGCCCCGGAGCGGACACGTCGGCACCCGGCCGCCGACCTACGAGGCCGAGCCCACCCACCTGCCCGCCGCCCACCCCGGCGAGCTCGAAGCACTCGTCGCCGACACCGTCCTCGACGGTGCCCGCTACGGCGCCTACACCCTGCGCGCCGCGTCCGTCCGCGGGGACTCCGCCCGCTTCCGCGGCGAACCCCGCCGCGACGCCCTCCTCACCGCCCGCTTCGGCCAGGACGAGGCCGCCCTCGTGCTCGTCGCCGTCGCCGCCGGGAGGCGGGCCGCCGAACGCAGCCACCTCGCCGCCGCCGACGTCTGCCGCTGGATCGGCGAGGCCGTGGGCCGCAGCCACGCCCGGCTCTCCGAGGACATCCGCTCCGGCCGCCGGGGCGACCTCAAGTCCGGCCTCCACCGGCTCACCGACCGCACCTACGGCCGACTCCGCTCCCGCGCCGTCGAACGCGGCCTCGACCCCGAGGAGTACACGGCCGGGCTGCGCTGCCTGCTGCTCTCCGCCGATCCCGAGTGCCGCACCCGGGTCTTCTTCGGCATCGGGCCCGGCGGGCTTTTCCGGCTCCGCGACGGCTCCTGGCAGGACATCGAGCCACTCCTGCCCGAACCCTCGGCGACCGTCGGCGCGCCCGTCGTCGGCTTCGGCTCCCCGCCCCCGAGTGCCGGACCGCGGGCGGCGGCGTCGCACGCCCCCGAGGTCCCCGACGTGCCCGAGGCCGGTGCGGACGGCGACCGGCACACCATGCGGCTCGGCGTCACCGACGCCCCCGGCCGGCCCTTCGTCGAGGACCCGCTGCCGCCGCCCGCCGAACCCTTCCGCTTCCGCGCCTCCGTCGCCCGGGCGGGCGACACCCTGCTGCTCGCCTCGCCCGGCCTGGCAGCCCCCCTGCGCGGCGAACCGGCGCTCGCCCGCGAGCTCGCCGCCCGCTGGGCGCCGGCCGCCGAACCACCCGGCCTCGCCGCCTTCCTCGCCGACACCCAACTGCGGGTCACCGGTTACGCCGACGACCGTACGGGGGTGGCCGTCTGGGAGGCGTAACCTCCCCGCCCATGGGTTGATGGACCCATGGGCAGACAGAATGTCGCAGAACAGTTCGTCGACATCCTCGTGCGCGCGGGCGTCCAGCGCCTCTACGGAGTGGTCGGCGACAGCCTGAATCCCGTCGTCGACGCGATCCGCCGTGAACCCGCCATCGACTGGATCCAGGTCCGGCACGAGGAGACGGCCGCCTTCGCCGCGGGCGCCGAGGCACAGATCACCGGGAAGCTCGCGGCCTGCGCGGGCTCCTGCGGTCCGGGCAATCTGCACCTCGTCAACGGCCTGTACGACGCCCACCGCTCGATGGCCCCGGTGCTCGCCCTCGCCTCCCAGATCCCCTCCAGCGAGATCGGCCTCGGCTACTTCCAGGAGACCCACCCGGACCAGCTGTTCCGCGAGTGCAGCCATTACAGCGAGCTGATCTCCAACCCCCGGCAGATGCCCCGACTGCTGCAGACCGCGATCCAGCACGCGGTCGGACAGGGCGGCGTCAGCGTGGTCTCCCTACCGGGCGACATCGCTTCGCAGCCCGCCCCCGACAAGCCGGCCGAGACCGCGCTCGTCACCTCACGGCCCACCGTCCGGCCGGGTGACGGGGAGATCGACGCCCTGGTCCGGATGATCGACGAGGCCGAACGGGTGACACTGTTCTGCGGCAGCGGCACCGCGGGCGCGCACGCCGAGGTCATGCAGTTCGCCGAACGGGTCAAGTCGCCCGTCGGGCACGCGCTGCGCGGCAAGGAGTGGATCCAGTACGCCAATCCGTACGACGTCGGGATGAGCGGCCTCCTCGGCTACGGCGCCGCCTACGAGGCCACCCACGAGTGCGATCTGCTGATCCTGCTCGGCACCGACTTCCCCTACAACGCCTTCCTACCGGACGACGTGAAGATCGTGCAGATCGACGTGCGGCCGGAACGGCTCGGCCGGCGGTCCAAGCTCGACCTCGCGGTGTGGGGCGACGTCCGCGAGACCCTGCGCTGTGTCGTTCCCCGCGTACGGGCCAAGACCGACCGGCGCTTCCTCGACCGGATGCTGAAGAAGCACGCCGACGCCCTGGAGGGCGTGGTCAGGGCCTACACCCGCAAGGTCGAGAAGCACGTCCCGATCCACCCCGAGTACGTGGCCGCGGTCCTCGACGAACTGGCCGACGAAGACGCCGTGTTCACCGTCGACACGGGCATGTGCAACGTCTGGGCCGCCCGCTACCTCACGCCCAACGGGCGGCGCAGGATCATCGGTTCCTTCAGTCACGGCTCCATGGCCAACGCCCTGCCGCAGGCCATCGGCGCGCAGTTCGTCGACCGCGGGCGGCAGGTCGTGTCGATGTCCGGTGACGGCGGGTTCTCCATGCTGATGGGCGACTTCCTCACGCTCGTCCAGTACGACCTGCCGGTGAAGGTCGTGCTCTTCGACAACTCCGCGCTCGGCATGGTCGAGTTGGAGATGCTGGTGGCCGGACTTCCCTCGTACGGAACCACGAACAAGAACCCCGACTTCGCCGCCGTCGCGCGCGCCGCCGGCGCCTACGGAGTTCGTGTGGAGAAGCCCAGGCAGCTCGCGGGCGCCCTGAAGGACGCCTTCAAGCACAAGGGTCCGGCGCTCGTGGACGTCGTCACCGACCCCAACGCGCTCTCCATCCCGCCGAAGATCAGCGCCGAGATGGTCACCGGATTCGCGCTCTCCGCGAGCAAGATCGTGCTCGACGGGGGAGTGGGGCGGATGCTCCAGATGGCCCGGTCGAACCTGCGGAACGTGCCGCGGCCCTGACGGTCCGTGCCCACCGATGAATGCGGGCCCCGCGCTTGGGCATGCATCCCCGGGAGCCTGTTCGATCGACGACGGGGTGGGGGTTATGGCCGGGGAGGCGAGACAGCCGACTCAACTGCACAGAAAGGTGGGATGCGCGGATCTCACCGCGGTGCCGGAGGTCCGGCACGCCTTACGCGCGATGCTGGGGGCCTGGGGCGAGCCCGGTGCCACCGACGTCGCGGAACTGCTGACCAGTGAGCTCGTGACCAACGCCCTCCTCCACACCGACCACGGGGCGGTCGTGACCGCCACCGTCGTCCCCGCACAACTCCGGGTCGAGGTGCGGGACTTCGTCTCCGGACTCGGCCGGCGCGTACCGCACGCCGACGACGGTACGCACGGCCGGGGCCTCGTCCTGGTGCAGGCCCTCGCCGACTCCTGGGGGGTGGAGAACCACGGCGTGGGCAAGGTGGTCTGGTTCGAACTGAACGGCGGGGCCGCCTGAGGATCTCCCCGGGCGGCCCCGCCGGACCGTGAAAAAGGGGCACTGTCAGCCGAACTGCTGCTCCAGATCCGCGAGCTTGCGCTCCAGGGAGTCCAGGCGGGGCAGCGTCTGGGTGTCGTCCTCGGCGGTGAGGTCCACCGTCCGGGGCTCGCCCGTGCGGGTGTCAGTCCCCTTCACGGCCTGCAGGGAGGGCCGGGGTCGAAGCGGCAGCTGTCCGGGGTCGGCTATGGCGGGCTCCGCGACGGCGGCCGGCACCGGCCCCGACGCGGAGCCCGCACCCGGGGCGGCGCCCAGCGCCGCCACCTCGACCTGACGGCCGCCCCGCCCGAAGGCGCGGTGCTGCCGGTTGAGCGCCTTCAGCCGCGCCCGGTCCAGCTTGGCCTGCTCCCTCCGGCGGATCCGGTGCTGCTCCTTCTCCCGCCGGTCCTCGCGCACCTCGTCGACGGCCTCGTCCAGGGTCCGCACGCCTTCCAGGAGCATCAGCGACCAGGCGCCGAAGGTCTCCCGTGGCGCCCGCAGCCAGCGGACCATGCGGATCTGCGGCAGCGGCCTCGGGATCAGGCCCTGTTCGCGCAGCGCGGCCCGCCTGGTCTGCTTGAGGGCCCGGTCGAAGAGCACCGCCGCCGACAGCGACATGCCCGCGAAGAACTGCGGGGCGCCCGCGTGGCCCAGGCCGCGCGGGGCGTGCACCCAGTTGAACCAGGCCGCCGCGCCCGCGAAGGTCCACACGAGGAGGCGCGAGCCGAGGGCCGCGTCGCCGTGGCTGGCCTCGCGGACGGCGAGCACCGAGCAGAACATCGCGGCCCCGTCGAGGCCGAAGGGCACCAGATACTCCCAGCCTCCGGTGAGGTTGAGGTTCTGCCGGCCGAAGCCGACCAGCCCGTGGAAGGAGAGTGCCGCCGCGACCGCGGCGCAGCAGAAGAGCAGGACGTACGAGGCGGTGCCGTAGACGGCCTCCTTGCGTCTGCGGCGCTCCTCGCTGCGCTCCCAGGAGTCCTCGGCCGCGGTCTGGTCACCGGCGCGCTTCCCGCGCGCGAGCACCGCCACCGCCGTCAGGACCCCCGCCACCATCACGCCGCCCGGAAGCAGCCAGTCCAGCGATATGTCGGTCAGTCTCATTGCGGTGTCCCTTGCCTCGCAGTAGTGCCTCGCAATTAGGGCGATACGGCCGCCCATATTGGCCGACCGTGCGCGGCGGGCAGGGGGTTTCGGGGCAAGAGCACGCCATCGGGGCCGTACGGCGGGCGAAGAGGGGCGATCTGCTCGAACTGGATCCCGAAGAAGGGGAGTTGTGTTCGATTCACACCGCCCGGGCGGGTGGCGTATCCGCGGCGGGTCTCACGGAGCCGACCGGAGCGCGGGTGTCGCCGGAGCGAACGGCCCGGCGCCCCTTCGTGCCACCGGACGGTCAGGCGGTCGCGGCCAGACGGTGGACCCGCTCCGCGTCGGAGGTGCGGGGGCAGGTGAGGCAGGTGTCCTCGGGGCGCAGCGTGTAGAAGAGGCAGCAGGTCGCCCGGTCGCGGGTCGAGCGGGTCGTTCCGCACACCTCGGCCGAGCCGGCGAGCTCGCGGAAGCCGGCCGTCCCCACGTACGGCTTCGCCGTGCCCGGCAACAGGCGTTCGAGCTCGGCGAGTGCCCGGCCCTCCTCGCCGAGCAGTGACGCGATGTACCACAGGCCCTCGACGATCTCGTCGGTCACCATGCCCCACAGGGCGCGCCGGCCGCGTCGCATCCGGGGGCCGAAGCCGACCAGCAGTTCCTCGAAGTGCTCCGCCAGCGCGTCCCGCACCTCCGCCCGCAGCGCCTCCTCGTCCGCGACCACCCGCGCTCCCGGAAGGGCGGCGGCCGGGTCGCCCGGCAGGCAGGCGAACTCCTCCACCCGGACCGCGAGGCGGCCCAGCGGACGGTGGAAGGCCACGTTCCGGGCGGGCAGCCGGGGCACCCGGCGGTGCAGGAACCAGGGGAGCGTCACCAGGAGGCAGACGGGCCATGCGTACCGGTGCAGTCCGAAGCTCGCCACCACGTCGGGGCGGGCGGCGGCCTGGTAGTCCCGTCGCACCTGCTCCTCGTCCCAGGCCAGGAAGGCGTCCAGGTCCGCCCCGCCGGCCGCCATCCGCTCCGTGCCGATCCAGTCCGCGCCGTCCGGCAGCCGCGCGTCCCGGGCGCGTTCGTCGACGTGCAGTCCGGGGAAGACCTCGGCGAGCCGGGCGTAGGCGGCGGCGACGGGCGAGGCGGGCGGGGAGGGGGGAGCCGGCAGCAGGGTGGGCAGGGCCATACGGGACCACCGAATCGCGATCGTTGGCAGGTTAGCCTTACCTTACCCGATGCTTTCGATGTGTGAACTGCGACGCCGTCCGCCTATCGTGCACGGGGGACCCGGGAACCGCGAGCCGGGCCCGGTACGAAGGCGCAGGAGGACCCGGGTGGAGCAGGGCAGCACGCGCGGGCGGACGACAGGACCGTCCGCCCCGCAGGCGGAGGGCGGCGAGGCGGACCCCGGCGCCGCTCCCCGCGATCCCGCCTCCCGTGACGCGGCCGGGCCGGCCCCGGCAGATCACGGACCGGCAGCACCCGGCCCGCCCACCCGCGACGCGCCCTCCCGCCCCTCCGCGTTCCGCGCCCCGGCCTCCCGCGACCGCCGGTCCCCACCGGGTCCGCCCGCCCCCGAGGCCTCCCGGGCGCACCGCGACGCCGCGCGCGTCCCCGAGCAGGCCCGCGGGCACGAGGTCCGCGGCGAGCACGTGCACGGCGAGGAGCCCCTGCCCGGGCTCGCGCCCCGGACCGTGCGGCGGCACTCCGTGCGCGGACAGATCCTCCAGGCCCTGCGCACCGCCCTCGTCGGCGGCGAGCTCGTCCCCGGCGAGGTCTACTCCGCCCCCGCCCTCGGCGATCGCTTCGGCGTGTCCGCCACCCCGGTCCGCGAGGCCATGCAGCAGCTCGCCACCGAGGGCGCCGTCGAGGTCGTGCCCAACCGCGGCTTCCGCGTCACCGAACGGACCCCCCGCGAACTGGCCGAACTGGCGGAGGTGCGCGCGCTCATCGAGGTGCCCGTCATGCTCCGGCTCGCCCGCACCGTGCCCGCCGCCCGCTGGGCCGAGCTGCGGCCGCTCGCCGAGGCCACCGCCACCGCCGCCGCACGCGGCGACCGCGCCCACTACGCCGAGGCCGACCGCGCCTTCCACCGCGCCGTCCTCTCCCTCGCCGGCAACGAGCAGCTCCTGGTCATCGCCGACGACCTCCACCGGCGCTCCCAGTGGCCGCTCGTCAGCGCCCCGGCCACCCGGCACGGCGAACTCGTCGCCGACGCCGCCGAGCACACCGCCCTCCTCGACGCCCTCGTCGCCCAGGATCTCCCGGTGGTTTCCTCACTCGTACGGGAGCACTTCACCGGAGCGCAGGACTGACGACTAAGGTCGACAGCGTCAGCCCGCTTTCCGTCCCAGCCGCGCCGACCGAGAGGTGCCCATGCCGTCCGTCCGCGCGGAGCGCCCCGGAGCCTCGGCCCTGCTCGGGTGGCTCACCGACCCCGAGGCTCCCCGCCTCTGCCTCGTCACCGGAGCCCCCGGGCTGCTCGGCTGGCTCGCCGCGCACGGGCCCCGGGCCGCCGGCCGCCACCGCAGCGCCCGCGCGCTCGTCCCGCTGACCGGGCGCACCGCGCTCGGCACGGCATGGGCCCTGGCCGACCACCTCGGCGTCGTCGCCGCGTCACCCGCCGACCTCGTCCGCGCCCTCGCCACCACCGACAACGGCCGCGCCGCACGCACGGTGCTGCTGCTCCCCGCCCTGCACGCGGCCGCCGAGCCCGGGGCCGTCGCCGCGCTGCTCGCCGACCTGGCGCGGCTCGGGCGGGTGCGGCTGGTCGTCGAGGTGCGGCCCGGAACCCCGGAGTACGCGCTCCTCGCCGAGGGCCGCTTCTCGGAGGTGGACGCCGACGAGTCCGCCGCCGAGCAGGAGCCGCCGGAGCGCCCCGCCGTGGAACTCTCGGACCCCGCCGCCGTGTGCGCCGCCGACCCGGTGGCCGTCACCACCGGCTACGTACGGGAGCCGGGCGAGGCCCACGGCGGCCTGCGCGCGGCCTGGCTGCGCGCCGGCCAGGCCCTGTGCGCGGCCGCCGACCCCGCGGACCGGGCCCTCGGACTGCTCGCCGTCCTCGGCGACGGCGCCGACCCACGGCTGCGGCCCGCGCTCGAGGACCTGTCCGCCCAGGCCGCCTGGCGGATGCGGTGGACCCGGGTCACGGGCGACGTCGCCCCGCCGTGGCCCGGTCCGGTCGCCGCGCTCGCCGCACAGGACGGGACGCTGCTCGTCGCCGACCTCGGCGGTACCGTGCGGCTGCTCGCGGCCGCCGACGCGCGCCCGCTGGGCCGGCTCGACCACCCGGTGACCGGACGGGTGACCGCGCTGGCGCCGGCGCCGGACGGCACGGTGCTGCTGCTCGACGAACGCGGGCGGCTGCACACCGTACGGGGAAGGGAGCCGCGGCCGCCGTATCTGCGACGCCTCACGGAGGCGGTCTCGGCCACCTTGACCCGGCACCCCGGCACGGCCCTCGCCGCCATCGCGGGCTCCGTGGTGGTCGGCGACCGGCTCGGCTCCGTGCACGCCTTCGGACTGACCGGGCTGCACCAGGCGGCGCTGCACAGCGGGCGGGTCACGGCCGTGGCGGCCGTCGAGTCGGCCACGCCCTTCGTGTGCAGCGGCGGCGCCGACGGGGCGGTCCGCCGCTGGACGCCGGGCCGTGACCCCGACCCGGCCCCGCTCGCGGAGCGCCCTTCGCCGGTCGTCTCGCTGGCCGCGACCGAGACCCCGCACGGCCCGGTCCTCGGCGTCGCCTGGGCCGACGGCACGGTCGAACTCCACCGTGTGGAGCAGGCCGACCACCTGACCTACCGCCCCGGGCCGCCGGTCCGGGCGGTCGCGGTCACGGCGGACGGCGCCCTCGTGGTCGGCCTGGAGGACGCGCTGATCCGCCTGGAGCGACGGACCGGCTGAGCCGGGGTCCGGCCGGCCGCCCGTCTCCCGCCGCCACGGGCCGCGGACCGGCGTCGGCCGCCGGTCCGCGGCCCGCCCGGGCCGACCGCCGGCTCCGTCGGAGGCGGGTCCCTCAGATGGCCGGACGGGGCGTCAACTGGCTCGCCAACCAGGTCGGGACGCCGCCCAGCAGACGGAAGAGGCGGGTGGCCTCGGCGCGGAGGCGGCCCGCCTCGGGTTCGGTCTCCGCCTCGGCGAGTGATGCGAGGGCCGGGGCCGTCCCGACCAGATAGCCCAACTCCTCGCGGATGCGCAGGGATTCGGCGAAGCCGTGGCGCGCCTCCGCCAACTCGCCCTCGCGCAGGGCGAGTCCGGCCAGATGCCGCCAGGTGAACGACAGCAGCAGGGCGTCGTCGTGGGCGGTGGCCGCCGCGTGGGCGCGGCGGTAGGCGGCGCGGGCCGCCTGGGGCGAGTCGCCCAGGTTCTGCGCGATCAGTCCGCGCCGGAAGTCCAGTACGGCCCGGCCCGGCGTCTCCGGCCCGATGAGCGCCGCCGCGCGGCCCAGCGCGGCCCGCGCCTCGTCCGCCCTGTCCCGTACGCCCAGCAGGGTGGAGGCGTAGGCGAGATAGCCGCGCTCGCACGCCGCCGCCCCGCGCTCCTCGTCGGTCCTCGCCACCGCCTCCGCCGCCCGCAGGGCCTCCTCCGCCTCGGCCCAGCCCTGCTCGGTGTACAGGCAGCGCTCGATCAGCAGGGCCGCCCGCTCCAGAGCCGCGGCCGGTTCGGCCGCCCGGGGGGCGAGGAGTTCGGCGGCGTCCGTCCAGCAGCCGCGGGAGCGAAGTCTCCACACCGCGGTCTCCAGTGGGGTTTCCCGGCCGTACGCCACATTGCCCTCCCCGAGCACGCCATCGAGCTGTGAGTAGGACGGCATCTCAGCACGCGCGCGGGGCGGGGGCCAAGGGGTCGGGTGAAAGAATTCACAAGGGGAGGGGCGCTCGGGACGGGCCCGAGGCCGCAACGGGGCGGCAGTCGCCTGCCGCCCCGTCAGTTCCCGCGATCACCCGAAGAGATGAACCGGGAGGTCAGCTCATCCGCAGGGCCAGGAAGAAGTCGAGCTTGTCCTCCAGGCGGGACAGGTCCCGGCTCGTGAGCTGCTCGATGCGGCCCACCCGGTAGCGGAGCGTGTTCACGTGCAGGTGCAGCCGGCTCGCGCAGCGGGTCCAGGAGCCGTCGCAGTCCAGGAAGGCCTCCAGGGTCGGGATGAGCTCCGCCCGGTGCCGGCGGTCGTAGTCGCGCAGCGGGTCCAGCAGACGGGCCGTGAAGGCCCGGCGGACGTCGTCCGGCACGAAGGGCAGCAGCAGGACGTGCGAGGCCAGCTCGTGGTGCCCGGCGGCGCAGACCCGGCCCGGACGGGCGGCGGCGACCCGGCGGGCGTGCCGGGCCTCCTCCAGGGCCCCGCGCAGGCCCTCCGCGGAGTGCACCGCGGCGCTGACGCCCAGGGTGAGCCGGCCGTCGTCGGAGAGTCCGGCGGACAGCGGGGCGCGGACGGCGGCGAGCAGCGCGTCGGCGTGCAGGCCCACCGCCACGGGAGGCAGCTCGTCCTCGCTGTCCGGCAGCGGCGCGGCGGCCAGCGGCACCAGGGCGATGGCCTCGTCGCCGCTGTGGGCGACGGCGATCCGGTCCGCGGACTCGGCGCCGGAGGCCGCCGGGTCGACCAGGATCTCCTCCAGCAGGGCCTGGGCGACCGGCCCGCTGTCGATCGGGTTCTGGCCGGCCTCCTGGTCCCACTCGACGCGCGCGACCACGACCTGCCAGTGCGGGGCGGTGCCCAGGCCGGGCAGCAGCACCGGCGCCGCGACGCGCAGGCGGGCGGCGATCTCGGCGGGCGCGGCGCCCGTCTGGACCAGCTCCAGGACCTCCTGGGCCAGCCGGCGGCGTACCGTCCGGGCCGCGTCGCGGCGGTCCCGCTCGACGGCGATCAGCTGGGTGACGCCCTGCAGCAGGTCGAGGCGGGCGGCCGGCCAGTCGCCGGCGTCGGCCTCGACGGCGAGCAGCCAGTCGGAGAGCACGGTCTCGCGCACGTCGCGCGAGGCGGGGGCGGCGCCGCGGCCGGTGTTGCGGATCGGGAAGAGCGAGTAGGTGCTTCCGCTCGCGGTCAGCCGGTGCGGGCCGCGCCGGCCGGTACGGGTGGCGGCCAGGTGTTCGCCCGCGAGGGTGGCGGCGAGCGAGGCGTCGAGGGCTTCCCCGGCGCCCGCGATCTGGCGGCCGGTGGGAGAGAGCACCCAGGCCCGGAGGTCCAGGTCGGAGCCGAGCAGGTCGAGGACGACCTCGGGGCCGCCGCCGGCCGGGCCGGAGGTCATCAGGCGCCGGTGCCGGTCGACCACGGCCGCCAGGTCGCCCGCCCGCTCGCCGGAGACCTGTCGAACAACGTGTTCGGTGATCGTCGCGAACGCAACGGACTCGTTCACCGCGAAGAGCGGCAGGCGATGGCGAGAACACGCCTCCACGAGATCGCCGGGGATGTCGCCGAGTTCCGCCTCGCCGACCGCCAGGGCGGCCACCCCGGCCCCCGTCAGGATGCGCACGAAGGGTTCGGCGTCGGCCGGCTCATGGAGCCAGGCGAGCCCGGTGAGGACCAGCTCGCCCCCGGAAAGGTAGCGGCTGGGGTCCTTGAGGTCCGTCGTCATCACGCCACGCACGGTCCGGTCCAGCTCGTCGTCGCCGCCGAGCAGGCGCAGCCCCAGCGCGTCGTTCTCCAGCAATGCGCGCAGCCGCATGATGTCGCCGCCGTTCCTTCTCGTGGTGGTGGATGGGTGTCGCGATGTGGTCGGTGGCGTGGTGCCACGGTTTCCACGGGGGAACAGTGAGATGACTGTTCCCGCGCTCTTCGTTCGAATCTACAAGACGGTGACGGTCGCCAGCCAACTCCTTCATGTGTTCGGTGGCTGCACACGGGCCGAGCCGGGCTTGTGTACTAGGCGACACAACATCGCGTTAACAGCACGTGAAGAGATCCTGGGCCACCGACCGCTCTCCTTCACCTCGCCCAGACCCTCCGGACGGTGCGTGCCTTCCGGGAACGTCACACTTCCCTCCCGCCGCCCGTCCGGGGCTCCCCTCCACGGGGAGGCCGCAGGACCGCAGTACCGCTTCACCCGTTCGTCTCGGGCCGTCCCCCGGGTCGTGCAGCCAACTGGAAATCCCAAATCCCGCAGTCCCCAGTGATTGATGCGGGTGCCCCTTTGAACCTTGGGAGTAGGCCCCATGACCCAGTCGTCAGTGGAGCCCAAGACCACCTCGGAGGACGCGGGCAACGGCTCGCGCAACCCCGCCGGCAGGTCTTGGCTCGACCGGTACTTTCACATCTCGGAGAGAGGATCCACCGTCGCGACGGAGATTCGCGGCGGCGTCACCACCTTCATGGCGATGGCGTACATTCTCCTGCTCAACCCCCTGATCCTCTCCGGCAAGGATGTGGACGGCAACGTCCTCAGCCAGCCCGCGCTGATCACGGCAACGGCGCTCTGCGCGGCCGCCACGACCCTCCTGATGGGCTTCTGGGGCAAGGTGCCGCTGGCACTCGCCGCCGGTCTCAGCGTCTCCGGCGTGATGGCCTCCCAGGTCGTCCCCGTCATGACCTGGCCGCAGGCCATGGGCATGTCGGTGGCGTACGGCGCCGTGATCTGTCTCCTGGTCGTCACCGGCCTCCGCGAGATGATCATGAACGCGATCCCCCTCGCGCTCAAGCACGCCATCACCATCGGCATCGGTCTCTTCATCGCGATCATCGGCTTCGTGAAGGCCGGCTTCGTGCACGAGAACCCCGCTCCCGGCGGCGGTCCCGTCACGCTCGGCCCGGCCGGTGAGCTCCAGGGCTGGCCCGTCCTGATCTTCGCGGTCACCCTGCTGCTGATCTTCGCTCTGCAGGCCCGCAACGTTCCCGGCGCCATCCTCATCGGCATCGTCGTCGGCACGCTCGTCGCGGTCGTCCTGAACGCGGTGGCGGACATCCCGGGCAAGGCCTGGTTCTCCGGTCCGCCGGAGCTGGACGGCAGCGCGGTCTCCGCACCGGACTTCTCCCTGATCGGGGACGTGTCCTTCAGCGGGTGGGGAGACGTCGGCTACATCACGGTCACGATGATCGTCTTCACCCTGGTGCTGGCCGGCTTCTTCGACGCCATGGCGACCATCCTGGGCGTCGGCACCGAGGCCAAGCTCGCGGACGAGCAGGGCCGCATGCCCGGCCTGTCCAAGGCCCTGTTCATCGACGGCGCCGGCGGCGTCCTCGGCGGTGCGGGCGGTGCCTCCGGCCAGACGGTCTTCGTCGAGTCCGCCACCGGCGTCGGCGAGGGCGCCCGCACCGGTCTGGCCTCCGTGGTCACCGGCGGCTTCTTCGCCCTGTGCCTCTTCTTCACGCCGCTGACCGCGATCGTGCCGCAGGAGGTCGCCGCCGCGGCCCTGGTCGTCATCGGCTCGATGATGATGCAGAACGCCAAGCACGTCGACTGGAGCGACCGCTCCGTGGCGATCCCGGTCTTCCTGACCGTGGTCCTGATGCCCTTCACGTACACCATCACCACGGGTGTGGCGGCGGGTGTGATCTCCTACGTGGCGATCAAGCTCGCGCAGGGCAAGGCGAGGGAGATCGGCGGCTTCATGTGGGCGCTGACCGGCGTGTTCGTCATCTACTTCGCCATCCACCCGATCGAGAGCTGGCTGGGCGTCGGCTGACGGCCCCGGACGCCCGTCCCCTCCACGCCCTCTTCCCGGGGAGCACGGGCCGCCAGGCGGCGCCGCGGACCGCACCGGCGGGTCCGGCAGGGACGTGAGGTCGCCGTCGCCACGGTCGTGGCGACGGCGACGGCGTTTCCCGGCGGCCCCGGGAGTCTCCCCGCCCTCGGCGCCGAGGGGAGGCGACCCGTGCCGTCTCCGGAGACGGAGGGCGCCGCATGCGCACCGTGCCGGGAGGCCCGCCAGGACGGCAGGACCGCCGTGGAGGCCTTCGGCCCCAGCGACGGGAACGCCTACGCCGTCGGCCCGAGACGCGGCGGCGCCACCGGCGTCCTCGTCCCCCCGGTCCGCGGCGGTGCCACCCCGCAGGCCTGGCCGCCGTCCCCACTGAGGCGGCGGCCCCGGGCCCGGGGCGGCGCCGGACCCGAGGCTCCTCGGCCGGGCGGTACGGCCCGCCCAGGCGGCTCGTACGAGGGGCGGCCCCGGCGTCCGCCCGAGCCGGACCCCATCGCGGCCGCGCCCCCCGACGTCCGCCCGAGCCGGACCCCATCGCCGCCGCGGCGCGCGCCCTGCTGGACGCGGGCCGCACCCGCCGGCCGGCCCGGCTCCGTGGCCTGGACCGGCGTGCTCGGAGCCGCCTCTAGAGCGGGGTGCTCTCGCCGCCCTCGAACGGGGCGCCGTGGCCCGGCACGATCAGGTCCGCCGCGGCCAGCACGCGCAGCCGGGAGGCGCGCAGCACCGCGCGGTCCGGGGCGACCGGGTCGTCCGCCGGGCCCTGCGCGTGCCACCACAGGTCGCCGGCGAAGGCCACCACGCCCGTGTCCGTACCGGCGAGCAGCGTGATGTCCTCGCGGCTGTGGCCCGGGGTGCGGATCAGGCGCAGCGACGGGGTGAGCTCGTAGCCCTCCGCGTCCCGGTTGCTCCACTGGTCGCCCCGGTACTCCACCTGGTGGTCGTGCACCCGGGCGGCGGGGAAGAGGCCCACGTTCATGGTGTTGTCCGGGTGGTGGTGGCTGAGCACCACATCGGTGATGTCGCCCGGGCCCAGGCCCAGTGCGGCGAGCGGGCCGAGGATGCGGTCGGGGCTCGCGACCATGCCGGGGTCGAAGATCACGTGCCGTCCCGCGTCGGAGACATAGGAGACGGTGGCGGCCACGCCGGGGCCGGTGGAGCCTACGTAACCGGTGGTCAGGACCTTGTACACGGCGCTGCGGCCGAGCGGTGCGTCTGTCATGCCTCCATCCTTCCGACCACGAAGGGCGCTCACGAGTGGCACGGCTGCCGACTATCGCAGGATTCGTGCCACGCGTGCGAGACTGTGGCCGTGCCGCCCTTCAGGACCGTCGCCGCTTACGCCCCGCCGGGCGTCGGCATGCTCGCCGTCGGTGTCGTCACCGAGGTGTTCGGCCCGCACGGGCCGGCGCTGCCCGGCTTCGACCTCGCCCTGTGCGCCGAGGAACCGGGCCCGGTGCCCACCGACTGCGGGGTGCCGCTGTCCGTCGCGCACGGTCTCGACCGGCTCGCCGAGGCCGACCTCGTCATGGCCCTGCCCGGAGCCGGTTTCCGGACCCCGCCGGGCCCGGCCGTCGTCGAGGCGCTGCGGGCGGCGCACGGACGCGGCGCGGTCGTCGCGGCCCACTGCGTGGGCGCCTTCGCGCTCGCCGCCGCCGGACTGCTCGACGGACTGCGGGCGACCACCCACTGGCGGTTCGCCGGACTCCTCGCCGAGCGCCACCCCTCCGTCACCGTGGAGGCCGACGCGCTCTACGTCGACGAGGGGAACGTCGTCACCGGCGCGGGCGCGGCCGCGGGCTTCGACCTGTGTCTGCACCTGCTGCGGCGCGAGTACGGCGCGGCACGGGCCAACGGCGTCTCCCGCGACATGGTGCTGCCCGCGCACCGGGACGGCGGACAGGCCCAGTACCTGGCCGCGCCCGTCCCCGCCGACGGCCAGGACGAACGCCTCGCCGAGGTCCTCGGCTGGGCCCGCGCCCACCTGCACGAGCCGCTGCCCGTCACCGAGCTCGCGCGCCGCGCCATGATGAGCCGGCGCACCTTCGCCCGCCGCTTCACCGCCGCGACCGGCAGCACCCCGCACGCCTGGCTGCGCGAGCTGCGGCTGAGCCGGGCCGAGGAGCTCCTGGAGACCACCGACCTCCCGGTCGAGGAGATCGCCCACCGGGTGGGCTACGCCAGCGCGGCCGTCCTGCGCGAGCGGTTCGTCCGGCGCCGGGGCGTTCCGCCCCGCTCCTACCGGCGCGCCTTCACCGCCACGCCCGGTTAGGGAGCCCTCCGGAACACGCGGGGCGACGCGACCCCGGCCGGGGCGACGCCGGATCCGCGGGCGCGGCGGCGTCCCCGGCGGCCTCAGCCCTTGCGCAGGCCGTGCAGCAGCAGTTCGGAGAGCTGCTCGTACGCCGCCGCGTCGGCCAGCCCGGTCGCGGCGGCCACCTGCCGCCGCTGGATGCGGACCATGACCGAGGCGATCACGTCCGCCGCGAAGGTCACGTGGACCTCGCGGAACACCCCGGCGGTCACGCCCTCCTCGATGAGCTGCTGCACCCGCCCCGCGGCCGCCCGGGTATTGCGCTCGTAGACCTCGGCGGCGGGCTCGAAGGCGGCCACGTCGTCGAAGAACTGCGGGGACACCGGGGCGAGTTCGGCGGAGACGGCGCGCAGATAGGCGGCGAGGCGCTCGGCGGGGCCGGTCGCCGCCGCGAGCACCGCCTCGACCCGCCCGGTGGCGCGCCGGAAGAAGTGCACGACGGCGGCCCGCACCAGCTGCTCCTTGCTGCCGGCGAGGCCGTAGAGGGTCCGCTTGGAGCAGTGCAGCCGGGCGGCGAGGTCGTCGAGGGTCAGCTGGGCGAAGCCCTCGCCGACGAGCAGCGCCACCAGGTCCTCGAAGAGCTCGGAGCGCCGGGCGGCGCCCCGGCCCGTGAGCTTGGGGACGCCGACGGCGGAGGTCTCGATCACCCGAACAGTATGCCGGGCGACCCGCGCGGGGTTGCGGGAGCACCCTCCTGCGCTACGCTAAGCGGTACTGCCGTACCCTTCGCAGTACCGTTTCGCAGCACCGTACGCGTCGTGATGGAGTCGCCATGGATGTCGACCGCCTGCTTCCCACCCCCGAGGCAGCGGACCTCATCGCTCTCACGCGGGAGATCGCCGACAAGGAGCTCGCCCCCCGCGCCGACGAGTTCGAGGCCGCCGAGACCTACCCGGAGGGTCTGTTCGCGACCCTCGGCCAGGCCGGTCTGCTCGGCCTTCCGTACCCCGAGGAGTTCGGGGGCGGGGGCCAGCCCTACGAGGTGTACCTCCAGGCCCTCGAGGAGCTCGCCGCCCGCTGGGCCGCCGTCGCCGTCGCCACCAGCGTCCACACCCTCGCCTGCCACCCGCTGCACTCCTTCGGCACCGCCGAGCAGAAGGAACGCTGGCTGCCGGAGATGCTGGAGGGCAGGCTCGTCGGCGGTTACAGCCTCTCGGAGCCGCAGGCCGGCTCCGACGCCGCGGCCCTCGCCTGCAAGGCCGAGGCGACCACCGACGCCACGGGCGCCGACGCCTACCGCATCACCGGCAACAAGGCGTGGATCACCCACGGCGGCAAGGCCGGCTTCTACGCCCTCTTCGCCCGCACCGCGCCCGGCAGCCACGGCATCTCCTGCTTCCTCGCCCCCGGGGCCACCGAGGGCCTCAGCTTCGGCAGGCCCGAGCGCAAGATGGGCCTCCAGGCCGTCCCCACCACCTCCGCCCACTGGGACGGAGCCCTGATCGAGGCCGACCGCCGCATCGGCGACGAGGGCCAGGGCCTGCAGATCGCCTTCAGCGCCCTCGACTCCGGACGGCTCGGCATCGCCGCCTGCGCGACCGGCCTCGCCCAGGCCGCGCTGAGCGCCGCCGTCGCGTACGCCAACGAGCGCAGCACCTTCGGCCGGAAGATCATCGACCACCAGGGCCTCGGCTTCCTGCTCGCCGACATGGCCGCCGCCGTCGACG
Organism: Streptomyces sp. NPDC048018; assembly: GCF_043202995.1. Lineage (NCBI taxonomy): Bacteria > Bacillati > Actinomycetota > Actinomycetes > Kitasatosporales > Streptomycetaceae > Streptomyces > Streptomyces sp. NPDC048018. The sequence goes on from NZ_JBIDBK010000010.1 coordinate 219,449, forward strand.
CGGCCCGCGCCACGTACCTGGACGCAGCCCGCCGCCGCGACCTCGGCCGGCCCTTCAGCCGGCAGGCCAGCGCGGCCAAGCTCATCGCCACCGACACCGCCATGAAGGTCACCACGGACGCCGTCCAGGTGCTCGGGGGCTACGGCTACACGCGTGACTTCCCGGTCGAGCGCTACATGCGCGAGGCCAAGATCATGCAGATCTTCGAAGGCACCAACCAGATCCAGCGCCTCGTCATCAGCCGCGGGCTCACCGCCTGACCGCTCCGGTTGCCCGGCCGGGCCCCGGGGCGTACTCCGGAAGCCGGGCCCGATCCGTCACGGCGGAGGGTCCGGCCGGCCGCAGCAGACAGTTCCGCCGAAGGCAATCTCGTACGAGGAGTTTCATGGACATCGCAGGTTCCGCCGCGCTCGTCACCGGTGCCGCCTCCGGGCTCGGCGCCGCCACCGCCGCCGCGCTCGCCGCGAAGGGGGCCACCGTCTACGGCCTCGACCTGGACAAGGCGGTCGCGGGCGCCGAGGCCCCCGCGGACGGGGTCACCCTCCTCGGCGCCGACGTCACCGACGAGGACCAGGTACGGGCCGCGCTCGCGCGGATCGAGGAGGACGGCGCCGAACTGCGGCTCGCGGTGAACTGTGCCGGCATCGCGCCCTCCGCGCGGGTGCTCGGCCGCAAGGGCCCGCACGATCTGGCCCTGTTCCGTACGGTCCTCGACGTCAACCTGGTCGGCACCTTCAACGTGATGCGGCTCGCCGCCGAGGTCATCGCCCGGCAGGAGCCCGACGCGCACGGCCAGCGCGGGCTCGTCGTCAACACCGCCTCCATCGCGGCCTTCGAGGGCCAGGTCGGCCAGATCGCCTACGCGGCCTCCAAGGCCGGCGTCGCCGGGATGACCGTCACCGCCGCCCGTGACCTCGCGCAGTTCGGCATCCGGGTGGTGACCGTCGCCCCCGGCATCGTCGACACCCCGATGATGGCCGGCTTCAGCGACGACATCCGGGCCGGGCTCGCCGCCAGTGTCACCTTCCCGCAGCGGCTGGCCCGTCCCGAGGAGTACGCCCGCCTCGTCACGATGATCGCCGAGCACGACTACCTCAACGGTGAGACCATCCGGATGGACGGCGCCCTGCGGATGGCAGCCCGCTGACCTGCGGTATGGCACCAAGTGCCGCCGCGTGAGGGATCCGAGTGCTAGGTTCGGGACATGAGCACCCAGCCCGCCAAGCCCTCGATGCGTGACTCCCTCGTCGCGGCGGCCTTCCAGCTCTTCCTGGAGCGCGGCTACGAGCAGACGACGATCGACGACATCGTCCGCACGGCCGGGGTCGGCCGGAGGTCCTTCTTCCGGTACTTCCCGTCCAAGGAGGACGTGGTCTTCCCCGACCACGAGCAGAGCCTCGCCGACATGACCGCGTTCCTCGCCGCGAGCGAGGACGGCGACGATCCGCTGGCCCGGGTCTGCGAGGCCACCCGGCTCGTCATGCGGATGTACGCCGAGAACCCCACCTTCTCCGTCCAGCGCTACCGGCTCACCCGCGAGGTGACCGGTCTGCGGACGTACGAGCTCTCCGTGGTCTGGCGGTACGAGAAGACCCTCGGCGACTACCTGCGCACGCGGTTCGCCGACCGGCGCGACGGCACCCTGCGGGCCAACGTCGTCGCGGCGTCCGTGGTGGCCGCGCACAATCACTGCCTGCGCCGCTGGCTGCGCTCCGGGGGCGAGGGCGACCCGCTGGCGGAGGTCGACCGGGCCCTGGAGTTCGTCCGGGAGAACTGGAGCCCCGGGGGCGGCGCGGCCGGTGCGGCGGCGGAGCAGGAGGACGACGACGTGGTCGTGGTCATCGCCAAGCGGTCCACCCCGATGTGGCGTGTGGTGCGCGAGGTCGAGGCGAGCCTCGGGGACGTCTGAGTGACTCCGGGGACACGGGGGGATCTCAGTATCGTCAATTGAGGGAACTCAGGTCTTTATTTGCTGGCACTCAGTGCCATATGTTTGCTCCATGCACGGTTGAGCCGCCGAGTGCGAGGAGAAGCATCGTGTTCCACACCGGATCCACGGGCATGAGGAACGGGACCGCCGTCCTGGCCGACGAGTCGGCCGCCGAGCCCGAGCTCTACTTCCAGCGCTGCCGCTGGTGCGCCACCACCACCTTCCAGCGCCTGCTCTGTCCGACCTGCGGGTCGACGGACCTCAACCCCGAACTCAGCGCGGGGGAGGGCGTGATCTCCGTACGCAGGGCCTTCACGGCCGCCCAGGCCGACCTCTGGCCGGTGCACATGGCCGAGGGCTTCGTGGTGCGCTGCCGGGTGGACGGGCCGCCGCACGCGGTGCGCCCCGGGGTCCGGGTGCGGCTGTCCCAGGACGGCTCCGGCCCCGGGCGCCGGCCGGTCGTCCGGCTCTGCGAGGAGGTCGCGCTCGACGGCTGGTTCTGAGCGCGGCCCGAGGGCGAACGGAAGGGGCGGTGGCACAGAGTGCCACCCGCCCCTTCGCTTTTCGGATCAGCGGGTGCCGATCTCGTCCGTCAGCTGCGGCAGGACCTCGAAGAGGTCGCCGACCACGCCGTAGTCCACCAGGTCGAAGATCGGGGCCTCCGGGTCCTTGTTGACCGCGACGATCGTCTTCGACGTCTGCATGCCGGCCCGGTGCTGGATCGCGCCGGAGATGCCCGCCGCGATGTACAGCTGCGGGGAGACCTGCTTGCCGGTCTGACCGACCTGGTTGGCGTGCGGGTACCAGCCCGCGTCCACCGCGGCGCGCGAGGCGCCGACGGCCGCGCCGAGCGAGTCGGCCAGCTTCTCGACGACCCCGAAGCCCTCGGCCGCGCCGACACCGCGGCCGCCCGAGACCACGATCGCCGACTCGGTCAGCTCCGGACGTCCGGTGGAGACCCGCGGGGTGCGCGAGACGACCCTGGCCGCGTTGCCGGTGAAGGCCACGGTCACGTTCTCGACCGCGCCCGCGGCCGGAGCCGCCTCCGGCGCCGCCGAGTTCGGCTTGACGGTGATGACCGGCACGCCGTGCGAGACGGTCGACTTGGTCTGGTACGACGCGGCGAACACCGACTGGGTGGCGACCGGGCCGTTCTCGCCGGCCTCCAGCTCCACCGCGTCCGTGATCAGACCGGAGCCCAGGCGCAGCGCCACGCGCGCCGCGACCTCCTTGCCCTCGCCCGAGGAGGTCACCAGGACGGCGGCGACGCCCTTGTCCTGGGCGATCTGGGTGAGCGCGTCGACCTTCGGCACGACGAGCTGCTCGGCGAACTCGGCGCCGTCGGCGACGTACACGGTGGCCGCGCCGTACTCGCCGGCCTTGGCGGCGATGGCGGCGGCGGCCTCGCCGGCGCCGAGGACGACGGCCGTCGGCTCGCCGATCCGGCGGGCCAGGGTCAGCAGTTCGAGGGCCGGCTTGCGGACCGCACCGTCGGCGTGGTCCACGAGAACCAGGATCTCAGCCATGATTCCTTGCTCCTGAGGTGTGGTGACGGTCGGTCAGATGAACTTCTGGGTGGTGAGGAACGCGGCCAGCTGCTTGCCGCCGTCGCCCTCGTCCGTGACGATCGTGCCCTGGGTGCGGGCCGGGCGCGCCGCGGCCGACTCGACCCGGGTCCAGGAGCCGCCGAGGCCGACCTCGTCGGCGTCGATGCCGAGGTCGTCCAGGTCCAGCTCCTCGACCGGCTTCTTCTTGGCCGCCATGATCCCCTTGAAGGAGGGGTAACGGGCCTCGCCGGACTGGTCGGTGACCGACACGACGGCCGGCAGCGGGGCCTCCAGCTGCTCGCTGGCGGCGTCGCCGTCACGGCGGCCCTTCACGAGGCCGTCCTCCACCGTGACCTCGGACAGCAGCGTCACCTGGGGGAGGTTCAGACGCTCGGCGAGCAGCGCGGGGAGCACGCCCATGGTGCCGTCCGTCGAGGCCATGCCGCAGACGACCAGGTCGAAGCCGGTCTTCTCCAGGGCCTTGGCGAGGATCGCCGAGGTGCCCATGACGTCGGTGCCGTGGATGTCCTCGTCGTTGACGTGCACGGCCTTGTCGGCGCCCATCGACAGCGCCTTGCGCAGCGCGTCCTTGGCGTCGTCCGGGCCGACCGTGATGACGGTGACCTCGGCGTCGTCCGCCTCCTCGGCGATCCGCAGCGCCTGCTCCACGCCGTACTCGTCGAGCTCCGACAGGAGGCCGTCGACGGCCTCGCGGTCGGTGGTGAGGTCATCGGCGAAACCGCGGTCGCCGGTGGCGTCGGGAACGTACTTCACACAGACAGCGATCTTCAGGGTCACCCCTGTCTCCTTTCAAGAGGCGCGAGTGGCAGACGGTTACGGGAGGTTGCGGGCCATGACGATGCGCTGGACCTGGTTGGTGCCCTCGTAGATCTGGGTGATCTTGGCGTCGCGCATCATGCGCTCGACGG
>NZ_JBIDBK010000011.1:0-183835 GCF_043202995.1 Streptomyces sp. NPDC048018
CTGGAAGCGGCCGAGGAGCACCGGGCCGACGTGATCGGCATGTCGGGTCTCCTGGTGAAGTCCACGGTGATCATGAAGGAGAACCTGCAGGAGCTGAACGGTCGCGGTCTGGCCGAGAGGTTCCCGGTGATCCTGGGTGGTGCGGCGCTGACCCGGGCGTATGTCGAGCAGGACCTGCACGAGATCTACGAAGGCGAGGTCCGCTACGCCCGTGACGCCTTCGAGGGCCTGCGCCTCATGGACGCGCTGATGGCGGTCAAGCGCGGGGTGCCCGGCGCGAGCCTGCCGGAGCTGAAGCAGCGCCGGGTCCCGAAGCGGGACACCCCGCTCCTGGACGTCCGCGAGCCGGAACCGGCCGGGCGCTCCGACGTCGCCACCGACAACCGTGTGCCCGAGGCGCCCTTCCTCGGCACCCGGGTCGTCAAGGGCATCGCGCTCAAGGAGTACGCGAGCTGGCTGGACGAGACGGCGCTGTTCAAGGGCCAGTGGGGACTGAAGGACAGCGGGACGATCGAGTCGGAGGGCCGGCCGCGGCTGCGCGCCTGGCTCGACCGGCTGCAGACGGACCAGCTCCTGGAAGCGGCCGTCGTGTACGGCTACTTCCCCTGCGTGTCCAAGGGCGACGACCTGATCGTCCTGGACGAGAACGGAGGCGAGCGGACCCGCTTCTCCTTCCCCCGCCAGCAGCGCGGCCGCCGCCTCTGCCTGGCCGACTACTTCCGCGCCGAGGAGTCCGGGGAGACGGACGTCCTGGCCCTGCAGATGGTTACGGTCGGTTCGAGGATCGGGGAGGAGACCGGGAAGCTGTTCGCCGCCGACGCCTACCGCGACTACCTCGAACTGCACGGCCTGTCGGTGCAGCTGGCCGAAGCGCTCGCCGAGTACTGGCACGCACGCGTGCGAACGGAGTGGGGCATCGCCGGAACCTCGGAACCGGCCGGCATCGAGGGCATGCTCCGCACCGAGTACCAGGGCTGCCGCTACTCCCTGGGCTATCCCGCCTGCCCCGACCTCGAAGACCGCGCCAAGATCGCCGCCCTCCTCGAACCCGGACGCATCGGCGTCCACCTCTCCGAGGAGTACCAGCTCCACCCCGAACAGTCCACGGACGCCTTCGTCGTCCACCACCCGGAAGCCACCTACTTCAACGCGGGAGGACGCCGATGACCACGGTGCGCGAGGTTCTCGCGAGCGGAACCCGCTCCTTCTCCTTCGAGTTCTTCCCCCCGAAGACCGAGGCGGGCACCCACACCCTGTGGAACGCGATCCGCCGGATCGAGCAGCTGTCGCCGACCTTCGTCTCCGTGACGTACGGCGCCGGCGGCTCCTCCCGGGACCGCACGGTCGAGGTGACCAAGCGCATCGCGACGGAGACGACCCTGCGGCCGGTCGCGCACCTCACCGCCGTCGGCCACTCGGTCGCCGAACTGCGCCACATCATCGGCCAGTACGCCGACGCGGGCGTACGGGACGTCCTCGCCCTGCGGGGCGATCCGCCGGGCGACCCGAACGCGCCCTGGATCCCCCACCCGGAGGGCTTCACGCACGCCCATGAACTGGTCTCCCTGGTCAGGGAACTGGGCGACTTCGGCATCGGCGTCGCGGCCTTCCCCGAGCAGCATCCGCGCTCGCGCGACTGGGAGAGCGACGTCCGGCACTTCGTCGCGAAGTGCCGGGCGGGCGCGGACTACGCGATCACGCAGATGTTCTTCGACCCGGAGGACTACCTGCGGCTGCGCGACCGGGTGGACGTGGCCGGCTGCGACACCCCGATCATCCCGGAGATCATGCCCGCCACCGACGTGCGGCAGATCAGCCGCTTCGCCGAACTCAGCGGTGCGAGCTTCCCCGAGGACCTCGCCCACCGCCTGGAGGCGACCCGCGGCAACCCGGCCGAAGGCCACCGCATCGGCGTCGACCACGCCACGCGCATGGCCGAGCGACTCCTCGCCGAGGGCGCGCCCGGCCTGCACTACATCACGCTCAACAAGTCCCTCGCGACGCTTGAGATCCACCAGAACATCGAGTCCACCCTCGCCACGCCCGGCGCCCCCAGCACTAGGAGCTTTGCACGTGTCTGAGTTCACCGATTTCAAGGTCGCCGACATCACCCTCGCGGAGTTCGGCCGCAAGGAGATCACCCTCGCCGAACACGAGATGCCCGGCCTCATGGCCATCCGCCGCGCATACGCCGAGGCGCAGCCCCTCGCCGGCGCCCGCATCACCGGCTCGCTGCACATGACCGTACAGACCGCCGTCCTCATCGAAACCCTCGTCGCCCTCGGCGCCCAGGTCCGCTGGGTCTCCTGCAACATCTACTCCACCCAGGACCACGCCGCCGCCGCCATCGCCGCCGCCGGCATCCCCGTCTACGCCTGGAAGGGCGAAACCCTCGAAGAGTACTGGTGGTGCACCGAGCAGGCCCTGACCTGGCCCGACGCCGACGGCCCCAACATGATCCTCGACGACGGCGGCGACGCCACCCTCCTCATCCACAAGGGCGTCGCCTACGCCAAGACCGGCACCCTCCCGGAACCGGAGAACGAGGAACTCGCCGTCGTCCGCACCCTCCTGGAACACAGCACCCTCGACTGGACCACCCTCGCCGCCGGCATCCGCGGCGTCACCGAGGAAACCACCACCGGCGTCCACCGCCTCTACGAAATGCACCGCGACGGCGAACTCCTCTTCCCTGCCATCAACGTCAACGACGCCGTCACCAAATCCAAGTTCGACAACAAATACGGCTGCCGCCACTCCCTCATCGACGGCATCAACCGCGCCACCGACACCCTCATCGGCGGCAAGACCGCCGTCGTCTGCGGCTACGGCGACGTCGGCAAGGGCTCCGCCGAATCCCTCCGCGGCCAGGGCGCCCGCGTCATCATCACCGAGATCGACCCGATCTGCGCGCTGCAGGCGGCGATGGACGGCTACCAGGTCGCCACGCTGGACGACGTGGTGGAGACGGCCGACATCTTCATCACCACGACCGGCAACAAGGACATCATCATGGCCTCGGACATGGCCAAGATGAAGCACCAGGCCATCGTCGGCAACATCGGCCACTTCGACAACGAGATCGACATGGCCGGCCTCGCCGCCGTCCCCGGCATCGTCAAGGACGAGGTCAAGCCCCAGGTCCACACCTGGACCTTCCCCGACGGCAAAACCCTGATCGTCCTGTCCGAAGGCCGCCTCCTCAACCTCGGCAACGCCACCGGCCACCCGTCCTTCGTGATGTCGAACTCCTTCGCCGACCAGACCCTCGCCCAGATCGAGCTCTACACCAAGCCCGAGCAGTACCCGACCGACGTCTACGTCCTCCCCAAGCACCTCGACGAGAAGGTCGCCCGCCTCCACCTCGACGCCCTCGGCGTCAAACTCACCACCCTCCGCCCCGACCAGGCCACCTACCTCGGCATCCCCGTCGACGGCCCCTACAAGCCCGACCACTACCGCTACTGACCGCGGCCCCCAGCGCCCCACCCACCCGGGTGGGGCGCTTTCGCCGTTCCCGGCGAACCCGCTCCCCACCCCGCCCCCGCCCCACCCGCTACACTGACCGCACGCCTTGCCTTCGTAGCTCAGGGGATAGAGCACCGCTCTCCTAAAGCGGGTGTCGCAGGTTCGAATCCTGCCGGGGGCACAAGCCTGCGCAGCAGGTCAGGAAGGGGTTGGGCCCCTCGCTCTGTTCGAGCGAGGGGCCTTCTCCTTTTTCAGATGCCACGCGAATGCCACATCCCCACGCGATCATGAATAGTCGGTACGTCAAAAAGGGTGTGCCCAGCAGCCACACGGCGTAGAGTGCTGACTACTGAGCGGGCCGACATGTCTCCCCACACGCGTCAGACGCATACCGCTCGCCATCCTGTGGATGCTCGGCGGGGAGGCCGACTCGACAGGCAGAGGCCCCCCGCCGGGAAAATCGGCGGGGGGCCTTCTCGTACACGGTAATCGACATGGCACTGCCCCGTCCCAGGTTGGGACGGGGCAGCTCTGCTCTGACCGAATCAGAGCGTTAGGCAGCGAGGGCGGACGCATATACGCCGCTCGCTGCCCTGGTCCGCACGATTCCAGCAGTGCCGGCGCGCGGACGTCTGGCGGGAGGTCCGTGGCTGATACCCGACCCTCCAGAAGATCAAACGATTTACCCAGACAGGTAAAGACAAGGTGATCATGGTCGGCGGACGTTGGAGGGATGCCCTCTGAACAGCCCCCGTGGGTCCACCACCGCCGCCAGGCGATCGGAGCCCGCATCCGGGCCGCCCGCGAGCACGCAAACCTGACGCAGGAGCGGCTCGGCGAGCTCGTCGGTGTCGACCACAAGACGATCCACCGGATTGAGCACGGCACCTCCGATCCGCGCCTCGGTCTCCTCCTCCAGATCGCCCGCGCCGTCGGCGTGGCCCCGGGCGACCTGGTGAGGTAGCCCCGGCCGGCCATGGGGGATGAGTACCGGCCGGGGCGTCTGGCCCTGCCCGCGAGCAGTCGGCGCGCCCGCGGGCAGGAGATTAGGGAGGCGCCAGACGCCCCGTGGTCCGCCGGTACGTGGACCGATCGACCCGGACACCCCCGATGTGCGGCTCCTCGTGCGCCCGTGGCGTCGATCGCCAGCACGCAGGGTCGCCGTGCGGGTGCCACCAGACCGGCGGGTGGGCGCCGCGGTCGGAGTACTCCGTGACGTCCATGGCCTCGCCCGCGATCGGTTTATCGCAGTAGGCGCAGATCTTCAAGGTCATCGAGGTCCCCTTGGTGCTGCAATGCGCGTCGCCGTGATTCCAGCCCACAGGCGCCCGGTCTGTCTGGCGACGGCCATGAAGGTGACGGAGTCGGTGCCCTCGTCCGGGCGCGCGTCCAGGGCCACGGAGAGGCGGGTATACCCGCTGGCGGCGGCCAGGGCGTACCACGCCTGTTCCACCGGTCCTTGCAGGACGAGGTGCTCGTGCCCGTAGTCGAGGAACACGACGCCCTCGGCGAGGTATGCGCGGCGTACGAGGTGTCGGGACGGACGCCACGACGGGGTGAGGCCGAGGCCAGCGGCGATGCCGAGCATGTCCTGGGACACCGTGGGGTGGTCTTCCCTCGACTCCAGTGGATCGTGGGCGAGGAGTAGATGGCAGGAGCGGCCGGCCGCCGACATGGCCATCCCGGGCACGACGCGGATGCGGCTGAGGCGGTCGGCGCCGGGCGGGGGCGCGTGCATGGGCGTACGAGTCTGGATCATGAAGTGGCCTTCGACTCGGGGCGGTGGCAGGGGCAGTCGCAGCGGTGGGCCGGGACGGCGAGTTCGCCGTACGACGTGCGGACCTCGTCCGGCTTGCACCAGGTGTGTTCGCCGAACTCGCAGTCCGGTCGCAGTACGGGCGCGCTGTCCGGTGTGGTCACGGGGTCTCGTCCGGGCGGGACGGGGCCAGGGTGAAGACGTAGAGGGTGTCCACCTGCTTCCGGGCCGCGCAGGCGCGGTGGGCGAGGACGTGCCGGCCGTCCTGCTGGACGCGGATGCATGCGTCGGCGTCGGGCTCGGGGCAGAAGGCGCATCGGCGGGCGACGGCCTGCTGTCGTACGGATGTTGCCGGGCGACAGCCGCAGGACACGATCGGCCAGTGTCGGGTTGAGCCGGGACGGATGACCGTGCCGGCCGCGGTCAGCGTGCGCGTGACTGCGCCGCAGTGCCAGCAGGCGCGGCCGTGCAGCCGCGCGGGGCTGACGTGCCCCTCGATGGGGATGGGTGTGGACACCCGCTCACCTCCCTGTTCGGTGCGACAGGGAGATCGTGCAGCGCGGCAAGGCCGACAAGTGACACACCTTGTGTCACCCCCGGTGGGCGGTCAGACGGCGCCGATCCACTCGGCGAAGTGCGTCAGCGATTCGGCGTCCGCGCGGTAGTGGCGGCGTAGGCCGGCGGCGACCTCGCGGGCCCACGGGTGCTCGCGGGTGTGCTGCGGCGCGGCCTGGCGGGCGACCTTCAGCGACTCGAACGCGTCGCCCGGGAGACCGGCCCAGTCCTGGGCGCGGGCGAGCTCGATGTAGAAGCCTGACCGGCGCTCGGCTGGCAGGGAGCTCGGCGGCGCCCACTGCTCAGCCACCGCGAGGGCGCGGTCGACATGCTGGGGACCGAGGCTGACGGCCACGGAGACTTCGTGGATGCGGACGGAGTCCGGGCCGAAGGCGGTGCCCAGGTAGGTGCCCTCACGAGCGACTTGCCTGGCGAGGTCCTGGGCGTGGCCGAGGTGGAGGTCGGCTGCGGCGGCATTTTCCGCGCGGCCGGCGATGACGGCGGCCCGCATGTGGAGGGCGCCGCGGGCTGCTGCCGCCAGGCTGGAGGACGGCGCGGGGGATGCCTCGATGGCCTGCTCCAGGGCGGCCAGGCCGACGGCGTGGGCGCGGGCGGCGAAGAACTCCTCGGTGCGGACGTACGCCGCGACCGCCTCGACGAGCGGGTCCGCCGACCGGGCTGCGGCCCAGCGCATGAGGTCGATGAGGCGGCCGGAGAGGTCGCGGGCGCCGTACTTGAACGCGATTGCGTCTGCTGTACGAGCTGCGGAGGCGAGGAGCCGCGCGGCGTCCGCGTGCTCGCGGGCCGGGGCTGTGTGGACGTAGCGGATGGCGTCGGCGAGGACGCTGGGGATGGTGGCGGCGATGCGGCCGTACTGGGCTCCGAGGCGCCACTCCACCGCCGTGCCCACGGCTTCGGCCAGCTCGCCCGGGTGGCGCGTCGGCGCGCCTTGGGGAATCTCGTACCCGGCGATGACGGCGGACAGGTCGGGCAGCGCGGCGTGGACGCGCCTCTCGGTGCCTTGGAAGCCGGTGCGCAGCTGCGTGGCGTCCACCCCGAGGACGCGGGCGAGCGCCTCCAGCGTGCTGTCGCCGGGGCTGCGCTGGCCCTGCTCGATCTTGCGGAGCATGGACAGCGAGACGCGGGCCTCGGCGGCGAGTTGGGGCTGGGAGAGGCGGCGGGCGCGGCGGCGGGCGGCGATGCGGCCGCCCACCTCCTTCGGGCTGTCGGCGGGCATGGTGAGACCGTACCGGCGGGGTTACGCGCTGTGTACGGAAACCGCTACGCCTGCTGCTCCCGCTGCACGATGCTGACGAGGTCGTGCAGAGAGTCGATAACCCAGTCCGCTGTCTCGACGACCGCCGGCTCGGTGCCCCACAGGTGGCCCCAGGGGCCGCGCCGCAGGTGCGCGGTGCGGAAGCCGAACTCGGCTGCGGGGACGGTGTCGTTGGCCGGATGGTCGCCGACGTAGACCGTGTCCCAGGGGCCTGCGCCGGCCGTCGTCTCGGTGACCCGGAGGAAGAACTCCGTGCTCGGCTTCGCGCAGCCCCATTCACCCGATGTGGCGACGAAATCCGCTGGCAGATTGAGGTCCCGCAGGAGTTGTCCGGCCTTGGCGGTCTGATTTCCGGCGATGACGACGCGGACGCCGAGCTGGCGGAGTTCGGCGAGGGCTGGGCGGACGTCGTCGTAGAGGTCGGTGTCGTCCAGGTGCTCGCCGCGGCCAGCTGCTTCTCGCGCGGCGTACTCGGCGCCGACGTCGATGCCGGGGCGGAGCAAGCGCAGGGCGTCAGCGTTGTCGCGGCCCTGGGCGACGACGGCGCCGACCAGCGCGGAGACGGTGTGTCTGGGGATGCCGAGCCAGTCGGCCCATGAGGCCCAGTAGCGGTCGTCGCGGACGAGAGTCTCGCCGATGTCGAAGACGATGCACCTGATCATGGGGCAGAGGGTACGGGTGTGGGGTGGATGTAGTCCTGGGCGTTCTCGCCTTCCCCCGGACCTGACGAGGCCGCCCCCTCCTGCCCGAAGGCGAGAGGGGGGAGATTCATGGCGTCGGCAGGCGCGCGTGACCGCGCGCTACGTGTTGCGCGGGCTGGTCGGGTAAACCTCGTGGTCTGGATCCCACCACACGACATGGAACACGCTGCCCTGGAGGAAGCCATAGAGGCGCTGCGTTCCGGTGAACTGCAGCCGGTGGATGCGTGACTGGTCATCCCGCCCCGTGGCTGCGAGCCGGTCCAGGGCTTCCTTGCACAGGCCGCTCGGCAGTTCGTACTCCTTGAACAGTCGGCGGCTCGTCCGCAGCTCGTTCAACGTCATCGACTCACAGCCGGCGAGCTTGGTGAGCACCTCGCACAAGACGCTGGCTTCCATCCGGTTGAATCCCCAGCGGCTCTCGTGATCGACGTGGGTGAAGCGCCACGAGACGCGGTCGCTGCTGTCCTGGCCGCCAGGGAGTAGGTTCGACGGGTCACCGATGCGCTTGCTGTCGGGTATCCGCGACGGCGGCACCTGGAGCTTCTTCTTGGCCTTCCCCCTCAACGGGACTAGCCCTCCTGCTCCACCAGTGCGCCGAAGAAGTCCGCGATGTCCGAGTCCCACAGTTCGTGGTTGCTGCGTTCAAGGTCCGCGACCCCGGCCCGTTCCCGTGCGTGGACCCAGGGGCCTGCGGCGTGCGTCATCGCCGACAGTTCGTGCGCCCCGTAGGGCAGGAAGTTTTCCAGGACGACGTCGATGGACTCGCGTTCGTTAGAGTCGAGCCGTGCGGGGTCGCCGGGGATGTCGTTCTTGTGGATCTGGAACTTTCCGCGGTGGTGGTCGTAGAGCTCGTAGACGACGGGGCCGTTGGCCCAGGCCTCGAAGCGTTCAGGGAAGAGCTGTCGGTCTTCCCATGCGAGGTGGTAGCCGTAGGCGAAGTAGCAGAGCTTCTGCAGCTTCATGGCGGACATCGGGGCGGCCTTGAGCAGTATGTATGCTGCGACGTCGTTGACGTTTGCCACTTTTGCCCCCTTCTTGTCTTGGTCCCACCGTAGCGCTGCCATCGGCGTACCGGGTCGGCAGGGGTGCGGTTGTGCGGGACGTCCCCCAGACAGCCTCACGATATCGAGGCCGTACGGGTTCGATAAGTGCTGGGGTGAAAGTCTGGACGGTTGGTGACCTGTCGGTCAAACGTTCGACGAATGGTCGGGTGGACACGACGAAGCTGCCCCCTCCCGCGCCGCAGCGCGAGAGGGGGCATCGTTCATCGGTTGGCCTGGTCGCGGCCCTTCAACGGCGTGCTGGACGTGGTGCGCTGACAGGCGAGGATGTTCGGATCCCCGGCCAACGGCTGCAAGGCATAGCCATCCGGGCACGCCTGCCCATTCGCGCCGTCGCGGCCGTCCACACCATCACGCCCGTCGCGCCCTGCTGCGCCTGACGGGCCTGAAGGCCCAGGTGGTCCTGCCGGTCCGGACGCCCCCACGCCGTCCGTCCCCGCCACCCCCGGACTCCCCGACGGGCCGGGTGGGCCGCTCGGCCCCGGTATGCCAGCCGGGCCCGTGGGTCCAGGGCTGCCCTCGGGGCCGGGCGGCCCCTCGATGCTGCGCCCGGGTTCGCCGCGGGACCCGGGCGGCCCGGCCACAGGTGTGCCGCCGAGCCGCTCGACCTGCGCCGCGAGCTGGTCGCGCGCCGCGTTGGCCTCGCGTAGATCCTGCGCCAGGCCCTGCATCGTGATCACGATGAACGCAAACCCGGAGAGGGCGAGCGCGACCGCGAGCCAGAAGGCTCCGTCGCCGGGCCGCCGCCGGGCCGCGCCCTTGGTGGACTTGTGCGTCACGCTCCCGCCCCCCGGGCCTGGATGTAGACGGTGAAGAGCAGGATGAGCACCGGGGCGATCAGGGCGCTGAAGAGAAGCCGACGGTCAGCCGCGCGGCGATCGATCGCCCGCTGGTCGTCCTGCTGCTTCTTCTCCTTCTCCTGATCCCGGGCCGTCTCGATGGCGGTGACGCGCTCGGCGACCTGCCGCAGCGACTCGTCACGGGCGAGCTTTTCCAGCTCGTACCGCTCCAACGACACCTTGCTGTCCAGTCGGAGCCCGAGCTCCCGGAAGTCCTCCTTGAGATCTTGGCGGACGTCTTCGAGGCGTCGCATCACCTCGCCGAGAGTCGGGTCCGTCTGCACGTGGTGCTCCGATCAGATCCCGGTCGGCTTGATCGGGCTGCGCTGCTCGATGGGCAGCGGCCCGACCGGTGCGGTGACCTCGCGGTGGATGAGGAGCGCCACGGCGCCCTCGACGGCGGCCATCCACAGTGACTGCACCTCGGCGGGCATGTTCAGGCCGAACGCGAGGAAAAGCGCGAGGCCGCCCTGGGCGAGGTTCACGATGGCCGCGCCGGCCGCGCCGGTCTTCAGGACGAAGGCGGACACGACGGCGACGACGAGGGACAGGAAGGCCATGATGGCGCCCTGCTGTGCGTCGGAGACGTCGAGGCCGTACGCGGCGGACAGCTTCAGGGCGATGGCGATGAGGGCGAGCAGGTAGACGGGCTCGCGGCCGAAGATTCTCACGGGGGTCCTCTCAGACGTTGGGGACACGGAGTCGTGCCCACGAGGTGGGTCCGGGCGGCCACTTGGCGTCGTCGCCGGTGAAGCCGAGGGAGCGCTGGTAGGCCTGGTAGGCGTCCACGTCCGCCTGTCCGAGCGTCGGGCCCGGGCCGACTCGGTAGAAGCGGCCGAAGCCGAGGGCGACGAGTCGTCGGCCCATGGCGGTGAAGATCGGGCTCGACTTCCCGAGGGCGGGCTTGCCGCCCTGGAGGAAGAACGCGGCGCCCGGGAAAGGCTCGAAGGCCGGCGGCTTGGGCTTCGGTGCGGGCTGCGCCGGGGGCTTCGGCTGCGGCTTGGTGGTCGGCGGCGTGTCCGGGGCACCCGGGTTCCAGCTTGCCGGGTGCCGCAGCCGCTCGGCGACATCGCGCCGGAAGACGTCCATGTCGATCCGCGGGTCCATCGGCTTGCGCCGGGTCGCTTCCTTGTGGGCCCAGATAGAGTTCGCCGTCCAGCCGTGGAAGCGGCAGCGGGCGGCCTGGACGCGGACCGCGACGTCGTACTGCACCTTCGGCCACGGGCGTCCAGCGGCGCCGGAGTTCTCGACCTCCATGCCGTACGAGCGGGCGTTGCCGTCGAGGGCGTCGGGCCCCGGCTCGGGGTGCTCTGCGCGCTCGTGGAGGACGGCGTCGTACGCGTTCGCTGCCACCATCCCGGCGTGGTTCGCGCGGCCGGAGCCGACGAGGTAGAGGCGGCCGGAGCGGGCGAGGTAGTCGTGGCACAGCGGGCCGGGAAGGTCGCTGTTGCCGTTGTAGCACCAGGCCGGGAGGCCGGAGCCTTCGCCGGCGGTGTGGTGGACCATCGTGGCGTGGACGTCGCCCCAGCCGTCTCCGCGCTGGCCGCGGTTGTGGGTGCGCCAGCCGGGCATCTCGACGATGTCGGTGACGCCTTCCTCGCGGAGTGCCTTCAGCCACTGGTCCGGGGTCATGGGGGTGGCCATCACACACGCTCCGGCCATGCCCAGGTGCCGGGCTTGGATCCTTCGGCGCGCGAGGTCGCCCACAGCACGTCGGTGCCGTCGAGGAACACCTGCGCGTTGATGGTCACGGTGGACTCGCTCCAGACGCGGACGATCACCGCCGGGAACACGTCGCCCTCCTCGACGCGGTTGCCGAAGTGCCCGACGAACCCGGTGCGGGCGGCAGCGCTGCCGCTCTCGCGGAAGTCCTGGCGGCGCCGGTTGACGGCGTCGGCTTCGTGCTGGCTGAGGCGGTAGTGCACGATCCGGCCGATCGCCGGAGTGGGCTGGGACATGCGTCCTCCAGAAATGACAGAAGCCCCGGCCGGCGGCACGGGGCGTACGAAGGTGGTCGGGACGGTCGTTACAGTCCGGGCAGCTCGGCCCAGACGTTCGCGTAGTCGGCGGCGGTCGTCTCGGTCGAGAAGCAGCGGGGGGTGCCGGCGCCGCCGCCTCCCGCGATCACCCAGTCGCCCACGCGGAGCCGTCGGGGGGACCCGATGTAGTTGAGGACGAGCTCCTCGCCGTCGTCGCTTTCGAGGTCGATGGTGCCGCACAGCCACTCGACGATCGCGGGGCCGTTGCTGCCGGTGTACTGCTTCGATTCGAGGAGGGGGACAACGATGGGCACAGGGCCCTCCGATCAGGGTTATGGTGCGCCTTCGAGGCTGAGGCACCGGTAATCAATGGTTCCGGTGGAGGCGGAGTTGACGCGCCAGAGGCCGCGGACGGTGAGGATCTCGCCGGGCACCAGGCCGGTGAAGCGCTTCCGCAGCGAAAGCGACCAGTTGTCCTGGCCCTTGACGATCAGGGCCGCCACGGTCGATGCGCCGTAGATCGAGCCCGACACGCTGCCCGTCGCCTCCAAGTGGGCAACGGTTGTGAGCGTCGCCGAGCTGTTGCGGTGGGTCGACCGCAAGGACGCGTGCACCGTTCCGCTGAAGGGGACGATTACCTGTGCGGTGAAAGGCCCTCCGCTGGTGTCGCCGAATGTCGTCGAGGTGGTGGTGACGGTGTTGGTGTCTTCGGTCTCGGCCGAGTCCACCTTGAGCCGTAGGGCAGTAATCCGCATGCCGGCCAACCAGTTGGCCATGTGTACCTCCTACAGGGCGAGATAGGTGGGGTCGGCCAGGCTCACGGCTGTGCCGCCGTCGTGGCCCTTGACGATGCCGTTGACGGACCGGATGACGGTGGCGGTCTGTGTGAGGCCGGTGCCGGAGATCGCGGTGACGGTCATCTCCTCGCCGCCAGCGATGACGTTGAACGGGAATTCCCCAGGCCACGCCGCCGAGTCGACCCAGCGGGGGCCGACGAAGGTAGTGAAGAGCACCGTGGTCGTGGTGCTGTTGATCGTCGTGTCCACCACGCAGGACTCCGTGTCAGCCCGACCCAGCACCGGGTCATCAGCGACGCCAACGGTCCAGGGGCCGGCCGGGGTGCAGGTGAGGGTGGCGTCCCACGTACGGACGCCCGGAGTCTCGCTGATCCCCAGGACAATGAGGTCGAGCGGACCGGGAGGCAGCCAGTCGGGAAGGCCGGTGATCTGGATGCGGTCGCCCAGCTCCAGGGCCAGGAAGCTGCTGATCAGCGACGGGTTCTTGTGGAACGAGAGCTTGATCGTGGGGTAGCGCGCCTCATCCCATGTGCCCAGGTGGAGCAGCCACCCGGCGATCTGCGGCGGCTGCTGGTCGTTCGCCAGCGACAGGTCGATGGCGTCGTCGTACACGCCTACCCCGTTCGGAGGCGCCTGGATCGACAGCGGGCCCGTCTCCAGGACCGCGCGCGCCGAGGTGCCGCCGATCCGGCTGACCGTACGATCGTTGCGGATGCCGGAGTCGTCCTCCACGGGCTCGAGATCGGGCTCGATGCTGCCGTACGGGATGACCATGCGCGGCGTCTGGTTGTAGAGCGTCGCTCGCTCCCGGTAGGCCAGGGCCGCAGATTCGCGGGCCTCGGTGAGCAAGCCGCCATCGCTGTCCGCGCAGTCCCGCAGGACATCGAGCAGGGCGGCCGGCCGCTGGGGGCCCATGGCCTCGCTGGTCTGGTCGAGGTCCTGGTAGACGGCGATCCCGAGTGTCTGAGCCTCCTCGGTGCCGAGGCGCGCGAGGCGGGTGGACGCGAGCTCTCCGTCGAAGCCCTTGTCCGCATTGGCGTAGGCCGCGCTGATGGCGTCGGCTGACCAGACGGTGACGTGGCCGACGCGAATGTCGGGCAGGCCAGAGCCGAAGACAGTGTCGATCTGCGTGACCTGGCCGACGGTTCCGGCGACTGTGCCGCCGACCTGGGTGTGTCCGCCGCCGACCTGGGTCCAGCCCATCGTCCAGGAGATGTTCCCGCCGCTCTGGGTGGCGGTGAATTCGAGCCTCCACCAGCCCTGGAAGACGTCCGTGCCGCCCACGAAGGCAGCGTTGACGATGAGTGCCCCGGCGAGGTCGTACCCAAGGATGTGAGCGCCCGTGGCGCCCTGGGTGAAGCGCCACCTGCGGACCGTGCCAGAGGTCTGCCAGGACAAGAACTCCTGCTCGGCGGCTGGCGGGGTGCCGTCGACCCGGTAGGGCAGGCACACGGACCACGTGGACGACGAGGGCACGGGCGCCGGTACGGTTCCCCGCATCGTGCCGCCCGGGTCGATGACCGGCAGGGCCGCAGATCCCCCGAGGGTGTCGTCCTGCGCGAAGGACCACCCGCTGATACGCAGAGGCGTGTTGTTCGGGAGGGGGCTGTATGCCTGCGTGGAGCCGCTGCCGTCCTCGCACGGCCAGTACGCGAGCAGCGAGGCGCGCGAGGGCAGGCGCCGGCGCAGCGTGGAGTCGAGGGCCTTCTTGCCCTGGGACAGGCGGCGGAGGGTGCCGGAGGCGTCAAGTGGCGTCCACACGTCCCGGCCGGACGGCGCCCACTTCGGCGGCCATGCGGACACCTCCCCGACGAACCGATATGAGCGGTCGGAGATGCTGGCGCCGTTGGCGACGGTCCACACCTTGCCCGTGGAGTCCGTGAAGCTGGTGCTCCCGGGCGTCTGCGCGGAGAGCGATGGGGAGGCGACGAGGGTGCCGCCGATGCCCGAGCGGATCTGCGCGCCGTAGATCTTCCTCTCGTGATTGGTAAAGGCCATGGTCGCGATGTCGCCGAGCTCGACAGCCGCAGCGGACGCGAAGATGCTCGTGACGCCGCTGGTGGTGACGGTCTGCCCGATCTGCGTCCACGGGCCGGAGAGGCTGTCCGCGAGGTAGTAGGTGAGGGTGTAGCCGCCAGAGCCGTTGTTGACGTCGAGGGTCGCGCGGACGGACGCACGCGGGCCGTGCACACGGAGCTTCGGCGACCGGTGCTCCAGGGTGTTCGTGCCGTCCGGCGACCAGGTGAGCATCAGCTCACCCTCGCCGGTGATCATCAGGCGCCAGCTCCGGTTACCCGACGTCGCGCCGTACTTACCGATCAGCTCGTAGCCGATGCCAGCACCTGCCCAGAGGCGGGGCGCGAGGTCGACACGGACGTCGATGTCCCCGGTGATGTCCAGGGCCGCGGTGTCGGGGGTGGTGGCACGGCCGGCGACGCCCTCGGGGACGAGGAGGTACGGCTCGGCACCCGGGACGGACACCCTGATCGGGGTGTTCCGGCCGATCTTCCCGTAGTAGGGCGACCGGGGGTTGCGTGGGGAGTACTTGCCGTCGAGGTTCGCGAGGGTGACGGAACAGCGGCCCGGGTCGGCGACGGAAGCGCCGTCGGGGATGCCCCGGTTGATGGTGATGAGGTCGCGGGTGTAGGCGTAGCTTGTGACGTCCGTCCACACCCCTCCGATCCCGAGGTCTACGCGGGTGCCGAGGGGTGTGTCCGGGAACGCCATGACGTGCTCCTATCTCTTCTGGCTGAGTACGGCGTCGGCGTCGCCGCCGCGGGCCTTGATGCCCTTGCGGAGCTCCTCGACGAGGAAGTCCGAGTAACGGCTCCCATCGGAGCGGAGGACGATCTCGATGGGCCCCTGCGGCTGCCCGAGGGCGCCCGCCGCAGGCATCCCCGCACCCACGCCGGCAAGTGCCGGTCGTGGAAGGGTGACGAGGCCGGCCATCGAGGCGTCGACTGCGGAGCGGCCCGACTCGATGCCCTGCACCAGACCGGCCGGAATCCACTGGCCGACCGCCGCCATGACCCGCGACGGCGACCGGATCCCGAGCGCCTTCTTGATCGCCGACTGCATCGCCTTCGCGATGATGAGCATCTGGCGCTCGATCGCCGACTGCTCTCGCTGCAACCCCTTCACCAGGCCCTGAGCGGCCTGGATCCCGGCTCCGTACATGGCCTGCCCGGCCACGTTCCCGGCCTGGCCGGCGGCGGTGACGAGCTGCCCCTGGACGGAATTGATCTGCTGGATCTCGCCCTTGGACGCGGCAGCGAGCGCTGCGGCGGCCGCCGCGCCCTGCTCCACCCCTGCCTGCGCGACCTGGGCAATCAGGTCGGCCCGCAGCCCCTTCGCGCGCAGCTGCGCGAGCTGGGCGGCGAAACGCCTGGCCTGCTCCAGACGCATCGACAGGTTCGCCCAGATCGTGGTAGCGGTGACGCCACGCTGGTCGGCGTCCTTCGTGATGTCCGCGGCGTCGAGCACGCCCTTGCGGACCGTCGCGGACAGCGCGTCGCGCGCCTTGATCTGGTCCTGGAGGGACTTGTTCGCAGCCTTGAGACGCGCCGCGAGCGCTGTCTCGCGGGCAGCGAGACGCGACAGGCCGGCCGTGCCGGTGTCGATCCTCGCCAGGGCCGCCCGTCGCCGACGGCCCGACAGGGCGCCCTCGACGATGTCGGCCAGCCGCTGCGACGCGGACCGCACCTGCTTCGACGTGCCGGTCAGGCCCTCGATGAGACCGCGCGCGATCCACCGGCCCTGCGCCGCCGTCACCTTCGACGGAGAGTGGATACCCATGGCCGACGCGATCGGGCCCGGGACCACCGACTTGACCCAGCCGGAGACCTGCGAGGACAGCCAGCCGCCCATCGACTGGATGCCGCGCCACAGCCCTCGGACGATGTCGACACCCTTGCTGTACAGCAGGGTGCCCAGGTTGCCCAGGGCCCGCACGATCCGCGGCGGCAGGTCGACGAACCACCTGACGATGCTGTCGAGGACGCCCTTCACCATGGTCTTCGCCGCGGCGAAAGCCCCGGAGAAGTCGCCGCGGAGCAGCGCGGCGACCGCCTGAAGGGCGGGGACGACGATGGTGCGGATCATGGTGCCGAGCTGGCCCGCCAGCGCCCCCGCGAGCCTGGCCACCAGCTGGATGAGCGGCTGGATGAACGGCATCAGGGCGGTCAGGATTTGCAGTCCGAGCGCCGTGATTTCGGTGATGACCGGGCTCAGTGCGGTGAGGAGCTCGCCGAAGATGGTGCCGAGCTGGATCAGCGTCGGTGACAGGGCGACCACGACCTGCCCGACCATCCCGACGACCACAGCAAGCTGTGCGCCCATCGTCTTCGCCAGCGTCGCGATGATCGGCGTCAGGGCCGTGATGATCGGCGCGAGGGTCGCGCCGATCGTCGTCGCCAGCTGGGCAATCACCGGCGCGAGCGCGTTGATGACCACCTTGAGAGCGTCGAAAAGCGGGGTGATGGCGGGCAGGATCGAGGCGATCAGCTGCCCGGCCACCGCCAGGAGCGGAGAGGCCGCCTCCACGAGCCGGCCGAGCGCTGCGGCGGCCGCCTGGAGTACCGGTCCCAGCGCCTTGATCACGGGCTGGAGCGCGGAGCCGAGCGCCTTGATCAGCGTCTGCACTGGCGGGCCGAGAGCGGCGAAAACCGGGCCGACCGCCTTCAAGGCCTGGATCAGCAGCGGGGCCGCCGTCTGGGCGAGGGTGGCCATGGTCTGGAAGATCGCCCGGAGGCCGCTCTGGACCTCCGGTGAAGCGAACGCAGCGCGCATCGCGCCCGTGACTTCCTTCAGCGTCCCGATGAACCCGCCGCCGGACACCTGCGCAGCCGAGAAGACGCTCCCGAGGATGCCGCCGATGTTGCCGAGGACGGTGCCGAGGTCGCCGATCAAGCTGATCGCCTGCTCGATGGCCCGCTGCATCGCGCCGCTCTCGAACGCCTGCGACATACGCGCGGAGAACCTGTCGAACGCGTCGCCCGCCCCGGCGGTCAGCCGCGCGAACGCGGGCGCCGCAGCAGCGCCGACCTGGACGAGACCCTGGACCAGCTGGCCCGGGATCGACGAGAGGTTGACGAGGCCTGCGTTCGCGCCGGCGATGGCCTTGCCGAGCGTGCCGCTCTTGCTCAGCCCGATCGCGGTGTTGCCGACGCCGAGCGCCATCAGGTTCAGGGCCTGCGCCGCGCCCGTCAGCCCGGAGCGGACCACCGGGAGGGTGGTCGTGGCCATCCGCTTCAGCATGGTGTCGAAGCCTGCGAAGAGCTGGTTCTGTACAGCCTGCTGGAGGCTCCGGAACTCCGGTGCGAGCTCCTTGACCTGCCGGGCGAACGCCTGCGCGTTCGGCGCGAGCTTGGAAATCGCCTTCTCGAAGTCGGCGGCCTTCTCTGGGTCCAGAGCTGCCGTGATGGCGTCACCGACACCGACCATGCCGAGCTTCAGGGCCTGGGAGGCCAGGACCACAGAGATCAGGCCCGTCACCGCAAGGCCGGCCGCCGGGGCGATCTGCCCCACCGCAGCGGCCAGACCTGCCGCAGCCGGGCCGGCAGCGCCCAGAGCGGCGACGACCGGGCCGATCGCCCCCGCCAGACCGGCGAGCCCCCGGCCCATGCCAGCCAGGCGTCCGAGGGTGGCGCTGAAGCGGTTGCCCTCCCGGTCGGCCCTGCGGAAGCCGACCGCGGCCTGCTCGCCGAGCGTGGCGAACCGGCCGTTCAGGGTGCGCAGGCGGCCCTCAGCGTCGACCTGGAAGCCGCGGAGGCGCAGCTCGGCGTCCCGCAGTCCCCGGCGCATGCCGGTGTCGTCCGCCCGAACGTAGGCCTGGAGTTCGCCGACCGTGAGCGCCATCTACCGCACCCCCTTCTGCGTCGTGGGTTCAGGAGGTGCGAAGTGCCGCTGGATGCGGGTGTCAGAGGAGAGCAGGCCGAGGATGCGCAGACGCAGCCACCGCCAGGACCGGGCCCGGAGCAGGGCCCGGTCGCCGACGTCGATTCCGTACGTCTCGTGGAGGTCCGCCTCGATGAGCGCCCACTGCTCCAGCAGCGCCGACCACGTCAGGTCCGGGTGGCCTTCCGGGCGCGGACGGTAGCCGGCGGGGTGCTCGTACCACTCCGCGAGGCCCGTGTCGGGGTCGATTTCGCCGCACGGGATGAGGCCCGGCGCTCCTCCCGGTTCGCCGGGCCCACCTGAGAAGGGTCGCCACCGGCGTTCCAGAACGCCTCAGCAGCCTCCCGGCCCTGGCTGATCCACAGCGCCGCGGTGATCGCGACGAGCTTGAACCGGGGGAAGTCGAGGTTGGCCTCGACCTCGGCGTAGGCCGGGCCGAGCGCGGCCTCGTAGAGGTGGAGCTCGCCGAGGTCGTCTAGGGCGGTCGCGTCCGGCTCCGCGTCGGGGTCGGCCACGGCGCGGAAGAGGAGTTCCATGAGCTTCTCGACCTTCAGGCCGTCCTCGGCGGAGGGGCCCGGGATGTGGAAGGTGCGGACCTGCCCGTCGCGGCACTTGACCGGCAGGTCGAGGGAGTCGTCGAAGAACTCGTCGAGAACCTTGAAGCCGCCCGCCATCAGGGGGTCACCGGGTTCGTGATGAGCGACAGGACGCCGTCGCCGGTGAGCGTGGCCTTGACCTGGTCGAGGGCGGTGTATTCGCCGCCCTGCGGCTCCCAGGTGACCAGCACCTTGCCGGAGTAGGCCTCTGGGAGGCCGTTGCGGTCGTAGAAGCGGACGCCCACCTTGGACGCGGCGCCGTAGGAGAAGGCCGCGATGCGGAGCTTCTCGTGGACCGGGCTGTAAGTGGTGTTGTCCGGCGAGGACTTGCGGTTGAACGTCGCCTCCACGGACCACTCCTGCGCCGTCTTGGTGTTCTCCGCCCAGCCGTCCGTGTCGTAGCTGGTGCTGTTCTCGATGTTGGGGGGGAACTGCGGCTGGAACTCGGTGATCCCAGGGCACAGCGTCCAGACCGGCGACAGGTCCGTGCCCATGTTGATGTCCATGCGCCACCGTCGGGCGAGCGCGGTCTCGGTCGGCGTCGACATGACGCAGCCTCCTCAGTCGATCAGGAAAGGGGCGGGCCGCGTGGCCCTGAGGTAGTAGTTCGCGGTCATCTCCTGGCGCCCGTGCGGGTCTTGGCCGAGGAGTGCTTGGGACTGGCGCCAGATCAGCGCCGCCCGGGTAGAGCCGAGGTAGACGTCCTGGCGGTTGTGCAGCTGGGCGAAGACGCCGTCGGCCATGTCTGCGGCCTGAAGCGGGTCAGGGCCGGACCGGATCCACACCTGGATGCCGGTGATGACGTCCACGTGGTCGGTGTCGTCGACCGGGTAGGGGTTGAGCCACAGGATTCGGTCGGGGGCCTCGGGCCGGGTGCCGTAGCCGATGGCCGTGATGTCCTCGCCGTCGGCGTACACGCCGCCGGGCCGGTACACGCCCAGGCCGGCGGCCGCGAGCAGGGCGGCGAGGCCGTCGAGGACGTCGCGGGTGTAGGGCACGGGCGCCTCCGGGCATGCGTGAGGGCCCGCGCACGGGCGGGCGAGCAGGGGGTGGGGTCAGCCGCGGAGCCAGTCCCGCAGCGAGACGGCCATGAGCCGGAGCATGATGTCCCGCTCCGTGTTCATCGGCTGTTCCAGATATTTGGCCTGGCGGCCGGGCAGGTGTTTCCAGGTCAGCTCTTCGTGTTGCCTGACCGCATAGACCGTGTCGTAGGAGATCTGGCCGTTCAGGCCGTCCACGTCGACCCGGCCGGAGCGCTCCAGCGTGCCCTCCTCCAGCGGCACCAGCCGGTTGGCGACGCCGAGAGTGTGCTCCAGCGCCCGCCGGAGCCCCTTCTCGGCCGCGCGCCGGCCTCGCCCAGTCCACAGCCGCTGGCCCTGCCAGGACATGCGCGTGTACTGGGTCATACGAGCTGCACCTCCAAGTGGTCAGGGGTCGGCAGGCCGCCGCCGTCGTACCGCAGGGCGGCGATGACAGTCGTACGGCGGCCGGACGGCAGCAGGACGCGGCTCTTCGGCGGGAGCGTGGGGCCGAGGCGGGCGTAGAACGTCGAGGAGGACGTCACCTCGTCGCCCTCCGGGGAGCGGACGAGCCGGGTCTTCTCCTCGACCCACGCCCGGATCGTGGTGGCGGGCCCGTACCGGGGGCCGGACGGGCCGATCCCCAGGTACGGCTCCACCACCACCTGGTGCCGCAGCCAGATGCCGGGCAGCTTCACGAGCTCACCCCCTGCATGACCCAGATGTCCGGGGTCAGGTTGGGGGCGAGCAGGCTGTCCCACACCTTGTCGGCGATCTGCCGGCCCGGGGCGTCCCCGCCGGAGACCGCGGTCACCGAGCGGCCGAGCTTGGCCGAGCCGAGCTCGAGGTTTCCCCAGCCGACGCCGGCCGCGCCGGTGGTGTCGCCGATCTCGTCGCCCCACTCGGCCTGGGCACAGACGGCGTCCGCCATCGCCTGCGCCACGATCGGGTTCGTGGGCAGGCCCGTGCTGTCGGCGTCGTAGAGGCAGTACCGGAAGACGCGGGCGTCGAGCATGCGGGACGCGCCGGAGAGGAGGGTGTCGATGTCCTCCGGGGCGGGCTGGCCGGTGTATTCGGTGTACTGGGCGGGGGTCGCGTAGACGGGCACAGCGACCACCTCCCCTACGCGGACGAGCCGATGATGACGATGTCGTAGTTGACGGCCGATCCGGCGCCGGAGTTGGCGACCTTCAGCAGGTCGCCGGTGCCGGCGGTCACGGCATACGCGGTCGCATCGGCCACGCCCGTGTTCACTGCGAACGACGCTCCGGGGCGCAGGGTGAGCGTGCTGGTGGCGCCCAGCAGCGTGGCCCACGCGTTCGAGGACGCGGCGCCGACCACCACGTTGTTCTGATTCGTCGCGTCGGCCCGGATGATCAGGCCCTTGATGCGGGCCCAGGTGATCGCAGCCCCGAACGCGTCGAGGAGGACCCCGGCGAGGTCGAGGTCCTCGGTGGCCGACGCTGCGAGCGTGCGCCGGTCCGAGAACAGCTTGTCGGCCTGCCCGGCGCCGGTGCCGGACGTCCAGCTCGCAGCCGAGCGGACCGCGAGGGGCGCGGCCGCGGTCGTCAGGTCCAGGGCGGCGGTCAGATTCGCGTCCGCAGCGATGGCCAGAGACGAGATGAGAGGCATGTCCCTGCTCCTGTCAGGTCGCGATGACGAGCGGCACCGCGCGCTTGAACGCGGGCGTCGCGATCGTCGCCGGGGCCGTAGCGGTCAGGCCCGAGCCGGACGTCTGGGCCAGGTTGCCCTCGCCGGTGAGCACCGGCTTGGCGCCCGTCGAGCCGATGAGGGTCGGCACGGTGGTCGCGGTCACCGACAGGGCGGCGTAGTACACGCCGCTCTTGGTGATCCGCTGCGCCGTCGCCAGGGCGAAGGTCTTGGCGGTGTCGGCGGCCCACGCCTCCGTGGTCTTGTCCGCCGACTGCGCCATCAGCGCGCCAGACCCGGAATACAGGGCGGCGAACTGGTTGGTCGGCGAGCCCGCAGCGGTGGCGCCCGAGATGAACGTCAGGTTCGAAATCAGGTCACCGTCGTGGAGGTACAGCGCGACGGAGCACATGACGCCGGTCGCGGCGGCCGGAACGTCGTCGAGGCCCACGCGCGGAAGGTTCGCCCGGTGGAACACGCCGTCCGGGTCCGGCCGACCGGCCGAGTTGAGATATCCGAGGTCGTTGCGGGGGATCCCGCGGAAGGTACCGAGGCTCACAGCTGCTCCTCATGCTTCTGCTCGCCGCGGGCGAGGATCGTCTTGCGGGCCTTGCCGCTCTTCTCGGCGGCGATGATGCGGTCGAACTCGGCGACCGAGTCGGAGTCGTCCTCACCGAGCGAGTCGAGGTAGGCGAGGACGTCCGGGACGTCGTGCTCTGCCGGGTCGAACAGCTCGTCGCCGGTCTCCGCTTCCTGCACCGGCTCGTCGGCCGACTCGGGGGCGTCCGGGGTCAGGGTGTAGCCCTGCCGACGGAAGTACTCGATCGCAGCGCGGCCCTCCTTCGTGGAGTCGTCCACGCGGCCGCTGCCCCTGTGGAAGTGGACGCCGACGGACTCGCCAGTGAAGTCCCCGCGGGGGGACTCGACGGTGTACGCGTTCATGGTCACCGCACCTTCACGTTGCGGAACACGCCGCAGGACTTGGTGTTGCGGAGCACCGCGGCGACCGGGCCCATCTCGACCTCGCCCGTCTTGACCGCGCCCGGCTGGGTGAAGTCGGGGAGGTAGGTCTCCACGAGCGGGGTGCCGGCCATCGCAGCACCGTGGAAGGCATCCAGGCCCAGGCTCACGGCGTAGATGTCGGTCAGGCCAGTGATGACGCCGCCCGCGCCGCCGCCGTCGGTGTCCGCCGACCGGATCGGGATGATCGGGGCGGAGCCGTCGGCGCGGTCGCCGAGGTCGACGAGGACCCACTTGCCGTACCGCATGATCTGGTTACCGAAGGAGTCCTTCTCCGACGTGAACTGGTTGGCGCGCCGGGCGAGCGACTGAATGCGGGCGATGCTCTTGGTGTTGCCGAGCAGGGCCTGGACGCCGGCCGGGATGCTGCCGTCGGCGCCGGTGTCACCGGAACCGACCTGCGAGCCCATGATCCGCGACAGCCAGTCGTCGAACGGGTCGAAGGCGGACATGGCCAGGTCCTCGGTGTTCACCGTGGCGGGCGACCAGTCGAGGTAGCCGGTGGCGTAGCCCTCGTTGATCGGCAGGTACTCGGTCGACTGGCCGACGAGGGCCTTGTCGAGGCCGTCGAAACCGGCGTCGTCCACGGCGGTGTCGCCGAGGATGAGCTCCTGCTGGAAGCGGGTCCGCATCGAGGTCAGCTTCTGCGCGAGCTGGAAGCTGATCTCGTTGGAGGCGGCCGGGCCGAGGCGGGCCAGCTTGCGGTCCACGTTGAAAGCTCCACCCAGCGGGTGGAGTTCGACCGTCTTGCGCTCGCGGGTCGCCTGGTTCGGCGTGTACTCCTCGTTGAACCGGCGGAAGCTGGCCGAGGAAGCCGCCAGAAGCCGGGTGTAGCCGTAGGTGAGGGAGCCGCCGCCGGTGCCCGGGGTGACGGTGTCGTCCCACACCATGTTGGCGAACAGCCACGAGTTGCGGCGGAGGTTGTCGATGACGGAGAAGTCGATGTCGGCCTGGGTGTTGAGCTGCGCCTGGGCGAGCGTCACGGGCATGGGGTACTCCTGAGGGTCAGGTCTGGTAGTGGCTGGCGATGGCCCCTGCGAGGGAGCCGGACCGCTTCTTGGCGCCGCCCTCGCCGGTGCCGCCGGACAGGTCGCCGCCGGAGCGGGTGGCCTGCTGTGCGGCGAAGCCGGGGTTGTCCTTCACGGCGGCCTTGATGGCGTCGTCCAGGGCGGTGGTGAAGCCCTTGTCGGCCGGGTCGAGGCCGGCGAGGGTCTTCACGAAGGCGCGCGAGTCGAGCAGCGCACCGGCCTTCGCGCCGGCCTTCTCGGCGCGGGCCCACACGGCGAGCTCGACGTCCTTGGCGCGGAGCTGGGTGTCCCGCTCGGCGATCGTGCTGTCCTTCTCGGTGATCGCCTTGGCGAGCTCGGCGGGGTCCGGCGGGGTGTCGGCCTTCACGAGCCCGAGGGCCTTGCCGATCTCCTGCGCGAGCGCGGTGCGGGCCTCGTCGGCGGCCTGCTGCTTGGCGGTGGTCCGGTCCTTCGCCGCTTCCTTGCGGGCGTCGGCGAGGTCCTTCTCCAGCCGCTTGATCGTGGCTGTGTGGTCGTCGCCGCCGACCTTGGCGTCCGTGTTGCCGGAGCGCTGTCCGGACGCGGATCCGGTGCTGTCCGTCTGTCCGGACTGCTGTCCGCCCTGGTCAGCGGCCTGCTGTCCGGACGTGTCCGCCCCGGTTCCGGATGCGGATCCGTCTCCGTCCCCTCCGTCCGCGTAGAGGTACGGATCGAAAGGGCCGGTGCGGTAGGGATGTGCCCAGCCTGCGCCGTCGAGGCGGGGGCGTCGGGCGAGGGTGCGCTTCGGCATGGTCGTGCCCTCCTGGGGCGCGTCGGGGGTCGGCGCCTGGCCGACCTGAAACAGGGGTGGTGCGGGCCCACGCTGGGTGGGCCTTGGTGCTCCCGTCCGCGCCTGGCGGAGGGAAGTTCGAGAACGCCCCAACAAGCGGGCGTGGGGCATCGGCCGTACCGTCGAAAGATGAGCGACGAGACGGTCGGCCGAGACGGCGAGAAGGACAAGTGCCCTAGCTGCGGCAAGGTGGTCAAATTCGACACCGTCGAGACCACGGCCATGGGCTCAGGCGGCGGGCGGGAATACACCCGCGGCGCTGCTCGGTGCACAACCCAGGGATGCCCCAACCAGGGGTCGATCGTTCGCCCTGTCTAGTGGGCGGCCCCGATCTGCTCGCGCGCGGGCCTGCGGCGAAGGCCGGGGTGCGCGGCCACAATTGCGCGTGCCTGCGCCTGCCACTTCCTAACGAACGCGCCCGCGCGTCGGCGTGAGGCCTCGTCGGTCGCGGCGGCCTGGCGCCGCTTCCACTCCCGAATGCGCCGCTCGATCGCGCGCTGCCGCTGGGTGTCCGCGTACGTCGTGCCCGGAGTCGAGTGATGCGGCGGGCGGGTCGTCACTCCGGGCAGGAAGGCGGCCAGCGAGTGCCGGCAGTTCGGGTGGAACAGCCCTGCTGCTCTGGCTTCAGTGAGGCTGCCGGCCACGTGCACTGCCACGGTCTCAGGCGGCCGTAGAGCAGCCCGCAGCCCGGTCGGCTGGATCGCCTTCTCGACGCGGAGCGTGTGCGGGCCTGGCTTCCCGCTGAGCGTGAGGACCTCGCCCTCCCACGGCGCGCACCGCTCGCACTCCAGCGGTGCGTCGGACACGATCACCAGCCCGACGCCGATCTCCGCGAGGGCGTCGATATGGCCCTCGATCGCCGCGCGGGCGGTCACGCTGCGGACAGCCATCTCCGCATAGGCCGCGAGCTCCCAGGCTCGGCCGGCGGAGTCGGTGAAGCCACTGACGCCCCGCTGCGCGAACCGGTCGAGCGCTTGCTGGGTGGCCTGGCGGCGGGTCAGGCCGCCGAGGAGCACCGACGAGGACGCCCGAGAGGTGATCGACCGGTAGACGTCCAGCACCGCGCGCGTGATCCGCACGTACAGCGGGCGGGTGTCGCGCGCGTACGACGCGGCGAGCCGGTCGACGGCCGGCGCCCCGGGCAGGACCCGGCGGGCCTGGAGTTCGCGGCCGATGTCGAGGGCGCCGAGCTCGGCGACGGCGGCCTGCCGCCCGCGGCCGTACGCCTCCGCGAGCGCCCGGCCCACGGCCCCGTTCGCGTCCTGCTGAAGGGCGTTGGCGACGTCCTCGACGGCCTGGCGGAGGTCGCCGATGGACCGGAGCTTGATCTCGGCCCACAGGGGGCTGTCGATGCCGTCCATGAGCGCCGTGCGCAGCTTCTCCAGGAGCGCCAGCTCGGCGTCCGCGTACAGCTTGCCGATCGCGGCGGCCAGATCCTCGGCCATGGCAGGGGAGACGGGCATCAGGCCGCCTCCCCACCACCCTGGTCGAAGCCGGGCCCACCATCGGCGCCGGTCTCTGCGGGATCGGCCGTGTCCTGGCCGTCTTCCTGCCGGATCCGGCGCACCTCCGCGGCCTGCTGCGCCGCCGGCATGCCGGGATTCACCAGAGCCACGAGCGTCTCGACGGATGCGGCGCGCGCCCGCGAGAGCAGCTCAGCTGTCTCGGCCAAGTACTTCACGTCGTCCTGCACCGAGTCGGCGAACCGCACCGTCGGCCGCTCCACCTCGACCTTCGGCAGGCCGGGGAAGAGCGTCGAGTTCTCGATGGCGAGGAAGGTCTCGCAGAAGTCGGCGATGCCGACGGCCTCGAGCTCGCTCTTGCGGGCCCGGGTCGACATGCTCCGTGCGGTGCGGGCCTTCACCTCGGTCGCGGTGATCGCCGAGCCGTCGGTGTCGTCGCCGAACGTCCCGCCGGAGTAGCCGGCGTTCCGAATGACCTTGCCGACGAGGTCCTCGATCGTCGACCGGTGCTCCTCGAACCGGATCTTGAACTGGTTGAGGGTGATCTCGTGGTTCGAGGTGGGCGGGATGTTCATCTCGGCGAAGACCTCGCGGTCCTCCCACGCCACGCCGCGGCCGGCGCCGAGCGACTGGAGGTAGCCGGACGGCACCATGATGCGGGACTTGGCGAGGCGGACGTCCCGCATCCAGCTGGTGTACGTCTCGTCGACCGCCGAGAGGAAGGTCTCAGCGCCCTGGAAGTCGCTGGTGCCGAGGCCGGCCGCGCCGGGGACGTCGTGCCAGTCCGGGGCGGTCATGGTGTTCGGGATGTAGGCGCAGGCCAGCCGCTTCCCGATGGGCAGCTCGATGCTCCTCAGGCCCTTGGTCTCCTCGAAGGCGTCGAGGTCCGCGGGCTTGCCGAGGTTGTCCTCGGTGCCCTCGTACACGCCGTGGAGGATGACGCCGGGCTCGTGGCGCTCCAGGTGCCGGACCACCCTGGCCCCGTCGACCGCGAGCACCTTCCAGAAGGTGACCGCGCGCAGCCGGCCGCCGAAGAACTCCGGCGCGGCGTCGTCGCCGCGGACCACTGTCGCCCACGGCCGGTCGCTGATGTGGCTGTCCCACATCGGGCGCAGGTAGGCGCCGCCGATGGCCGCGGTCGCCTCGGCCTGGGCGATGAGGGTGCGCAGCAGGCCAGTGTTCATCAGCTCTTCGAGGCGCTGCTGCGTCCCGGTGTCCTTGGTGATCAGGGTGGGCGGCTCGGAGAACAGCAGGTCCGCCGAGGTGCGGGCGATGTCGCGGGCGAGCGGCATGTGGAGCGCCGCGCGCTTCTCGCCCATCGGTACCGGCTCGCCCCAGAACCAGCGGGCGACGGTACCGACGAGGCCGCCGCGGTACTGCGACGGCCGGTTCTCCAGCTGGCCGTAGGGGCGGCCGGAGCGGCGCCGGTTGCGGTAGCGGTAGGCGAGCCGGTCGGGGTTGGCGGAGTACCAGGCTGCCCAGTCGGCCATGTCGGAGGAGACGGCCGGGTTGATCGGCGGCCAGGGGGAGTTCCGGTCAGGCAGTGCCATCGGTCGCCTCCTTGTCGTCCTGGGGCGGGTGCTCGACGGCGTCGGCTAGTGCGCGGTAGAACGTGGCCAGCTCGACGCGCAGCACGGAGAGTTCCACCTGGCCGCCGGAGATCGGCATCGTGAGGGTGCCGAGCTCCTGCTCGGGGCTGTCGCCGACGCGCATGTACACGGGAAGGCTGATCTCGGCGGGCATCAGGCGGCCACCTCCAGGTTCGTGCGGATCAGCGAGCGCCACTCGTGGGCCGTGGAGTGCAGGGCGTACCGGAGAGCGTCGACGCTGTGGTCGTCGACCTTCAGCGGCGCGTCCTCGCCCTTCAGCGCGGCCTTCTCGTCCCAGGCGTACGAAGGGAGCTCGCCGAGCAGGCCCTTGCAGGAGCGGTGAACGGACAGCACGTTCTGTCCCAGGGCGACGGACACCGAACGGATGCCGTCCTTCACGGTGTTGTCCGCCTTCGCCACACCAGGCAGGCCGTCGGCCCACAACTGGGTCATGAACGAGGCGGCACTCGGGTCGACGAACACCCACTGCGGCTGCACGCCCTTCGTCCCGCGGTGCTCGTACGACGCGAGCCAGCCGCGCAGGCCCTCGCTGTACTCCGCGTCGGTCAGCTGCCGGCGCGCGAGACGGGAGTCGTGCCGGTATTCGCTCGCCACGTACAGCCGGTTGTCGCTGCCGACGCCGACGAGGAGGGCGGCGAAGGGGTTGATCGTGCCGTAGTCCAGGCCGACGGCCATCCACCGGGTGATGTCCGGGAGCAGGTCGACGACGTGCTTCTTCTCGTCGAACATGTCGTAGACGACGCCTTCAGCCAGGCACCACTCGCCGAGGACGTATCGGCGGTAGAAGAGGCCGGTGTACTCCAGCTTCAGGCGTTCGACATAGGCCGTCGGCAGATAGGGGTTGTCGTCCAGGGAGAAGCTGAAGCGGTGCAGGTCGATCGCTGTCGGGTCCTGGGACTGGGCGATGGTGCCGTCGCGCTGAAGGTGCAGCTTCGCGCGGTTGAGGAACTGCTTCTTCAGCCAGTGGTTCGGCCCCTCAGGGTTGGTCGTCCCGAACCACTGCGCGTTGGGGATGCTCAGGCGGGTGCCGAGCATCTTGAAGAACGTCTCGGGGAACGTGGTGACCTCGTCGAGGTACGCGCCCGCGAGGGTCATGCCCTTGATCTTCTCGGCGGCACGCTCGTCGTTCGCTCCGGCGGTGTAGATCGTGCGGCCGAAGAGGATGAGCTCACCGGCGCCGGCCTTGTACACGCAGCGCTGCGAGCCGACCATCTCGATGATCGGGTCGATGATGTTGCGCTTCAGCGTCCGCTCGGTCTTGCCGACCATGAGCAGCGGCCCGGCGGGGCCCAGCCGGACGTACTTCAGCCACACCAGGATCGAGCTGATCGTCTTGGAGGAGCGGACCGCGCCTTCCCACAGGTTCCCGCTCGCGGTGGCGAGCATGGTGGAGCGCAGCTGCTTCCCGGCGAGGGCCTTGTACACGGCGCGCCCCCTTCCGGTCGGTCTACTCCGCCGCCGGCGCGCCTCCGCCCATCATGTCTCGGAGCCAGGCATCGACGGCCGCGAGGCCCTGCTGGTCGGTCTCGACGGGCACCAGGCGCAGTGAGTGCGCGGAGGCTGCGGTTGCCGCGGCCATGAGGGCCCGCTTGTCGGCGTGGAGGGGCTCGGGGATGTCCTTCTTGGCGTAGGTGTGGTCCTTGCCGCCGAAGGAGTGGAGGGTTGTCGGCTCCCACATCTGCGCCGTGAGGCGCAGGGCGTCGTCGGTGAGGGCCTCGGCGAGGATGACGCGCTTCTCTTCGAGGTCGGCCTTCCGGGCTGCCGTCGCGGCCTCGGTGGCTGCCCGGTCGAAGGTGAGGTGCATGGCGGCGGCCTGGACGCTGATGGTGCGCCCGGACCGGTCCAGCTCGCGGGCGATGGCGTTGCGGCTGAGGCCCTGCGCGTGGAGCTCGCGGATGCGGGCCCGTTCCTCGTCGGTGACGGGGCGGCTGTGCTGGTTAGCGCCCACGGTGGCCTCCTCTACGCCGGTTCGGGTCCGATGTTCTCCAGGCGCAGACGCCACGGGTACAGGGTGTGCGCGTACACCTTCCCGGGCGTGGTGCCTTGGTTGACCAGGGCGATGGTGATCTTCCCTGTGCCGTCGATGTGTTCGGGGCCGACGGTGAAGAACTCGGCCGAGGTGTACTTCGCGAACGCGCCGCTCGGGTACAGCGTCGGGTTTCCCTCAGCGAGCGGTGTCGTCGTCCCGGACGCTGCGTATGTGCCGAGCGCTCCAGCGCCGGAGAGCATGTTGTAGTCGAGGTACCGGCCGCCGTCGTACATGAACAGTCCGAGAGCGCGGATCCGGTCTCCGGCAGTCGCGGTGATGGAGCACCGCAGCTGGGTGCCGGCGGATGTCTGCGCGATCGTCCAGGAGGAGGCAGTCGGCAGGTCGCTGACTGTGCCGTCGGTGATGCGCACGCTCGCGGTGCGGATCGTGCTGCCGCCTGCCCCGAAGCGGCTGTCGTCTCCTGCGGCGACGGTCCCGATGGTGGTGCCGACATTCCGGGTGGCAGCGTTGCCCAGGCCGAGCGCCAGGCGCGCCGCGGCCGCGCTGATGAGGTCGGACAGGTTGTTGGCCCTGGCCAGGAACGCCCCGGCCGTCCAGGCACGGTCGCCGTGAGGGTCGCTCGCCTCTGTGTGGGCGGCGACCTTGGCCGTGGCGTCCGACGCGGCAGCGCTGGTGGCGGCGGACTGGGCGGCGCCGGCCTTGGATGTCGCCCCGGCCTTGGTCTCCAGGGCGCTCGTGTCGACGATGCCGTGCACGTCCAGGGTGCGGGCGGCATGCGCGGCGAGAGCGGCATCGCCTCCGCCGCCGGATGACCCGCCGCCGGGCGCCGGGAGGTGCACCAGCTCGTCGAGGTAGACCGGGCCGGGCCCGGTGATCTCGGTCCAGAACTTCTGCTTCGGCGCGCCGTCCGGCTCGACGCTGAAGTACCACCGCCACCCCGTGGGGCTGATCCCGCTGGCGTCGGTCGGCACGATCCGGATGTCGATGCGGCCTTCGGCGTCGAACGGGATGTCCTCGGCCCCGTTGGGGTAGAGGGCGTGACGCTGAGCGTCCTTGATGTACTGCGACGGGGCGGCGAGCACTCGGCCAGTGAAGGGCCGTCCGCCGGCGGCGCGGGGCAGGGTCCCGAGCAGCTGGACGGTGGGGGTGCCTTCGGGGAACGCCACAGGGCACCTCCAGGGCATGAAGAAGGCCCGTCCGCTACGGGGATGAGCGGACGGGCCGGATCGATGGGGTGTTGCTACTGGCTGAGCAGGCGCGCTTTCTGCGCCTCGAACTCGTCCGGGGTAAGAACGCCTTGGTCGCGGAGCTGCGCGAGGCGCATGAGCTCGTCGGCCACGAGCGCCTGCCGCCCGTTCGTGCCCGCCGGCGGCGTCTGGCCGGGTACGACTGTCTGCTGCGCCCAGGACGGGGCCCCGTGCTGCTGAGGCGCAGCGGCCGGCTGATGGGGCGGGGCGTACGGCGGCGGGGTCGGCACTCGGGTGACCGTCTTGCGGCCCATGATCGCGGCGATCGGCCATCCGGTGATCGCCCACAGGCCGCAGGTGACGATGGTCAAGACGATGTGCAGTGTGTGGTTCGCGCCGCGCTTCTCGACGACCCGCTGATAGCTCATGCTCGCCCGCCCCTTGGTGATGGTCAGGGGCATCGTGGCACGGAAGTGAAAGGCGTGTGAGGGAATCGCGGAAGCCGTAGGTTCCGGGCACGCCGAAGACGCCCCCATGATGGGGCACCGCTCGGGGTTTTGCAACTAAGTGCAGAATCAGTCGACGGTGATGTGCAGTGCGGCCCGCTCCTCGTCGCCGAGCCGCACGCCGTACTCC
The DNA here is from genome assembly GCF_043202995.1 of Streptomyces sp. NPDC048018. Classification (NCBI taxonomy): domain Bacteria; kingdom Bacillati; phylum Actinomycetota; class Actinomycetes; order Kitasatosporales; family Streptomycetaceae; genus Streptomyces; species Streptomyces sp. NPDC048018. The sequence continues at coordinate 31,335 of NZ_JBIDBK010000011.1, forward strand.
TTGCGCGCCCAGTTGGCGAAGCGGATGCGGCAGGCCTCCAGGATCTCGTTCCGTTCGTGAGCGTTGACGCCGTCCCATGTGCAGCGCGGCTGGTGCATGGTGACCTCGCAGGATTCGCCCTTGACGACGGCCCGCACGGTGAAGGTGACGTTGTTCATGCCGCCATCCTGGCGCCTCGGGGGCGCGCCGAGGGTCCTTCGGGCGCGGGTGGCGGGGCAGGGGAGCAGCTCTCCGGGGGCGCGGGGCCGGTGGGGCGGTGCGGGAGGGCCGCCCTGCGCCGCAAGCGGCTCCGGGTGAGTCCCGGGCGCCTTCGGCGCGTTCACCGGGACTCAGTCCGCGCAAGCGCGGACCGCTCTGGCCTGCGCCTTCGGCGCGCACCGGCCAGAGTTCCGGCCCCTGCGCCTCCGGCGCGCACCGGGGCCTCCAGCCCGCCTTCCTCCCCACCGGCCCCGCGCCCCCGGGGAATTACCCCCGGTAAGTGTTGCAAAGCAGTGCAGTAGTGGGCATAATTAGGGACACGAGGGCAGCAACGGGGCCGCAAACCCCAAGCCCTCGCAAACCAGCAAAACTCAACAGAGAGTGAGGACTTGATGTCCGACGCCAACGACCGATCGGTCGAAGAGCTCACGCGCGCCGTAGTCCGCGCCTACGAGCTCATCCGCAAGATCACCCGCCGACTCCCCATCCCGGTCATCCTGCCGGGCGGCCCGCTCTACGACGCCGACACGATCAATCCGGCCGTCGCCCGAGCATCGGTGATCATCCAGGATCTCCCGATGGACGACGAGATCCGCAGCGACCTGTGGGGGGCCTGCCTCCACTGGCTGTCCGCCTCGAAGGTCCTGATGTGGCTGATCAACCACCCGGATGACCCGACCGCAACGGCCGAGATCATGCTCCTGCTGATCGCCGCGACCGACGCGGCAGTCGACGCAGGGGCCGCACTCGCGGAGCGCGGCGAACTGGACGAGTGACACCGAAGCCCCCCGGCAGCCAGCCGGGGGGCTTCCCCATGTCCGGCGCCGGAATCGGACGGCCCTGCGGGCCGGGGCCGCCCCCTGTGTGGCCTTCGGCCACGGGCGGCCAAGAGCAGCAAGGAAAGCGGCCCCTCAAGTGCCCTTCGGGCACGGGCCGCCAGAACCCGCCCTACCGGGCGGGGCGCTTCGCGCAGGGCCCCTCAAGGCGCTTCGCGCCGGGCCCGCCCCTGCGGGGCCAAGGAGCGCGCTTCGCGCGCACTACCCCTGCGGGGCGCTCCCGCCCCGGCGGTACGCCCGCCGCCCCTCCACGGCCTTCAGCACGGCCGAGCCGAGCCAGACATTCGCCCGGCCCTTCCTGCCGTCGGGGGCCGGCCACCGGCCCTTCGACACCTCCGCTCGGATCGTGGCAGGGCTGATGCCCGTAGCGGCCTCAATCTCGGCAGCGGTGTACTCACGGCGCGGCTCCAGCTCGGCGGCCGGGCGCGCCAGGTGCTCGCCGACCACCCGGTCCACGGCGGTCGGGTCGAACACGTGGGCCTGGCCGCGCTTCCCGATCGGCGCGGGCCACTCCGGGTGGCGGGCCCACTGGTTCCGCACGGTCGTCTCGGCCCGGCCGTAGCGAGCGGCGATCTCTTGCAGGGTCTCGCCCTCGGGCGGGGTGTCTACCATGGTGGTGTCGGTCTCCTTGTTGAGGCTGGTTGGCGACCGGTGGGGTTTTGCGACGGGCGTTCGCGCCTGTGGGCTTCGGCCCGGCCCCGCCGGTCGTTTCGCTGTCCGGGCTGAGAGCGAGGGTGCCCCCCGGCTGGCTGCCGGGGGGCGGTGTGGCTACGGGGTGTCGGTCTCCTCCTCTCCGTCGAGGTAGGCGATCAGTGCTTCGCCCGCCTGCTGGATGAGGAGTTCGATCTCCATTCGGGAGACCCGATCGGCGCTGTAGTTCAGGTACCGGCTGATCAGCTTGCAGGCCGCGAGCCAGTGGAGGGCTGCTGCCCAGATCATGGACTTCTCGAAGTCGTTGATCGGCTGGTCCTCGATGATCTCCACCAGTCGGCTCACGGCCTGGATGCCCGTGGCGCCGTCGAACTCGGTCTCCTGCTTGGGCAGGGTGATCGGGATCGGGAGGTTGGTGCAGATCAGCCGGAGCGTCTCGTAGACCTCGATGAGGGCTCCGATCAGCGCGCGGCTGTTGCGCTCGATCTCGTCGGACATTGGTCCTCGCTCTCTGTTGAGTTGTTGCTGGTTCGAGGTGGTTTGGGGTTTGCGGCCCCTGTCGCCCCCTCGTGTCTCTATTATGACCCACAGCTGCACTGCTTTGCAACACTTGCGGGCGAGGAAAAGGCCCCAACCCCACGAAGGGGCGGGGCCGTTCCTCGCGGACTACGCCCGACGCCAGTCGAAGAGCCGATCGCCGGCACCCACGCGGGCCGTCAGCCGCATGCCCGGCAGCTCGTCCCGGGGCGCGCCCACGGCGGCCTCGATCTCGACGGCCGGGTACCGCTCCGGGGCGGTGGCGTCGGGGGCGTCCGCAACGATCTCAGCCTCCTCGCCGACCAGCAGCAGGACCTTGACCCTCACGCGCTCGCTCATCTTCGGGTTCCTCTCGGGTTGGTGCCCCTCGGCGGGGCGGGGTGTGGGTGTGGTGCTCGGGGTCACGACTTGCCGCCCTGAGGCGGTGGCGGGGGCGCCTGCTGGCGCTGGGCGGCGGCCTGCTGGCTGGCCTCCTGGCGCTGGCGCAGCTCGTCGATGCTCATCGTGCTCTTGAATTCGCCCACGGTCAGCGCTCCTCACCGTCGGCGTAGCCGAGCCACGGGTCAGCGTCGCGCTGCTCATCGGCTTCGAGCGCCCACCTCTCCTCGTCTGCCGCATCGAGCCGGTACTCATCGGCCCGGTCCATCTCGTACAGCTCGTCGGCCGACAACACGTCGGCGTTGGTCATGTCGTCGTAGGCGCTCATCAGGTGCTCCTCGCGGGGGTCTTGGTGTGGCGTCGTTGGGTCTCGGTGGGGTCGGTGACGACGAGCCCGGCCTGGCCGATGGCGTCTACACGCAACCCCTCTCGGGGCCCCTCCTCCGGGCTGTTGTCGGTGTTGTTGTTGCTGGTCACAGCGCACCAACAACCATCAGAAGGGGCCCCGCAGGAGAGGGGGATAGCGGTGGCGTACACGCCTTGACCCACCTTCCCGCCCGTGCGGACTTCCTTGATCGGGATGTCAGCCTGGGCGAGCAGCGCCCGGACCGGTTTCGTGTCGGGCAGGCCGGTCGACTCGACAATCTGGGTGAGGCGGACGTTCGAGGTGCCGCCAGGAGACAGCTGATGGAGCACGCCGACGATGTCGACGACGTCCTCATCGGCTGCGGCACCGCGGCGGCCAACGACCAGGCCACGGACCTTGCGGACCACGGCGACGGTCCCCAGGCCGGCCACGTAGTAGGCGACCTCCGGCACGGCGACGCAGAACGCTCCGCCGACTCCTGTGGCGATGACGAGCAGGCAGCCCCTGGCCGTGCGCTCCTTGCGCTCGTCCGACCAGCCGGGCGCCTGCTCCTCCCCCGTCACGGGGGCGGTGGTGTCGGTCATCAGAAGTAGGTGGTGATCGGGGAGCCGATGGCGTTCACGGCGGAGGCGAGCGGGACGGCGGCGATGCCCGCGATGGTGCCGGCCAGGGAGAGCAGTGCCCCGGCGAGGGCCCCGGCGGCGATCTTTCCGGCCGGGATGTGCTTCCTCGCCCAGATGAACAGGCCGATCATGACCAGGGTCAGCAGGAACAGCACCACGTAGCCTCCGGAGTCGAGGACGAGGGGCGTGGCCCGGGTGACGTCGCGGTCCTCTCCTCCGACTCCCCAGACGAGACCGATGTGGCCGGCGAAGTTGCCTGCCCAGATCCCGAGCCAGGTGATGGCGCCGAGGGCGGAGAACGAGTTGTAGGCGGAGAGGGCGGCGAGCATGCCGTAGAGGAGGGCGAAGACGAACGGGATGAGCGCGATGTAGCTGCGCCCCTCCCTGAAGTACCAGCGGATGGCGAACATCACGATGATGCCCAGGCCGGTGGCGACTCCGCCGAGGCTGATCACGGTGTAGGGCATGGGGGCCTCAGTGGTTGAAGAGGGCGGCGACGTAGGCGGCCGCGGTGGCGATGAGGGCGAGGGTGCGCACGGCGGGGAGCGCGGGGGCGTAGCGGTCGGCCGGGTCGGCCAGGGCCAGGAGGGCGGCCAAGGCGAGAAGCGCCAGCGTCGGGAAGGCGATGAGTGCGAGCATCAGGCGCCGACCTTCAGAGCACGGACGTAGCGGCTCACGGTGTCCGGTGAGATGGCCTTGCCGAGCGCTCCGCTGGCCGCCCGGCGGATCTGGTCCTCGTCGCGGAGACCGGAGTCCCACGCGGTCCGGACGGCGTCCTTCGTGGTCAAGGGGGTGCGCGCCATCGGCAGGACTGCGGCGTCCGGACCGTCCGCCGGGTTCGGCTGCTCGTCCGGACTGGCGTCCGGCATGGACCGGAGCGCCCCCTCAAGCGCGAGGGCCTGCTTCTCTACGCGGCCGAGCTGCCGCAGGCTCGCCGCCAGGGCGAGGCGCCCGCCGATCTTGCCCCGTCGGATGTTCACCCACTGCTGAGTGCGCGGGTCGAGCGGGGCTGCCTGGTGGTCGAGGAGCAGCGTCCACAGGGCCTTCGCGCCACCCGACAGCACTGCTCCGATGATGCCGACCTTCAGAGAGTCGGCGACCCAGCCGTGGACGCAGACCGCGGCCATATCGGCGGCGAGGAAGACGTGGCCGGCCTTCCTCGGCCTGCGGACGCGGACGGGGTCGTAGCGGGCGAGCCACTCCAGCGCCATGCAGACGATCCACCCGAGGCTGAACCCGGTGGCGGCCCCGTAGGCGACGACGGCAGCGACGTCGGTGCGGACGAGGAGCTCGCCGATCGACGCAGTCGACCAGACGACGACGATGAGGAGACCCGCGCCGACGATGCCGAGTGCTGCGATGAGGACGATGTGGTCCCAGTCGCGGGGCGGGATGGGGACCTCGATGTCGTACGGCTCGGGAACGAGTTCCGTCTGACCGTCAACGGTGTGGGGGACGAGCCGCTCACGGCGCTCGGTGCGGGTACGCATCAGGCTCCGCCCTTCCCGGCCGCGCGGCGCAGCGTCTCGGCGTAGTCGCCGCGGGTGGTCCCCTTCGCGACGGTGGGCATGCGGAGCAGGAGCTGACGCTCGAGCTCCTCGGCGGCGGCGTCGTCGGCGGGGTGCGCGGTAGTGGCGGCGGTGAGCGCGATGGCGGTGCGGCCGTCGGGGGTCATGTAGTGGTACGGCCGGCGGGCGTCGAGCCGCGTGGCGATCCAGAGGAGGGATTCGCGGATGGGCTGGTCGGTGCGGGCGCGGCGGAGGGCTTCGTCCGCGGTCGGGTGGTCGGTACGCTCGGGCATGCCTGCTCCTGTCGTGTCAGGGGTGGCTGGCCCCGGCCTGGAGGTGCGAACTCCTGCCGGGGCCGTCTTGTGTGTGGGAAGTGCCCTGCCGCGGAATCGAACCGCGCGCCCGCCGGAAGGGGCCGGCGGGCCTACCGGCGCAGGGCCGGTGGTTCTGTTCGGGGTTCCGCATGCTGCGAAACCCTTGGGGTGAGGTGCTAGAGCACCTCGTACGTCTGCCTCCAGCCGGTCATGGTCCGGCCGATGGCGGTCGGGTCGGCGTCGAGCCAGGCACGGCGGCCGTTCTCGTCCTGGAAGCGGAACCAGCGGCCGTCCCTCTCCAGGACGCGGCCGACCTTGTCGAAATGGAGACCGCCCTGGGCGTTGAAGCGGCGGATGCGGATCTGGGAACCGGTGGTGAGGTCCATGAGGGTGTCCTTTCGGAGGGGGTCTTGGCGGCCCCTTGTGTCAACTAGCTTGGCCAATCCTCTTGGCTATTGTCAAGTGGGTTGGCCTACCGGGTTGGCTGATCGCGTGGCATCATGTCCGCCATGGACACCACCGCCCTTGACGCAGCCGCCCGGCGCTACCGGCGAGCCGAGGCAGCACTCGACAGGGCGCGCGCCGAACTCACGGCCGAAGTCCTCGCCGTGCTCCGGTCGACAGACGAGCGCGGAGCGCAGGCCGAGGTCGCCCGCCGTACCGGGTGGTCGCGGGAGCAGATCCGGCAGATCGTCCGCGCGGCCGAAGCCGAACAGCCAGCAGGGGAGTGACTGTGGATCTGGTGGAGTTCCTGACCGCCCGCCTCGACGAGGACGAGCGTGCGGCACAGGCGGCCACTCCTGGGCCCTGGTGGCACAACCCCGGGAAGCAGTGGCTGGAGACCGAGGCCTTCGTGACCTACGACCTGTCCAAAGGGCTGGAGTTCGTAGGCCACGGTGGGCCGCATCCGTTCACCGGCTGCGTGGCTGGCACCGGACCGGCCGACCACCCGCAGAGCATGGCGGACGCCGCCCACATCGCGCGTCATGATCCGGCGCGGGTCCTCGCCGAGGTCGACGGCAAGCGGCTCTTGCTCGCCGATCACCCGATCCAGCCGGAGACGTACCCGCGGCCCGCAGTGGGAGGCAGGGAAGTCGGTGGCCCGTACTTCCCGTTCGGCTGCGCGAACTGCCATGCCGAGATGGACACGGGCGAGGTGCACGGCTTCGGGTACTGCCTGACCTGGAAGGCCCTTGCCCTGCCGTATGCAAGCCACGCCGACTACGACGAGGCGTGGCGCCCGTAGCCGAGCCCCTGACGGCCCTGCCCGGACACTTCGGGTGGGGGCCGTTGTGTGTCCGGGCAGGGTGAGCGCCGACATCCGCCGACGGGCGTCGGTGCTCCCCGGTCCTTCCGCCGTCCGGCCCTATCCGGATGCGTTCGGGCGCGTCCGGGTTGAGCGTGGGCCGTATGGACGAGGAGCAGCCGCACGTAGTGGTGATGCCGCCCGGCGAGGACGGCGGGCGAACAGTCCGGATCGGCCCCCAGATCGTTGGGCGCGCCTTCGGCATGACCGATGTGGTGGAGTTCCTGCGCCGCGCCGGGTGGCTGGATGCGGAGGACTGGCCGCCGATCGACTGGCGCGGCGGTGGCCCCGAGGTGTGTCGCCCCTGAGTCGGGGCCGGCGCTGTCAGCCCCGTACGGCACGATCCCCCTATGGAACGATGCGCGGTCTGCGGTGGGCCCGACGCCATCAGCTGGCAGTCCTGGAAACCGTCACCAGCATGCAGCCGGTGTCACGAGGCTGCGCTCGACGAGCGACGGACCCAGCTGGATGCGGCGCCGACCTGCCTGTATCGCCTCTTCGACGTCTTCGGCCGGCTGCTCTACGTAGGGATCAGCTCGGACCTTCCCCGCAGGTGGAAGGAGCACCGGAAGAAGCACAGGTGGTGGTCCCAGGTCGTAGAGCGCCAGGAGCAGTGGTTTCCCGATCGCACGAGCGCGTACCAGGCGGAACGTGCGACCGTCCGGACGGAACTGCCCCTGCACAATGCGGAGTCCTGGGGAGACATGACCGGGGGCCGGAGGCCGGCGCTGCCCGCCGGTGTCCCCGACCACCCGGCCCTGCCCGAGGGCGACTTCTGGTGGGAGGACACCGACGTGGCGTCGCGCTACTGGTTGGCCCGAGCCATCTGGAGGGCCCAGCTGCGTGACGCTGCTCTGACTCCTGCGGAGCTCGCCGTCTTGCTGGCTGCACGGCAACGGGACTGAGAGGCCGGGTCAGGCCGCGACCACGCCGCCTTCGTGGACGAGGACGCCGCAGCCCTTGCAGCGGGCGCAGGGCCGCGCCCCGTTCCCGCCGTAGATCTCGAACTGCCCGCCGCACTGGCACGCGTAGTCGGCGGACAGCTGACGCTGAGCGTCGGCGAGGTCGAGCGCCCGCTCGACGCGCGCGAGGGCGCCGGCCGCGACCTTGGCGACGTGCTGCTGCTCGACATCCGACAGCGGACGGAACGGTCCGGACAGTCCGGCGGCCCGTCCGGACAGCCACAGGGCGGCCCGGATCGCTGTCCGGCCCTGCTGCGGCTGCCAGCGGCGGGGGTCGCACGCATCGGCCCGGGCGGCGCGGATCCGGCGCGCCCGGTCCTCCCAGGCGAGGCGCTCCCCGCGGCTCTGGGCGTACGAGGCGCGGGCGGGGGCCGGCGGCTGGATCGGGGTGCGCTGGACGGAGCGGGCGATGCGGTCGGCGGTGTCGAGGAGGGCGGCCTCGACGGCGCGCATCGTGTCGTGAACGGCGAGGCTGATGGGGATGGGCCGGACGCCGAGCTGAGCCGGGTCGCGCTCGAGCTCGCGGCGGGCGGCGTTGTAGGCGGTGGGGTCGTCGATGTCGAGGCGCTCCATGGCCTGGAGGTAGCCGCGAAGCTCGACCGGGGGCCAGGAGTGCTGGGTGGGCGCGGCAAGGGCGTTGCGGAGATCGGGCCAGAGGCGGGCGATCTGCTCGAACTGCTGCGGAGTGGTGAGGGTGGTCATGGTGCGCTCCGTGGGGCGTGTGCTGGGGGTACGGTGGTCGCACCGGATGGGGCGTGCCTGGCCTGGGGAGGTCGTGAGGCGCGCCCCTTCGTCGTGTCAGCGGCCGGCGAACGGGCCGGGCGTTCCGAGGGCGCGGGCGAGGTGGTCGATGTGCTCGTACTTCGCTTCGGTGGTGTGGCCGTCCCACTGCGCGCGGGGATCGTTGGCGGGGACGTGCTCCAGGTGCTCGATGAGGTCTGCGTCGCGGGGCGAGAAGTGCCAGGAGCACTGCCGGCCGTGGAGGGTGGCGTAGAGGATCTGCCATCCGGGCTCTTCGACGTCGGGTGCCGGGGCGACGACGGCCTGCTCGGCGAGACCTCCCGCGATGAGGGCGACGAGGCGGGCGCGCTCGCGGTACGCGCCGTCCCGCTCCGCTTCGGCTCGTTCGGCGCGCCCGCGCAGTGTGGTGGTGCGTCGTTCGAGCAGCCGCTTCGCTTCGGCGGTCACGGCGTCGGCGAGTTCGCCGCGGCGGTCGGCTTCGGTGGTGTCGGCCATGGTCAGTGCTCCTTCGTGGTGGGCGGTTTGCAGGGGCCCGGCTGCTCCGCGACCCACAGGTTTGCGGCGGGCAGGGGCTGGCCGTCGATGCTGATGCCGGAGACGCCTTCGAGGCGGTCCCAGCGGATGACGGTGAGGCCGCCGCAGTTGGGGCAGAGGTCGGGTACGTGCTCGGTGTTGGCCATCGGGCCTTCCTGGTGGTGGTGTGCGGCGAGGGCGCGGTCTCGGTCCTGCTCGATCTCGACGATCGCGGCCTCGGCGGCGAGCAGCTGCTCGTCGCGCTGCTGGAGGGCGCGCTCGACGCCGACGAGGGAGGAGCGGAGGGCGTCGGAAGCGCCGAGCTCGGTCTCGACGTAGTCGACGAGGAGCGCGGTCTCGGCCGGGGTGAGTCGGTCGAGGCGCGTGAGGAGGTCGACGAGGGCCCGGCGGCGGACCTTGCGGTCGGCGGCCCGGGTGTAGCGGCCGGCGCCGGTGCGGGCGGTCACGTCTGCTCCGGCGTGGCGATGAACGCGTGGTTGGCGAGTATGCCCAGGCCGTCTCTTGTGCATCCCGCGCAGTCGTCGCCGGTGTGGAGGTCACGGGCGTGGCGGCATCGGCAACGTGCGCGGGCGGGTGCCTCTGCGGGCTTCTCCTGCTGCTCGTCGAGGGCGGCGCGTCTAACTGCGCCAGGCTCGATGTCGCTGGGGCCGATGTCGCCGAGGCGCCCGTCGAGGAGCGAGAACAGGTCCATGCGGAGTGCGAAGTTGTCGCGCTTGAGCTCTTGCAAGAGGCGGCTCTGCTTGAGGACTCTCCTGAGCCGCTCCTCGGCCTTGGCGGCCCAGGCATCACGCTCGGCGTACAGCTGGTCGAGGGCGTCGCTGGTGAGGTCGTCCAGCGGGACGCGGCCCTTCATCGCGGGCTCCGGGTCGGGGCGCCGGCGCACGGCCAGCGGTACGTGTGGCCTTCACCGCACTGGGCGGGGCATTCGGCCCGGAGGGCGCGGCGGAGGTGGGAGGCGGCGATGCGGATGCGGGCGAGAAGGGTCATCGATGGCTCCGGGTCCAGGTGCCGAGGGGGAGGCCGGCGAGGATGGCGGTGAGGGCGACGTAGGCGAGCAGGTGGAGGAGGGCGGTCATGGGGTGCCGCCCTTCTGCCAGGTGACGAACCGGTGCCAGGCGACGGCGAACAGGGGTTGCGCGGCGAGCCAGCCGAGGAGGAGCCACGCCCACCAGGTCACGACTCGGCCCCGGCGGCCATGCGGCGGAGCAGGTCGGCTCCGTGGCGGACGTACCGGTCAATGCCGAAGCCGGTGAACGTGGCGTCGATCGCGTCGGCGGCTTCGCGGAGGACGGCGGCGCGGGTCTCGGTGTCGTGGTTGGTGGGCGCGGCCAGCCCGGCAGCTGTGTCGTCGACGTAGCAGGGCCCGTCGGGCCGGTGGACGACGCCGGACGTCCCAGGCTCGCCGCACCCGCACGCGGCCAGCCCAGCGGCGGGGTTCCACACGCCGTTCGACGGGTTCGGCCACGACACGTAGGGGAAATCGGTGGCGCTCTGGCACTGTCCGGCGTGCCCGGTGACCAGCACGCAGCGGACCAACTCGCCGGTGGAGATCGGCAGCGAGTGGCTCCCGCAGGCCGGGAACGGAGCCTCGTCGGCGGCCGGCTGTCCGGTGGCCTGGCGGGCGGCGTCCCGGACGGCGAGGACGGCGTCGGCAAGGTCGTACTCGGTGGCGGCGAGGAGAGACGTGGTCGCCCCGCTCCAGGGCCTCGCGGGTTCCACCACGGCCTGCTTGATGCGGGCAAGCAAGGCTTCGGCGATCTCGCGGCGAAGGGTCTGGTCGGTCATGGTCATGCTCCTGGTGGTCGGCTGGGTAGGGTCCGGGGTGGCCGTCCGCCCGCGCTGCCTGCGGGCGGACGGCTTGCGCGCGGGGTCAGATGCGGCTCGGGTGGGACGCGACGTCGGCATCGGCCATCGCGGCGTTGCACTCGGCCTTCAGCTCCTCGTAGCTCTTGGCCGGGGTCTTCTCGGCGCCGGTGACGGCCTCCAGCAAGCTGTGGAGCTTGTCCCCCGCCGGGGTGACCTTCGTGAACGGGATGCCGCCGAGGTCGTCGCGGATGGCTTCGGCCTCCGCAGGCGAGAAGGTGACCTCGATGGCTCCGGTCTCGGTAATGGCGATGCGCATGTGCTGCTCCTGTGGGTCGGGTGGAGCCGGATCAGATGGCGGGGTGCTGCTTGTGAGCGGCTGTGCGGGCCTGGTGGACGGTGTCGCGGCGCAGCCGGGTCCCGTTGTGCGACGTGCAGAGGGCGCCGGGTTGTGAGCCGCAGGCCGGGCATGCGGTGTTGATCGCCGGAAGGGACAGGGCCGGGGCGTTGGACTGGTCGGGCATCTTGTGCTCCTGGAAGTTGTCGAGGGCGAGTTGGCCGGCGGCTTCGCGGGCTGCTCGCCGGGTGGCTGCGGCGGTCTGGCGGTGGTGGTCGCGGTCGTAGTGGAGGTGGCAGCCCTGGCACATGGCGCGGAGGTTGCCGGGGTCGCAGTTCTCGGGGGTGTGGTCGAGGTGCGCGACCGTGAGCACGACGCGGGAGCCGGTGCCGTAGGCGCGGCCGCCGTTCACGTTGGGGCAGCGGCCGGTGTGGGTGCCGCGGCCGCACTCGCCGAGGCACTCGCAGCGGCCGGCCGCGCGCCCGGTGCGGATGCCGAGGCTGATCTGGGGCCAGTCGGCCGGGTAACGGCCGCGGTTCTCAGGCCGGATCGGCATCGGCGCTGCTCCCCTCGGCCCGGGCGGGCTGCGGCTCGATCGTGGTGATCGTGGTCCGGCGGATGACGCGCGCCCGCCGGCCACTGCTCTCCTCCGCGGACGCGGACCACTCCAGGGCCGCAGTCCGGGGGCAGTCGAGGGAGAACGTCGTCCACTGCCCAGGGCTGCGCTCGATCTCGACGTCGAAGGCGACGGCGAGGGGCCGGGCCTGGTCGAGCGCTCCGGGCGGGAGGACCTCGGCTCCGATGTACGCGGCGACGGCGACGGTCAGCGCGCCGACCAGGGTCGGGGTGGTGTCGGGGTCGCCTAGCCGGATCGGGGTGTCCCGCAGCGTCCGGGCGATCACCTGGGCGAGCGGCGCGAGTTCGGCGAGGTCCGGATCTGTCCGGACGCTGTCCGGGGCGCTCACGACGCGTCGTCCTGACCAGCGCGGACAGCCGGATCCGGCGTCCGGACCGCAGTCCGGGCCTGGTGCGCGGCCTTCTGCTCGTCGCACGCACGACCCGACGCGGCCCGGCACTCCGGCCGGTCGATGTGGTACCGAGGTGAGGCGCACTCGGGCACGCCCGGCACCTTCAGCGGCCCGGACCACGTGTTCCGGATCTCGCTCGTCTCGATCTGCTCCCCGCAGTGCGCGCACACCATCGGATGCGGCCGGCTGTCGATGTCCCGCGCCCACGCCGCGCAGACCGCGGCGACCTGGACCAGCTCGGCCCGCAACCGGGCGGGGTCCGCTTCGGCGAGGGCCTGGTAGACCTCCTCCAGCAGGATCAGCGACCAGCGAGGCCCGTTCACGGACTCGGCCGCGTTCTCGGTGTCCTCGCGGGCCTGGTCGGCCATGCCCACGTAGTACTTGGCGCCGGTGCCGTCGGGGTGGTGCTGGTCGCCGAACTTGGCGAGCTGGGCCTGGCGCTCGTCGTCCACGTGAGCGGTGAACCTGGCAAGGCCGGGGGTGCGGATCAGGGTCGGGTACATCGGGTTTCTCCTATGCGCGAGGTCGGGCGGGAACCGGTGACGCGGCCTGTTGGTCAGGCGGCTGGTGTGTCGTCGTGTTCGAGGCAGGTGGTGTATCCGCGGTCGAGGCGGTAGCCGTGGAGGGGGTGGTTGCAGACGGTGCAGTGGGGGGTGTGTGGGGTGTCTGTTCCGGGCGTTCCCTCCCCGTCCCCCTCCCTAGAGGGGGGTGACGGGGGAACGGGGGGTGTTCCTGGCGTTCCCTCGGTGTTACCGGGGAACGTTTGAGCTGGGGCTTTACTGTCCCTTGACTCGTTCCGGGGAACGTTCCCCGGGAACGTCTCTTGGAGGGGCTCGGGGGAACGTTGCGGGGGAACGTCTGCGGCGCGTGTCTGGCGGGCCTTGACGATGCGGGCGACCTTGTCGGATCCGGCCGGGATTTTGAGCTCGGCGAGCTTCTCCTTGACGCGGCGGTTGCCTGCTTCGAGGGGGACGCCGGCCTTGTCGAGGCGGGCGATGATCTCGGCGTCGGAGCCGGGCTGCGGGGTGACGTCGGGGGTGTCCCACTCCATGACGATGTGACGGGTGCCGCCGTGGGCCCAGTTGTCGCCGTCGCGGCGGGCCTGGCGGACGAGGTTGAAGGTGTCGGGGCCGATGCCGGTGCGGGTGTGGGTGCGCTTGAGAGTGAGGGCGCCGCCGCCTTCGGCGGAGAGCTCCCAGACGTGGTCGACGTCCTGGGTCTTGGCGGAGGAGCCGCGGGCGCCGCGCTCGGAGTCCTTGCCGCGGTGGTCGAGGCGGATGGAGGCGATGCGGTCGCGCTTGAGGGGGAGGAGGGTGTGGCGGTAGAGGGACAGCCAGGTGTCGGCGTCGTTCTCGGGGCCGGAGATGAACCGGGAGACGGTGTCGATGACGACGAGCTCGGCCTGGGTGGCCTTGACCATGGACATCAGGTCGGCGCCGCCGCCGGGGGTGTCGAGGGGGCGGACGGGCGGGAAGGAGGCGTAGCGGAGTTCGCCCATGCTGCGCGGTCCGGCACCGAAGGACAGGAACCGTTCCTGGACCTGCTCCTGGCCGTTCTCGGCGTCGAGGTAGAGGATGCGGACGGGTTCCTGCGGCTTGTCGCCGAGGAACGACTGGCCGGTGGCCATGCGCCACATCCACTCCTGGAGGAACAGGCTCTTGCCGGCCTTGCCGTCGCCGACGAGGGTGATCTGCTGGCCGGGGGCCATGAGCTTGCCGAGGAGGAGCTGGATGCTGCCGAAGTCGGTGGCGAAGAAGCTGTTCCAGTCGAGGAGGGTGGACACCAGGTGCGCGGGGCCGTGGCCGGTGGACTCGCGGAGGGTCTCGTCCTGCTGGAACGCGACGACGAGGGCGTTGAGTTCGGAGCCGTCGGCCCCGTTGGCGATGGCGGCCTTGAGGGCGTTGGCGTGCTCGTCGAAGCGGCGCTCGCGGGCCTTGTTGGCGACCTGCTGCGCGAAGTGGGGGGCGCTGCTCGCGGGGAGGATCTCGGCGCCGAGCCGGTAGATGAGCTGGCCGCCCTGCACTTCGTGGAGGCGGCCCTGGCGCTCGATCTCGGCGCGGACGAGCGCGGGGTGGGGCGGGGTGCCTGCGGCGACGAGCCCGGCGACGGTGTCCCAGATGAGGCGGTGGGCGGGCAGGTAGATGTCGGTGCGGTCGAGGAGCTCGGCGCAGGCCTGGTAGGCGCCGGCGTCGTGCATGACGGCACAGAGGACCATGGCCTCGGCCTCGGCGTCGTGGGGGGCGCGCATGGTGAGGCCGTCGTGGTCCGCCTGCTGGTGCGGGAAGTGGCGGACGTTCTCCACGTGCGGTCTCCTCAGAAAAGAGTGGTCGGCTCGGCGGTACAGGCGTGCTCGGTGACGTGCGGGTGGGGACAGTCGGGCGGGTGCCAGCGGGACAGCCACCGCAGCCGTGGTGTGGCGTGCGGACGGGAGTGGAGGCACCAGATGAGCCGGTTCGGTGTCCGTACGGCCTGCTGCTGCTCGGGGGTGAGCGGCCTGAGGTCGGCGGTGACACGGAGGGCGGCCCGGTCCCCGACCCACTGCGTGAGGACGGGGGCCGCGCACGACGGGCACCGGGAGTCGGCGGCGCCCGTCGCGCGCGGCCGGCTCATCAGGCCGGGGTGCCGTTCATGATCGGCTGCTCGATCTCGGTGCCGATCGCCTTGACGACGTCCGCGAAGGCGGTGCGGAGGATGTCGCCGGGCCGCTCCAGCTTGTAGCCGAGGGTGAGGCCGCCCTCCTTGTTGATCCGGTAGCGGAAGCGGGCGGTGAGCTTGTAGCCCTCGCTGCCGTCGAACGGGATCAGGCCGATGGTGAAGACCTCGGGGATGGTGAGCTGCCCGCGCTGTCCGGCCTTGGCCTGCGTCGTCTCGACGAACTGGAACTGCCGCTGACCGGAGGAGAGTCGGGTGGAGTTCTGCCACTCGACCTTGGTGGCGCCCTGGATGGACTGGGCGATCTCCAGCATCTCGGCGGCGGACGGCTCCAGGAGCTCGGGGAGGTGGTCCTCGAGGAACTCGGCGAACTCTTCCTGCGGCATCAGTCGGCCGTCGCGCTCGAGCCACTGCGCCCACGAGTCGGTCTTGCGTAGGCCGAGGGTGAGGCGGTGGCCGGACCAGCGGGCGGTGTCGGCGGTGTGGGCGTCGAGGACGGCGGTGACGGTGAGGCGGTCGGCGTCGGCGTAGACCTCGGTGTCCGCGTCGGAGTGCTTGGTGAAGTAGGCCTGGAACGACGTGGCGTCGCGGACGGTGGTCGTGCCGGACTTCCGGGCCGGGGTGCCGGTGTGCTCCGGGCCGGTCAGGTCGACGGCGCGGTAGCCGTCGCCGGTGCGGATGACGTGGTACTTCCCCGCCTCCAGCGCAACCGGGGCCGCGGCCTGCTGGGCAATGCTGACGATCTGCTGCACGTCGTTGGGCGTGGTGATGGTCATGATCAGGCGTCCTTGAAGGTCTGGGTGGCGGGGGCGGAGCGGAAGTCGATCTGCATCTGGCGGGGGTCCTCCCGCACGGGCTGGCCGTCGGCGTCGAGGAAGTAGAGGTTCTTCACCGGGGTCGGCTTCGGCGCCTTGACGGTCGACTCGACACCGATCGGCATGGGCGCGGACTCCACCCCGTTGGCGGGCGGATCGACGACGATCGTGATCGTCAGCGAGCCCTTCTTGCCGTGCGCCCGGACGGCGTCGAGCAGGTGGTGAAACTCGCGGCTGAGTTCCTCGTCCGTGCGGCCGTTGAGGTGGCTGGCGAGGAACGCAGCGACGGGCGCCGTGCCCTGCTCCTGCTGCTCGTCGGTAACGCGCTCGGGCTGGATCGCGGTCATGCGGCGTGTGCTCCTTCGGTGCTGGCCGTGCAGACGGCCTGGTGGGTGGTGCGGATGTGGGCGATGAACCGGGCGACCGCCGTCGGCCGGGGCTCGCCGGGTCGGAAGATCGGGGTGTCAGCGGTCTGGCAGAGCAGGCACTCGAACCGTGCCGTCGGCATGCGGGTCCAGCGGATCCGGCCGGCGTGGGCGCCGTGCTTGATCTCGCGGCCTTCGCCGCAGTCGATGAACAGGGCGCTGGTGACCTGCTGGCTGGTCATGCGGCAGCCGTCAGGCGGTTGGCGGCCCACCGCATTTCGCTGTCGGCGAGGTGCTCGGGGGCGACGCAGTACGGGACGCCGCACGTCGCCTTCACCGGGCCGTCCGGCGGCCGGTGGTGGGCGACCATGAACGCGAGCTGGGCGGCGGTGAGAGTGCGGCCGCCGGTGTAGACGGAAGCCGCGCGGCCCTGCCACCAGACGTGGCCCTGGTCGCCCTGGACGGTGCGGTCGAGGAACAGCTCGACGAGCGGGCTGCGGGTGTCGCGCAGCCACTCGGCCCGCACCTCGGCGACGAGCTGGTCGTCCGTCATGTCCTTCTTGGCGGCCTTCCGGGAGATCCGGAGGCGCTGCTCGTAGCTCAGGCCGCCGTACACGCCGTCGCTGATCTGGCGGCGGGCGATGGCGAACAGGGCGCACGTCATGGCGACGGGGCATTCGCGGCAGAAGGCCTTGGCCTCGTCGGCCTGGATGGCGTGCTTGCCGGTCGTGCCGTCGGGGAACCACAGGTCGGGGTCGATGCCCTTGCGGCGGCGGCAGTCGGCCTGGTGGCGCCAGTCGGGGGTCTTGTCGGTGCTGCTGGGGCGGCTGTTCACTGCGCACCTCCGAGGATCGCGCTGAACTGAGTGCGCATGGGCTGGTCTTCGACATGGGCGGGGTGGACGCACCGCGGGGTGCCGCAGCCGGGCTGGACCTTGCCGATCGGGGCCCGGCGGTACTGCTGGCGGAACGCGATCCGGGCCGCGCTGACCGCAATGCCCTCGGCGGTGCGGATGCGGTAGTCCGACGAGGGCCACAGCAGGTGTCCGTCCTCGGTGGGGACGGCGCGGCGGCGGAAGGTGTCGTCGATGCTCGCGGCCTTGGCGCCGGGTGGGTGGAGGGGGATGCCGAGCCGGTTGCGGATGCTGCGGAGCTCGGCTGCGTCGACCTGGTAGGTGCGTGCGGCGGCCGAGACCGAGCGGCCGGCGGTCAGCATGTCGGTGGCGAGCTGGAAACGGCCGGCCCGGTCCTGCATGTGCGCCGGGGCGATGCACCAGTCCTCGCCGCAGACGGGCAGCGCCTTTCCGATGGCCGGTCGTCCGTGGGCGATCTCGAAGGCGGCTTGTCCGGCGGTCCAGCCGCGGCCCTGCCAGCGGAAAGCGCGGGAGCCGTCGGCCTGGACGTGGGTGGTCCACCTCATGTGGCCGTTGCGGGTCTTCTGGGCATGGCGGAGGAAGGCGGATTCCAGGGTCGGGGCGGGCTTCTTCCCGGACCGAGCTTTCGGCAGGCCGAGAGCGGCACGGGTGCGCGAGACGTACTTGTCGTCGGTGTGGAGCTCGCGAGCGATGGCCCGGTCCGAGTGGCCGGCGCGGAGCATGTCGGCGACGTCCTGGCGGATCTTCATCGGGCCACCGCCGGAACCTGCTCCGGCCACGCGACGCCGTCAAGGGCGCGCCGGTGGGTGTCGGGCAGCACTGCGAGCGGGTAGCCCAGCCAGTGCAGTCCGATCGCGGCGAGAATGACGGCGTCGGCCTGGTCGTACCGGCCTCGGCCCTCGCAGGGCACGTTGTACCGCTCGACCGCGACGTCCCGAACCATGGCCTTGGCCGCGGTCTTCCGCTGCGACGGCGGGAGGTGCTTCGCGGGGTTGGCGACCCCGGTCGCGTAGATGATGCGGTGCTGCGGGTAGCAGATTGCGATCGGGATGCGGCGGCGCCACAGGTCGTGCTTGACCAGACCGCGAAGGTAGGTCATCTCCTCGACGCCCGGGCGGTAGCCGACGGACATGGCCGGCCCTTCCATGACGACGAGGCTGGTCTCGTCCGGGATGCGCTCCTGGACGCTGCGGCGGTGGAACTCCAGCCGGTCGTGGCCGGTCAGGTTCTTCGGGATGAGGGCCTCAGCGGTGGCGCCGTTGCTGATGCCGGTGGAGTTGAGGGACAGGTCGAGCCCGTAGACGGTGGGCCAAGTGGTGCCCGCGGCCGGGAGGCGGGTCATCCCGGCCGCGGGGGTCTGGGTGAGCGTCACAGCGAGGCCTCGGCCTTCTCGCGGGCTTCGCGGCACATCTCCTCGTTGGAGGCCTGGACGGCGAGGAGTTGCTGCTCCAGCGCGACGTACGCGCGCCGCAGACGGTCGTGCTCGGCGATGGTGACGGCGTGGCCGCCCTTCTGCGTGAGGAGTTCGCGCAGGCTCTCGATCTCCTCGGCGTAGCCCTTGGTGATCGTGCGGGCGGCGTTCAGGCTGTTGCGGGCGTCGTCGCGCTGCTTGAGGGCGAGCTCGTAGCGGGCCTGGAGGGCGCGGTAGGCGCCACGGGATACGGGCATGGTCAGGCTCCGTTCTGCTGGCGGGGGATGAGCGGCCACTCGGGCGCGCAGTAGGCGTCGGGGTCGGCCTTGCGGAGGTGGGTCTGGAGGCTGGCGGCCTGCTCGGCGGCCCACTCGACCTGCGCCGTGTGCAGCTCGTCGAGCGGCATCGCGGCGAGCTGCGGCTGGGTGTTTCCGATGCGCCAGGCGACCCGGCACGCGGCGATCGCGTCGGCCGAGGAGGTGTGCGCGGCGCCGAGCTCGACCTGGTAGTGCTCGCACAGGGCGGTGAGGTTGCGCTTTCCGCGCCGGTAGCGGTCGACCTGCTTGTCGAGGACGAGCGGGTCGATGACCGGTCCGGCCGGGAGCGGTGGGAGCCCGTGGCGGGCGGCCTCGCGGTCCAACAGGGTCAGGTCGTAGCGGGCGTTCATCGCGACGATGGGGATGCCGGCGGCGATGACCTGGCCGAGGGCGGCGAGGACGTCGGCGACGACCTCGGCGGCGGGCTTCCCCTCGGCGCGGGCCCGCTCGGTAGTGATGCCGTGGACCTTCGCGGCGCCCTCGGGGATGTCGATGCCGGGGTCGGCGAGCCAGTCCGCAGCGGCGGGGGGCTGGCCGCCGCCGACCTGGACGACGGTGGCGGTGACGATGCGGTCCGCTTCGACGTCGACGCCGGTGGTCTCCAGGTCGAAGCCGCACATGCGGCTGACGTGCCAGCTCACTGGTCACCGCCCGAGCGCTCGGCGTAGATCCGGCGGCCGAGGCTGTCGAGCGTTTCCAACTCGCCCGTCTCGTTCTGCACCTTCCGGTTCATCATGCGGAGGTTGGTGAGCTCGTAACCGATCTGCTGGAGACGGCCCTGGGACGTCTTCGGGTTGAGGATCTCGTCTCGGTACGACTCGGCCGACCGGGCGGGAGCGTCGTTGCCGCGCTCGACGTACGAGGCGTCGGGGTCCTTGTCGTGGGTCGGCGTCAGGCCGGCAGACAGGAGCAAGACCCGCAGCGCCACGGACTGGGCCTTCGCGGTGGCCTTGTCGGCCGAGTCGAGCGCTTCGCCTTGCGTCTGGAGGGTGAGGGTGTCGCCCTTGGGTCCGACGATCTGCCACGTCACGGTGGCCGTGCACTCGTGCATCTTGTTGCCCTTGGACGTCGTGGTGTCCCGGTAGGACGCCTCGACGTGCAGGGGGAAGACGTTGACGCCGTGCTTCAGCGTCACGGGTCCGAAGGTGTTGACGACGGTGTCGACGCCGCGGAAGTTGAAGCGGGTGCCGCCACCGTTGTACTGCTCGCCCTTGGCGATGGCTCGGATCTCCTTGCGGACCCGAATCCAGGCCAGGTGCACGGGGACCATCTCCGGGTCGTCGTCGCCCGGCTCGTAGTCGGCCATCGGGTCCGGCGCCGGGAACTGGTCGACGTACTCCCGCGGGAGGCTCAGGTCCTCGGGCTGCTCGTCGGCGGTACGGCCGGCGGCGGCCGCCGCCCGCTCCTGGATGCTGGTCATGCTGCGTGCTCCTCACGGACAGAGCGGGGGATGGTCAGGCGGCGGGACACGCGGTCCTCGACGCAGTCGGCGTACGCCTCCGGCCAGCGCTCGGCGAGCCGCTCCAGGTCGCAGTGCTGGCGGGACTGCTCGTCGAGGGACACGAAAGGCTTCCCCAGGACGACCGCGGACTCCGCGTCGCCCAGGCCGGAGAGGATCCGGGCCTTCGCGGCCTTCTTCCGCTTCTCGGCGGCCGCGTAGTCGGCGTGCGCGTCGAGGTAGTCGCCCACAGCGTCCTGGGTGTCGACGTCGCGGGTGATGTCGACCTCGCCCGCCCGGTCGCGGTACAGCCGGTCGTACAGGTCGAGCAGGACGTCCGGGTCGGCGTCGCCCGGGATCGTCGGCGGGCGCCGGTCGACGACCTGCTGCCAGGCGCGCTCACCGGCGGCCCGAAGGTCGGCGACGAGGTCGGCGTGATCGGCGACCCGGATGACGTACTGCCGGTAGTCGTTGCCGCCGATGAGGACGGCGGCGTGCATGTGGTCGTAGCCGCAGGTGTCGGCCTGCCACAGGGTCTGGACGAGGACGTCGTCGGCGACGCCGCGCCGGAACTGGCCGGCCTTCATCTTGTCGCGGCACTTGATCTCCACGGCGCACTTCTCGCGGCCGTCGGCGAGGGGGCACTCCAGGACGCGGCGGTCGAGGGTGCACATCTGCCAGGGGCGGTCGATGTTCTGGACGAGGCCGACGCGGCGGACGACGGAGCGGTTGCGGCGGGCCCACTCGCGGGCGACGGTCTCTTCGAACGCGCGGCCCCACAGGGCGGGTTCGGAGTCGTCGCCGTCGAGCGGCAGGCCGCCGGTCTTGTCGTGCCAGACGGACAACGCGTTGCCGTAGCGGCTGATGCCGAGGATGGCGGCGATGTCGCTGGAGCCGAAGCCTGCGCGGCGGGCCTGGAGCCAGACCTCGCGGTCGGCGTCGGCGGAGAGGATGAGACGGCCGGTCGGTGTGACCCGGCGGCCGGCGGCCGGGGCCTGAGCGGCCCCAGCCTGCGCAGCTGCGTTACTCACGCGGCGACCTCCCTCTGGGCCGCCTCATACCGGCGGGAGGCTTCTCGTCGGCAACTCCGGCAGCCACGGCGCCCGGCAGCGACGTACGTGTTCACCTCGTCGTACGGGTGCCCCTGGGGGCAGCGCGTCTTGGTCGAGTTGTGCGCAACACCGCGGCGGGTGTTCTCGGCCTGCGTGACCGGCTCCAGGTGGGCGGGGTTCACGCAGTGCCGCACGCGGCAGGTGTGGTCGATGACCAAGCCGTCCGGGATGGGCCCGACGAGCGCGGTGTACGCAGCGCGGTGGACCTTCTCCCTGTGGTTGTTGACGCTGATGTGGCCGTATCCGTACCGGTCGAGGAAGCCGGTCCACAGCCAGCAGTCGCTGTTGCGGTCGACCTGCCGTTGGATGCGCTCCGAGACGGAGTCGTTCGTCGTCATGCGGCGCTCCTCAGGTTCAGGATCTTCGGGGTGTACGAGCGGCGGCCGGTGTCCGGCGCGTCCTTGGCGGTGAGGGCCCCGCGGGCGGCCAGCGCGCGCAGGTCCTTCCGCGCGGTGTTCCGCTTGCTCGTCGGCCAAGGGCTTGCGTGCATGACGGCCTCCACGCGGCGGACGGTCCACACGCCGCCCGTACGGCGAATCTCGGCGAGGAGCCAGTCCCGGCGGTTGATCGGGTCAGACATCGGTGACCTCCGTCATGACGTGGTGCTCCCAGCCCGGGACGAACGTGTCGAGCGACGCGTCCGGGGTGCTCTGTCCGAACTCCCTGCCGCACTGGCACGAGCCGATGAGCTCGCAGTCGCCGTACTGGACGACCAGGGCGTGGCCGCCGTAGAGGGTGGCGAGGAAGTCGGCGTTCGGGACGGGGTCGTGGGGCTCCTTGTCGGCCCGGGCGAGCAGCGAGGCAGCACCTTCGGCGCTGTAGCCGGTGCGCTGGAGCGCGGTGAGGATCTCGGCGCGGGCGCTCACTCGTCGCCCTCCTTCGTCAGGGCAGGGACGCCGCGCTCCTGCCGGAACTCGTCGATGGCCTGTCGGCAGCACACCGGCTCGCCGCCGATGCTGTGGTCGTCGAACCGGAGGAAGGAATCGGCAGCTTCCGCGGCGGTCATCTCCTCCCACCGCAGTCCGCAGTGCGAGCAGGTGTGCTTCTCGTCGCAGTCCACCCGGCCCGAGCGGACGTGCGGCTTGTGGAGGAGCGCGGCGAGCATCTCTTCGCACCGACGCTGGTAGTCGCCTTCCGTGTCGTTGCTGACGAGACGGTCGCCGATCGAGACGGAGCCGAAGTCGCCCAGGCGGCGGGGCACGATGGTCAGCTCCAAGGGGGCGCCGGAGAGGGTGCCGTTCAGGTGGTGGGCGATTCCGGGGAACCCGAGCTCGCTGATGTTGATGTGGGTGTGCTGGGGGTGGATCTCAATGACCACCCGCCAGTTGTCGCGGCGGGTCAGCTTCACGACGCCCTCCGTTCCTGCTTCGCGAAGTGCAGGAGAGCGGCCTCAGCCTGCTCCGCAGCCGCCACCATGGGCTTCGCGAACATCTCCATCCGGCGGGCGGCGCGCAGGGCCTGCGGCCCGGTGAGCGCGACCTTCGTGGCCAGCCGCTCGACGAGCTTGGCCTTCAGCTCCTCGAACGTCAGGCGCTCGGGGGCGTGCCCGTCGTGGCCGGCCGTCGGCTCGGCGCAGGCGAGCTCCATGAACGTCTCGAAGAACTCGTCGTCCATGAGCAGGTTGAGGACGTCGTCGACGTTGTTCTCGACGAGCGAGGCGACGTCAGCCGTCACGAGGGACGGAGTGGCCTCGATGTGGAAGCGTCCTGTGATGGGCGTGCGGTCAGCGGGCATCGGTGCCTCCAAGGGCGAGCTCGAGGAGCCAGAAGGAGAGGAACGCGAGGGCGAACGCGATGAGCCAGATCACGGCGTCACCTCGACGGGCCTGTGCAGGCAGTCGACGTGCCGGTACAGCTCCTCGTCGGCGGACCCGTCGTCCACGTGCCAGACCGAGGTGCGCCAGCCGCAGGTGCCGCAGGTGCGGGAGACCTCGGCGCTGGCCCCGTTCACCGGCCGGGCCCCGGCGCCGAAGGGGTTCAGCTCGGAGAACGAGTGCGTGCAGTCGTCGGCCTCGCACTCGTACGGGTCGGTTTCGGGGTCGTGGCACTGGCACGCGGGCGAGGCGGTCACGGCGTCACCTCGCGCAGGTCGCGGCCGAGGGCGTAGTCGTGGTGCAGCGGCGAGTCGTGCGGGTCCTCCGGCTGCCGCTGCCGGGCGGGCACCATGGGCAGCGGGTCGCAGTCGACCGCGCCAGCCAGCCGCGCCGTCGAGCAGGGGTAAGGCACCAGGCCATCACCACCCGCCGCAAAGGCGTCCGCGTTGAAGCACTTCGGGCAGGGGCCGGCCACCGAGTCGGTGTGCAGGCGCCGGATCCGTCCGGCGGCGGCCTCCAGCTCGGCGACCCGTTCGACCGCTTTGGAGAGCTCCTCGTTCGTCGAGTGCCGCTCCGCCTCCAGCTCCGCCACCCGGGCCAGCAGGGCCCGCTGCTCGTCCGCCGTATCCGGCGACTGGAGCAGGCACGCCGACTCCAGAGCGGCCGCCCACCCAGCCGGAAGCGCCTTGCCCTGCTTCCTCGCCCGGCAGATCACGTCCGCCGCCGCGTTCACGCGCTTCGTGTTCACGCCGCACGCTCCTCGTGGCGCATCAGCGACCAGCCGCGGACCGTCACACCGTCGACCAGGACGTCCGCCGACGTGTACGTCGAGGAGTCGGCGTTGTAGTGCGGGTCCGCCGCGGTCGTGATGCCGTACTGCGCGGCGAACCTCGCGACCAGCTCCGGCTGGTGGTGGAAGTAGATCTCGACGCGGTAGCCGCTGTCGTACCGCTCGATGTTCACGGTCGTGGGCTCGTCGGCCAGGTTGGCGACGACGGTCTCGGCGACCGAGAAGGCGTGCATCAGCGCGTCACGCTGGCTCAGATTGGGCGCCGGGACCACGGGGATTACCGGGGTCGGGCGGGTAAGGTTGACGCTCACGGGTGCCTCTGCTTTCTGCTGTGAGTGGAGGGATTCCGGAGGGGTCGCGTACGGACGGGCTAGGTCCGGGGCGGCCCCGCTTTGCGTTGGTCAGGCGGTGGCGGCGAGTTCGCCAGCCTGCTCGGTCATCCAGGCGCGGACCTTGTCGATGTCGAAGCGCCGGCCGCGGAACGCGGTGGGCTCCAGCGGGCATCCCTGCTGGACCCACTGGTTGACGGTCCAGTTGGAGACGCCGTATCGGGCCATGAGCTGCTCGGTGGTGAGCAGCGGGGTGACTCCGACGGGGCGCAAAATTTCCGTGCGTTCAGCGAGGGTCTGAGTCGCCATTGGGGCTAGACCTTTCCACTGTGTCGGTTGAAACTGAGGGCATGTCGAAGAGGTCCTGCAGGGGCTCACGGAGGGCGAGGGCGAAGAGCCAGCACGTCCGGAGTCGGAATCGCTCGGCGGCCGACTCTCCGCGTCCGGTGATCTTCGAGACCGTCGCCAGGCTGATGCCCCGACCCGCTACGTCGACGGCCTTGGTGGCCGCGGCGAGCTTCTCCCCCGTCAGACCCTGTCGCGCCATCGCGGTGCGAATGGGCTTGCCGTGGTCTTTCCGGAGCAGGTGGGTCATGGACGCCTCGCGCTGTTCGGTCTTCGCCGGCGGACCTCGTCGGCGTTGACACATTTCTACTGTGTCCGTGTCGGTGGCGTCAAGTGAGTCTCAGTGAGTGTTGGTGAGTTTCAGTGAGCCTCGGGCGGCTGCGGCGTACCCACTGGCCTTAATCGAATGCCCGTTCTAGACTCCCGCATATGCCACGCAACGGCGCGCGACGGGGAGGTCACGCGCCGCTGTGAGATTGCGCCAGGCTTCTACTTTTACTTGCGAAAGTAGAAGATCCACAGCCATGCTTACCCCGTGGAAAGCGACCCGACGCCGCAGCCCGAGAACCTGGCGCAGCTGATCAAGCGGATTGAAGACACCTACGGGGTGAGCCAGTCCGAGATCGCGCGCCGTATCGGCGTCGCCCCTGCCACCGTGAACAGCTGGAAGCTCGCCAAGCGAGGCGGCACCCGCGGCCCCAACGCGGAGAAGCTGCGCGCCATCGCCCGCGAGTTCCCGAAGTTCAGCGAGGAGCGCGTCTTCGAGGCCGCCAAGCGCCTGGCGCCCGGCCCCCTGGACGCCGACGCCGAGCAGCGACTCCTGGACCTCTTCCGCGGCCTCACCGAGGAGCAGCAGCGCGCCAAGCTCATCGAGATGCGCGCCCTCAACGACGCCAACAAGCAGTAGGACGCGCCGGCCGTAATCACCCGGCATGCCGTACAACCCTCTGCTGCGCTCGTAGGTCTAACCGAAATGGACTTCGCCACTCCCTGTGAAACCAGAGTGACTTATCGCACCGAGAGTGGTCGCGAATTCACCTAACAGGGGGTACGGTCGGGACAGCGGCCTGCCCTCCCCCATGGCCGACGTCCCACACGTCGCCTGCCTGCCCGGGGGATTCCATGTGCCTTCGCGTCCGCTTCGAAACCTTCGACCCGCTCACGTTCCGGCCGTACGACGCCACTGGGAACACGGTCACTCTGCCCGACACCCTCCCCGAAGCGGAGTCCTTCATCGCCCTTCGAGCTGTCCTTGAGGAACTCGCCGTCGAGCAGCCTCTGGACGGTGCAATCTGCTGGTGCGGGGACCCTGTTGCACTGCTCCCCCGCGTACCCCGGCAGCGATCGAAGGGCGAGATGATCCATGGCGCATAAACCACAGCAGGTGGCGAGCAGCCGTTGCGGCTGCTGCGACTGCCTGCAAGACCTCCCACCCCACCAGTACGGCCACCGGCCGGCACAGGACCGGTGCACCGGCCCGTGGGAAGTGCGGTACCGAGCCGATGGCCGGCGCCGAGCGAAGCGCTTCGGCAGCCGCCGCGACGCACAGACCTTCAGCGAGATGGTCAAGACGCAGGGAGGCGGGCGTGCCTCGTAGGTCCACGAATAACCCGCGGCAGCTGCGGGCGAAGACGTGCGGGTGTCAGCTGTGCATGGAGAAGTACCCGCCCGAGAAGTACGGGCGGCGGAACCGCCGTCGAGACTGCCAGGGGTCCTGGCAGGCCCGGTACCGCGACCCGGCGGGAAACCAGAAGCAGAAGTGCTTCGCCATCGCGGACGGCGGGTTCAAGGCTGCGGAGGCGCACCTCGACAAGATGCGCGACCAGGTCCGCTCGAGGACGTACTCCGACCCGAAGCGCGGCGAGATCACCCTCGCGAAGTGGTGGGACTTGTGGTGGGAGGCGCAGCCCACGCGGGCCGTCACCACGAGGAACAGGAAGCAGTCCAACTGGACTGCCCACATCAAGCCGAAGTGGGGCAAGTACCGAATCTGCGACCTGGAGTACATCGAGCTCCAGGCCTGGATCACTAAGGACGTGAAGGGCTACCACACCCGCAAGAAGGTCCACGAGGTGCTGAGTTCACTGCTCCGCGCCGCGGTGAAGGACGGCCGGCGTATCCCGTTCAACCCGGCCGCCGACCTCGACATTGGTGACGCCCCTGGCAAGCACCCGGACGACGTCATGCCGCCCACCCGCGCGCAGTGCGCTCTGATCGTGGAGCACGCGCCGCACTACTACCGGCCGTTGATCGTGTTCCTGGAGAACACGGGGATGCGGTGGGGCGAGGCGACGGCGCTGCGCTGGGAGAACGTGGACCTGGAGGCCCACCACCTCAAGGTGAAGGAAGTGCTCAGTGAGGATCACGGGCGCCTGTTCCGCAAGGAAGCGCCGAAGTCCAACGCGGGCTTCCGGACGGTGCCGCTGACGCCGCAGGCCGAGGCGGCGGTCCGCACCATGGTCGAGCGGTGGCGCCCGAAGTCCACGATCACCCCGATCGGTGGCGACCCCTTCGACCTCGCTGCGGACGAGCTGGTGTTCCGCGGGCCGCAGGGCGGCGTCCTGACGCGGCACAACTTCCGACGCACCTGGATCCCTGCGATCCAGGCCGCCGGCCTCGCTCGCCAGGTGAAGAACCGGGAGACCGGCCGAATGGAGTGGTGGCCTCGGGTCCACGACTTGCGGCATGTGTTTGCGACGTGGCTGAAGGATGTGGGCATCGACGAGAAGGACACGCAGACGGTCATGGGCCATGAGCGCGGGTCGAAGGTGACGTGGATCTACCAGCACTCTCCTGCCGACGTGGCGGCGAAGGTGCGGGCGGCGATGGCACCGGAGACCGAGGGTGTTCGAACGCTGAGGGCGGTGTAGGGCCCGATGCCACGCGGATGCCACATGGATGCCACAACACCCCCTCACTGAGACTCACTGAGACTCACTGAAACCGTTTGGTGCAGGTCAAGCCCCTCTCGGTCTGGGCTCACTGAGGCTCACTCAGCCTCACTGAGACTCATGATCGCTTTACGTTCTCTCCTAAAGCGGGTGTCGCAGGTTCGAATCCTGCCGGGGGCACAAGCGCAAAGGCCCCCTGCCGATCTCGGCAGGGGGCCTCGTTCGTCGGGTACCCCGGTGTCGTGGGGCCGGGCGGGTGGTCAGCTGCTCTTGTGCATCGGGACCGTGATGCTGGTCTTCTTGCCGTTGTGGTAGTCCGTGTGGTCCCAGACCGAGATGTGGGTCCTGTCCTTCATGCGCAGCTGGAGGACCTCGTCGGCGTTGCTCCAGTTGTAGTAGAAGAACTGGAAGTTCGGGTCGGGGCTTTCTCCCATTTTCCGCTTTCCCCAGCTGCAGTCGCGGGAGGAATCCTGTTCGCAGGTCGACCAGGCCCGCGCGTAGAGGTGGCAGTCCTCCCCCTGCCAGACGTCGATGCGGCTGAGCCTGTCGTCGGAGGAGCGCCACGTTCCGTCGAAGCGGTTCGCGACGCAGGAGGCCGCGGCCTTCGTCGCCGAGGTGACCGTGAGCACGGCCGAGAGGGAGAGTGTCAGGGCCGCCGTCATGAGCAGGGCCATGATCTGGCGCAGGGGGCGCCCGGCGGTAGAGGTGTGTGACATGGCGAACCTCCCCGTGGCGAGGCAGCACGGGGCGTCCGGTGGGCACACCGGACCCGGGACCTGCGGATGATTGCGACGGGGCCGCTGCGTCCGGCCGGGACCCGTCGACCCCCTCGTCCTGCTTGCGCCACGTATGCAGGCGGGTGAGTGCCTTTCGTCCCCCACCTCCTCCAGACCAGCACTCCCCCATTTTGATCGCAAG
This sequence comes from Streptomyces sp. NPDC048018, assembly GCF_043202995.1. NCBI lineage: Bacteria > Bacillati > Actinomycetota > Actinomycetes > Kitasatosporales > Streptomycetaceae > Streptomyces > Streptomyces sp. NPDC048018. Next base: position 59,528 of record NZ_JBIDBK010000011.1, read on the forward strand.
TCAGGGGATTATTCCGCCCGCCGCATTTCCCTCGAATGCGGTCGTCCGGAATTCAGCGGAGTTCTTCGGGGCAGGCGGTGCCCCGGGGGAAGAGTTTGTACGGGGCCGCCAGGCGGTAGGTGCCGGCCTTGGGGGCGAGGAGTTCCGTCCATTCGTCGCCCTCCGCGTCCGGCTCCACCTTCAGGAGGCAGCCCTCCTTGTTGGCGAAGACCTTCGGCAGCTCGGTCTCGGAGGCCTCGCGGGCCTTCTTCGAGGCCTCCGTCTCCTGCGGGGGCTCGATCTTGCCGCCGTTCTCGTCCAGCAGGGCGAGCCACGGAGAGTAGGGGACGCGGATCTTGATGCGGGCCGGCCGGTCGAGGCGCAGGACGACCTCGTTGGCCTCGGCACGCCGGACCTCGGCCGGCGCGTCGGCGAGCGGGGTCGGATCGGTGACCTCGTACAGGCGCCAGTTCGCGTCCGACCAGACCTGCTTCAGGTAGGGCAGGCCGTCGTCGACCAGCTCCGCCTCGCGCTGGGCGCCGGAGTCGGGGGCACCGGTCGGGAGGACGACGAAGTGGACGGCCCAGCGGTCGAGCCAGTCCTGGTAGTTCGTGGCGTTGAGGGTGTCGTCGTAGAAGAGCGGGTTGCGCTCGATGTCGGCCTGGCGGTTCCAGCCGCGGGCCAGGTTGATGTACGGGGCGAGGGCCGACGACTCGCGGTGGCTGGAGGCCGGCACGACCTCGACCCGGGCCTTCTCCGCGCCGCGCACCTGGAGCTGGTTGATCAGCGGGGCGACCTCGCGGGCCCAGGACGCGTCGGGGGCCGTACGGATGACGTCGTCGACGCCCTTGAAGCCGATCCAGAGGTTGAGGCCCGCGAAGGCCAGCACGATCGCGTACCAGCGGCGGGTGCGGGGGCGCGCGTACGGCAGGGCGGCGAGCAGGACCACGCCGGCGAAGAGCATCACGAGCCGGCTGACGTTCGAGCCGATCTGCGAGTCGACCAGCCAGGCGAGCAGGGTGCCCGCCGAGTAGACCGCCGCCGCCGTGCGCACCGTGCGCCAGTCCTTCGGGACGAGCACGAGGACCAGGACGCCGAAGACGAACGGCAGGCTCGTCGACATCAGGCTCATCGGCTGGGTGCCCGAGAAGGGGAACAGCCACGCCGACAGCGCCACGACCGCCACCGGGGCCAGGCCCACGGCGTACGCGCCCGGGCGCCGCTTGTTGAGGAAGAGCGCCGCCGCCACCACGCCCAGGAAGAGGCCCGCCACTGGACTGCAGGCGGTCGCGAGGCCCGCCAGCGGCGCGGCGACGCCGGCCTTCGCCCAGCGTCTGAAGCGCCAGCGGTGCGGCCAGCAGAAGACCGCCGCGACCGAGCCGAGCGCGAACATCATGCCGAGGCCGAAGGTGACCCGGCCCGACAGCGCGTTGCAGAGGAAGGCGAAGACGCCCGCGAGCGCGCACGCCATCGGATTGCGCACCGCCCGTACCCGGACCAGGATCAGCGCCGTCAGGGCCGCCGACAGGGTCCCGGCGACCATCATCGTCGTCCGGACCCCGAGCAGGGACATCAGGTACGGGGACACCACGCTGTAGGAGACCGGGTGCATCCCGCCGTACCAGGCCAGGTTGTACGCCGAGTCCGGGTGCCGGCCCACGAACTCCGCCCACGCGTCCTGGGCCGCGAGATCGCCGCCGCTGTTCGCGAAGAAGAAGAACCAGAGGACGTGCGTGACCGCCGCCGCGGCCGTCGCCACGAGGACCGTGGAGCGCCGGCGGCTCCGCCGGGAGCGGGGCGCGGCGGGCGGCTCGGCCGGCGGCCGGGGGGCCGGAAGTTCTATTCGCGAGGGCGAAGAGGAAGACGGAGAGGAGTTCATGGGTGCAGCCTCGGCGGCGCGTGTCGGCTCGGCGGTGGTCAACTGCGGCCCTTTCCCGTGCTGCCTCTACTGCCCTTCTCTCGTCCCCAGGGAACGCTAACAGCACGGGCGCCCGGGCGAGGCCCGGGCGCCCGTGAGGGTCAGCCCAGTCGTGTCAGCTTCTCGCCGAAGCCAGGCTCCACCAGGTCCTTCTGCAGCGCCACCGGAGCGCTGACCTGACCGGTGCCGGTGCCGATCGACACCTGGCCGACGACGTCCCCGGCCCTGCCGTGGTGCGGCACGGCCTTGCCGCCGGCGCCGAGCGCCAGGTCCACCTTCAGGCCGGGCCAGCCGACCGCCTTCAGGTCCTTGGTCGACACGACCGGCGTCCGGCCGCCCAGACCGTCGTCGACGTAGCCGACGACCTGGCCCTTCTTGACCACGGCGGCCGACGTGACGTCCGACTGCGCCTTCTGGATGACCTTGAGGCTGTTCGCGATCGCCAGGTCCAGCTTCTGGTAGAGCTGCGGGGCGTCCTTCGCCCCCATGACGATGCCGAGGATGCGGCGCTTCTGGCCGTCGACGACCGTGTTCGCCGCCCACAGCAGATTGCCGCCGGCCGGGGTGGAGGAGCCGGTCTTGATGCCGGTCACGCCCGGCTCCAGCAGGATCTTGTTGTTGTTCTCGATCCGGCCCGGGATGCCGTCGACCTCCACGTACGGCATGTCGACGATCTCGCGGAACACGTCGAACTGCATGACCGCCTTGCCCAGCTTGAGCTGGTCGAGCGGGGTCGACATGGTCGTCGACTGCAGTCCGGACGGGTCCGTGTACGTCGACCCCGTCATGCCCAGCTCCTTGGCCGCGGCGTTCATCTTCTCGACGAACGCGGCCTCCGAACCGGCGTCCCAGCGGGCGAGGAGCCGCGCCACGTTGTTGCCGGACGGGATCATCAGGAGCTGCAGGAGCTCCTTCTGCGAGTAGGTCTGGCCCTCCTTGATAGGGGCCGTCGACTCGTCCTTCGCCTTCGCCTGCTCACCGGCGGTGCGGTCGACCTCGATCTCCGGACCCTTCTGGCTCCCCTTGATGGGGTGGTCGCGGAGGATCACGTACGCGGTCATCGTCTTGGCGACGCTCGCGATCGGCGCGGGCTTCTGCGCGCCGTACGTGCCGAGCGAACCGACGCCCTCGACCTCCGCGGCGCCCTGCCCCTCGGACGGCCACGGCATCTGCAGCGGACCGCCCTCGAAGGTGTACGTGGGGGCGGCGGAGAGGACGAGCCGGGCGTCCGGCAGCGGGCGCACGAACTGTACGACCGCAAAGACGACCACCAGCAGCAGGAGCAGCGGGGTCCAGATCTTCACCCGTCGCGCGGTGGTCCGCAGCGCCGTCTCCGGCGGCGGCGGGGTGTTCGTCAGCTCCGCCAGGATCTCCAGCGGCGGGCGCGGCGGCAGCGGCTGCTGCCGGGTCCGCTCGGGCTCGCTCAGGGACGCCGGTGCGGGCGCGGGGGCCGGCGTGGTCCGGGCCCCGGCCTCCGCGGCGGGCTGCTGCCGCGGCTCGGGCTTCGGCTGCTCCTGGGTGATGTCCCCCTTGAGCGGGCGGAAGGTGGACGGCGGCAGCTTGAGGGCGGTCGTCGGCTGGTCGACGGGGGGCGCGACCGGCGGCTTGACGGCCTTGAAGACGGCGGTCGGCTGGTCGACGGGCGGCGCCACGGGCTTCGCACCGGGCTCGTCGCCGGCCTCGGCCTCGCCAGCGGGGTCGGCCTTGTCAGCGGGCTCGGGCTTGTCAGCGGGGTCGGGCTCGTCCACCGGCTCGGGCTCGGCCACATCGGCCGGCTCGGCCTTGGGCTCGTCCGCCGGCTCGGGCTCGGCCTTCGGCTTCTCCTCCGCCGCGGCCTCCGCGGCCGCCTTGCGTGCGGCGAACCATGACGTCGCGTCGGCGGCGCGGTCGGCCGCGGGCGCCTCGTCGGCCTCAGAGGCCGCAGGAGCCTCAGCGGCCTCGTCCCCGGCGGCCGGACCCTCGCGCTTGGCGCCGGGCGCGTCAGCGGCCCCGTCGAGGGCCTCAGGCGCGCCCTCGGCGGCGCTCCCGCCATTGGGGGCGTCCTCGGAGGCCTCGGAGGCCTTGGAGGCCTCCGGCACGTCCTTCGTGACGATCTTCAGGACGACGGTCCCGTCCGAGCCCGCAGGGGCGGCACCGGCCGCGGCCTCGCCGTCCTCACCGCCGTCTCCGGCCACGCCCTCGTCCCGGCCCGCCTCAGCCCCGTCACCGTCGCCCGCGGCCTCACCCGCGGCCGCCCCGGCGCCCGGCTCCTTGCCCGCCGGGTCCGCCGACGACGCGGCCTCCGAAGACTCGCCGTCCGAAGGCACGTCTTCCGACGACGCGGCCCTCGAAGGCCCGCCGTCCGAAGGCCCGCCGTCCGAAGGCGCGTCCTCCGTGCCCGGCTCCGCCGTGCCCGGGTCCTCCGCGTCCACGGCGCCCGTGTCCCCGTCCGCGCCGGCAACGGAGTCCCGTGCGGCACCGGGGTCGGCCGCGGCAGCCGCGGACTCCTCCGCAACCGCCGGGTCCTCCGTCGCGTCCTCCGTCACGGAAGGACCGTCCTCCGGCGCCGTTCGCGGGGCCAGGGCCCTGAAGACGGCCGTCGGCTGGTCCACACGATCCCGGAGGACGGACAGTCGCGGGTCCCTGCCGTCGTCGCCGACCGCACTCTCCCGCTCCCGCTGCTCCGCCTTGTCGGGGGACTCGCCCGCCACCGTGCCTCCTCCATCGCTCATGCGTACGTCCGAACCATCTACCAGTGTCCTGTGTGAACCCCTTGGCCCGGTGCTAGACGAGAACGACATACCTACTGGTTCCCGTACGAAGCACCCAGGCGCTCTCGACAGATGAATGTGAGAGGGGTCACCCTGTCATTCATCCACGCGGGGAGGCATGGATGGGCAGGAGCCGCAGAACTATTCCGGAGGAGCTTCTGCTGCTCGCTCTGGACCCGGCCACGGGTACCACAGCGCAGCCGCAGTCGCTCGACCTGGGTCTCGCCGGAGCACAGCTAGTGGAGCTGGCTCTGGCAGGACGGATAGCCCCTGACGGGGATCGTATCGCCGTGGTGATGCCACGGCCGACCGGAGATCCGACTCTGGACTCCGCACTGGAACTGCTGCGCAGACGCGGCAGCCCGGTTCGGGCCGTCCACTGGATCGGCGGGCCCCGCCTGGGGCTTCGCCAGACGTATCTCTCGCATCTGGAGCGCTGCGGCATGGTCCATGCCGTGGAGGGCCAGATGTGCGGGGTGCTGCCGACGACTCGCTACCAGGCGACGGACACGGCTATCAGCCGGGAGATCAGGACCCGGCTGGACAGTGCGATCCGCACCGGCGTACCGCCGGACCCGCGGACCGCGGCGCTCGCCGCGCTGGCCCACGCGGTCGGTCTCGGCAAGCACCTGTACCCCGGCAACGAAGGACGGTCGTCGCGGTCCCGGCTGCGCGACCTGATCCGGCACGACCCGATGGGCGGTCTCGTGGCGCACGCCGTGATGGACGTCCAGAACGGCGTGGGCGCGCAGCCCCGTCGGAGCGCGGCGGCGGGCGTCCCGTCCCAGCCGCGCGGCGGACACATGGCGCGCGTCGCCATGTGAGACGCACCCGGCCGAAAGGCCCGCTCCACCAGATCCACCCGAACCACACCGGGAGCCGCATACGTGTGCGGGACGGCCGTCCTCACGGCCGTCCCGCGCCGTCGCGTTGTCGGCATTTCCCAGCGCACACCGCACCTTTGGTGGCAGTCTGCCAAGCAGTACGTACTCACAGCTACGCAGTGCAGACAGCAGCCGGAGGTGCAGTTTCCGTGGCGTCCAGTGTCAATCCCACCGTCAGGCGACGCCGATTGGGCCAGGAGCTGCGCCGGCTCCGCGAGGCGAAGAACATGACGGCCGAACAGGTCGCGGAGCGCCTGCTGGTCTCGCAGTCCAAGATCAGCCGCCTCGAGAACGGCCGCCGCTCGATCAGCCAGCGCGACGTCCGCGACCTGTGCGGGGTGTACGAGGTCGAGGACGAGCGCGTCGTCGACTCGCTGATGCAGATGGCCAAGGACTCGCGCCAGCAGGGCTGGTGGCACGCCTTCGGGGACATCCCGTACAGCGTCTACATCGGGCTGGAGACGGACGCGGAGAGCCTGCGCGTGTACGAGCCCCAGATCATCCCCGGACTGCTGCAGACGCACGGGTACGCGGAGGCCGTGATCACGGGCGCGCTGCCGGAGTCCACCCCGGCCGAGATCGACAAGCGGGTCACCGTGCGCACCCGCCGCCAGGACCGCATCAAGGACGACGAGCGTCCGCTGCGCCTGTGGGCCGTCATCGACGAGGGTGCGCTGCGCCGGACGGTCGGCAACCGGCAGCTGATGGTCCAGCAGCTGGAGCACCTCATCGAGCAGTCGCACCTGCCGCACGTGACGGTGCAGGTGCTGCCCTTCCACATGGGCGCGCATCCGGGCATCAGCGGGCACTACGCGATCCTGGAATTCCCCGACACGTCCGACTCCTCGGTGGTCTACATCGAGGGCGTGACGAGCGATCTGTACCTGGAGAAGGCGCAGGACGTCGCCAAGTACAGCGTGATGTACGAACACCTGCGGGCCCAGGCGCTGAACGCGGAGGACACCCGCGAGTTCGTGACGGCGATCGCGAAGGAGTACGCCGACGGCAAAGGGGCGTAAGGGGGGCGTCGGGGGCTGAATGCCGCCATTCGGCCGGGGCGTGAGGGGAGGAGCAGGTACGGTACACCCCCGACTCGCCCCGGCGGAAGCTCAGTTGGAATATGCCATCCGGTCGGGTGAACGACGGTCCCACGGGACGGGGCCGGGGCAGTAGCGTCGATCACGCCAAAGCAAGAACGTTGGCGTGACACCTACTGGCAGCATTCGCAGAACCGGAGTTGAGAAACATGGCCATTATCCAGGGCGCGACGGACAACTGGACGAAGTCCTCGTATTCCGGAGGCAACGGGGCCTGCGTCGAAGTGAAGTCCCCGGTCGTGCAGGCGATCGCGGTGCGCGACTCGAAGGCGCCCGAGGGACCTTCCCTCTCTTTCGGACCGGGATCGTGGAACGCGTTCGTGGGCGAGGTGAGCGCCGGGGCCCTGTGACCCCGTGCCCGTCCTCCCCTCGTCGTGGAATGAGCCCTCTCGCCCGGTCCGCCGTCCTGGTCGAGGGGGCTCGGCCGTTGCCCGGACCTGCCGGAGCTACCGCAGCTCGTCCACGTAGCGGTCCGTGCCCGGGACCGTCGGGACGAAGGGGGCGAGGAGCTCCGTGCGGCCGCCCCACTCCCCCGTGAGCGCCTCCAGGCCGGCGAAGGAGGCGGTCCAGCAGTCGCGCGGGTCGCGCTCCAGGAACCACAGCAGGGTCAGCCGGGTGTCGACGCCCTCGACCTGCTTGACGTAGCTCATCCTGTCGCCGGGCAGCGGGGTGGGTCGGAAGACGGTGACCATGGCCGCGGGCGAGCCCGCGAGCAGCCGCGGGAGTTCGCGGGAGCGCAGGCGCTCCAGGAGCTCCGCCCGCTGCCCGGGACCCTCGGCGTCGATCACCTGGAGGACGAGGCCCGCGTACGGGTGGTCGAGGGCGTGCAGGTCGCGCGGACCCGCCGCGCCGTCGCGGTAGACGGTGACCTCGTGGTCCTGGAACGACGTGAAGACGTGGGTGCGGTCGTGGTAGACCCGGGCGTCCCGGTTGAGGCGCTTGTTGATGGCGACGGTCCACTTCATGTGGTCGTCGTAGCGGCCGTCGGTGATCCAGTACGTGGAGAGGTAGCAGCCCGCGGTGACCGGCTGGGCGACCGCGGACTTCTCGGGGGCGCGCAGCTCCTGGAGCGCGCGGGTGGCGACCCAGCGGCGGCCGGCGAACATCCAGGGCATGGCCATGGCGCCGGCGTAGTAGTGGTCGTCCTCGTACCAGCGGTTGTAGGCGTACTCGTGCCCCGGGTGCGGTTCGACCATGGTGATCAGGGCGTGTCCGGGGTGCGTCCCGTACGGGCCGACCGCGGCCAGCTCCGCGTAGGTCCCGCTCCGGGTGTCGACCGGCTCGTGCTCGCTCATCCTCGTTCCCCTTTCCCTTCCCTTGTGGGCGACTCCGACCTACTCTGACGGGCCGTCAGATCGATGAACAGGCCCAGGGAGGCACCGGATGGCGTTCCAAGGACTGCTCCAGGGGAAGACCGTCGTCGTGTCGGGTGTCGGCGCCGGGCTCGGCCACCGGGTGGCGGAGACGGTCGTCCGGGACGGGGGCCGCGCGGTGCTCGGCGCGCGCACCGAGGCCAACCTCGCCAAGTCGGCCGCCGGGATCGACCCGGAGGGCACGCGGACGGCGTACCGCGCCACCGACATCACCGACGAGGCGCAGTGCGAGGCGCTCGCCGCACTGGCGGTCGAGCGCTTCGGCGGGATCGACGCGGTGGTCCACGTGGCCGCCTGGGACTCGTACTTCGGCGGCCTGGAGGACGCCGACTTCGCCACCTGGCAGGGCGTCCTGGACGTCAACCTGCTCGGCACGCTGCGGATGACCCGGGCCTGCCTGCCGGCCCTGAAGCGGCGGGGCGGTTCGGTCGTCATGATCGGCACCCAGTCGGCGGTGGCCGCGCCCTCGCAGGTGCGGCAGGCCGCCTACGCGGCGTCGAAGGGGGCGCTGACCTCGGCCGCGTACTCGCTGGCACGCGAGCTCGGACCGCACCGGATCCGGGTCAACACCGTGCTGCCGGGTTGGATGTGGGGTCCGCCGGTCCAGGCGTACGTGCAGTTCACGGCGCACACCGAGCAGGTGCCGGAGGCCGAGGTGCTCGGACGCCTCACCGAACGGATGGCGCTGCCGGAGCTGGCGACGGACGGGGACGTGGCGGACGCGGCCGCCTTCCTCGCCTCGGACCGGGCGCGGGCGATCACCGGGCAGTCGCTCCTCGTCAACGCGGGAGAGCTGATGCGCTAGCCGGGTACGCCCCGGGCGCCGACGTCCCCGGCCCACCGGCACCGTGCTCGACGCCCCCGACCACCCGGCCGCATCCGCCCCACCGCCGCACCCACCACCGCACCCACCGCCGCACCGACCGCTCCGGCCGACGCACCGGGCCGTGCCGGCCACCTCGCCCGCCCGACCGGACCCCGACCGGACCCGGACCGGCCCCCACCGCCCCGGCCGGTCAGCCCCTCGGGTAGCGGGTCAGCCAGCCGGACGTCGTCTCCCCCGGCCCGTGCAGGGCGCCGCCCTGCGTCATCTCCATCGCGAAGTCGTCCGCGAGCTCCAGGACCGTGGCACGGCCCTCCAGTTCGGCCACCCAGGCCGGCGGGAGGGCCGTCTCCCCGTGCAGGGCGCCGAGCAGCGCCCCGGTGAGGGCGCCGGTCGCCGCCGACGGGCCGTCGTGGTTGACCGCGAGGCGCAGTCCGTGCCGGACGTCCTCGCCGACCAGCGCGCAGTACACGGCCGCCGCCAGCTGTCCCTCGGCCCGGTCCTCGGCCGCACCGAGGGCGGTCACCCGCTCCGCGTCCGGAGTCCCCTGCCGTACGGCGCCGAGCGCGGCCTCCAGGGCCTCGGTGACCGGGGCGTGGCCGGTGCGCGGGGACACCTGCTCGATCGCCGTGCGGACGGCCCCGTCCACGCTGTCGCCCCGGGCCACGCCGTGCACGACGACGGCGAGGGCACCGGCCGACAGGTACGCGGCGGGCTCGCCGTGCGTCTGCACCGCGCACTCCACGGCCAGCTGGCAGACCAGCTGCGGCTCCCAGCCGACGAGCAGCCCGAAGGGCGCCGAGCGGACCAGCGCCCCGCTGTCCCCGGCGCCCGGGTTCTTGGGCCGCTCCAGGGTGCCGAGGATCTCGTCGCCGAGGCCGGTGAGGCAGGCGCGGGCCGGGTCCCGGCGGGTGTACAGCCACTCCTCGCGGGCCAGCCAGCCGAGGTCGCGGCGGCGCTCGTCGGGGCCCCAGTCCCGCTGGGTGGCCGCCCAGCGCAGGTGGGCCCGGTGGACGTCGCTGGGCGGGTGCCAGGCGCCGGTGTCGCGCCGGACCTGCGCCCGTATGAGGCCGTCGACGGTGAACAGGGACAGCTGCGTGGCGGCGGTGACGGCGCCCCGGCGGCCGTAGGCGACGGCGAGCTCGGTCAGGCCCTCGGGTCCGTGCAGCCGGCGCAGTTCGGCGAGCGGATGGCCGGCGGCCCCGGCGCCGAGCGCGTCGCCGACGGCTCCGCCGAGCAGGCAGCCGCGGACCCTGGCGCGGAAGTCCTGCTGTTCGGCGCGGCCCCACACGGCCGCGGCTGTGGTGGTCACGACGTGCCCTCCCCCCGTACGAGCCGTACGAGCTCCCGTACACACCGGTCTGTTCAGCACTGTAATAGACCGGATGCGCTCGTTCAGAGGGCGAAGCGTTATGCGATCCGACGCCCTTCGGTCCGTTTTCGGTGGTGTTTCGACCGCAGTTCACCGGAAGTCCACGCTTGGCCGGAACCGTCCGCACCGTGCTCCCCTGGCACGCGTCGTCCGGAGCGCCCCGGCGGCGCCGCCGGTGCCGTCCCCGGCCACCGCACCGGGGCGGCCACCGCGCCGGCGGGCCGAGCGCCGCCCGGCCCGCCGGTGCCCGGCCACCGGGAGCCGAGGGAGCCCGGGCGGAGCTCCCGGTGGGCCGGGTCCCTACTCCGTGACGAGCGGCAGCAGCTCCGGCAGGTGCCCGTCCGAGGCGCGCGCCGCGCGCTGCCGCTCCTGCGGGACCTCCCCGTACAGCGTCGTCCGGGGGCGGGACGGGCGCCCGGCGGCCTCGGCGATGGCCTCCAGGTCGCGGATCGAGCGGTAGGAGCCGTAACTCGATCCCGCCATGCGGGAGATGGTCTCCTCCATCAGCGTGCCGCCGAGGTCGTCGGCGCCCGAGCGCAGCATCTCGGCGGCGCCCTCCGTGCCCAGCTTCACCCAGCTGGTCTGGATGTGGGGGATGTGCGGGTGCAGCAGCAGCCGGGCCATCGCCGTGACCGCCCGGTTGTCCCGGACGGTCGGGCCGGGGCGGGCGATGCCCGCCAGGTAGACCGGCGCGTTGGTGTGGATGAACGGCAGGGTCACGAACTCCGTGAAGCCTCCGGTCTCGCGCTGGATGCGGTCCAGCGTGCGCAGGTGGCCGAGCCAGTGCCGGGGCTGGTCCACGTGCCCGTACATCATCGTCGACGAGGAGCGGATGCCCAGCTCGTGCGCGGTGGTGATCACCTCGATCCAGGTGGCCGCGGGCAGCTTGCCCTTGGTGAGCACCCAGCGGACCTCGTCGTCGAGGATCTCGGCGGCGGTGCCGGGGATCGAGTCGAGCCCGGCCTCCTTGGCGGCGGTGAGCCACTCGCGGATCGACAGGCCGGTGCGGGTGGCGCCGTTGACGACCTCCATCGGCGAGAAGGCGTGCACGTGCATGCCCGGCACGCGCTGCTTCACCGCCCGCGCGATGTCGAAGTAGGCGGTGCCGGGCAGGTCCGGGTGGATGCCGCCCTGCATGCAGACCTCGACCGCGCCGACGTCCCAGGCCTGCGCGGCCCGGTCGGCGACCTGGTCGAGCGACAGGGTGTACGCGTCGGCGTCGGTGCGGCGCTGGGCGAAGGCGCAGAAGCGGCAGCCGGTGTAGCAGACGTTGGTGAAGTTGATGTTCCGCGTGACGATGTACGTCACGTCGTCGCCGACCGCGGCGCGCCGCACGTCGTCGGCGATCCGGGTCAGGGCGTCGAGGGCGGGCCCGTCGGCGTGCAGCAGGGCCAGCGCCTGGGCGTCGGAGAGCCGGGTCGGGTCGTCGGCGGCGACGGCGAGGGCCGCGCGTACGTCGGTGTCGATGCGCTCCGGGACCATGCCGGGCGCGGCGGCCTCGCGCAGCGCCTCCCAGTCGCCGTACACCTCGTCGAAGTCCTCGCGGCGGTCGCCGGTGCGTCCCTCGGTGTCGATGGTGCGGTGCAGATCGGTGCGGCCGGTGGCGGTGAAGGCCTCGTCGGGCTCCTGCCAGGGCAGCCCGCGCACGGGGGCGTCGGGGTCGGCGAGACCCGTCTCGGGGTCGGCGAGGGCCCGTACGTGCGGCAGCAGCCGGGGGTCCAGCCAGGGCTCGCCCCGCCGGACGAACTCGGGGTAGACGCAGAGCCGTTCGCGCAGTTCGAAGCCGGCGGCGCGGGAGCGTTCGGCGAGTTCGTCGATCTGCGGCCAGGGCCGTTCCGGGTTGACGTGGTCGATGGTGAGCGGGGAGACCCCGCCCCAGTCGTCGATGCCGGCCTCGATCAGCCGCTCGTACTCGGCGTCGACCAGGTTCGGCGGCGCCTGGAGGCATGCGCTCGGCCCCATGACGAGCCGGGCGACGGCGACGGCGGCGACCAGGTCGTCGAGCTCCGCGTCGGGCATGCCGCGCATCGCCGTGTCCGGCTTGGCGCGGAAGTTCTGGATGATCAGCTCCTGGATGCCGTGGTGGGAGCGGGCGATCCGGCGCAGCGCGAACAGCGACTCGGCGCGCTCCTCGTAGGTCTCGCCGATGCCGAGCAGCAGGCCGCTGGTGAAGGGCACGGAGGAGCGACCGGCGTCCTCCAGGACCCGGAGCCGCACGGCGGGCTCCTTGTCGGGGGAGCCGTGGTGGGGGCCGCCGGGCTCGCTCCACAGCCGGGTGGCGGTGGTCTCCAGCATCATCCCCATCGAGGGGGCGACGGGCTTGAGCCGCTGGAAGTCCGTCCAGGACATCACGCCCGGGTTGAGGTGCGGCAGGAGTCCGGTCTCCTCCAGGATGCGGATCGCCATGGCCCGGACGTAGGCGAGGGTGTCGTCGTAGCCGTGCGCGTCGAGCCACTCGCGGGCCTCGGGCCAGCGGTCCTCCGGCTTGTCGCCGAGCGTGATCAGGGCTTCCTTGCAGCCGAGTTCGGCGCCGCGGCGGGCGATGTCGAGCACCTCGTCCGGCGCCATGAACATCCCGTGCCCGGCCCGGCGCAGCTTGCCGGGCACCGTGGCGAACGTGCAGTAGTGGCACTTGTCGCGGCAGAGCCGGGTGAGCGGTATGAAGACGCTCTTCGAGTACGTGATGACCCCGGGCCGCCCGGCCGCCGCGAGTCCCGCGTCCCGCACCCGCCCGGCCGTGGCGGCCAGGTCCGCCAGATCCGCCCCCCGTGCCTGCAGCAGCACGGCGGCCTCGGCCACGTCGAGCGCGACCCCGTCCCTGGCCCGCTTGAGGGCCCGGCGCATGGCGTTCTCGGTGGGTCCTGAGCTGCGTGATGCCTGCTGATCCGTCATGGACCGAGCATACGAGCGGGTCACAGGTACCTCGCGAAGTCGTCGAGGACCTTCAGCACCTCCCGCTCGCCCGCCGGGGGCAGCTGGAGGACGACCTCCTCACAGCCCAGCTCCTCGTAGTGGGCCAGCTTTCCGGGGCTCGGAAGGACCGCGTACGGGACGAGCTGGAGCGCCTCGGGATCGCGGCCGGCGCGCTTCCACGCCTCGCGCAGGACCGGCAGCGTCTCTGTCAGACCGCGGCCGCCGATCGGCATCCAGCCGTCGGCGCGGGCGGCGATCTGGGCGAAGAGCCGGGGGCCGGCCGCGCCGCCGAGGAGGATGCGCGGGGCGCCGCCGCGGGGTTTCGGCCAGGCCTCCGAGGGGCTCACGGAATGGCCGAAAGCACCCTCGTGGGCGGTGGGTTCGGGGGCCCACAGGGCTCGCATCAGGTCGAGGCGGTCGGCACCGAGCTCCCGGCGGGTGGCCCAGGTGACGCCGTGGTCGGCGGCCTCCTCGCGGTTCCAGCCGAAGCCGACGCCGAGGGTGAGGCGGGCGCCGGAGAGGTGGTCGAGGGTCGCGATCTGCTTGGCGAGGACGATCGGGTCGTGCTGGGCGATCAGCGTGACGCCGGTGCCCAGGCCGAGCCGCTCGGTGACGGCGGCCGCCTGGCCGAGGGCCACGAAGGGGTCGAGGGTGCGGCCGTACTCGCGGGGCAGCTCGCCGCCCGCGGGCCAGGGGGTCTCCCGGGTGACCGGGATGTGGGTGTGCTCGGGCAGGTAGAGCCCGGCGAAGCCGCGCTGTTCGAGCTCGCGGGCGAGCCGCACGGGGCTGATGGTCTCGTCGGTCAGGAAGATCGTGGTCGAGATCCGCATGGGGGCACGGTAGGGGGTGCGGCGTGGATTTCCGAGGGGTGCGACCGCAGACGCGGCGCACGTCGGCCGTCGTTCGCCCCGGCGCGGGCAGTCGTGCAGAAGACCGGCCCCCTCGCACCACTCCGGTCGGCGCGCACTGCTCGCGACGGGCGCCGCGACCGCGCTCGCCCCGGTCCCCGCGGGCTTCGCACAGGCCGCCGGGGGCCCGCCGGCCGCCTTCCCCTCCGGCCCTTCCCCGCCGGCCGCCTTCCCCCCCACCCGGTCGCCTCGGCGCGCACCAGGTCGTCCCGCCCGCACCCCGGGCAGGTGTGGTTCGTGGAATTCATGTGTCCCCCCGTTGCCGGTCTGCCTACGGTGACCGCATGCTGACACGTCTCGAGTCCTACTACGACTCCGTTCCCCGGTCCGCCGCCCGCGCCGAGGACTTCGGGCCGCTCACCCTCTTCGTGCGGGAGGGGACGGGCTGGCCGTACTACGCACGGCCGGCGCTCGGGCACACCGGCGCGGTGGACGTCGGGGCGGTCGACGCCGTCCGCGCGCGACAGCGGGAGCTGGGGATCCCCGAGGCCTTCGAATGGGTCGCGGAGACGACGCCGGGCCTGCGGGCGGCGGTCGAGGCGAGCGGCCTCGTGGTCCACGCACACCCCCTGATGGTCCTGACCGACGACGCGGACGCGCTCCCGTCCCCGCCGCGGGACGTCACCGTCCGCATGGTGGGTTCCGCCGACCCCGCCCTGGAGAGCGCGGTGGCAGCCCCGTACGCCGCCTTCGGCGCGGCTCCGGCGCCCGGTGCCGCCGCCCAGGTCGCGGCGCGCATCGACGCGGGCCTCACCCGGCTCGCCGCCGCCTTCGACTCCTCCGGTACCGCGCTCGCGGCGGGCCAGCACCAACCGGTCGGCCCGGTCACCGAGGTCGTCGGCGTCGGCACCCGCCCGGAGTCCCGCCGCCGCGGCCTGGGCCTCGCGGTCACCGCCGCCCTCGTCGAGGACGCCCGCGCCCAGGGCGTCGCGACGGTCTTCCTCACCGCCTCGGACGACTCGGTGGCCCGCCTCTACGCCCGCCTGGGCTTCCGCACGGTCGGCACGGCCCTGATCGCGGAACCGGCGGAGCAGCCGGCGTAGCTCCCACGGCGACGGGCCGTCCCGGGAGGAGGCGTCCGGGAGAGGTCGTCCGGGAGAGGGCCCCGGAAGCGGTCACACTCCGGCCGCGCGCTCCGCCGGGCGTAACCGGACGCCCGGGGTCCGCGTTGGTGCGGCATGAAGAAGATGCTCACCACCGCCGCCCTGACCGGTCTCGCCCTGGCCGGCGGGCTCGCCGCCGCCGGGACCGCCGCCGCCGACACCGGGGGCGCGAACCTGCCCTCCGTCGTGCCGCTGAGCGGCGTCCTCGCCCCGAAGGCGAAGCCGGCGTCCGCCGCGCAGATGCCCGCCGCCAACCAGCTGGTGGAGGGCCTGCTGCCGGGACAGCACTGAGCCGGGCCGGGCACGGAGATGACGAGGTGGCGGGACCCCCCACGGGCCCGCCACCTCGCCGCTGTCCCTCACCGGTCGTCGATCAGTCCTCGACGACCAGCGACGGGGTCTCCTTGGTGAGCACCTCGCCCCGGAAGAACGCGGGGCTCCTGCGCTGCATCACCAGCATGATCACCACGCCGAGCAGCAGCAGCCCGACGCCGATGACGAAGACCGAGCCGACGCCGAACACCGCGGAGCCGGAGCCGTAGGCCGGGTCCCACATGTCGTACAGCGTCTTGGCGAAGACCGCCGCCAGGAGCAGGCCGCCGACCAGCGGGAACAGGCCCTTGAAGGCCAGGTCGCGGAAGGACGAGGTCAGCTCGCGGCGGAAGTACCAGACGCAGGCGAACGCGGTCAGCGCGTAGTAGAAGCAGATCATCAGGCCGAGCGCGTAGATCGTGTCGACCAGGACGTGCTCGCTGAGCAGGGTCATCACCGTGTAGAAGACCCCGGTCGCGACGCCGGCCACGATCGTGGCCCTGCCGGGGGTCCTGAAGCGCGGGTGGACCGCGGCGTACGAGGCGGGCAGGGCCTCGTAGGAGGACATCGCCAGGACCGTGCGGGCCACCGGGATGAAGGTGGTCTGCAGGCTGGCCGTCGCCGAGGCGAGGACTGCGACGAAGAGCAGGATGCCGAGGGCGGGGCCCATGACGGGGCCGGCGAGGGCGGCGAAGACGTTGTCGGAGGTCTCCGGGTTGCCGAGGCCGAGGCCCGTGTCGCCGGAGCCGACGACCATCTGGGCGGCGATGCCGGTGGCGAGGTACGAGCCGACGAGGACGAGCATCGCGACGAGGGCGGCGCGGCCGGGCGTCCTGGCCGAGCCGGTGGTCTCCTCGTTGGCGGTCAGGCAGGCGTCCCAGCCCCAGTACATGAAGATCGACAGCGAGAGTCCGGCGGTGAACGCGGCGAAGGACTGCACCGCGAAGGGGTTCATCCAGGACCAGGAGAAGTCGACCGAGGTCTCGAAGGAGCCGGCCTTCGACAGCGCCATCCCGACGAAGACGGCGAGGACGAGCAGCTGGAGGCCGACGAGGGCGTACTGCACGCCCTTGGTGGCGGTCATGCCGCGGTAGCTGATGGCGGTCGCGACGGCGATGAGCACGAGACACGTGACGATGTGGACGGCCTTGTCGTCGTCCAGGGCGGCGATCGAGGGACTGCCGGTGACCTCGCCCGCGAGGAGCCAGAAGTACGAGGTGGCGACGCCGGCCAGGTTGGAGAGCACGATGATCGTGGCGATCACCAGGCCCCAGCCGCACATCCAGCCGACCCTGGGCCCGAAGGCCTTCACGGTCCAGGTGAAGGAGGTGCCGCAGTCCGGCATGACCTTGTTGAGCTCGCGGTACGCGAACGCGACGAGGAGCATCGGCAGGAAGCCCGCGAGGAAGACGGCGGGCATCTGCAGGCCGACCTCGCCCGCGGTGGAGCCGAGCGTGGACGTCAGGCAGTAGACGGGAGCGACGGTGGAGATGCCGATGACGGCGCTGCCGAGGAGGCCCACGGAATCGCCGCCGAGGCCCTTGGCCCGCATGCCGCCGTTGTCGCCCGGGGTGGGGACGCCCCTTACCGTGTCTCCGGCCTGGGGCCGTACATCCACCTGAGTCATGAACAGGACGTTAAATGCTGCGGTTTCCACATCCGGAGGTTGGAACTCCGCTCATCTGATCACCCACCGCCTTGCAATGCGAGGTGAAAACCGGACACTCACCAATGATTGAAAGATCGACTATTACCGTCGGTTGCACGATGGGGTGCCACCTCGGCGAGTGTCCGATATGCGGGAACCGCAGCCATGTCCCGAATGTCCGATTCCAAAATTTCCCGAGGAATTTTCGGGAGGCATCTCACCCCGGCCAGACGACCGCCTGCAGCTCGCTGTACGCGTGCAGCGCGTACGAGCCGACGTCCCGTCCCACACCGCTCTTCTTGAAGCCGCCGAACGGCGCCTCCATGTTCCGGCCGATCGTGTTGATCCCGACCCCGCCGGCCCGCAGCCGACCCGCGATGCGGAATGCGCGGGCCACGTCCCCGGACCACACGTAGTCGATCAGTCCGTAGTCGCTGTCGTTCGCGAGCGCGACGCCCTCCTCCTCGTCGTCGAAGGGGACGACCACGACCACCGGGCCGAAGATCTCCTCCCGGACCACCCGCATCTCGTGGGTGCAGTCCGCCAGCAGCGTCGGCGCCACGTAGAAGCCGCGGTCGAGGCCCGGTCCGGCCGGCCGCTCGCCGCCCACGACGACCCGCGCCCCCTCCTTGCGCCCCAGCTCGACGTACGACTCCACCCGGTCGCGGTGGGCCGCCGAGATCACCGGTCCGACCACCGTGCCCTGCGCCGCCGGGTCGCCGACCCTGAGGAAGCCGGCGTAGGCGGCCAGCTTCCCGACCAGCCGCTCGTAGATCCCGCGCTGGGCCAGGACCCGGGTCGGCGCCGTGCAGATCTGCCCGCTGTAGAAGGAGAAGGTCGTCCCGATCCCCGTCACGGCCGCGTCCAGGTCCGCGTCGTCGAAGACCAGCGCCGCGCCCTTGCCGCCCAGCTCCATGAGCTGCCGCTTCAGCTGCCGCCCGCACACCTCGCCGATGGCCTGCCCGACCGCCGTGGAGCCGGTGAAGGAGACCATGTCGACCGCGGGGGCGTCCACGGCCGCCTCGCCCACCGCGGGCGCGGAGCCGGTGACCACGTTCACCACCCCGGCCGGAACGCCCGCCTCCTCCAGGGCACGGGTCATCGCGAAGACGGACAGCGGGTCCTGCGGAGCGGGCTTCACCACGACCGTGTTGCCCATGGCCAGCGCCGGGGCGATCTTGCCGGCCGGATTGGCCCAGGGGTTGTTGTAGGAGGTGATGCAGGTGACCACGCCCACCGGGCGCCGCACCGCCACCGCGCCGAATACCCCGGCCCGGCCCATCGGACCGGCCTCGTTGATCTGCGGCGGCAGCGCCTGCTCGACCGGCTCCAGGGCGCCGCGCGCGTAGCGCCGGAAACGGGCGGAGCCGACGGCGACCTGCATCCCGCGGGCGGTCGCGGTGGTGGCGCCCGTCTCGGCGCGGGCGAGCGCGGTGTTGCGCTCGGCGTCCCGGGCCATGAGGTCCGCGGCCCGGTCCAGGATCGCGGCCCGCTCCTCCGGCTTCGTCCGCGACCAGCTCGCGAACGCCTCACGGGCCGCCTCGGCCGCCTCGTACACCTGGGCGCGGGAGGCCTCGGGGGCGTACCCGACGACCTCCTCGGTGGCGGGGTCGACGACGGGGTAGTGCCCGCCGTCGGGCTCGACCCACTCCCCTCCCACGTAGAGGCGCTCCGTGATCCCGTCGTTCCCCGGCCGCGTCATCGCGTGCTCACCGTCCTCGTGTCGCGGCCCGAGCGCAGCACCCGGCCCGGGATCGCGCCTGTCACCTCGTCGTCCCGCACCGTCTCCACCCCGTTGACCCGCACCGACACGATCCCGGTCGCGCGCGAGTCGAGCCGGGGGCTGCCGCCCGGCAGGTCGTGCACGAGGGTCGCCGGGCCGGCGTCGATCCGCTCGGGGTCGAAGAGCACCAGGTCGGCGTGGAAGCCCTCGGTGATCCGGCCGCGCTCGCGCAGCCCGAAGAGCCGGGCCGGGTCGTCGCTGAGCATCCGCACGGCCTGCTCCAGCGGGACCAGCCGGCGGCCCCGCAGGCAGTCGCCGAGGAAGCGGGTGGTGTACGGCGCGCCGCACATCCGGTCGAGGTGCGCCCCCGCGTCGGAGCCGCCGAGCAGCACGTCCTCGTGCTGCCAGGTCTCCCGGCGCAGCGCCCAGGAGGCCGGGTCGTTGTCGGTGGGCATGGGCCACAGGACGGTGCGCAGGTCGTCGTTGGCGCAGATCTCGACGAGGCACTGGAAGGCGTCCTGGCCGCGCTCGGCGGCGATGTCGTCCACGACCCGGCCGGTGAGGCCCTCGTTCTCCGCGGAGTACGTGTCCCCGATGACGTAGCGGCCGAACCTCGCCAGCCGCCGGAAGACGCCGGCCTCCTTGGAGTCGGCGCGGCGCAGCATCCCGGCGCGCACGTCGGGGTCGCGGAGCTTCGCGATCCGCTCGGGCACGGGCAGTCCGAGGATCCCGCCCCAGCCGGGGATGAGGTTGAGGGCGCAGAAGCTGCCGAGGGACATGTTCATGGGGGTGAGGATCGGCATGGTGAGCGCGACGATCCGGCCGCCGGACTTGCGGGCCCGCTCGGAGGCGAGGAGCTGACGGGGGACGCGTTCGGGGACGGCGGCGTCGATGGTGAGGACGTTCCAGTTGAGGGGGCGGCCGGCGGCCGCGCTCATCTCGACGAAGAGGTCGATCTCGGCGTCGGAGAACTGGTCGAGGCAGCCCGCCAGGATGGCCTCGATCTGGGTGCCCTCGTGCTCGCCGACGGCCCGGGACAGGGCGATCAGCTCGGCGGGGGCGGCGTGCCGGGAGGCGACGGGGGCGCCGTCGCCGTCGGAGTGCGTGGCCGACTGGGTGGTGGAGAGCCCCCAGGCCCCGGCGCCCATGGCGTCCTTGAGGAGCGCGACCATCCGGTCCAGCTGCTCGGGGGTCGGCTGCCCGCCGACGGCGTCGGCGCCCATGACGTACCTCCGCAGGGCGCAGTGCCCCACCATGAAGCCGGCGTTGACGGCGATCCGCCCTTCGAGGGCGTCGAGGTACTCGGCGAAGGAGGACCAGGACCAGTCGACGCCCTCCTCCAGGGCGGCCAGCGCCATGCCCTCGACCCTGGACATCATGCGGCGCGTGTAGTCGGCGTCCTCGGGCCGGTCCGGGTGGAGGGGGGCGAGGGTGAAGCCGCAGTTGCCGCCGGCGACGGTGGTGACGCCGTGGTTCATCGACGGGGTGGCGTACGGGTCCCAGAACAGCTGGGCGTCGTAATGGGTGTGCGGGTCGACGAAGCCGGGGGCGAGCACCAGGCCGGTGGCGTCCTCGCTGCCGCGGGCCTCCTCGGTGACGGTGCCGGGCGCGCCGATCACGGCGATCCGCCCGCCGCGCAGACCGACGTCGGCGGTGAAGGCGGGGGCGCCGGTTCCGTCCACGACGGTCGCGCCCCTGATGAGGTGGTCGAGCATGGGGTCCCTTTCTGCGGGTGTGCGGCAGGGCCTGTCCGGCGGGCCGGGCCGGTGCGGCCCCGGCCCGGCCCGCCGGACAGGCCCTGGGGTGTCGCGTCGGTTGCCGGACCGGGGCTCGGCGTCGGTGGGTGCGGCGGCCGCACGGCGGTGGAGGAGGGGCGGGGCCGCGGCCGGGGCGGGGCGGGGCGGCCGCAGAGGCGCGTGCCGGGCCGCGCGGGCCGGGCCGCGCGTGGCCGGCGGGATCGGCGGGATCGGCGGGATCGGCGGGACACCGTTCGAGGGCCCCGGACCGGAGGCCGCCGTTCGAGGGCCCCGGACCGGAGGCCGCCGTTCGAGGGCCCCGGATCGGTGGCCGCCGTTCGAGGGCCCCGGACCGGAGGCCGCCGTTCGAGGGCCCCGGACCGGAGGCCGCCGCGGAAACGGTCTCCGGCCGGGGCCGGTACGGGGCGGCGGTCCGGGAAGACACCGCCCCGTGCTCCGGTGCGGGGCCCGGGGCCCCGGGCTCAGCTCCCCGCGGACTGCCGGAAGCGGGTGGTGCGGTGGACCGGGTCGGTGTCGATCTCGGGGATCACGTGCTCGCCGATCAGCCTGATCGAGTTCATCGTGTCCTCGTAGGAGATGCCGATCGGCAGGCCGAAGGACAGCTGGTCGGCGCCCGCCTGCTCCCAGCGCTTGCACTGGGCCAGCACCTCCGACGGGTCGCCGCAGATCATCAGCTCCTCGGCGATGAGGAGTTCGATGATCTCGGCCGAGTACTCCGGCAGGAGTTCGGGCCACTCGGGGATGCCCTCGGGCCGCGGGAAAGTGTCGTGGTAGCGGAAGAGCAGCGACTGGAGGTAGTTGAGGCCGCCGCCGACGGCGATCTCGACCGCCTTGTCGTGGGTCTCGGCGCAGATCGCGGTGGAGGTCACCATGACGTTGTCGTTGACGAAGTCGCCGACCGCCCTGGCCTCCTTGATCGCCGCCTTGTACGACTCGACGACCCACTCCATGTCGGAGACCTTCTGCACGCTGAAGCCCAGGACGCCGAGGCCCTTCCTGCCGGCCATCGCGTACGAGGCCGGGGAGCCGGCGGCGTACCACATGGCCGGGTGGGACCTGCCGTACGGCTTGGGGAGGACCTTGCGGGGCGGCAGGGACCAGTGCTTGCCCTGGAAGCCCTCGTACTCCTCCTGGAGCCACATCTTGGGGAACTCGGCGATCGTCTCCTCCCAGATCTCCTTGGTGTGGTTCATGTCGGTGATGCCCGGCATGAATCCGAGGATCTCGTGGGAGCCGGCGCCCCGGCCGGAGCCGAACTCGAAGCGTCCGCCGGAGAGGTGGTCGAGCATGGCGACCTTCTCGGCGACCTTCACCGGGTGGTTGACGGGCGCGAGCGGGTTGAAGATGCCGGAGCCGAGGTGGATGCGCTCGGTGGCGTGGGCGAGGTAGCCGAGGTAGACGTCGTTGGCGGAGAGGTGGGAGTACTCCTCCAGGAAGTGGTGCTCCGAGGCCCAGGCGTACTTGAAGTTCGACCGGTCCGCCTGGATGACGTACTCGGTCTCCTCCATGAGCGCCTTGTGCTCGGCCTCGGGATCGGTCTCGGCGCGCTTGCCGACGTATCCCTGCACGAAGATCCCGAATTCCAAGGAAGTTCACCGCCCCTTGTTCATTTTCTGACGTACCGTCAGATTCGCTGATGTGCCCGACTGTCGCACCGCGCGTCGGCGCGGTCAATACCTGATGGCGCGTCAGAAGAGCTTGACGCCCGCCAGCCAGCCGCCGTCGATCACGAACGGCTGCCCGGTGACGTACGAGGAGTCCTCCGCCGTCAGGAAGAGCGCGAGGGCGGCGACCTCCTCGGGCCGCCCGATCCGCCCGAGCGGCACGAGGTTCCGGTACAGCTCGGCCGTCGCCCCGGGATCCACGCCCTCCGGATTGCTCATCGCGGTGTCGATGGCCCCCGGGCAGACCGCGTTGACCCGGATGCCCTTCCCGGCCAGCTCCACGGCCGCGACCCGGGTGAGCCCCAGGACGGCGTGCTTGCTCGCCGCGTAGGCGCCGACCCCGGCCATGCCGGTGACGCCCGTGTACGAGGCGGTGTTGACGATGGTGCCGCCGCCCGCCGCCTCGATCTCGGGCGCCACGGACCTGATGCCCAGGAAGCAGCCCACCTGGTTGACCTGGACGATCGCCTGGAACTCGTCCAGCGGCGTCGACACCAGCTCGTTGAAGCGCAGGATGCCCGCGTTGTTGACCAGGCCGTCGATGTGCCCGAAGCGCTCCCTGGCGGCGGCCACGGCGGCCGCCCAGTCCGCCTCGCTGGTCACGTCGAGGTGGACGTAGGCCGCCCGCTCCTCCCCCAGTTCCTTCGCGAGCGTCTCCCCCGGGCCGTCGAGCACGTCCGCCAGGACCACCCGCGCCCCCTCCGCGGCGAACAGCCGCGCCTCCTGCTCGCCCTGCCCGCGCGCCGCGCCCGTGATGACGACGACGCGCCCGTCCAGCTTGCCCATGTGCGTACTCCTCGGGTCCGGGGGTGCGCGGGTGTGGCGTGCGGCGGCGCGGCACCCCGGGGCGCGCCGCCGCGTGCCGGTCGCGCACGGCTACAGGTGCGGGGCCACCTCGGCCGCGAAGGCGCCCATCTGGTCGGTGAGTTCGTTCCGGCTCCGGGAACGGAAGCGCACCTGGATCTGGTCCACGCCCATCTCGCCGTAGGCCCGCAGGGACTCGGCGAGCGCCTGCGGCTTGCCGCTCAGGGTGCGCCGGCCCGCGTCCCAGCCCGGCTCGCCGACGTACAGCGCCTCGGTGATCGCGCCGACGGTGATCGGCGCCACGATCCCGGCCTCCTCGCGCAGCCGCCGCAGCGTGACGATCTGCCCGGCGAGCCGGTCGCGCGGATCGCCCTGCGGCAGCCAGCCGTCGCCCTTGAGCGCGGCCCGGCGCACGGCGGCGGGCGAGGAGCCGCCGACCCAGACGGGCACCCGCTGCTGCGCGGGACGCGGCCGCTGGCCGAGGTCCCGGAAGGAGAAGCGCTCGCCGTGGTGCTCCGGGAACTCCTCCGGCCCGAGCGCCGCCCGCAGCGCGTCGATCGTCTCGTCGAGCACGCCGCCGCGCCCGGCGAAGTCCGCCCCGACCGCCTCGAACTCCTCCCGCACGTGCCCGGCCCCCACCCCGAGGACCAGCCGGCCCCCGGAGAGGTGGTCGAGGGTGGCGTACGCCTTGGCCGTCACGAGCGGATGCCGCAGCCCCACCACGGCGACGTGCGACAGCAGCCGGACCCGCCCGGTGGCCGCCGCGAGGTACGCCAGGGTGGCCACCGGGTCGTACCAGACGGTGCTCATCGCCCCGGCCAGGCGGCGCGGGATGGCCACGTGGTCGCAGCTCGCGACGTAGTCGAAGCCGTGCACCTCGGCGGCACGGGCCACGGCGAGCAGGTCGGCGGGCCCGGCGGCGGCCTCCCAGCTCTCGGCGTAGAGCGCGCTCTGGGACTGGACGGGCAGCTGCATCCCGTAGACCACCATGGGGGACCTCCCTGTATCTGACGCACCGTCATATAGCGTGGGCGGGCCCATGCTCGTACCTGACGGCCCATCAGGCAAGGGGCGGGGGGGCCGCCGGGCGAGCGACCCCGGGGCGCGTCGGCACGCCCAGGGGCGGGCCGGGCGGGCCGGGCGGACCGGGCACGCCAGGTCGGCGCGGGGAGCACCGGAGCGCCTCGGCCGTGGACCCGGTCATCGCCGCCAGCGCGGCCCGTCACGGCCCGACCGTCCGCCACGACGACGCCCCCCACCGCACTGTCGCCCGGCACGCGGCCGGCCCGAGCGGGCACAGCGTCCACGACGTCCGGCCACGGCCCGGGCGAGGCCGCGACCGCGGGCCGGCCGGGGCCTCGCGCCGGGGATCCGGTCAGGGGCGCCAGAGGCCGTCCTCCGTCAGCCCCAGCAGGTCGATCGCGTTGCCGCGCACGATCCGCTCGACGACGTCCGGCGCGAGGTGGCCCATCTGGGCCTCGCCGACCTCACGGGAAGCGGGCCAGGTGGAGTCCGAGTGCGGGTAGTCGGTCTCGTACAGCACGTTCCCGGCCCCGATGGCGTCCAGGTTCCTCAGCCCGAAGGCGTCGTCGAAGAAGCAGCCGTAGACGTGCTCGGCGAACAGCTCCGACGGCGGGCGCAGCACCTTCTCGGCCACGCCGCCCCAGCCGCGGTTCTCCTCCCACACGACGTCGGCGCGTTCCAGGATGTACGGGATCCAGCCGATCTGGCCCTCCGCGTACATGATCCGCAGGTTCGGGAAGCGCTCGAAAGCGCCGCTCATCAGCCAGTCGACCATCGAGAAGCAGCAGTTGGCGAAGGTGATGGTGGAGCCGACGGCCGGCGGGGCGTCGGCCGAGGTGGACGGCATCCTGCTGGACGAGCCGATGTGCATGGCGACGACGGTGCCGGTCTCGTCGCAGGCGCGCAGGAAGGGGTCCCAGTGGTCGGTGTGGACCGAGGGGAGCCCGAGGTGCGGCGGGATCTCGGAGAAGGCGACGGCCCGGACCCCGCGGGCGGCGTTGCGCCGCACCTCGGCGGCGGCGAGCCCGGGATCCCACAGCGGGACGAGGGTCAGCGGGATCAGCCGGCCGCGGGCCTCGGGGCCGCACCACTCCTCGACCATCCAGTCGTTGTAGGCCCGCACGCCGAGGAGACCGAGTTCACGATCGGCGGCTTCTGTGAAGGTCTGTCCACAGAATCGGGGGAAGGTCGGGAAGCAGAGGGCCGACTGGACGTGGTTGACGTCCATGTCGGCGAGCCGCTCGGGCACGGAGTACGAACCGGGCCGCATCTGCTCGTAGGTGATGACCTCCAGGCGGATCTCGTCACGGTCGTAGCCGACGGCGGTGTCGAGCCGGGTGAGGGGGCGGTGCAGGTCCTCGTAGACCCACCAGTCACCCATGGGGCCTTCGTCCCCTTTGGCACCCATCACAGGGGCGAACTTTCCCCCCAGAAAGGTCATTTCCTTCAGGGGCGCGCGGACGATCCGGGGACCGGTGTCGCGATAGCGGGACGGGAGCCGGTCCTGCCAGACGTGCGGGGGCTCCACGGTGTGGTCGTCCACCGAGATGATCTTGGGGAAGCTCTCCATGCGCTTCACGGTAGCGCCGATCTGACGATCCGTCAGCTATGGTGCGGGCGGACCGCCCCGGCACCGCGCGGAGACGGGCCGGGAACCGCCGACCCGATGCTGACGCGCGCCCTCCGGACAAGGCAGACTGTCTTGGGCGAAACCAGCGGTACGGGCAGGGGGAGCTAATGGACCGTGAGAACGGGCCGCGCGTTCCGGAGCAGCGGACTCCGGCAACGGGCCCCGGCGGAACCGGCACCGAGCCGGCCGCCGCACCACGTTCGGGCACGCCCACGACGGGCGCCGAGCGGGGCTCGGTGACGCCCGGAGACGTGGCCGGGTCCGGCGACCGCCTGCGCTTCGGGGTGCTCGGGCCCGTGCGGGCCGCCCGGGGCGGACAGGCCCTGCCCACCGGTTCGCCGCAGCAGCGCGCCCTCCTCGCCGCCCTCCTCCTGCGCGACGGCCGCACCGCCACCGCCGCCGAACTCATCGACGCCATCTGGGGCGAGGAGTCGCCCTCCCAGGCCCTGGCCGCCGTCCGCACCTACGCCTCCCGGCTGCGCAAGATCCTCGACCCCGGCGTCCTCGTCAGCGAGTCCGGCGGCTACGCCATCCGCGCCGGGGCCGACGGCACCGGCGCCGCCCTCGACCTCGCCGAGGCCCACGAACTCGCCGCCGAGGCGGAGAAGCTGCGCGCCGCCGGACAGCGCGGTGCCGCGCGCGAGCGCCTGAGCGAGGCACTCGCCCTGTGGGACGGCGAGGCGCTCGCCTCCGTACCCGGCCCGTACGCCGAGAACCAGCGCACCCGCCTGGAGGAGTGGCGGCTCCAGCTCCTGGAGAGCCGCCTCGACCTCGACCTGGAGGTCGGCGCGCACGCCGAGGCGGTCTCCGAACTGACCGCGCTTACCGCCGCGCACCCGCTGCGCGAACGCCTGCGCGAGCTGCTGATGCTCGCCCTCTACCGCTCCGGCCGGCAGGCGGAGGCGCTCGCCGTCTACGCCGACACCCGCCGCCTCCTCGCCGACGAACTGGGCGTCGACCCCACACCCGAACTGTCCCGGCTCCAGCAGCGCATCCTCCAGGCGGACGCCGAACTCGCCCGCCCGGTCGAGGAACAGGCCCCGGCCGCCGCGCAGGTCGCCCGCCCCGCCCAGCTCCCGGCGACCGTGCCGGACTTCACGGGCCGCTCCGCCTTCGTGCGCGAGCTCGGCGACCGGCTCGCCACCGCCGAGGGCTCCGTCATGGCCGTCTCGGCATTGGCCGGCATCGGCGGCGTCGGCAAGACCACGCTCGCCGTGCACGTCGCCCACGAGGCCCGGCCGCACTTCCCCGACGGACAGCTGTACGTCGACCTCCAGGGCGCGGGCTCGCGCGCGGCGGCCCCGGAGACGGTCCTCGGCGCGTTCCTGCGCGCCCTCGGCACCCCCGACTCCGCGATCCCGGACTCCCTCGACGAGCGGGCGGCGCTCTACCGCTCGACGCTCGACGGACGCCGGGTCCTGGTCCTGCTCGACAACGCCCGCGACGCCGCCCAGATCCGCCCGCTGCTGCCCGGCACGGCGGGCTGCGCGGCCCTGGTGACCAGCCGGATCCGCATGCTCGACCTGGCGGGGGCGCACCTGGTGGACCTGGACGTGATGTCCCCGGAGGAGGCGCTCCAGCTCTTCACCCGGATCGTGGGCGAGGAGCGGGTCAGGGCCGAGCGGGAGGCGGCCCTGGACGTGGTCGCGGCCTGCGGCTTCCTTCCGCTGGCCATCCGCATCGCCGCGTCGCGCCTGGCCGCGCGCCGCACGTGGACGGTCTCGGTACTGGCCGCCAAGCTCGCCGACGAGCGGCGCCGCCTGGACGAGCTGCAGGCCGGCGACCTCGCCGTCAAGGCCACCTTCGAACTCGGCTACGGCCAGCTGGAACCGGCCCAGGCCCGCGCCTTCCGCCTGCTCGGCCTCGCCGACGGCCCGGACATCTCCCTGAAGGCGGCCGCGGCCGTCCTGGACCTGCCGGAGTGGGAGACCGAGGACCTCCTGGAGGCCCTCGTCGACACCTCGCTCCTGGAGTCCGCGGCCCCCGGCCGCTACCGCTACCACGACCTGGTCCGGCTCTACGCGCGTGCGTGCGCCGAGCGGGACGAGCAGCCGCCCGTGGAGCGCGACCTGGCCCTCTCCCGGCTCCTCGACTTCTACCTGGCGACGGCCTCCCGGGTCTACGCCATCGAGCGCCCCGGCGACCGGCTCGTCGACCACCTGGAGCCCACCCACTACGAGGGCCTCACCTTCACCGACCGCCACACCGCCCAGGACTGGCTCTACGCCGAGGCCAACTGCCTCCTCGCCTGCGTCCGCCAGTCGGCGACGACCCCGGGAACGCTGCGGCGAGCGGTGGACCTGCTGTGGGCGGCGCTGGACCTGGGCGAGTCGGGTGCCAACGCGAAGGAGTTCGAGGCCGTGGGCTGCTTCGTCCGCGACGCGGCGCGGGACCACGGCGACCCGCGCGCCCAGGGCCGGGCGCTGATGGCGCTGGCGGGCGTGCACCACACCGCGGGCCGCTTCAGCGAGGCCGACCGGGACGCCGAGCTGGCCCTGCCGCACGCGGACGCGGCCGACGACCCGCTGCCCGCCTGCTGGTCCGCGAACGCCCGGGGCATCATCGCGCTCTACCAGAACCGCTTCGAGGAGGGCAAGGTGCACCTCGCCCACGCCATCGAGCGGTTCCGCGGCATCGGCGACCGCCCCGGCGAAGCGAGCGCCCTGTGCAACCTGTCCCGTATCCAGCTGGCGATGGGCCGCACGGCACAGGCGATCGAACTCGCCGAGGAGGGCACGCGGATCTACGACTCGATGGGCCACTCGCTGCGCGGCGCCAACGGACGGTACGCGCTGGGCCTCGCGCTGACCGAGGCCAAGCAGCTCGGTGCCGCCGTCGACCGGCTGCGCGAGGCCCTGGAGGTCTTCCGGGACAGCCGTCAGCGGCTGTGGGAGGGCATGACCCTGTTCCGTCTGTCGGAGGTGGACATCGCGGCACGGCGGCACGCCCAGGCGGCCTCCAACGCCGAGATGGCGCTCACCGTCCTCCGGGGCATCGGCGGCGAGTGGCGGCGCGGGAACGTGCTGACCGTGCTCGGGCGGGCCCTCCACGGGATCGGCCAGTCGGGGCGTGCCCAGGTCTGCTGGCAGGAGGCCCTCGACATCTTCGAGTCGCTCGGGTCACCGGAGGCGGCCGAGGTCCGCCGGCTGCTGGCGCCCATCGCGGCCGCGTGACCCGGCCACTCCTCCACGGCCTGCACGTTCATCGTTCGTTTATCGCCGACCGGCAGGATTCTTCTTGTCGATCCGTCG
This sequence comes from Streptomyces sp. NPDC048018, assembly GCF_043202995.1. Lineage (NCBI taxonomy): Bacteria > Bacillati > Actinomycetota > Actinomycetes > Kitasatosporales > Streptomycetaceae > Streptomyces > Streptomyces sp. NPDC048018. The sequence goes on from NZ_JBIDBK010000011.1 coordinate 88,460, forward strand.
CGTCGGGGGGCAGACGGGTCATCGACACCGCCGTCACTCCGGGCAACTAGGGTGAGCGGCCAAGCGCGGTCCGCCCGGCTGGTCACGGGGGAGCGGCCGGACGGATCGCGCCGGATCCCATTCATGACATGCAGGAGTTGACGAGATGAGCAACCCGATCGAGAAGGACGCGGTCGTGAAGCCCCAGGACATGCACGCCACGGGCGGCACCGAGGGCGAGATCACCACCAAGGACATGCACGCCACGTCCGAGCCGGCGATCGACGCCATCACCAAGAAGGTCAAGGGCACCGGCGCGGGCGAGATCACCACCATGGACATGCACGCCACGTCCGAGCCGCTCAACTAAGCCACACGCCACGGGGACGGTTCCGGAGACGCCATCGGGGGAGTCGCCGGGACCGAGCGGGGCGGACGGAGCGCGGGTTCGGGGGCGCCCGAGAGGACCGGGGGGAAATCCCGGGCGAGGGCCCGCACGCTTCGCACGACCCCAGGAGGAGGGGCCGGGCATCAGCCCGGCCCCTCCTTCATGTCCCGGGCCGGGGGAATCGGCCGCCGGACGCGGTGGTGCACCGACCTGACGAAGTAGGCGACGGCGCCTCGCACTCGCGTTCGACGTGGGTCAGGATCGATCACGTCCGGTACGGCAGGTGGTGGGGACCGCCCGTCGTGCCCCGGGCGAGGCACGCCATGCGCGCGCAGGGGGGAGGGCCCGGGCCGGTGCACACCGGTCCGGGCCCTTTGGCGTACGGGGTGGGGGCGGGCGGGGGCCGGGCTCCGTCAGGCCCGGTCGCGCAGGGCGCCCTTCACCACCTTGCCGCTCGCGTTCCGCGGCAGCTCCGCCACGAACTCCACCTCACGCGGGACCTTGTAGTTCGCCATCTCCCGCCGCGACCAGGCGATCAGGTCGTCCGCCGTCACGCGCGCGCCCGGCCGGCGGACGGCGAAGGCCTTGCCGACCTCGCCGAGGCGCGGGTCCGGGATGCCGATGACGGCGACGTCGGCGATCTCCGGGTGCAGACCCAGGAGCTGTTCGATCTCCGCCGGGTAGGCGTTGAAGCCGCCGACGATGAACATGTCCTTGATCCGGTCGGTGATGCGGAGGTTGCCCGCCCCGTCGAGGACGCCCACGTCGCCGGTGTGCAGCCACCCGTCCGCGTCGATCGCGGCCGCCGTCGCCTCCGCGTCCTCGAAGTAGCCCGTCATCACGTTCGGGCCCCTGACCAGGACCTCGCCCTCGGTGGAGAGCCGGACCTCCGTGCCGGGGATCGCGCGGCCCGAGGTGCGCGCCACGACGTCCGGCGCGTCCCCGCGGCGGCACATCGTCACGATGCCGCTCGCCTCCGACAGGCCGTAGGCCGTGAGGACCGTGGCCACCCCCAGTTCCCCGCGCAGGCGCTCGACCAGCCGCAGGGGCACCACGGCGGCGCCCGTCACGACCAGCCGGAGGGTGGACAGGTCGTGGGCGGACCGGGCGGGGTGGTCGAGCAGGGACTGGTGGAGGGTCGGCGGGCCCGGGAGGACCGAGATGCGCTCGGCGGCGACGTTCGCGAGGACGGTGTCCACGTTGAAGACCGGTTGCGGGACCATCACCGCGCCGCGCAGCAGACAGGCGATGACGCCGGCCTTGTAGCCGAAGGTGTGGAAGAACGGGTTCACGATCAGATAGCGGTCGCCCTCGCGCAGGCCTGCCAGGTCGCTCCAGATCTCGTAGCAGCGCAGGGTCTGCCCGTGCGTGATCACCGCGCCCTTGGGGCGGCCGGTCGTCCCCGAGGTGTAGACGAGGTCCGAGGGGTCGCCGGGGGCGATCGACGCGGCGCGGGCACGCACCTCGTCCGCCCGCACCGCGTCCCCTTCCGCCAGGAAGGACTTCCAGGTCACGTACCCCGGCTCGTCCGGCGCCGTGTCGCCGAACACCACCACCTTCTCCAGGTGCGGCAGTTCCGCCTCCGCGCGCCGCAGCGAGGCCACGTACGAGGTGCCGAGGAAGGTGCCGGTCACGAAGAGCAGGCGGGCCCGCGAGCGCGCCAGGACGTCCGCCGCCTCGGTGCCCTTGAAGCGGGTGTTGAGGGGGACCAGCACCGCGCCCGCCGTCACCGCGCCGAGCGCCGAGACGATCCAGTCCAGGGTGTTGGGCGCCCAGATCGCGACCCGGTCGCCCGCCCGCACGCCCGTGGCGAGGCACGCGGCCGCCGCCCGCTCGACGCGGGCGCCGAGTTCGGCGTACGAGACGCGGGTGCGGCCCTCGACGACCGCCTCCCCCGGCCCGTACCGCTCGGCCGCCGCGCGCACCAACTCCGGTATCGAGCCGTACTCCATCGCCCGTCCCCTCCGCCGCCGGAATCCCCGTAGCTGACTATCCGTCAGATTAGCTGTAGCCTGACGCGCTGTCAGCAACGTGGCGCACCGAGGGGGACGACGTGCTCAAGGACCGCACAGCCATCGTCGGCATAGGCCAGACACCCTTTGCGAAACACCTCCCGGAGTCCGAGAAGACGCTCGCCTGCCGGGCGATCCTCGCCGCTCTCGACGACGCCGGGATCGATCCCTCCGAGGTCGACGCCTTCGCCTCGTACACGATGGAGGAGACCGACGAGGTGGAGGTGGCCAAGGCCATCGGCGCCGGCGACGTCACCTTCTTCTCCAGGGTCGGCTACGGCGGCGGCGGTTCCTGCGCCACCGTCGGACACCTCGCCGCCGCCATCGCCACCGGGCAGGCGAGCGTGGGGGTGGCCTGGCGGTCCCGGAAGCGCGGCTCGGGACCGAGGCCCTGGAAGAACACCACCGTCCAGCTGCCGACCCCCGGCCAGTGGACCCGCCCCTTCGGACTCGTCCGGCCCGCCGACGAGATCGCCATGCTCGCCCGCCGCTACATGCACGAGTACGGGGCCACCCGCGACCACCTCTTCAACGTGGCCCTCGCCTGCCGCAACCGGGCCAACCAGAACCCGGCGGCGATCATGTACGAACGCCCGCTGACCCGCGAGATGTACATGACCTCCCGCTGGATCAGCGAACCCCTCTGCCTCTTCGACAACTGCCTGGAGACCGACGGCGCGCTGGCCTGCGTCGTCGTCTCCGCCGAGCGGGCCCGCGACTGCCGGCAGAAGCCCGTCTACGTCCACGCCGCCGCCCAGGGCCTGCCCGCCCAGCACCACGGCATGGTCAACTACTGGAACGACGACCCGCTGTCCGGACCGGCCTGGACCGCCGCCCGCCACCTGTGGAAGAACGCCGACCTCGGCCCCGAGGACGTCGACGTCGCCCAGATCTACGACGCCTTCACCCCGCTCGTCCCGCTCTCCCTGGAGGGCTACGGCTTCTGCGGCCGCGGCGAGGGCGGCGCGTTCACCGAGGGCGGCGCCCTGGAGATCGGCGGCCGGCTCCCGATCAACACCGGGGGCGGCGGACTCTCCGAGGCCTACGTCCACGGCTTCAACCTCGTCAACGAGGGCGTGAAGCAGCTCCGCGGCGTCTCCACCGCCCAGGTCCCGAACGCCGCCGCCTGCCTCGTCACCGCCGGCGAGGGCGTCCCCACGTCCGCGATCCTGCTCCGAGCCTGAGAAGGAGGGCCCCATGGGCCTGCTCACACCCGTCATCGACGAGGACGGCGCCCCGTTCTGGGAGTACGCCGCCCGGGGCGAACTGCGCGTCCAGGCCTGCGCCGCCCCCGACTGCGGCGAGCTCCGCTTCCCGCCCCGCCCCTGCTGCCCGCACTGCCGGTCCTTCGACAGCACCTGGCGCCCGATGTCCGGGCGCGGCCGGATCTGGTCCTTCGTGCTCCCGCACCCACCGCTGCTGCCCGACTACGCCGCCCAGGCCCCGTACAACGCGGTCCTCGTCGAACTCGCCGACGCCCCCCGCATCCGCCTCGCGGGCAACGTCGTCGCCGCCCCCGGCGCGCCCCTCAACTCCGTCGACCCGGCCCGGCTGCGCATCGGCGCGGCCGTGAAGGTCGCCTTCACCACGATCGACGGCGTCACCGTGCCCCGCTGGCTCCTGGAGCGCGCGTGACCGTCCGCGTCGAGCGGGACAAGGAGCACGGGATCGCCGTCGTCACCCTCGACCGGCCCGACCGGCACAACGCGATCACCCTGGACATGGCCCGGCTGCTCGGCGAGGCCTGGCGGGGCTTCCGCCACGAGGACGAGGTGCGGGCGATCGTCGTCACCGGCGCCGGCGGACGGGCCTTCTGCACCGGCATCGACCGCGCCGCCGCCGGGCAGGTGCCCCAGCCCTCCTCCCCGTACACGATCGACGACCCCCTCGTCGCCATCGGGCCCAAGGCCAACGACCTGTGGAAACCGGTCGTCGCGGCCGTCGAGGGCATGGCCTGCGGCGGCGCCTTCTACCTGCTCGGCGAGGCGGAGTTCCTCGTCGCCGGCGAGGGCGCCGCGTTCTTCGACCCGCACACCGCCTACGGCATGGTCAGCGCCTTCGAGACCATCCACATGGCGCAGCGGATGCCCTTCGGCGAGGTCGCCCGGATGGCGCTCATGGGCACCGCCGAGCGGATCTCCGCGCGGCGGGCGTACGAGACCGGGCTCGTCAGCGAACTCACCCCGGCGGGTGAGGCGCTGGCGGCCGCACGCCACGCCGCCACGGTGATCGCCGGCTACCCGACGGAGGCCGTCCAGGGGACCGTCCGGGCCCTGTGGTCGGCCAAGGAGGCCGCCCGCGCCCAGGCCCTCGCCCACGCGCCGCACCTGGTGGCGCTCGGCAACCTGCCGCCGGAGCGGCAGGCCGAGCTCTTCACCGGGCGGCGCGGGAGCGGGGGCTTCCGGCTGCGCTGAGACGGGGCGGGGCGGCCCGCGTCAGGCGCTGGTGCGGGAGGCGAAGGAGACCTCGCAGCGGGTGTACTCGGAGCCGTTGCCGGAGCCGGTGTACGGGGTGGTCGCCTCGGCGGACTTCGAGGCGCCGCCCTCCACCCGCAGGTCCTCGACCTGGGCCAGTGCGAGGTCGACGCTCTTGCCGGCGGCGCCCTTGAACTGCAGGGTGACGTCGTAGAGGTACGCCGAGGAGTCGCTGTTGGAGACGGTCACCTTGGCGACCAGCTGCTTGCCGTCCGCGCTGAGCGCGCACTCGTCGATCTTGACGTCGCGCGAGGCACGGTCCCTCGACGAGCCGCCGACGCCGCTGACGCTGCCCGAGGAGCTGCCGGAGCTGCCGTCGGAGCCGCTGCTGGAGTGGCTGGAGCTGCCGCCGGAACCGGATCCGTGGCCGCCGCCGCAGCTCGCGCCGTGGGAGCCGCGGGCGCCGGTGAGGGCGACGACGGCGAGACCGAGAACGGCGATGGCACGGACATGACGAAGCTTCACGCTTCAACCCCCGTTGAGTGTGTGCGAGTGCATAGAGAAGCCCGTCCCCCGAGAGGATTGACAGGCGCACGACACCCTACTGGACGGTGACCGACTCGATCTCACACCGCTCGACCTGACCGACCCTGCCCGGCGCCCGCATGGGGACGTCGACGACCTCGGACGCGTAGCCGTCGACGGACACCACGGCCTCGGCCCGGTCCACCTCCGTGCCGCCCGCCGTCTCGAACTCCACGACCACCCTGAACGTGCGCGCGTACGAGGCACGCGAGACGACCTTCACCGTGGTGGTGGTGTCGGCCCTGCGGGCCGGCTTGCCCTTGCGCTTCTTCTGCGCCGCCCGGACGCAGTCCACGACGAAGGCCTCGACGTCCGGGGTCGGGGACGCGGACGTGGTCGGAGCCGGGGTGTACGGGGAGTCGTCCGAGCCCGAACCGCCCGAGCCGGAGGAGTCCTCGTCGTCGTAGTCGTGGTTGTTCTTCCTGGAGCTGGAGCAGCCGCCCCCGCCGTCGCTCTTGCTCTTGCCCGACCGGCTGCTGCTCTTGCCGCTGCCGTGGCCGCCGCTGCCGCTCGTCTGGAATCCGGTCAGCGCGAGCACCACCACCGTGAGCGTCGCCGCGAGCTTCAGCCTCGTGCGGACCATCGCCGTTCCCCCGTCCATCCGTCCCGATCGCGAACGCTGCCTGCCTCGTGCGCACGTCACCCTAGCGCCGCCCGGCCGTCACATGGCGGGCCCCCCGCACCCGGCGTAGCGTCGTGACCGGGAGCCGGACCGTAAGGAGGCCCGCGGTGATCCGCAACATCGTCGGCTCGGTCCTGGCACTCGCCGGAGCGACGGCCGCCGTATGGAGCCCCTTCCGTGCCTGGTACGACGGCCGTCACGGAAGCACCTACGGCATCGAGGACCTCTTCACCGGCATCACCGACGCCAGGGCCGAGGTGATCGCCTCGATCCTGCTGCCCTTCGCCTTCGCCGCCGTCCTCACCCTCGTCGGGGTCGTGCTGCGCTCCCGCCTGCTCGTCGCCCTGGCCGGGCTCGTCGTGCTCGGCTTCACCGTCCTGTGGATGGTGCGCGTCGGACAGGCCGAGGACGGCCTGAGCGTCGGCTCCACCGGCAACGGCCTCGACGACGGCGTCGGCCTGGCCTTCGGCGGCGGGGTGCTGCTGATCGCCGGCGCGGTCGTCATGTCCGGCCGCGGCCGGCACGCCACCCGGGTGGACGGGGGCCCCGCGGCCCCGCGCCCGGCGGTCGGCGGCCCGCCCCCGGAGCAGGCACCGCCGCCCGGGACCGCGCCACCCCCGTCCTCGGACGTGCCCTGGGAACCCGGGCGCGACGAGACGCCGCCGCCCCCGGGACACCGGGCCTAGGCCGCCGGGCCCCGGGACGGAGCACGGCCGCCGGGCCCGTCCTCGGACCGGGGCCGGCCCCGGCCTACGCGCCCCGGTTGGTCGCCGTGCCCTTCACCGCGTCGAGCGCGTACACGCAGCGGTCCTTGCTGCACGCGTACACCACCCCGTTGCCGACCACCGGCGAGCCGGTGATCTCGCCGCCGGTCGCGAGCTTCCAGCGCAGCTGCCCGCCGCTCGCGTCCAGGGTGTAGAGGACGTGGTCGGCCGAACCGAAGTGCACCCGCCCGTCGGCGACCACCGGGGAGCCGATCAGCTCCCCGCCCGCCGCGAACCGCCACTTCGGCGTGCCGGTGACCGCGTCCAGGGTGTAGAGCGCGCTGCCGCTCCCGACGTGCACGTTGCCCGCCGCGACCAGCACCGGCTCGGTGGACTGGCGCGGCTCGGTCGCGATCCGCCAGCGGTCCTTGCCGGTGGTCGCGTCCAGTGCGTACACCGTGCCCAGGTGGTCGGCGAGATAGACCCCGCCGCCCGTGACGGCGGGACCCGGCGCGTACGCGGGCGGCGACACGAACACCGCCGGCGCCTCGAAGTGCCAGCGGACGTGCCCGCTCGCCACGTCCACCGACAGCACCCGGGTGCCGGCGGCCACGTACACACAGCCGTCCTCGGCGGGCGCGACCCGCACCGGCACATGGGCGCAGGACGCGGCGTCGCCGATCGGGTACGACCAGCGCTCCACGCCGGTCCGCGCGTCCAGCGCCTGCAGCCGGGCGTCGCGCCACACGTACACGGTGTCCCCGTGCACGGACGGCCCGCCCTCGGGCGTCTCGAAGTCGGTCTGCGCGCCGGTGACCTCCCACAGCTTGGCACCGTTGGAGGCCTCCCAGGCCTGCACGCCGCCGCCGCGGGTGCCGGTGACGACGGTGCCCCGGTCCACCTGGAGGGAGTACACCCAGGCGTCCGTGTGCAGCCGCCAGCGCTCGCCGCCGTCGTGAGCGTCGAGCGCGTAGAGGGTGGGCCCGTCCGAGGCGTGGATGCGGCCGGCGGCCACCGCCATCGACCAGGCCACGTCCCGCGTCTTGAACTGGCGGCGGCCGCTCGCCGTGTCCAGCGCGTGCACCTCGAAGGAGGTCACGTAGAGCAGGTCGCCGTCCACGACCGGGGTGCCCCACACGTCGTTGGACATGCGGAACCGCCAGGGGCGCCAGTGCCCCGGCGCCTCGGGGGCCTGCGCCGGCGAGGTGTGCTGCGCCTCCGGGGCCTGGGCGGGCCCGGGCAGCGGGCGGGAGCCGGGCGGCGGGGCGGGCTCGGTGGCGAACGCGCCACCGCCGGGCGGGCGCACCCAGCCGGTCGCGCCGCCGGCCGCGGCGCCCGCGCCGGCCCCGATGGCCGCACGGGTGTCGGCGACCCGGGGTCCGGGACCGATCGGCACCGCGGCGCCGGCCAGGCGGACCGGACCGGCGGAGTCCGCCTCCGAGCGGCCGGCGTGGCGTCCGCCGCCCCGCGGGTCGGCGCCCCACTCCGCGGGCTCGCGCGGCGGGCGCGGCGGCATCGGCGGGGCGGCCGGGGGCGGCGGGCTGGGCCGGCCGCCGCGCCGGGTCTCGATCATGGCGACGGCGCTCTGCGGCAGCCAGGCGGCGGCCGTACCGCTGTCGTCCTCGCCGGAGCCGAAGAGGTGCGGGGCGAGCATGGCCTGCAGGTCCGCCGGGGTGGGGCGCTGGGCAACGTCCATCTGCATACAGGCGTCGATCAGCGGCCGCAGCTCGTCCGGCAGCCCCTCCAGGTCCGGCCCCTCCCGCAGCAGCATGAAGACCGTCTCGACCGGGTTGGCCCCGTGGTAGGGCGCGTGTCCGGTGGCGGCGAACACCAGCATCGACCCCAGCGAGAAGACGTCGCTGGCGCCGGTGACGCTGCGCGAGTCGCGGGCCTGCTCGGGGGACATGTAGGCCGGGGTGCCGACGGCGACGTTGGTCATGGTCAGGCGCGTGTTGGACACGCCGGACGCGATGCCGAAGTCGATCACCCGGGGGCCGTCCTCGACCACGAGGACGTTGGAGGGCTTGAGGTCGCGGTGCACCAGGCCCGCGCCGTGGATGGACTGCAGGGCCTCGGCGACGCCGGCCGCGAGCCAGCGCACCGCCTGGGCCGGGAGCGGCCCGCACTCGTTCACTATCTCTTCGAGGGAGGGAGCGGGCACGTAGGCGGTCGCGAGCCACGGCACCGCGGCCCGCGGATCGGCGTCGACGACCGCCGCGGTGTAGAAGCCGGAGACCGCCCGTGCGGCCTCCACCTCCCGCGTGAAGCGGACACGGAACAGCTGGTCCTCGGCGAGCTCCGTCCGCACGGTCTTGATCGCCACGCGCCGCCCGGACGCCGAGCGCGCGAGATAGACGAGACCCATTCCGCCCGCACCGAGCCGGCCCAGCACCTCGAAGGGCCCGATCCTTCTCGGGTCGTGCTGCGTCAGCTGCTCCACTTGCCTGCCACCTCCCCGTAGGGCCATGAGATTACGGCCCCGTGGACCCTGATTCTTCCTGTCCGGGGCGGTGGTTGCGAACCCGGGGGCGGATCGGGGTGTCGTCTCCATAGATCACGCTTGTGAGTGATCGTACGTTTGGGTCGGCGCTGCCCCCTTCCCCGGCGCGAGCACCGGAGCGCGGACCCGGCCGGCGCGGGTTCGTCCCGCGCGGGGGCCAGGGTCTGTCTTTCGGATCAGGCCGGATCAGGGAGCGGCGTCCGGTGCGTGCAGCTGCAAGACGGAGGAGGGAGCCATGGCGGAGCCCTGGCGACCGACGACAACGCCGCAGATGCGCGTGCCAGACGCCGCGAGCCCGGCATGATCCGAAAGACAGACCCTAGGGCCCGCGGGCCGGGGCCGACCTGCGGCGGGGGCTCCCTCGCTCGCGGTTCGCGGGCCGCCGGCCCGGGGCGTTCCGCGCCGGCGCGGGCGCCGCCGCACGGGTCCTGCCGACCGGGTCGGAGCGGGCGGGTTCAGCGCCCGCCGGCGGCTTCCGGGGGCTCGGCGAGGACGGCGAACCGGGCGCCCTGGTTGTCGTGGAGGACCGCGATGCGCCCGTGGGGGGTGTCGAAGGGGCCGGTGGTGACCCGTCCGCCGAGGCGGACGGCGGTGGCGCAGGTCTCGTCGCAGTCGCGGACGGCGAAGTAGACGAGGACGTGGCCGGGCATCTCGGCGGGGAAGGCGTCGGTGATCACGGCGCGGCCGCCGAAGGCGGTGTCGTCGCCCGGGCGGGAGCCGGGCGGGGACCAGATCCGGTAGTCGAAGCCGTCCTCACGGCCCTCCTCGCCGGGGTCGACCTGGCGGCCGAGCCAGCCGAAGACGGTGGCGTAGAAGGTGTCGACCGCTTCGGGCCGCCGGGTGTAGACCTCCATCCAGCAGAAGGACCCGGGCCGGTTGGTGACCTCGAAGCCGTCCTGGTCCCCGGACTGGCGCAGTCCGAAGACGGCGCCGCCGGGGTCGGCAGCGAGGGCGATGACGCCGAAGGGGCCGACGGGGTACGGCTCCATGACCATCTGCCCGCCCGCCGCCTTGACGCGCTCGGCGACGGTGCCGGCGTCGCCGGCGGCGAGGTACACGGTCCAGGTGGTGGGCATCCGCCCGTCCCGTTTGGGCAGCAGGCCGGCGACCCGGCGCCCCTGGAGCAGGGCCTCGTCGCGGTCGGGGTCGAAGCTCCAGCCGAAGAGCTCACCGTAGAAGCGCTTGCCCGCCTCGAGGTCGGGAAGCTGCGCGTCCACCCAGCACGGGGTGCCCTGTGCGAATACGCCCATGGCACCAGGATGGGCGTGCCGCCCCGGTCCCGCACCCACATGCGACGCCAGAAAACGAACGCTTGTACCCATTTATCCTACGGAACCCTTGCCCTGCCTGGGTTGTCCACCGAAGTTGTCCACAGGCTGTTAATAAGCTCAACGAGGGGCGCGCGGCGGTCGGAGAAGCGCCGGTGAGGGGGGTGCACCCCATTTGCAGTCGGCCGAATCGCGCGCCGATCACCCCTCGGTAAGCTGACGGCATGACAGGACAAGTACGCACCGTCGACGGCCGCGTGGCCGGACGACGCGGCCAGGCGACGCGGCAGAAGCTGCTGGACTGCCTCGGCGAGATGCTCAGCTCCTCGCCCTACCGGGACGTCAAGGTCATCGACGTGGCCCGGAAGGCGGGTACTTCACCCGCGACGTTCTACCAGTACTTCCCTGACGTCGAGGGTGCCGTCCTCGAGATCGCGGAGGAAATGGCCAAGGAGGGCGCGGGGTTGACGGAGCTCGTCTCCGGTCGCTCCTGGGTCGGCAAGGCCGGCTGGCAGTCCTCCGAGGACCTGGTCGAGGGATTCCTCGACTTCTGGCGCAAGCACGACGCGATCCTGCGGGTGGTGGACCTCGGGGCCGCGGAGGGCGACAAGCGGTTCTACAAGATCCGCATGAAGATCCTGAACTCGGTCACCAACTCCCTGACGGACGCGGTGAAGGAGCTCCAGTCGAAGGGCAAGGTCGACAAGGACGTCAGCCCCGCGGCGATGGCGGGCTCACTGGTGGCGATGCTGGCTGCGGTCGCAGGCCACCAGAAGGGCTTCCAGACCTGGGGCGTGAAGCAGGCCGAACTCAAGCCGAACCTCGCCCTGTTGGTGCACCTGGGGATCACGGGCAAGAAGCCGACGAAGTAGCCCCCGAGAGCATCCGGCTCCCCTTCACCCGTCCTGTCGCACCGGCGGCGGTCCCGTCCGTACCGGGTACGAAGTACCCGAGCTACGGACGCGTGACCGCCGCCGGTTCCGTTCTCCCCCTTCACCCGCCCGGTCGATCTCCGGACCCCCGTCGGCCCCATCGGCCCGTCGGCCGGATCGCCCCGGAATCCGCTTCGGCCCCCGTCACTTCCCGCCGGGACCACCCGGGCCGCCGGCGCCCCCCGCCCCGCCGGGCCCACTCTCGCCGCCCTAAGCGCCCGAGGCACCCGAAGCACCCGGACCGTCCGGCCCACCGGGCCCGTCCGGACCGCCCGGGCCCCGCGTGAGCCGGAAGAGCCGGATCTCCCGGTCGATCCGTGCCTGGTACGTCGCGTACGGCGGCCAGAAGGCGAGCACCGCACGCCAGGCGGCGGCCCGCTCCTCCCCCGCCAGCAGCCGCGCCCGTACGGGGAAGCTCTCGCCGCGCCAGCTGACCCGGGCGTCCGGGTGGGCGAGCAGATTGGCGGTCCAGGCCGGGTGGTCCGGACGTCCGAAGTTGGAGCCGACGAGCAGCCAGGTGCCCTCCGGCTCCGGCATGCAGGCGAGCGGGGTGATCCGCGGCTGCCCGGTCCTGGCACCCCTGGCGGTGAGGATGACGCCCGGGAGCATCCGTGCGCTGAGCATCACCTTCCCGCGGGTGAGCCGGTGCACGGCCCGGTCCATGGCGGGGACGACGTGCGGGGCGATCCTCGCGAAGGCCCGGGTGGACGAGACCTTCTGCATCATGCGCAGTCCGACCGGCACCTAGGCCACCTCCCCGGAAGCGCCCGGAGCGACGCCGGTCGCGGATCCCCCGCCCGCTCCGGCGCCCCCGCCGAACAGGCCCTCGCACTCGGCGGCGCGGGCGCGCAGCCGGTGGGCCGGGCCGAAGAGGAGCTCGTCGGCGGCGGCGCGCTTGAAGTAGAGCTGGGCGTCGTGCTCCCAGGTGATGCCGAGGCCGCCGTGCAGCTGGACGGCCTCGGCGGCCGCGGCGCGCTGCGCCTCCAGCGCCTGCGCGAGGGCGAGCGCCCCGGAGACGCCCTGCTCCTCCCGAGCCGCGCAGACCGTGAGGGAGCGGGCCGACTCGATCTGGACGAGGAGGTCGGCGAGGCGGTGCCCGATCGCCTGGAAGGAGGCGATGGGGCGCCCGAACTGCCGTCGGCTGGTGGTGTGTTCGACGGTCCGGTCGAGTGCGCCGCGCGCGGCGCCGACCGCCTCGGCGGCGAGCATGACGGCCGCGGTGCGCCCGGTCGCGGCGAGCGCGGCGAGCGTGTCGGCCGGCTCCTCGCCCAGCAGCTCGGCCTCGGCGTCACGCAGTTCGACGAGGGCCTGGGGGCGGGTGACGTCCAGGGTCGGCAGGCGGCGGCGGACGAGGCCGGCCGCGTCGGCGCGTACGAGGAAGAGCAGGGTGCGGCTGCGCGGGAAGCCGCCGGTGTGCGCGGCGACCACGAGCAGCCCGGCGCTGTGCCCGTCGAGGACGTGCCCGGCCTCGCCGTACAGCACCCAGCCCGCGCCGCCGGGCCGGGTGGCCTGCACGCCGCCGGAGCGCCCGTCGCCCGCCCAGGGCTCGGCGGCGTTGTCGCCGGTGAGGCCGAGGGCGAGCGGGAGCGAGCCGCCGGGAAGGGCGAGGGCGCAGGTCAGGGTGCCGTCGGCGATCCGTGGCAGGAGTTCGGCGCGCTGCCGCTCGGTGCCGAGGGCGGCGATCAGCGGGGCGGCGAGGACGCTGGTGGCGAGCAGTGGGGAGGGGGCGAGGACGCGGCCGGTCTCCTCGCAGGCGAGGGCGAGTTCGGCGGGGCCGCAGCCGACTCCTCCGTACCGCTCGGGCAGGGCGAGTCCGGGCAGGCCGAGGGTGCCGGCGAGGGCGGCCCAGAGCGCGGTGTCGTACCCCTCGTGGGTGGTGACGGCCGCGCGGATCTCGGCCGGTCCGGCGCGCTTGGCGAGGAGTTCGCGCAGGGTGCGGCGGATCTCCTGCTGTTCTTCGGTGACGGCGGCGGTACGCATGGGTCTCCCCTCCGTATCTGACGGTGCGTCATGCTAGGACCGCGCGGGGCAGATGCACAGCCCGGCGACCCTGTCGGAGCAACAAATCTGATGTACCGTCAGATTCATGCCCACCCTCACCCGGGACCGCCGTCGCGTCGCCGTCGTCGGCATAGCCCACTCCGACTGCGGCCGCGTCGACGAGGCCACCCCCTACGCCCTGCACGCCCAGGCCGCCCGCCGCGCCCTCGCGGACAGCGGCCTCGACCGCTCGGTGATCGACGGCCTGGCCTCCGCGGGCCTCGGCACCCTCGCACCGGTCGAGGTCGCCGAATACCTGGGACTCCGCCCCCGCTGGGTGGACTCCACCGGCGTCGGCGGCGCCACCTGGGAGGTCATGGCGGCGCACGCCGCCGACGCCGTGGCCGCCGGTCACGCCAACGCCGTCCTGCTCGTCTACGGCTCCACCGCGCGCGCCGACATCAAAGCCCGGCGGCGCACCGGCAACCTCTCCTTCGGGTCGCGCGGCCCGCTGCAGTTCGAGGTGCCGTACGGCCACAGCCTGATCGCCAAGTACGCGATGGCCGCCCGCCGGCACATGCACGAGTACGGCACGACCCTGGAGCAGCTCGCCGAGGTCGCCGTCCGGGCGCGGGCCCACGCGGCGCTCAACCCGGAGGCCATGTTCCGGGACCCGATCACGGTCGACGACGTGCTCGGCGGGCCGATGATCGCGGACCCCTTCACCAGGCTGCACTGCTGCATCCGCAGCGACGGCGGCTGCGCGGTGCTGCTCGCGGCCGAGGAGTACGTGCCGGACACGGCGAAGGCGCCGGTCTGGATCCTCGGCACGGGCGAGCACGTCTCGCACACCACGATGTCGGAGTGGGAGGACTTCACCGTCTCCCCGGCGGCGGTGAGCGGGCGGCTCGCCTTCGCGCGGGCGGGAGTGCGCCCCGCCGAGGTCGACGTGGCGGAGATCTACGACGCGTTCACCTATATGACGCTCGTGACGCTGGAGGACCTGGGGTTCTGCGCCAAGGGCGAGGGCGGGGCGTTCTTCGCCGAGAAGGACCGTGTCGCGGTGAACACGGACGGCGGCGGCCTCTCGGCCTGCCATCCGGGCATGCGCGGCCTGTTCCTGCTGGTCGAGGCGGTCCGCCAGCTGCGCGGAGAGGCGCCGGGCCTCCAGGTCCGGCGCCCGGACGGCTCGCTGCCGGAGCTGGCGGTGGCGTCCGGGACGGGGGGCTGGTTCTGCTCCTCGGGGACGGTGGTGCTGGGCCGCGGCTGACCCGGCCCGGACGGGGGATCCAAGAATCTATACAAGCGTCATAGACACGCGTGTAGGACATCCGTATAGTCATCGGTGCGGGGCCGGCCGGCCCCGCACCGAACCGACCGAGGAGTCCCGCCGTGACCACCACCGCCCGCCCCGCCAGGACCGTCCTGATCTCCGGCGCCTCCATCGCCGGCCCCGCGCTCGCCCTCTGGCTGCACCGCTACGGCTTCGCCGCCACCGTCGTCGAGAAGGCCCCGGCGGTGCGCACCGGCGGCTACAAGGTCGACCTGCGCGGCGGCGCCGTCGAGATCTGCGCGCGGATGGGCATCCTCGACGAGGTCCGCGCCCACTCCACCGACATGGCCGGCGGCTCCTACGTCGACTCCGAGGGCCGCACCGTCGGCGAGCTGCCCGCCGCGATCTTCGGCGGACGCGAGGAGCAGGACGAGGAGATCATGCGCGGCGATCTCGCCCGCATCCTCTACGAGCGCACCCGAGAGGACGTCGAGTACGTCTTCGGCGACTCCGTCTCCTCCCTGCACGACGACGGCGAGGGCGTGGACGTGGTCTTCGAGAGCGGCACCCGTCGCCGGTTCGACCTCGTGGTCGGCGCGGACGGCCTGCACTCCGCCACGCGGCGCCTGGTCTTCGGCGACGAGCGGCACCACCGGCGCCACCTCGGCGCGTACATCTCCCTCTTCACCGGCCCCGACCGCCTGGGCCTCGACCGCTGGGAGACCTACCACGCCCGCCCGGACAAGCTGGTCTCCGTCTACAGCACGGCCGGTGAGAGCGCGGCCACCGCCAAGAACTGCCTCGTCTTCGCCGCACCCGCCGAACTCGCCTACGACCACCGGGACATCGCGGCCCAGAAGCGCCTCCTGGCCGAGGCCTTCGCGGGCGACGACTGGGAGATCCCGCGGCTGATCGCCGACGCGGCGGACGCGGACGACTTCTACTTCGACTCGATCTCCACCATCCACCTGGACCGCTGGTCCAGGGGCCGGGTCGTCCTCCTCGGCGACGCCGCGCACTGCACCTCCCCCGCCTCGGGCCAGGGCACCGGCCTCGCCCTCACCGGCGCGTACGTCCTGGCCGGTGAACTCGCCGCGGCCGGCGGCGACCACGTCACGGGCTTCGCCGCGTACGAGGAGGTGATGCGGCCGGGCGTCGAGCTCAACCAGAGCTTCGCGGAGCGGTTCGCCAAGGAGATGACCGTCTCGTCGCGCCGCAAGATCGCCCTGCGCATGTTCATGGTGCGCGTCCTGCCCCGGACGCCCTTCAAGAACCTGATCGCGAAGAAGATCCGCGAGGAGATCCAGCGCGCGGCGAACGCGGTCCCGGTCAAGGAGTACGGCGCACCGCGCCAGGTGGCCTGAACGAGTTCGAAACTCTCTGACAGCCGGTACGGGGCCACTGTTACGATCACGCCTTCGGACGGGAAGCGCCGGAGGGGGCCGCGCGGGAACGCGCGAACGAAGGCCACCCGTCCTCTGCCTGCATCAGGCCCTCGGAGGGGACTTCCTTGAACATCCACGCCCGCAGAGCGTCGCTGGCCGCGGCCACCGCCCTCGGCATCGCGGCCGGACTGACCACCACGGTCGCGGCACCCGCGACCGCCACGACCCCCGCCGCCGGGACGGCCGCCGCCGACGAGGTGGTGATCCCGAACCCGGGGCGCGCGATGCCGCGCGTCGACTCCCTGAGGCAGGCCGGCACGACCGGCTACGCACACGTGGTCGAAGGCACGACCGGAGCGGTCTGGACGGACTACGCGACGGGCACCGACACCCCGATCGGCGATGCACAGGCCGCGGGCCACTCCGGTCTCCACGCGACCATCAGCACCGAGCCCTTCGACCAGCCGCGCACGGTCACCGTCGCCGAAGTCGGCTCGGACGCCAAGAAGAGCATCACGATCCCCGGCGGCCAGGTGTGGTCCAAGACCTACAACGCCGACACCACCCTCGCCTACACCCAGGACACGACCGGGCTGACCTCGCTCACCCTGTACCAGGCGGCCGAGGACGGCACGACCACGACCCGGACCGTCGCCGACATCCCCAGGGCCCTGGGCCCGATCACCGCGATCAAGCAGGACCTGAAGGGCGCGCTCCTCAGGATCCGGCCCGTCGCCGACGGCCCGGTCGCCACCTACCTGCTCGACTACGCGACCGCCACGGTGCGGCCGCTCCCGGCCGCCATCGCGCCCACCGGCTGGTTCGCCCTCGGCGAGCGGCACATCGTGTACTACCCCGGCAACGGCAAGCCGCTGCTCTCGGTCCCCCGCGACAACCCGACGGCCACGCCCGTGGAGACCGTCCTCCCGGCCCCCGTCGGCAAGGAGGGGCCGGGCCTGTACTTCACCGTCACCGGTGACACCGTCGTCTACCAGCGGAACCTGCTCTATCCCGAGAACGGCTACCTCGCCGGCCACGCCCTGCGCGCGATCCCGGTCGGCGGCGGGACGGCCACCGAACTCCTGAAGTCCGCCCAACAGGGCGCCTTCGCCGTCGCGCCCGACGGCGGCGTCCTCGTCGCCGGGGGCACGGACGCCCTCGACTGGGCCCTTCACCGGATCACCGTGGGGGACGACGGCACACCCCGGCTGACGCGTCTGCGCACGATCCCCCCCGTTCCCCGGACGATCTCCCGCATCGCCCTCGGCGCCGGCCGGCTGAGCCACATCAGCCGGCGCGACGACTGGACCGACCTCACCGACGTCGACACCGATCTGACCGGCACCCCCCAGGCGGGAGCGCCGAAGCGGCGGTTCTCCTTCATCGTCGACCCGGTCAACGGCCTCGCCTCGCTCGGCGACGGCGACTCGGCGGTCCTGTGGGGTCCGAGACTCGCCGCCCCCCTCGAAACCAACTCGTACAAGGGTTTCAGCCTTCCCTCCGCCGACACCCTCGTGGACGCGGCGGGCCGCTACGTCGTGGCCAAGGGCGGCGACACCACCTACGTCGGCGACCTCGAGAACTACACCGCCGACCAGCCGTCCGTCCTGCTCACCCTCCCGAACACCCCCGTCGCCGTGTGGGGCAGCAAGGCGTGGAAGCCGGCCGGCACCGCCCCGGCGTCCGATCTGGTCAACTCCTACGACCTGAAGACGAAGGCGACCTCTCCGGCCGTCGACCTCAGGTCGGACTGCCGGCCCACCGACCTGCGGGCCGTGGGGCGCTGGCTGTACTGGGCCTGCGGGACGGCGAAGGCGGGCGTCTACGACCACACGCTGAAGAAGAGCGTGCCGGTCCCGGCCGGTGAGGCGCTGCTCGGCGACGGCTTCGTCGTCCGGCACGAGGGCGACAAGCTGAAGCTCACGAACGCCGCCACCGGGCAGACCTCCGACCTCGCGGACCTCCCGGCCTCGTCCGCCTCGGACCGCGGCACGCGCTGGACCGTGGACAAGTTCGGTCAGAACGTCGCCTACTTCGACAGCGCCGAGAACGTCCACGTCAAGCGCGTCCCGATCACCCCCCAGCCGCTCACCCTGGTCGAGGGCGACCCGCTCTACAACGGTGAGCGAGAGGTCAGCGTGCGCACGTCGCGCGCCGTGGGCGCCTGGACCGCGGAGATCAAGAACGCGGCCGGTCGCACCGTGCGCACCTTCCGGGGCGCCCACGGCACGGCCGCGGGCGTGCGTTTCACGTGGGACGGCAGGGACGACACGGGCCGCGGCGTCGAGGGCGGCCGCTACACCTTCGTCCTGACCGCGCAGCCCGCCGACGGCGTCGGCCCGGCCGTGCGGACCACCGACACGCTCGACGTGTGGGACAACCGCGTCACCAGCCTGCCGGGCACCTTCCGCCCCCTGACCCCCACCCGCCTGATGGACACCCGGACCGGGCTCGGTGTGCCGAAGGCCAAGGTGGGCCCGGGCAAGACGGTCACGCTCAAGGTCACGGGCGCCGGCGGCGTTCCGGCGACCGGCGTCACCGCGGTCGTCCTCAACGTCACCGCGGTCGCGCCGACCGCCCCGGGCTTCGTCACCGCCTACGCCTCCGGCACGAACCGGACCGCCGGTTCGCACCTCAACTTCACCGCCGGCCGGACCGTCTCCAACTCGGCCGTCGTCCCGGTGGTCGACGGCAAGGTGAACTTCTACAACCAGAGCGGCTCGACCGACCTCCTCGCCGACGTGGCCGGCTACTACGAGGAGGGCAAGGGCGGGGCCGTCTACCGGCCCGTCACCCCCAGCCGGCTGATGGACACCCGCAGCGGCCTCGGTGTGCCGAAGGCGAAGGTCGGCGAGCGCGGCACCGTCACGCTCGCCGTGCCGGACGCCTCCGCGAAGGCCGTGGTCCTCAACGTGACCGCGACCAACGCGACCAAGGGCGGCTACGTCTCGGTCCAGCCGTACGGCGCCCCGCGCGCCTCGGTCTCGAACCTGAACTTCACCGCCGGCCGCACCGTCGCGAACCACGTGGTCGTCCCGGTGGTGGAGGGCAAGGTCACGTTCTACAACCACGCGGGAACGGTGGACCTGCTCGCGGACGTCGCCGGGTACTTCACCGACGGCCCCGGCGGCACCTTCACCGCCATGCAGCCCTACCGGGCCCTCGACACCCGCTTCTACGAGCCGGTGCCGCCCGCCAAGGTCGGCGCGGGCCAGACCCGGAACGTGTGGGTCGGCGGCCAGGGAGTGATCCCGGGCGATGTCACCGCCGTGGCCGTGAACGTCACCGTCACCAACCCGACGGCCGCCGGCTACGTCTCGGTGTACCCGTCCGGGGACCGGCGCCCGGCGGTGTCCAGTCTCAACTTCACCGCGGGCCAGACCGTGCCCAACCTGGTGGTCGTCCCGGTCAAGGACGGCCAGATCACCCTCTACAACCACTCCGGCACCGTCGACCTCATCGTCGACGTCGCCGGCTACTACACCGGCTGATCCAGCGGTAGCCGCACCGGTGCGGATGCCGCACCTCCCCCGCAGGGCCTCATGATGGACGCCATGGATGACGAACGGCGTTTTCAGGAGGCCCTGCGGTCCTTGCGGGTCTGGGACACCGAACTCCCCGGGTTCGCGCCGGAGGACGCGCCGGAGGAGCCGGTGGCGCTCTTCCACGCGTGGTTCGCCGACGCGGTGGCGGCGGGGGCCGTGGAGCCGCACACCATGTCGCTCGCCACGGCGGACGCGGACGGACGGCCCGACGTGCGGACGGTGATGCTGCACGGCGCGGACGCGCGCGGCTGGCACTTCGCCTCGCACGCGGGCAGCGCCAAGGGCCGCCAGCTGGCCGCCCGCCCCGAGGCGGCGCTCGGCTTCTACTGGCCGGTGCGGGGACGGCAGGTGCGGGTGCGGGGACCGGTCGTCACCGGCACCCGCGAGGAGGCCTACGCCGACCTCCACGCGCGCACCACCGGGGCCCTCGCCTCCGCGCTCGTGGGGCGTCAGAGCGAACCCCTGGACGACCTCGGCACGCTCGCGCGGGCCGGCGCCGCCGCCTGGGACCGGGCCCGTCGCGAGCCCGCGGCGCACGCCGAGAGCTGGACGGTGTACGTCGTCGAGCCGGCCGAGGTCGAGTTCTTCCAGGGCGACGCGCAGCGCCGGCACGTACGGCTGCGCTACCGCAGGACCGCCGACGGCTCCTGGGCCCGGGAACTGCTCTGGCCGTAGCCCCCGGCGGTGCGACGCGCCCCAGGGGCCCGGCCGCCCCGGCCGGGAGGGCCGGGGCGGACCGACGGGCCCCGCCGAAGGCGTAAGGCCGCGAAGACGGCAGACCGCGAAGGCTGAAGCCCGAAGGCGGCAGGCGCAGACCGAAGACGGCGGCCGGACGGTCCGCGCCCGACTCAGGCCCGTCCGGTCACCCGTACATCTCGTCGATCTCCCGCGCGAAGTCCCGCAGCACCGCCCGCCTCTTGAGCTTGAGGGAGGGCGTGAGGTGGCCGCTCGCCTCGGTCCACTCCGTGGTCAGGACGCGGAAGGCGCGGATCGACTCGGCGCGGGAGACGAGCCGGTTGGCGTCGTCGACGGCGCGCTGGACCACCGCGAGGAGTTCCTCGTCGCGGAGGAGCTCCCACAGCGCGAGGTGGTCCTTGTGCCGCATCCGGCGCCAGTGGAGCAGCCCCTCGTGGTCGAGGGTGACCAGCGCGGTGACGTAGGGACGGTTGTCGCCGAGGACCATGCACTGGGCGACCAGGGGATGGGCGCGCAGCCAGTCCTCCAGGGGCGCCGGGGCGACGTTCTTCCCGGCGGAGGTGACGATCATGTCCTTCTTGCGGCCGGTGATCCGCAGGTGCCCCTCGTCGTCGAGGGCGCCGAGGTCACCGGTGGGGAACCAGCCCTCGTCGGTGTAGGGCAGCGCGAGCCCGCGCTGGGCGTCCCAGTAGCCGGCGAAGACATGGCCGCCCCTGAGCCAGACCTCCCCGTCCGCGGCGATGCGTACGGCGGTGCCGGGCAGCGGCCGGCCGACGGTGCCCGGACGCGGGCCGGTGAGCGGGGTGACCGTGGCGGCGGCGGTGGTCTCCGTGAGGCCGTAGCCCTCGTACACCTCGATGCCGGCGCCCGCGAAGAACTCGGCGAGCCGGGCGCCGAGGGGCGAGCCACCGCAGATGACGTGCCGGACCCGGCCGCCGAGCGCGGCCCGGATGCGTTTGTAGACGAGCGGTTCGTAGAGCGCGCGGGCGGCGCGCAGGCCGAGGGAGGGGCCGCCGGTGTCCGCCGTCTGCTCGTGGCCGTAGCGCTCGGCGACCCGGGCGGCCCGGTCGAAGGAGGCGGCACGGCCCGCGCGTTCGGCGGTGGCGCGGGCGGTGTGGAAGACCTTCTCCAGGACGTAGGGGATGGCGAGCAGGAAGGTGGGCCGGAAGCCCGCGAGGTCGGCGAGGAGTTCGTCGCTCTCGACGGAGGGCGCGTGCCCGACCCGTACCCGGGCGCGGACGCAGCCGATGGCGACCATGCGCCCGAAGACGTGGGAGAGCGGCAGGAAGAGGAGGGTCGACGCGGGTTCCCTGCTCAGCGAGCGGAAGACGGGGTGCAGGAGTGCGACGGCGTTGTCGACCTCGGTGAAGAAGTTGGCGTGGGTGAGGGCGCAGCCCTTGGGGCGGCCGGTGGTGCCCGAGGTGTAGACGAGGGTGGCGAGGGTCTGCGGGGTGAGCAGCCCGCGCCGCGCGGTGACGGCCTCGTCGGCGACCCGCGCGCCGGCTCTGCGCAGGTGCTCCACGGCCCCGGTGTCGATCACCCACAGCTGTCCGAGCGAAGGCAGTCGGCGCCGCTCGGCGGAGACGAGCCGGGCCTGGGCGGCGTCCTCGACGACGCAGGCGGCGGCGCCGGAGTCCTGGAGGATCCAGCGGGTCTGGTAGGCCGAGGAGGTGGGGTAGAGGGGGACGGTGATCAGCCCGGCGGCCCAGGCCGCGAAGTCCAGCAGCGTCCACTCGTAGCGGGTCCGGGACATCAGCGCGAGCCGGTCGCCCGGCCGCAGGCCCTGGGCGATGAGCCCCTTGGCGACGGAGTGCACCTCGGCGGCGAAGGCCGAGGCGGTCACGTCGGCCCAGCCGCCGTCCGGCCGCCTGCGGGAGAACAGCACCACCGCCGGTTCCTCGCGGGCGGTGTCGTACGGCAGGTCGGCGAGCGAACCGCGCCGTACGGGCGGCACGAGCGCGGGTACGGACACCTCGCGGACGGTCCCGTCGACACGGACCAGCGCGGGCGAGGACTCGGAGACGGGCACGTGCGGCTCCTCGGGCGTCGAGAACCGGACAGTAACCTTACTTCCGAGTAAATCTAGGGCTCCGCAGGCGATTTGGACAGATCCCCGCCATGCCCGGTCAGCCGGCCCAGCCCCGTCCAGACGAGACCCATGAGCGTCGCGGCCGCCTGCCGCGGCGTCGTCCCGGCCGGCCCGTTCGCCCAGTTGGCCAGCGACTCCGCCGCCCCCACCAGCGCCTGGGCCAGCCCCTCCGCATCGCACGGCCCCTGCGCCGCGGCCCCGATCAGCTCCCCCACGTACCCCGCGATCTCGTCCCGCATCCGCTCCGCCTCCGTGGCGAACGGCTCCCCCTGCGCCCGCGCCTGCCGGCTCAGCACCGCCCACGCGTCCGGATGCTCCGCGGTGTGGGTGAAGAACGCCAGCAGCCCCGCCGCCAGTCGCTCCTCCGCCGCGCCCTCGCCCGCCACGGCGGCGGCCACCACGGCGAGCAGCGCCCGGGCCTCACGCCGGATGCACGAGGTGAACAGCTCCTCCTTGGAATGCAGGTAGAGATAGACCAACGGCTTGGAGACCCCGGACAGTTCGGCGATCTCGTCCATCGACGCCGCCTGGTACCCGCGCCGCCCGAACGTCCGCACGGCCGCGTCCATCATCTGCCGCTCGCGCACCTGGCGCGGCAGCCTCCTCGTCCCCGCCACGACACGTCACCCTAGTGGGATGCCGCCGGCCGATGAGTTTCGCCGCGATCATCGGTCATAGACCACGTACGGCAGGAACACGGCACCCCGAGACGCGCCACCGGCACGAGAGACCGAGGAATCACCATGCGCACCCTGATCAGCACCGCCTTCATCTCGCTCGACGGTGTCGTGGAGGCCCCCGGCGGCGAGCCCGGCTACCGCAACTCCGGCTGGACCTTCAAGCACACCGAGTTCCTCCCCGAGGCCTTCGAGATCAAGGGCCGGGAGCAGAAGGAGGCCGCCGCCATGCTCCTGGGCCGGGTCAGCTACGAGGCCTTCAGCCCCGTGTGGCCCGGCATGGCGGAGTTCGCCGACTACAAGGTCATGCCGAAGTACGTCGTCTCCACCACGCTCACCGAGGACGACCTGGTGTCCGACTGGGGCGAGACCACGATCCTGCGCTCGCTCGACGAGGTCGCCGCGCTGAAGGAGACCGAGGGCGGCCCGATCATCGTCCACGGCAGCGCCTCGCTCAACCGGGCCCTGTCCGACGCCGGCCTGATCGACCGCTACCACCTGCTCGTCTTCCCGCTCCTGCTCGGCGCCGGCAAGCGCCTGTTCAGCACCGCGGACAAGGACGCCCAGAAGCTGCGCCTGGTCGAGTACGAGGCCTACCCGAACGGCCTGCAGAAGCAGGTCTTCGACGTCGTCCGCTGAGCTGGCGCCCACCGGGACGGCCCGGGCCCGCCGGGCCGGCGAACGCCCGAGGCCCCTCCCCCCTCGCGGGGCAGGGGCCTCGGGCGTATGCGCTCCGGGCGTCCGGGGACGGGTCAGGCGGCGGCCTGGACCGGCACCTTGCGCTCGGCGTCCGGCGTCTCCGCCGGCTCGTCGACCGGGGAGCCCGAGGCGGACTCGTAGGCGGCGACGTCGAGGATCTTCTCGCGGGCCGAGACGATGACCGGGACCAGCGCCTGGCCCGCGACGTTCGTGGCCGTGCGCATCATGTCCAGGATCGGGTCGATCGCCATGAGCAGACCGACGCCCTCCAGGGGCAGGCCCAGGGTGGAGAGGGTCAGGGTGAGCATGACCGTCGCGCCGGTGAGGCCGGCGGTGGCCGCCGAGCCGATGACCGAGACGAAGGCGATCAGCAGGTACTCCTTGACGCCCAGCTGCACGTCGAAGATCTGCGCGATGAAGATCGCCGCGAGCGCCGGGTAGATCGCGGCGCAGCCGTCCATCTTCGTGGTGGCGCCGAACGGCACGGAGAAGGAGGCGTACTCCTTCGGGACGCCGAGGCGCTCGGTGACGCGCTGGGTGACCGGCATGGTGCCGACCGAGGAGCGGGACACGAAGGCGAGCTGGATGGCCGGCCAGGCGCCCTTGTAGAACTGCAGCGGGTTCAGCTTGGCGACCGTCGCGAGGAGCAGCGGGTAGACGCCGAAGAGGACCAGGGCGCAGCCGACGTAGACGTCGGCGGTGAAGGTGGCGTACTTGCCGATCAGGTCCCAGCCGTAGTCGACGATGGCGCGGCCGATGAGTCCGGCGGTGCCGATCGGGGCCAGCCGGATGACCCACCACAGGGCCTTCTGCAGCAGTTCGAGGACGGACTCGGAGAGGGTCAGGATCGGCTGCGCCCGGTCGCCGAGCTTGAGGGCGGCGATGCCGGCGACGGCGGCCATGAAGACGATCTGCAGGACGTTCAGTTCGGTGAACGGCGTGATGACGTCGGTCGGGACGATGCCGGTGAGGAAGTCGATCCAGCTGCCCTGGTGCTCGGGGAGCTTGCCGTCCTTCGGCGTGAGGCCGGTACCGGAGCCCGGGTTCGTGATCAGGCCGATGGCGAGGCCGATGGCGACCGCGATCAGCGAGGTGATCATGAACCAGACGAGGGTCTGCGCGGCGAGCCGGGCCGCGTTGTTGACCTTACGGAGGTTGGTGATCGAGACGAGGATGGCGAAGAAGACGAGCGGGGCGACGGCCAGCTTGAGCAGCTGGACGAAGATGCCGCCGACCTGGGAGAGGGTCTCCTGGAGCCAGCCGATGTCCTGGCTGCGGGCGAGCCAGCCGAGCAGCACGCCGAGGGCGAGGCCGGCGACGATCTGGGCCCAGAACGGGACCTTGGGTATGCGGGACGTCGTCACGGACGCGGACGAGGACGCGGACACGGACACACTCCACTGGTGCGTATCGGGGGAATACGGGGACGGGGGTGCGGCACACACGCGCTCCGGGCGCGGGCCGCTGCATGATGCCGGGTCAGAGCGAACGGCAACAGACCGCGGACGTACAGCGGCACAGATCGACGTGCAGGCGCGCCACGAGCGGGGTGCTCACGGCATCGGGGAGGCGCACTGCTGTCTTCATGGCCGATACGTTAACACTTGAACTTTGAGAACCTCAAAGCCCTTCTTTGAGACAGATTCGCGCCCGCGAGGCAGCCGAGACCTTCGAAACGCAGAACACCCCAGGCAGGAGCCTTGGAAGCTCCCGACCGGGGTGTTCTGCGTGTGAGGAACCTTACGGTCCCTTTATGTCGTTCAGACCGTGTCCTCGGCGGACCGGTTCGCCTCCAGGCGGCTCTTCGCCCGGTCGACCTTCGCCACGATGTCGACGCTCATCGCGTCCCGCTCCTTGCGCAGCAGCACGAAGCTGAGCGGGGCGGAGACCAGCACGGACAGCAGGAGGACCCAGAGCAGGTTGGAGTCGCCGAGGCCGCGCGGCAGCACGCCGACGTAGACCAGGCCCCACAGCGCGAGGAAGCTGCCGGCGAAGATGCCGAGGCGCATCAAGGTGTAGCGGAGCATGTCTGTCCCTCCCATACCGGACGAGCGTCCCTCCAGTGAAGCACGCGGCGGCCCGGAGCCCGGGAGCGGGGGGTTGAGCCGGGCAAATGTAATGGCTACTCTCGCAGCATGCCTCTTACCTTCCAGTTGGACCCGCCGGTCGGCCCCGCCCTGCGCGACGGTGTCCTCGCCCTCTGGGCGGACGTCTCCAACGCGGGCGGCGCCGTCGGCTTCGTCCCGCCGGTGACCCCGGAGGAGATCCGGCCCGCCCTGCTCCGGCACCTCGTGGGCATGGCGGAGGGCGGCACCCGGCTGCTGGTCGGCCGCGACGAGCACGGCGAGGTCGCCGCCACCGCCTTCTTCACGCACAACAGCCACCCCCTGATGACGCACTGGGTGTGGCTGTACACGGTGATGGTGCACCCCCGGCACCAGGGCAAGGGGTACGGACGCGACCTGATGGCGGCCGCCGAGGAGGCGGCCCGCACCGCCGAGGGCTTCGAGCACATCGAGGCCGTCCGGCTGACCTGCCGGGGCGGCACCGGCCTGGAGACCTTCTACGCGCGCGCCGGCTACAAGGAGGTCGGACGCGTCCCGGCCGCCATCCGGGTGGCCCCGGGCGACGACCGCGACGACGTCGTGATGCTGCTCCGGCTGACGTGACGCCGGGTCCGGACGGAAGGCCCCGGCCGGGCCTCAGACCCGCATCGGCTGCGGCGACTCGCGCAGCCCCGCGTCGGGGCCCGGGTACTCGCGGATGATCTCGTAGCGTGTGTTGCGCTCGACCGGACGGAAGCCGGCGTCCCGGATGAGGTCCAGGAGGTCGTCGCGGGTCAGCTTGTTCGGGGTGCCGTAGTTGTCGGCGTCGTGGGTGATCTTGTACTCGACGACCGAGCCGTCCATGTCGTCCGCGCCGTGCTGGAGCGCCAGCTGCGCGGTCTGGACTCCGTGCATCACCCAGAACACCTTGACGTGCGGGACGTTGTCGAAGAGCAGCCGGGAGACCGCGAAGGTCTTCAGCGCCTCCGCGCCCGTGGCCATCCGGGTCCGCGCCTGCAGGGTGTTGCGGACCTTGCCGTCCTTCACGTCCACGAAGTCGTGCTGGTAGCGCAGCGGGATGAAGACCTGGAAGCCGCCGGTCTCGTCCTGGAGCTCGCGCAGCCGCAGCACGTGGTCCACGCGGTGGCGCGGCTCCTCGATGTGGCCGTAGAGCATCGTGCTCGGGGTCTTCAGACCCTTCTCGTGCGCCAGCCGGTGGATCCGGGACCAGTCCTCCCAGTGCGTCCGGTGGTCCACGATGTGCTGCCGGACCTCCCAGTCGAAGATCTCGGCGCCGCCGCCGGTCAGCGACTCCAGGCCGGCCTCGATCAGCTCGTCGAGGATCTCGGAGGCCGAGAGGCCCGAGATGGTCTCGAAGTGGTGGATCTCGGTGGCGGTGAAGGCCTTGAGGGAGACGCCGGGCAGCGCCTTCTTGAGCTCCGAGAGCGAGCGCGGGTAGTAGCGCCAGGGCAGGTTGGGGTGCAGCCCGTTGACGATGTGGAGTTCGGTGAGGTTCTCGTTCTCCATCGCCTTCGCGAGGCGCACGGCCTCCTCGATGCGCATGGTGTACGCGTCCTTCTCGCCCGGCTTGCGCTGGAAGGAGCAGTAGGCGCAGGAGGCGGTGCAGACGTTGGTCATGTTCAGATGCCGGTTGACATTGAAGTGCACCACGTCGCCGTTCTTGCGGGTCCGGACCTCGTGGGCCAGACCGCCGAGCCAGGCGAGGTCGTCCGACGCGTACAGGGCGATGCCGTCCTCACGGCTCAGCCGCTCGCCGGCGAGGACCTTCTGCTCCAGCTCCCGCTTGAGCCCCGCGTCCATACGGTCGCCTCCCACTCTCATCTGCTGCGTTCAGGTGCCGAAAAGGCTTCCCCCACCGTACTCTCAGGCCTCTTCCGGCAGATCTCCGACCCGGTTCTCCCACTTGGTGGAGAGCACGATCGTGGTGCGGGTCCGCGAGACGCCCTTCGTGCCGCTGAGCCGGCGGATGGTCTTCTCCAGGCCGTCCACGTCGTCGGAGCGGACCTTGAGCATGAAGGAGTCGTCGCCGGCGATGAACCAGCAGTCCTCGATCTCGGCGAGGTCCTTCAGCCGGCGGGCCACGTCCTCGTGGTCGGCGGCGTCGGAGAGCGAGATGCCGATGAGGGCCGTCACGCCGAGGCCGAGCGAGGCGGCGTCGACGGTGGCGCGGTAGCCGGTGATGACTCCCGCCGCCTCCAGCCGGTTGATGCGGTCGGTGACGGAGGGGCCGGAGAGCCCGACGAGCCGGCCGAGCTCGGCGTACGAGGCCCTGCCGTTCTCGCGCAGAGCCTGGATGAGCTGCCTGTCCACGGCGTCCATAGGTATGAAGCCTTCCATTGTCCAGCGATACCGCGAGTTTGGGTATAGAATCTAAGGTACACAGGGGCCGACACCCTGTGAATCTTTCATCTGATCAAAGACGATCTTTCAGGAGTGGTGTTCACCGTGTACACGATCGAGATGGCCTACGCCCGAATGCGCGAGCTGCAGGACCTGGCCAACCGCTCGCGTGCCCACCAGCCGACCGCCTCGAAGCGCGCCGCGAAGAAGCGCGCCGCGAAGCGCTAATCGGAGGAGAGGGCTCCACCGAGCTCTCCCTCCCACCGGCGGTACAGCTCGTGCGGCACCCCCGCCGCGTCGAGCACCCGCCCGGCGACGAAGTCCACGAGATCCTGGATGTGCGTCGCCCCCGCGTAGAACGCCGGAGAGGCGGGCAGCACCACGGCGCCCGCCTCGTCCAGCGCCACCATGTGCCTGAGCGTCTGCCCGTTCAGCGGGGTCTCCCGTACGGCCACGACCAGCGGCCGCCGCTCCTTGAGCGTCACGCTCGCGACCCGCTGCAGCAAGTCCTTCGACAACCCGAGCGCGACCCCGGCCACGGCGGCCGTCGACGCCGGCACGATCAGCATCCCCTTGACGGCGTACGAGCCGGAGGACGGCCCTGCGGCCAGGTCCCCGGCCGCCCAGTGACGCACGTCGGCCACGTCCACGTCGAAGGTGTCCGGCTTCCCGTCGGCGCCCCGCGCCAGCCAGGCCGTCAGGTCGTCCCGCCAGTGCGCGTCCCGGAAGGCGATCCCCGTCTCGTCGAGCAGCGTCAGCCGCGAGGCCCGCGAGACGACCAGATCGACGCTCTCCCCCGCGGCGATCAGCCCTCGCAGCACGGCGGCGGCATAGGGCGTCCCCGACGCCCCTGACACCCCGACCACCCAGGGACGACGCTGCTGCTTGTTCTCCGGCTCCACGCCGACGAGCCTATCCGGCGGGGTCGGAACCGGCTGCGTCAGGCGGGGGAGTCCGGGCCGACGGCAGGCGTGCCCGCACCGCTCGGCCCGGGCCACGGGCCGGGGCGCCGAAGCGCGGCACCCCCGACCGGGTCACACGGACAGCCCGCGCACCAGCAGGTCGAGCAGCGCGCACACGAACAGGGCGATGCCGATGAAGCCGTTGACCGTGAAGAACGCCCGGTTCAGGCGGGACAGGTCGTGCGGCTTCACGATCGAGTGCTCGTAGCAGAAGGCGGCCGCCACGATCACCAGGCCGGCCCAGAAGAAGACGCCGGCGCCGCTCGCCAGGGCGTACCAGACCAGCAGCCCGGTGGTGACGACCGCGGAACCGCGGGCGCCCCACAGCGCGGCCGGGACGCCGAAGCGGGCCGGGACCGACATCACGCCGTGGGCACGGTCCGCCTGGACGTCCTGGCAGGCGAAGATCAGGTCGAAGCCGCCGATCCAGATGCCGACCGCGAGGCCCAGGATCACCGCGTCCCAGGACCACGCGCCGGACACCGCGAGCCAGGCCCCGATCGGGCCGATGGACTGGGCGAGCCCGAGGATCGCGTGCGGGAAGTTCGTGAACCGCTTGCCGTAGGGATAGACCACCATCGGGATGACGGCGAGCGGCGCGAGCGCCAGGCAGAGCGGGTTGAGCAGGGCCGCCGCGCCGAGGAAGACGACGACGGCGACACCGGCGCCGGTCCAGGCCGAGCGCACCGACACCGCGCCCGTGACCAGCTCCCGGTTCGCGGTGCGCGGGTTCCGGGCGTCGATCTCGCGGTCGATGATCCGGTTGCAGGCCATGGCGAAGGTCCGCAGACCCACCATGCACACGGTCACCAGGAACAGCGTCCACCAGTGGATCCGCCGGTCCAGCTGGTACATCGCGGTGAGCGAGGCGATGTACGCGAAGGGCAGCGCGAAGACCGAGTGCTCGATCATCACGAGGCGGAGGAAGGCTTTCGTGCGGCCCGGCTGCGCGCCGGGCACCGCTGCCGTGGTCACAGGCCGTACTCCTTCCAGCGGCGGTCCACCAGGGCCGCCGTCGCCGGGTCCGACTCGACCATGTCGGGCCAGCCGCCGTCGCGCGTGTAGCCCTCCTCGGGCAGCTTCCGCGTGGCGTCGATGCCCGCCTTGCCACCCCAGAACTGCTGGTACGAGGCGTGGTCCAGGTGGTCCACCGGACCCTCGACGACCGTCAGGTCGCGGGCGTAGTCGGTGTTGCCGAGGGCCCGCCAGGACACCTCGTGCAGGTCGTGGACGTCGCAGTCCTTGTCGACCACGACGATCAGCTTGGTCAGCGACATCATGTGCGCGCCCCAGATGGCGTGCATGACCTTCTGCGCGTGCTTCGGGTACTTCTTGTCGATCGACACGATCGCGCAGTTGTGGAAGCCGCCCGACTCCGGCAGGTGGTAGTCCACGATGTCCGGCACGATGATCTTGAGGAGCGGCAGGAAGAAGCGCTCCGTGGCGCGGCCCAGCGGGCCGTCCTCGGTCGGCGGGCGGCCGACCACGATCGACTGCAGCAGCGGGCGCCGCCGCATGGTGACGCAGTCGATCGTCAGCGCGGGGAACGGCTCCTGCGGCGTGTAGAAGCCGGTGTGGTCGCCGAACGGACCTTCGGGCAGCATCTCGCCCGGCTCCAGCCAGCCCTCGATCACGACCTCCGCCTGGGCCGGGACCTGGAGCGGGACGGTCTTGCAGTCCACCATCTCGATCCGCTTGCCCTGCACGAAGCCGGCGAAGAGGTACTCGTCGATGTCGCCCGGCAGCGGCGCCGTCGAGGCGTACGTGACGGCCGGCGGGCAGCCGAAGGCGATCGCGACCGGCAGCCGCTCGCCCCGCTCCGCGGCCACCGCGTAGTGGTTGCGGCTGTCCTTGTGGATCTGCCAGTGCATGCCGATGGTGCGCTTGTCGTGGCGCTGGAGGCGGTAGAGGCCGAGGTTGCGGACCCCGGTCTCCGGGTGCTTGGTGTGGGTCAGACCCAGGTTGAAGAAGGAGCCGCCGTCCTTCGGCCAGGTGAAGAGCGCGGGCAGCCGGTCCAGGTCGACGTCGTCGCCGGTGAGCACGACCTCCTGGACGGGGGCGTCGCCCGACTTCACCTTCTTCGGCGGCACGTGGACCATCGAGCCCAGCTTGCCGAAGGCCTCCCGGACCCCGACGAAGCCGTGCGGCAGCTCCGGGCGGAGCAGCCCGCCGATCTTCTCGCTGATCTCCTCGTACGACTTCAGGCCCAGTGCCTTCAGGAGCCGCCGGTCCGTCCCGAAGACGTTCATCGCGAGCGGCATGGCGGAGCCCTTGACGTTCTCGAAGAGCAGCGCCGGACCTCCCGCCTTGTTCACGCGGTCGACGATCTCCCCGACCTCCAGGTACGGGTCGACTTCGGCCTTGATGCGCTTGAGGTCGCCTTCGCGCTCGAGGGCCCTGAGCAGCGAGCGGAGATCGTCGTAAGCCATAAGGGCCAGTATCGGTCACCGGATAGGCTGGGCCCGTCACCGGGGCCGCCGAAACGCGCTCCCGCCACCGCTTCCAGGGGGCTGTCCCACATGCTCAGGGCGCTGCTTTTCATCCTGCCGCTGGCACTGATGATCTACGCCTTCATCGACTGCCTGAACACCCCGGAAGAGGAGGTCAAGCACCTGCCGAAGCCGGTCTGGGCCATCGTGATCCTGCTGTTCTCCGTGGTCGGCGCGATCGGCTGGATCGCCGCGGGCAAGGAGCGCGCGCCCAGGAGCCGGCGCGGGGCGGGCGGCTGGGTGGCCCCCGACGACAACCCGGAGTTCCTGAAGTCCCTCGGGGACGACGCCCCCGGGAAGCGGGCCGACGCCTCCGCCGGGCGGGACGACGAGTCCCTCCTCGAGGACTGGGAGGCCGACCTGCGCCGCCGCGAGGAGGAGCTGAAGCGCCGCGAGCAGGAGCGCGGCGGGGAGAAGGACAGCTGATGGAGCTGCGGCTCCTCGTCACCTTCGAGAAGGTCGCCACGGTGCTGTCCTTCACCCGGGCCGCCGCCGAGCTCGCCTACGCGCAGTCCAGCGTCACCTCGCAGATCCGCGCGCTGGAGTCCGCGCTGGGCACCGAGCTCTTCGAACGGCTCGGCTCCCGCATCCGGCTCACCGAGTCCGGCGAGCGGCTCCTGCCGTACGCCCGGCAGATCATCGAGCTCACCGAGGAGGCCAGGACCGCGGTCACGGCCGGCGGCGAACCGGCGGGCACGATCGCCGTGGGCACCATGGAGTCGCTGACCTCCTACCGGCTGCCGCCGCTCCTGGAGCTCTTCCACCACCGCTATCCCGGGGTACGGCTCGCGCTGCGCCCCACCCTCGGCGACGCGACCCGGCAGGCCCTGCGCCAGGGGACGTACGACCTGGGCCTGCTGATGGAGCGGGAGACCGAGCACGAGGGCCTGGAGAGCGAGGTCCTCACCCGGGAGCCGCTGGTCCTGGTGGCCTCGCCGCGCCACCCGCTGGCCGGCCGGAGCGGTCTGACGCCCGCGGACCTGGCGGCCACCGGCCTGGTGGGCACGGAGCCGGGCTGCGCCTACCGGGACCTCTTCGAGGCGGAGCTGGCACCGCACGGGCCGGTCTTCACCGAGTACGGCACGATCGAGGCGAGCAAGCGGGGCGTCGCCGCGGGCCTCGGGATCGCGCTGCTGCCCCGGATCGCCGTCGCTGGGGAGCTGGCGTCCGGGGCGCTGGTGGCGCTGGACTGGGAGCCGCCGTTCAGCCTGTTCACGCAGATCGCGTGGCGGCGGGGGAAGCGCCTTCCGGCGCATGTGCGGCTGTTCGTGGAGCAGACGAGACGACTCGTCCGCGAGGAGCTCCCTGAGCCCCCGCCAGGGTCACCCTGAGCCCGGCCAGCACGATCAGCGGGACGCCGAGCGCCTGGACGAGGCCGATGTGGTGTCCGTACACGGCCCAGTCGGCGAACATCGCGACGGCCGGGTAGGTGAAGGCGAGCACCGCGATCCGGGCGGTGGGCAGCTTGGCGTAGGCCGCGTACATCAGCACGTACATCAGTCCGGTGTGGATGACCCCGAGCCCGGCCAGCCATCCCCACCCGCCGCCGAGCCGGCCGGCCGCGCCGAAGTCGGCGAAGGGCAGCAGGAGCGGGATGCCGACGGTGACCTGGACGAGCGCGACGAGATGGGGCCGTACGCCGCTGATCCGCTTGGTGACGATCGTCGACAGCGCGTAGAGCACGGCGGCGCCGAGCGCGAGCCCGAGCCCCTTGAGCGAGGCGGTGTCCCCCGGCCGCACCCCGGACACGAGCACCAGCCCGGCGAAGGCGACGCCCAGCCACCCCAGCTTCGCGGCGCTGATCCGCTCCCGCAGGACGACCGCGCCGAGCAGCACGAGGAAGAACGGCTGCGTGTGGTAGACGACGGTGGCGAAGGAGATCGAGGTGACCTCGTACGCCTCGAAGAGCAGCACCCAGTTGAAGACGATGAACATCCCGCCGAGCGCGGCGAGCCCGAACTTCCGCGGGGTGAGGCCGTGCCCGGTGAAGAAGCCGCGGGCCAGGCTGTACAAGCCGAGCGCGACGGCCCCGAAGAGGCACCGGAAGAAGACGACGTCGAAGGGCGAGGCGCCCGACTCGACGACGAAGACGCCGAGGGTGCCGGAGAGCACCATGGCGAGGGTGAGTTCGACGGTTCCCCTGGTCTCGTTTCTCATGACAGCGACGCTACGGAGCGCCCGGGGCCCGGTCCACGAGCCAGTGGGGCGTCCTGCCGATGGGCCCATCGGGGCAACCGATGGGGTCCCGTGCGGGCCCGGCCGGCAGCACCGCCCCCTACCGACCGGCGTGGCAGGCGCACACGCACACGCACACGAGATACCGGACTCCCGGCACCCCTGAATCGCGGGGCACGTGGTCCCGGCACCGGTCGTGCAGACCGGCCGAGCGGCGCGGTGACCGGAACTCCGGTTCCGGCAGGCGCTCGAGGAACCTCCGCCCTCCGGCCCCCGCACGAGCACGGAGTGGCGGACTCAGAGCCGCCGGTGGCACGGGAACGCCCTGCTGCGGTTCATCACCGTCCGTCGTTCCCAGGCTTCCCGCCGCGTGATCCGGCCCGCCCGACGGGGAAGGCCTTCCCCATGGAAGAGCTGGACCAGGACCAGGCGCGCCACTGGCTCGCGACGGCCGTCGCCGAGGCGCGGGCCGGGCTCGCCGAGGGCGGGATCCCGATCGGGGCCGCGCTCTACGGTGCCGACGGCGCGCTGCTCGGGCGCGGGCACAACCGGCGGGTGCAGGACGGGGACCCGTCGGCGCACGCGGAGACGGACGCGTTCCGGGCCGCCGGGCGGCAGCGCTCGTACCGGGGCACGACCATGGTGACCACCCTCTCGCCGTGCTGGTACTGCTCCGGGCTCGTCCGGCAGTTCGGGATCTCCCGGCTGGTGGTCGGGGAGGCGCGGACCTTCCACGGCGGCCACGACTGGCTCGCGGAGCACGGCGTCGAGGTGCTGGTGCTCGACGACCCCGAATGCGCCTCCCTGATGCGGGAGTTCGTCGAGGCGCACCCCGCACTGTGGAACGAGGACATCGGCGACGACTAGGACCCCTCCGGCAACGGGCGGGCCGGACCCGGCGGGAACCGCCGGACAGGCCCTGGGTGGCGTTCCGGCGGCGCCGGATCACGCGCGCCGGGTGACGACTCGGCAGCCACCTGCCGAAAAGCCTGGCAGATCCCCAACTGCACGTCGATAATTCGGACTTGAAGATGTGACGGGGCACGTCTGGTGGGGATTCGGGGGTGGCGGGTGGACAGGGTCCTGCACGGCCGCGAGGCGGTGCTCCATCGCACGGGGCTCGCCGCGCGTCTCATCGGGCTCGACGGCGGGTCACTCGCCCGCGTCCCCTACGAGCACGGCGACGACCCGCCCGTGGTCGTCTTCACCGGCGGGCGCGGCATGGGTAAGACGGCCCTGCTCAAGCAGCTGCGCAACAGCTACCGGGGCGCCACTCCGCTGGCCTACCTGGACTGCGCGCACCTGGAGCCGCCCGCCGACCACGGGCCCGGCTGGACGGAGCGGACCGGGGCGCTCGCCGAGCTCGCCGTCCAGCTGTCGCCGCGGGTCACCGGGGCCAGGCCCGTGCAGTTCCCGCGGCTCTCCCTGGGGCTGGTCGCCGTCGCCTCCCTCGGCTGGACGCAGGAGGACGAGGAGCGGGCCCAGCGCGACCTGCAGCGGCTCGGGCCGGTGCTGTCCACCGTCGACGCCACCAAGGGCGCGGCGACCAACTGGGTCACCAAGGTCCTCACCAAGCTGGCCGCCACCTTCGCCGAGACCGCCGCCCCGCTCGCCGGGCTGCTCGCCGAGGCGACGGTCGAGACGGTCCTGGAGGAGGTCTTCGGCCGGGTCCAGCAGAAGTCCGAGGGCTGGTACGGGAGTTACCGCAACGCCGGCGGGCGCGGCAAGGCCGGACTCCAGCAGCTCGCCATCGACTTCGCCCAGGGCGGCCGGCGCCGCCAGGAGGCCGAGGACTTCCTCGTCGGCGCACTCGTCGAGGACCTGGGCCAGGCCTACCGGGGCCTGACCCGGGTCGGCACCCGGCGCGGCCGCCCCGTCCTGCTGCTCGACAACGCGCACGGCGAACTGGGCCGCCGGCTGGTCGAACCGATCCTGCGGGCCCGCCACGACGGCCGCCGCGACAAGCTCGTGGTGCTGGCCGCCTCCCGGGTCCGCGAGCACGAGGGCATGCGGCACGCCCACCGGCTGCGGCTGCCCGAGACCGCCCACCGGGCCCCCGCCCCGCGCGGCGGCGACGTCACCTCCGGCATCCTGGCCGTCGAACTCACCCCGCTGTCCCCCGCCCAGACCCAGTCCGCCTTCGACCGGCTCGACCCGTCCGGGCTCACCCCGGCCGACCTGGCCCGCGGCGTGCACCGGCTCACCGGCGGCCGGCCGCTCGGCGTGATGCTGCTCGGGCAGGCCGCAGCCGAGGCGCCGCGCGCCGAACGGGCCGGCCTCACGCCCGGCGCCCTGCTCGACCTGACCGTCGAGCTGCGCGAGGACGCCCCGCCGGTGCCCGTCGCGCCCGCGCTGCTCGGTGCGCTCCTGCCGCAGCCGCGGCTGGAGCCGTTCACCGTGCTCGCCGCCGCCCACGACGAGGAGTCGGCCCGGCTGCTCGCCCGCACCCGGCTGCACACCGAGTCCCGCGACGGCGACATGGCGCTGCGGGTCCGCGACGAGCTGCGCGCCGAGGACTGGCCGGAAGGTCCCGAACACTTCGTCGCCGACCCGCTGCTGCGCGCCCTGCTGCTGCACCGGCTGCGCTTCGGGGACGCCGACCACCCCCGCCACGCGGCGTGGCGCGCGGTCCACGAGACCCTGCACGGGCACTACCGGCGCGACCCGGACCTCCCGTACCGGCTGCACCACGAACTGGCCCTGGGGCGCTCCGAGGGCGCCGTGGCCCATCTGCGCGGCACGTTCGCCGAACCGGACGTGCTGGGCTGGCTGGGCCGGCTGCGGTTCGTCGCCTCCGCCCCCTACCCGCGGGACCCGCACACCGCGGGCCCCGATCCGCGCCGGGCCGCCGCGCTCGGCCAGGACCCGCCCGGCCCGCTGCCCGACGGGCTCGACACCGAGGCGACCGCGCTCCACCTCTCCGTACGGCGCCTGCTGCACGCCGTATGGCTGCTGACCGATCCGCTCGCCCTGCCCGACGGCGAGGTGACCGAGAAGCTGGCACACGAGCTGCGCCAGCTGTCCGGCCGCCATCTGACGGGCAACAGCCCCCTGTGGGACGCGGCCACCCACTGGCCGAGGGACATCCACGCCTGGCGCCGGCTCTCGCTGCCGCCCGGCCGCGAGGACGGAGTCTGAGCCGATGCCCAACCGGCTGCGCAACCGCTACCTCTTCACCCCACGACAGAAGTTCTTCGCCGCCCTGCTGGCCCTCGTCGTCGTCGGGCTGCCGCTCGGCTGGGCCGTGCAGCGGGCGACCACCCCGGAGGACCGTTCCTGCGCGCCGGGTGTCGCCCGCCCGCAGGGCTCCGAGGAGTGCGTCGGCGTCAACGGCCGCGACGGCTACGCCTTCGGCGTGCCCGAACTCGCCGAGGTCGCCGCGCTCATCGGCGCCGAGAACGCCACCCTGAAGCCCGACGAATACGCCACCGTCGCCGTCCTGCTGCCGCTGACCTCCCCCGACCCCGGCATGCGCGTCAAGGTCCTGCACGAGGTGCAGGGCGCCTACGCCCGCCAGTACCGGGCCAACCACGAGTCCAACAGCGAGACCCCGAAGATCCGGCTGGTGCTCGCCAACACGGGCCGCAACAACGCCCACTGGCAGACCACCGTGGACCAGCTGAAGGCCATGACCGCCGCCCCCGACCGGCTGCGCGCGGTCACCGGCGTCGCCACCTCCTCCGCCGAGATACGGCAGGCGGTGGCCGCGCTCACCGGCGCCGGCATCGCCGTGGTCGGCACCACCATCACCGCCGACGACATCGCCAACGGCCCCGGCCACAACCGCTTCCCCGGCCTCGCCCGGGTCTCCCCCACCAACGGCGACGAGGCCAGGGCCCTCGCCCACTTCGGCAGGGTGAACGCCGCCAGGGCGCTGCTCGTCCAGGACACCCGCAGCGGCGACCACTACACCGACACCCTCAAGTCGGCCTTCTCCGCCTCCCTCAAGGGCGCCCCCTACGAACCGCAGCTGTTCACCTCACCCGCCGACCCCACCGACGAGGGCACCACCGCCAACACCTTCCGGCAGATCACCCACCTCATCTGCGACACCCGCGCCGAGACGGTCTTCTTCGCCGGCCGCCACACCCAGCTGCGCCAGTTCATCAACGCGCTGGGCGCCCGCGGCTGCGCCGAGCGAGCCTTCACCGTCCTCACCGGCGACGAGGGCTCCTACCTGGGCGCCGACAGACTGCTCGACCGCAGGGCCCTCAGGTCCCGGCTGACCGTCCGCTACGCCTCCCTCGCCCACCCCGACGCCTGGCTCCCGGCGCCCGGCCGGACGGTCCCGGCGACGGGCGGTTCGACGGTCGCGTACAAGACCTTCGTGACGGACGTCGCCCGCGCCTCGAAGGAGCCGGTCGCCCTCGCCGACGGGCAGGCGATCGTCGCCTACGACGCGATGGCGACCGCCGTCCACGCGATCCGCCAGGCCACCCCGGACGGCGCGGCCTTCCCGGAGCTCGCCGACGTGCCCACCCAGTGGCCGCAGGTCAAGGGATCGCTGCGGGTGCAGGGCGCGAGCGGCTGGATCTGCCTGGACAACTTCGGCAACCCGTACAACAAGGCCGTCCCCGTCGTCGAGCTCGCCCAGGACGGTTCCCAGCGCTTCGTCGCCCTCGCCTGGCCGGAGGGCCTGCCGCCGGCCGCCTCGTGCCTGCCTCCCCGCAGGGGGTGAGCCCCCGGGCGGCATCCTCCGACCGGGCCGGGACGGCGGGCCGGGCGGGCGGTGAGGGGCCCGCCTACGGCTCCCACCGGGGCCAGGGCGCGGCGTCGCGCTCGTAGAGCTCCCGCAGCTCCCGCCACCGGTCGGCGGACCGGTCGTGCCGGTCCGTGGGGTGCCCGTCCAGGGCCCGTACGAGCCGCTCCAGGCGCTCGTGCCAGTCCGCCAGCGCGTCCAGCCTGGCGTCCCGGGTGCCGTGGAACTCCGCCGTGAAACGCAGCACGGTCGACGCGCCGTGGTCCGGGCCCGGTTCCAGATGGAAGCGGATCCGGCCGTGGGGCGGGTCGACCGTGTACTCGGCGACGTATTCGGGGTCCCAGGCGGTGACCCGGCCGGAGACGGCCGTGTCGCCGTCGAGCCGGCGCAGGGTGACCCGCCCGCCCAGGCGCGGCTCCAGCGGATCCGCGGTGCAGAGCCAGGCCGGGAGCCCCTCGGGGGTGGCGACGGCGGCCCACACCGCGACCTGCGGGTGCGGGAGCTCGACCGTGTACCGCAGCAGGTGGGCGTCGCCGTCGTGGGTCTCGCTCCTGCCCCGGGGTATCTCGCTCATGGTTCCAGCGTCGCCCCGGGGCTCTGCGGTCGCGAGCTCAGACGCCCGCGTAGGAGTGCTTGCTGCTGACGAAGATGTTCACGCCGTAATAGTTGAAGAGGAAGCAGCCGAAGGCGATGAGCGCGATGTACGCGGCCTTCCGGCCCTTCCAGCCGGCGGTGGCCCGGGCGTGCAGGTAGGCGGCGTAGCCGACCCAGGTGATGAAGGCCCAGACCTCCTTGGCGTCCCAGCCCCAGTAGCGGCCCCACGCGTCGCCGGCCCAGATCGCGCCCGCGATGATCGTGAAGGTCCACAGGGGGAACGTCGCCGCGTTGACCCGGTAGGCGAACTTGTCCAGCGTCGCCGCGGACGGCAGGCGCTCCAGCACGGAACGGGTGAGGGCGCTGGGCGTCCCGCCGTTCGCGAGCTTGTTCTCGTAGGAGTCGCGCAGCAGGTAGGCCGCGGTGCCGACGGCCCCCAGGAAGAGCACGGCGCCGCAGATGATCGCGGTCGAGACGTGGATCCACATCCAGTACGAGTGCAGCGCGGGGACGAGCTGGTCGCTGTCGGTGTACAGCACCGTCGTGGCCAGGCCGAGGTCGAGGAGGACCACGGTGACCAGGGGCAGGCCGATCCAGCGGACGTTCTTCCGGGCGAGGAGGAAGGCGAGGAAGGCGCCGACCGCCACCGTGGAGAAGGTGGTGGAGAACTCGTACATGTTGCCCCAGGGGGCCCGCTGCACGGCCAGCGCGCGGACGACGACGCTCGCCGCCTGGATCGCGAAGGCCAGGACGGTCAGCGAGACCGCCATCCGGCCGTAGAGGTCGCCCTTGGCCGTGCCGCCGGCCGCGCCGGGGCCGTCGGGCACGTCCCGCGACCCGGCCGCGGAGCGGACGACGACCTTCGGGCGGTCGAGGACCGCCGTGCCGCCCGCGGAGGCCCGGACCGTGACCGACGGCGCCCGGTCGGCCGCCTCGGGGCCGGTCAGCGCGGCGGCCGTGCGGGCGACCTTGCTGCGGCTGCCGAGCACCCACTCGGCGATGTAGAGCAGGAAGGCCAGGGTGTAGACGGCCATCGAGGAGTAGATGAGCGTGTTGCTCATCTGCGCCATGCTCTCGTTGGTGGTGGCGGCGAGATTCACTTCTCAGCCCCTTCGACAGGTTCTTCTGCGGGTTCCGGCGCGGTCGGCGCCTCGGTGTTGAGCGTGACCGCGAGCTCGGCCAGCTCCTCGGGCAGCCTGGCGGACTCGCTCCGGCCCAGGCCCGCCATCTCGACGACGGTGACGCCGTCCTCGCCCCGGACGGCCCGGACCCAGAGCCGGCGGCGCTGGATGAACAGCGAGCCGCTGAGTCCGGCGATCGCGGCGACCGCACCGGCGAGGGCGAGGCCGTTGCCGGGCTGCTGGGTGATCGAGAAGCTGGCCCACTCCTTGATCTCCTTCTCGAAGGTGATCGAGCCGGCCCCGTCGGGCAGCGTCATGGTCTCGCCGGGCAGCAGCCGGTTGGCGCTGCCCGTGCCTCCCTTGACCTTGAACTGCTTCATCTTGGAGGTGTCCAGCTGGTACACGTTCTGCGGCAGACCGGAGTCGACGCGCAGATCGCCGTGGTAGCCGGTGACGGCCATCACGGGGAAGCCGAGCGCCGGGAACTGCGAGAACATCTGGCCCTTGCCGGCGCCGGCGAAGGTCGGCACGAAGAAGGCGTTGAAGCCCAGCTGCTCCTTCTTGCCGTTCTTGTCGCGGTAGCCGTCCATCACCTTGACGGCGCCCGTGGAGGTGAGGTTGTTGTCGAAGGGCAGCAGCGGGACGGCGCCGCGGTAGACGACCTTGCCCCGGCCGTCCTTGACGGTCACGACCGGCGCGTACCCGTGGGCGATCAGGAAGACCTTCGCGTCGCCGACCTTCAGCGGCTCGTTGACCCGGATGACGGTCTTCTTCTCCGCCCCGTCGCCCTCGGACCAGCGGACGGCCGCCTCGAAGGTGCGGGGGGTGCCGCGCTGCGGTCCGTTCTTCTCGTAGGTGCCGGTGAAGCTGTCGAGGCGGAAGCTGAACGGCTCCAGCTCGTCGATGCCGAACTGCGAACCGGACTTGAAGTCGTCGTACTGGGTGAGCGTGTTGGAGAAGCCGTCGCCCTCCACGATCAGCTTGCCGCCCTCGGACTTGAACAGCACGCCCCAGGCGAAGGCCACCAGCATCACGATCAGCGCGACGTGGAAGAGCAGGTTGCCCGCCTCGCGCAGATAGCCCTTCTCGGCGGCGACGGCGTCACCGACGGTGTGGGCGCGGTAGCGGCGCCCCTTGAGCATCGCGAGCGCGGCCGCGCGGACCTGCTCGGGCTCCGCCTCGGTGCGCCAGGTCGTGTACGCGGGCAGCCGGGTCAGCCGCTGGGGCGCGCCCGGCGGGCGGCTGCGCAGCTGGCCGACGAACTGCCAGGTCCGCGGCACGATGCAGCCGATGAGGGAGACGAACAGCAGGATGTAGATCGCGGAGAACCACACCGAGCTGTAGACGTCGAAGAGCTGGAGCTTCTCGTAGATCGGCGTGAGCGTCTCGTGGGCCTCCTTGAAGGCGCGCACCTTCAGCTCGTCCGCGCCGGTCTGCGGGATGAGGGAGCCCGGGATCGAGCCGAGCGAGAGCATGAAGAGGAGGATCAGCGCGACCCGCATGGAGGTCAGCTGACGCCAGAACCAGCGGACCCAGCCCAGGGG
The DNA here is from genome assembly GCF_043202995.1 of Streptomyces sp. NPDC048018. Taxonomy (NCBI): domain Bacteria; kingdom Bacillati; phylum Actinomycetota; class Actinomycetes; order Kitasatosporales; family Streptomycetaceae; genus Streptomyces; species Streptomyces sp. NPDC048018. The sequence continues at coordinate 130,198 of NZ_JBIDBK010000011.1, forward strand.
GCCGAGCGTGGGGCCGCCGACGGTGAGGTCCTCGACGGGGGCGGTGGACAGCTGGGAGCCGGCCTCGCCGTGGCCCGGGTCGCGCTGCTCTGTCGTGTCGGTCTTGCTCATCTCGGAACTCAGATCCCCACCGTGAAACCGCTGGACCAGCCCTGCATCGTGGAGACCATGGTGTCCCATGCGCCGGTGAGCAGCAGGACCCCGGTCAGGATCATCATGCCGCCGCCGATCCGCATCACCCACGCGTAGTGCCTCTTCACCCAGGAGAACGCGCCGAGCGCCTTGCGGAAGGCGACGGCGGTGAGGATGAACGGGACACCGAGCCCGAAACAGTACGCGACGGTCAGTATGGCCCCGCGCCCGGCGCTGGCCTCGTTCGCGGCGAGCGCGTTCACGGCCGCGAGGGTCGGGCCGATGCAGGGCGTCCAGCCGATGCCGAAGAGCGCACCGAGCAGCGGCGCGCCGAGGAGACCCGTGACGGGCTTCTTGTGGAAGCGGAACTCGCGCTGGGTGAACCAGGGCATGAGCCCCAGGAAGAACACGCCCATGAGGATCATGAGCACGCCGAGGACGGTGGTGAGGGTCTCGCGGTGCTCCTGGAGCGTCCATCCGAAGAAGCCGAACAGCGCGCCGGTGGAGACGAAGACGGCGGAGAAGCCGAGGACGAAGAGGGCGGCGCCCGCGGTCATCCGGCCGCGCCGGGCGTCGCCGAGGTCGGTGCCGGTGACCCCGGTCACGTAGCTCAGGTAGCCGGGGACGAGGGGCAGGACGCACGGCGAGAAGAAGGAGACGAGCCCTCCGAGCGCGGCGATGGGCAGCGCGAGGAGGAGCGCTCCGCTGAAGACCGTCTCGTTCACGTCACTTCTCCGCGACCAGCGGGTCGATCACGGACTTGAGCTTCGCCTCGTCGAGCGCCATGAGCGAGCGGGCCGCGATCTTCCCGTCCTTGTCGAGGACGATGGTGGAGGGGATGGCCTGGGGGATGAGGGATCCCTTGGGGAAGCCGTTGAGGATGATCTTCCCGACGGGGTCGTAGAGGCTCGGGTAGTCGATCCCGAACTCCGACTCGAAGGAGATCGGCTTGTCCTTGCCGTCGTTGTCGCGGGTGTTGATCCCGACGAACTCGACGCCCTTGGCCCGGTACTCCTTGGAGACCTTCGCGAAGTGCGGCGCCTCGGCACGGCACGGGGCGCACCAGGAGCCCCAGACGTTGAGGACGACGACCTTGCCCTTGAGGTCGGCCACGTCGAGCTGCCTGCCGTCGAGGGTCTCTCCGGCGATCTTCTTCGGCGCCTGGCGCTCACCCTTGGCGACGGTGGCGACACCACCTGTGTTGGTGACGAAGTTGGTGTCGCCGCCGCCGCCCGACTTGCCCTTGGAGTCGGAGCTGCAGGCGGTCAGCGCGAGCGCGGCGGCGAGGACGCCGGCCGTCAGCAGGGTGCGACGGGGGACGCGGCTAAGGCTCATGTGAAAAGTTTCGCATGGGCGATTCGCCGATCTTGGGCACCCCCACTACGTGCCCGTAACGCCCGTTGTCAAGATCGCCTAAGCCGGCCGGAGGAACGCGTTCCAGCCGCCCGCCGGGGCCTGTCCGACCTCCAGGGTGCGGAGCTTGGCGAGGATCTTCGGGTCCTGCACGTCCAGCCAGTCGCAGAACTGCCGGAAGGAGACGAGCCGGACGTCCTTCTTCCCGGCCATCCCCTTGAGCGCCTCCTCGACGGCGTCCATGTAGATGCCGCCGTTCCACTGCTCGAAGTGGTTGCCGATGTAGAAGGGCGCGCGGTTGGACTCGTAGGCGCGGTGGAAGCCCGCGAGATACGCCTCGGCGGCCTGCTTGCGCCAGCCGGGATAGCGCGAGGGCATGCCCTGGGTCGAGCTCTTCGACTGGTTGGCGAGCATGTTGTAGTCCATGGACAGGACCTCGAAGGAGTGCCCGGGGAACGGCACGGCCTGCAGCGGCAGGTCCCAGACGCCGCCGCGCTTGACGGGCCACGTCTGGCGGCCGCCCGGGGAGCTGGCGTCGTAGCGCCAGCCGAGCCGCCGGGCGGTGGGGAGCAGGTTGTCCTGACCGAGCAGACAGGGGGTGCGGCCGCCGACGAGCTCCTTGGTGTAGTCGAAGGGCAGCGGATCGAGGTCGGTCCAGCCGCTGTGGGTCTTCCACTTCGTGACGAAGCCGACCGCCTGGTCGATCTCGTTCTGCCAGTCGGCGGGGGTCCAGTGGGCGACGGAGCCGGAGCCGCCGCAGAAGTGCCCGTTGAAGTGGGTGCCGATCTCGTGGCCCTCGAGCCAGGCCTGGCGCACGTACTTCAGGGTCTGCTTGACGTGGTCGTCGGTCAGGTAGCCGATGTCGGAGGCGCCGACGCGGTTGTTCGGCGGGCGGTAGAGGTCCTTCTTCGACTCGGGCAGCAGATAGATCCCGGAGAGGAAGAAGGTCATGGCCGCGTCGTGGTTCTTGGCGAGTTCCAGGAAGCGCGGGAAGAGGCCGTTGCCGACCTCGCCGGCGCCGTCCCAGGAGAAGATCACGAACTGGGGCGGGGTCTGGCCGGGTTCGAGCGGGACGGGGGCGTCGGGCTGGTGGGGCTGCTTTCCGGTGTCGGAGGTGGAACCGTCACCGAGGAGACGACCGTCGTCAGGGGTGGGTGTGGCGGTGGCGTCCGGACCACCGGCGTCGCCCCCCTTACCCGGTCCGGAACGCCCTTTCTTGTCCGGTTCGTTGGTGCTGCAGCCGGTGACACCCGCCACTCCCAGCGCCGCGGCCGCACCCACGCCCGCCCCGAGAAGCCTCCTCCTGCTGATCCGACTGATCTCGCGCATGACATCCCCATTCGCGCTGATGTGTGACCTCAAGTCATCCAAACCGACAATCAGTGAGATGCCGGTAGGAACACGGAGGTTCCGGGAATTAGCACAAAAATTTCAGGGCGACCGGACGGCATACGTCCGGTCGCCCTGATGATGGAGCGCGAAGCACCGCTACGGCTACGCCCCGAAGGCCTTCGCCTTGCCCGGGACCGGCTTGGCCCCGGCCCGCAGATGCGCGGGCACCAGGTCGAGGGCCGGCTCGCTGTAGCCGACCGACACGATCCTGTCGCCCTGGTACGTGAACGAGGTCAGCGAGGCCAGCGTGCACTGCCGGCGCCGCGGGTCGTGCCACAGCCGGCGCTTCTCCACGAAGCTGCGCACGATCCAGATCGGCAGCTGGTGGCTCACGCAGACCGCCTCGTGACCGCGGGCCGCGTCCTTCGCCGCGTCCAGCGCGCCCATCATGCGCACGACCTGCTCGACGTACGGCTCGCCCCAGGACGGCCTGAAGGGGTTGGTGAGGTGCTTCCAGTTGCCCGGCTTGCGCAGCGCGCCGTCGCCGACCCCGAAGGTCTTGCCCTCGAAGACGTTCGCCGCCTCGATGAGCCGCTCGTCCGTGGCCAGGTCCAGGCCGTGGGTCTTGGCGACCGGGGCGGCCGTCTCCTGCGCGCGCTCCAGCGGCGACGCGACGACATGGGTGATGTCCCGGCCCGCGAGGTGCTCGGCGACCCGGTCGGCCATCTGCCGCCCCAGCTCGGACAGGTGGTAGCCGGCCCGGCGCCCGTAGAGCACGCCGTCCGGGTTGTGCACCTCGCCGTGCCGCATCAGGTGGACGACGGTGATGTCTGCGCTGGACTCGCTCATGCCGTGGCCTCCGCGGCGGCGCGGGCGGCGGCCGGCAGGGCGGCGGCGACGCGCTCGACCGCCCGCTCGTCGTGGGCCGTGGACACGAACCAGGACTCGAAGGCCGACGGCGGCAGGTAGACGCCGTCCGCGAGCATCGAGTGGAAGAAGGCGTTGAAGCGGAAGGCCTCCTGCTTCTTCGCGTCGTCGTAGTTCCGCACCTCGTCGGCGGTGAAGAAGACGGAGAACATGTTGGAGGCGGTCTGCAGCCGGTGCGCGACCCCCTCCTTCGTGAGCGCGTCCGAGAGGAGCCCCTGGATCTCCTTCGAGACGGCGTCGACCTTCTCGTAGGCGGCGGCGTCCAGCAGCCGGAGCTGCGCGAGCCCGGCCGCGGTGGCGACCGGGTTACCGGAGAGGGTGCCTGCCTGGTAGACGGGCCCGGCCGGGGCGAGGTGCCCCATGACGTCGGCGCGGCCGCCGAAGGCCGCCGCCGGGAAGCCGCCGCCCATGACCTTGCCGAAGGTCATCAGGTCGGGCTTCACGCCGTCGACGCCGTACCAGCCGGCCCGCGAGGTGCGGAAGCCGGTCATGACCTCGTCGGAGATGTAGAGCGCCCCGTTCTTCGCGCAGGCGTCCTTGAGCCCCTGGTTGAAGCCCGGCAGCGGCGGGACGACGCCCATGTTGCCCGGCGAGGCCTCGGTGATCACACAGGCGATCTCGCCCGGGTACCGGTGGAAGGCCTCGTGCACGGCCTCCAGGTCGTTGTACGGCAGCACGATCGTGTCGCCGGCCTGCGCACCGGTCACGCCGGGCGTGTCGGGCAGCCCGAAGGTGGCCACACCGGAGCCGGCCGCGGCGAGCAGCGCGTCCACGTGCCCGTGGTAGCAGCCGGCGAACTTGACGACCTTGGCCCGGCCGGTGAACCCGCGCGCGAGCCGGATCGCGGACATGGTCGCCTCGGTCCCGCTGGAGACCAGCCGCACCTGCTCCACCGGCTCGATCCGGGAGACGATCTCCTCGGCGAGCGCGACCTCGCCCTCGCCCGGGGTGCCGAACGACGTCCCGCGGGACACGGCCTCGTGCACGGCCGCGGTCACCTCCGGGTGCGCGTGGCCGAGAATCATCGGTCCCCACGAGCAGACGAGGTCGACGTACTCGCGACCGTCCGCATCGGTGAGGTACGGACCGGTGCCGGACACCATGAACCGGGGCGTACCGCCCACGGCCCGGAAGGCTCGCACCGGAGAGTTCACGCCGCCGGGCGTCACAAGGGAGGCGCGGTCGAAAAGCGTCTGTGAGACTGGGGCTTCGTATGAATACGGCACTGTGATCCTGACCTACGAGAGCGACGTCGTGTACGAGGGAGCGGAGGAGGAGCGGACGGGGGGACGGTGAGGGCTCCCTGTGAATTACGCCAAGGCGTCCGTCCTCCGCGTCTGCGAAACTGGGGCGTCATAGGGATGGCTCACGGAATCCATGGTGTCAGAGGCCACGGCGATCTTGCGGACAGGTGTTTCACCGCACGACCGCGGGGGAGGTCACTGTCACGATGATCGGGTCGCGCGGCGGAGACGCGCGGCCTGGAACAGCAGTCGGGTGGAGATATGCATCGCGGTGGCGGACCGGGCGAGGGGACTGACGACCTGGGTCCCGACCCTGTCCGGCGGGGGAGGCACCGGCGCCGGAGGACCGAGGAACCGAGGGCGAACGAACCGCGGACCGGCGGCGAGAGCCCCCGGGGCGCCGACGCGTCCCGGAGCGGCGACACCCCCCGGGGCATCGACACGCCGTGGGGCGGAGACCTGCCGCGGCCGGGCGAGTCGCGCGGCGGCGACGTGCGCCCCGGCGACCTCCGACCCGGCGACCTCCGACCCGGCGACTTCCGGCCGAGCGACCCCAGGAGCGGCGACGTGAGAGGCGAACAGCGACCGGAGCCGCGCTCCGACGCGCGATTCGAGCCGCAGTCCGACGCCCGCCCCGACCCGAGGCCCGACGCGCGCCCGGCCGCCCGTCCCGAGGCGCGCCCCACCGCACGCCCCGACGCCCGGCGCGAGCCCCGGCCCGACCCGCGCCCCGAGGCCAGGTCCGACGCACGGCCCGGAAACCCGGCCCCCGACGACCCCGCGCACCCCGGTGACCAGCCCGGAGACCGTCCCGCGGACGAGACCCGGCTCGGCCGCGCCCGCGCCCGCCGCGCCCGGGCCAACAGGGAAGCCGGCCCGGCGGAGGACTCGACAGCAGGCGGGGGAAGCGGGCTGAATGGCCTGAACAGCCTCCGCAGGCTGAGTGGTCCGAGTGGCGGGAGTGGCGGGAGTGGCCGGTTGGGGGTGACGTACAAGTACTTCGGCGCGCCCGACGGCGCGACGGCGGCCCGCGTCCCGATCTCGATGCGCCCGGAGGAGCTGGGCGGCGACGAGCTCGGCATGGGCGGCATGTTCACCAAGATCAAGCCGGAGACCATAGCCGCGATGGTCCTCACCGGCATCCAGGGCATGCCCCTGCACAAGGTCCCCCCGCTGGAACTGGTCGTCCTGCATCCCGACTACGCCGTGGTGAAGCTCCCCATGACCGTCGTCGACCCGCTCCGCGGCATCGGCGAGGAGTCGGTCGGCGCCGCCGCCTTCATCTGGTCGACCGTCCCCGACCGGGGCGGCCCCCAGGACGCGTTCAACGTCTACCAACTCCTCCACGAGTGGCAGGACTTCAGCCACCGCCTGCACGAGGCCGGCCACCAGCCGTACTGCCTGGTGTGGCCGTAGCCCCTGCCATAATGCGGCTCTGCTGACGACGGACCGGGAGACCGGGGCCGGGGGACCGGGGGGACTGCTCCGCGATGGGCACGTTACGGGCACTGCTGATCGCCGTACCGGGGGAAGACCTCGGCTTCGCGGTGGACGACGTGGCGCGGATCAGGAAGGCGCTGGTCGACTCGGGGTACGCGGAGTCGGACGTGACGGTGCTGGACAGCCCGGAGACGACGACGCGCAGCAAGATCTACGGGGCGCTCGACACCCTGCTCGAAGCATCCCGGGACGGCGACTTCACACTCGTCTACTTCTCCGGACACGGCATCCGGTTCGACGAGGTCGACCACCTCGTACCCACGGGTGCGGACCCCCGGATCCACCGGCGCGGCCTCATCGCCGTGGCCCCGGACGACCTGCTGGAACGCCTGACCTCGCAGGCCACCGTGATGATGTGCCTGGACGCCTGCCGGGACGAGGCCGACGAAAAGTTCCAGCCCCCGCAGGGACTCCCCCGGTACCTGCGCATGCGGGAGAACGTCGTCTTCGCCTACGCGTGCGCCGCCGGCCTGCGGGCCATGGGGACGCCCGACGGCAGTTTCATGGGCCGGGCACTCGCCGAGGCCCTGTCCAAGGACACGCTGCCCCGGACGGTCGGCGAGGTGCTCGCCCACGTGCGCAAGCGCACGCCGGAGTTCGCCGAGGGCCTGGGCGTCGACCACGAGCCGGAGATCCGGTGGCTCGACGGGTCCACCGGCGGATCCCACGCCCAGCGCGTCGTCTGCGGATCCGAGCCCGGCACGGAGGGCTGGCAGCGGGCCGTCCGGACCTCGGCCCTGTGGCAGCGGGTCGCCGCCGGTCGCGGCGACCCGGGCGAGTTGCAGCGCCGCCTCGACCTCCTCGTCGGCAAGGTCATCGCCGTCCGCCGTGACACCGGCCAGGAGGACAAGGCGGGCCCCGACCCGTGGGAGGACCCCACCTTCCCCGAGCGCGTCCTCGCCCAGCTCGACCGCCTGGTCCCCGCCGTACCCGAAGGCAGGCTCGGCCCTCTGGAAGCCGTCACGCTCGTCGCGGCGCCGTTCGTCCGGGAGGCCGCGGTCGCCTGCGGGCGGCGGGCGCTCGCCGAGCTGTACGACGCGTACGGCGAGGAGGGCGCACGGAGCGCGCCCGGCACCTTCAGCGGTCGCCTCGCGGAGGACATGGCCGACGTGCGCAAGGCGTACGGGCAGATCGACGAGAAACGCCGCCGTCTGGGAGCCCGCCCGTCCCACACCGAGGCGGCGAAGGCCACCGAACAGTGGCTGCGCCACCAGCTCCTCGCGGACTGGGACCAGTTGTGGGACGCGTCCACGGGCGCCGAGGAGACGGTCGGAGCCCTGGAGAGCCTGTCGGAGGTGATGCGCCTGCTGACGGACGCGGCGGTCCTCGCGGTCTACCCGGGCGGGAAGCCGCCGCAGCACGCCGCCGGGTGGGTGCGCCACGCGCTCCAGCAGGTCGTCATGCAGATGCGCACCCGCCCCGGCCCGGTGGCTCCCGACGGCAAGGAGTGGGACGACCGGCTGCCCAGCCGTCTGGGCCCGCAGAGCGGCAAATGGCGCCCCCGGCAGCTCACCGGCCTGCTGCACGTCGCCGAACTCCTGGCGATCGACCCCCGGCTGCTCGACGGCATCGTGGTCGACCACCTGGGGGTCGACCACCTCCGGGTGGAACCCGGAGCCGTGGTCCGGCAGGTCGCCGCCAGCGAGTTCATCGACGGCACCAGCGCCGACCTGACCCTGCACTCCGCCTGCGAGAACGCCGCCCTGCACGTGGCCCTGGAACGCCAGGTCGATGCGGTCGGCGCGGCCGTGCGGGCCCTGACCAAGGACGCCCCCAACGAGGACCTGTACACCGCGCTGCCGAAGCACGTCGGCACGGACTCCCTCGCTCCCGAGCCCGCCCACGCCTACGAGGCCCCGCCGCCGCGCTTCCAGCTCTCCGAGGACGGCATCAAACCCCTGATCATGGGCACCCAGCTCTACGGCGACCACACCCTCGCCGTCCGGGAGCTGTACCAGAACGCCCTCGACGCGTGCCGCCGCCGCCAGGCCCGTCAGCAGTACGCGGCCGCCGTGCGGGAGATCAGCGACGGCCAGGTCGCGCCCCTCGCCTCGTACACGATCACCTTCACCCTCGGCCGCGACGCCGAGGACGGCCGGGTCTACATCGAGTGCCGTGACCCCGGCATCGGCATGACGGCCGAGGAACTCCGTGACCTGTTCGCGCGCGCCGGCCGCCGCTTCGAACAGTCCCCCGCCCGCGTCCGCGAGATGCGCCGCTGGCGCCGCGAGGGCATCGTTCCCGAGCAGAACAGCCGTTTCGGCATCGGTGTCTTCAGTTACTTCATGCTCGCCGAGGCCATTCAGGTCACCACCCGCCCGGCCAGTGGGGACGGCCGCGCCGCCGGGGAGGGCGGTCACCGGGTCGACGTCGTGGCCGACTCCGGCCTGATGCACATCACGAAGGCCGAGGGCGCCGACGTCGGCACCCGGGTCCGGCTCTACCTGCGCCCGGAGTACCACGCGGACCCGCCGCCGCTCGCCCAGGTGCTGCGGGACCAGGTCTGGTACAGCGACGTGGCGATCGAGGTCGTGGACGAACTCTCCGGAGCGACCGGACCGGTCCGCCGGCCCGCCGGCGAGCTGCGGGTCCCCGGGGCGCTCCCGTTGCCCCGCCGGGACGACCGGGGCGACGTGTGGTGGGTTCCGGGTCTCGGCGCGCGGCTCGTCGACGGTGTCTTCGTCAGGGGTGACGAGAAGCCGCACGGTTACGTCGTCAACCTGCGCCGCAGGCACAAGCCCGTCCTCAGCGCCGACCGCAACCGCCTGCAGGGGTTCGAGAAGGAGGTCGTCCGGGAGGACCTGCGCGCGGCGATCGACGACCTGCTGGGGTGGCAGCCGATTCCGCTCGACTGGCTGTGGGACCTGTCGACGCAGGACATCCCCCTGGCTCAGACCGTCCTCGAACGCCTTCTGGCGGCAGAAGTCACCGTGGACGTCCGAAGCTGGTACCGGAATTCGCTGCGTGGACACGTGTACCCACTCACGCACGTGGGCTGCCTTCCCATGGACCACAACGGTCATGTGACTCCGGCCGAGTTCGACCACGTCTTCCCCTCGGGTTCCCGGTTGTTCCTGGAATGGCGACAGGGCCTGGTCAGCAGGGACCCCGACGTCGAGTGGCAGGCGCCGAGCCCTCTGGTCGGCCGGCCCAAGGGATTTCCCAGGACGATCCCCCTGGACTCCCTGGTGTTCCAACAGTCCGTCAGCGGCAACGGCGCGACGCTCAGAGCGTTGCTGGCCTCGGTGGACAGCGGGCTGAGCCTGCGCGCGACCCTCCGAGTCCTCAGACGCCACGCCGTCGCGGGCGTGGACGTCCCCGAGGTGGCGGACCTCCGGCAGCTGGACGACGTGGTGGTCGATCAGCTGACCGCCGAGCTGTACATGACGTACACGGACCGGTTTCCCCGGATGTCCTCCACCGCGCCCGTCCTCCCCGGGGAGCAGCCTGCCTACGCTCCGCTGATCGGCCTGGCCGCCTCGCAGAGCCGCACGCTCGGAGAGATGGCGGACGCCCTGGCCACGATTCGGGCGCTCGACATCGGCTGCCCCCCGCACCCCGAACTCGGAGCTCTCGCCGGCCACGTCCCCAGCCTGATCGAGCGTCTGGTCCTGACCGGCGAGTCCCACACCGGTCTCGACCTTCTGCCCCTCACGGTCACCCCGGTCACGGCCGCCTACGTGGCCAGGTACAGCGGCGTCGAGGCGACGGAGGTCGCCGCGATCGCGGAGCGGTACTCCTCGCTGGGATACGGCGTGACCGGCGACTTCGACGGCGCCCGGCTGTCAGACGCCGAGATCCCGGCCCTGGACCTCTCGTACGACCGCACCGACAGGCCCTTCGGGCTCCTCCAGCTGATCCGTATGTCGGCCAGACGCGCCGACCCCGACGTGGCCACGACCTACGCCACCGTGCACGACACCCTGCTGCGGCTCGGCCTGCCGGGGCTCCGTCTCGGCGCACTCGCCTCCGTACGGGCTCCCTCGTGGTGGACCCACCTCGGGCCTCGGCACTGGGAGAACACCGAAGCCCTCAGCGTGTGGACCGTCCTGCGCGCCCTCGAACACCGGAAGGCCGCCGGCTCACCCGAGGCCGAGACGGCGGCCGTCGCCGCACTCGAAGAAGGAGGGGTCGTGGCGGCCGGCGCCGCCGCAGCGGTCAGGACGTGGTTGGGCACCCCGGCCGCCCAGCGGCCGTGGCTCATGACGCTCCGCGGCCGGAGCCTCTCCGGCCCGGGCGGGGAGTCGACGTTTCCCGCCCGCTACGACCACGCGTCGGACCATGTGAGCACCGCCTTCCTCGTCACCCTCGCCGCGGACCGCGGCGTCACCCTCGGCGCTGTGGCCGACGAGCTGCGGTCCGAGGCGGAGCCGTACGGCATCACCGTGGCGCGGATCCCCGCCGACGCCCGCGGCCTGAAGCCGGACCTCACGGAGTTCAGCGTGCTGTTCACCGACACGGAGTCCGAATGGCGCAGCGAACTCACCCACCGGGAGATCGTGGAGTACGCCGAAGACCGCGGTTGCTCCCTCGACAGCGCGGTCTCCGCGCTCCGCCGCTACGAGTGCCTCGGTGGCCCTCGGGTCCCCCGGCCGAGTGCCGCGACCGCCGAGGGCGAGGTGCGCGACCCCGCCCTGGAGCGGCTGCTCTTCCACGAACCCCTGGCCGGCGGCACCGTCACCCCCCTCGCCCTCGTCACCACCGCCGTCCGTCTGGAGCGCGGCCTCCGCTCGATGCACCGGGCCCTCGCCCCGTACGCCCGCATCGGCCTCGTCATGGAGTGCCCCGAGCCCGAGGACGACACCTACGAGCCCGACTGGCAGGACGTCATCATCCTCAGCCGGTATCTGACCGGGCGGGAGCCCGCCGTCAGCGGTGAGGTGACCGAGGACCACATCCGGCTGTGCTCGGAGGAGACCGAGCTGACCGTCCCACAGGTGCGCGAACGCCTCGGCCGCCACGCCCCGTTGTTCGGGCTCACCGTGCCCGCGCCCCGAACCGAGCAGGAGGAGCCCGCATGAGGAACCACCCCGGCAACCGGCCGTACCGGGAGCAGACGGTCGCCCCTCCCGGCGATCTCGAGTGGCGCGAGGAGGGCGGCTCCTGGATCTTCCGGGGAACGTGCCCCGTGTGCGCCCACGAGACCGAGAAGGAGCTCTTCGACCTCGTGCCGGGGACCGTCACCAAGGGCCTTCCCTGGGGGCGGAAGCAGCCCGAGGTGCGCCGGGAACGCACGATCGACTGCGAATGCGCCATCACCCACCGCGGCGCCGAGGAGCGCAACGGCTGCGGGGCCGGCTGGAAGGTCCGGCTCCCGGACGAGGCGCTCTCGTGACCACTCCCCCGCCCCCTCCCTCCTCCCCTCCTCGACTGACCCGCCGCGCCGCCCGGGACACCGCCCAGCGGCGCCTGTTCGACATGCGCCAGGCGCAGCTGGACATCGCCCGGCGCCAGGCCGAGGGCTGGCGGAACTTCCTCGCCACCGCCACCGCCCTGCTCGCCGCCGTCCTCGTCCTCAAGGGGCGGGAGAACGTCGCCGAGCTGCCGACGCCGTACCGGATCGCGGTCGTCGTGATGATCGCGGTCGGGCTGCTCGCCCTGCTGACCTCGGCGTTCACGGCCGCCTCGGCGGCCCACGGGCGGCCGGGCGACCGGCTGAGGCTCGCCGACGGCGAGGAGCTGCTGCGCTACGAGGGGGACCGGGCCGTCCGGGTGGGCTCGCTCGTCAACAGGGCCCGCTGGCTCGCTGTCCTCGGTGTCCTCGCGACCGCCGCGGGCGTGATGACGACCTGGATGGCGCCCGCCGGCGACAAGGACAAGCCCGGCGTCGTGTCCGTCTCCGTGCACACCCGGGACGGCGTGGTCTGCGGCGAGCTCGTGGAGCTGGACGCCAAGGGCGTGACCGTGAAGGTGAAGGCGCCCGCCGGCCAGGACGCCGGGGGACGCAAGGACGGCAAGGAGAGCTCGGTCAGCCTGCGGCGCCTCGCATGGGGCGGCCAGGCCGTGAGCGCCGCCCCCACCCCCTCCTGCTGACCACGCCCGCCCCGCTCCCCCGCACGTCTCGCCCGAGCTCTCACGCCGAGCGCGAGGTCCGCGCGTCGGCCTCCGCCTTCGCCGTCTCGCGCGCCGAGGCCAGGCGGTACGGCACGTCGATGACGACGACGTTCCTCATGAACAGCAGCCGCGTCTTGAGCCGGAACGCGCTCTGGTTGTGCAGGGGCTGCTCCCACCAGCGGCCGACGACGTACTCGGGGATGACCACCGACACGACCGAGTCCGCGCCCCGCTCCGGGGCGTCGCGGATGTGCCGCAGGAGCGGCTGGACGACCGCGCGGTACGGGGAGTTCAGGACCTGGAGCGGGACGTCGATGCCGTGCGCCTCCCAGGCGGCGCGCAGGATCTCCGCCTGCGCCGGGTCCTCGGCGACCGTGACGGCCGTGAGGGAGGCGGGCTTCAGGGTCTTCGCGTACGACAGGGCGCGCAGGCTCGGCGCGTTGACGGAGGACACGAGGACGATGACGTGGTTCTCGGCGAGCGGCCGCGGGTGGGCGTCGGGGGCGACGGCGACCTCGGCGGCGACGGCGTCGTAGTGCCGCCGCACGCCCTTCATCGCGGCGAAGAGCACCGGCATGGCGAGGACGACGATCCAGGCGCCGTGCGTGAACTTCGTGACGAGGACGATGACGAGGACCACGGCCGTGAGGCAGGCCCCGAACGCGTTGATCACGAGCCGCCGCCGGATCCGGCCGCGGCCGCCGGAGCCTGCCGGGCCGGCGAGTTCTCGCCGCCAGTGCTTGACCATGCCCGCCTGGGACAGGGTGAAGGAGACGAAGACGCCCAGGATGTAGAGCTGGATGAGCCGGGTGAGGTTGGCGTCGAAGGCGACGATCAGGGCGATGGCGGCAAGGGCGAGGAGGACGACGCCGTTGGAGTAGACGAGCCGGTCTCCGCGGTGCACGAGCTGCCGGGGCGCGAAGCGGTCGCGGCCCAGGACGGAGGCGAGCATCGGGAAGCCGTTGAAGGCGGTGTTGGCCGCCAGCACGAGGACGCCCGCGGTGACGGCCTGGAGGGCGTAGAAGAGCACGTGCCAGTCGCCGAAGGTGGCGCGGCCGATCTGGGCGAGCGCGGTGGACGTCGGCGTCCCCGGCGGGAGCCCCAGTTCGGTGGGGTCCTCGGCGACGTGCACGTGGTAGGCCATGGCCAGCACCGTGATGCCGAAGAACATGGTCGCGGCGATGACCCCCATGATCGCCAGGGTCATGGCGGCGTTGCGGCTCTTGGGCTTCTCGAAGGCCGGTACGCCGTTGCTGATCGCCTCGACGCCGGTCAGCGCCGTGCAGCCGGAGGCGAAGGCGCGCAGGCCGAGCAGGACGAGGGCGATGCCCGAGTACGTGGAGACCGCCTCGACCGGCAGCTCCGCCGACTCGGCGCGGATCGTGGCGCCGCTCGCCGTGCGCACCGCCGCGAACGCGAACATCAGGTAGATCACGGTGATGAACGCGTACGTGGGAACGGCGAACCACCGGCCCGACTCGCGCACCCCCCGCAGGTTCAGCCAGGCCAGCAGCACCACGAAGGCCACCGACAGCAGGGTGGCGTGGGCGTCGAGCGCGGGCGCGGCGGACGTGATCGCGGCGACCCCGGACACGACGGAGACCGCGACGGTCATCACGTAGTCGATGAGCAGCGCGCTCGCGGCGGTGAGGGCCGCCGTCGTGCCCAGGTTCTCCGCGGCGACGACGTACGCCCCGCCGCCGCCCGGGTACGCGTAACAGGTCTGCCGGTACGAGGCGACCACCACGAGCAGCAGGACGACGATGCCGGCCGCCGCGTACCAGGCCAGATGGAGGACGGCGAGGCCGCCGAGGGCAAGGATCAGCAGGATCTCCTCCGTGGCGTACGCGACGGAGGAGAGCGGGTCGCTGCAGAAGATCGGCAGGGCGAGCCGTTTGGGCAACAGGGTCTCGCCGAGCCGCGCGCTGTCCAACGGACGTCCTACCAGCAGGCGTTTCGCCGCACTTCCCGCTCTCATAAGTGCTGAAGTTAGGACGAATCGGATCTAATGCGCGGATGCCGCGCCCGCCGGCGCCCCGGCGGGACCCTGCACGAGGAAGGACCCCAAGTGCTGAGCACTGTGCCCACAGCGCGCCCCATGAAGATCGGCGAGGTCGCGGAGCGGACGGAACTGCCCCTGCGCACCATCCGCCAGTACGAGGACAGCGGGCTCGTCGTCCCGTCCGCCGCGTCCGAGGGCGGCTTCCCCCTCTACACGGACGCCGACGTGGCCCGCCTGATGGTGATCCGCCGGATGAAGCCGCTCGGCTTCACCCTCGACGAGACCCGCGAGCTCCTCACCGCCATGGACCGCCTCGCCGCCGACGCGCCCGACACCCCGGACGAGCTCGACCCCGCCGTCCGCGCCACCCTCCTCGCCCGCGTCCGCGGCTACGAACAGGCCGCGGCCCGACGCGTCGCGGAACTCCGCGCCCAGCTGGCCCGGGCGGAGGAGTTCGCGAGCTCGCTGCGGGCCCGGTTGCCGTAACCGACCGGGCAGCGCCACCACGGCGCGGAGACGCGAGGAGCGGCGGTGTCCCCCGCGGCCGTGACCGCGAGGAGCGGCGGTGTCCCCCGCGGCCGTGGCCGCGAGGGCCGCGGGCCTCAGGACTCGCGGTCCGCGAGGGCCTCCGCCAGGTCCTGGAAGAAGCGCGCGTACGCGGCAGGGCTGGGCGGCGTCTCCGGGTTCCACGGCGCGAGCCGCGCGCCCGGCGGGACCCGGTGCGGGGGCACCGCGTTAGCCCGGCTGTCGAAGAGCACCAGGTCCGGGCCGAGCCCCACGGCGTACTCCCAGTCCGTGGTCAGCCAGCTCGCGCCCGGCCCCGGCCCCGGATCGACGAACCGGACGCCCAGCTCGGCGAGCCGCGCCAGCTCCGGCCAGGCGTGCGGCCGGGCCAGGTGCACCTGCTCCGGGCCCGCGCCCGACAGCGCGAGCACGGTGAGCCCGGAACGCCCGGCCACCGCGCGCAGCGCGGCCTCGGCACCGGCCGTCCGCGCCCGCTCCGCCGCACCGTCCGCCGCCCCCAGCGCGCCCGCGAGCTCCGCGAAGCGGTCGACGATCGCCGCCAGGGGCCGCTCGCTCCCCACGGACAGTGCGAGGAGCGGCGCCCCGAGCCGTTCCGCCGCCGCCTCGTCCAGCGCGTACGGACTCTTGCCGTCGTAGGTCAGGTCCACGACCAGGTCGACGCCGCCCGCGTCCGCCGCCTCTCGCAGCCCGGCCTCGTCCAGGGCCCGCCCGGGCCCCAGATACGGCACGGCCGCCGCCGCGAGGCCGCCCGCCTTGACCGGGTCGAGCGCGTCTCCGTCGTGCCCGGAGCCGTAGACCGCGACCGGCCGTATGCCCAGGTCGAGGAGGGCGGCACCGGCCCGTACGTAGGCCACCACCCGCTCCGGCGGGCGCGCGGCCGTGAGGCTCGTACCCCGGTCGTCCGTGAATTCCCACCCGCCCGTACCGGCCCCGCCCCCCGGGCTCGCGGCCGGTCTCCCCGTCGCGTCCGAACCTGTCGCGTCCGACATGGCGGCTGCTCCCTCCCCGGCCGGAAATCTCCGTCCCCGCCACCTTGGAGCGGTTCCCCGGCCCGCACAAGAGGGCCTGTGCCGGGCCCGGGCCAGGGGGCGCCCCGCCCTCACGCCACCGGCCACTCCCGCGGATCGCGCCCCGTCACCGCCAGCAGCCGCTCGAAGGCCGGCGCCCCGGCCGGCAGCTCCACCGGCTCCCCGAAGACGCCCATGGCGCGGGCCGTCGGCGCCATGCGCTCCACCTCGCCCGTCAGCTCCGTCACGACCACCGGGTCCGGCTCGAAGGTGCGGCCGGTGGCCCGGGCCAGGTCCCAGGCGTGCACGGTCAGGTCGAGCAGCACCATGGAGGCGACCGTGCGGGCCGGCATGTCCATCGCGCCGGTCGTCCCCTGGTCCGCGCCGGGCTCGGCCCACGCGGCGACCAGCTTCGCGGCCTCCTTCTCGAAACGGGCGCTCCAGTCGGGGTCGGCGAGGTAATCGGGCTCGCCGGAGAAGTCGGAGGGCTGCTTGGCGGCCAGCAGCTGGAAGTTCACGATCACGTGCGTGAGGTGGTCGAGCAGCCCGCGCACGTCGTAGTCGGCGCAGGGCGTGGGCGCGCCCAGGTCGTCGTCGGCGGTGTCGCGGACCAGCGGGACGGCACGGGCGGCGGCGGTGTCCAGCAGGTCGGCGATGCGGTAGGTGGTCATGGGCCGACGCTACGGAGGGGCGGCTCGTCCCGTCTTGAAGAAACGCGCCAGAGCGGAAACCATGCGTACATGACCGCCCCAGGCCCGCGCCGGGACACCCGGGGCATCGTGGACGCCGCCGAGCTCCTCGCCCGCGTCCACTTCCGCCGGCATTCCCCGGCGCCCGCGCTGCGCCCGTATCTGGAGCACTACTGGCTGATCGACTGGGACCTGACCGAGCCGTACGCGTCCCATGTCGTCCCGCACCCGTCGGTGAACCTCGTCTTCGAGCGCTCGGAGGAGGCGGCCGGTTTCGGCGTGGTCTCCGGCGTCGGGCTCGAACTCTTCACCAAGAAGCTCACCGGCCGCGGCCGGGCCTGCGGCGTCCAGTTCCACCCCGGCGGCTTCCGCCCCTTCGCGCCGGCGTGGCCGGTCTCGCACTGGACGGGCCGGATCGTGCCCTTCACCGAGGCCTTCCCGGCCGCGGATCCACAGGACCCGGCCCGCGTCCTGTCGCCCGACGACGACCACGCGCGCGTGGCGGCGCTCGACGCGTTCCTCCTGACCCACGGCCCGACGGCCGGAAACGGACCCGCGGCGGGGCAGGGACCGGCAGCTTGGCAGGGACCGGCAGCCGGGCAGGAGCCGAAGGCCGGGCAGGGACCGGCCCCCGAAGCCGGCGCGGACCCCGAAGCCGGCGCGGACCCCGGCGCCGCTCCCGGAGCCGGCGCCGTTCCCGGCCCCGCCGTCCTCGCCGCCGCCGAGCAGGCGATGGCCCTGGTCGACCTCGTCCGCACGGAGCGCGGGATGCGCCGGGTCTCGGACCTCGCCCGCAGCGCCGGGCTCTCGGCGCGCTCGCTGCAGCGCCTGTTCGCGGCGCAGGTCGGCGTCGGCCCCAAATGGGTCATCCTCCGCTACCGCATCCACGAGGCCCTGGAACGCGCCGAGGCCGGTTCCCCCGCCGCACCCCCGGACTGGGCCCGGCTGGCCGCCGAGCTGGGCTACAGCGACCAGGCCCACCTCGTACGGGACTTCACGGCCACGGTCGGGGTGCCGCCGACCACGTACGCCCGGTTCGCCCGGCCGTGAAGGGCGTTGTCGGTCCCCTGTCCTAGGGTGCGTGCATGGACACCAACGGCATGCCGGTCCGGCTCGAACCGTGGTCGGACGAGGACTTCGCGCTGCTCCATGCCGTCAACGCACCGGAGTTGATGGACCATCTGGGCGGCCCGGAGTCGGAGGAGCAGCTCGTGGCCCGTCAGCGGCGGTACGTGGCGCTGAGCGCCGACCCCGACCGTCCGGGAGCCATGTTCCGGATCGTGCTGCTGCCCGAGGAGACGGCGGCCGGTGCGATCGGCTTCTGGGAGACGTCCTGGGACGGGGAGCCGGTGTACGAGACGGGCTGGACGGTGCTGCCCGGCTGCCAGGGCCGGGGCGTGGCGACGGCCGCCACGCGCGCGGTGCTGGAACGGGCCCGTGCCGAGGGCCGGTTCCGCCATCTGTACGCCTATCCGTCCACGGACAACGGGCCCTCGAACGCGGTCTGCCGCAAGGCCGGCTTCACCCTGCTCGGGGAGCGCGACGTCGAGTATCCGCCGGGCAACCCGATACGGTGCAACGCCTGGCGGATCGACCTCACGGCCTGACGGGAGGCCACCCGCGCCGCCGGTCCGCCCGGTCGGTCACTCGCCGGGCGTCCTCAGCTCCCGGGTGAAGTGGAAGGCGACGATGTCGAAGCGTTCGCGCAGGTAGAATCGGTGGGCTCCGGTGCGGTGGGTGCCGGAGTCCAGGTTGAGCTCGTAGCAGCCGGCCTCGCGCGCGTGGCCTTCCAGGTGGGCGACGAGGGCGTGGCCGACGCCGGTGGAACGGGCCGTCTCCTTGGTGACCAGGTCGTCGACGTACAGCTTCTTCACCGAGCTGGTGTTGACGATGATCCGCCAGCCGGCCACGCCGACGCAGCCACCGTCGCCCCCGCCGGTCCCCTCCTCGTACGCGGCGCTGAAGCGCAGCCCCTGGCCGTGCCCTGTCGCGTACACCTCGGCGAACAGCTCCGGCGTCAGGTGGGGGCGCAGCTCGCGCAGGACCGGGAGCACCTCGCTCGCCAGACGGGGGTCACCGGGCTCAAGGTCGATGATCTTCATGCCGGGACCGTACCGCGCCCCGGGCGGGCGGCGGGAGGGGCCCGAATTCCCTGGCAGCGGGTCCGCACCCGGTGCGATCCTGTCTGCGTGAACGGACCGGAGATCCAGATCAGTTTCGCCCCCGGCCTGCGGCTCTTCGTCGCGGCGGACCGGCGCTCGGGACACACCACCGTGGCGACCGACGGCTCCTCCTCGCTCGGCCATGTCGTCGAGTCGCTGGGCGTGCCGCTGACCGAGGCGGGGCGGCTGCTCGTGGACGGGCGGCCGGTGCCTCCCTCGCACGTGCCCGCGGCCGGCGAGACGGTCGACGTGGAGGACGTCGCGCGGCCCCAGCAGGTCCCCGGCGCCCCGCTGCGCTTCCTTCTCGACGTGCACCTCGGCACGCTGACCCGGCGGCTGCGGCTGCTCGGCGTCGACGCCGCGTACGAGAGCGAGGACATCGGCGACCCGGCCCTGGCAGCGCTCTCCGCGAAGGAGCGGCGCGTGATGCTGTCCCGCGACCGCGGGCTGCTGCGTCGCCGTGAGCTGTGGGCGGGGGCGTACGTCTACAGCGACCGGCCCGACGACCAGCTCCGTGACGTGCTGGGGCGTTTCGCGCCGCGGCTCGCGCCGTGGACCCGCTGCACCGCCTGCAACGGACCGCTCGCCGAGGCCGACAAGGACGCGGTGCGCGACCAGTTGGAGACGGGCACGGAGAACACGTACGACGTCTTCGCGCGCTGCACGGAGTGCGACCGGGTGTACTGGCGGGGCGCCCATCACGCCCGCCTGGAGGCGATCGTCACGGAGGCGGTACGCGAGTTCGGCGGCGCAGCCGCCCTCTGAGCGCCGGCGGAGGCACTGGGGAGCGGAGGGCGCGCGGCGGGCCCGCGGCCCGTCGCGCTCCGCGGGCCTGCTCAGCCGGCCTGGTCGAACTCGCCCGACCGCAGCCGCTCGACCTGGGTGGCGCTGAGGTCGACGGAGCGCCGCATGTAGTCGGTGATCAGGGTGATCTCGGCGTCGTCATAGGCGTCGAAGAGGCCGCCCCAGGCGCCGTTGAGGCGCTGCCAGAAGTCGGCGAGCTCGGCCATCCTGCCGGGCTCGGGGGCCACCATGACCCGGCGCCGGTCCTCGGCGTCGCGCTCGCGCCGGACGTATCCGGCGCGTTCGAGGCGGTCCACCAGCCGGGTGGCGGAGCCGGTGGTGAGCCCGGTGAGCTCGGCGACCCGCCCGATGGTGACCGGCTCCCGCTCCAGGCCGAGCAGGTTGAGGCACTGCACGTCGGTCGGGTGCAGCCGCAGCCGGTCGGCGACGGCCTGGTTGAACAGGGCGTAGGAGGCCATGTAGCGGCGGGCCTCACCGTGCAGCCGGGACATCAGCGCGTCCCGCCCCGGTGGGACGGGGGAGACCGGAGGGGCCGGGGAAACCGGAGGGGCCGGTGGGAGCGGCGAATCCGGCGTGGGCGGCGACGCCGGCGAGTCCCTGGGGTCCGGCGCTTCCGGTGACCTCTTCTGCGGCATGCAGAGAGTGTACGGCGCAGAGTTGGCGGGTCCCGCGGCCGTTCCGCGGAGGCGGCGGGTCCCGCGGCCGTTCCGCCGCTACGGAGCCTCGGCGGTCAGATACCGCTGCACGGTCGGGCCCAGCCATGCGATCACGTCGTCCCTGGACATCTCCACGGAGGGGGGGAGCCGCAGCACGTAGCGCGCGAGCGCCATGCCGAGGATCTGCGAGGCCGCGAGGGCGGCGCGGCGCGGCGCCTCGTCGGGGACGGGGCAGACGCCGAGCGCGACCGGGCCCAGCTGCCGGGCGAAGACCTCCTGCATGCGCTCGGCCCCGGCGGCGTTGGTGACGCCGACCCGCAGCAGCCCGGTCAGCACGTCGTCGCGCTCCCAGCGGTCGAGGAAGTGGGCGACGAGCGTGGCGCCGACATGCCGGGCGGGCAGACCTCCGAGCTCGGGAAGCTCCAGCTCGATCGCGGAGGCCGCGGCGAACAGCCCCTCCTTGTTGCCGTAGTAGCGCATGACCATCGAGGGGTCGATCCCGGCGTCGCGGGCGATGGCCCGGATGGTCGCGCGCTCGTACCCGTCGGCGGCGAAGCGCTCGCGGGCGGCCTCCAGGATCGCGGTCCGGGTGGCGTCGGAGCGGCGTGCAGTCGTCATGCCAACAACTGTAGGCCAACGGGCGTTGACACACCATCCCGGGCGGGTCTACCTTTGCCTACAAGCGTTGACCAACAGCCGTTGGCCAACGGTCGTAGGCATTCCCTGGGGGCGGAGATGAGCACCATGGGCACCACGAACGACACCACCGCGGCAGGCAGCCCGGTCACCGACACCGACGTGCTCGTCGTGGGCGCGGGGCCGACCGGACTCCTGCTCGCCGGCGACCTCGCCACGGCGGGCCACCGCGTCACCCTGGCCGAACGCAGGCCCGCCGGCATCGGCAATCTGACCCGCGCCTTCGGCGTCCACGCCCGCACCCTGGAGCAGCTCGACGCCCGCGGACTCGCCGACGAACTCGTCGCGACCGGCACCCGGCTCACGACCCTGCGCCTGTTCGGCCGGCTCTCCCTCGACCTCTCCCGGCTGGCCACCCGCTTCCCCTTCCTGCTCATCACCCCGCAGTACGAGGTGGAGCGCCTCCTGGAGCGCCGCGCCCGGGCCGCAGGGGTGGAGTTCCGCTACGGGACCGAGCTGCACGGCCTGCGCCAGGACGCCGACACCGTCACCGCTGAGTTCACCGGCCCCGACGGACCGCTCACGCTCCACGCCCGCTACGCGGTCGGGACCGACGGCGTGCGCAGCGCGGTGCGCGGCGCACTCGGGCTGCCGTTCCCCGGCGTCTCGGTGATCAGGTCCATCGTCCTGGCCGACGTCCGCCTCGGAGAGGACCCCGGCGAACTGCTGACCGTCGCCGCCTCCGGGGACGCGTTCGCCTTCATCGCACCGTTCGGCGACGGCTGGTACCGGGTGATGGGCTGGGACCGCACCCGCCAGGTCCCCGACAGCGAGCCCGTGGAGCTCGACGAACTGCGCGGCATCGCCCGCCAGGCCCTGGGCAGCGACTACGGCATGCACGACGCCCGCTGGGTCTCCCGCTTCCACAGCGACGAGCGCCAGGCCCCCGCCTACCGCGCCGGCCGGGTCTTCCTCGCCGGCGACGCCGCTCACGTCCACTCCCCCGCCGGCGGCCAAGGCATGAACACCGGCCTCCAGGACGCCGCCAACCTCTCCTGGAAGCTCGCCGCCGTCCTGCGCGGCGAGGCCCCCGACCCCGAGGCGCTGCTCGACAGCTACCAGGCCGAGCGCCACCCGGTCGGCGCCCTGGTCCTGCGCAGCAGCGGCGCCCTCGTCCGGCTCGCCATGGCCCGCACCCCGCTCCAGCGCGCCGCGCGGGGGCTGGCCGCCCGGCTGCTGGGCACCCTCCGGCCGGCCGCCGCCCGCGCCCTGGGTCAGGTCAGCGGGATCGGCATCTCCTACGCGGGCGGGGCGCGCCGCGTCCCCGATCTGGCGCTGCGCGAGGGCCGGCTCTACGAGCTGCTGCGCGCGGGCGAGTTCGTCCTGATCGCCCCCGAGGGCGCGACGCCCGCCCTGCCGCGTACGGCGCCGACCTCGGCGGGCCGGGCGATACGGGCCACGTGGGCCGACCCGGCCCGCCGCGACACCCTCCTGGTCCGCCCCGACGCCTACACGGCCGCGCGCTGAATACCCGAGCCGCACCGCGGCCGACCCCCGGAAAGGGCGGCCCGGAAGCCCGGCACGGGACCGCGGAAGCCGCGGCGGCGCGGCGGGTGCCGCGGACCTCAGAACACGTACGGGTCACCGGTCGCCAGGACCAGGACGTGGTGCCGGTCGTTACGCGGGTTCGTGTCGGTGACGCCGTCCCGCCAGGAGGTGCGGATGTCCACGGTCACCTCGTCCGGACGCCCCGCGGTCCGCAGGTCCAGAGCCAGCTCGCCCACCGCGCCGGCCGCCCGCAGCTCGCCCGTACGGCAGGACACCACCCGGTCGCTGCTCCACAGACAGGCCGGCGGGAGCTCCTGCCCACCCGCCATGGGCTCCGAGAAGGCGAGCCGGACGGTCGCCTGGGAGACGTCCGACGGCCCGTGGTTCTCGCTGACCAGCCGGACCCCGAGACGCCCGTCCCACAGGAAGAGGTGCCCATGGTGGGCCAGATCCGCCTCCGGCGGTGCGGCGACGGCCGGGACCGCGGCCGTGCCGGTCACGAGAGAGGCGGCCAGAGCCCCTCCGAGCAGCGCCTTGCGCATCGCAGTCATGCACCGAAGATACCGATTGATCCGCATATGTTCTGACTACTTGTCAGTCGCGTGTCCCGCGCCCCGACGCCCCGACCCGCCCCCCCCGTCCCACCGTGCCACCCTTCCCTCATGCTGATCGCCCGCTCCGCCGCCCTCTTCGTCGTCGCCGCCCTCTTCGAGATCGGCGGAGCCTGGCTCGTCTGGCAGGGCGTACGCGAACACCGCGGCTGGATCTGGATCGGCGCGGGCGTCCTCGCCCTCGGGGTCTACGGCTTCGTCGCCACACTGCAGCCCGACGCCGAGTTCGGCCGCATCCTCGCCGCCTACGGCGGAGTGTTCGTCGCGGGATCACTCGCGTGGGGCATGGCCGCCGACGGCTACCGCCCCGACCGGTGGGACGTCGTCGGGGCACTGATCTGCCTCGCCGGCATGGCCGTGATCATGTACGCCCCCCGCGGCCGCTGAAGTCGCCCGGCCTATCCTGGCCGGGCGATCGACACCATCGACCACACGCGCGAGGAGCACGTCATGACTGCCGCCGGTACCCCCATCGCCGTCGTCACCGGAGCGAGCAGCGGCATCGGCGCGGCCACCGCCAGGCAGCTCGCCGCCGCCGGCTACCGCGTGGTGCTCACCGCCCGCCGCAAGGACCGCATCGAGGCCCTCGCCGCCGAGATCAACGAGGCCGGCCACCAGGCCACCGCCTACGCCCTCGACGTCACCGACCGCGCCGCGGTCGACGAGTTCGCCACCGCCTTCCGCACCCTCGCGGTCCTGGTCAACAACGCCGGCGGCGCACTCGGCGCCGACCCCGTCGCCACCGGCGACCCCGAGGACTGGCGCCGGATGTACGAGGTCAACGTCATCGGCACCCTCCACGTGACCCAGGCCCTGCTGCCCGCCCTCACCGCGAGCGGCGACGGGACGGTCGTCGTCCTCTCCTCCACCGCCGGCCACTCCACCTACGAGGGCGGCGCCGGCTACGTCGCCGCCAAGAACGGCGCCCGCGTCCTCGCCGAGACCCTCCGCCTGGAGATCGTCGGCACCCCGGTCCGCGTCATCGAGATCGCCCCCGGCATGGTCAAGACCGAGGAATTCGCCACCACCCGCTTCCGCGGCGACACCGACAAGGCCGCCAAGGTCTACGCGGGCGTGGCCGACCCCCTCAGCGCCGACGACGTCGCCGACACCATCACCTGGGCCTGCACCCGTCCCCCGCACGTCAACATCGACCTCCTGGTCGTCCGCCCCCGCGCCCAGGCCTCCAACACCAAGGTCCACCGCGAGCTCTGACCCCCGACACCACGAGGGCCGGCGTCCGACGCCGGCCCTCACGGGTGCCACATGCTCCTCAGCCCTTCACGTTCACGACCTGCTTGAGTTTCGCGACCACCTCGACCAGGTCCCGCTGCTGCTCCATGACCTGCTCGATCGGCTTGTAGGCGCCGGGGATCTCGTCCAGGACGCCGGCGTCCTTGCGGCACTCCACTCCCCGCGTCTGCTCCTCCAGGTCCCTGACCGTGAACCGGCGCTTCGCCGCACTCCGGCTCATGCGCCTTCCCGCTCCGTGCGAGGCCGAGTTGAAGGCCGCCTCGTTGCCGAGCCCCTTCACGATGAACGAGCTCGTGCCCATGGACCCCGGGATGATCCCGAGGTCCCCGGAGCCCGCGCGAATCGCCCCCTTGCGGGTGACCAGGAGGTCCATCCCCTCGTACCGCTCCTCCGCCACGTAGTTGTGGTGGCAGGAGATGACCGGATCGAAGGTGACCTTCGCCTTGCGGAACTCGCGCCGCATGACCTCCTGCAGGAGGGCCATCATGACCGCACGGTTGTACTTCGCGTACTCCTGCGCCCAGTAGAGGTCGCGCCGGTAGGCCTCCATCTGCGGCGTGTCCGCGAGGAACACCGCGAGGTCGCGGTCCACCAGCCCCTGGTTGTGGGACAGCTTCTGCGCCTCGCCGATGTGGTGCTCGGCGAGCTCCTTCCCGATGTTGCGGGAGCCGGAGTGCAGCATGAGCCAGACCGCGCCCGACTCGTCGAGACAGACCTCGATCAGGTGGTTGCCTCCGCCGAGGGTTCCCATCTGCTTCTCGGCCCGGCCACGAACGAACTTGACCGGTTCCGCGACGTAGTCGAACCGCGACCACATGTCCCCGAACCCCGCCGTCGCGAACTGGTACAGGCGTCCCGGGTCCACCATCTCGCGGTGCATCCCGCGCCCCACCGGAATCGCCTGCTCGATCTTGGAGCGCAGCCGCGAGAGGTCACCCGGGAGGTCGTTCGCCGTCAGCGACGTCCTGACGGCCGACATGCCGCAGCCGATGTCCACGCCGACCGCGGCGGGGCACACCGCCCCCTGCATGGCGATCACCGAGCCGACCGTCGCGCCCTTGCCGTAGTGCACGTCCGGCATCACGGCCAGGCCCTTGATCCACGGCAGCGTCGCCACGTTCTGCAGCTGCTGCATGGCGCCACCCTCGACGGACGACGGGTCCGCCCACATCCGGATGGGCACGTTCGCACCCGGTACCTCGACGTACGACATACTTCCTCGATTCCCCCAGAAAGTCCGATAACGCAAAAACCGGAGCCAAAGCCCGTACAGGTGACTGCGGACCGGCATCAACGGCTGCGTGTGCGATAGACATTGTGTCCACCGTCCGAGGTGGAGCAGCAAACAGTTTTCGGGGATGCCGCCCGAAGAAGGGAGCCTGGGATCGTGCAGCGCAAGGCGTACGCACCGGGTCGATCAGCGCCCGCGGTGCTCTCCGCCGCCGCCCTCGCCCTCGGTCTCGGGATCGGCCTGACCGGCTGTTCCCCGGGGCCCGCCGCGAACACCGACGCCGTCGACTCCAAGGCGGGGCCGGCCGCCCCGGCCGCGCCGCCCGGGCGGTACCGCACGCTCTTCGAACCGTGCGGCGCCGTTCCCCAGGCGGCTCTCCGGGACCTGCTGCCAGGGGCGGCCGGGCTGCCCGACGCCGAGCGCGACCGTACGTATCGCGGCACCGCGGCCCCCACCTTCGACACCGACCGCCGGGTGGGCTGCAGCTGGAAGTCCGACGCCCCCGACGCGGCGCACCGGCTGACCCTCGACGTCGAGCGGGTCGTCTCCTACGACCCCGTCGTCAGCGACGACGACCGGGCGCAGGAGGTGTACGGCCGGAAGCAGACCGCTGCCGGGATCACGCCGCCGCCCACCGCGCCTCCGGCGACGACCGCTCCGCCCACGACTCCGCCCACGACCCCGCCGTCCAAGCCTCCGGCGTCCACCGGTGCCGGTGGTGCGGCCCCGCTGGCCGGCCGGCTGCCGTCCCTCCCCCCGCACGCGCCGCTCGCGGCGGGCCGGAGGGCGTCGCCCGGCGCCGCCGCCGGGCAGCACCCGACGAGCACGGCGACGCCGACGGCCCCGGCGAGCCCGGCTCCTCCGGCCACAGGTCTGGAGCCCCGCGTCCTGACCGGCCTCGGCGACGTGGCCTTCGTCGACGACACGCTCCTGTCGACCGGCCCGACCGGCGCCGACCGCGTCGTGAGCGTGGTGTTCCGCACATCGAACGTCATCGTGACCGTCGAGTACGAGGAGCAGACGACCACCTCCGTCGAGGTCCCGGACAGCAGGGAACTGCAGGAAAAGGCCCGGAACCTGGCCCGTCTGCTGGCCGAGCGGCTGGAGGAGTAGGCGCCCGGCCCCGCTCCGCGGGCCCCTCCGGAGCGGCTGCGGGACCACGTAACGTGTCGGGGTACCGCGGCCGCCCGGCCGCCGGCCGCCCAAGCGACTGACCGAGCGACTGAAGGAACCATGCAGCGATCAGCCCCGCGTCTCTCCCGCATACTCGCGTGTGCCGCCGTCCCGGTGATGCTCGTCGCCGCCGGCTGCTCTTCCGGTTCGGACTCCGGCGACAAGGGATCCGGCGCTCCGGACACGGCCTCGTCCTCCTCGTCGGCCGCCCCGCAGCCGACGCCGACGAAGAAGGTCGAACCCGCGAAGTTCGCGAAGCTGCCCGACGTCTGCAAGTCGATCACGACGAAGACGATCGACACCCTCGTGCCCAAGGCGAAGAACAAGAAGGGCACGGCGGCCAACTCCAGCGATCTCACCAGCCGGGGCGGCTGCGCGTGGAACGGCCTGGAGGACAAGGGCGTCAAGGGCTCGCAGTACCGCTGGCTCGACGTCTCCTTCTACCGCTACGAGTCGGACGCCACGCTCGGCAGCGGTCAGCAGCGCGCGGCGGAGAACTTCACCAAGGAGCTGGGCAAGGTCCAGGCCACCGAGGGCGCCAAGAACCTGCGCACCACGGTCGCCGGCGGCGTCGGCGACCAGGCGAACACGGTGACGTACCAGCTGCGCAAGACCGACGAGGACTTCACCTACGCGACGGTCGTCTCGCGGACGGGGAACGTCGTGGTCGTCCTCTCGTACAACGGTGCGGGTTACGCGGGCGCCAAGGGCCCGTCCGAGAGCTGGATCGTGAACGGCGCGATCAACGCGTCGAAGGAGGCGCTCGCGGCGGTCGCCGCGGCCAACAAGTAGGCATTTGTACGATTTTGCACGGAGCCCGTCCCTCCCCCGGGGGCCGGGCTCCGCGTACATGTGCCAGTCTGTGCCCGCGAGATGTCGTTTGACGGGAGGGGATCGCGGGTGGCCGCGATGCAACTGACACGCACGCACCGGATACTCATCGGTCTGGTCGTGGCCGGCGCGGTGATCATCGCCGGAATCGGTTTCGCCGGCTCGTACGCCGCTGTGCGCGAGCTCGCCATCGACAAGGGCTTCGGCACCTTCTCGTACTTCTTCCCGATCGGCATCGACGCGGGCATCTGCGTGCTGCTCGCGCTCGACCTGCTGTTGACGTGGATCCGTATCCCGTTCCCGCTGCTGCGTCAGACGGCGTGGCTGCTGACGGCGGCGACGATCGCCTTCAACGGCGCCGCGGCCTGGCCCGACCCGCTGGGTGTGGGCATGCACGCGGTCATCCCGGTGCTGTTCGTGGTGGCCGTCGAGGCGGCGCGGCACGCGGTGGGCCGGATCGCGGACATCACGGCGGACAAGCACATGGAGGGGGTGCGGCTCACCCGCTGGCTGCTGTCGCCGGTGCCGACGTTCCGGCTGTGGCGCCGGATGAAGCTGTGGGAGCTGCGCTCGTACGAGCAGGTGATCAAGCTGGAGCAGGACCGGCTGATCTATCAGGCCCGGCTGCAGGCCCGCTTCGGCCGGGCCTGGCGCCGTAAGGCTCCGGTGGAGGCGCTGATGCCGCTGCGGCTCGCGAAGTACGGCGTGCCGCTGGCGGAGACGGCGGCGGCGGGCCTGGCGGCGGCCGGCGTGGAGCCGGTACTGCTGCCGCCCGCCCCGATGGTGGAGCAGCCCCAGCTCGGGCAGGCTCCGGCGCAGGTGCAGCCGGTCCCGCA
This sequence comes from Streptomyces sp. NPDC048018, assembly GCF_043202995.1. Taxonomy (NCBI): domain Bacteria; kingdom Bacillati; phylum Actinomycetota; class Actinomycetes; order Kitasatosporales; family Streptomycetaceae; genus Streptomyces; species Streptomyces sp. NPDC048018. The sequence goes on from NZ_JBIDBK010000011.1 coordinate 158,705, forward strand.
GCAGATGCCCGTGGGCCGGCCGGCGCAGCCGCAGCCCCAGGCCCAGGCCCCGGCGCAGCCGCCCGTGCCGGCCCAGGTGCCCGGTGCGCCGGGCCGGCTGCCCGGCCAGACCGTCCAGGCCGTCCAGCCGGGCCAGATGATGCCGGGCGGGCCCGGCCAGGGGCTCCAGCCGGGTCAGATGCAGGGGCCCGGGGAGGCAGGGCCGGACGGCAACCCGTGGTTCATGGCCCAGCAGGTCTCGCCGGAGGGGTACCACGGCACCTACGAGCCGCAGATCGTCGAGGGCCTCGAGCCCACGCCGGTGCCGATCCCGCAGGGGCCGGAGGACGTGCCGCCGCCGGGTCCCGAGCAGTTCGAGGAGTACCAGGAGTTCGTGGACGAGGAGCCCCTCGACGGCTTCGCCGACTCCGCGTACAAGGCGATGTGGGACTACTACGAGGAGCGGCGGGACCTGCCCACCTCGGAGCAGCTCGACATATGGCTGAGCGACAAGTACGGGATCACGCACCCGCGGAGCGCGTCGATCCTGCGTGAACTGACGCCCCGCCTGCGTCAGCAGGTCGAGCACGAGCTGGCGGAGAGCCAGACCCCGTAGCCCTGGGACGGGGATCGTCGCCTGCCCTGCCCCGGCCTCGGCCGGGCGGGCGGGCGGACTGCCTGATCGGGCGACCGGGCAGGCGGGCCACCAGACCTTCGGTCTGAACGCCGGCGGCATCCGCGCGGGTGCCTGAGCGTCGGCGGCGTCGGTGCCGGCGCCTGAGCCCTCGCCGGGAATCGGCGCTGAGCCTCGGCGGCCACCGCGCCTGCGCCCGGCCCGGCCGCCCCGGCCCGGGTGGCGCCTGAGCCCGCGCCCCCGCCGGACCGGGCGCCGCCCCGGCCGCCCGGCCCGGGCGGCGCCTGAGCCCGCGCCCCCGCCGGACCGGCACCTACACCCTGGCCTCGGCCCTGGCCCGCTGCTTCGCGGTCTCGCCCCAGGCGGCGAGCACGACGCCCACGGCGAAGAGGGCGAAGTAACCGGCGGTGGGGACGTCCCACCACTTCTGGAGCAGTCCCCAGGGGCCGTCCCCGAAGAGCCGCCCGGCGGCGCCGAGTCCGCCCTGGACGAGGGCGATCCAACCGATGACTGCGATGGCTTCGTTCTTCATGCCTCCACGCTCTCCCGCCCGGCGGCCCGTCTCGTCGTGCGCACGACGGAACCCGGACTGGTCCGAAGGATGCAGAGGCGGGTCGACGACACGGCGGAGGGCCGCCGCCCGCGGTGCGGGTGGCGGCCCTCCGTCATGTCGCGTCAGGCGCCGAGCAGCTTGCGCACCCGGTCCGCGCCGACCGCGAGGAGCAGCGTCGGCAGACGCGGGCCGGTCTCACGGCTGACGAGGAGCTTGTAGAGCAGGGCGAAGAAGGAGCGCTGGGCGAGCTTGAGCTCCGGGGTCGGCTTGGCCTCGGGGGTGAGGCCGGCCATGACCTTCGGGACGCCGTAGACCAGGGTGGTCAGGCCGTCGAGCGACCAGTGGCTGTCCAGGCCCTCCAGGAGGAGGCGCAGCGACTCGCGGCCCTCGTCGTCGAGGGAGCCGAGGAGCTCGGTGTCGGGCTCCTCGCGGACGATGGTGCGCTGGTCGGCCGGGACCTGGGTGGTGATCCAGTTCTCGGCGCGGTCCAGGCGCGGCCGGACCTCGCCCAGGTCCGTGACCGGGTTCTCCGGGTCGAGCTCGCCGAGGATGCGCAGGGTCTGCTCGTCGTGGCCGGCGGTGATGTCCATGACCGAGGCGAGCGTGCGGTACGGCAGCGGGCGCGGGGTGCGCGGCAGCTCACCGGCCGCGGTGCCGGCGGCGCGGGCGTACGCGGCGGCGTCGGCGGGGAGCGCCGAGCCGTCCGCGACCTTGGCCTCCAGCTTGTCCCACTCGTCGTAGAGCCGCTGGATCTCCTGGTCGAAGGCGATCTTGAAGGACTGGTTGGGCTTCCGGCGCGCGTAGAGCCAGCGCAGCAGCTGCGGCTCCATGATCTGCAGGGCGTCGGCCGGGGTCGGCACGCCGCCGCGCGAGGAGGACATCTTGGCCATGCCGCTGATGCCCACGAAGGCGTACATGGGGCCGATGGGCTGGACGCCGTCGAAGATGCCGACGATCTGCCCGCCGACCTGGAAGGAGGAGCCGGGCGAGGAGTGGTCGACGCCGGAGGGCTCGAAGATGACGCCCTCGTAGGCCCAGCGCATCGGCCAGTCGACCTTCCAGACCAGCTTGCCGCGGTTGAACTCGCTGAGCTTGACGGTCTCGGCGAAGCCGCAGGACGAGCAGGTGTAGGCGAGCTCGGTGGTCTCGTCGTCGTACGAGGCGACCGTGGTGAGGTCCTTCTCGCACCGGCCGCAGTAGGGCTTGTACGGGAAGTAGCCCGCGCCACCGCCGGAGCCGTCGTCCTCGCCGGCGGCGCCGGAGCCTTCGGCGGCCTCCAGCTCGGCCTCGTCGACCGGCTTCTGGGACTGCTTCTTGGGGGCCTTCTTCGTCCGGTACTGGTCGAGGATGGCGTCGATGTCACCGCGGTGGCGCATCGCGTGCAGGACCTGCTCGCGGTAGACGCCGGAGGTGTACTGCTCGGTCTGGCTGATCGGGTCGTAGTCGACGCCGAGCTCGGCGAGCGCCTCGACCATGGCGGCCTTGAAGTGCTCCGCCCAGTTCGGGTGCGGCGAGCCGGCCGGGGCCGGGACCGAGGTCAGCGGCTTGCCGATGTGCTCGGCCCAGGACTCGTCGACGCCCGCGACGCCGTTCGGCACCTTGCGGTAGCGGTCGTAGTCGTCCCAGGAGATGAGGTGGCGGACCTGGTACCCGCGGCGGCGGACCTCGTCGGCGACCAGGTGCGGGGTCATGACCTCGCGCAGGTTGCCCAGGTGGATCGGGCCGGACGGGGAGAGACCGGAGGCGACGACGACCGGTTTGCCAGGCGCACGTCGCTCCGACTCGGCGATGACCTCGTCCGCGAAACGGGAGACCCAGTCGGTCTCGGTGCTGCTCTGAGCCACGGTCGGTTCGTCCTTCTTCCTTGGTTCTCTCGGAGCCTTACAGCCTTGCTCCCGTCATTGTCCCAGACGGAACCATGCGCTCCGAGGTTGTCCACAGGCAGAGATTCGCCGGGGGGCCGTCCGGGTGCCGTCCGGGATCCCGTCCGGGGATTCGTCCACAGGAGCCCCGGGCGGAGAAAACACGTTGCTCTCCCATGGGACACTTGACAAGCGAAATAGACCACCGGTGACACCCGGATACGACACAACAGGAACGGAAGCTCATGGCCTCGGTCCCTTCCCTCGCTTCGACCGTGCAGCAGCGCCTCGCGGACGGCCTCTCGGCAGCCCTGCCGGAGGTCGGTGCCGCCGACCCGCTGCTGCGACGAAGCGACCGGGCCGACTTCCAGGCCAACGGCATCCTGGCCCTCGCCAAGCGGCTCAAGGGCAATCCGCGTGAGCTGGCGACCAAGGTCGTCGACGCGATCCCGGCCAACGACGTCCTGAAGGAGATCGAGGTCTCCGGGCCCGGCTTCCTCAACATCACGGTCACCGACGAGGCGATCGTGAAGACGCTGGCGGCGCGGGCCGCGGACGCCCGCCTCGGCGTGCCGTTCCGCGCGTCGGCCGGCACGACGGTGATCGACTACGCGCAGCCCAATGTGGCCAAGGAGATGCACGTCGGCCATCTGCGGTCCGCCGTCATCGGCGCCGCGATGGTCGAGATCCTGGAGTTCACCGGCGAGCAGGTGGTCAGGCGTCACCACATCGGCGACTGGGGCACCCAGTTCGGCATGCTCATCCAGTACCTGATCGAGCACCCGCACGAGCTGGACCACAGGGCCGAGGGCGCGGACGTGGAGGTCTCCGGCGAGGAGGCCATGTCCAACCTCAACCGCCTCTACAAGGCCTCCCGGGCGCTGTTCGACTCGGACGAGGAGTTCAAGACGCGTGCCCGGGGGCGGGTCGTCGACCTGCAGGCGGGCGACGAGGAGACGCTGGCCCTGTGGCAGCGGTTCGTCGACGAGTCGAAGATCTACTTCTACTCGGTCTTCGAGAAGCTCGACATGGACATCCGCGACCCCGACATCGTCGGCGAGTCCGGCTACAACGACATGCTGCAGGAGACCTGCCGCCTGCTGGAGGAGTCCGGCGTCGCCGTCCGCTCCGAGGGTGCGCTGTGCGTCTTCTTCGACGACGTGAAGGGCCCGGACGGCAACCCGACCCCGCTGATCGTCCAGAAGTCCGACGGCGGCTTCGGCTACGCGGCGACCGACCTGTCGGCCATCCGCGACCGGGTGCAGAACCTGAAGGCGACCACGCTGCTGTACGTCGTGGACGCCCGCCAGTCGCTGCACTTCAAGATGGTCTTCGAGACGGCCCGCCGGGCCGGCTGGCTCAACGACGACGTCAAGGCCGTCCAGCTGGCCTTCGGCACGGTCCTCGGCAAGGACGGCAAGCCGTTCAAGACCCGCGAGGGCGAGACGGTGCGGCTGGTGGACCTGCTGGACGAGGCGATCGACCGCGCGACGGCCGTCGTGTCCGAGAAGAAGGAGAAGGCCGGGCTGACCGACGAGGAGGTCGTCGAGAACGGCCGCTACGTCGGCATCGGGGCGGTCAAGTACGCCGACCTGTCGACGTCCGCGGTCCGGGACTACAAGTTCGACCTGGACCAGATGGTCTCGCTCAACGGTGACACGTCCGTGTACCTCCAGTACGCGTACGCCCGTATCCAGTCGATCAAGCGGAGGGTCTCGGACGCGGAGCCCACCGCCCACCCGGAGCTGGAGCTGGCCCCGGCCGAGCGCGCGCTGGGCCTGCACCTGGACCAGTTCGGCGCCACGCTCGCCGAGGTGGCCGAGGAGTACGCGCCGCACAAGCTGGCCGCGTACCTCTACCAGCTGGCGTCGCACCTCACGACCTTCTACGACCAGTGCCCGGTGATGAACGCCGAGACGCGGGAGCTGAAGGAGAACCGCCTCTTCCTGGTGGACCTGACCGCCCGGACGCTCCACCAGGGCATGGCCCTGCTGGGCATCCGGACGCCCGAGCGTCTCTGACGCCCACCGGCGCGCACGGCGAGTGGGTCACCGCGGTCACTACTGCGTGACCCACTCGCCCTTGTCGGGCCAGTAGCCGTAGGTCGGGCGTCCCTCGACGGCACTGGTCCGGAACGGCTCCCCGCCGTCGTCGACCCGTACGGTCCCGTGCTCGGCGCCGCTGCTCCAGTCGAGCTCCAGGTACCAGGACGCGACGTGCTCCTCGGTGTGCACGTCCAGGTTGAGGACCTGCGGGTCCCCGGTGGCGACCTTGTACGGGAAGTCCTTGGCGGGGACCACGCGGTCCCCGTCCATCCCGGCGACGGGCCTGAGGTACGGCCGGGGGGCGTCGAGGTCGACGTCGAAGGTCTGCGGGGTGATCCCGCTGCCGCAGCCGTCGCCCATCGAGTACGCCGCACGGTCCAGCGGCCTGTCGCGCGCCACGACCCGGAGGTGCAGGGCGGTGAGGACGACCGGGGCCTGCGTCCGTCCGGTCACGGTCAGCTGGAGCTGCATGTGGCCGCCGTCGATCCCGCCGAGCGCGCGGGCCCAGCCACGGGCGTCCTGCGGCGTGGGCGGGGGCGGGACGTTGCCGGGCGGCTGGTCGAGCACGTAGTACTGCCCACAGGGGGCGGCCCAGTTGTACGAGCTGATGCCGGCACTCAGGGGGGCGGGCGGAACGGCGCTCGGCCCGCCCCGTCCGGTGGGGTGGCCGCCGCCGTCACCGAGGCGCCCCACGAGGTAGGCGGTGGGCACCGCGAGGGCGACGATCGCGGCGGCGGCGAGGGCGCCCCTGAACCTGCTGCGGGGGGCGCCCGCGGGCTCGTCGGCGACGAGCACGACGGGTCCGGCGACCCCCGGCTCCCCGGCCTCCGGTACCGACACCACGGGCGCGACCGGCACCGGCGCCGCCCCCGCCTCCGGTACCGGCGACGACCCCGCCACCTCTCCGTCCCCCTCCCCCTCCGCGACCGCGGAGGGGGACGCGTCCCCCCGGCCCCGCCTGCGGGCCTCGTCGGCGACGATCCAGGCACGGTGCAGCTCGACGAGCTCCTCCCGGGAGGCCCCGCACAGGCGTCCCAGCCGCTCCACGGGAGCGAACTCGGCGGGCACGGCGTCGCCGTTGCAGTACCGGTGGAGCGTGGACGTGCTGACGTGCAGGCGCTTCGCGAGCGCCCCGTAACTGAGCCCGGACCGGTCCTTCAACGTCCTGAGCAGCCCGGCGAGGCCGTTCGCCGCATCCATCGGTGTCCCCCGTTCGGCATCCCGGGAACGCGTTCCAGGGGGTGGTCGTTTCCCCAGCTCACGGTGGGTGAGAGCGTTCCACCGTCCCCCATTGTCCCGTGCCGCTTGCCCGTGGATCACGGCGGCTCGCAAGGTATGAGCCATGCCGAACAGCCGCGTCACCGACACGGTGGCCCTCGCGGTGCTGATCGCCTGCACGGCGGTCGTGATCGCCCTGCTCAACCACCGCTGACACCGCCGCACCGCCGCATTCGCCGCACCGCCGAACCGCTCACCGACACACACCCCGGGGAATCCATGCGCACGCTCGCCCGCCGTCTCGCCCTGCCCGCTGCCGCCCTCACCGCGGCGCTCGCCCTCTCCGCCTGCCAGTCGGGCACGAGCGACGCGGCGGCCCCGCCCACGGCCCCTTCGTCGGCGCCCACGCCCTCGCGGGCGTCCGGAACGCCCGCGACCCCGGCCACCCCCGCCACGACGCCCCCTACGGCCACGCCGCCGAGGCCCACGAGGTCCGTGACCCCCACGAAGGCGGGCACGCCGGGCGGGAAGCAGTCCGGCGGGAGCACGCCGGACGGGCCCGTCCGCACCTGCACGGCGGCGAACACCAGGGTCGTGGCGAGCAGGGTCAGCCGCCCGGTCAACCACCTCGTCCTCACCGTCACCAATGTGGGCGGCCGCCCCTGCAACGCGCTGAACGCACCGTTCGTGGGCTTCGACGGCAGCCAGGCGCCGATCAGGATCCTGGAGGACAGCAAGCCGCAGGCCGTGGTGACGCTGGCCCCCGGGGAGTCGGGATACGCGTCCCTGATCCTGACGGGCGAGCCGGGCCCGGACACCCACGGGCGCACGGTCCGGAAGATCAGCGTGTACCTGACCTCGGACAGCGGGAAGACGGTGACGGCGCCGTCCGGCACGTTCGCCGACGACGGCGCCGCCGTCTCGTACTGGCAGCGGACCCTTGAAGACGCCCTCGTCTACTGAGGTCGGCGTCAGCGGCCGATCGGGTGGGAGGTCCGCCCGGACACCTCGTCGATCTCGACGTGCGCCTTCTGCAGCATCTGCGAGGCGATGTCCATCAGGGCGCGGGCGCCGGCGATCTCCTCCCCGACCCGCAACTGCTCCGGGTCGGAGGGGTGCCGATTGGCGTTGCCGTGGCCGCGCATCTCGGTGCCGTCGCTGAGCCGCACCATCGCCGCGGCCCGCGTCCGGTCACCCTCCTCCTTGAACTCCATCTCGACATGCCAGCCGACGAGCGTGTTCATCATGAGGACCACCTCCAGAGAGGTACCTGTCGGGTACCACTCCAGGGTGCATCCCCGGGCGGGCACTCCGCGCGCCCAGACCCCGGGGAACAGGGCCCGTCTCAGAGCCCGCGGGCGAGCTTCTGGGCGACCTCGGTGGCCCAGTAGGTGAGGATCATCTGCGCGCCGGCCCGGCGGATGCCGGTCAGGCTCTCGAAGATCGCCTTGTCGCGGTCGATCCAGCCCTTCTCGGCGGCGGCCTCGACCATCGCGTACTCGCCGCTGATCTGGTACGCCGCGACGGGAACGTCGACGGACTCGGCGACCTTGGCGAGGACGTCCAGGTAGGGCCCGGCGGGCTTCACCATGACCATGTCCGCGCCCTCCTCCAGGTCGAGGGCGAGCTCCCGCATCGACTCGCGCACGTTGGCGGGATCCTGCTGGTAGGTCTTGCGGTCACCGGTGAGGGAGGAGCCGACGGCCTCGCGGAAGGGGCCGTAGAAGGCGGACGAGTACTTCACGGTGTACGCGAGGATCGACACGTCCTCCTTGCCGATGGTGTCCAGGGCGTCGCGGATCACGCCGACCTGGCCGTCCATCATCCCGGAGGGCCCCACGACGTGGACGCCGGCGTCGGCCTGGACCTGGGCCATCTCGGCGTACCGCTCCAGGGTGGCGTCGTTGTCGACGCGCCCGTCGGCGTCGAGGACGCCGCAGTGGCCGTGGTCGGTGAACTCGTCGAGACACAGGTCCGACATGATGATCAGGTCGTCGCCGACCTCGGCCTTCACGTCCCGGATGGCGACCTGCAGGATCCCGTCCGGGTCGGTGCCGGCCGTGCCGGCGGCGTCCTTCTTCGCGTCCTCCGGCACACCGAAGAGCATGATCCCGGAGACCCCGGCCGACACCGCCTCCACGGCGGCCTTGCGCAGGGTGTCCCGCGAGTGCTGCACGACGCCGGGCATGGCCTGGATCGGCACGGGCTCGGTCACGCCCTCCCGCACGAACGCGGGAAGGATCAGATCGGCCGGATGCAGCCGCGTCTCGGCCACCATCCGCCGCATGGCAGGAGTCGTCCGCAGCCGCCTCGGCCGCGCCCCGGGAAAGGATCCGTACGAGTTCATGTCCCCGAGGCTACGCCCGCCCGCACCCCCCACTTACCGACACCGTGTTGCCGCCCGCCCCGGGGCGGACAGGGCCCGCCCGAGGTGGGCCGCCCGGGGTGGACGGGGCCCGCCCGGGGTGGCCGCGGACGGTGGCCGCAGGCCCGGGACGTACGCAGGGCGCGGGCTCCCGGAGGAGCCCGCGCCCTGGTCGGTCGGCGAGGTGGACTACGTCGTCGTACGGCGGCGGCGCGCCCCCGGCCGGCGTTCGCTCGGGCGGGTCACCGGGTCCCCGGCCTCCAGCGCCGCCGCCCGCCGCCGGAGCCCGAACTCCGCCAGCGCCTCGGCCAGCTTGTGCACGGACGGCTCGGGCGACAGGACGTCGACCCGCAGGCCGTGCTCCTCCGCCGTCTTGGCGGTCGCCGGGCCGATGCAGGCGATGACGGTGACGTTGTGCGGCTTGCCGGCGATGCCGACCAGGTTCCGCACGGTCGACGACGAGGTGAAGAGAACGGCGTCGAAACCGCCGCCCTTGATCGCCTCGCGCGTGTCCGCCGGCGGCGGCGACGCGCGCACGGTCCGGTAGGCCGTGACGTCGTCGACCTCCCAGCCGAGCTCGATCAGGCCCGCGACCAGCGTCTCGGTCGCGATGTCGGCGCGCGGCAGGAAGACGCGGTCGATCGGGTCGAAGACCGGGTCGTAGGGCGGCCAGTCCTCCAGGAGGCCGGCGGCCGACTGCTCGCCGCTGGGCACCAGGTCGGGCTTCACGCCGAAGTCGACCAGCGCGGCGGCGGTCTGCTCGCCGACCGCCGCGACCTTGATGCCCGCGAAGGCGCGGGCGTCGAGCCCGTACTCCTCGAACTTCTCGCGGACCGCCTTGACCGCGTTGACCGACGTGAAGGCGATCCACTCGTAGCGGCCGGTGACCAGGCCCTTGACCGCCCGCTCCATCTGCTGCGGGGTGCGCGGCGGCTCGACGGCGATGGTCGGCACCTCGTGCGGCACCGCGCCGTAGGAACGCAGCTGGTCGGAGAGCGACGCGGCCTGCTCCTTGGTGCGCGGCACGAGCACCCGCCAGCCGAACAGCGGCTTGGACTCGAACCAGGCCAGCTGGTCCCGCTGCGCCGGGGCGCTGCGCTCGCCGACCACGGCTATCGCCGGGCGGTGGCCCTCGGGCGAGGGGAGCACCTTGCCCTGCTTGAAGACCTGGGCGATGGTGCCGAGCGTCGCGGTCCAGGTGCGCTGGCGGGTCGTCGTGCCGGCGATGGTGACGGTGAGCGGGGTGTCCGGCTTACGGCCTGCCGACACCAGCTCTCCGGCCGCGGCGGCGACGGAGTCCAGGGAGGTGGACACGACGACGGTGCCGTCGGAGGCGCCGACCTCGGCCCAGCACCGGTCGTCGGCGGTACGGGCGTCGACGAAGCGCACGTCGGTGCCCTGGGCGTCGCGCAGCGGCACACCGGCGTACGCGGGCACGCCGACGGCGGTGGCGACGCCGGGAACGACCTCGAAGGGGATGCCGGCGGAGGCGCAGGCGAGCATCTCCTGGCCCGCGTTGCCGTCGAGGCCGGGATCGCCGGTCACCGCACGGACGACCCGCTTGCCGCCCCTCGCGGCCTCCATGACAAGATTGGTCGCGTCCCTCAACACGGGGACACCGACGGTTGTTGACGCCTCGTCGACAACCGTCAGCTCAGGCGTGCTCACGCCCGCGCGCGCATGGCCGCGGACGACTTCGAGCACCTCCGGCTCGGCGATCAGGACGTCCGCGCCGGCCAGGGCTTCGACGGCCCGGAGCGTCAGCAGTCCGGGGTCGCCGGGTCCGGCGCCGAGGAACGTGACGTGACCGTGGCCGGGGAAGGCGGCGGACGCGGGGCTGGTGGTCGGGCGGGTGGGGCTCAAAGTGCTCGCTCCCCCATAAGACCGGCCGCACCCTTGGCCAGCATCTCGTCCGCGAGTTCGCGTCCGAGGGCCATCGCCTCGTCGTAGGAGGTGGGTACGGGACCGGTGGTGGACAGCTGCACCAGCGTCGAGCCGTCGGTGGTGCCGACGACGCCGCGCAGGCGCATTTCGGTGACAACCTGCCCGTGACCGGGGTCGTCGGCCAGCAGGTCGGCCAGCGCACCCACGGGTGCGGAGCAGCCGGCCTCCAGGGCGGCGAGCAGGGATCGCTCGGCGGTCACGGCGGCCCGGGTGAACGGGTCGTCGAGCTCGGCGAGCGCGGCGACGAGTGCGGCGTCGGACGCCAGGCACTCGACGGCCAGGGCCCCCTGGCCGGGGGCGGGCAGGACGGAGTCGACCGACAGGCGGTCGACGGACAGGGAGCCGGTGAGCTCCTCGGTCCCGCCGATGCGGTTGAGCCCGGCCGCGGCGAGGACCACCGCGTCCAGCTCTCCCGTGCGTACGTAGCCGACGCGGGTGTCGATGTTGCCCCGGATCGGTACGGTCTCGATGGTCAGGCCGTGGCTGCGCGCGTACGCGTTGAGCTGGGCCATGCGGCGCGGCGAGCCGGTGCCGACACGGGCCCCGGCGGGCAGCGTGTCGAGCGTGCGGCCCTCGCGGGCGACGAGCACGTCGCGCGGGTCCTCGCGCTCGGGGATGGCCGCCAGCACCAGCTCGGGGTGCTGGGTGGTCGGCAGGTCCTTGAGGGAGTGCACGGCGAAGTCGACCTCGCCGGCGAGCAGCGCGTCGCGCAGCGCGGCGACGAACACACCGGTGCCGCCGATCTGCGCGAGGTGCTCGCGGGAGGTGTCCCCGTACGTCGTGATCTCCACGAGCTCGACGGGCCGGCCGGTCACCTGCCGGACGGCGTCGGCCACATGTCCGGACTGGGCCATGGCGAGCTTGCTGCGCCTGGTCCCGAGCCTCAGTGCCCTCTCGGTCATACTCGCCCTCGGTTCTTGACGTCGCCGTCGTTCAGGTCGGCCCGGCTGACAGAGGCAACCGTCCCCGGGTCGAGGTCGAAGAGTGTCCGCAGCGCGTCCGCGTACCCGGCGCCGCCGGGCTCGCTGGCGAGCTGCTTGACGCGCACGGTGGGCGCGTGCAGCAGCTTGTCGACCACACGGCGCACGGTCTGGGTGATCTCGGCGCGCTGCTTGTCGTCGAGTCCGGGCAGCCTGCCTTCGAGGCGGGCGACCTCGCCGGCCACCACGTCGGCGGCCATGGCGCGCAGGGCGACCACGGTCGGCGTGATGTGCGCGGCACGCTGGGCGGCGCCGAAGGCGGCGACCTCGTCGGAGACGATGTCGCGCACCCGGTCGACGTCCGCGGCCATGGGGGCGTCGGCGGAGGCCTCGGCCAGCGACTCGATGTCGACGAGGCGGACGCCCGGCATCCGGTGGGCGGCCGCGTCGATGTCGCGGGGCATGGCCAGGTCGAGCAGGTGGAGGGGCGCGGTGCGGTCGTGCGTCGCGGCCTCGACCGCCTCGCCGGTGAGGACGAGTCCGGTGGCCCCGGTGCAGGAGACGACGATGTCGGCACGTGTCAGTTCGTCGCCGACGGCAACCATCTCGACCGCGCGTGCGGCCACGCCCGTGGCACCGGGCTCGGTGAGGATCTCCACCAGCCGGTCGGCGCGGGCGGCGGTGCGGTTGGCGACGACGATCTCCGCGACGCCGGCCCGCGCGAGGGTGGCGGCGGCGAGCGAGGACATCGAGCCGGCGCCGATGACCAGGGCGCGCTTGCCCTTGGCCCACTCGGCGACGTCCGTGCCGTCGGCCAGCTGCTCCAGGCCGAAGGTCACGAGCGACTGGCCGGCCCGGTCGATGCCGGTCTCGCTGTGGGCGCGCTTGCCGACCCGCAGGGCCTGCTGGAAGAGGTCGTTCAGGAGGCGTCCGGCGGTGTGCAGGTCCTGGCCGACCGCGAGGGCGTCCTTGATCTGGCCGAGGATCTGGCCCTCGCCGACGACCATCGAGTCGAGGCCGCAGGCCACCGAGAAGAGGTGGTGGACGGCCCGGTCCTCGTAGTGCACGTAGAGATAGGGGGTGAGCTCCTCGAGGCCGACCCCGCTGTGCTGGGCGAGCAGCGTGGACAGCTCGGCGACACCGGCGTGGAACTTGTCCACGTCGGCGTAGAGCTCGATGCGGTTGCAGGTGGCCAGGACGGCGCCCTCGGCGGCCGGTTCGGCGGCGAGGGTGTCGTGCAGCAGCTTGGCCCGGGCGTCCCCGGAGAGGGCGGCCCGCTCCAGGACGCTGACGGGGGCGCTGCGGTGGCTGAGACCGACGACGAGGAGGCTCATGCCGGCATCACCGCGGGCATGTCCCCGTCAGGTCCCTTGCGGTTGCCGTCACCCGCGCCACGGCCGGCGGGCCGTACGACGGCGGGCTCGGCGCCCTGCTCGGCGCCGAGCTCCTCGCCGGCCTTGCGCTGCTCGTGGAAGGCGAGGATCTGCAGCTCGATGGAGAGGTCGACCTTGCGCACGTCGACGCCGTCCGGCACGGACAGCACGGTCGGGGCGAAGTTCAGGATGGAGGTGACGCCGGCGGCCACGAGACGGTCGCAGACCTGCTGGGCGACGCCGGCCGGGGTCGCGATGACGCCGATGGAGACGCCGTCCTCGCTGATGATCTTCTCGAGGTCGTCGCTGTGCTGGACGGGGATCCCGGCGACCGGCTTGCCGGTCATGGCGGGGTCGGCGTCGATCAGGGCGGCGACCCGGAAGCCACGGGAGGCGAAGCCGCCGTAGCCGGCGAGCGCGGCGCCGAGGTTACCGATACCGACGATCACGACCGGCCAGTCCTGGGTCAGACCGAGCTCGCGGGAGATCTGGTAGACGAGGTACTCGACGTCGTAGCCGACGCCGCGCGTCCCGTACGAACCGAGGTAGCTGAAGTCCTTGCGCAGCTTCGCGGAGTTGACCCCCGCGGCGGCCGCGAGCTCCTCGGAGGAGACCGTGGGTACGGACCGCTCCGACAGCGCCGTGAGGGCACGCAGATACAGCGGAAGGCGGGCGACGGTGGCCTCGGGAATTCCTCGGCTACGGGTCGCCGGTCGGTGAGTTCGGCCAGTTGCCACGGTGCTCCTGCGGGATGAGCGGGGCTGCAGGCGGCCATGCGTCCCAGGACCGCCCCGTCGAATGCAGGCTATGTCTTTGTGAACGCGTGCACAAAGATGGTGTCCGTTTTGTCCGGCCAAAGTGACCGGGGTCACGCGGCCGGTTCCCGATGTCATGGAACCGCGGAGCATGCGCGCACGTTGAGCTGCCGAAGGGGGCAAAACCGCACACTCTCCTCGCTACGCCGCCCCCGAAGCCCAACAAAACGTCCACGATGGTAGCCGCCTTTCGGTCAGGCACCCAGTTCGCGCCGCAGCCGAGCGGCGTCCACACGCCAGAAGGTGTGCTGCTCGCCGTCGACCAGCACCACCGGAATCTGCTCCCAGTAGGCGCGGTACAGCTCCTCGTCCCGGGTGATGTCCTTCTCCTCCCAGAGTGCCCCTGTCTCGGCGCAGACCGCCTCGACCACGGCCCTGGCGTCGTCGCAGAGATGACACCCCGGCCTGCCGATCAGCGTCACCGTGCGCGGGCCGCTCTTCTTCTTCGTACGTCCGAACATGGCGTCCATTCTGCGCGCCGGGTAACAGGGGAGTCCCCGAGTGTTCACACCACGGCATCCTCACAAGTCGGGAAGCACCGAACAGACTGGCTATGCTCACGACATGGCCGCTCAGGGATGGCTCACCCCCCGTAGGCGCTCCGCCACCGCGCGCAGCGTCCTGGCAGGCGAGGCCGCCGCGGAGGCGGCCCGCAAGACCTCGCAGCAGCTCGAACAGGAGCGGGAGGAGAAGGCCGCCGCCGCCCGGGCCGAGGCCGCCGAACCCGCGTTCCCGGTCGTCGGCGACACCCGGGCCGCCGCCTTCTTCGACCTCGACAACACCGTCATGCAGGGCGCCGCGATCTTCCACTTCGGCCGCGGCCTGTACAAGCGGAAGTTCTTCCAGCGCCGCGAACTCGCCCGCTTCGCCTGGGCCCAGGTCTGGTTCCGGCTCGCCGGGGTCGAGGACCCCGAGCACATGCAGGAGGCGCGGGACAGCGCCCTCTCCATCGTCAAGGGCCACCGCGTCTCCGAACTGATGTCGATCGGCGAGGAGATCTACGACGAGTACATGGCCGACCGGATCTGGCCCGGCACCCGCGCCCTCGCCCAGGCGCACCTGGACGCCGGCCAGAAGGTCTGGCTGGTCACCGCCGCCCCCGTCGAGACCGCCACGATCATCGCCCGCCGGCTCGGCCTGACCGGCGCGCTCGGCACGGTCGCCGAGTCGGTCGACGGCGTCTACACCGGCAAGCTGGTCGGTGAGCTCCTGCACGGCCCCGCCAAGGCCGAGGCGGTCCGCGCCCTGGCCGCCGCCGAGGGCCTGGACCTCGCGCGCTGCGCCGCGTACAGCGACTCGCACAACGACATCCCGATGCTCTCGCTCGTCGGTCATCCGTACGCGGTCAACCCGGACACCAAGCTGCGCAGGCACGCCCGGGAGCGCGAGTGGCGGCTGCGCGACTACCGGACCGGCCGCAAGGCCGCCAAGGTCGGCATCCCGGCCGCCGCGGGCGTCGGCGCCCTCGCGGGCGGCACCGCCGCCGCGCTCGCCCTGCACCGCCGCCGCCGCTGACCCCCGGTCGGCGGGCCGGCCCTCTTCGCGCCGGGCCGCCGGGCACCGATCATGCCGATACGTTTCGTCTGCGATCACCTGGGACAACCCGGGACCAGGCGGCCTCACCCGTACGTGGTCGAACAGTGCCGCGCACGTCGACCGACGGGCATTCCCGGCGTCCTACCCGGCAGCGGCCCCGATCACTCACGCGCCGCGGACTTGAGCACAAGCAACCCCTCCCTTGATCACACTCGGAAGCAATCCGATCAACAACCGGTCACGAAGTGCGACTCGTTGCGCCTTCAAGCGGTAACAGATGCGACCTAATCGATGATTTGAGCAACTGGGTGTAGCGCTGCCTGTACGAAGCGTTATTCTCCTCAGACGCACGACGGACCCACACTTCGCCACCATGAGTGAACGGTCCCGCACTGCACGTGATGGAAGCTCTGCCTCTGGGAGTCCCGTGTACCCACACGTCGGGGTTGACGCCTCGGGCCTGGCTACGCTGCGCGCAACGGTCCTCGACCACTTGCGCGGCTTCGTCCCCACCGCGTACGCCGGCTCTGCCCCCGCTTTCGGCGGACCGGCATTCGCCGGTCCCGCCTTCGCCGGACCGGCGCCCGTCGGTCCCTGCTACGCCTTGGCCGAGAGCGGCGCCGCCGTCGGCAGACGAGGCGCGCGCAGCGGCGCCGGCACCTCGACCGCCGCCCGCAGGCCCACCGCCGACAGCGACAGCGCCCGCATGATGGACCTGGTCGAACGCGCCCAGGCCGGCGAGGCCGAGGCCTTCGGCCGGCTGTACGACCAGTACAGCGACACGGTCTACCGCTACATCTACTACCGCGTGGGCGGCAAGGCGACGGCGGAGGACCTCACCAGCGAGACGTTCCTGCGCGCCCTGCGCCGGATCTCCACCTTCACCTGGCAGGGTCGCGACTTCGGCGCATGGCTGGTCACGATCGCCCGCAACCTGGTCGCCGACCACTTCAAGTCGAGCCGCTTCCGCCTCGAAGTGACCACCGGCGAGATGCTCGACGCCAACGAGGTGGAGCGCAGCCCCGAGGACTCCGTGCTCGAGTCCCTCTCGAACGCCGCCCTCCTCGACGCCGTCCGGCGACTCAACCCCCAGCAGCAGGAGTGCGTGACCCTGCGCTTCCTCCAGGGCCTGTCGGTCGCCGAGACCGCCCGGGTCATGGGCAAGAACGAGGGCGCGATCAAGACCCTCCAGTACCGGGCCGTCCGCACCCTGGCCCGCCTCCTTCCGGACGACGCCCGCTGAGTGCTCCGCGCCCCCCACACGCGCCGCACCCCGCACCCCCGCCCGGACCGGAGCCCCCACCCCTGTCCCCCTCCCCCCACGTCCCCACGACCCCCGTCCAACTCACAGTCGGTGACGCCTCGATGACGCACTGGTCCGATCATCTTTCGCGCGTAACCCAAGTGCCGCGCCGCTCGTTGTGCGAAATGCAGGCTCCCTGTGGTCACGCCATGTCCACTTCCACTCACTCTTTCGTGTGGATGCGCTCAAGGTGTGCAACCCTCCGAACCCCCCGGGGAGTCGACCGTCATGACGAGAGGAGGTGCCGCCAGTGATCGCGAACGTTTCGGCGCACCGGCGGGCGAACGCCTTCGCCCAGGTCCTGGACGATCGGACGTCCGAGGGCGCGGCGGCCGAGCAGCCCGAGGCACCGGCCGAACCGGCCGTGCAGGAAAGGCTGTTGGCCTTGGCGAACGGTCTCGGCGAGCTGCCGAAACCAGCGATGGATCCCGAGGTCAAGGTGGTGCAGCGAGCCCAGCTCGTCGCCGCCATGGAAGCGATGCTCGCGGAAGGGAGTGCGGGCGCGGGGCCCACGGTCCCGGAGCAACGGGCCGGCGGCAAGGGAGCCCACCGGGCCTCCCCGCTCCGGAAACTGCGCCCACGCTCCCGCTGGACCAAGGGCCTGGCCGCGGGCGGACTCACCGTCGGCGTGGCGGCCGGAGCCTTCAGCGGCGTCGCCGCCGCGAGCTCCGACGCCCTCCCCGGTGACTCGCTCTACGGCCTGAAGCGGGGCATGGAGGACATCAAGCTCGGGATGGCGGACGACGACGCCGACCGGGGCGGGATCTATCTCGACCAGGCCTCCACCCGCCTGAGCGAGGCCCGCAGACTGATGGAGCGCGGCCGGGCCGGCGACCTCGACCACGAGTCCCTCGGCGAGATCCGCCGCGTCCTCGACGGGATGCGGCACGACGCCTCCGAGGGGCACCGCCTGCTCCGCCAGGCGTACGAGCGGGACGGCGAGATCGGCCCGATGGCCCGGCTCAACTCCTTCGCCCAGGCCCACCGGGCCACCTGGGACGGACTGCGCGACCGGCTCCCGGTCCAGCTCACCGACGTGGGCGAAGAGGTGAGCGACGTCTTCGACGCCATAGACGAAGAGGTCGAGCCCCTGCAGTCCGTGCTCCCGCGCACCCCCGAGCGCGGCGCGATCGGTTCCGGCGGCCCGAGCACGCCGCGACACACCTCGCCGGCCGACACCCAGCGGCCGCACACCACGCCGGCGACCCCGTCCGCGGGCGGCGACGCCACGCAGCCCCGTCCCTCGGGCTCCGGCACGGGCACGGGCGCACCCCAGGACGAGGGCCTCCTCGGCGGCAACACGGGCGGACTGCTCAACCCACCGCACACGGGCCCGAGCTCGTCCTCGTCCGACGAGGAGTCCAGCCGGCCGGTCCCGGACGTGACGATCCCGCCCATCCTCCCGGGCCTGCTGCCGGGCCTCGGCATCGACAGCAGCGACACGAAGTAGGACACGTGAGGGGCGCTCCCGGGGGAGCGCCCCTCACGTATGCCCCACGTCCCGTGGCAGGAGAGCCCCGGCCCGGAGGAACAGGGCCCGGAGACCCACGGCCCGGCCACCCGGGTCCCCGAAACCCGCGGCCCCGGGGACCGCGCTCAGAAGAACACCGACCGCCGCTGCACCAGCAGCTTGTACAGGGTGTGCTGGATCTGCTCGCGCACCTGGTCCGTCAGGTTGAACATCAGCATCGGATCCTCCGCCGCCTCCAGCGGATAGCCGTCCGTCGGGATCGGCTCGCCGAACTGGATCGTCCACTTCGTCGGCAACGGCAGCGCCCCCACCGGCCCCAGCCACGGGAAGGTCGGCGTCAGCGGGAAGTACGGCAGACCGAGCACCCGCGCCAGCGTCTTCGCGTTGCCCAGCATCGGATAGATCTCCTCCGCGCCCACGATCGAGCACGGCACGATCGGCGCCCCGGCCCGCAGCGCCGTCGACACGAAACCGCCCCGCCCGAAGCGCTGCAGCTTGTACCGCTCGGCGAAGGGCTTCCCGATGCCCTTGAAGCCCTCCGGCATCACGCCGACGATCTCCCCCGCCCGCAGCAGCCGCTCCGCGTCCTCCGAACACGCCAGCGTGTGCCCGGCCTTGCGGGCCAGCTCGTTGACCACCGGCAGCATGAAGACCAGGTCGGCGGCGAGCAGCCGCAGATGACGGCCCGCCGGATGGTGGTCGTGCACGGCGACCTGCATCATCAGCCCGTCCAGCGGCAGCGTCCCCGAGTGGTTGGCCACCACCAGGGCGCCGCCCTCCTTCGGGATGTTCTCGACGCCCTTCACCTCCACCCGGAAGTACTTCTCGTACACGGGGCGGAGCAGCGACATCAGGACCTGGTCGGTGAGCTCCTCGTCGTAGCCGAAGTCGTCGACCTCGTAGTCGCCCGTGACCCGTCGCCGCAGGAACGCGAGCCCGCCCGCCAGACGGCGCTCCCAGCCACGCTCAGGGGGCTCAGCGGCCACCGGAGGCTCCTGGGGCGCCTGCTGGGCCGGCAGGGCCCGTACGGCGGCCTCACCGGCGCCCACGGCGGGCCTGCGGCGGGCCCGCGAGCGGTCGTCGTCGAACGGAATGACCTTGGCGTCCGCCATCGCGATCTGGCTCCTGTTCAGCGGGGTGAGCGGGCTGGGAAGTCGGCGGGCCGGGAGGAGGAGCCGGACGCGAGCCGGTCGGCGAGCCGGTCCACCGCGCCCGCGAGCAGCTCCGGCGGCAAGAGGCCGGGGCCCCGGCTGCGGGCGAAGTCCGCGAAGGCCTCCGCCGTCGTGTAGCGGGGAACGAAACCCAGGGTCTCGCGCATCTGCACCGTGGACACCACCCGGCCATGGGTGAGCAGCCGGATCTGCTCCGGCGAGAAGTCGGTGACGCCGACCGTGCGCAGCGCCTGCCCGACCCAGGTGACCGCCGGCAGCAGCACCGGCACCGTGGGCCGGCCGAGCCGCCGCGCGCACTGGGAGAGCAGCAGCACCCCGTCCCCGGCCACGTTGAACGTGCCGCTGTTGAGGGTAGCCCGGCGCGGCTCCTTGGAGGCGAGCTCCAGGACGTCCATGACGTCGTCCTCGTGGACGAACTGCAGCCGCGGGTCGAAGCCGAGAACGGTCGGCAGGACCGGCAGGTTCAGGTACTCGGCGAGCGGGGAGTCCACGCGCGGCCCGAGGATGTTCGCGAAGCGCAGCACGCACACCGCCACGTCCGGGCGACGCCGGGCGAAACCCCGGACGTACCCCTCGACCTCGACGGCGTCCTTGGCGAAACCGCCGCTCGGCAGCGACTTCGCCGGGGTCGTCTCGGTGAAGACGGCCGGGTCGCGCGGGGCGGCGCCGTAGACGCTGGTACTGGACTTCACCACGAGGCGTTTGACCCTCGGCGACTTCTGGCACGCACCGAGCAGCTGCATGGTGCCGATGACGTTGGTCTCCTTGACCGACGTCCGGCCTCCGGACCCGAGCGCCGTCCCGGTGACGTCCATGTGCACGACGGTGTCCACGTCGTACTGGGCCAGGACCTTCGCGACGGCCGGCTGGCGGATGTCCGCCCGCACGAACACCGCGGTGCCCAGAGGGTGCGGGGACTCGACCGCGTCCACGGCGATCACCCGCTCGACCTCCGGATCCCGCTGCACGCGCCGCACGAAACGGGCACCCAGGTGCCGGGCCGCACCGGTGACGAGCACGACCTTGCCCAAGACAAGCGCCTTCCGTCGGTCTTCCATCGGAGTTCCGCTGACGGCCACCGTAGCGCCTTCGTATTTCGTCGCAATAAAGGCGTGGCCCCCCACCGTTGAAAGGTGGAGGGCCACGCCTTACGCGATACGCCGTCGCGACGTCGCTTACTTCTTGTTGCGACGCTGCACACGGGTGCGCTTGAGCAGCTTGCGGTGCTTCTTCTTCGCCATCCGCTTGCGCCGCTTCTTGATAACAGAGCCCACGACTACCCTCGCTCACTTCTCGGAACATCCCCGCGCCAGCGGGGATCGGTGCGGGGCGTCTGGGCCCACACGACCTACGAGGGGCTAGCCTACCGCCCCGCGGGACGGGCATGTAATCCGAGGGCAGATCCGGGCTTCCGGCCGCGCGCTCGCTACGCGGTCGCCACCCCCACGAAGGACTCCCTGAGGTACTCGTGAACCGCCTGTTCCGGCACCCGGAAGGACCTGCCCACCCGAATGGCCGGCAGATGACCGCTGTGCACCAAGCGGTACACGGTCATCTTCGAGACGCGCATCACCGAGGCGACCTCCGCCACGGTCAGAAACTTCACCTCGTTGAGAGGCCTGTCGCCAGCAGCCATGACCCACCTGTACCTTCCGCACACGACGCCCACCGGCTTCCCCTCCGGTGACTCTTCGTCGTTGTGCGCTCACGCCCAGAGTAGGGGCGGGTGGTACGAGTGGGGAAGAGGAGCCGCCATCGGCCGTTTACCGTGACAGACACGCTCGATTGAGTACATAGCGTGTGAGTGGACGGTAGTAGTCGGAGCGCACCCCGTCATCAAGCGGAACGGCCACGGACACCTGCCCCTCCGCCTCCCCGACGAACAGCGCGGGATCGTCCGTGTCGGCGAGCCCGATGGCTTCGATACCCAGCTGACCTGCCCCGCAGACCCAGCCGTGGTCCCCGACCACCAGCTCCGGCAGCGGCCCCCCGCCCTCCACGGCGCTCTCCAGGGCCGCCCGAACCGGCAGCGGCGAGTGCGTGTGCGCCCCCGGTTCACGCCCGCCACCCGGCTGGTCCGGTTCCCGTACCAGAGCGACCCCCCGCACGTAGTCCACGAGGTACGTGCGTACGCCGAACCGGGTCGTTATGTCGACACATCTCCCCTGCGCCGGGGTGAGAACAAGACATCCCGCCGCCGACAAAGCGTCTGCGAGCGCGACGTAGAAACCGAGCAGTCGGTGCGGATGCCCCGTCCCGAGGAGCACCGGGGCCCGCCGCGCCGCCGCCTCCCCCAGGCGTTCCGCGAACGCCGCCAGAGCACCCAGCGTCCGCTCCGGGTCGATCACGTCCGGCCCCGAACGGTGCGCCGGATCATCCGACACCCCGCACCGGTCCGCCATCAGTCGCAGCAGCTCGGCCTCGTCCCACGCCCACAGCGGATCGAGCCCGAGGGTCACCCGCGGATCGCGCGCCGCGAAGAGCCGGTAGCTCCGCAGACTGATCTCCCGCGAGGTCGCCACCGTCCCGGCCAACCCCGCCGCCAACAGATGCGCCCTCAGCGCCCCGGTACTCAGCACCCTCCGATGCTGCCGGAACCACCCACCCCCGGGGTCCGAACCTCCGGGACACCGCACAGTCGGCGTAACGGCCGCACCACCCGTGCGAACGCTTCAGGCCAGGACCCCACCTGCCCCGGCCACTCCGCTCAGGCCAGCAGCCCGCGCAACGGGAACACCGCCCGGCGCGTCGCCAGGATCGCCTGGTCGAGGCGGTCGGCGGGGTCGTAACCCTCCGACCAGTCCCGCCACCCGACCGGCCACCGCCCGTCCGTCATCCGGCCCGGGCCCGACTGCCGCGTCCGCGCGTACACCTCGTCCCGCCACGAGGACGGGATCACCGACTCCGGGTCCACCGGAGCATGCGCCGCGATCCCCACCAGATGGGTCCACGACCGCGGCACGACGTCCACGACCGCGTAGCCGCCACCGCCGAGCGCCAGCCACCTGCCGCCCTCGGCATGCGCGTGCGCCAGCTCGTGACAGGCCTCCTGCACCGCACGCTGCGCGTCCAGCGACACCGCCAGATGCGCCAGCGGGTCCTCGACATGCGTGTCCGCGCCGTGCTGCGTCACCAGCACCTGCGGCCGGAAGTCGGCCAGCAGCTCCGGCACCACCGCGTGGAAGGCGCGCAGCCATCCCGCGTCCCCGGTGCCCGCCGGCAGCGCCACGTTCACCGCGCCGCCCTCGCCAGGACCGGACGCGCCCGTCTCCTCCGGCCAGCCCGTCTGCGGGAACAGCGTCCTCGGGTGCTCGTGCAGCGAGATCGTCAGGACCCGCGGGTCGTCCCAGAACGCCGCCTGCACCCCGTCCCCGTGATGCACGTCCACATCCACGTAGGCGACCCGCTCCGCGCCGAGCTCCAGCAGCCGGGCGATCGCCAGCGAGGCGTCGTTGTAGATGCAGAAGCCCGAGGCCGCCCCCGGCATCGCGTGGTGCAGGCCGCCCGCGAAGTTCACCGCGTGCGCCGCGTCCCCGCGCCACACCGCCTCCGCCGCGCCCACCGACTGCCCGGCGATCAGCGCCGACACCTGGTGCATGCCCGCGAAGGCCGGATCGTCCACCGTCCCGAGCCCGTACGCCTGGTCCGCCGACCTCGGGTCCGCCGAGGCCGCCCGCACCGCCGCCACGTAGTCCTCGCGGTGCACGAGCCGCAGCGTCGACTCCCCCGCCGGCTTCGCCGCCACCACGTCCACCGCCCGGTCGAGCCCGTAGGCCCGCACCAGACCCATGGTCAGCGCGAGCCGCACCGGATCCATCGGGTGCTCGGCCCCGAAGTCGTAGCCGGTGACAGCTTCATCCCACATCAACAGTGCGCGGCCGCTCATGCTCGCCACCGTATCGGGCCTTCTGCGCGCCGAACGACGTGGCATACACCACCGTGACGAGCACCAGCACCATCGGCACCAGCATCGCCCCGCGGTAGCTCCACGCGTCCCCGAGCACGCCCACCAGCGGCGAACCGACCAGGAAGCCCACGTAGTTGAAGACGTTCAGCCGTGCCACCGCCGCGTCGCTCGCCCCCGGGAAGAGCCGTCCCGCCGCGGCGAAGGTCTGCGGCACGATCACGCTCAGCCCCAGCCCGAGCACCGTGAAACCGGCCATCCCCACCCAGGGCCCCTGGGCCACCGCCACCACCGCGAAGCCCAGCGCCGCCAGCACCGCCCCCCAGCGCACCACCCGGACCGCCCCGAAGCGCCGGACCCCGTGGTCCCCGACGGACCGCCCGAGCAGCGTCGTCACCATGTACGCGTTGTACGGCACGGTCGCCAGCTCCTCCGAGCTGTGCAGCACGTCCTGCAGGTACTTCGCCGACCAGTTGGAGACCGTCGAGTCACCGATGTACGCGAAGGTCATCACCAGGCACAGCGGCAGCAGCAGCCGGAACACCACGCCCTGGGCGGCTGCCCGGTCCTCCGGACCGGCGGCGGCCGCCGGCTCCCCGTCCACGTACCAACGGCTCCCGAGCAACACCACCGGCAGCAGCACCGCCACCACCGGCAGGTACGACACGAACAGCGACAGGTGCCAGTGCGCGCCCGCCCAGGCGAGGGAGGCCCCCGCGATGCCGCCCAGGCTGTACGAGGCGTGGAAGCCGAGCATGATGCTCCGGCCGTACGCCCGCTGGAGGCTCACCCCCAGCATGTTCATCGACGCGTCCAGCGCGCCGACGGAGAGCCCGAACACGCCGAGCGCCACCGCCGCCATCCACAACCGGGTGCCGGCCCCGACGCCCAGGAGCGCGAGCAGCACGACGGGCTGCGCCCAGCGCAGCACCGCGGCCGGTCCCACGCGCACGACGAGCTTCTCGGTCAGGACGCTGCTCACGCCGGCCAGCACCGGCACGGCGGCCAGGAAGACGGGCAGCAGCCCGTCGGAGATCCCGTACCGGTCCTGGATCCCGGGTATTCGGGTCACGAGCAGGGCGAAGGTGACCCCCTGCACGAAGAAACCGACCGTCAGGGATCCCCGCCCACGCCGCAACCGCGCATCCGTCATGGCGGCACAGCGTAGGGCCGGAGACTACCGCTGGGTAGATGGATCACCGACCCGATGCGGATCAGAGACCGAGGGTCGCCGGCAGCTCCGCCATCCGCCCGAAGAAACCGACGGCTCCGGCGAGCTTCGCCTCGGGCGTCATCGCGGTGAACCCGTAGACGTCCATCCCGGCCGCCACGGCGGCCTGCACCCCGAGCCGGCTGTCCTCGACCACCACACAGCGCTCGGGTGCCACGCCCATCCGCTGCGCGGCGTGCAGGAAGAGATCCGGCGCGGGCTTCCCCCGGCCGACGTCCTCGGCGCTGAACACGTTCCCGTCCCGGAACCACGCGTCGAGCCCGGTCTTCCGGTGCCCGACCCGGATCCGCTCATGGCTCCCGGAGGAGGCCACGCAGTACGCGATACCCTCCGCGTCCAGCCTCTTCAGCACCTCCGCCGCCCCGGCCACGGCCTCCAGGTCCCGCTCGAACGCGGCGAAGACCCGTGCGTGGAAGGTGTCGTCGAACTCCGCCGGCAGGCGCTGCCCGCTGCGCTCCTCGACCAGCTCGTGGATGCGGTGCATCGCGGATCCCATGTAGTCGCGCACCGACTCCTCGTACGTGGTGGGGTGTCCCACCTCGGTGAGATAGGCGGCGAGCAGCCGGTTGGAGATCGGCTCGCTGTCGACGAGCACGCCGTCGTTGTCGAAGATGACCAGGTCGTAGCGCATGGGACCAACCTAGATCCCCGGGTCCGGCTGCGGTGACCGGTCACCGAAAGGCCCGTGAACGCAGAAAAGCCCCGCACCATAAGGTGCGGGGCTTTCCCACAATGATTGTTCGGCGGCGTCCTACTCTCCCACAGGGTCCCCCCTGCAGTACCATCGGCGCTGAAAGGCTTAGCTT
>NZ_JBIDBK010000012.1:0-946 GCF_043202995.1 Streptomyces sp. NPDC048018
CGCCCGGTTACATTCCGAACCCGGAAGCTAAGCCTTTCAGCGCCGATGGTACTGCAGGGGGGACCCTGTGGGAGAGTAGGACGCCGCCGAACAATATTTCAGGACCCCTGGTCCCAGCGTTCACGCTGGGACCAGGGGTCCTTTTGTTTTTCCTTGTACTTTTGAAAGCGCGGTGCCGTGCCGGCTGCGCGAGAATGACTGCAGTACCCGAAGACAGGAGTCACGTCGATGTCCACCAACTCTCCCGACGATCGTCCGGAGCGCGAGCCGCGTCACCGGGACGGTGGCGAGCGGGGCGGCTTCCGTGGCCCGCGTCGTGACGACAACCGAGGCGGCGGCTACCGCGGCGGCCGCGACGACAACCGCCGCGACGACCGCCGTGATGACCGTCGCGACGACCGCTCCGGTGGTTTCCGCCGCGACGACAACCGCGGTGGCGACCGCCCCCCGTTCCGCCGCGACGACCGTCGTGACGACCGTCCCGGTGGCTTCCGCCGCGACGACAACCGTCCCCCGTTCCGCCGCGACGACCGTGGTGACAGCCGTGGTGACAACCGTGGTGGCGACCGTCGTGACGACAACCGTGGCGGTGGCTACCGCGGCCGTGACGACCGTCCGGGATTCCGGCGTGACGACCGGCGTGATGACCGTCGTGACGAGCGTCCCGGTGGTTTCCGTCGTGACGACAACCGTCCCTCGTACCGTCGTGACGACCGGGGCGACAGCCGTCCGGCCTTCCGCCGTGACGAGCGTCAGGACGAGCGCCCCGGCGGCTTCCGCCGCGACGACCGTGGTGACAACCGTGGTGGTGACCGTCGTGACGACAACCGTGGCGGCGGCTACCGCGGCCGCGACGACCGTCCGGGCTTCCGTCGTGACGACCGGCGCGATGACCGTCGTGACGAGCGTCCCGGTGGTTTCCGCCGTGACGACAACCGTCCCGTAC
>NZ_JBIDBK010000012.1:1040-172933 GCF_043202995.1 Streptomyces sp. NPDC048018
CCTCGTACCGTCGTGACGACCGGGGCGACAGCCGTCCGGCCTTCCGCCGTGACGAGCGCCAGGACGAGCGCCCCGGCGGCTTCCGCCGCGACGACCGTGGTGACAGCCGCGGTGGCGACCGTCGTGACGACAACCGTGGCGGCGGCTACCGCGGCGGCCGTGACGACCGCCCCCCGTTCCGCCGCGACGACCGCCGCGATGACCGTCGTGACGAGCGTCCCGGTGGTTTCCGCCGTGACGACAACCGCTCCTCGTACCGTCGTGACGACCGGGGCGACAGCCGTCCGGCCTTCCGCCGTGACGAGCGCCAGGACGAGCGCCCCGGCGGCTTCCGCCGCGACGACCGCCAGGACGACCGATCCGGTTTCCGTCGTGACGACCGCCGTGACGAGCGGCCCCGTGGGCCGCGCCGTGAGGACGACCGGCGTGGCGGCGGCGGTTTCCGCGGCCGCGACGACCGGCGCGACGACCGCGGGCGTGGCCCGCGTCGCGATGACCGGGGCGGCTACGGGCGCCGTGACGACCGCGGTGACCGCGGTGACCGCGCGCCGATCAAGCGTCTGCCGATCCCGCCGGAGGTCACCGGTGAGGAGATCGACCCGGACGTGCGGCAGGAGCTGATGAGCCTGCCCAAGGGTCTGGCCGAGGACGTCGCCCGTAACCTCGTCATGGTCGCGCAGCTGATCGACGAGGAGCCGGAGAAGGCCTACGAGTACTCGCGCATCGCGCTGCGGCTCGCCTCCCGTGTCGCCGCCGTCCGTGAGGCCGCCGGCTTCGCGGCCTACGCGACGCAGAAGTACGCCGAGGCGCTGGCCGAGTTCCGGGCCGCGCGGCGGATGACCGGCAGTGTCGAGCTCTGGCCCGTCATGGCCGACTGCGAGCGCGGTCTCGGCCGCCCGGAGCGGGCGCTGGCCATGGCCGGCGAGGCCGAGGTGCAGAAGCTGGACAAGGCCGGCCAGGTCGAGATGCGTCTCGTGGCCGCCGGTGCCCGCCGGGACATGGGCCAGCTCGACGCGGCGATCGTGACCCTGCAGAGCCCCGAGCTGGCGTCCAACGCCAACCACCCGTGGACCGCGCGCCTGCGGTACGCGTACGCCGACGCGCTGCTCGCCGCCGAGCGGGAGCGTGAGGCGCGCGAGTGGTTCGCGAAGGCCCTGGAGGCCGACAAGGACGGCTCCACGGACGCCTCCGACCGGCTCGCCGAGCTGGACGGGGTCGAGTTCGTCGACGCGTTCGACGACTCCGAGGAGGCCGACGCGGAGCACGGCGACGCGGAGGGCGACGACCAGGACGCCGACGAGCCGCGCGAGGGCGACGAGGGCTGACGTCCCGCACGGCTGACGTACACGAAGGGCGGCACCCCCGCGAGGGGGTGCCGCCCTTCGGCGTTTCCGCAGCTCCCGGGGCCGGTCAGTCCAGGGCCAGGCTGCGCAGCACCAGGCCCGTCGCCGGCTTCGGGCCGAAGGAGGTCGACTTGCGGGGCATCGTGACGCCCTGCCGCGCCAGGTCCCGTACGACCTCCTCCTTGACCGGGTGCATGAGGACCGCCGTACCGCCGCGGCGTTCCGCCTGCTCGACCGCGGCCCGGGTGTCGTGGATGTAGCCGATGTCCTCGGGGGAGTCCTCCGGGATGTGCCAGACGTGGTCGAGAAGGGTGGAGTGCAGGACCGTGGCGTCGAGGGTGCGCCAGGCCTCGGGGCGGTCGGTGGGGACCGTACGGGCCAGGAGCCCGGGATCGGGGCGGTCCAGGAGGTGGAAGGCGCCGTCGCCGGCGAGGAGGAAGGCGTTGCCGCCGGCGGTGGCCGCGGCCAGGGCCTCCAGCGCGGCCGGGAGGGGGCCGTCGACGCGCGTCACACGGAAGGCGTCGCCGAGGGCGGCGAGCGCGCCGGCGACGGGGAGGCGGTTGAGGAGCCGGTGGATGGCGCGGACCCGGAGCGGGTAGCGGGCCGTGTCGACGAGCAGCACCAGGCCGTGGTTCCACGGGCCGGGCGCGGTGTGCTCCTCGCGGAGCCGCAGATAGGTGGCCCAGCGGTGGTGGCCGTCGGCGATCAGGGCCTGGTGGCGGCCGAGTTCGGCGGCGACGGCGGCGAGGTCGGCCGGGTTGGTGACGGCCCAGAGGCGGTGGTGGAAGCCGTCCTCGGTGGTGGTGGAGAGCAGTGGCTCGCGCTCGACGGCGCGGTCGACGACGGATCCCGCGCCGTCGCCGTCACCGCGGTAGGTGAGGAGCAGCGGCTCCAGGTTGGCGGCCGTGGTGCGCATGAGGGCCGCGCGGTCCTCGACGACGTGCGGCATGACGTCCTCGTGGGGGAGGACGATGCCCTCGGCGGGGGTGGAGAGCTCGAGGGCGCCGATGAGGCCGCGTTGGAGGAGGCCGTCGCCGCGCTGCTCGTACACGTAGAGCGCGGGCTCCGGGTCGGGGGCGAGGATGCCTTCGGCGAGCCAGCGGTCGAGGGTGACCGCGGCCTTGCGGTGACGGGTGCCGGCGGTCATGGCCTGGGGGAGGATCAGCCGGACGATGTTGTGCGGGTCCGCGGACTCCAGGTGATGGAGTCCGTCGGGCCGGACGACGACGTCGTACGGCGGGGAGGTCACGGCGGCCAGGCTGCCGACTCGTTCGGGAACGTACCGGACGCCCCGGAAAGGGCGCAGTCGAAGACCGGGAGCGCGGACGTCGTCGGCCGCGTGACCTGAGGTATGCATCTCGACATCCTATGGGGCGGTGGCCATGAGCGATGATCTGGGCAACGGGAGAATGTCAGCCCGGCGACGTGAGGAGTACATGGCATGACGGGAATCGGCCAGCGGCAGGGCAGGTACCGGCCGGGCGGCAGTGCGCGAGCGCTGAGCGAGGCGTACGACACGGCGCTGCTCGACCTGGACGGCGTCGTGTACTACGCGGGTGGGGACGCCATCCCGCACGCCGCCACGGCGCTGGGGACGGCCCGGGCCGGCGGCATGCACCTCGCGTACGTCACCAACAACGCGCTGCGGACCCCGGACGCGGTGGCGAAGCACCTGACGGAGATCGGGGTGCCGGCGGAGGCCGGTGACGTGATCACCTCGGCGCAGGCGGTGGCCCGGCTGATCGCCGACGAGATGCCGCCCGGCTCGCGGGTGCTGCTCATCGGCGGCGAGGGGCTGCGGGTGGCGCTGCGGGAGCGGGGCCTGGTGCCGGTGGAGTCGGCGGACGACGACCCGGTGGCGGTGGTGCAGGGCTACGGCGGCCCGGACCTGCCGTGGGGCCGCTTCGCGGAGGCGAGTTACGCGGTGGGGCGGGGCCTGCCGTGGTATGCCTCGAACACCGACCTGACGATCCCGGGCCTGCGGGGGATCGGGCCGGGCAACGGCGCGGCGGTGGAGGTCGTGCGGATCGCGACGGGCGCGGAGCCGAAGGTCGCGGGCAAGCCGCTGCCGCCGATGCACCGCGAGACGGTGCTGCGCACGGGCGCCGAGCGGCCGCTGGTGGTGGGTGACCGGCTGGACACGGACATCGAGGGGGCGTTCAACGGCGGCGTGGACTCGCTGCTCGTCCTGACCGGGGTCACGGACGTGCCGCAGCTGCTCGCGGCGGTGCCGGAGCACCGGCCCACCTATGTCGCGGCGGATCTGCGCGGGCTGCTCGCGCCTCAGCCGGAGGTCACCGAGGGCACGGACGGGGCCTTCGGCTGTGGGGGCTGGTCCGCCGCGGTGCGCGGTGGGGCGCTGGTCCTGGACGGGGCGGGCGAGGATCTCGACCCGCTCGACGGCGTACGGGCGCTGTGCGCGGCGGCCTGGACGGAGGCGGGCGCCGGGGCGTCGGGCCTGGACGCGGGGAAGGCTCTGGAACGCCTGGGGCCGGTGCGCTGACCCGGAGGCGGGTGCGGTGACCGGGTGCCGGCGGGTGGGGACATGGTGTGCTCGGGGCATGGTGCGTTGGGACCTGGTGCGCTCGGGACATGGCGCGCTGGGGCACCGTGTGCGGCTCCGGTGCGGTCCATCGTGTGTCGCTGCCCGCTGCCCGTTCGCGCTGGTTGCTGCCCGCTGCCCGGCCGCCGCCCGCAGGCCGCTCGCCGAGTCCGTACACCGCGCCACCCGCACACCGATGCCGTACGCCGGTGCGCCGGGTCCGTGCGGTGGGCGGCCCCGGGCCGGGGATCGATCACCGATGGGAGGGTAGGCTAACCTAACCTCGTGTTGGTCGAGAGTCCCTCCCGTGCGAGCGCGGAGCCGGTCGGTCCTGCCCAGAAGCCGACGCGCCGGAATGCCGCGCGCGCCGTCGGACTGGTCGTGGCCACCGGGGTCCTGCTGCTGGTCTGTGTCCTGAGCATCATGATCGGCGCCAAACCCGTGCCGCTCGGCGACGTCTGGCACGGCCTGTTCCAGAACACCGGCATCCGCAACGACGTCGTCATCCACGACGTCCGCGTGCCCCGCACCCTCCTCGGGCTGCTCGTCGGTCTGGCCCTCGGTCTCGCCGGCGCCGTGATGCAGGGCCTCACCCGCAATCCGCTCGCCGAGCCCGGACTCCTCGGCGTCAACGCCGGCGCCGCCGCGGCCGTGGTGTCCGCGATCGCCTTCCTCGGCATCACGGACACCGGCGATTACGTGTGGTTCGCCTTCGTCGGCGCGGCCGTCGTCTCGGTCCTCGTGTACGTCCTCGGCGGCAGCCGCAGCGCCACCCCCGTACGGCTCGCGCTCGCGGGGACGGCGGCCACCGTGGCGCTCTACGGGTACGTCAACGCCGTCCAGCTGCTCGACTCCGCGGCCCTCGACCGGCTGCGCTTCTGGACGGTCGGCTCCCTGGCCGACGCCACCATGGACACCGTGGGACGGGTGGCCCCCTTCGTCCTCGTCGGCGCCGTGCTCGCCCTGCTCATCGCCCGGCCGCTGAACGCCATGGAGATGGGCGACGACACCGCTCGGGCGCTCGGCGCGAACCTCACCCGGACCCGGATCGTCGCGATGGTGTCCGTGACGCTGATGTGCGGCGCGGCGACCGCCGCCTGCGGGCCCATCGTCTTCGTCGGCCTGATGGTCCCGTACATCGCGCGGTCCCTCACCGGACCCGACATGCGGTGGATCCTGCCCTACGCGGCGGTCCTCTCGCCCGTCCTCCTGCTCGGCTCCGACGTCCTCGGCCGGGTGGTCGCCCGCCCCGCCGAGCTCCAGGTCGGCATCGTCACCTCGCTCGTCGGCGGGCCCGTCTTCATCCACCTCGTCCGCCGCAAGAGGATGGCCAAGCTGTGAGCA
The DNA here is from genome assembly GCF_043202995.1 of Streptomyces sp. NPDC048018. NCBI lineage: Bacteria > Bacillati > Actinomycetota > Actinomycetes > Kitasatosporales > Streptomycetaceae > Streptomyces > Streptomyces sp. NPDC048018. The sequence goes on from NZ_JBIDBK010000012.1 coordinate 6,270, forward strand.
CCAAGACCCTGCGGACCGGCGGACTCTCCGTACGCTACGAGCCGCGCGCGCTCCTGTCCCTCCTCGGCCTGCTGGTGATCGCGCTGGCCGCGGCGGTCGTCCTCATCGGCAGCGGCGACTTCCCGGTCGCGCCCGGCGACGTCGTCGCCACCCTCCTCGGGGGCGGGACCGACGTGCAGCGGATCGCCGTCATGGACCTGCGGCTGCCCCGGGTCCTCGTGGCCCTCCTCGTCGGCGCGGCGCTCGGCATCGGCGGCGCCGTCTTCCAGGCGGTCTCCCGCAACCCGCTCGGCAGCCCCGACGTCATCGGTTTCGGTCAGGGCTCCACGGTCGGCGCGCTCACCGTGATCGTGCTCTTCCAGGGCAGCGCGACGGCCGCCGCCGGCGGGGCGATCGTCGGCGGTCTCCTCACCGGGCTGGTGATCTACCTGCTCGCCTGGAAGCGCGGTGTGCACGGCTACCGCCTCGTGCTCATCGGCATCGGTGCCGCCGCCATGCTCACCGCCGTCATCAACTACCTGATCACCAAGGCGCAGCTGGTCGACGCGGCCCGTGCGACGGTGTGGATGACCGGCTCGCTCGAAGGCCGGGACATGGAGCAGTTCTGGCCGCTCCTCGGCGTCAGCTGCGTGCTGCTGCCGCTGATCCTCGGGCACGGGCGGGCGCTGCGGATGCTGGAGATGGGCGACGACGCTGCGTACGCGCTCGGTGTGAGGGTCGAGCGGACCCGGATCGTCCTCATGGCCGCGGCCGTGCTGCTCGTGGCCGTCGCCACGGCCGCCGCCGGCCCCATCGTCTTCGTCTCGCTGAGCGCGCCCCAGCTGGCCCGCCGGCTCACCCGTTCACCCGGTCCGAACCTCGGCGCCTCCGCGCTCATGGGCACCGCCCTGCTGCTGGTCGCCGACTGGACGGCCACCAACGCCTTCGGCGAGCGCCGGCTGCCGGTGGGCGTGGTCACCGGCGTCATCGGCGGCTGCTACCTGCTGTGGCTGCTCGTCAGCGAGCGCAAGGCCGGCCGGATATGACCATCGAGAACACCGTCAGGAGCCAGGGAATGAACGGGCAGCAGCAGGCGCAGCAGCGGCTGAGCGCCGAGTCGGTCACGCTCGCCTACGACCAGCGGGTCATCGCCCGCGACCTGAGCGTCGCGATCCCCGACCACTCCTTCACGGTCATCGTCGGCCCCAACGCCTGCGGCAAGTCCACGCTGCTGCGCGCGCTGTCCCGGATGCTGAAGCCGACCGAGGGGCGGGTCCTGCTCGACGGGCAGGCCATCCACTCGATGCCGGCGAAGAAGGTGGCGCGGACGCTCGGGCTGCTCCCGCAGTCCTCCGTCGCGCCCGACGGCATCACGGTCGCCGACCTCGTCGCCCGGGGGCGCTACCCGCACCAGGGACTGCTGCGGCAGTGGTCGCCCGAGGACGAGCGGATCACGCAGGAGTCGATGGAGGCGACCGGCGTCGCCGAGCTCGCCGAGCGGTACGTCGACGAGCTGTCCGGCGGCCAGCGCCAGCGGGTCTGGATCGCCATGGCGCTCGCCCAGCAGACGCCGCTGCTGCTGCTCGACGAGCCGACCACCTTCCTCGACATCCAGCACCAGATCGACGTCCTCGACCTGTGCGCGGAACTGCACGAGGCCCAGGGCCGCACGCTCGTCGCCGTCCTCCACGACCTCAACCACGCGGCCCGGTACGCCACCCACCTCATCGCCTGCCGTGACGGCGAGGTCGTCGCCGAGGGCCCGCCGGAGGAGGTCGTCACGGCCGAGCTCGTCGAGCGCGTCTTCGGGCTGCGCTGCCAGGTCATCGCGGACCCGCAGACCGGCACCCCGCTGGTCGTCCCGGCCGGCCGGAAGGCGCGGAGGCTCCAGCCCCTGGAGCGCTGACCGCCGGATCCCGAGGGCGCGGGGATCCCCGAAGCCCGGGGCCGCAGTGACCGCGCCTGATCCTGAAGCAGCGCTGATCCCCGGATCCCGAGGACGCGGTGACCGCCGGATGATCCTCAGCGCGCGCTGACCGTCGGCGACGCCCCCCGCAGGCGCGCTGACCGTCGGCGACACCCCCCCACAGGCGCGCTGACCGTCGCGGGAGGGGGCACCGTTGGAGCGACGACCCCCGCGGGAGCGGTGACCCTCCCGGGAGCGGACGCCGCCGGAGTGCCGCCGCCCCGGGTGCGGTGACCGCTAGAGCAGGGACCGCAGTTTCAGCAGGTCCCGGAAGCCCGCCTCCAGGCCGACCCGGCCGGAGGCCCAGGCCTTGGCGAAGTTCAGCCGCCCGTCGACCATCGCGACCAGGTCGTCGCCGGTCATCCGCAGCCGGATCTGTGCCTTCCCGGGCGGCGGGCCGGCCACCGTGTCCTCGACCTCGATCCGCCCGTCGGCCAGCCGGCCGGTGAAGGTCGTGTCCAGGTCGGTGAGGTGGCAGCTGAGGGTACGGTCGAGCGCGGCCGCGCCGCGCACCTCGCCGTCCGCCGCCGCCAGATTGTCCGAGAGCTTCTTCAGTGCCTCACGGCACTCCGTGATCGTCGCCATCGCGGTCGACCGTACCCCAGGCCTTCGCGATAGCGTCGGGGCATGAGTGACGCGACACCCGAAGCCCCACCGGAGGAGCCGGCGGAGGCGGTGCCCGCGGGAGCGGCCCCCGCCGACCCGTACGAGGCCGCCGGACCCGCCCCGCTGGGCGTCGTCCGCACCCCCACCGGACGGCCCGCCGTCGACGCGCTCCTGGACCGGCTCGGCGACGCCGACCACCTGACGGCCGACGGGCACCTCGACGTGTACGAGGATGTACACCGTGGACTGCGCGCCGAGCTGACCGCGCTCGACGCCCCGCCCGCACCCCGTCCGTACGACAACAGGAGCTGAACCGAACGTGGCAGGACCGGCACGCCGCCGTCTCGACGCCGAGCTGGTACGGCGGAAGCTGGCGCGCTCGCGCGAGCACGCCAGCCAGCTGATCGCCGCGGGCCGGGTGACCGTCGGCAAGACCGTCGCCACCAAGCCCGCCACCCAGGTCGAGACCGCCGCGGCCATCGTCGTGGCCCAGGACGACAGCGACCCCGACTACGTGTCGCGCGGCGGCCACAAGCTGGCCGGCGCCTTCGCCGCGTTCGTCCCGCTGGGGCTGCGGGTCGAGGGCCGGCGCGCGCTCGACGCGGGCGCGTCCACCGGCGGCTTCACCGACGTCCTGCTGCGCGCCGGCGCCGCCCACGTCGTCGCCGTCGACGTCGGTTACGGACAGCTCGCCTGGTCGCTGCAGAGCGACGAGCGGGTCACCGTCAAGGACCGGACGAACGTGCGCGAGATGACCCTCGACGCCATCGACGGCATCCCCGTCGACCTCGTCGTCGGCGACCTGTCCTTCATCCCGCTCGGGCTCGTGCTGCCCGCCCTGGTGGCCTGCACCGCGCCCGACGCCGACCTGGTCCTGATGGTCAAGCCGCAGTTCGAGGTCGGCAAGGAGCGGCTCGGGACCGGCGGAGTGGTGCGGAGCGCCGAACTCCGCGCCGACGCCGTGAAGAACGTGGCCCGGCGGGCGGGCGAGCTCGGGCTCGGTGTCCTCGGCGTCACCGCCAGCCCGCTGCCCGGGCCGTCCGGCAACGTCGAGTACTTTCTGTGGCTGCGGGCCGGGGCGCCCGCACTTGATCCTGCGGAAGTCGACCGCGCCGTGGCGGAAGGACCTCGTTGAGCACTGGTTCGAGCACGTCTACCGAGAACAGCCGCACTGTCTTCCTGCTCGCGCACACCGGCCGGCCGGCCGCCGTGCGCAGCGCCGAACTCGTCGTCCTCGGACTGCTGCGCTGCGGCATCGGGGTGCGCGTCCTGGAGGCGGAGGCGGCCGACCTGCCGCTGCCGCCCGCCGTCGAGAAGGTGCCGGAGGCCTGCTCCGACGCCCTCGACGGCTGTGAACTCCTCGTCGTCCTCGGCGGTGACGGCACCCTGCTGCGCGGCTCCGAGTTCGCCCGGGCCTCCGGGGTGCCGATGCTCGGCGTCAACCTGGGCCGGGTCGGCTTCCTCGCCGAGGCCGAACGCGACGACCTCGACAAGGTCGTCGACCGCGTCGTCACCCGCGCCTACGAGGTCGAGGAGCGGATGACCCTCGACGTCACCGTCTACCAGAACGGCGACGTCCTGCACCGGGACTGGGCGCTCAACGAGGCCGCCGTGCAGAAGGTGTCCCCGGAGCGGATGCTGGAGGTCGTCCTCGCCATCGACGGGCGCCCGGTGACCGGCTTCGGCTGCGACGGGGTGATCTGCGCGACGCCGACCGGCTCGACCGCGTACGCCTTCTCCGCCGGCGGACCGGTGATCTGGCCCGAGGTGGAGGCGCTGCTCATGGTGCCGATCGGGGCGCACGCGCTGTTCGCCAAGCCGCTCGTCACCACCCCGGACTCGGTGCTCGCCGTCGAGGTCGAGCCGCACACCCCGAACGGCGTGCTGTGGTGCGACGGGCGCCGCACGGTCGAGCTGCCGGCGGGTGCCCGCGTCGAGGTCCGCCGCGGCGCCGTGCCCGTCCGGCTGGCCCGTCTGCACCACGCGTCGTTCACCGACCGTCTGGTGGCGAAGTTCGCGCTGCCGGTCTCGGGCTGGCGCGGGGCGCCCCACTAGCGGGTGAACGGGGGCCGGGGGGACCCGTGCCGACCTGCGGATTCGCCGCCGGTCGGCAGGGGCCGTCGCACAGGGGCGCCCCGACCTCGTAAGGTCTTCACCGTGTTGGAGGAGATGCGGATACGGTCGCTCGGAGTCATCGACGACGCTGTCGTCGAGTTGTCGCCCGGTTTCACCGCGGTGACGGGTGAGACCGGTGCGGGCAAGACCATGGTCGTGACCAGCCTCGGGCTGCTGCTCGGCGGGCGGGCGGATCCGGCCCTGGTGCGGATCGGGGCGGGATCGGCCGTCGTCGAGGGCCGCATCGCGCTGCCCCCGGGCGCCGCCGCGGCCGCACGCGCCGAGGAGGCGGGCGCGGAGCTCGACGACGGCGCGCTGCTCGTCAGCCGTACCGTCTCCGCCGAGGGCCGGTCCCGCGCCCACCTGGGCGGGCGTTCCGTGCCCGTCGGGCTGCTCGCCGAGCTGGCCGACGACCTCGTCGCCGTGCACGGCCAGACCGACCAGCAGGGCCTGCTCAAGCCGGCCCGCCAGCGCGGCGCCCTGGACCGGTACGCGGGCGAGGCCGTCGCCGTACCGCTCGCCGCCTACGGCGAGGCGTACAAGCGGCTGCGGGCCGTCACCGCCGAGCTGGAGGAGATCACCACCCGGGCCCGGGAGCGCGCCCAGGAGGCCGATCTGCTGCGCTTCGGGCTGGGCGAGATCGAGGCGGTCGAGCCGCGGGCCGGCGAGGACGCCGAGCTGGCCGCAGAGGCCGAGCGGCTCGGGCACGCCGAGTCCCTCGCCTCCGCGGCCGCGCTCGCCCACGCCGCGCTGGCCGGGCAGCCGGAGGACCCCGAGGCCGTGGACGCGACGACCCTCGTCGCGGGCGCGGGCCGGGCCCTGGAGGCCGTACGGGCGCACGACCCGGCGCTCGCCGCGCTCGCCGACCGGATGGGCGAGATCTCCATCCTGCTGGCGGACGTCGCGGGGGAGCTCGCCGGCTATGCCGACAACCTGGACGCCGACCCGCTGCGGCTCGCCGCCGTCGAGGAGCGGCGCGCCGCCCTCACCCAGCTGACGCGCAAGTACGGTGAGGACGTCTCCGCCGTGCTCGCCTGGGCGGAGCAGAGCGCCACCCGGCTCACCGAGCTCGACGGCGACGACGAGCGCATCGACGAGCTGACCGCCGAGCGCGACCGGCTGCGCGACGAACTGTCGGAGCTCGCCCAGCGGCTCACCGACGCCCGCACGGAGGCGGCGGACCGGTTCGCCGAGGCCGTCACCGCCGAGCTCGCGTCGCTGGCCATGCCCCACGCCCGGGTGTCCTTCGCCGTCCGGCAGACCGAGGACCCCGAGGGGGTCGAGGTGGGCGGCCGCCGCGTCGCCTACACGGCGTCCGGGGCCGACGAGGTCGAACTGCTCCTCGCCCCGCACCCCGGCGCCCCGCCGCGCCCCATCGCCAAGGGCGCGTCCGGCGGTGAGCTGTCCCGCGTGATGCTCGCCGTCGAGGTCGTCTTCGCCGGTACGGACCCGGTGCCGACGTATCTCTTCGACGAGGTCGACGCGGGCGTCGGCGGCAAGGCAGCGGTCGAGATCGGCCGCCGGCTCGCCAAGCTCGCCAAGTCCGCGCAGGTCGTCGTGGTCACCCACCTGCCGCAGGTGGCGGCCTTCGCCGACCGCCAGCTGCTCGTCGAGAAGACCAACGACGGCTCGGTCACCCGCTCCGGCGTCACCGTCCTGGAGGGCGAGGACCGGGTCCGCGAGCTGTCCCGGATGCTCGCCGGCCAGGAGGACTCCGAGACGGCCCGGGCGCACGCCGAGGAACTCCTCGCGACCGCGCGGGCCGACGCCTGAGCGCCGGGGTCCGGAACGGGCCGGGTCGGGCCGGGTCGGGCCGGGTCGGGTCGGGTCGGGTCGGGGGCCGGCCAAGCGCCGTGACCCCCGGCCCGCTTACGGTCGCCCCGTCTCGCCGATCCCCATGACCTTCTCGGTGGCCCCGTACCCCTCCGGTCTCCTCGTCTCGCCGGTCGCGCCGACAGCCCGGCAGCCGGCGCGGACCGGCCCATAGGCTGACCGGCATGCTCAGGACACGCGGCAGCGCCGGTTCGTTCGCCGTGGCCGCGGGGGTGGGGCGCGCCGCGTACGAGGGCCTGCGGCGGCTCCGCGACCCCCGCTGGGAGCGCGTCAACCACGCCGGGCGGAGCGTCGGCCTGTACGCCGGACCCGCGACCGCCCTCGGGGCCGCGGCCGGCATCCGCTCCGGCGCCGCCGCCCTCGCGGTGCTCGCGGCCGGAGCCTGCGGCGCGTACGACGACGCCCGGGGCGACGAGCGGCGCGGCTTCCGGGCGCATCTCGCGGCCCTGCGGGACGGCGAGGTCACCAGCGGGACCGTCAAGCTCTTCGGCATCGGAGCGGCCGGACTGCTCGCCGGCGCGGCCCTGAAGGAGCGGCCCGTCGACAGGCTCCTCGCCGGCGTCGTCATCGCCGGCACCGCCCATCTCGTCAACCTCGTCGACGTTTCGGCCGGGCCGGGCGGGGCTCGTCGTGCTCGCGCTCGCCGCCCCCGGACTGCTGCGCGGGCCGCAGGCCGCGGCGCCCCTGGGTGCCGTGGCGGCCGTCCTCGCCGACGACCTGGCGGAGCTCACCATGCTCGGCGACACCGGCGCGCACGCCCTCGGCGCGGCCGTCGGCACCGCCGTCGCCACCGGCCACGGGCGGCTCGGCCTCGCCGTCCACGCGGCGGGACTGGTCGCCGCGGCGGTCTGCGGGGACAGGGTCAGCGCGCTCGCACGCTCACCCATGTGGGTGAACCCGGCCGGTGAGTTGAGGCGGTCGGCACGGCAACGAAGCCACTTCGGTGCCGGAACGTGCGTGCCGGCTGGCATCCTTGGCGCGTGACACAGCTCCGTACGGTCCAAGTACTGGGCGGCGGCAGCGCGGGCAGCAGTGCGCACGTCAGGTCGCTCGCCCAGGGGCTGGTGGCAAGGGGCGTGCGGGTGACCGTGTGCGCTCCGCCCGAACTCGACGAGGTCTACGACTTCACGGGCGCCGGCGCGCGCGTCGTCCCGGTGCCGTCGTGCGGCGGGCCCGCGAGCGTCGCCGCGCTCCGCAACGCCTGCATCGGCGCGGACGTCGTGCACGCACACGGCCTCGACGCCTCGGTGCGGGCCACCCTCGCGCTGTCCGGCGGTCCCGGCCCCCGTACGCCGCTCGTCACCACCTGGCACACCCGCAGCCAGGTGGCCGGGGCGCGCGCCGGGCTCGTACGCCTCCTGGAGCGCAGGACCGTGCGCGCGGCGACCGTCGTCCTCGGCACCTCCTCCGAGCTCGTCGACCGGGCCCGGCGGCGCGGCGCCCGCGACGCCCGGCTCGCGCCCGTGACCGTGCCGGCCGCGCGGGCGCCGGTCTGCCTGCACGACGGCAAGGCCCGGGCCGAACTCGGCGCGGTGGACCGCCCGTTGCTGATGGCCGTCGGCGCGCTGGAGCCGGGGCGGGGGTACGGCATGCTGCTGACGGCGGCGCGGGCGTGGCGCGACCTCGACCCGCAGCCGCTGCTCGTCATCGCGGGGGAGGGGCCCGAACGGCCCGCGCTGCAGCGGCGGATCGCCGCGGAGGGGCTCGCGGTGCGGCTCATCGGGCGCCGGGACGACGTGGCGGAGCTGCTCGCCGCGGCGGACGTGGCCGTGCTCCCCTCGCGCTGGGAGGCGCGCTCGCTGCTCGCGCAGGAGGCGCTGCGGCTGGGCGTGCCGCTGGTCGCCACAGCGGTGGGCGGGGTGCCGGAACTCGTGGGCGACGCCGCCGAACTCGTTCCGTACGGTGACGCCGACGCCCTCGCGTCCACCGTCCGCGACCTGCTCGACGACGCGGACCGCCGCCTCGACCTGGCGGCGGCGGGGCGGGTCCAGGCGAGGACCTGGCCGACGGAGGACGAGACGATCGCGCACGTGCTGAGCGTCTACGACGAACTGTCAGGACGCTGACCCGCGCCGTGCCTTGCCCTCGGCCGGCCGGGGCGGTGCGGGGCCTTCGCTCGGACCGGCGGTGGCAGTGCCGGGGCTCCCTGGGCGAGGCGGGGGCGAGAGGCCGGGGCTCCCTGGGCGATGCGGGAGCGAGAGGCCGGGGCTCCGTGTCGACGAGCGGGGCACCGCCCCCGGACCGGCGGTAGCGGCGCCGGGGGCTCGTGGGCGAGGCGGGAGCGAGACCCGGGCCGCGTGCCTCGCCGGAGCGGTGCGGGGTGCTGCGCGACGGGGCGTGGCCGACCCGTCGCGGGCGGTAGCGGCGCCGGGGGCTCGGGCGTCGGCTACGCCGTGTGGCGGCGGGCCCGCAGGGCCAGGCTCAGGGCCAGGACCGTCTGCGGGTCGTCCAGGTCCGTGCCGAGCAGCTCGGAGATGCGGGCCAGGCGGTTGTAGAGGGTCTGGCGGTTGAGGTGCAGCTCGCGGGCCGTCTCCGCCTTGCGGCCCGCGTGGGCGAGATACGTCTCCAGGGTCGGCAGCAGCGGCGGGCGCGAGGTGCGGTCGTGGTCGCGGAGCGGGCCGATCGCGCGGTCGACGAAGGCCGCCAGGTCCGGATGCTCGCGCAGCCGCCACAGCAGCAGGTCCGTGTCCAGCCGCCGGGCGTCGTACCAGGGCCGGTCCGAGAGGCCCTGCGCCGCCGTCGCGGTCTCCGCCGCGTGCCGCAGGCCCGCGGAGGCGGCCGCCCAGCCGCCCGCGACGCCGACCACGACCACCGGCGGGGGCGCGCCCGCGCTGCCGCGGGCCCCGCCCGGGGAGGCCCCCACGAGTCCGGCCCGTTCGACCCCGGCCCGCAGCGCCGCCGCCACCCGGTCCGCGACCGCGGTGCGCTCCGACTCCGAACGGAGCCCGAGGAGCAGCGGGACGCGCCCTTCCACCGGGCGGACGCCGAGCAGCACCGGGACGCCGACCGAGGAGAGCTCCTCCAGCACCGCCCGGGCGAGCAGCGCCCAGTTGCCCGAGGGGGACAGCTCGGAGGCCAGCCGCATCACCACCGGCAGCAGCGGCCCGTCACCCGGCCGGAAACCGAGCACCCGGGCCTGGGCCGGCGCGTCCTCGGCCGTGATCCGGCCCTCGGCGAGATCGGTGAGGAAGTCGCCACGGCCGCGGGCGGCCAGCTCCTCCTCCTGCCGGGCCTGCATGAGGACGACCGCGAGCAGTCCGGCGGCCCGTTCGGCGGCCATCCGGTGCACCGGCGACAGGGGGGAGGAGACGGGAAGGAAGACCAGCCGGGCCCGTACCGAGGCGGTGCCGGGGCCGCCGCCCGGCACGTCGACGAGCACCGCGCCGGTCGGCGGCCCCGACTCGCGCGCCGCCCGCTGGCCGCGCAGCCCGTCCCACACCTGGAGCGGGTCGGCGGGCTCGGACTCGGTGCCCGCCGCGTACAGGAGCTGCCCGTCGGCGGTCTCCAGGAACACCGGGTTGAGCGCGAAGTCGGCGAGGATCCGCAGCACCTGCGGCACCCCTCCGCCGCCCAGCAGGGCCTCGGTGCACTGCCGGTGGACCTCCTCGGCCTGGCGTTGCAGCGCGTAGTGCCCGTTGACGATCTCGGTGTGGATCTCCTCCGTCACGGCGACGAACGGGACCTCGCGGTGCAGCTGGACCAGCGGCAGCCCCGCCGACCTGGCGGTCTCCACGATCGTCGCGGGCAGGCGCGCGAACCGCGGCCCCAGCTCCACCACGAGCGCCGCGATGCCCCGCTCCGCGAGCCGGCGGACGAACGCCCGCTGCTCGGCGGGCCGGGTGCCGAGGCCGAGCCCGGTGGTGAGCAGCAGTTCGCCGCCCTTGAGCAGCGAGGCGATGTTCGGGACCTCGCCCGCGTGCACCCAGCGGACGGTGCGCTGCAGCCGGTCGGCGCCCGCGACGACCTCCGGGAGCCCGCCGCGCAGACCCGGAAGCTCGAGTGCCCGCTGTACGGTGATCCCGCCCTGACTTTCCATGGACATGTGCGGACGCTACCCGCGTCCGGGTCACGGGGACATCACCACGGTGGGACCGGGCCGGACGGTTCGTACACCGGGGCGACAACTCGTCGCCCCATGGCGGCAATTGCGTGACCGCCTGTCGATTGTGGCCTGCGTCACGCGCGAGGATGCTCTCGCGGCATGGCAGAGAACCCCACCGCAGCGGGGCACCAGGCCCCGCAGGTCCACCGGCTGAAGGCGAATTCGGTCGGTCTCGTCGGCGTCGTCTTCATGGCGGTCGCCACCGCCGCCCCCATCACCGCGATGACCGGGAACCTCCCGATCGCCGTCGGCTTCGGCAACGGCACCGGAGCACCCGCCGGCTACCTCTTCGCGACGGTCGTGCTGACGGTGTTCTCCGTCGGCTACGTCGCCATGGCCAAGCGGATCACCGCCGCCGGCGCCTTCTACGGCTACATCTCGCACGGTCTCGGGCGGATCGCCGGGATGGCCTCCGGGATGCTGGCCGTCCTCGCCTACATCGTCTTCGAGGCCTCGATCGTGGGGGTCTTCTCGTACTTCGCCAAGACGACGGTGGCCGACCAGCTCGGCGTGGACCTGCCGTGGATCGGCTACGCGGCGGTGATGCTCGCGATCACGGCCGTCCTGTCGTACTTCGACATCAATCTCACGGCGAAGGCGCTCGGCGTCATGCTGATCGCCGAGATCGCGGTGCTCTTCGCCGTCGCCACCGCCGTCCTGATCGCCGGCGGCGGCCCCGACGGCATCCCCGTCGAGCCGGTCGACCCCAGGAACGCCTTCACCGGCGCCTCCGCGGGACTCGGCCTCTTCTTCGCCTTCTGGTCGTGGGTCGGCTTCGAGTCGACGGCGATGTACGGCGAGGAGTCCCGCGACCCCAAGCGGGTCATCCCGCGCGCCACCCTGATCTCCGTCGTCGGCGTCGGCCTGTTCTACATCTACGTGTCCTGGATGACGATCGCCGGCAACGGGCTCGCCGGCTCGGTCAGGCTGTCCTCGTCCGCCGCCCCGCTCGACCTGTTCTTCGCGCCCACCGAGTCCTTCATCGGCGGCTGGGCCGTCGACGCCTTCCAGTGGCTGCTGCTCACCGGCTCCTTCGCGTGCGGCATGGCCTTCCACCAGTGCGCCGCCCGCTATCTGTACGCCATCGGCCGCGAGGGCTTCCCGCATCCGGCACTCGGCCGCACCCACGCCCGGCACGGCTCGCCGTACGTCGCGTCCTTCGTGCAGAGCGTCATCGCCGTCGGCCTCGTCGCCGCCTTCTGGCTCACCGGCCAGGATCCGTACATCCACCTGTACACGCTGCTCGCGATCCTCGGCACGATGGCCATCCTCGTCGTGCAGACCCTCTGCTCCTTCGCCGTGATCGGCTACTTCCGCAGGAACCACCCCGAGGACCGGCACTGGTTCACGACCTTCACCGCCCCGCTCCTGGGGGGCGTCGGCATGGTCGCCGTGGTCGTGCTGCTGATCATGAACATGGAGACCGCGGCCGGGCTCGCCGCCGACTCCCTCTTCTTCGAGGCCATCCCGTGGACCGTCGGCCTCGTCTTCCTCGGCGGCCTCGGCCTCGGCCTCTACCTCAAGGCCCGGCGGCCCGAGCGCTACGAGGTCATCGGCCGGATCGTCCTGGAGGACGCCACCGAGCGTGCCGACACCGGCCCGGAGCCCACCCCCGCGCCCCAACCGCAGAGCTGATCCCTCCGAACCGATCACAGGAGCGCCCCATGGCACGCACCAACCCGATGCACCTCCTGAAGCAGCTGACCGCCGAGCACGCCGCCGCCCGGCGTCTGAACGTCCCCGTCGACGAGCTCCGCGGCATGAGGAACGACGCCCTCGGGCGCCGTTCGCTCCTCAAGTACGCCGCAGCCGCGGGCATCGCGGTGTCCGCCGGCACGACCGCGGCCGCCCCCGCGGTCGCCAGGGCGGTCACCCCCGCCCGGGTGGCCGTCGTCGGCGCCGGCATCGCCGGCCTCACCGCCGCCCTCACCCTCCGGGACGCGGGTCTCAGCCCCGTCCTCTACGAGGCCGACCCCGCCCGGGTCGGCGGCCGCATGTGGACCCAGCGCGGGCACTGGGCGTACGGGCAGACCTCCGAGATCGGCGGCGAGCTCATCGACACCGGTCACAAGAAGATGCTGGCGCTCTGCCGCCGCTTCGGGCTCGCCACCGAGGACTTCCTCGGCGGCGGCCCCAACGGAGCCGAGGAAGTGCTCTGGTTCAACGGCTCCTACTACCCGCGCGCCCAGGCCGACGCCGACTTCAACGCGGTCTACCAGTCGCTGCGCCGCGACCTGTCGGAGGCGGGGGAGGTGTTCTGGAACCGGACCACGCCCACCGGCACCGCCCTCGACGACATGTCGCTGTACGAGTGGATCGAGAGCAGGGTCCCCGGCGGGCACTCCTCACCGCTCGGCCGCTTCTTCGACGTCGCCTACAACGTCGAGTACGGCGCCGACACCACCGAGCAGTCCGCACTCGCCCTCGTCCTCCTGATGGGCTACCAGACCAATCCCGGCAACTTCAACATCTGGGGTCTGTCCAACGAGCGCTACCACGTCGTCGGCGGCAACGACCGGCTGCCGAACGCGATCGCCGGTGCCCTCGGACCCGGCACCCTGCGCATGGGCTGGCGCCTGGACGCCGTACGGGCCAACGCCGACGGCACCCAGACCCTCACGTTCACCGAGGCCGGGACCACCCGGACCGTCACCGCCGACCACACCGTCCTGTGCGTACCGTTGCCGGTCCTGCAACGGCTCGACCTCTCCCGGGCCGGCTTCGACCCCCGCATGACGAACCTGCTGCGGGACGCGCGCATGGGCCACTGCACCAAGCTCAACATGCAGTTCGGCACCCGGCCCTGGCGCGGCACGGGCCCCTGGCCCGGGATCTCCGCCGGCGACTGCTTCACCGACACCGAGATCCAGCAGACGTGGGACACCACCAAGATCCAGGGCGGTACCGGCGGCATCCTCCTTCAGTACGGCGGCGGCTCCCTGGCCGCGAACCTGAACCCGGCGGGTCCCTTCTCCACCGAGTCCGACCCCTATGTGCGCGATCTCGTCACCCGCTACCTGAAGGGCATCGACGCCTTCTACCCGGGCACGTCACGGGCCTACACCGGGCGCGCCCAGCTCTCCGCCTGGCACAAGAACCCGTACGCCCTCGGCGCGTACTCCTACTGGCCGGTCGGCTACCTGCACCGCTACGCCGGCTACGAGGGCACCGCCCAGGGCAACGTGCACATCGGCGGCGAGCACTGTTCCTACGACTTCCAGGGCTTCATGGAGGGCGGCGCCACCGAGGGCGAGCGGGCGGCAAGGGAGGTGATCGCCGCCCTCGGCTGACGCCGGCGGGTGCTCAGGTGCCCGGGGCGATGTTGTGGTTGTAGCGGAAGACGTTGTCGGGGTCGAAGGCGGCCTTCACGGCGGCGAGCCGCCGGTAGTTCTCCTCGCCGAAGGAGGACACGATCCGCTGGTCGCCCTCGGCGCCGACGAAGTTCAGGTACGTCGCGTCGAGCGCCCACGGCTCCACGTCCGTCCGCACGTCCCGGACCCACTGCCGGGCCCGGTCGTCGAGCGCCGGGTCCTCCCAGGTCGCGAAGGGATGCACCGCCCACGGGGCGGTCCGCCACGGCTGCGGGTAGGGGGAGGGCCCGGCCGCGACCGCCCCGCCCATCATGAACAGCACCTGCTGGATGGCCGTGGGCATCGGTATCTGCGCGCCCCGCTCGCAGAACCGGTCCACGGCCTCGTCCGGGAAGGAGGTCAGGTACTCGGCCGACCAGTAGTTCCGCAGCCCCGGCGGGTCGTCGAGCATGGACTGCAGCTCCACGTACGGGATGTCCGTGACGATCTCGATCACGGGCTTCAGCGCGAACAGCGGCGCCGCCGTCTCCCGCAGTTCCTCCACCGGTCCGGTGTACGTCAAGAGCGTTCCGCAGACCAGTCTGCCGACCAGCTCCTCGGGGACGAACGGCTCCGGCGGTGCCGGCAGGTAGATGGCTCCGCCGCCCACCTCGTCCGGGGCGCCCGCGGCGAGGTCCCGGAAGGCGCGCACGACCTCCGGCGCGCCGTCCGGCAGGAAGAACAGCATCGCCACGCTCATCCGGGGCAGTTCGTGCAGCCTCAGCGTGAGCGAGGTCGCCACACCGAAGTTGCCGCCGCCGCCGTGCAGGGCCCAGAACAGCTCCGGGTTCTCCTCGGCGTCGGTGTGGACGTGCTTTCCCTCGGCCGTGATCAGATCGGCGGCCAGCAGATTGTCGCTGGCGAGGCCGAACTTGCGCTCCAGCCACCCGGAGCCGCCGCCCAGGGTGAAGCCGCCGACCCCGGTGGTGGACACCCGCCCGCCCGTGGTCGCCACGTGGAACGGCTGGCAGGCGTGGTCCAGGTGACCCATCGTCGCCCCGCCCTCGACCCGGACGGTCATGTTCTCCGGGTCGACCACGACGCCGTGCATCCGGCGCAGGTCCACGACCAGGGCGCCGTCGATCACGCAGGTCCCGGCGACGCTGTGGCCGCCGCCGCGCACCGCGATCGGCAGCCCCGCCTCGCGCCCGAAGAGGATCGCGTTGGAGACGTCCGCCTGGCTCGCGCACTGGGCGATCACCTCGGGCCGACGGTCGATCATGCCGTTGTGGATCGTCCGGGCCTCGTCGTACCCCGGATCACCGGGCAGGTACACCTCACCGGCCAGATCCTCGCGGAGCCCGGTCAGCGCTCTGTCCGTCAGGGTGGTCGGGGGAGCCATGGCGCGCCCCCCTTTCTTCTTCTTCGGCCCGGTTCACCTCCGGACGCGTACTGCGTGCGCCGACGGGCGACCGTGCCCGGTCCCTCGTCCCTCGGGACCTGCGCGCGCTCTCCCTCTCGGCGCCCGCGGCGCCCTTCGGCTCACTCGCCGCCGGGGGACAGGACCCTTTCATCGTAGGTCCGGGCCCCGCCCCCCGCGTGTTGTCGGCCCGGTCAGCCGCCGTACGCGCCGGAGGCGGTCAGCCGCAGCGCCGTGTCGATCAGCGGCACGTGGCTGAAGGCCTGCGGGAAGTTGCCCACCTGCCGCTGCAGCCGGGGGTCCCACTCCTCGGCGAGCAGCCCGAGGTCGTTGCGGAGCGACAGGAGCTTCTCGAAGAGCTTGCGGGCCTCGTCGACCCGGCCGATCATCGCCAGGTCGTCCGCGAGCCAGAACGAGCAGGCCAGGAACGCGCCCTCGTCACCCTCCAGGCCGTCCACGCCGGCCTCCTCGCCGGCGGTCGGGTAGCGCAGCACGAAGCCGTCCTCCGTGGACAGCTCCCGCTGGATCGCCTCGATCGTGCCGATCACCCGCTTGTCGTCCGGCGGCAGGAAGCCCATCTGCGGGATCAGCAGCAGCGAGGCGTCCAGCTCCTGCGAGCCGTACGACTGGGTGAAGGTGTTGCGCTCCTTGTCGTAGCCCTTCTCGCAGACGTCCCGGTGGATGTCGTCGCGCAGCTCGCGCCAGCGCTCCAGGGGGCCGTCGGCGTCGCCGGACTCGATCAGCTTGATGGTGCGGTCCACCGCCACCCAGGCCATCACCTTGGAGTGGGTGAAGTGGCGCCGCGGGCCGCGCACCTCCCAGATGCCCTCGTCCGGCTGGTCCCAGTTCGTCTCCAGGTAGTTGATCAGCTTGATCTGGAGCAGCGAGGCGTAGTCGTTGCGGGAGAGGCCGGTCATGTGGGCCAGGTGCAGGGCCTCGGTGACCTCGCCGTACACGTCCAGCTGGAGCTGGCCGGCGGCGCCGTTGCCGACCCGGACGGGGCCGGAGTTCTCGTATCCGGGCAGCCAGTCGAGCTCGGCCTCGCCGAGCTCGCGCTCGCCGGCGATGCCGTACATGATCTGCAGGTTCTCCGGGTCGCCGGCGACCGCGCGCAGCAGCCAGTCCCGCCAGGCGCGGGCCTCCTCCCGGTAGCCGGTGCGCAGCATCGAGGAGAGGGTGATCGCCGCGTCCCGCAGCCAGGTGTAGCGGTAGTCCCAGTTCCGCACGCCGCCGATTTCCTCCGGCAGGGAGGTGGTCGGCGCGGCGACGATCCCGCCGGTCGGCGCGTACGTCAGCGCCTTGAGGGTGATCAGCGAGCGGACCACCGCCTCCCGGTAGGGGCCGTGGTACGTGCAGTGCTCGACCCACTCGCGCCAGAACTCGGCCGTCGCCTCCAGCGAGCCCGCCGGGTCCGGAAGCGGCGGCGGCTCCTTGTGCGAGGGCTGCCAGGAGATCGTGAAGGTGATCGTGTCGCCGGGGGTGACGGTGAACTCGGAGTACGTCGTGAGGTCCTTGCCGTGGGTCTCGGCGTCGGTGTCCAGCCACACGGAGTCGGGGCCGGCGACGGCCACCGTGCGCTCGCCGACCTTGTGCACCCAGGGCACCACCCGGCCGTAGCTGAAGCGCATGCGCAGGCTGGAGCGCATCGGCACCCGGCCGCTGACGCCCTCCACGACCCGGATCAGCTGGGGCGCGCCGTCCCGCGGGGGCATGAAGTCGGTCACCCGGACCGTGCCGCGCGGGGTGTCCCACTCGGACTCCAGGATCAGCGAGTCGCCGCGATAGCGCCTCCGGTCGGCGGGGGGCGCGGGAGCCCCCTCGGGCCCCGCGGGGCCCACCCGCCAGAAACCGTGCTCCTCGGTGCCGAGGAGACCGGCGAAGACGGCGTGCGAATCGAAGCGGGGCAGGCAGAGCCAGTCGACACTGCCGTCCCGGCAGACCAGGGCGGCGGTCTGCATGTCTCCGATGAGTGCGTAATCCTCGATGCGCCCGGCCACGTGCTTCACTCCAGATCGAACGGCCACGTCCGCCCCGTGGGGCGACTTCTACAGGTCAGCGGTCAAGGGATCGTTGACGAGCCTCTTGGTACCGGATGACGGGCGGGGGTGGTGCCGTGCCGGTCCGGCTCGGCAGCGCGTGTCCGAGCAGGATACGACGGACCCTGGGGACCGGTGGAGCCGATCTTGTAACGCTGCTGGTCCGATCGGGTGAACAGGGCTTGACCTCGGCCCTGGCCCCGGCCGTACCCCGCCCATGGTGCCGGAGGCGCCCGTTCCGGGCACGGCGTGTCGCGGACCGTGTGCACCCGACTGCCCCGTGTGGCCGGAAGCGGTCTCCCGATGTCGCTGATACCCTGGTACCCCGTGGACCGGTGGGAAACGGCGACAGCCGAGGACCCCGCAACCGCAGCGACGGCACCCCCCGATTCTTGCGGAGGGGAAGCCGGAACGCACCTCCAGAACGCGACCACGGGAGCCCCCTCTTGGCGATGCCGCCCAACACCACGACGACCAAGCACATCTTCGTCACCGGGGGTGTCGCCTCCTCCCTCGGCAAGGGCCTGACCGCCTCCAGCCTGGGTGCGCTCCTCAAGGCCCGCGGCCTGCGGGTCACGATGCAGAAGCTCGACCCGTACCTGAACGTCGACCCCGGCACGATGAACCCCTTCCAGCACGGCGAGGTGTTCGTCACCAACGACGGCGCCGAGACCGACCTGGACATCGGCCACTACGAGCGCTTCCTCGACGTCGACCTCGACGGCTCGGCCAACGTCACCACCGGCCAGGTCTACTCGCAGGTCATCGCCAAGGAGCGGCGCGGTGAGTACCTCGGTGACACCGTGCAGGTCATCCCGCACATCACCAACGAGATCAAGTCCCGCATCCGCCGCATGGCCACGGACGACGTCGACGTCGTCATCACCGAGGTCGGCGGCACGGTCGGCGACATCGAGTCGCTGCCGTTCCTGGAGACCGTCCGTCAGGTCCGCCACGAGGTGGGCCGCGACAACGTCTTCGTCGTGCACATCTCGCTGCTGCCCTACATCGGTCCCTCGGGCGAGCTGAAGACCAAGCCGACCCAGCACTCGGTCGCGGCCCTGCGCAACATCGGCATCCAGCCGGACGCGATCGTGCTGCGCGCCGACCGCGAGGTCCCGACCGCCATCAAGCGCAAGATCTCGCTGATGTGCGACGTCGACGAGGCCGCGGTCGTCGCCGCCATCGACGCCAAGTCGATCTACGACATCCCGAAGGTGCTCCACACCGAGGGCCTGGACGCCTACGTCGTCCGCAAGCTCGACCTGCCCTTCCGCGACGTGGACTGGACCGTCTGGGAGGACCTCCTGGACCGGGTCCACAACCCGGAGCACGAGGTCACCGTCGCGCTCGTCGGCAAGTACATCGACCTGCCCGACGCCTACCTTTCGGTCACCGAGGCCATGCGGGCCGGCGGCTTCGCCAACAAGGCCCGGGTCAAGGTCAAGTGGGTCACCTCCGACGACTGCAAGACCCAGGCCGGCGCCGAGAAGCAGCTCGGCGACTGCGACGCGATCCTCATCCCCGGCGGCTTCGGCGACCGCGGGGTGTCCGGCAAGGTCGGCGCGATCCAGTACGCCCGCGAGAACAAGGTGCCGCTGCTCGGCATCTGCCTCGGCCTGCAGTGCATCGTGATCGAGGCGGCCCGGAACCTGGCCGACATCCCCGAGGCCAACTCCACCGAGTTCGACCCGGCCACCGCGCACCCCGTCGTCTCGACGATGGAGGAGCAGCTCGCCTACGTCGAGGGCGCCGGCGACCTGGGCGGAACGATGCGCCTCGGCCTCTACCCGGCGAAGCTCGCCGAGGGCTCGGTCGTCCGCGAGACCTACGCCGACGAGCCGTACGTCGAGGAGCGCCACCGTCACCGCTACGAGGTGAACAACGCGTACCGCGCGGAGCTGGAGAAGAAGGCCGGTCTGGTCTTCTCCGGCACCTCCCCGGACAACAAGCTCGTCGAGTTCGTCGAGTACCCGCGTGAGGTCCACCCCTACCTCGTCGCCACCCAGGCGCACCCGGAGCTCAAGTCCCGCCCGACCCGCCCCCACCC
The DNA here is from genome assembly GCF_043202995.1 of Streptomyces sp. NPDC048018. Lineage (NCBI taxonomy): Bacteria > Bacillati > Actinomycetota > Actinomycetes > Kitasatosporales > Streptomycetaceae > Streptomyces > Streptomyces sp. NPDC048018. The sequence continues at coordinate 25,667 of NZ_JBIDBK010000012.1, forward strand.
GCTCTTCGCCGGTCTGGTGAAGGCGGCCGTCGAGCGCAAGACCGGCCGGACGGCCGAGTGATCGCCGCGCGTTAACGTTGCCGGGGTACGGGTTCCCTTCGGGGGGCGCGTACCCCGGCTTTCGTTTGCGGTCATCGTGGGAGGACAGCTCATGCAGGTGCAGGACACCCCGGAGGAGTGGCGGGTCGTCGCCACCACCACCCCCTTCACGGGCAAGAAGACGAGTGTCCGCACGGACGAGGTGGAGATGCCCGACGGCTCCGTCGTCGGCCGTGACTACCAGGTCCACCCCGGCTCGGTCGCCGTCGTCGCCCTCGACGACCAGGACCGGGTCGTGCTGCTCAAGCAGTATCGGCACCCGGTGCGGCAGAAGCTGTGGGAGATCCCGGCCGGCCTGCTCGACGTGCCCGGCGAGAACCCGCTGCACGCCGCCCAGCGCGAGCTGTACGAGGAGGCGCACGTCAAGGCGGAGGACTGGCGGGTGCTCGCCGACGTCTACACCACCCCCGGCGGCTGCGACGAGGCCGTCCGGATCTTCCTGGCGCGCAACCTGTCCGAGGCGGACGGCGAGCGGTTCGAGGTCTCCGAGGAGGAGGCCGACATGGAGATGGCCCGGGTGCCGCTGGCCGACCTCGTCCGGGGCGTACTCGCCGGCGAACTGCACAACAACTGCCTGGTCGTCGGGGTGCTCTCGCTGACGGCCGCCCGTACGGGCGACGGCCTGGACGCGCTGCGCCCGGCCGACGCGCCCTGGCCGGCCCGCCCCTTCGAGGCGTGACCCCGCCCCGCGGCGGTCGCGACGACGGAGGGCGCCCGCGGCGGGGAGGGGCGCGCCGACCGGGGGAGTGCGCCGGTCAGACAATCCAGTGATCCGATCGGGGGATCTGTCCGCCGCGCTCCGCCCGGTCGGCGGGTCCCGCTGAACTACGCTCGTGATCGCCCCGCGGAGCCCCCCGCGGGATCGTCGTGCGCAGGTGGACGGGAGCGTGGCCCGTGACGGATCAGGCGGTGGCAGCGGTCGGCGCCTCGCAGTTCTTCGGCCGCCAGCGAGAGCTGAAGGCGCTCCGCGCGGACATCGAACGCACCGGGCTCGACACCCTGACCGGCCGCAAGGCGCCACGCGCCCGCGTGCTGCTCGTCGCCGGCCAGCCCGGCTCCGGGCGGACCGCGCTCGCCGAGGAACTGGCCGCCTCGCTCGCCGACCGGTACCCCGGCGGGGTGTTCCGGGTCCGGCTCACCGAGCCCGGCGGCGAGCCCGTCCCCACCGCCCGGGCCGCCCAGGAGCTGCTCGCCGCGCTCGGCGTCGCCGAGCCGCCCGGCGCCGCCGAGGAGGAACTGACCGGCCTGGTCCGGGAGGCCTTCGCGGACCGCAGGGCGCTGCTCCTCCTCGACGACGCCGTCGGCGCCGAGCAGGTCGAGCCGCTGCTGCCGGACAACCCCGACGCCCTGGTCGTCGGCGTGGCCCGGGGGCCGCTGACCGGAATCCCGGACGTCCGGCCCTGCACCGTCGGCGGCCTCGACCCCAAGTCGGCCATCGAACTGCTCACCTCCTTCACCGGCTCCGTCCGCGTCACGGTCGACCCCCAGGCCGCCGAGAGCCTGGCCGAGGAGTGCGGCGGCCTGCCCGGCGCACTCGTGCTGGCCGGCGGCTGGCTCGCCGCCCGCCCCAAGGCATCGGTCGCCGACCTCACCAAGCGGCTGCGCGGCCTCACCGGCGACCCGGTCACCCGTGCCTTCGCCCTCGTCCACACGTCGCTGCCGCAGCCGGCCGCCCGGATACTGCGCCACCTGTGCCTGGCGCCGCTCGGCCGGGCCGACGCGCACACCGCGTCCGCGCTGGCCGGCTGCTCGGTCTCGGCCGCCGCGACGACCCTCGCCGACTTCGCCGCGCTCGGCCTCGTCCGCGAGGTCCCCGGCGGGGACGGACAGTACGAGGTGCCGGCGCACCTCATGCCGCTGCTGAAGGCCGAGCTGGAGGAGCAGGACCGTACGCCCGAGGTGCAGCTCGCCCGGGCCCGGATGCTGGAGCGGACCGTACGGCTCCTCCAGTCCAGCCGCGCGGTCACCGAACCCGAGGGCTCCCCGGCCCGCCGCAAGCTCGCCGGGCTGCCCCGTGCCCTGCGCTTCCCGAACACGGCCACCGCCGCCGCCTGGCTGGACAGCCGCCGGCCCGTGCTGCTCGCCGCGGCCCGGCTCGCCGTCGCCGACGGCGAGCTCGACACCCTGGCCCGGCGGCTGATCGCGGCCCTGGTGCGGGCGCTCGCCGCGCACCGGGGCGCCGAGACGGCCGCCCCCGACCTCTACGGGCTGCACCGGCTCGTCCTGGACGTCGCCGAGCGGCGGGGGCTGCACCGGGAGCGGGCCGCGGCTCTGCTGAACCTGGCCGACCTGGACGCCCGGACCGGTCGCTCCCAGGAGGCACTGCTGCGATATCGGTCGGCTCTGGACGCCGGAAGGGCAGCAAATGATCCGTATGCGATCGGTCGGGCGATGGAATCCGTAGGTGGGGCGTATCAGGAGCTGGGGGACTGGCAGCGGGCCGGCGACTGGTACGGGCGGGCGCTCGCGCAGCGCCTCGCCCGTGACGAGCGGGCCGACCAGGCACGGCTCTACGGCCGGATCGGCGCGGTGCACACCTACGCGGGGCGCTACGGGGAGGCCCTGCGGAACTGGCGCGCCGCCGCCGCGGGCTACCGGCGGATGGCCGATCTCCCCGGCTACGCGCGGGCGTTGAGCGAGGCGGCCAGGGTCCAGGAGTACGCCGGCCGCCCCGAGGAGGCCTTCCGGACCTGCGAGGAGGCGATCGACTGGGCGCGTCGCGCGGGCGACGTACGGCTCCAGGCGGCACTGCAGCTCCGGCTGGCCGACACCCTCGACCGGCTCGGCGACCCGGCGGCCGCCCGGCTGCACCGGTCCGCCGCGGAGAGACTGCTGGAAACCGGCTCCTCAGCCTACGAAATCCGCAGTGCTCCTGCTGAAGATTAATACTTTGAAAGGCTAGACAGGGGGAACTCCTTCATTAGACTGGGTGCGCCGCGTTGAATCGCGGTCTGCCCCGGTGTGCCGCAGTGCATCCGGGTACGAGTGGCTATGTCGGCCTCCCCGTCGGCCCGGCCGCATGCGCAGCACCCCCGCAGTACCCGCAGTTCCTCCCCGTTTATCCCCTGATTCAAGGACCGTGATCGACGATGAAGGTCGGCATCCCCCGCGAGGTCAAGAACAACGAGTTCCGCGTGGCCATCACCCCTGCCGGTGTCCACGAGCTCGTCCGCAACGGCCACCAGGTCTTCATCGAGCAGAACGCCGGTGTCGGTTCCTCGATCACCGACGAGGAGTACGTCTCCGCCGGTGCCGAGATCCTCGGCACCGCCGACGAGGTCTGGGCCACCGCCGACCTGCTGCTCAAGGTCAAGGAGCCCATCGCGGAGGAGTACCACCGCCTCCGCAAGGACCAGACCCTCTTCACCTACCTGCACCTCGCCGCTTCCAAGGAGTGCACCGACGCCCTCCTGGCCTCCGGCACCACCGCCATCGCGTACGAGACGGTCGAGACGGCGAACCGCGCCCTCCCGCTGCTCGCCCCGATGTCCGAGGTTGCGGGCCGTCTGGCCCCGCAGGTCGGCGCCTACCACCTGATGCGTTCGGCCGGCGGCCGTGGCGTGCTCCCCGGCGGCGTCCCCGGCACCCACGCCGGCGAGTGCGTGGTCATCGGCGGCGGCGTCTCCGGCTGGAACGCCGTGCAGATCGCCATCGGCCTGGGCTTCCACGTGACCCTGCTCGACCGCGACATCAACAAGCTCCGCGAGGCCGACAAGATCTTCGGTACGAAGGTCAAGACGATCGTCTCCAACGCCTTCGAGCTGGAGAAGGCCGTCATCGAGGCCGACCTCGTCGTCGGTGCCGTCCTCATCCCGGGCGCCAAGGCCCCGAAGCTGGTCACCAACGAGCTCGTCGCCAAGATGAAGCCCGGAAGTGTCCTTGTCGACATCGCGATCGACCAGGGCGGCTGCTTCGAGGACTCCCACCCGACCACCCACGCCGAGCCGACCTTCCAGGTCCACAACTCGGTCTTCTACTGCGTCGCCAACATGCCGGGCGCGGTCCCGAACACCTCCACCTACGCCCTCACCAACGCCACGCTGCCCTACATCGTGTCGCTGGCGAACAACGGCTGGGTCGAGGCGCTGCGCCGCGACGCCGCGCTGGCCAAGGGTCTCAACACCCATGACGGCAAGGTGGTTTACAAGGAGGTCGCCGAGGCGCACGGCTACGAGCACCTCGAGCTGAGCACCCTCCTGGGCTGACCCCCGCAGACGGCGGTGTCAACCCCCGTCGTCAACCTCACGCACCGGGCCGGACCTTGTCGAGCAAGGTCCGGCCCGATGTGTGTCCGGCCACCTTCCGACGCCTGCTCAACTCGCCTCGAACGTAACTCTTTAACCGTTTCGCGCAGCCCCGAAACGTGCGGTTCCCTGCCTGCGCACCCTTGACAGAGAGGTGTTCGGTTGCCGACACATCGGGCCGGGTCCGGCGGATTGTGTTGCTGCGGAGCGGTGACACGCCATAGAGTCGCCAACCGTCGGCATGGTGCCACGCTGACCTATCGATAAATGTTCCTGGTCACATCCAAGGAGGTAAGACGACTTGTGAATGAGTCGACATTTACTCCCGGGGGTGCGGAGCCAGGAGCCCCGATCGGCTCCGTCGCGGTGCGGACCTTCGCGACGCACCAGACCATGACGCCAGCCCATACGATGAAGATGACGGACGGCCTACACGTGAACGCCACGGCCGGCAACGAGATGGGCCGAGAGTCCACCCACTTCGCCGCCTTTGACGAGGTGCCCGAGGGGCACTTCTACGACCCCGACGCCGAGTACGAGCCCGACCCGGAGTACGCGGCCACCCTCGCACCCGACGCTGCCCGTCAGCGCCGCGAGCGGATCGGCCCCACCGGACGGCCCCTGCCGTACTTCCCGATCCCGGGCCCGCTGACCGACCACGGTCCCGCGAAGATCATCGCGATGTGCAACCAGAAGGGTGGCGTCGGCAAGACCACGTCGACCATCAACCTGGGCGCCGCGCTCGCGGAGTACGGACGACGGGTCCTGCTCGTCGACTTCGACCCGCAGGGCGCCCTCTCGGTCGGCCTCGGCGTGAACCCGATGGAGCTCGACCTCACCGTCTACAACCTGCTCATGGAGCGGGGCATGTCGGCGGACGAGGTGCTGCTCAAGACCGCGGTCCCCAACATGGACCTGCTCCCCAGCAACATCGACCTGTCGGCGGCCGAGGTCCAGCTGGTCTCCGAGGTCGCGCGCGAGTCGACGCTGCAGCGCGCCCTGAAGCCGCTGATGAACGACTACGACTACATCGTGATCGACTGTCAGCCCTCGCTCGGCCTGCTGACCGTGAACGCCCTGACGGCCGCTCACAAGGTCATCGTGCCGCTGGAATGCGAGTTCTTCGCGCTCCGTGGTGTCGCGCTGCTCACGGAGACGATCGAGAAGGTCCAGGAGCGGCTCAACCCCGACCTGGAGCTCGACGGCATCCTCGCCACGATGTACGACTCGCGCACGGTGCACTCGCGCGAGGTGCTCGCGCGCGTCGTCGAGGCCTTCGACGAGCACGTCTACCACACGGTCATCGGGCGTACGGTCCGCTTCCCGGAGACCACGGTCGCCGGCGAGCCCATCACCACCTACGCGTCCAACTCCGTGGGCGCCGCCGCCTACCGTCAGCTCGCCAGGGAGGTGCTCGCCCGGTGTCACGCCGAGTGAGCCTTCCCGGCGCCGACGAGCTGTTCCGTACGACCGGGGGGATGGCGCTCCAGGCGTCCTCGCCGCGCCGGACCGTTCCGGCACCGGCCGGCGAGAGCGACTCGGCGGCAGCGGCGGGGACGGGGGCGGACGGCCCGGGTTCCACGGAGCACGCCGCGGCGGACGCGGAGGCGGCGGAGCCGCGGGTCCGCGCGACGGAGCCGGAGGCACCCGCGAAGGCCCCCGCCCCGGCCGGCCAGGCACGGCGGCGGAACCGCACCACCAACCGGCGCCCGAGCGGGCGTGAACGGCACGACGAGAAGATCACGGTCTACGTCTCCGCCGAGGAGCTGATGGACCTGGAGCACGCGCGCCTGGTGCTGCGCGGCGAGCACGGCCTCGCGGTCGACCGCGGCCGGATCGTCCGCGAGGCGGTCGCCGTGGTCCTGGCGGACCTGGAGTCCCGCGGCGACGCGAGCATCCTCGTGCGCCGCCTGCGCGGCCGCTGAGGGTAGCCTGCGGCTCTGCCGCGCCCCCGCTCCACCAGGACCCCCATGCCTCCACCCCCCGACGAAACGTCCCGCCCACGCCGCCGCCTCCTGGGGCGCGGCCCGGGGGCGTCGCCGTCCGCGTCGCCGGCACCACCCGCGCCCGCCGCCGAGGCGGAGGCGCGGCCGGAGCCGGAGGCGTGGGACACGCCGGCCACCCGGCCGGCCCCGAGCCCCGCGGAGGGCCTTGCGGAGGCCTCTGAGGGCCTTGCGGAGGCCCCCGGGAGGGCCCTGCGAGAGCACCCGGCGGCCGAGCCCGCTGTGGACGCTCCGGCGTCAGGAGCCCTTGCGGAGCACGCCCCTGCGGGCGAGGCGTCTGAGGCGGCTGGCCTGTCGGCCGAGGCTCCTGTGGGCGAGACCCGTGCGGGCGAGGCGTCTGAGGCGGCTGGCCTGCCGGCCGAGGCTCCTGTGGGCGTAGCCGCTCCGGAGGAGGCTGCTCCGACGGCAACCGGCCCGGGGGACGCTCCTCCGGCCGCGGCAGGCGGTGCGCCCGTCGCCCGGTCCCCGGGCGACGCGGGCGAGCCGGGCGACGCCGGCGAACCGGGCGACGGGCGGTTCACCGTGCGGCTCGCGAACTTCGAGGGGCCGTTCGACCTCCTGCTCCAGCTGATCGCCAAGCACAAGCTGGACGTCACCGAGGTGGCGCTCTCGAAGGTCACCGACGAGTTCATGGCGCACATCCGCGCGATGGGGCCCGACTGGGACCTGGACCAGACGACCGAGTTCCTGGTGGTCGCCGCGACCCTGCTCGACCTCAAGGCCGCCCGGCTGCTGCCGGCCGCCGAGGTGGAGGACGAGGCGGACCTGGCGCTCCTGGAGGCGCGCGACCTGCTCTTCGCACGGCTGCTGCAGTACCGCGCGTACAAGCGGATCGCCGACATCCTCAACGAGCGCTGGGAGGCCGAGGGCCGGCGCTACCCGCGCACCGTCGGTCTCGAACCGCACCACGCCGAGCTGCTGCCCGAGGTCGTCATCTCCATCGGTGCCGAGGGCTTCGCCCGGCTCGCGGTGAAGGCCATGCAGCCCCGGGCCAAGCCGCAGGTGTACGTCGACCACATCCACGCCCCGCTCGTGAGCGTCCGCGAACAGGCCGGGATCGTGGTGGCCCTGCTGCGCGCCCGGGGCACGCTCAGCTTCCGTGACCTCGTGGAGGGCACGGACGACACCCTCACCGTCGTCGCCCGCTTCCTGGCCCTCCTGGAGCTCTACCGCGAGAAGGCGGTCACGCTCGACCAGGAGACGGCCCTCGGCGACCTCACCGTGTCCTGGACGGGCGGGGAGGCGGACCTCTCCGGGGCCGTGACCGACGAGTTCGACCAGGAGGACCCGAAGGACCCGGAGGACCCGCGAGACCCACCGCGCCGGCCGGCCCGGCGAGACCGGCAGGACCCGCAGACAGACCCACAGGACCAGGCGGACCGGAGCGACGACCGGGACGGCCGGAAAGACCAGGAGGCCGCCCCGTGAGCGATCTCAAGCCCGCGCTCGAAGCCGTCCTCATGGTCGTCGACGAGCCCGCCACCGAGGCCCACCTCGCCAAGGTGCTCGACCGCACCCCGCGCGAGGTCGGCGACGCCCTGCGCGAGCTCGCCGACGAGTACACGGCGCAGGGACGCGGTTTCGAGCTGCGCCTGGTCGCCGGGGGCTGGCGGTTCTACACCCGCGCCGCCTACGCCCCGGCCGTCGAGGCCTTCGTCCTGGACGGGCAGCAGGCCCGTCTCACCCAGGCGGCCCTGGAGACGCTCGCGGTGGTCGCGTACCGCCAGCCGGTGAGCCGTTCGCGGGTCTCCGCGGTGCGCGGGGTGAACTGCGACGGCGTCATGCGCACCCTCCTGCAGCGGGGTCTGGTGGAGGAGGCGGGCGCGGAACCCGAAACAGGTGCGATCCTGTACAGGACGACGAACTACTTCCTGGAGCGGATGGGCCTGCGCGGCCTGGACGAACTCCCCGAGCTCGCCCCCTTCCTCCCCGAGGCCGAGGCGGTCGAGCCGGACAGCCTCGAAGGAGTGCCGTCGTTCGATCCGGACGCAGAAGACCACGCAGACGAGACAACGGAAGTTTGATGCGAAGCAGCAGCGGCAGGAACAGCGGAAACAACGGCGGGAGCCGTGGTGCCAAGAGCGGCGGCCGCGGCAACTACAGGGGCGCGGGCAACAGCCGCGACGACCGGGCCGGCCAGGGCGGCCGACCCGGCCAGGGCGGTCAGGGCGGCCGAGGCGGTCAGGGCGGCCAGGGTGCCCGGAGCGGTCAGGGCGGCCAGGGCGCCGACCGTCCGCGTCGTCCCCGCCCGGAGGAGCGCAGCTACGACGTCGACGGCCTGGCCGGCCGTCCGTCCGACGGCCCGAAGCGCGGTCGCGGCGACGCGGCCCGCGGCGGCGCCAAGGGCGGCCCCAAGCAGTCCCCGAAGCGCGGTGGCGGCCGCACGGCTCCGTCGCGCTCGCGCGAGTACGACGCCCGCGCCGAGGAGCGCAACCGCGAGCGCTACGCGAACAAGCCGGAGATCAAGACCCCGAAGACCTTCCCGGGCGCCGAGCAGGAGGGCGAGCGCCTGCAGAAGGTGCTGGCCCGGGCCGGCTACGGCTCGCGCCGTGCCTGCGAGGAGCTGATCGAGCAGGCCCGTGTCGAGGTCAACGGCGAGATCGTGGTCGAGCAGGGCCTCCGCGTGGAGCCGAAGGACGAGATCAAGGTCGACGGTCTGACCGTGGCGACCCAGTCGTACCAGTTCTTCGCGCTGAACAAGCCCGCCGGTGTCGTCTCCACCATGGAGGACCCGGACGGGCGTCAGTGCCTCGGCGACTACGTCACCAACCGCGAGACCCGGCTCTTCCACGTGGGCCGGCTCGACACGGAGACCGAGGGCATCATCCTGCTCACCAACCACGGCGAGCTGGCCCACCGTCTCACGCACCCCAAGTACGGGGTGAAGAAGACCTACCTGGCCGCCGTCACCGGCCCGCTGCCCCGTGAGGTCGGCAAGCGGCTCAAGGACGGCATCCAGCTGGAGGACGGCTACGCGCGCGCCGACCACTTCCGGGTCGTCGAGCAGACCGGCAAGAACTACCTCGTCGAGGTCGTGCTCCACGAGGGCCGCAAGCACATCGTGCGCCGCATGCTCGCCGAGGCGGGCTTCCCGGTGGAGAAGCTGGTCCGCACCGCCTTCGGTCCGATCACCCTGGGCGACCAGAAGTCGGGCTGGCTGCGCCGCCTGAGCAACACCGAGGTCGGCATGCTGATGAAGGAAGTCGGCCTGTAACCCCAGCCGCAGCCCAGGCCCGGGCCGACCCGGCCGGGGCCCGGCCCAGGCCGGGTTGGCCCGGCCCAGGCCCGGGCCCCGGTGGCCGCGTTCCGGTCGTGCCGACCGGCCGGCCGCACACCGGCGGCCCGCACCGGCAGCCGTTTCCGCAGCCCCTACCGGCAGCACCTCCTGGCAGCCCTTCCCGGCAGCCCTTCCCGGCAGCCCTTTCCGGCCCTGAAGGCCCGTGACCGCCATGACCGGCGGCCACGGGCCTTTTTCGTACTTGTGGTCGAGTCCCGCCGCCATTTATAGTCAGGCTGACTCTTAAGGATTCAAGGAGGCGGGATGAGTCTCGCGAACGTCCTGGAACCACTGCAGCGGCCGCTCTTCACCCTGCTCGACACCCCGGTGAGCTGGACCGAGGTCCTGGGCTTCGGCAGCGGCGCGCTCTGCGTCTGGCTCGTCGCCCGCCAGCACGTCGCGAACTGGCCCATCGGCATCGCCAACAACCTCTTCTTCGTCCTGCTCTTCACCCAGAGCGGGCTCTACGCCGATGCCGGCCTCCAGTTCGTCTTCATCGCCCTCGCCGCCTACGGCTGGTGGACCTGGACCCACGGGGGTGGACCAGGCTCCCGCACCCTCCCGGTACGGCGCACGAGCCGCACCGAGTGGACCTGGCTGCTGGCGGCGGGGGCGGTGGGGACCCTCGCCCTCACCCTGCTCCTCGACCGGGCCACGGACTCGACCGTCCCCTTCTGGGACGCCCTGACCACCGCCCTCTCCCTGATGGCCACCTACGGCCAGTGCCGCAAGCGCCTGGAGTCCTGGTGGCTCTGGATCGCCGCCGACGTGATCTACGTGCCCCTGTACGCGTACAAGGAGCTCTACCTGACCTCGCTGCTCTACGTCGGCTTCATGACGCTCTGCGCCATCGGGCTGCGCGACTGGCGCCGTGACCTGGCCGGGTCCCTCCGCGTCCGGGAGGCGAGCGCATGAGCCGCTACGGGCACGGCCTGGTCCTCGGCAAGTTCTATCCGCCGCACGCCGGCCACCACCACCTCGTGCGCACCGCGCGCGAGCGCTGCGAGCGCCTCACGGTGCTGGTCTGCGCCTCGTCCGTGGAGTCCGTCCCGCTCGAGGACCGCGTGGCCTGGATGCGCGAGATCCACCCCGACACGCTCGTCGTCGGAGCCGTCGACGACATCCCGGTCGACCTGCACGACCCCGATGTGTGGGACGCCCACATGAAGATCTTCCGGGCCGCCGTGCCCGAGCCCGTCGACGCCGTCTTCACCTCGGAGCCGTACGGCGAGGAGCTCGGCCGCCGCTTCGGCGCCGCGTCCGTCTGCGTCGACCCCGAGCGGCTCCGGCACCCCGTCTCCGGAACGGCCGTCCGCGCCGACCCCGTCGCCTGCTGGGAGTACCTGGAGGCCCCCGTGCGGGCCGCGCTCACCCGGCGGGTCGTCGTCCTCGGCGCGGAGTCCACGGGGACGACCACCATGACGCTCGCCCTCGCCGAGCACTACCGGAGCCGCGGCGGGGTCTGGACCCGCACCCGCTCCGTCCCCGAGTACGGGCGGGAGTACAGCGAACTCAAGCTCGCCGAGCTCCGCGCCGAGCGGCCCGGCGCCTCCTGGTCCGACGTGCGCTTCCACTCCGCCGACTTCCCCGTCATCGCCCTGCGCCAGTCGGAGCTGGAGGAGGAGGCCGCCCGCGACGGCTCGCCGGTCCTCTTCTGCGACACCGACGCCTTCGCCACCACCATCTGGCACGAGCGCTACATGGGCACCACCAGCCCCGGCACCGGCGAGATCGCCGCGCGCGGCCGGCAGGACCTGTGGCTGCTCACCGACCACCGGGGCGTCCCCTTCGAGGACGACGGACTGCGCGACGGCGAGCACCTGCGGCCCTGGATGACCGCGCGCTTCCTCACCCAGCTCGCCCACACCGGCCGCCGGACCGTCGTCCTCACCGGCCCCCACGAGGAGCGCCTCGCGACGGCCGTCGCCGCCGTGGACGCCCTGCTCGCCGAGGGCCGGCCGTTCACCGACCCCCTCCCGGAAAACAGATGACCACCGCACAGCCGGGCCGCGCGGGGTACGACAAGTACGCCTTCGAGCCCTTCGCCCTCACGGCCGACCTCGCCGTCCTCACCGTCCGCGAGGGAAGCCTGCACGTGCTGCTCGTCGAACGCGGGCAGGAGCCCTACGCGGGAGCCTGGGCCCTGCCCGGCGGCTTCGTCCTGCCCGACGAGTCCGCCGAACAGGCCGCGCGCCGTGAACTCGCCGAGGAGACCGGCCTGTCCGGCACCACCGAGGCCCGGCTCCATCTGGAACAGCTGCGCACCTACAGCGACCCGGACCGCGATCCCCGGATGCGGGTCGTGTCCGTCGCCTTCACCGCGCTCGTCCCCGACCTGCCCGAGCCGCGCGGCGGCGGCGACGCCGCCCAGGCCCGCTGGCTGCCGTACGAGGACGTCCGCGGCCTGGCCTTCGACCACGACCGCATCCTCGCCGACGCCCGCGAACGCGTCGGCGCCAAGCTCGAGTACACCTGTCTCGCCACCGCCTTCTGTCCGTCCGAGTTCACCCTCGGCGAGCTGCGGCAGGTCTACGAGACGGTCTGGGGCGTCGCACTCGACCGCCCCAACTTCCGGCGCAAGGTCCTCGCCACCCCCGGCTTCGTCCGGCCGGTCGAGGCACCGCCGCGCCGCACCGGCGGCCGCGGGAAGCCGGCCGCCCTCTACCGGGCGGGCGGGGCGACCGCCCTGCACCCGCCGCTGCTGCGACCGGAAGGACGGACGGAATGACCGCACGGGGGACGAAGAAGGCCGCGACGGGCGCCCTGACGGGCCTGGCGCTGGGCGACGCGCTGGGCTTTCCCACCGAGTTCCACGACGTGCCGCAGATCCTGGGCAGGTTCGGGCCGTGGCGCGCCATGGAGCTGCCGGTCACCCAGGGCACGGCGTACGTCACCGACGACACCCAGATGACCCTCGCCTTCGCCCGGGGCATCCGCACCGCCACGGAACGGGGCGTCCTCGCGCCGCAGCGTCTGGCGCGCCCGCTGCGCGAGGAGTACATCGACTGGTACCGGTCCCCGGAGAACAACCGCGCCCCCGGCCGCACCTGCCTGGTCGCCTGTCAGCTGCTGACGACCGACCGCCTCTGGCAGGACGCCAGCCAGATCCATTCCAAGGGCTGCGGCGCCAACATGCGCGTCGCCCCCATCGGTCTCGTGCCCGGCCTCACCGACGAGCAGCGGTCCGGAGCCGCCCAGCTCCAGGCCGCCCTGACGCACGGTCACCCCACCGCCCTCGCGGCCTCCGACCTGACGGCCCGCGCCGTGCACCTGCTCGCCGAGGGGGCGGACCCCACCGGCCTGGTCGGCCGGCTCCGGTCGTACGCCCTCGACCACCGCTCCCGCTACGAGGAGCGCTGGCTCGGCGACCTGTGGACCCGCTCCCAGGACCCCGACGCCGTGCACTTCATCCGGCGCGGCTGGGACGAGTGCCTGGCGATCCTGGAGCGCCTGGACGCCGTCCAGCGCACCGCTGACCCGGAGCGCGACCCCTGCGAGTACACGGGCGACGGATGGATCGCCGAGGAGGCCCTGGCCACCGCCCTGCTCAGCTTCCTGCTCTTCCCCGACGAGCCCCTGACGGCCCTCCGGCGCGCCGCCTGCACCCGCGGAGACTCCGACTCCATCGCCGCCCTCGCCGGCGCGTTCGCCGGCGCTCATCTGGGCGCGGACGCCTGGCCGGCGGAGTGGACCGCCCCCGTCGAGCACCGCGACGAGCTGCTCGCCTTCGGCGCGCTCTGGGACGCGTGACCCGTGCCGCACCTGTCCGAGGCCACCGATCCGGCCGGCCTGCCCCCGGTCGACCTCTCGGCCGTCGTCGCCGAGGAGCCCGACCCGCTCCTCTTCGCGACCGTCTCCGGCGCCCACCTCTACGGCTTCCCGTCCCGTGACTCGGACGTCGACCTCCGGGGCGTGCACCTGCTGCCCGTGGAGGCGCTCGTCGGGCTGCGCGAGCCCGAGGAGACCCGGACCCGGATGTGGGACCGGGACGGGGTCGAGATGGACCTGGTGACGCACGACCTGCGGAAGTTCGTCCGGCTCATGCTCCGGCGCAACGGCTACGTCCTGGAACAGCTGACCTCGCCGCTGGTCGCCCACACCACCCCCGCGCACGCCGAACTGCGCGCGCTCGTCCCGGGCGTGCTCACCTCGCACCACGCCCACCACTACCGCGGGTTCGCCGGCACCCAGTGGCGCCTGTACGAGCGGAACGGCGAGCTCAAGCCGCTGCTCTACACCTACCGGGCCCTCCTGACCGGGATCCATCTCATGCGGTCCGGCGAGCTCCAGGCCCATCTGCCCACGCTGGCGGCCGAGGTGCCCGAGGCGCCGGCCCGGCTGCCCGGGCTCGTCGCGGCCAAGGAGGCCGCCGAGCACGGGGCCGCGCAGGTGCCGCCGGAGGCCGTACGCGAGGAGGTGGAGCGCCTGCACGGCGTCCTGGACGCGGCGCAGGCCGGGTCCGGACTACCGGACGAGCCCGGTGTCCTCGACGCGCTGCACGATCTCGTCGTCCGGGTCCGACTCCAGCAGCCGCAGGACTGAGGCGCGCCGGGCACGGACGAGGAAGTCCTCGACGCGGGCGTGGTCCGGGGCGTCGGGGAGGGGGGTGGTGGTGCGGGCCTGGTCGGCCTCGTCCTGGAGGCGGTTCATCCAGGACTCGACGTCCGGCCAGGACACCTCGCCGCGCTTGACCGCGAGCAGCCGGTCCCGCTCGTCGCCGACGTCGATGCGCAGCTCGCCGCTGCGCAGCAGGTCGCGGCAGCTGGTCAGCAGGCGCAGCAGGTGCATGGCGTGCTTCCAGCGCGGCGCCCCGTACAGGCGGACGTCCGCGTCCAGCTTGCGGCGCTGGCCGGCCGCGTAGCGAACGAACGTGCTGTGGGCCTGGCGGGAGAGGAACGCCCCGCGCAGGGACAGCAGTTCGCGGCCGAGGGCGTCGGCGTGCTCGACCACGGGGGAGTGCAGGCACTCCAGGACGTTCGGGTTGTTGCGCAGGGCGAGCTCGCAGAAGCGCTCCAGCTCCCAGCTGAACTGTTCCTCCGCCGGGCCCTCCACATGGGCCGGCGGCTTGTCGAAGCGCCAGAACAGCGGCGTGGGGGCGAGATAGACGCCCCTGCGGTCGGTGTCGCTGCCCTCGGTCGCCAGACCGAAAGCGCGCGACCCCATGACACAGGAGTAGATCGTGTGGTCGCGCACCAGGTGCTCAGGAGTCATGCGCGACAGGCTAGGCCAGGATGATCGTTCCCGACGAGACGTCGATCTGCTCGGCCGGCAGCGGGCGGGGCGCCGGACCCGCCACCACCGAACCGTCCGTGATCCGGTACCGGGACCCGTGGCAGGGACAGTCGATCGTGCCGTCCGCCACCTTGTTCACCAGACACCCCTGGTGGGTGCAGACCGCCGAGAAGGCCTTGAAGTCGCCCTCCGTGGGCTGGGTGACCACCACCTTGGCGTCCTTGAAGACCGTGCCTCCGCCGACCGGGATCTCGGAGGTCCGCGCCAGCGCCGTGCCGCCGGAGGAGGCTCGGGGGGAGGCGGGCGAGGCGCCGGGGGAGGAGGGCGCGGACGACGCGGCGGGCGGGGTCTCCGCCGTCGAGCCCGATCCGTCGTCACCGCAGCCGGTGACGAGGACCGTGCCGGCGACGAGCGTCGCACGGCGTGACAGGCGGGGCAGGGCGTCAGCAGTCATGCCGCCCAGCTTGGCCAGCCTCCCGCGCCCCGCGCCGCAACACGCCTACGCCCAGGGGACGAGCTCCCTCGCACGGCCGTCCCCGTCCCGCCGCACCTCCAGGACCGCGGTGACCGCGGCCCGCTCGACCGGCCCGTACACGTGCGGGAACAGCAGATCCTCCGAGCCCTCCCAGCGGACCTCGCCGGACAGCCGGGTCTCGTCGATCACCAGGACCAGCAGTGGGCCCGGCACGTCCCGGTAGTGCCCGTCCGCGATGGCGAGGGCCGCCGGCTCGTCCGGGGAACAGTGGACGAAGCCCTCGGCGGCGAGGGAGGGCGGGGCGTAGGGGAGCCCGGGGTCGGCGGACCATTCGTCCAGCGGTACGACGTGCATCAGCATGCCGACAGTTGTACCCCGTGCGCGGCGGCCACTCCGAGTGGCGCAAGGGGCCGGCCCGGGTGACATTGACCGTGTCCGTACCGGAGGGAAGGGAACACCATGGCGGGAAACGATCTCGGCGCTCTCCTGGGTGGCCTCCTCGGCGGCGGGCAGCAGGGGAGCGGCGCCGGTGGCGCCGGCCACGTCCTCGGATCCCTGCTCGGCGCGCTGACGGCCGGCGGGAGCGGCGGCAACGGCACGAACCCGCTCGGCGGCCTCCTCGACCTGCTCACCGGGTCCGGCCTCGCCGACCAGACGCGGTCCTGGGTCGGCAGCGGCGCCAACCAGCCGGTGAGCGGCGCCCAGATCGCCGAGGCCCTCCCCGCCGACACACTGCGGACGGTCGCCGCCGAGTCCGGCATGAGCCCGGACCAGGCGGCCCACGAGATCGCCCGGTCCCTGCCGCAGGTCGTGGACCGGCTGAGCCCGGCGGGTTCGCTGCCCCGGAACGAGTCGCTGGAGGACCTCGTCCGGCAGCAGAACCTCTGACCCGGGCCGCCGGCGCGTCTCGGAGGGCGGGCGCCGCGACGGGGCCTCCGCACGGCTGACTAGGCTGGCCGACGGAGCACCGACGCAGGCGACGAAGGAGTGACGAGGTGGCGGTACGAGCGGTCCGAGGCGCCGTCCAGCTGGAGCGGGACGAGGCCGGCCACATGCACGAGCAGGTCGAGGAGCTGCTCGCCGCCGTCCTGGAACGCAACGGGCTGAGCGCGGACGACCTCATCAGCATCTGGTTCACGGCCACGCCCGACCTCCACAGCGACTTCCCCGCCGCGGCGGCCCGCCGCATCGGGATCGTGGACGTCCCGCTGATCTGTGCCCAGGAGCTCGACGTGGCGGGCGCGATGCCGAGGGTCGTACGGCTCCTCGCGCACGTCGAGACGGATCTGCCCAAGTCCCGGATCGCGCACGTCTACCTCGGTGCCGCGGCCGCCCTGCGCAAGGACATCGCCCAGTGAGAACCGCGCTCGTCATCGGAACCGGCCTGATCGGCACCTCGGCGGCGCTCGCCCTCGCCGGGCGCGGGATCGCCGTGCACCTGCGCGACCACGACCCCTCCCGGGCCCGTACGGCCGCCGCCCTCGGCGCCGGCACGGACGAGGCGCCGGAGGGACCGGTGGACCTCGTGATCGTCGCGGTCCCGCCCGCCCACGTCGCCGGCACCCTCGCCGAGGCGATCCGGGCCGGAATCGGCCGCGGCTACCTGGACGTGGCCAGCGTCAAGGGCGGCCCCAAGCGGGAACTGCTCGACCTCGGCCTGGACCTCACCGCCTACATCGGCACCCACCCGATGTCCGGCAAGGAGCGCTCCGGCCCGCTGGCCGCCACCGCCGACCTCTTCGAGGGCCGCCCCTGGGTCCTGACGCCCACCCGCGACACCGACACCGAGGTCCTCAACCTGGCCCTGGAACTGGTCGCGCTCTGCCGGGCCGTCCCCGTCGTCATGGACGCCGACGCCCACGACCGTGCCGTCGCGCTCGTCTCGCACACCCCGCAGCTCGTCTCGTCCATGGTCGCCGCGCGGCTGGAGCAGGCCGACGAGACGGCCGTGCGGCTCTGTGGACAGGGCATCCGCGACGTCACCCGGATCGCCGCCTCCGACCCGCGCATGTGGGTCGAGATCCTCTCGGCCAACCCGGGGCCCGTCGCCGACGTCCTCGCGGGCGTCGCGGCGGACCTGGACGAGACGGTGCGGGCGCTGCGCTCGCTGGAGTCGGAGGACGACGCCGAGCGCCGGACCGGCGCGTCCGGCGTCGAGGACGTCCTGCGCCGCGGCAACGCCGGCCGGGCCCGCGTCCCCGGCAAGCACGGCGCCGCCCCCGCGACGTACGAGACCGTCGCCGTCCTCATCAGCGACCAGCCGGGCGAGCTCGCCCGCATCTTCGCCGACGCGGGCCGCGCGGGCGTCAACATCGAGGACGTCCGCATCGAGCACGCGACGGGGCAGCAGGCGGGCCTCGTCCAGCTCATGGTCGAGCCGACCGCCGCCCCGGTCCTCGCCGAGTCCCTGCGGGACCGCGGCTGGGCCCTGCGACAGACCTGACGGGGCCGCGCCCCGGGCTCACGGGGCGCGGAACCGGTCGTGCGGGTCGCGGAACCGGTCGTGCGGGTCGCAGGCCGCGAGGGCCCGGCCGGCCCGGTCGCCCAGCACCCGGCGCACGGCCGGCGCGAGCCCCGCCGGCCCGCGTCCGGTGCCGTTGCGGGTGCGCGTCGGGCGGAGGGCGGGGCCGGGACGAGGGGCGCTGGGCCGAACGGGTGCGGGGGACTCGGTAACCTTGTGGGGGTCCCCGCACGTCGCCGGGGCCTCCCGCTCCCCCAGGAAGGCGTTCCCCACCGTGGAAACCGTGATCGTCGCCATCGACGGCCCCTCCGGCACGGGCAAGTCGAGCACCTCGAAGGCGGTTGCCGCCAAGCTGGGGCTGAGCTACCTGGACACCGGGGCCCAGTACCGGGCCATCACCTGGTGGATGATCAGCAACGGCGTCGACGTCCAGGACGCCGACGCGGTCGCCAACGCCGCCGCCAAGCCCGTCATCGTGTCCGGCACCGACCCGCTCCGGCCCACCATCACCGTCGACGGGGTCGACGCCGCCGGCCCGATCCGTACCGAGGAGGTCACCTCCCGGGTCAGCGCCGTCAGCGCCGTCCCCGAGGTGCGCGCCCTCGTCACGGAGCTGCAGCGCTCCATCGCCAAGGGCGCCGAGCCGGGCATCGTCGTCGAGGGCCGGGACATCGGCACCACCGTCCTGCCCGACGCCGACCTCAAGATCTTCCTGACCGCCTCCCCGGAGGCCCGTGCCGCGCGCCGCTCCGGAGAGCTCAAGGGCGCCGACGTCCACGCCACCCGGCAGGCCCTGATCAAGCGGGACGCGGCCGATTCCAGCCGTAAGACCTCCCCCCTCGCCAAGGCCGACGACGCCGTCGAGGTCGACACCACCGAGCTCACGCTCGACCAGGTCATCGAGTGCGTCGTCACCCTGGTGGAGGAGAAGCGGACGGCCGCCAAGTGACCCAGCCCTCCGCGCGGGGAGCCGCCGTCGGCCGTGGCATCGGCATCGGGCTGATGTACGGCCTCTGGAGGCCGCGCGTCCTCGGCGCCTGGCGGGTGCCGGCCTCCGGCCCCGTCATCCTCGCCGTCAACCACGCCCACAACATCGACGGCCCCATGCTCATGGGCACCGCTCCGCGGCCCGTCCACTTCCTCATCAAGAAGGAAGCGTTCGTCGGGCCGCTGGGCGCCTTCCTGGAAGGCATCGGGCAGGTCAAGGTGGACCGGCACTCCGCCGACCGCACCGCGATAGGCAATGCCCTCGCGGTCCTGGAGCACGGCGGCGTCCTCGGGATCTTCCCCGAGGGCACCCGGGGCGAGGGGGACTTCGCCTCCCTCCGCGCCGGCCTCGCCTACTTCGCCGTCCGCAGCGGCGCCCCGATCGTCCCGGTCGCGGTGCTGGGGACCACCGACGAGGACGGGCGGGAAGGATCCGGCCGGCCCGGCCGGTTGTTCAAGGCACTGCCCCGGTTCCGCAGCCACGTCGACGTCGTCTTCGGCGACGCCTTCGAGGCCGGTGACGGCAGCGGCCGGCGCACCCGCAAGGCACTGGACGAGGCCACCGTCCGCATCCAGGGGCGGCTCACCGACCACCTGAAAAACGCCAGGCGCCTCACCGGGCGCTGAGTGACACTCTCAGTAGTGGGCCCCGGCGACGGGGACCCACCGACCACGAATGATCGAGGAACGGACTTCATGAACGACCAGCACGACCACGGGGCACTTGGCGACGCCGAGTACGCGGAGTTCATGGAGCTCGCCGCGGAAGAGGGCTTCGACCTCGAGGACGTCGAGGGCGCGATCGAGGAGGCCGGGCACGGCCCGCTGCCCGTCCTCGCCGTCGTCGGCCGCCCGAACGTCGGCAAGTCGACCCTGGTGAACCGCATCATCGGCCGCCGCGAGGCCGTCGTCGAGGACCGCCCGGGCGTCACCCGCGACCGCGTCACCTACGAGGCCGAGTGGGCGGGCCGCCGCTTCAAGGTCGTCGACACCGGCGGCTGGGAGCAGGACGTCCTCGGCATCGACGCCTCCGTCGCCGCCCAGGCCGAGTACGCCATCGAGGCCGCCGACGCCTGCCTGTTCGTCGTGGACGCCACCGTCGGCGCCACCGACACCGACGAGGCCGTCGTCAGGCTGCTCCGCCGCGCGGGCAAGCCGGTCGTCCTCGCCGCCAACAAGGTCGACGGCCAGTCCGGCGAGGCCGACGCGGCCACGCTGTGGTCCCTCGGTCTCGGCGAGCCGTTCCCCGTCTCCTCGCTGCACGGCCGCGGCACCGGCGACCTCCTCGACGAGGTCCTCAAGGCCCTGCCCGACGCCCCCGAGCAGCGGTTCGGCAACGCCATCGGCGGCCCGCGCCGCATCGCCCTGATCGGCCGCCCCAACGTCGGCAAGTCCTCCCTGCTCAACAAGGTCGCCGGCGAGGACCGCGTGGTCGTCAACGAGCTGGCCGGCACCACCCGCGACCCGGTCGACGAGATGATCGAGCTCGGCGGCAAGACCTGGAAGTTCGTGGACACCGCGGGCATCCGCAAGAAGGTCCACCTCCAGGAGGGCGCGGACTACTACGCCTCCCTGCGCACGGCCGCGGCCGTCGAGAAGGCCGAGGTCGCCGTCATCCTGATCGACACCACCGACCGGATCTCGGTCCAGGACCAGCGCATCATCACGATGGCCGTCGAGTCCGGCCGCGCGATCGTCATCGCCTACAACAAGTGGGACGAGCTCGACGAGGAGCGCCGCTACTACCTCGAGCGCGAGATCGAGACCGAGATGCAGCAGGTCTCCTGGGCGCCCCGCGTCAACGTCTCCGCCAAGACCGGCCGCCACATGGAGAAGCTGGTCCCCGCGATCGAGACCGCGATCGCCGGCTGGGAGACCCGCGTCCCCACCGGCCGGCTCAACGCCTTCCTCGGCGAGCTTGTCGCCGCCCACCCGCACCCGATCCGGGGCGGCAAGCAGCCCCGCATCCTCTTCGGTACGCAGGCGGGCACCAAGCCGCCGCGGTTCGTGCTCTTCGCCTCCGGCTTCCTGGAGGCGGGCTACCGCCGCTTCGTCGAGCGCCGCCTCCGCGAGGAGTTCGGCTTCGAGGGCACCCCGATCCACATCTCGGTGCGCGTGCGCGAGAAGCGCGGCCGGAAGAAGTAGCGGCAGCGCTCACACGACAACGGCCGAGGGCCGGGGCTTCGTCGCCCCGGCCCTCGGCCGTTTCCTACAGACCGCCGCCGGACCCCGGCGGCAGCGCGTACGCCGACACCCATCCGGATCCCGTGCCCGTCCCCGTGCCCGACTGCGGACGCCGCCCGCCCGTCACCGCCGCGCCGAAGGACCGGAAGCCCAGCTCCTCCTCGCCGCTGCGGTCACCCGGCAGCGTGCGGAACGACCGCCGGTACTCGGAGTACAGGGCGTCGTAGATCGGCGTCGCGGAGAGTCCCCCCGACAGGTCCTGCGCCGGACGTATCGCCGGGATCGGGGCGGGACTCGGATACGGCTGGCGGAAGGGGTCGTATGCGTGCACGTAGGTGCCAACGACCCCGCCGTCCGCGGGATGCGGGCGCGCCTCGGAAAGAGGAGCGCGCCGCGGCCGCGGGACGGTCGGCGGCCCCGGGACGCGTCCCGGCCCTAAGCCGGTCCGCGCGGAGTCCGTCACGTGCCGGCGAGCGGCATCGCGGCGGCCACCAGGCGCCCGTTGACCGCGGCCTTCTCCAGAGCGTCGCGGAGCAGGTCCTCGCGGGGCTGCTGGCCGATGGAGCCGACCGGCGCGGCGAAGACCAGGACCGTGTGCGACTTGTTGGCCGCCGCCCGCCACCCCTCCGTGACCTGGAGCGGCTGGTGCGCCTGCCACCAGGCCGCCTGGCCGGCGCCGCCCGCAGCGGGCTGGAGCACCGAGTGCAGCTGGCCCATGGCCACCAGCACCGACCAGCCGGGCAGCGGGGCCGGCTTCTGGTTGACGTCGGCGACCGGCTGGAAGCCCTGCTCGACCAGGAGCTGCAGGAACTCGTCCGTCAGTCCGTCCGAGCCGGGACGGGCGACCGGCGCGGTCGGCTCCACGACGAGCGCCGGGTGCAGCTCGCCCTGGATCAGGACCAGACCGCTGGTGACCCCCAGCACCGCCTGCTCGGGGTGGGCGGCGGACAGGGAGTCGGCCGCGTCCGCCGCCGTGATCGAGGCGACGGCGCCCTGCAGCTGCTCCTCGGCGACCCGGACGACCTGGGACGGGATGCAGGTGGCGTGGGCGAACGCGAGAACCGCGGTCTCCTCGCCGACGAACAGCACCGTGCTGGTCCGCTCCTGCTCGGAGTCGCCCGGCGTGCGGCAGGAGGTGCAGTCGTAGCTGCCCGGGGCGTTCTCCCCGGCCAGCAGCCGGTCGGCTTCTTCGTCGCCGATCTCGGCGCGTACGTCCTCGCTGACGTCGAGCATGCGCGGCACGGGGGACTCCCTGGACTCTTCGCGTGCGACGCCGGGCGGTTCCCGGTCGTCTCATGCCGAGTTCAACGGGGAAGGCTCGGCCCGGGTAACGCGTCGGGGCGGACAACTTGGGTCACGGACCCGTGACTCCGGACGGGTGGCATGTGAACGCTGTTTCCGCGCGGCACGGGTCCGGGCACGGCGGCCGCTGCCTAGCCTGCCCCGATGTCGAAGATCCGATATTGGACGGCCGGAGCCGCCGTCCTGCTGGCGGCGCTGCTCCCGCAGGGCCTCGCCGGAAGCGCCGCGGCGGCCCCCGCGGCCCCTACGCCCGTCGAGGCGTGCGTGAAGGACCAGTGGCCGTGGGGGTGCGTCGCCGCGTGCGAGAGCAGCGGGAACTGGCACGCCAACACGGGGAACGGCTTCTACGGCGGGCTGCAGTTCTGGCAGCCCACCTGGGACGAGTTCGGCGGGCGCCGCTACGCACGGCGCGCCGACCTCGCGACCCGGGCGCAGCAGATCACGGTCGCCGAGAACGTCCTGCGGGTGCAGGGCTGGGGCGCCTGGCCGGTCTGCTCCCGCCGCTACGGCCTCAGCGGGCGCGCGCACGTGGTGCAGCCCGGCGACACGCTCAGCGCGATCGCCCGGCGCTTCGCCGTCCGGGGCGGCTGGCAGGCGCTGTACGCCGCGAACAAGGCGCTGATCGGCCCGGACCCGAACCGGCTGGTCATCGGCATGATGCTGCGGATCTCGCCGCTCTAGCTAGGCCGCGCCCGGCCCCGGCCGGGCCCGGGTTCCGGGGACGAGTTCGCCGGCGCCGGCGAGGGCGCCCCGGCTCAGTTCGTACGCGAGGGAGCCCGGCGGCAGTCCCGGCGGGACCCGCTGTTCCGCGAGGACGACCGCCGCCGAGCCCGGCGGCCCGGCCAGGGCGGCCAGCAGCGCGTAGGTGCGGGAGGCCACGGCCGGCGACATGCCGAGGGACGCCTCGTCGACCAGGACCACCCGGGCCGGGGAGAACAGCGCCCGGGTCAGGGCCAGCATCCGGCGCTCGCCGCCGGACAGGGTGCCGGCCCGGTGCGCGAGCAGCCGGGCGAGCTCCGGGTAGGCGGCGAGGGCCGCGTCCCGGCGGCCGGGCGCGGACAGGTCCAGGTTCTCGGCGACGGTCAGGGTCGCGTACACGGCCCGCAGGTCCGGCACGAAGCACAGTCCGCGCCGTGCCCGCTCGTGGGCGGGCAGCCGGGTGACGTCCGTGCCGCGCCAGACCACGCTCCCGGCGGCCAGCGGGACCGTACCGGCGAGGGCGCGCAGGGCGGTGGTGCGGCCGGAGCCGTTGCGGCCGAGGAGCACGGTGACGGTGCCGGCGGGCAGGGCGAGGTCGAGGCCGTGCAGCGCCTCCAGGGGGCCGTAGCGGACCCGGGCGTGGCGCAGGGCGATCTCGACGGTCACGGCGCGGCCTCCGTCACGGTCCGGGAGACGATGCGGCCGCCCTCCATGGTGTGGACGGTGTGCGCGATGCCGGCGACGAGGTCGGGGTCGTGCTCGACGACGAGCACGGTCAGGCCGTCGGCGGCGAGCGCGGCGAGGACCCGGGCGAGGGCGGCGGTCTCGTCGGCGTCGAGTCCCGCGGCGGGCTCGTCGAGCAGCAGCGTGTGCGGCGCGGCCGCGAGGGCGCGGGCCAGCTCCACCCGGCGCAGCGTCCCGGTCGGCAGCCCGGCGGCGGCGCGGTGGCGCACGGCGCCGGCCAGCCCGAAGAGACGCAGGGCCTGCTCGACCGGCTCGACGGCCGCGTCCCTGGCCCCGACGCGGACGTTCTCCTCGACGGTGAGCGACGGGAACACGGCGAGCTGCTGGAACGTCCGGGCGATCCCGAGGCGGTGACGGCCGTGGGCGGGGCGGGTCGTGATGTCGACGCCGCCCAGGAGGACCCGGCCGGTGGTGGGGCGCAGGGTGCCGGCGAGACAGTCGAAGAGGGTGCTCTTCCCGGCACCGTTGGGCCCGACGACGGCCGTCACCGCGCCCGCACGGAGCTCCAGGTCGACGCCGTCGAGGGCGGTGAGGCCGCCGGGATAGGTGAGGGTGAGGCGGTGGGCGGTGAGGGCCGGAGGCCGGGGGGCGGCCGCGGGGCGCCGGGGGTGCGCCCCTTTTTCTCGGGCCGGGCGGGGCCGCCGGGGGTGCGCCCGGTCCCGGGCCGGGCCGGGGCGCCCGTCCGCACGGCCCGGGCCGGCGGCGTCCGGACGGGCGGGCCCGCCCGTGGACGGCCGAGTCCCGGCGGTGCCCGTCGCTTCGCCGGCGCGCGCCCGCTCGCCGGCCGGGGCGGGAGGGGGTGTCGGTGTGGTGCTCGCGGGTGGGAGGGCGGCCCCGGGCGGCTCTCCCGCGGGGGGCGCGGCGCCGCCGGTGGTCCCGGGGCCGTCGGCGTGCGCCCGCTCGCCGGCCGGGCCGGGGGGCTTCGCGCGGGGGAGGAGGCCGTGGGCCTCCCGAACGGGCGCGGGGCGGGCCTTCGGGAGGAGGGCGGTGAGGAGCGGGGGGACGCGGCCGGTCAGGGAGGCCAGGAGGCCGATCAGGGCGACCGCCACCCCCGCGTGGGTGCCCGCGTCCAGGGCGACCAGGAGGGCCGCCGCGGCCGCCGGGGTGAGCAGGGTGTCGGCGCCCAGGGTCAGTACCGCGGCGAACCAGAGGAGGCCGCGGACCGGATCGAACGCGTCCGGGTCGAAGGCGCGCACGCCCATCCCCAGCAGACCGCCGCCCAGCCCCGCCAGCGCCGCGCCCAGGACGAAGACCAGGAGCTTCAGGCCGGCCACCCGGACGCCCGCCGCCTCCGCGCCGCGTTCGTGGTCGCGCAGCGCGGCCAGCGCCCGGCCCGTACGGCCCCGGCGCAGGGCGGCGACCAGGAGCAGGCAGCCGGTCAGGACCACCAGTTCCAGGGTGTAGTAGCGGCGGTCCTGGCCGAAGCCGGCCGGGCGGGACAGGGTGACGCCGGCCGTCGCGTACGGCTGCGCGAAGACGAAGCGGCTCACCGCCACCCCCACCGCCAGCGTCGCCAGGGCCAGTGCGAGTCCGTGCCGGCGGATCGCCGGCCACCCGGTCAGCAGGCCCAGGGGCGCCACGCACGCCACGGCCAGCAGCAGCGCCGTCAGTTCCGGCAGGCCGGCCGCCGCCAGCAGGGCGGTGAACAGGGCGCCCAGGCCCGCGTACGCCGCCTGGCCCAGCGCGATCTGGCCGCCGCGGCCCGAGACCACCACGAGCGAGAGCAGGATCACCGCGAGCGCCGGGACCTGCACCGCCGTGGTCAGGTCCTCGCCCGCGAGGCCCAGCGGCAGCAGGAACAGCACGCCCGTCACCAGCCACAGCGACGCCGGGACCCTGGGGGCCGCGCTCGGGGGCGGCAGCGTGTCGTCCGTGCCCAGGCCCGGCAGGAGCAGGGCCCCCACGAGCAGGGCCGGCACGAAGAGGTTCGCCCCGGCCGCCTGGACCACGTCGCCCGCCCAGCCCTCCGGATGCAGCCGGGTCAGCTGCGCCTGCGCCACGCCCAGCGCGAGCGCGGACCCGATCGCCACCGGCAGGCTCCGCATCCGGGCCAGCACCGCGACCGCGATCACCTCCACGACGAGCAGCGGCATCCCGTACGGGTCCAGCCGCACGTACGGCGCG
Source organism: Streptomyces sp. NPDC048018 (assembly GCF_043202995.1). NCBI lineage: Bacteria > Bacillati > Actinomycetota > Actinomycetes > Kitasatosporales > Streptomycetaceae > Streptomyces > Streptomyces sp. NPDC048018. The sequence continues at coordinate 51,498 of NZ_JBIDBK010000012.1, forward strand.
ACGAGGACGCCCGTGAGGCCCGCGGTGAAGGAGCCGAACGCCCAGCCCGCCGCCGACACCCGGTCCGCCGGGATGCCGGACAGGACGGCCAGCGGGCGGTTGTCCACCACCGCCCGCAGTTCCCGGCCGAACCGCGTCCACCGCGTCACGGCACCCACCAGGCAGGCCAGCGCGACCACGGCCCCGAGCTGGGCCCACGGGTCGTCGCCGCCCAGCAGGACCGGAACGTCCGCCCGGGCGTCGCCGCCCCAGAGCAGCGCCGCCGTGCCGACGAGCAGGACGAAGACGCCGATCGACGCGACGAGGGTCTGGGCCGGGCCCGCACCGGCCAGGGCCGCCGGCCGGAACACCGCCCGGTCCAGGACCAGGCCGATGGCCGGGGCGACCAGGAGCAGGGTGACCAGCGCTCCGAGCGGCAGCGGCCAGCCCCATTCGACGACCAGCTGGCGCAGCACGTACGCGCAGATCATGGCGATCGCGCCGTGCGCCAGGTTGAGGACCCCGGTCGCCCGGTAGGTCACGATCAGTCCGATGCCGGTGAGCGCGGCCGCGCTGCCGACCGCGAGACCGGCCAGCGTGAGGTCGTAGGTCAGCGAGGCCACGGTTCACACACCGGGCACGGTGCCAGTGCGGCGTCCCCGACCGGGACCGCCTCCGGCCTGCCCGCGATCAGCGGGCAGTCCGGGCGGTGCGCCAGGGTCCCGCCGGGCACCCGCAGGGGCGGCTCGTCCGAGGCCGGGGGCCGCGGCGGGGCGGGCCCCCCGGCCGGATCGGGTCCGGGTGCCGGGGCCCCCGCCCCCGGGCCGGTCAGCACCCCGCCCACGCAGAGGACCGCTCCCGCCACGATCAGCGCCACCCCCGGCAGGGTGCACGACGCCAGGTACGGGAGCTGGCGTTCCGCGAAGCGTTCGCCGGAGATCCCGTACCAGCCCGCCACGCACAGCACCGCACCTCCGGCGGCGGCCGCGAGACCGGCCCACAGGAGAATCCGCGATGTCGACGGCACGGGGGCCTCACCCGCCTTTCGCCCCTTCCTTTGCACTATGCCCCGAAGCGGCACACGCTGGAATCATCAGGCCGCCCGGCCTGCACGGACATCCGGTGGTGAGCCAGATGGTTCTCAAGAGACGAGCCGCCGCGCTGGCGGCCGTCGCGGTGCTGGTGCTGACGCCCGCCGTGGCGAGCTGCTCGGACGACGGGGACACCTCCTCCGGCCAGACCAGCTCGTCCGCTCCGCCCGCCCCGACGGACCGGCCCGCGGACCCGGCGGCCGCCAAGGCGCAGATCGCCAGGAACTGGACGGCCTTCTTCGACCCGAAGACCCCGGCCACCGAGCGGGTGAAGCTCCTCGAGAACGGGGCGAAGCTGGCGCCCGTGCTCGCGGCCTTCGCCGGCGACAAGAACGCCGCGATGACCACGGCCCAGGTGAAGGGCGTGGCCTTCGCCTCCCCCACGAAGGCGAACGTCACCTACGACCTGCTGGTCGGCGGCAACCCGGCCCTGCCGGGGGCCAAGGGCACCTCCGTGCTCCAGGACGGCACCTGGAAGGTGTCCGCGGCGACCCTCTGCGGCCTGGTCCAGCTGAGCGGTGCGACGGTTCCGGGCTGTTGAGTGCCTGACGGCGCTGCTGCTCGCCGGCCTGGTCGCGGGCTGCGGCAGCCGCCTTCCGGAGCGCGCCTTCGAGACGCGGCCCACCGCCCACCCCTCCGGCGGTGAGCCGCTCCGGATCGGCATCATCACCAGCGCCACCAGCCCGGTCGGCGGCGACACGTTCACCGGGCCGCGCGACGGCGCCCGCGCCTACTTCGACGCCCTCAACGCCCGCGGCGGCCTCGACGGGCGCCGGATCGAGGTCGTCACCTGCGACGACGGCGGCAGCGGCGTCGGCAACAACGCGTGCGTGCACGAACTGGTCGACGAACGCAAGGTCTTCGCGCTGGTCGCCACCACCGCCCTGGACTACGCGGGCGCACCGCTGGTCGCCGCGGCCGGCGTCCCCGACATCGGCGGCCAGCCGCTCACCGCGGCCTACGACACGTATCCGCACCTGTACGGGATCTACGGCAGCTCCGCCCCGCGCACCGGCCGGACGCCCGGCTGGAACGGGGTCCTCTACGGGGGCACCGAGGTGTACCGGTGGTTCAGGACCCATCTGGGCGCGCGGACCGCGGCCGTCGTCTCGTACAACCAGGCCGCCTCCGCCTCGTACGCCCGGCTGGTCGTCGCGGGCCTGCGGGCCGAGGGCTACCGGGTCGTCGAGGAGCAGGTCGACTTCGTGCTGCCCAACTTCCGCGCGGTGGCGGCCGATCTGCGGGCCCAGCACACCGACGTCGTGTTCGACGCGATGGACACCCACGGCAACGCCCGGCTGTGCGAGGCGATGGAGGCCTCGGGCGTGCACGTCGCCGCCAAGGTGACCAACGTGCAGAACTGGTCCGCGTCCGTCGCCCGGGACTACGCCAGGGCCCCCGGCTGCCGGGCCGCGCTGTACGTCACCGGGTCCAGCCGCAACTACGACGACCGGGACGTCCCGGCGGTGCGCGAGTTCCGGGCCGCGATGGGGAAACGGGCGCTCTCGCAATGGCAGTTGGAGGGCTGGGCGGCGGCGATGTGGTTCACGGACGCGGCGAAGTCCTGTGCCGGCCGGCCCGGCGGGCCGACCCGGGCCTGTGTCGAGTCCTACGTCGCCCGGGCGGAGCCGTACACCGCCCGGGGGCTCCTCCTGCCGGTCCGCTTCGAGCGCCTCGCCGAGCCGCCGAAGGCCCGTCACACCTGTCTGTCCGTGGCCCGTTGGAAGGACGGGCGCGGCTGGGTGGCCCAGGGAGACATGAACACCACCTGTGCCACCGTCCCCCAGCTGGGATACCGGCCGTGAACAACTCCGCGCCGGAGCAGTACAGTCGCCCCGACCACGCACCCGACCGGGGGGAACCGGCGGCACGATGCGCATCTCTTTCCTGCTCCACAACGGCTATCACATCGGCGGGACCATCCGGACGACCTTCACCCTCGCCGCCGAACTGGCGGCACGTCACCAGGTGGAGATCGTCTCGGTGTTCCGCCATCGCGACGAGCCGATCCTCGGCGTCCCCGACGGAGTGACCCTGCGGCACCTCGTCGACCTGCGGAAGAACAGCCCCGGCTACGACGGCGGGCACCCCGACTTCCACCGCCCCGCCCGGGTCTTCCCGCGCGGCGACGGGCGCTGGAAGCAGTACAGCGCGCTCACCGACGCCCGGATCGGCGCCCATCTGGCCGCCGTCGAGGCGGACGTGGTGATCGCCACCCGCCCCGGGCTCAACGTGCAGCTCGCCCGGCAGGCCCCGAGCGGCCCGGTCCTCGTCGGCCAGGAGCACCTGATCCTCGACGGGCACAGCTACCGGCTGCGCCGCGACATCGCGCACGAGTACTCCCTCCTGGACGCCGTCACCACGGTCACCGAGGCCGACGCCCGCTCCTACCGGGCACTCGCCCTGCCCGGCGTACGGATCGACGCCGTGCCCAACAGCGTGCCCGCGCCGGGCGTGCCGCCCGCCGACCCCGGCGCGAAGGTCGTCGTGGCGGCCGGCCGGCTCACCCCGGTGAAGCGTTACGACCTGCTGATCGACGCCTTCGCGGACGTGGCAGCCGCCCGCCCCGACTGGAAGCTGCGGATCTACGGCACGGGCGACGCGGCCGACAACCTGAAGAAGACGCTGGCCCGGCAGATCGAGCGGCGGGGGCTCGGCGAGCACGTCTTCCTCATGGGCACCGCCCACCCCATGGAGGCGGAGTGGGCCAAGGGCTCGCTGGCCGCGGTCACCTCCCGGCGCGAGTCCTTCGGGATGACCATCGTCGAGGCGATGCGCTGCGGTCTGCCCGTGGTCTCCACCGACTGCCCGCACGGGCCCGCCGAGATCATCGAGGACGGCGTCGACGGCCGGCTCGTCCCGGTCGACGACACGGCGGCCGTCGCCGCCGCGCTGCTCGCCCTCATCAACGACGACGAGGCCAGGGCCCGTGCCGCCAAGGCGGCCCTGGTCGCCTCCGAGCGCTTCGACCCGGTCCGGGTCGCCGTCCGCCACGAGGCCATCTGGACCGAGCTCGCCGCCGCCGGCACCACCCGCCCGCGCCGCCACGCCCCGGCCCGGGCCGCCGTCCACCGCGCGCTCGGGACGCTCCTCGACGCCGGCTACGCCGCCAGGGCGAGGGTGGGGCGGATCGTGCGCCGCTTCCGCTGAGACCCGGCGCCGGGGGCCGCCCGACGGTCCCCGGCGCGGGCCGACGGGCATCGCGGACCGTACCTGTCCGCAAGGGCTGGCAGACTCGGGCGCATGTTGGAGACCTCCGCACGACTCCTGCGTCTGCTGTCGCTGCTCCAGGCCCACCGCGAGTGGTCGGGCGCCGACCTCGCCGACCGGCTCGGGGTCACTCCGCGGACCGTCCGCCGGGACGTCGACCGGCTGCGCGAGCTCGGCTACCCGGTCAACGCCACGCCCGGCACCGGCGGCGGCTACCAGCTCGGGGCGGGGGCCGAACTGCCGCCGTTGCTCCTCGACGACGACGAGGCGGTCGCGGTCGCCGTCGGGCTCCGTTCGGCCGCCGGCCAGGGCGTCGAGGGCATCGGCGAGAGCTCCGTACGCGCCCTGGCGAAGCTGGAGCAGGTGCTGCCCGGGCGGCTGCGGCGCAGGGTGAGCGCCCTCAACGCCTTCACCGTGCCGATGCTGCGCACCCCGCGGGACCGGATCGACCCGGCCGTGCTCACCGACCTCGCGAACGCCTGCCGGGACGCCGAGCGGCTGCGCTTCGCCTACCGCGACCACGGCGGCGCCACCACCCGCAGGACCGTCGAGCCGCACCGGCTGGTGTGCAGCGAACGGCGCTGGTACCTGGTCGCCTGGGACGTGGACCGGGCCGGCTGGCGCACCTTCCGGGCCGACCGGATCGTTCCGACGCCGCCCCACGGCCCCCGCTTCCCGCCCCGCGAGCCGCCGGCCGAGGACCTGGCCGCCTATGTGGCGAAGGGCGTCTCCACCGGCGCCTATCCCACCGAGGCGACGATCCGGCTGCACGTGCCGCTGGAGGAGGCCGCGGCCGCCGTGGGCGCCGCCGACGGGGTCCTGACGGCCGAGGGGGAGCACTCCTGCCTGCTGCAGACCGGAGCGCACGGTCTCGACCTGATGGTGGTCCACGTGTCGATGATCGGCTTCGAGTTCGAGGTGCTCGACCCGCCGGAGCTGGTCGAGCGGGTGCGCGCGCTCAGGGACCTGTTGTCCCGGGCCCTCGACCGTTCGGCCGGGGCTCCGGCGGCACGCCCGTGAGCCGCAGCCGCTCGTAGGTGGCGAACTCGGGGTGGTGCAGGTCGAAGGCGGGCGCCTCGGACCGGATCCGGGGGATGGCGTCGAAGTTGTGCCGGGGCGGCGGGCAGGAGGTCGCCCACTCCAGCGAGCGGCCGAACCCCCACGGGTCGTCGACGTCGACCTTCGTCCCGTGGCGCCAGGTCTTCCAGACGTTGTAGAGGAAGGGCAGGGTGGACGCGCCGAGCAGGAAGGAGCCGATGGTCGAGACCGTGTTGAGCGCGGTGAAGCCGTCGGCCTCCAGGTAGTCGGCGTAGCGCCGCGGCATGCCCTCCGCGCCCAGCCAGTGCTGCACCAGGAAGGTGGTGTGGAAGCCGACGAAGAGGGTCCAGAAGTGGACCTTCCCGAGGCGCTCGTCGAGCATCCGGCCGGTGAACTTCGGCCACCAGAAGGTGAAGCCGCCGAAGGTCGCGAACACCACGGTGCCGAAGACCGTGTAGTGGAAGTGGGCGACCACGAAGTACGAGTCGGTGACCGCGAAGTCCATCGGCGGCGAGGCCAGGATCACCCCGGTGAGCCCCCCGAAGAGGAACGACACCAGGAAGCCGACCGCCCAGAGCATCGGCGTCTCGAAGGACAGCGAGCCGCGCAGCATGGTCCCGGTCCAGTTGAAGAACTTCACTCCGGTCGGCACCGCGATGAGGAACGACAGCATGGAGAAGAAGGGCAGCAGCACCGCCCCGGTCGCGAACATGTGGTGTGCCCAGACCACCACCGAGAGGCCGGTGATGGCCATGGTGGCGGCGATCAGGGTCACGTAGCCGAAGATCGGCTTGCGGGAGAAGACCGGGATGATCTCGCTGATGATGCCGAAGAACGGCAGGGCGATGATGTAGACCTCGGGGTGCCCGAAGAACCAGAACAGGTGCTGCCAGAGCAGTGCGCCGCCGTACTGCGGCTGGAAGGCCACCGAGCCGAGCCGCCGGTCGGACTCCAGGACCAGCAGGGCCGCCGCGAGGACCGGGAAGGCCATGAGCACCAGGATCGCGGTGAAGAGGACGTTCCAGGTGAAGATCGGCATGCGGAACATCGTCATGCCCGGCGCCCGCATCCCGATGATCGTCGCCAGGAAGTTCACCGAGGTGAGGATCGTGCCGAAGCCGGAGAACGCGAGCCCCATGATCCACAGGTCGACGCCGACGCCGGGCGACCGCAGCGCGCTGTTCAGCGGCGCGTAGGCGGTCCACCCGAAGGAGGCCGGGCCGGTCGGCGTGAGGAAGGAGCCGACCACCATCAGGCCGCCCAGGAGGAACAGCCAGTACGAGAACATGTTGAGCCGCGGGAAGGCGACGTCGGGCGCACCGATCTGGAGCGGCACCAGTTCGTTGGCGAAGCCCGCGAAGGTCGGGGTCGCGAACAGCAGCAGCATGATCGTGCCGTGGATGGTGAAGGCCTGGTTGTACTCCAGGTTCGACACCAGTTGCAGCCCCGGTCTGGCCAGCTCGGCCCGCATCACCATCGCGAGCGCCCCGGCGATCAGGAAGAAGAGGAACGAGGTCACCAGGTACAGGTGACCGATCTTCTTGTGGTCGGTCGTGGTGATCCAGTCGATCAGGACCCGTCCATGCCGCTGCCGCGGCGATTCGACGGCCGCGGTCTCGGTCTCGGTACCCATCCTCGGATGATGTCCCCCGCCGTCCGGACGGCGGGGAAGCCGCCCCGACAGGTCGTCCGGTCGGCGGACGTCGTGTGCGGGTTGCGGGGAAATCGTGAATGCCGTGCGGACGGGGCGACGGCCCGGAATTACGGCCCGCACCGGGTGCCCGCGGAATTCCCGGGCCCGCGGCGGCGGTGTGCGAACACCTCGTACGGGTGACCGGGAATTCCCCGGGAAACGGCTGGAAACCGCCACTGCGGGCTACCGGCGGAGCGGCAAACATATGTCGAGAACCTGTGACACAAGCGTGACCGGCGGGGTACTAACGTGAGCTGTATGACACCCGAACACGCACCCGAAACGTATGTGGGACTCGCCGAGGAGGAGGCCGAGCGGCTCGCCCGGAACGGGGGCTGGAGCGTCGTCCGGTCCCTGCCGCCGGGCTCGATCATCACCATGGAGTACCTGGAGGGGCGCATCAACTTCGAGGTCGAGGGCGGCGTCGTCACCCGCGCCTGGCGCGGCTGACCACCGGCCCGCCGCACACACGAGAGGGCCCCGGCCGCTCCCCGGCCGGGGCCCTCTCGTACGCCTGTGCCGACGGCTCAGCCGCCGGTCGCCGGCCGCGAGTGCGGCGGACGGCGACTGCCGGCCGGCCCGACCGGAGCGCGCTCCGAACGCACCGCGTGACGGTCGGCGTGGGCGCGCGGGGCGGCCAGCGGCGGGGCCGGCAGACCCGGGCCCCGGCCGGCCGGACCGCGGCCGCCCGAGCCGGCGCCCACGGTCTCCCGGACCGGCTCCCCGGACGCGGCCGGGCGCTGCGGGAACAGGCCCGGCAGCGGACCGCCGGTCGCCACGGGCAGCGACGGCACCAGGCGGCGGCGGGACCGCAGCTGCTCGCGCAGCCGGTCGCGCAGGCCCAGGATCCAGGCCTCCACCACCGCGATCACCGGCTCGCACCAGGGCAGCGCGAGCAGGATGACCAGGCCGGCGGCCCAGCCGAGCAGCACATCGCTGAGCCAGTGCGTGCCGAGGTAGACGGTGGTGAGGCCGACGCCGAGGGCGACCACGGCCGACAGGGCCGACAGATAGCGGCGGGCCCTCGGCGTGGTCGCCAGATAGGCCAGGATGCCCCAGGTCACGACCGCGTTCGCGGTGTGCCCGGACGGGAATATATCGCCGCCCGCGAAGAGCTCGGCGGAGCCGACCTGCGTCGCGTAGTGGGGGCCGAGCCGGCCGAGTCCGAGCTTGACCGCGCCGACCGTCACGTTGAGCAGCAGCAGCGCGGCGCCGAGGGAGAGCAGCGGGCGGAGGGTGTGCTGGCGCCAGGAGCGCCAGCCCAGCCAGGCCGCCACCATCACGGCCGTGGGGCCGCGCTGGCCGAGGACGACGTAGTAGTCGAGGAAGGCGTGCAGCTCCGGCCACTGCTGATAGGGCCGGAAGAGCATGATCTTCCAGTCGAGGGTCACCAGCCACGTCGACAGCAGTACGGCGACGACGATGGCCAGATAGAACGCCGACGTCCCGCCGAAGAGGGCGAGACGCGTGCGGGTCATCCGCGGGACCTCTATCTTCGGCGGTTCCGGCTCCCGGTCCAGCCGGGCAAAGATGTCGGTACGCACCCAATCGACGTTACAGGGAGTGAGTAGCGACCTTGGTCGTTCCGGTGCCTTCGTGATGACGATGTGATGTGGAGTTGCTCTCAGCCGCGCGTTTGTTCCCGTCACCCGACGGAAAATCCGATGACCTCCAGCCCTATTGTCGGAGGGTCGTTTCCGGAAGTGTGTTTGGGCGCTCGGGGAATTCCGCAAACGGTCCCGTGCGGGGAATTCGCCCCGGTGCCCGCTCCGGACCGAGTGGCGTACGCCACACTCCGTGGCCCGTCGGGGTGAGAGCTGCACCACGCGCTCGGGGCTGGAACTCGCGTACGCTGACGGCTCACTCGCCCGTCGATGCCGGGCCGCCCCGGGGCCGCTCCCCGGCCGGTGCCCGCCGAGCGCGAGGGCTTCACTGGGAGGTACGCAGATGGCGCGGACGATCACGGCCGGAACACGGCCGCGTCCCCTCGGCCGTGGAACCGGCAGCGGTGCCAACCGCTGGGTCGTCCTGGTCGTCCTCTGCGTCAGTCTGCTGCTCGTCGCGCTCGACGCGACCGTGCTGCACGTCGCCGTCCCCTCCCTCAGCGAGGACCTGCACCCGAGTTCGACCGCGCTGCTGTGGATCGTCGACGCGTATCCGCTGATCTGCGCCTCGCTCCTCATCCTCTTCGGCACGCTCGGTGACCGGGTGGGCCGCAGACGGGTGCTGCTGATCGGCTACGGGCTGTTCGGCGTCGCCTCGGCGGTCGCCGCTCTCGCCACCGCCCCCGAGGTCCTGATCGGCGCCCGCGCGCTGCTCGGCGTCGGCGGCGCGATGATCATGCCGGCGACGCTGTCCATCCTCCGCGCCGTCTTCCCCGACCGGCGCGAGCGGGCCACCGCGATCGGCATCTGGACCGCGACCGCCGCCATCGGCGCCGCGACCGGCCCGGTGCTCGGCGGCTTCCTGGTGGAGAACTACTGGTGGGGTTCGGTCTTCCTGATCAACATCCCGCTGATGGCGCTGATCCTGCCGCTCGGACGCCTGCTGCTGCCGGAGTCCCGGGGCGGCTCGGACGGCCCGTGGGACGTGCTCGGCGCGCTCATGGCCGCCGCGGGCGTGCTCGGCGTCGTCCTCGGCGTCAAGCGGCTGGGCGCCGGCGATCCGCCGCTCGAACCGGCCACGATCGGTCCGCTGCTGCTCGGCGCCGCCCTGCTGATCCTCTTCGTGCGGCGGCAGAGGCGCCGGACGCACCCGCTGATCGACATGAGGCTGTTCGGCCGGGCGGCCTTCACGACCTCGGTCGGCTGTGTCGTGCTCGCCATGCTGGCCCTGGTCGGCCTGCAGCTGATCGCCGTCCAGTACCTCCAGCTGGTGATCGGCCTCACCCCCCTGGAGACCGGGCTGCGGCTGCTGCCGCTGACCTTCGCCGCCATGGCCGCCGGGGCCACCGGCTCGTACACGCTCCGCAGGCTCGGCCCGCGCCGGATGGTCGGCTGGGGTTTCGTGCTGACCGCCTCGGCGGTGCTGCTGCTCGTCCTCATGGGGCAGCACGACCGGCCGCTGCTGCTCACCGTCGGCTTCGTCCTGCTCGGCTTCGGCCTGCAGACCACGCTCTTCTCCGCGTACGAGTCGATGCTGAGCGAGGCGCCGCCGGAGAGCGCGGGCGGCGCCGCGGCCATCGGCGAGACCTCGTACCAGCTCGGCGCGGGCATGGGCACCGCGCTCCTCGGCAGTGTGATGAACGCGGCGTACGCGCCCGGCCTGAGCGGAGTCCCCGGAGTGCCGGAGAGCGCCGCCAAGGCCGCCACGAACTCGCTCGGCGAGGCCTATCAGGTCGCCGGCCGACTGGGCGGCAGCGCGGGCGAGGCCCTGCACGGCGCCGCCCGGCACGCCTTCGTGCACGGTCTGCACGTGACGCTGTTCGTGAGCGCGGGCCTGCTCCTGGTCGGCGCGCTGATGGCGCTGCGCCTGCCGCGGGTCATGGAGTGCGCGGCGACACAGGATCCGGAGGGCGCCGGAAACGCGCCGGCGCACCCGACGGACGGCACCGACCCGAAGGGCCGGGAGCCCGCGGGCGGGGAGCCGCCGGCCGCCGGGGCGGCCGACGCGGGGCACGAGCGGTGGACGGCGGGCGAGGACCGGAAGCCGCGGACGGGGGGCGGGACCGCGGATGCCGTACGGGTCCCCGCCTCACGGGGCCGTGCCGAGCCGGCCGGTTCGAGGACGCTCGGCCGCTGACGGGGCCGTCGGCCCCGCCGGGGGTGTCGGGACCGACCGGCAGTGCCGGGGTCCGCGTCCCTCAGCTCTGGTTGAAGAAGCCGCCCTGCGAGCGGCCGGACTCGCCGGTGACGATCTGCGTGTCGGCCGGGGTCAGCAGGAAGACCCGGGTGGCCACCCGCTCGATCGAGCCGCGCAGGCCGAAGGCGAGACCGGCGGCGAAGTCGACCACGCGCTTGGCGTCGTTCGGCTCCATCGCGGTCAGGTTCACGATCACCGGTACCCCGTCCCGGAACAGCTCCCCGATGCCCCGGGCGTCCCGGAATCCGTCCGGCGAGACGGTCGCGATCCGACGGCCCTGCTCGTGCGCCGTGTCGGACGCCACCCGCACCCGCGGGTCCGTCACCCAGGCGTCGCCGCCGCCCTCGGCACCGTCGGCGTACTCGTCGTCGTAGTAGCGCTCATCGTTGTCCTCGACGAGTCCCAGCCAGGCACTGGCCTTGCGCACCGATCCCATGGACGCCTCCTTTCAGCGCGGTCACTCGTGGTTCCGCATATCCCTATCGTCGTCCATGATGCGGATCGCGCGCCAAGTGGATAGTCGGCGCGCAGGGGATTCGTGACGGGACTGGTGCAGAACGTGAGGCTCAAAATCTGGCGAATCGTCAGGAATCGGGCGGTATCCACCGGCTGACAGGGGGTCGGATCGGGGCGTGCAACTTAAAATATGAAAGTCGGTCCGGAAGGGTGACGATGGGGGCGTACGGGTGAACGACCGGCCTCGCCGGCCCCTCGGTACGATGCCCGACGCGACCGCGCGGATCTTCGCGCGGCGAAGCGTGCGAGGTACGGGGGAATCACCGTGTTCGGAATCGTCAGGCCCTGCGCCCACCGCCTCACCGAAGGCCTCAAGACCGAGTGGATGGCCCATCTCTGCGGCCTCTGCCTGGCACTTCGTGCCGACCACGGCCAGCTCGCCCGGGTCGTCACCAACTACGACGGCCTGATCGTCTCGGTCCTGACGGAAGCTCAGACCGGCGCCACCGCGGCCGGGCGCCGTACCGCGGGGCCCTGCCCGCTGCGCGCCATGCGGACCGCCCCGGTCGCCCGCGGCGAGGGCGCGCGGCTCGCCGCCGCCGTGTCGCTGGTCCTGGCCTCCGCGAAGATCCGCGACCACGTCGCCGACCGGGACGGTCTGTTGGCCCGCCGCCCGGTCGCCGCCGCGGCCCGCCGGGTCGCCCGCTCCTGGGACCGGGCCGGCGCGCGCACCGGACGCGCGCTCGGCTTCGACACCGCGGTCCTGGTCGACGCGGTCGACCGGCAGACCGGCATCGAGGCCCTCGCGGGCCCCGGCACCCCGCTGCTCGCCGTCACCGAGCCGACCGAGACGGCGACCGCGGCCGCCTTCGCCCACACCGCGGTCCTCGCCGGCCGCCCCGGCAACGCCGAGCCCCTCGCCGAGGCGGGCCGCCTCTTCGGACGCCTCGCCCACCTCCTCGACGCCGTCGAGGACCAGGCCGCCGACGAAGCCGCCGGCGCCTGGAACCCGCTCACCGCGACCGGCACCTCCCGTGAGGAGGCACGCCGGCTCGCCGACGACGCGCTGCACGGCATCCGCCTCGCCCTGAAGGACGCGGAGTTCGCCGACCACCGGCTCGCCCACGTACTCCTCGCCCACGAGCTGCGGGTCTCCGTCGACCGCGCCTTCGGCACCACGGCCTGCGCGCACGGGGCGCCGGGCCCCGGGCAGCCGCACGTCCCCGTCCCCGGCAACCCGTACGCATCACCCGGCCCCTGGAACCCGGGCCCCGGCGGCCCCGGCGCGCCGCTGCCGCCCGAGCCCCCGAACCGCCGCGGCCTGCTCACCGGCTGCGCCGTCTGGCTCGGGCTGGCCTGCACCTGCCAGATGTGCTGCGGCACCTACGAAGGACCGTGGAGCCGTCAGCGCCGCGAGGGCATATGCAGCGACCCCGGGAACTGCTGCGACTGCTGTGACTGCTGCAGCAACTGCTCCGACTGCTGCGGCGGCGACGGCTGCTGCGGGGACTGCGGGTGCGACTGCGGCTGCGACTGCTGACGGCCCGCCGGGGCCGCCGGTCACCCCTTCGGCGCGGGGAGCTCCGGCGGCGAGATCCGGGACTCGGAGATGGCCGAGGCCGTGACGCCCCACTTCCGCAGGATGCGGTCGTAGGTGCCGTCCGCCTTCAGGCCGTTCACGGCGGCCCGGAACGCGGGCGCCAGGGGCGAGCCCTTCTTGAAGGCGAAGCCGACGTCGAGGCGGCGGTACTCGTTCAGGAACTTCGCGTCCGGCTGCTGCGCCACCGCGTAGCGGATGCCGTTGATCGTGCTCATCACCACGTCACTGCGGCCCTGCTGGAGCGACATCCAGACCGCGCCCGGCTCGCTGAAGACGTTCACCTCGTACGGCTGCTTCCCGGCCTGGGCGCACCTGCCCCGGTTCTGCTCCAGGGTGCGCTCGAAGGTCGTGCCCGCGCCGGTGGCCACCTTCAGGCCGCACAGCCGGGTCAGGTCGGTGACGGCGGAGAGCGCGCTGTCCTTGCGGGCCGCGAAGCCCTGGCCGTCGTTGACGTACGTGACGAAGTCGATGGTCCTGCGGCGCTCCTCCGTGACGCCGAAGTTGCCCGTGCCGACGTCGTACTTGCCGCTGCCGAGCGCCGGCAGGATCGCCTCGAAGCCGGCCGGCTCCCGCTTCAGCTCCAGGCCGAGCGCCTTCGCCACGGCGTCGGAGAAGTCGACGTCCAGTCCGACGACCGTCCTGCCGTCGGGCAGATACGCCGAGCTCGGCGGGCTGCCGACCGAGGCGGCCAGGGCCAGGGTGCCCCGCTGCCGGACGTCGGCGGGCAGCAGCTTCGCCGCGGCCTCGTTCCTCCGCACGCCCGAGACCACGTCCTCGGTCGGCAGCGCGCCCCGCGCGCCCTCCTTCCCGGCGGCGCCGGCGGGCGCCGTCACCGGGTCGCCCGAGCCGCACGCGGTGAGCAGCAGCGCGGCGGCCGTGATCAGCCCGAAGGCGGCGGTGTGGCGTGTGGTGCGCGCGGACGTGCGCGGCTTCGTACGCGGGGTGCTCATGGTCTCGGGGTCTCCAGGTGCTTCTCGAACGGCAGCGGTCCGATCGACTCGGGATCCGCGGCGACGTCGAAGAGAGGGCGGTATCCGGTCGCCAGATAGAGGCCCCTGGCCTCGGGCTGGCGTGGACCGGTGGTCAGGTAGAGGCGGGTGTAGCCGCTTGCGGCGGCCGCCCGCTCCAGCTCGGTCAGGACCCGTCGGGCCAGCCCGCGCCTGCGGTGGCCCGAGTGGGTCCAGATCCTCTTCAGCTCGGCGGTGCGCTCGTCGTAACGGCGGTAGGCGCCGCCCGCGACGGGCCGGCCCTGCTCCAGGAGCAGCAGGAACGCCCCGTGCGGAGGGGCGAACTCCTCCGCCGGATAGCGGCGCAGGTCCTCCGACGAGCCGTACCGGGTCGTGTACTCGTAGGCCAGCTCGTCGAGGAGCGGGCGGGCCAGCGGATCGGTGGTCGTGGTCCGGTGCACGGACAACGCGAAGGTCATGACGGTCCTTCGGAGCGAAGGAAGGCAGGGAAGGGAGGAAGAGCAGGCGGGGAACGCTGAGCGAGGGGCGTCAGGCTCGGTGGCTCACAGGAGTGCGCGGACGAAGGCGCCGCGGAGAACAGCACGCGGGCAGGGAGAAGCAGCGGGGTCGGCTCAACAGGAAGAGGACCACACACGACCGAAGTCGATGTGGGAGCGCGTGACCAGCCACTGCTGCGGATGCATGGCCCAAGTGGAACAGGCATCCGTTTCCGCGTCAACCATGATGAGACGAACGGCTCATCATCCGGACGCACTTGACAGGCGGCCGTGCGCGCCGCGTAGCGTGAAGGAGCGGACCGCGCTGAGGGGCTCGGGTCCGCGGCTCACCGCGCGCCGAAGGCGCATCCCGTGTTCGATCCGTCTCTGGAATCCACGGAGCCTTCGCCATGTCCGCGACCCTCGCCAAAGCCTCCGCCCCCGCCCCGGCACCACCCGAGGCGGCCCTCCCGATCGTCCCCGCCCGCCGCACCGGCCAGTGGGCCGCCGCCGGCGCCGTCCTCGTCCTGGCCGGGCTCGGGCTGTACTCCGTCGTCACCAACCAGGCCTTCCAGTGGGACGTGGTCGGCGCCTACTTCACCTCCACCGCCGTCCTGCGCGGCCTCGGCCTCACCCTGTGGCTGACCGCCGTCGTGATGGTGCTCGGCTTCGCCATCGGCACCCTGCTCGCCGTGCTCCGGCTCTCCGCCAACCCGGTGCTGCGCGCGGTCAGCTGGGGCTACGTGTGGTTCTTCCGGTCCACGCCGATCCTGGTGCAGCTGCTGTTCTGGTTCAACATCGGCGCCCTGTACCCGACGATCCTCGGCATCCACACCGTCAACCTGCTCGGCCCCGTCTCGGTCGCCGTCATCGGCCTCACCCTCCACGAGGGCGCCTACGCCGCCGAGGTCGTCCGCGGCGGCATCCTCTCCGTCGACCGCGGTCAGATCGAGGCCGCGCAGTCCCTCGGCCTCGGCCGCCGGCGCCGGTTCACCCGGATCGTGCTGCCCCAGGCCATGCGCTCCATCGTGCCGCCCGCCGGCAACATGCTCATCGGCACCCTCAAGGGCACCTCGATCGTCTCCGTCATCGCCGTCCAGGACCTGCTCTACTCCGTCCAGCTCGTCTACCACCGCACCTACCAGGTCATCCCGCTGCTCCTGGTCGCCACCGTCTGGTACGTCCTGGTCACCTCGGTCCTCGGCGTCGGACAGCACTACGTCGAGCGGCACTACGCGCGCGGCACGGGCGGCGCGCGATGAGCGCCCGACGCCCCGCGGTCGTCGTCGTCGGCGCCGGGCCCCGTGGCACCGGCTTCCTCGAACGGCTCGCCGCCAACCTGCCCGAGCTGTACGGGGACCGGCCCCTCGACGTGCACCTCGTCGACCCGCACCCGGCCGGCCCGGGGCGCATCTGGCGCACCGACCGCTCCCCGCTGCTCTGGATGAACTCCCGGGCCGAGGACGTCACCATGTTCACCGACGACACGGTGCGGATCGACGGGCCCGTACGCCCCGGTCCCAGCCTCGCCGAATGGGCCGGCATCGACGGCCGCTCCTTCCCGAGCCGCCCCCAGCAGGGCGCCTATCTGCGCTGGGCGCACGCACAGGCCCGGGCCGCGCTGCCGCCCACCGTCACCGTCCACGAGCACCCCACCACCGCGCTGCGCGTCACCGGCCCGCGCGACGGGCGGCAGCGGGTCTGGCTCGACGGGCACGCCGTACCGCTCGCCGCCGACCTCGTCGTGCTCGCCCTCGGGCACCTCGACGCCCGGCCCGACGCCCGGCTGCGCGAGCCGGCCGGGTTCGCCGCCCGGCACGGCCTGGTGTACCTGCCGCCGGAGTTCACCGCCGACTCCGACCTGTCCGTCCTGCCGGCCGGCGAACCCGTCCTGGTCCGCGGCTTCGGCCTCGCCTTCGTCGACCTGATGGTGCTGCTCACCGAGGGACGGGGCGGGCGCTACGAGCAGCACCCCGAGGACGCCGACCGGCTGGTGTACGTGCCGTCCGGCCGCGAGCCCGTGCTGCACGTCGGATCGCGGCGCGGAGTCCCGTACCACTCCAAGATCGGCTACGAGCCCGACGGGGAACGCCCGCCGCTGCCGCGCTTCTTCGGGCCCGCCGAGGTCGACGCGCTGCTCGCCGCCGACCGGCCGCTCGACTTCCGGCGCGATGTGTGGCCGTCGGTCGCCAAGGAACTCGGCTGGGCCCACTACCACCGCCTCTTCGCCGCCCACCCGGAGCGCACCGCCGTCGCCCGGGAGGTCTTCGAGGAGCGGTACGCGGCCGCCGAGCCCCTCGGTCCGGAGCTGGACGCCCTGGTCGCCCTGGCCGTACCGGACCCGGCCGACCACTTCGACCCGGACGCGCTCGACCACCCCCTCGCCGGGGTCCGGTACGCCTCCGCCGAGGCCCTCCAGGACGGCCTGCGCCGCTACGTCGCCGACGACCTGAGGCGCCGTCACAACCCCGCCCACAGTCCCGACCAGGCGGTCTTCGACGCGCTGCTCTCCGTCTACGGACAGTTGACCCGGCTCGGAGAGATCGGCGACCCCGGCAACTGGTGGCACGGATTCTTCAGCTACCTCGCCTCCGGCCCGCCCGGCTCCCGGCTGCGCCGGCTGCTCGCCCTCTCCGACGCGGGGATCGTCCGCTTCCTCGGCGCCGGCCTGACCGTGGAGACCGACGAGGCACGGGGCGTCTTCCGGGCCTCCTCGGCGAGCCTGCCGGGGGAGTGGACCGAGGCCCGCGCCCTCGTCGAGGCCCGGCTGCCCGACCCCACCGTGACGCACAGCGCCGACCCGCTGCTCCGTGCCCTGTACGCGGACGGCGCCCGCGCCACCGACGCCGGGCTGCTCGCCGTCGACCCCGGCGACGGCCGGGTCCTCGGGAGGGACGGACGCCCGCACCCGCGGCGCTTCGCACTCGGCCCGCACACCACCTCCCGGGCCGGCGGGGCCTTCACCCGGCCCCGTACCGGCGGCGTCGCCTTCCGCCAGAACGACCGCACCGCGCGCACCGCGCTCGCGCTGCTGCGCGACCTGTCCTGTCCGGCGGACACCGCCCCCGCGGCCGGGCCGACTGCGACGTCCGCGCCGACTGCGACGTCCGCGCCCGTTGAGACCTCCGCGTCGGCGGTCGCCTGAGCCGGTCCGTCCGGCCGCCGGCCGGTCCGTTCCCTGTTCCCCGCCGTCCCCCGGCCGGCCCGTTCGCCCTTCCCCGTTCCCCGTCCGCCGGTTCGCCCGCCCGTCCGTCCTCGTGCCGAACTCCCTCTCCGAGGTGTCCCATGTCCCTGACCAGTGATCCACCCGTCGACCTCGCCCCGGCGCAGGTCCCGGCCGGCGACCCGCCGGCGCTGAAGACCGTGCCCGTGCGGCACCCCTGGCGCTGGGTCGCCGTCGCCGTCACCGCCGTCGTGCTCGCCCAGTTCCTGCACGGTCTCGTCACCAACCCCGGCTGGGAGTGGGACGTCTTCGCCCGCTTCTTCGCCTCCGACGCGATCCTCGAAGCCGTCTGGGTGACCCTCCAGCTCACCTTCTACGGCACCGCCCTCGGCTTCGCCCTGGGCATCGTCCTCGCCTTCATGCGCCTGTCCGCGAGCCCGTTCCTCAAGGCGGTCGCCTTCGGCTACATCTGGGCCTTCCGCTCGATCCCGCTCATCGTCCAGCTGCTGTTCTGGTTCAACCTCGCCTATCTGTACGAGGAGTTGAGCCTCGGCATCCCCTTCGGGCCGAGTGTCTGGTCCTTCGACACCATGGGCCTGGTCGGCGCGATGAGCGCGGCCGTCCTCGGTCTGGCCCTCCACCAGGCGGCCTACGCCGCCGAGATCGTCCGTGGCGGCGTCCTGGCCGTGGACGGCGGTCAGCTGGAGGCGGCGGCCGCGCTCGGCATCCCGCGCCTGCGGCAGCTGCGGCGGATCGTGCTGCCGCAGGCCATGCGCTCGATCCTGCCCAACGCCGCCAACGAGATCATCTCGCTCTTCAAGGGCACCTCGATCGTCTCCGTCATGGCGATCGGCGAGCTCTTCTACCAGGTCCAGGTCGTCTACGGCCGCAACGGACGGGTCGTCCCGCTCCTGATGGTCGCCACCGCCTGGTACGTCCTGCTGACCACCGCGCTCTCCGTCGTCCAGCACTACGTCGAACGCCACTACGCGAAGGGGAGCACCCGATGAGCTCCATGGTCGAAGTCCGGGCCGTCCACAAGAGCTTCGGGGACCTCCCGGTGCTGCGCGGCATCGATCTCGACGTCCGGCCCGGCGAGGTCACCGTCGTCCTCGGCCCGTCCGGCTCCGGAAAGTCCACCCTGCTGCGGACCATCAACCACCTGGAGAAGGTCGACAGCGGCACCGTGAGCGTCGACGGCACCCTCGTCGGCTACCGCCGCTCCGGCGACAAGCTCTACGAGCTGCGCGAGCGCGAGGTCCTCCGGCAGCGCACCCGGATCGGTTTCGTCTTCCAGAACTTCCACCTCTTCCCGCACCTCACGGTCCTGGAGAACATCGTCGAGGCCCCGGTCTCGGCCCTGAAGCGCCCTCGCGGGGAGGCCGAGGCGGCCGCCCTGAAGCTGCTCGACCGGGTCGGCCTGGCCGAGAAGGCCCGCGCCTACCCCAGGCAGTTGTCCGGAGGGCAGCAGCAGCGGGTCGCCATCGCCCGCGCGCTCGCCCTCGAACCGGCCCTGCTGCTCTTCGACGAGCCGACGTCCGCGCTCGACCCGGAGCTGGTCGGCGAGGTGCTCGACGTCATCAAGGACCTGGCCGCCGGCGGCACCACCATGATCGTCGTCACCCACGAGATCGGCTTCGCCCGCGAGGTCGCCGACACGGTCGTCTTCATGGACGAGGGACGGATCGTCGAGCAGGGACCGCCCGCCGAGGTCCTGGACAGCCCCCGCCACGAACGCACCCGCGCCTTCCTCTCCAAGGTCCTCTGACCGCCGAGGGGCGGTTCCGGGGCGTCTTCCGGCCTCCCGGGCGCTCCCGGTCGCCTACCCGATCCCTCTCGGTCGCCTTCCCGATCCCTCCCGGTCGCCCACCCGTCCTCCGGGCTCCCTCCGGTGCCCCCTGGCCGCCCGTGAGGCCCCGGTCGTCACCGGGTCCCTCCACCGTCCGCAAACGAAGGAGTTCCGTCATGTCCCTCCGCCACCGCCCGCTCGCCGTCGCCCTCGCCGCGCTCTCCGCCCTCGGCCTGCTCACCGCCTGCGGCGCGAGCGACGCCGCCGACGACATCGTCTCGCCCAAGGGACAGAAGGGCGCGGGCGCCGGCATCAACCTCGGTCCGGACCAGCAGCGCGTCCACACCGCCAAGGTCGACGCCCTCGCCGCCAAGCTTCCCGAGGCCGTGCGCAAGCGCGGCACGCTCACCCTCGGCGTCTCCACCGGCAGCGCCCCGCCGCTCGCCTTCTACGCCACCGACGACAGAACCCTGATCGGCGCCGAACTCGACCTCGCCACGCTCGTGGCCGACACCCTCGGCGTGAAGCCCGAGTTCTCCCCGGTCTCCTGGGAGAACCTCTTCGTCGGCCTCGACAGCGGCAAGTTCGACGGGGTCTTCTCCAACGTGACCGTCACGGAGGAGCGCAAGGACAAGTACGACTTCGCCACCTACCGCCTGGACGACCTGGCCTTCGAGGCGAAGAAGGGCGCCGGCTGGAAGGTCGCGGGCCCGGCCGACGTCGCGGGCCGGACCATCGCGGTCAGTTCCGGCACCAACCAGGAGAAGATCCTGGTCGACTGGAGCCGGCAGAACGAGAAGGCGGGCCGCAAGCCCGTCGACATCACGTACTTCCAGAACCAGACCGACTACTACCTGGCGCTCCAGTCCGGCCGCATCGACGCCTACCTCGGCCCGAACCCGACCTCCGCCTACCACGTCGCCTCGGCCGGCCGGACCGAGATCGTGGGCAGGCTCTCCGGCGCCGGCGCCGGGCTCCAGGGCAAGATCGCCGCCACCACGAAGAAGGGCAGCGGACTCGTCGAGGCGTACGCCGCCGCCCTGGACCACGTCATCGAGAACGGCACGTACGCGCAGGTCCTCAAGCGCTGGGGACTCAGCACGGAGGCCGTCACGCGCTCCGAGATCAACCCGCCCGGCCTGCCCCGCACCAAGAACTGACCTGTGGAAAGGTGACACACCATGAGTACGCACGCAGGACCGGGCGCGCACGGCGACGATCCCCGGCAGGAGTGGCAGCACTGGCACGAGCAGCGGACGGAGGCGGTCGCCTCGCCGTACGGACCGCTCTCGCTGACGGGCACGTACTGGCTCTCGGACGTGCCGGAGGGGCGAATTCCGGACGTTCCGGGGGAGTGGCGGGCCGAGGGTGACGAGGTCGTCCTGACCGCGGGTGCCGAGGACGCGATCACCGTCGACGGCAAGCCGCTGATCGGCAGCGTGCGGCTGACCGCCGACCACGGCCCGGTCCACGGGTCCCGGGTCGAGTCAGCCGGCCGCCGGCTGGTCCTGCTGCGCCGTGAGGGGGAGTGGGCGGTGCGGGACTTCGACCCCGAGTCGGCGGCGCGCCGCGCCTTCCGGGGCATCGAGGCCACCCCGTACGACGAGGCGTGGGTGCGGCCGGGGGTGTTCCGCCCGTACGCCGAGGACCGGCACGTGCGGGTGCGGAACGCGGACGGCCGGGAGCGCGGGCTCGGTCTCGCCGGTGAGCTGGTCTTCGACCTGCACGGCGCCGAGCACAGCCTGCAGGTGGCGGTGGAGGACGACGGCTCGCTGTGGGCGGTCTTCGCGGACGCCACCAGCGGGCGGGACAGCTATCGCTTCCGGTTCCTGCGGCCGCCGGCGCCGGCCGCGGACGGCTCCGTGACCGTGGACCTCAACCGGGCGCTGCTGCCGCCGTGCGCGTTCGTGGCGCATTTCATCTGCCCCTTCCCGCCGCCGGGGAACACGCTGGACACGGCGGTCGCGGCGGGGGAGCGGCGGGTCGTGGAGGGCTGAGCCCGCCGGTGCGGACGGCGCGGGCCTACGGGGGGCCGCGCCGTCCGCGCGCGTAGACGAGGAACGTGGGCGGTCTTGTGCGTTCCGCTACGACGGGCCAGTATCGCTGGCGGTGCATGTCAGGGACACGTCACTTGACAGTGCCTCATGAACCCGCCACCCACGGGTCTCTCCGCCGTACCCGAAGGAGAACAGTGAGGACCACGCGCATCCGACTGCTCGCCGTCGCCTCCGCCGTCACCGCCGTCACCGCCCTCGGCCTGCCCGGCGCCCACGCCGCCCCCACGCCCGGCCCCGCGAGCGCCGCCACGCTCGCCCGCGCCGACGCCGCCGTCCTGAAGGCGGACGTCGGCGGCACCGCCTGGTACGTCGACGAGGCCGCCGGCCGCGTCGTCGTCACCGCCGACTCCACCGTCTCCGAGGCCGGGCTCGCCAAACTGAGAAGCGCCGCCGGCGCCGATGCCGGAGCGCTGCGCGTTCAGCGCGCCCCCGGCGTCTTCAGGCCCCTGCTCGGCGCGGGCGACGCCATCTACGGCAACGGCTACCGCTGCTCGCTCGGCTTCAACGTCCGCAGCGGCAGCACGTACTACTTCCTCACCGCCGGCCACTGCGGCAACGTCGTCAGCACCTGGTACGCCAACTCGGCCCAGTCCACGCTGATCGGCCCCACGGTCGGATCCAGCTTCCCGGGCAACGACTACGCGCTGGTCCGCTACGACAACGCCGCGCTGGCCCACACCGGCGGGTTCACCGCGGCCGACGCCTACGTGGGCGAGTCCGTGAAGCGCACCGGCTCCACCACGGGCACCCGCGGCGGCACCGTGACCGGCCTCGACGCCACGGTCCACTACTCCGGCGGCGGCACCGTGCGAGGCCTCATCCAGACCGACGTCTGTGCCGAGCCCGGCGACTCGGGCGGTGCCCTCTACGACGGCACCAAGGCGCTCGGCATCACCTCCGGAGGCAGCGGCAACTGCTCGACCGGAGGCACCACGTTCTTCCAGCCGGTGCCGGAGGCGCTCGCCAAGTACAAGGTCAGCCTCTACTGAGGCCGAGCTCTGTGCCGGGCAACTCCCTTACCCCGCTGGTTGGTTGAAGGCTGCACGGCCGAAAGCCGCCCTTGCGGCGCGAAGCCGTACGGCCCGAGACTCCCCCAACAGCGCCGGCCCCTGGCCGCGCCTCACGGGTCCGACACCCCACTGTGGGACCCCGATTCCCCCATGGAGGAACAGAAGTGAGGATCAAGCGCACCACCCCCACGAGAAACATCCGGATGCTCGCCATCGCGACCGGCCTCGTCGCCGCCGCGGCGCTCGCCGTCCCCACCGCGAACGCCGACTCGGCCGCGCAGGCGGGCACCTTCAGTGCCACCCAGCTCACCGCCGCGGGCGACGCCGTCCTCGCGGCCGACGTGGCGGGCACCGCCTGGCGCGTCGACCCCGCCACCAGGACCGTGGTCGTCACCGCCGACTCCACCGTCTCGCAGGCGGACCTCGCCAAGATCAAGCGCCAGGCCGGCGCCAACGCGGGCGCCCTGCGCATCGAGCGCACCCCCGGGAAGTTCAACAAGCTGATCTCCGGCGGCGACGCCATCTACGCGAGCAGCTGGCGCTGCTCCCTCGGCTTCAACGTCAAGGACAGCGCGGGGAACTACTACTTCCTCACCGCCGGCCACTGCACCGACGGCGCGGGCACCTGGTGGTCCAACTCCTCTCACAGCACCGTGCTCGGGACCACCGCCGGGTCGAGCTTCCCGACCAATGACTACGGCATCGTGCGCTACACCAACAGCTCGGTGACCAAGTCCGGCACCGTCGGCAGCGTCGACATCACCAGCGCCGCCAACGCCACGGTCGGCATGTCCGTCACCCGCCGCGGCTCCACCACCGGCATCCACAGCGGTACGGTCACCGGCCTCAACGCCACGGTGAACTACGGCGGCGGCGACATCGTCTACGGCATGATCCAGACCAACGTCTGCGCCGAGCCCGGCGACTCCGGCGGGCCGCTCTACTCCGGCAGCCGCGCCATCGGCCTCACCTCGGGCGGCAGCGGCAACTGCTCCTCCGGCGGAACCACCTTCTTCCAGCCGGTGACCGAGGCGCTCAGCGCGTACGGGGTCAGCGTCTTCTAGACCTCCCGGCCCCGGCTCGCCCCCGCCGTCCCGTCGACGCGGCGGCGGTGGGCCGGGGCCTTCGCGAGCAGGGACGGCGCCGACAGGGCCGCGAGCGGCCCGGGAGACACGGCGACCGGAGTGCGTCCGGAGCCCCGGCGGTGCGACCGTCGGGGCTCGGCCCTGTTCGGGCCGCCCCGCGGCGGGGACACCCGGCCGGGCCGGCCGGGGTCTCGGGGTCCCGCGCCGCCGACGACAGGACCTAGGCGCGGGCCCCGCCCGCCTCGCCGGCGATCGGCTCCCTCTCCGGGTCCCGCTTCAGCGAGGACATCACCAGGGTGACGGCCGCGCCGACGACCGCCCAGACCGACAGGACCACCATCGAGACGGTCATGTCGTTGCCCTTGAAGTACGCGATCGAGCGCGCCGCCCAGGTGCCCGCGCCCGGTGGCAGGTACGGGCCGATCGCCTTCCAGAACGGCGGCAGCATCGGCAGCGGGAAGGCGCCGCCCGCGCTGGGGTTGCCCGCGACCACGATGAGCAGGATCGCGAGGCCGATGCCGACGATCCCGAACACCGACTGCAGGGCGAGGGTGGCGGCACCGACCGCGAAGACCACCAGGGTGCCCAGGCCCCACAGCGCGGCGACGCTGCCGGGCAGGGCGCCGAGGATCGGACCGACGATGATCGCGCCGCCGAGGCCGCCGAGGGCCGCGTAGAGCGCCAGCACGCCGAGCCGGATGACCGCCCGCTCCCGGTTGGCCGGCCGGGAACCTGCGCTGATCGCCAGGATCGCCGCGCAGATGTAGCCGCCGACGCACCAGCCGACGACCAGGTAGAAGGCGGAGAGTCCGTCGAAGTCCTGCGGCGAGGCGGGAGCCACGTCGACGGTCCGCACGGTGCGCTGGTTGGCCGCCTCCAGCCGGACGAACATCTTCTCCAGCGTGGAGGAGAGCACGGTGCCGCCGCCGGAGGCGACGAGCAGGGTGTCGGTGCGGCCCCGCGGGTCGACGATCAGGGCGCCGTCGATCTCCCGGTCGAGGATCTGGTCCCGCGCCTCGTCGGCGGTCGCGACCGTGCGCGGGTCGAGCGGATCGCCGGGCAGCTGCTCCAGCCGGTTCACGAGGACGGTGGACGCCTGCTGGGGGCCGACCACGCCGAAGGGCACGTCGGTGGGCTTCGGATCGTGCAGGGCCCCGACGTACGAGGCGATGAACAGGAGCTGGAGGGCGAAGACGCCGACGACCAGCAGGGCTGCTCGGGGGGTGACGGCTCTCTTCAGTTCGTCGACGAGACTCATGCCCCCACGCTCCGAGGCGGGCGGCGTTTGCGCAGGTGGGCCGGGGCCGAATGGCTGATGCCACACGCTTATCGTACGGACGTTCGAAAATGAGCTACGCTGGTTCGAGGGGGTGGGAACGTATGTACGAATTCGACGTGGGAGGTGTGGCGCATGCCGGGGTTCACGCATCTGCACACCGCGTCGGGCTTCTCCCTGCGCTACGGCGCCTCCCACCCCGCCCGGCTGGCCGAGCGGGCCGCCGAGCGCGGTATGGACGCCCTCGCCCTGACCGACCGCGACACCGTCGCGGGCGTGGTCCGCTTCGCCAAGGCCTGCGAGAAGGAGGGGGTCCGCCCGCTCTTCGGCGTGGACCTCGGCTACGAGCCGTTCCTGGCCCCGGTGCCGGCCGGCCCCCCGAACGGCACCCTCCCGCACGGCCCCGGACCGGACGGGCGCCCGGCACCCGGCCGCGGCGGGCAGACCTCCGCGCGACGGATGCCCGTACGGGGCGGGGCCTTCGTGGACGAGTCCGCGCCCCGGGCCGTCTTCCTCGCCCGGTCCCGGACCGGCTGGGCCGCGCTCTGCGCGCTCGTCACCGCCGCCCACGCCCACGCGGGGGAGGGGCGGCCCGTCCTGCCCTGGACCGCCCACCAGGGCGACGGCCTCTTCGTGCTGCTCGGCTCCGACTCCGACGTCGGCCGCGCCCTCGCCGCCGGCCGGCCCGACCGGGCCGCGCGGCTGCTCGTGCCCTGGCGCGAGCGGTACGGCGACGCCCTCTGCCTGGAGGTCGTGCACCACGGACGCTCCGGTACCGGGCCCGGCTCGCTGCGGCTCGCCGCCCGTACCGTCGGCTTCGCCGCCGAGCAGGGCGTCCGGCCCGTGCTCGGCAACGAGGTCCGCTACGCCGACCCCGGTCAGGGTCCGGTCGCCGACGTGCTCGACTCCGCCCGCCGGCTCGTCCCCGTCGACCCGCGGGCCGGGCTCGACAGCGGCGAGGCCTGGCTCAAGGGAGCCGACGACATGCTGGCCGGCGCCGAGCAGATCGTGGAGGCCGCGGGCTTCCGCCGGGACGCCGCGCACCGGCTCCTGGAACGGACCGAGGCCGTCGCCGCCGCCTGCCTGGTCGACCCGGAGGACGACCTCGGCATGGGCTCCGCGCACTTCCCCGAGCCGTACCTCGTCGGCGCCGCCCACCGCACCGCCCAGCGCGTGCTCGCCTCCCGGGCCGCCGCCGGCATGGTGCTCAAGGGCTACGACCGCCGCCCCGACCGGCGCGTCTACTGGGACCGGGTGCACCACGAGCTCGACATCATCGCCCACCACGGCTTCGCCAGCTACTTCCTGACGGTCGCCCAGGTCGTCGACGACGTACGGGACATGGGCATCCGGGTGGCCGCACGCGGCTCGGGCGCCGGATCCCTCGTCAACCACCTCCTCGGCATCGCCCACGCCGACCCGGTCGAGCACGGCCTGCTGATGGAACGCTTCCTGTCCAAGCGCCGCACCGCCCTGCCCGACATCGACATCGACGTCGAGTCGGCCCGCCGCATCGAGGTCTACCGCGCGATCCTCGACCGCTTCGGCGCCGAGCGGGTCGTCACCGTCGCCATGCCCGAGACCTACCGGGTCCGCCACGCGGTCCGGGACGTCGGCGCCGCCCTGTCCATGGACCCGGCCCGGACCGACCGGATCGCCAAGGCCTTCCCGCACATCCGCGCCCGGGACGCCCGCGCCGCCCTCGACGAACTGCCCGAACTGCGCGAACTGAAGGCCGACCTGGCGGGGGACACCCGCTTCTGGGAGCTGGTCGAGGCGCTCGACGCACTGCCCCGAGGCATCGCCATGCACCCCTGCGGCGTCCTCCTCTCGGACGCCTCGCTGCTCGGCCGCACCCCCGTCGTGCCCACCAGCGGCGAAGGGCTGCCCATGTCGCAGTTCGACAAGGAGGACGTGGAGGACCTCGGCCTGCTCAAGCTCGACGTCCTCGGGGTCCGGATGCAGTCCGCGATGGCGCACGCCGTCGCCGAGGTCGAGCGGGCCACCGGCACCCGCCCGGACGTCGACGCGGTCCCGCCCGGCGACCCCGACACCTACCGGCTGATCCGCTCCACCGAGACCCTGGGCTGCTTCCAGATCGAGTCGCCCGGCCAGCGCGACCTGGTGGGCCGGCTCCAGCCCGAGAACTTCCACGACCTCGTCGTCGACATCTCCCTCTTCCGGCCCGGTCCGGTCGCCGCCGACATGGTCCGTCCGTTCATCGAGGCCCGGCACGGCCGGGCCCCGGTCCGCTACCCGCACCCCGACCTGGAGGAAGCCCTGAAGGAGACGTACGGCGTCGTCGTCTTCCACGAGCAGATCATCGAGATCGTGCGCATCCTGACCGGCTGCGGCCGCGACGAGGCCGACCAGGTCCGCCGCGGGCTCTCCCACCCCGAGTCGCAGGGCAGGATCAGGACCTGGTTCGCCGAGCGGGCGCGGAGCCAGGGGTACGCCGACGAGGTCGTCGCCCGCACCTGGGAGATCGTCGAGGCCTTCGGCTCGTACGGCTTCTGCAAGGCGCACGCGGTGGCCTTCGCCGTGCCGACCTACCAGTCGGCCTGGCTCAAGGCGCACCACCCCGCCGCCTTCTACGCCGGACTGCTCACCCACGACCCCGGCATGTACCCGAAGCGGCTGCTGCTCGCGGACGCCCGGCGGCGCGGGGTCCCCGTGCTGCCGCTGGACGTGAACCGGTCGGCGGTCGCCCACCGCGTCGAAGCGGTGGGCGACGGCGGCACGAGGACCTGGGGCCTGCGGCTCGGTCTCACCGACGTCCACGGCATCAGCGAGGCCGAGGGCGCCCGCATCGAGGCCGGACAGCCCTACGCCTCCCTGCTCGACTTCTGGGAGCGGGCCCGCCCGCGCAAACCCGTCGCCGAACGCCTCGCCCAGGTCGGCGCGCTGGACGCCTTCGGCGCCAACCGCCGCGACCTGCTCCTGCACCTGACCGAACTCCACCGCGTCCAGCGCGGCAC
The DNA here is from genome assembly GCF_043202995.1 of Streptomyces sp. NPDC048018. Lineage (NCBI taxonomy): Bacteria > Bacillati > Actinomycetota > Actinomycetes > Kitasatosporales > Streptomycetaceae > Streptomyces > Streptomyces sp. NPDC048018. Next base: position 79,168 of record NZ_JBIDBK010000012.1, read on the forward strand.
CGCCTCCTACGGCGGGCAGCTCCCGCTCGCCCAGGGCCGCAGGACCGCCCCCGTCGGCCTGCCCGACCTCGACGACACGGAACGGCTCAGCGCCGAGCTCGGCATCCTCGGCATGGACGCCTCCCGTCACCTCATGGGCGACCACCGGGCCTTCCTGCGCGAACTCGGCGTCGTCTCCGCGCAGCGGCTGCGCTCGGCCCGGCACGGCCAGACCGTCCTGGTCGCCGGTGCCAAGGCCGCCACCCAGACCCCGCCGATCCGCTCCGGCAAGCGGGTCATCTTCAGCACCCTCGACGACGGCACCGGCCTGGTCGACCTCGCCTTCTTCGACGACTCCCACGAGCGCTGCGCCCACACCGTCTTCCACTCCTGGCTGCTCCTCGTCCGGGGCGTGGTGCAGCGGCGCGGCCCGCGCAGCCTCAGCGTGGTCGGCTCCGCCGCCTGGAACCTCGCCGAGCTGGCCGAACTGCGCGCCACCGGCGGCCTGCAGGCGGTGGGGGAGCGCCTCTCCGAGCCCGAGCCCGAGCCTGCTCCCGAGCCCGCGCCCGGCCCCGAGCCCGCGTCCGGGCCCGAGCCCGCGTCCGGGCCCGAGCCCGCGTCCGGGCCGCCCGCCGCGCCCGCCGCCGGGTCGCGCGGAGCGGGCGACACCGGCCGCCGGATCACGATGTCCACCGGCTACACGATGAACCCCTGGGCCGACCTCCGGCCGGCCGGGGAAGGCGCCGCCACGCCGGCGCGGAAACTGTGGCACAGCAGCCCGGGGAGCGCGGGATGATCCTTTGCGTACGGTTCCGACTGGAGTCCGCCGGGGAGGTGATGCTCCCCCGGCTGCTCGACCTCCTGGGCGAGTTCACCCCCGTCGTCGAGGCGACCCCGCCCGGCGAGGCGCTCGCCGACGTCCGCGGCGCGCTGCGCTACTTCGGCTGGAGCCCGGCCGAACTGGCCTCGGTGATCCGGGTCAGGGCGCTCGCCCTGTACGGGGTCGACTGCGTGATCGGCGCCGGACCCAACCCCATGCTGGCCCGCATGGCGGCCCGGGAGGCCCGGCCCGGCCGCACCCTGGTCGTCGAGGACCCGGAGGCCTTCCTGCGGGACCGGCCGGTCGGCGCCCTCGACGGGGTCGGCCGCGCCACCGCCCGTACCCTCTGCGGCTACGGCCTCGACTCCGTCGGACGGGTCGCCGCCGCTCCCCTCGCCGTCCTCCAGCGGCTCGTCGGCGCCAAGGCCGGCCGCGAGCTGTGGGAGCGGGCCCGCGGCATCGACCGCACCCCGGTCGTCCCCGGGGAGCTCTCCCGTTCCCTGGCGGCCGAACACCCCTTCCCGCACGACGAGCTGAACCCCGGCGAGCACCGCAGGGCCCTGCTGGCGCTCGCCGGGGAACTGGGCGGCCGGATGCGGACCGGGGGCCAGGTGTGCCGCTCCCTGACGGTCACCGTCCGCTACGCGGACCGCAGCACGTCGAGCCGGACCCGCACCCTGCGCGAACCCACCGCCCACTCGGCCGACCTCACCGCGCTCGCGTACGCGATCCTCGCCTCGTTCGGCCTGCAGCGCGCCCGTGTCCGGGGCATCGCCCTGCGCGCCGAGGGGCTGGCTCCCGCCGAGGGCGCCGCGCACCAGCTGACCCTCGACCCGGCGGACGACAAGGCGCGCCGGATCGAGGCGGTGGCGGACCGCGCCCGCGCGAAGTACGGCCCGAGGGCGGTGCTGCCGGGCTCGCTCGCAGCCTGACGTTCGGAGCAACGGGGCCTTTATCTCAGTGAGTTGGCAGGCGGGGCGGCGACACGACACTTTTTACCGACGCGTAACTTCCCCCCGAACCTACTCGTGCGTAGCTTGGCTGGAAGCGCATCCCCACTTGTGGTCCGGACCGCAGGGCGTCACGCACTCCCTCATTCCCCTTGAGCCGCAAGGAGATCGCCCGATGCTGCCCTGGAAGCACGCCGTCAGAGCGCTGTCCGTCCTGCTGCTGACCGCCGCCGCAAGCCTCGCCCCCACCGCCGCCCAGGCCGACACCGCACAGGTCGAGTCCGCCGCCGGACGCGGCTGGAACGACTTCACCTGCAAGCCGTCCGCCGAGCACCCCCGCCCCGTCGTCCTCGTCCACGGCACGTTCGGCAACTCCGTCGACAACTGGCTGGGACTCGCGCCGTACCTCGTCAACCGGGGCTACTGCGTCTTCTCGCTCGACTACGGCCAGCTGCCCGGTGTGCCGCTCTTCAACGGACTCGGCCCCGTCGACAGGTCCGCCGCACAGCTCGCCGCCTACGTCGACCGGGTCCTCGCCGCCACCGGCGCCCGGAAGGCGGACCTCGTCGGGCACTCGCAGGGCGGCATGATGCCCCGCTACTACCTGAAGTTCCTCGGCGGCGCCGACAAGGTGAACGCGCTCGTCGGCATCGCCCCCGACAACCACGGCACCACCCTCAGCGGCCTCACCAGGCTTCTGCCGTACTTCCCGGGCGCCGAGGACCTGCTGAAGACCTCGACCCCCGCGCTCGCCGACCAGATCGTCGGCTCCGCCGTCCTCACCAAGCTGAACGCGGGCGGCGACACCGTGCCCGGCGTGCGGTACACGGTGATCGCCACTCAGTACGACGAGGTGGTCACGCCGTACCAGTCCGGCTGGCTGTCCGGCCCGAACGTCAGCAACGTGCTGCTCCAGGACCGGTGCGCGCTCGACCTGTCCGAGCACGTGGCGATCGGGACGGTGGACCGGATCGTCTTCCACGAGGTCAACAACGCCCTCGACCCGGCCCACGCCACCCCGACCACCTGTCTCTCCGTGGTCGGCTAGCCGGCTCTAGCGCCGGGACCCGGCCGACCGGCGCCGGGTCGCGGCGAAGAGCACGGCCGCCCCGACCGCGAGCACGGCGGCGCCGCCCATCGCCAGGTACGGCGTGGCGGCGTCGCCACCGGTCTCGGCGAGCTCCTCACCGGACCCGCCGTCGGGGGCGGGCGCCGGGGCCGCGGTCCCCGCAGCGGCCGTCCCCGGCGCCGCGGTGGCCGGGGACTCCGTGCCGGGGGCCGCGGAGCCCGCCGGAGCCGGGGTGCCGCTCGGGGCCGTGTGTCCGCCGTGGCCGCCGTGTGCCGCCGTGGGAGCAGCGGTGGGAACGACCGCCGTGGGCGCCGACGACGGCGCGGTGTCCGCTCCGAAGACCACGTCCGAGCAGGTGTAGAAGGCCTCGGGGGAGTCGGAGCGCTGCCAGACCGAGTAGATCAGGTGGCGCCCCGACTTCTTCGGGACGGTGCCCGAGAACACGTAGTCGCCGTTCTGCATCCCCGGGTCCGTCACCGTGACGAACGGCTTCTCCTCCAGGTCCGACCACTTCAGCGGCTTCGACGGGTCGTAGCCGTCCTTCGTGACGTACAGGGCGAAGCTGCCCTTGTGCGGTGCGGTCCCCTTGTAACGGAAGGTGTGCGCACCGGAGTTCATCCGGCTGGCCGGCCAGTCCGCGCGGGCCAGGTCGAGGCCCCGGTACTTGTCGTTGCCGGCGCTGCACAGCTTGCCGTCCGGGATCAGCTCGCGGTGCCTGCCGGCCGCGTTCGCGATGTTCACCCCGTTCCAGTCGTAGAAGGCCTGCGTGCCGCTCGCGGCCACCGCAGCCTTGCACGCCGCCGACTTCGGGCTCTCCGGCCCCTCCGCGTAGCAGGTCGCGACCCGGCTCACCGGATCCGTCATCGACCCGTGTGCGAACACGGGCGCGGCGGCGAGGCCGGTGAACGCGAGCGCGGCGGTGGTGGTGAGGGCCGCGGCCGTACGGCGTGAGGTCATGGGGGGACAACTCCTTCACGAGGGTGGGTGTGGGGGGTTGTCCAGCAAGCTAGCCCGCGGAATCCGCGAAGAACGGCCCCCGGGACGGGAGGAGACGATCCTTATGGTCGCGTTAAGGGGCCTCTAAGCGGGGCCACAGACAGCACCGCCCCCCACGGCACGGACCGGCCTCCGGGCCACCCCCGCGCCGGGGCCCCGTCCCTCGCCGCCGTCGGCGCCCACCCCGTCGACCGCCGACGTACGGTGACCCCATGACGAGTCCCCGCCCCGCGGTCGCCGCCGACGTGCCCGCCGTGAAGGCCGTGATCGACGCCGCCTTTCACCACTACATCGAGCGGATCGGCGTCGTGCCGGCCCCCATGCGGGAGGACCACGCGGCGAACGTGGCGGCGGGGCGGGTGTTCGTCGCGGGCGAGCCCGTGGCCGGCCTCGTGGTCGTGGTCCCCGAGGCCGGGCACCTCTACCTGGACACCATCGCCGTCCACCCCGACGCCCAGGGCACCGGCCTCGGCCGCACCCTGATGGCCTGGGTCGAGGAGCGGGCGCGGGAGCTCGGCCTGCCCGAGGTGCGGCTGCTCACGAACGCGATGATGTGGGAGAACCAGAAGCTGTACGAGCGCTACGGCTACGAGGTCACCGAGCGCCGCGCGGACGGACCGTACGACCGTATTCACTACCGTAAGAACATTCTCAACTCGCCCCCGATCGAGTGAGTTTCGGGGGCGCGGAAGCCGGATCCGGTATCCCTGGCGGGCAGCGTCATCCCCCCACCCCCGAAGGGACCCCCACCCATGCGCGCTCGTCTCGCCCTTGCCGCAGGAGCCCTGCTGGCCGTCACCGCCGCCACGGTCTCGACCGCCCACGCCGGGCCCGCCGACGGGCTGTCCGTCCACCCGGTCGGGAAGCTCGCCGACGACGGCTCGGTCACCCTCTCCGGCTACTACCGATGCGTCGACGACAGCGAGGGCCCGGTCTTCGTCGGCTCCACGCTGATCCAGGAGGACCGCTCCGCGGGGATCGGCGGCACCCGGGCCGTCTGCGACGGCCTGGTGCACGAGTGGACCAACAGCGCCGTCGTGAAGGAGCCCGGCTACCGGGCGGGCGCGGCGCGCGTGGAAGCCACCCTCATGCAGCTCACCGCCACCGGTCCGATGGGCCTGCCGCTGCCCGGCTTCCTGGCACGGCAGAGCCAGGAGGTCACGCTCGGCTCCTAGGCCGGGCCCGGCCCGCGGCGCCCGGTCCGGTCCGGACGCCACGACCGGGGCCGTGTCCGTCCGGGCCGGGCCCGCGACGGAGCCGGGACCCGCCGGCCGGACCGCAGCGGACGGGCCCCGGGGCGGGTCCTCCGGTCCCGGCCGGGCTCATGGCGCCCGGCACGTGGGTCTCAGCGCTCCCCGTTCGGCCCCGGTCCGCCGGTCCCGCCCCCACCGAGCAGGGCGGCCAGCCCGTCCCGGCCGAGTGCCTCCAGCTCGTCGAGGGCCGCCACGGCTGCCGCGGCCGCCTCCGGGTCGGAGGCGGCCAGTCCGCTCGCGGCGAACTCGTCCTCGTCGAGCCGCAGGACCTCGGTGCCGTCCGCCGACACCCACAGGTCCAGGTCGAGGTCCTCGACCACCACGGTGCCGCCGTCGACCACGGCGGGCCGGGTCACGTCGCAGTACCAGCCCTTGAGCGTGCCGTCGCCGGAGCGCACCTCCTTCACCGCGTACCAGCGGTCGCGCCAGTAGTGCTCGGTGAAGACGTCGCCCGGCTCGAAGCGCACGAAGCCGAAGTCCCGTACGCCCTCGGCGGCCCAGGGGGCGCGGACGGTCAGCCGCGCCCCGTCGTCGGCGAGCGGCTCCGCCGGGTAACGGATCTTCGTCCGGCCCGCCTTGACGAGCACGATCTCCATCTTCTCAGCGGCCTCGGCCGAGCGTGCGGACATGCCGGGTCTCCTTTGCGCAGATCTCGTAGCCGAACCAGGTGTTGACGGCCAGCATCGGGCCGTTCTCCGCGTCGTTGCCGGTGAACGCCTCCGTGCAGCCGGCCGCGCGGGCCCGGTGCAGCGAGTCGTTCTTCGCGAGCTTGGCGAGCCCCCGGCCGCGGTACTCCGGGTGGGTGCCGGTCATGGCGGAGCCGTAGCGGCCGAGGCCGTCCGTGCGGGCCGCGCTGAACGCGACGGGCCGCCCGTCGGCCACCGCGACCGTGGTCAGCTCACGGTCGAGCAGCGGATGCTCCCAGGTGGACGCCAGCCAGTGCGCGTAGTCGGTCATCTCGGCGGCCACGTCGCCCGGCTCGTCGGCCGTGGTGAGCGCGTCCAGCTCGAACAGCGGGCGCGGGTCGGCGGCGAAGTCGGCCGCCGTGCGCAGCTCGACGCCGGCGGGCGGTGCCTGGAGCGGCGGCAGTGCGGCGGTGCCCAGGTCGAGCCGCTGGAAGTAGGCCGAGCGGCTCGGCCGGTAGCCGTGCTTCGCGGCGAAGGCGAGGTGGGACGGACCGTCCAGGACCCAGCTGTACAGGGTGGTCGCCCCGGCCTCCGCGAGGTGCTCCTCGGCCGCGCGCAGCAGCAGCGTGCCGGCGCCGTGCCCCACGTGCCCGGGGTGGACGAAGATGTTGACGCAGCCCGTTCCCGGCTCCGGGGCCTCGTGGGCGAGCGACACCTCCGCGGTGCCCACGGCCTCCCCGTCGACCTCGGCGAGCAGCGGCCGGTTCCGGGCGTCGGGGTGGGCGTGTGTCAGGTCGTAGGTGACCTGCGGGCCGGTGGAGATCATGTAGGGCAGGGCGGCGCGCCGGATCCGGGCGAAGGCCTCGGCGTCCTCGCCGGCCCCGGGCCGTACCTCGCGGACGATCACAGTCATGGTGCACCACGCTATGCGGCGGGCGCGCCCGGGCGCCTCCCCTTTTCCCGCGGGCCGGGTGCACAATCGGGCGGGTGACGCTTCGAATCAGCGTGGATGCCCTTTCCACCACCGCTCCTTACGAACAGCTGCGCGCCCAGATCTCGGAGAGCGCCCGCTCGGGCGAGCTGCCCGTCGGCTACAAGCTCCCGACCGTACGAGGCCTCGCGGAGGACCTCGGGCTCGCGGCGAACACGGTCGCCAAGGCGTACAAGGCCCTGGAGTCGGACGGCGTGATCGAGACCCGGGGCCGCAACGGCACCTTCGTCGCCGCCGCTTCCGACGCGGCCTCCCGCCTCGCCGCCACCGCCGCCGCCGGGTACGCCACGGAGGCCCACCGGCTGGGCCTGTCACGGGAGGCGGCCGAGGCGGCGGTCCAGGACGCCCTGAGGGCGGCGTACGAGGTGTAGGCCGTGTCTCCCGCGTCGTGCCGGGCGCGCGGCGTCCGTCCCCGCCGCGCGCCTTGGCCGCGCCTCCCTACAGGTACAGCCCCGCATCCGTGGTGCGGGGCTCGGGGATGCCCACCGTCGTGGTGCCGCGGCGCAGCGCGAACAGCTCCGCCAGCGTCGCCCCGTCGCGGCCCACCCCCTCCTCGCGTCCGAGCCAGGCGACCGCCTCGGGCCGGGTGAGCCGGTCGACCTCGATCCGGGCCAGGCAGCGGCCGGGGCGGACGACGGCCGGGTGGAGCCGCTCCAGGTCCTCGTTGGTGGTGACGGCGACGAGGACGTTGCGGCCCTGCCCGAGTAGACCGTCCGTCAGGTTGAGCAGCCGGGAGAGCGCCTGGCCCGCCGCGTTCTTGGCCTCGCCGCGGATCAGCTCGTCGCAGTCCTCCAGGAGCAGCAGGCGCCAGCGGCCCTTCGCGCCGCCCTCGTCCTCGCCGATCGCGATGTCCATGAGATAGCCGACGTCACCGAAGAGGCGCTCGGGGTCGAGGACGCAGTCGACCTGGCACCAGTCGCGCCAGGACCGGGCGAGGGTGCGCAGGGCCGAGGTCTTGCCGGTGCCGGGCGGGCCGTGGAGCAGCAGCAGCCGGCCGGTGATGTCCTCGGGGGTGACGGCCATCAGCCGGTCCATGGCCTCGGCGACGGGCGCCGTGTAGTTGGGCCGGATCTCCTCCCAGGTGCCGGCGCCGATCTGCCGGGTCGTGCGGTGCGGGCCGCGCCGGGGCGACACGTACCAGAAGCCCATGGTGACGTTCTCCGGCTGTGGTTCGGGCTCGTCCTTCGCGCCGTCCACCGCTTCCTTGAGGATCCGCTCGGCGAGCTCCGCGTCCGTCGCCGTGACGGTCACGTCGGCTCCCCGGCTCCAGCGTGAGACGAGCACGGTCCAGCCCTCGCCCTCGGCGAGCAGGGAGCTGCGGTCGTCGCCCTTGGTGGCGCGCAACAGCTTCGCGCCCGCGGGCAGCAGGGTGGCGGCGGGCTTCACGCGGTCCACGGTGGTGCTGTGCACGTGGGGTTGCTCCCCGGTCGCGAAGCGGCCGAGGAAGAGGGCGTCGACGACGTCGGAGGGGGCGTCGTCGCCGGTGAGGTGGAGGCGGAGGGGGACGGCTCGTTCGGGCGGGGCCGGGTCTCGCGGTGCGCCGTGGGTGGCAGACATGGCGCCATGATCGGCCACCGGGGCCCCTCGGCGCATCGACTTTTGACGGTTCGTCCCCTGGCTTGAAATCGATGGTTTCTGAGGGGGTGTCGGCACTTGTTCACCCCCACTTTTGACATGAACACTTCCGGCGCGCCGGATCCGCTGCTACTACCTGGTAACGCAGAGATCCTGCTACAGGGAGGTTCCATGAGACTGTCCCGATTCACGGCGTTTTCGTCCTCGCTCCTCCTCGGCGCCGTCCTCGCCCTCGCCGGGGCGGGAGCCGCTCAGGCCGCCGACACCGCCGCACTCGACTACGTCGCCCTCGGAGACTCGTACTCCTCGGGTGTCGGCTCCGGCAGCTACGACAGCGCGAGCGGCGACTGCAAGCGCTCCACCAAGGCGTATCCCGTCCTCTGGAAGAACGCCCACGCCCCCTCGTCCTTCGCGTTCACCGCTTGCTCGGGCGCCCGAACGGGTGATGTCACGGCCAATCAGCTCGGCCCCCTGTCCACCGCCACCGACCTGGTGTCTCTCACGATCGGCGGCAACGACGCCGGTTTCGCGGACGTCATGACGACCTGCGTCCTGCAGTCCGAGTCGACCTGTATCAACCGCGTGAATCAAGCCAAGAGCTACGTCGACACGACCCTGCCCGGCAAGCTCGACGCGGTCTACACGGCCATCAGGAACAAGGCTCCCAACGCCCGTGTGGTCGTCCTCGGCTACCCCCGCTTCTACCAGCTCGCCGGAAGCTGCATCGCCGGCCTGAGCGAGAACGAGCGCAGCGCCATCAACGGCGCCTCCGACTACCTCAACGCGGCGACCGCCAAGCGCGCCGCCGACCACGGCTTCACCTTCGCGAGCGTGGTCCCCTCCTTCACCGGGCACGAGATCTGCTCCAGCTCGGCGTGGCTGCACAGCGTCAACTGGCTCAACATCGGCGAGTCGTACCACCCCACCGCCTCCGGACAGTCCGGCGGCTACCTGCCGACCTTCAACGGGGCGGCGTAGCGGATCAGCCCGGGGAGGCGGTCCCGCTCGAAGGCGTCGCGGTGGTCGGCGGCGCCGACGGCGAGGCCGTCTCCTCGCAGTTCACCGTGAAGGCGACCCAGTTGGACCGCCGCGCGACCGGCGCGCGCACCTCCAGGCGGATCCGGTCGCGCACCGCCGCACCCGCCGTGTACCCCGTCTGCGTGCGGGTCAGCTGCTGCTCCGTCGCACCGCCCCCGGGGAAGTCCAGCGTCTGCCACCCGGCGTCCCCGCCCTCGCCGCTCTCCGTCGCCCAGCGGTACGACACGGTGGCCGGCGTCCGGTCCACCGTGACCGTCGCCGTGAACGCCGGGGCCTCGCCCTCCGGGGGCGGACACGATCCCCGATAGCCGTCCCGCACCGCTCGGACGAAGAGGAGGACCGAGACCGGCGGAGTCGTCGTCGCCGTCGGCGAGGCGCTCGTGGGCGCCGTCGTCGGCGGGGGAGTGGTGGGCGCCGTCGTGGACGCGCCCGTCGTGACCGGCGGCACCGGGGGCGGCTCGTCGGAACCGGTGTCCCGCAGCGCCGCGTACGTCAGCCCGCCCGCCACCACAAGCAGGGCCGCGATCCCGGCGAGCAGCGCGCCACGGCGCCGCCTGCGGGGCTCGGCCTCCCCGGGTGCCGGCACCCGGGCCGTCGGGCCGGGACCCACCGGCCCGCCCGGCCCTCTGTCCTCCGCGCCGGCACCGTCCGCCGGCAGCGGTGCGAACGGCGTCGTCGCCGGCAGCGTCCCGGTGCGCGGACGGCCGCCCGCGCCGATCAGCCGCAGCTGCTCCTCGGCCGCGTCCGCCGAAAGGCGCTGCTCCGGGTCCTTGCGCAACAGCGCCTCGATCACCGGGGCCAGGGGGCCGGCGTGCACGGGCGGCGCGGGCTCCTCGTCCACGACCGTCCGCAGGGTGTCGAGCGCGGTCTCCCGCCGGAAGGGCGAGACGCCTTCGACGGCGGCGTACAGCAGCACGCCCAGCGACCAGAGGTCGGCCGCGGGCCCCGGGGTGTGCCCCAGCGCGCGCTCCGGCGCGAGGTATTCGGGGGAGCCGACGAGCTCGCCGGTCATGGTGAGCGGGGAGGTCCCCGCCACGGCCGCGATGCCGAAGTCGGTGAGCACGGCCCGGCCGTCGTTGGCCAGCAGGACGTTGGCCGGCTTGACGTCCCGGTGCAGCACCCCCGCCGCGTGCGCGGCCCGCAGCGCGGCGAGCACGTCGACGCCGATGTGAGCGGCCCGCTGCGGTGGCAGCCGGCCCTCCGCCTCCAGCGTCTCGGCCAGGGTGAGCCCGCGGACCAGCTCCATCACGATCCACGGGCGTCCGTCGTCCAGGGCCACGTCGTAGACGGTGACGACATTGCGGTTCGCGATCCGCGCGGCGGACCGGGCCTCGCGCTCCAGGCGGGCGTACAGCCGCTCCCGGTCCTCGGTGGGCAGCCCGGCCGGCGCCCGGACCTCCTTGACCGCGACCTCCCGTCCCAGGACCTCGTCCCGCGCCCTCCAGACGGTGCCCATCCCGCCCTCGCCGAGCACGTCGAGCAGCCGGTATCGACCCGCGATGAGCGTCATCCGTCCACGGTAGCCGAGCCCGGCCGGATTTGGTGGCGGAGATCACACAGGGTCGAAGGCCCCCTGGTGGGGAACGCGCGTGCAGGATGGTTCATGACGGTTCGACAGGTGTTCGATCGCTGTCCAACTCACCCTGGAATCAGATGGATTCGGACAGTGATCGTCAACCCCCGTACACAGACGGTGAATCCTGCGGCCGGAATACACGGGTGTCGTAGCGGGGCGATAGGGTTAACCTGCCCGGGCCGGGTGCCCTCGTACGGGTGGGGAGTGACATGGAACAGATAGCAATGCGCAGCAGGCCGCGAGTGCCTGCCATCACCTGCGGGAGCAGCGCGACCAGTTCGCGGCTGGACCGCCATCTCGCGGTGCTCGGCGGTCCCGCCGTGCCCCAGCGCGAGGCGGCCGAGGCCACGCTGCTGATGCGGGAACTGACGTCGCGGACGCGGGAGGTGCCGGTGCACGGTCACCGCAGCCGCAGCTCGCGGGTCTCGCTCTTCGCCCCGTTGCGCCGACTGCGCCGCTCGCTCTTCGGCAGCCACGGCTGACGGGCCGTCCGGGCCGGGCACCCGCGTACCCCGACGCACCACCCCGCCCGCACCCGCTCGGCCCCTGAGCTCCCGACCGCCCGCCGGACGTGTCCCCGCCCGTCCGGCACTTCTCCTGACCCACGGCACCCGGTGTTCCGCCCGGCGCGGTGCCGGGTGCGGGCGTCACGCCCGACCCTCGCCGGAGCGCACAGCGCGATCAGCGCCGGCGATCCGCGCCGGCGATCAGCGCCGCCGAGCAGGGCGAGCACCCCGGCCGCCCGGTGCGCGACCGGCCGGACCGCGTCCACCGGCACGGGCGCGTTCCCGAGCAGCTCCCGCACGGCGGCCGTCACCGCCGAGACCGGAATCCCCTCCGCGATCGTGCGCAACCGGCCGGGCATCCCGTGGGCCGGGAGGTGCGCGTGGGAGAGCGGCGGCGGCAGGACGCGGCGCTGCCCAGCCCTCCGGCCGCCTCCTCGCTCCGTGAGGCGAGGCGCAGCGGGATGCCCACCCCGGTCGTCCCGGAGCGGAACGGCAGCGGACCGACGGCGCCGAGCGCCTCCACGATCGCGCGGCTGCTCGACTCCTCCGCCCCGCCCAGCGCCTGACCGGTCCCCGTCAGAGGAGCATGAACTGCCCCTCGGGGCCCTCCTCCTGATGATCGAGGACAGAAGCGGGCCGGCGGGCCCCAACCGGCACCGGCAGCACCCCCGCCTCCCGCAGCGCGCCGCGGGTCACCCCGGCCGCCGTGGCGCGCGCCGTGAGCGCCGCGCGCTCCGGCTCGCGTTCCGCGAGCAGGGCGAGCACCGTGATCAGTTCGAGCAGCTCCGACGTCCACTCCTGCGGCCAGCCGGCCGGCCCGATCGCCTCCAGGCTGCCCGGCTCGGCGGGCGCGGTCCGGTGTGCGAACCACTGCTCGAGCATCCGCACCCCGCCGACCTCGAACTCCCACGCGGCGGCCGGCACCGGCGAGATGCGGCCCTCGTCCAGGCTCAGCACCTCCTCGTCCGGGTCGTACGTGAGCGCGATCGGCCGGGCGGGGACCGCCGCCCGCACGTAGGGCCTGCGCCCGCCCGGCAGACGCGGTCGCGTGCCGCCCCGGGCCCCGCGCAGCTGCACCTCGACGAGCTCCCGGCCGAGCGCCACACCCGCCGCCCACACCTCCCCGTCCGCCGGAAGCGGCACCCGGCAGCCCGCGGGCGAGGGCAGCGCCACCGCCACCGCCCAGGCCGGCAGGTCCGCGGGGTCGACCTCGTACCCGTACCGCGAGCTCAGCAGCGCCGGCAGGCCGGGCGCCAGATTCGGCTCCAGTCCGCCGGGCCGGCGGAACAGCGGCCGGATCCGTCCCGGCCGGCCCGCCGGGGAGCGCCCGTCCGGCAGCGCGGCCGTCACCAGCAGCGCCGGGCCGGCTGCCCCCGGCACGTAGCCCTGCTCGACGACGAACAGCTGCCGGTCGTCGGCGACCCGCCACAGCTCGGGCCGCGCGGTGTCGATCAGCCGGTGGTCGGGCAGCAGCCACTGCTCGTCGAACGGCCCGTGCGCGAGCCGCACCGGCTCCGGACAGGGCCCCGGCTCCCGTGCGAGCCGCACGGTCCCGGTCCGCTGCCCCGGCAGCGCGGCCACCGAACTGCCCGGCGTCCGCGCCCGGGTGGGCCGGAACAGTGCCTCCCGGTCCGCCCCCTCGGCCGCGACGAGCCGCTCCCAGCGGGCCCGCAGCGTGCGCGCGTCCGGCGCGACGATCCAGGCCCGCCCGAGCCGCAGCGGTGCCACGGACCAGGGCATCAGCTCGTCGAGCAGGGGCAGGTCGTCGAGCACCGCTTCTTCCGTCACGCCCCGCATGCTAGTGAGCACGGCGGGCGCCCCTCCACCGTCGTGGGAAAGGACCGGCGCCCGGAAAGCCGGTCACCCCCCCGCCGCCGAGCCGGGGCGTCGCCGGGACCGGTGGGGGAGAGACGGCGCCGGCCCCGGTCGGGGCCGGGGGTCACTGCGCTTCCACGGTCACCGTGAAGGAGAAGCGGTCGCCCCGGTAGCGGATCCGGGCCACGTCGACGACCCGGCCGTCGGCGTCGTAGGTGACGCCCGTGTAGTGCAGGATCGGGGAGAGCAGCGGCACCTGGAGGAGGCTCGCCGTCTCCGGGTCCGCGAGGCGGGCCTCGACGGTGTCGGTGATCCGGCTGATCCTGACGCCCACGACGTCGCGGAGCACCTTCGTCATCGGCCAGCGCTCCAGATCGGCCGGGTCGATGCCCGCGGCGACCTCGGGGAGCACCGCGTTCTCCGCCCAGTTGGTGGGCTCGCCGCTCTCGCCGTCCGCGCGCAGACGGCGGAAGACCGCCACCTCCGACGCGCCGGGGAAGTACTCGGCGAGCTCGCCGGGAACCGGCTCGGTGCCGTGGCCGAGCACGGTGGTCCGCTCGCCGGACTGCTGGGCCACGATCGCGTCGATCGAACCGAGCAGCCGGCGCGGACTGGAGCGCCGGGCGCCCGGCTCGATGAAGGTGCCGCGCCGCCGGTGCCTGCTGATCAGGCCCTCCTCCTCCAGTTCCTTGAGGGCCTGGCGCATGGTCAGCACGCTCACGCCGTAGTGCGCGGCGAGCTGCTCCTCGGTGGGCAGCCGCAGTGAGGCGTCGGGGGTGCGGCCCAGTATGGAGGCGCGCAGCGACTGCGAGACCTGATACCAGAGCGGAAGCTTCCGGTTCAGGACCAGCGAGTCCGGAGCGAAGGCGGTCACGGCTCTCCCCACGACGACTACGAGACACCCGGCCGGATGCCACGGGTGTTCACGGCCGGAAATGGCGCTCCAGACCCTGCCACACGTCGTCGTAACCGCGCTGCAGGTGGTCGGCACCGGCGGCCTGGGCCGTGGCGGTGACCGGCCAGCGGGTCTCGAACATGAAGGCCAGGCCGTCGTCGATCTTCTGCGGCTTCAGCTCGGCGGCACTGGCCTTGTCGAAGGTCTCCCGGTCGGGGCCGTGCGCGGACATCATGTTGTGCAGCGAGCCGCCGCCCGGCACGAATCCGCCCTTGCCGGCGGTCTTGGCGTCGTACGCGCCCTCGATGAGGCCCATGTACTCGCTCATCACGTTGCGGTGGAAGTACGGGGGCCGGAACGTGTCCTCGCCCACCAGCCAGCGCGGGGCGAAGACGACGAAGTCGACGCCGGCGAGGCCGGGGGTGTCGGAGGGCGAGGTGAGCACCGTGAAGATCGACGGGTCGGGGTGGTCGTAGGAGATCGTCCCGATGACGTTGAAGCGGCGCAGGTCGTAGACGTACGGGGTGTGGTTGCCGTGCCAGGCGACCACGTCCAGCGGGGAGTGGGTGTAGGTCGCGGACCACAGGTTTCCGCAGTACTTGTTGACGACCTCGACCGGGCCCTCGACGTCCTCGTACGCGGCGACCGGCGCCCGGAAGTCGCGGGCGTTCGCCAGACCGTTGGCGCCGATCGGGCCGAGGTCGGGCAGCTGGAACGGGGCGCCGTAGTTCTCGCACACGTAGCCGCGGGCGGTCTCGTCGAGCAGCTCCACGCGGAAACGGACGCCGCGCGGGATCAGCGCGACCTCGCCGGGACCGGCCGCGAGGTCGCCGAGCTCGGTGCGCAGCAGCAGCCCGCCGCGCTCGGGCACGACGAGCAGCTCGCCGTCGGCGTCGCTGAAGACCCGCTCCATGGACGCGTTCGCGTGGTAGAGGTGCACGGCCATGCCGGCGCGCTGCGTGGCGTCACCGTTGCCGCCGAGGGTCCACAGGCCCGCGAGCCAGTCCGTGCCGGGCGCCGGGTCCGGCAGCGGGTCCCACCGCAGCCGGTTGGGATCGGGCACGGTCTCGGTGAAGGGCGCGGAACGCAGGGCGCCGTTGTCGATCCGGGCGAACGGCGGATGCGCGGCCGAGGGCCGGATCCGGTAGAGCCACGAGCGCCGGTTGTGCGCCCGCGGCTCGGTGAAGGCGCTGCCGCTCAGTTGCTCCGCGTACAGGCCGAGCGGTGCCCGCTGCGGCGAGTTCCGCCCGTCGGGGAGGGCGCCCGGAACCGCCTCGGAGCTGTGCTCGTTGCCGAAACCCGTGCTGTAGGTCAGCGCTTCGGCCGTCTTTCTCGCCCGTTCCGCGTTGGTCTCCGCGTTCATCGCGTGCTCCTGTCCTGACGCTCACAACAATCCTATGCATGACCGTAGGATTCCGCTCCCGCTCCCGTCAACGGTGACTTTCCGGGCTCTTCCCCCTCTTTCCTGGGCCCTTCCGCGGATGCCTTGGACGTGGTGCGTGCACGGGGGGTTCCAAAAGATGAACAATGCTCTACTCTCACGCGCATGTCATGGACCCGTCGGTTCCTTCTCGCGCTCCCGGTCGTGCTCGCGGCACTCGCCGCCGCCCTGTTCACCGCCCCCGCCGCCCAGGCGCACGAGGAGCGGCCCGTCACCCTCCCCGACGGCTCCGGCAGCGTCCCCGTCCTGCGCACGGGAGAGCCCGACCTCCTCGTGTGCAAGAGCGACCGGGGCGACTTCGCCCGGCGGATCGCGGGCTTCCCGGCCGACCTCAAGGCCCGCAACCTCGCCCTCTACGCCCGCTGCCAGAAGCAGGGCTACCGCCACCTCCAGCAGGCCGTCGACGCCGTGCACCGGCCCGGCATGACCATCGCGATCCTGCCCGGGCTCTACGAGGAGGAGCCCTCCCTGCCCGCGCCCACCGGCGCGTGCGCCGCGCTCAAGGCTCCCGACTCGGCGCTCGGCTACCAGATCCTCAGCTACGAGCAGCAGCTCCAGTGCCCGCACAACCAGAACCTGGTCGCGATCCTCGGCAAGGAGAACCTCCAGATCGAGGGCACCGGAGCCTCACGCCTCGACGTCGTCATCGACGCCAGGTACGCCAAGCTCAACGCCATCCGCGCCGACAAGTCCGACGGCATCTACTTCCGCAACTTCACCGCCCAGCGCACCACCTTCAACTCGCTCTACGTCCTCGCCGGCGACGGCTTCGTCATCGACGACGTGCTCACCCGCTGGAACGACGAGTACGGCTTCCTCACCTTCGCCTCCGACCACGGCCTCTACAAGAACTGCGAGTCCTACGGCAACGGCGACTCCGGCATCTACCCCGGCTCGGCCTCGGACATCAACGACGGGCGCGGCTACGACGTCCCCCGCCCCTCCATCGAGATCACCGGCTGCCGCAGCCACCACAACATGGTCGGCTACAGCGGCACCGCCGGGGACTCCGTCTATGTCCACGACAACGAGTTCGACCACAACATGGGCGGCGCCTCCATGGACTCCGCCTTCCCCGGCCACCCCGGCCTGCCGCAGAACCACGCCCGCTTCGAGCGGAACCTGATCCACGACAACAACCAGAACTACTACCCGAACGTCGCCGACGGCACCTGCGCCAGGCCGCCCGTCGAGCGCGGCTACGAACAGGGCGTCGTCTGCCCCCAGATCTCCATGCCGCCCGGCACCGGCATCATCACCGCCGGCGGCAACTGGAACCTCTACGAGAACAACTGGATCTACGGTCACCAGCGCTCGGCCTTCTTCCTCAGCGCCGTCCCCGCCTTCATCCGCGGCGAATCGGCGTGGGGCAAGCAGACCGACACCTCCCACCACAACCGCTACGCCGGCAACCACCTGGGCGTCGACCGCGACGGTACCCGCCGCCCCAACCGCACCGACGTGTGGTGGGACGGACAGGGCAGCGGAAACTGCTGGCAGCGGGACGCCGACGCCGCCACCCCCTACGCCCTGCCCGCCTGCGGATCCCGCTGGGGCGAGGTCTCCGGCAACACCCGCCGGCTCGTCGGCGAACCCGTCAAACTCGCCCAACTCCTCGTCTGCGCCGACTACAACGTCCAGGCCCGCCGCCTGCCCGCGGGCTGCGACTGGTACGGCGCGCGCGGCATCCAGCGCGTCGAGACCCAGCTCACCCTCGGCACCGCCGCCGTCCTCGCCCTTGTCGGCACCCTCCTGTGGTGGCGCCGGCTCCGCGACAACCGCTGGGCGGGCGCGGCCACCGCCCTGGGGCTGCTCGGCCTGGCCCTCGACGTCACCGGCTCGACCCTCGCCCTGACCCCGACCCTCCTGCCCGCGCTCGCCCTCCTGCTGACCGGCCTGTGGTGGACGGTGCTCGGCCTCGCCCTGCGCCCGCACCGCCGGGTCTTCGCCTGGACCACGGTCGCCCTCGGCGTGCTCACCCTCCTCGACGCCTTCGACAAGGCGGTCCTGATGATCCCCTGGATCCCACTGAGCCCTGCCTGGGTCCGCGCACTCCTCGCCGTCGTCTGGGTCCTGTGGGCGGTGATCGTCGCAGGCACCCACGGCCCACAGGCAGCCCGGACCGCGCAGGGTGGCCCCGACGGGGAGGGCGGCTCGGATGCGGAGGGCCCCGGCGGGGGCGGTGGCACGGAGCAGGGCGGTGTCTCGGTACCGGGCGCGGGCTCGGTACCGGGCGTGGGCTCGGAACCGGGCGGTGGCACGGAACCGGGTGCGGGCTCGGAACCGGGCGTGGGCTCGGGCTCGGCCCGGGACGACAATGCCGGCCCGGATCGGGAGACCGGCGCCGCCAGGGGTCCAGGCGCCGACGTGGGCTCCGGCCCCGCCAAGGGGTCAGCCGCCGACGTGGGCTCCGCCCCTGTCATGGGCGCAGGCGCCGACGTGGGCTCCGCCGCGCCCGCCGGCGGTGCCGCGTGACCGCCCGGCGGCGAGGCGGAGCGGGCGCCCGGCGACGGGCCGGCGTCCGCCAGGCGGCCGTCCGTCTCGCGGCCTTCCGCCCGGCTGCCCTCCGGGGGGTCGCCTTCCGGCCGGTCGCCGGCCTTCGGGAGCGGCGTCGCCCGGCCCTCGGTCTTCGGGCGCGGCGCCGCCTGGACGTCCTCCGTGCGGTCGGCTACCGCCCGGACTTCGGCCTTCGGGTGCGGCGCCTCGCGGTCGCCGGCCTTCGGGCGCGGCGGCGCCTGGACGTCCTCCGTGCGGGCGCCCTCCGCCCGGACGTCGGCCCCCGGCCCCCGCGCCGCCCTTCCGCCCGCCGCCCCGTCGTCCGCACCGCGGCCGTGCTGCTCGCCCTGGTGATGGGCGCGCTCGCGGTCGCCGGCTGTGGCGGGCGGCCGACGACCCACCACAAGCCGGGGACCAGCCACCAGGAGGCGACCGGCGGCAACGGCCGCCTCCTCGCGACGAAGGACAGCACCGGGCACCGCCTGCGCGAGGTACCCGCGGACGGGGCCCCCGTCGTACGGTTCGAGGCCCGGCCGGACAGCGAGGGCGGCTGGAACGTCCACCTCCTGGTGGAGAGGTTCCGCTTCACTCCCGAGAGCACCGGCGGCGCCGCACTCCCCGGCCGCGGCCACGCCCGGCTCCTCGTCGACGGTCGCGAGGCCGCCCGCGCCTACGGCCCCTGGGTGCACGTCCCCGCCCGCACCGGCGCCCGCACCCTCACCGCCCGGCTCCTCGCCGACGACCACACCGTCTGGGCCGTCGCCGGCCGCCCCGTGGAAGCCACCCTGCCCCTGGGCGCCGACGCGCCGTCCGCCACCACGCCGGGCACGGGCGCCCCCCGGACGACCCCGGCCGCCCCGCCGGGCGGCCGTACCCTCACGATCGCCATCTCCGGAAACTCCGTACAACCGCCCCCTTCCCGGGTCGAACTGAAGAAGGGCGAACGTCTCACCCTCCAGGTGACCAGCGACCGCGCCGACACCCTCCACGTCCACGGCTACGACCGCGAGACCGAGCTGCCTCCCGGCCGGCAGGCCACCCTCACGCTCACCGCCGACCGCACCGGCCTCTTCGAGGTCGAGACCCACGAGTCCGGACTCGTGCTGACCCAACTCGTGGTCCGATGACGGCACTCACGGCCACGCCGGCACCGCCCGGCACGCTGCTGCTCGCCCATGGCGTGGGCGCCCAGCACGACCTGCCGCTGTCGCCGTTCTACGCGTACGCCGGCGCCTTCGCCGCGCTCCTCGTCTCCTTCCTCTCGCTCGGCCTGCTCTGGTCCTCCTCCCGCTTCCACGGGGACCGCGCGGGCCGCCCGCTCCCGGCCGCCGTCCAGCGCCTCGCGGACGCGCCCGCGACCCGCACCGCCCTCCGTCTCCTCGGCGCCGCCGCCGCCCTCGCCCTCGTCCTCCACCTCCTCCTCGGGCCGGACGACCCGGACCGCAACCCCGCCCCCGGCGCCGTCTACGTCCTGCTCTGGGTCGGCCTCGTCCCCGCCTCCCTCCTCGCCGGACCCGCCTGGCGACTCCTCAACCCCCTGCGCGCTCTGCAGGCCGTCCTCCCGGCACGCCGCCCACCCCGCCCGATCCCCGCCGGCCTCGGGATCCGGCCCGCGGCCGCCGGTCTCCTTCTCTTCACCTGGCTCGAACTCGTCGCCCCCGACCCCACGGCCACTCCCGTCCTCCTGACGGTGTTCGCCGCCCACACCGCCGTCCACCTCCTCGGCTCGGCCCGCTACGGCCCCGACTGGTTCGCCCACGCCGACCCCTTCGAGGTCTACTCCTCCCTCCTGGCCCGGCTCTCCCCGCTCGGCCGCCGCGCCGACGGGCGCCTGGTCCTGCGCTCCCCCTTCGACGGCCTCGACGCCACCCCGCAGGCGCCCGGCCTCGTCGCCACCGTCTGCGTCCTCCTCGGCTCCACCGCCTACGACGGGTTCTCCGACAACCCGCGGTGGATCACCAGCCTCCAGACGTCACCCCTCGGCCGCACCCTCACCGCCACGCTCGGACTGCTCGCCGCCGTCACCCTCGTCGCCGCGCTCTACGGGCTGTGCGCCGGCGCCCTGCGCCTGCTCAACCGCGAACTGACCACACCCCTCACCTCCTTCGCCCACTCGCTCCTGCCCATCGCCCTCGGCTATCTCGTCGCCCACTACTTCACACTCTTCGTCACCGAAGGACCACGCACCGTCATCATGGCAGGGGGCACTGACAACGTCCCCGCACCCGCTCCACCCCTGGGCCCGGGCGGCCTCGCCACCCTCCAGGTCGCCGCGATCGTCACCGGTCACGTCCTCGGCGTCGTCGCCGCCCACGACCGTTCCGTCCGCCTCTTCCCGCCCGCGCGGGCGGTCGCCGGCCAACTCCCGCTGTTCGGCCTGATGATCGCCTACACCCTGGGCGGAATCGGCCTGCTGATCGCCTGAAACCTGCTGATCGCCTGAAGCCACCAGGACGGACAACCCGGTCGACGCTGGTCGGTGCGATATCCGATCATGCGCTCATGCCTCTGAGAGAGACCCTTGACCGAGTCGATGCGGACCTGGCCGCCGGCCGGGTTCCTGCCGCGCGCCAGCGTCTGCGTGGCCTCGTCTCGTCCTATCCCGACGACCTGGCGCTCCGTGGGCGTCTGGCCGAGGTGTACCGGCTCTACGGCGATGCCGCCGAGGCCGGACGCTGGATGTACCTCGAAGAGGACCGCGACGCCGACGAGACCGCCGCCTTCGAAGCGCGGTACGGGCCTCCCGGGCGGCGGATGAAGGCCCTCGCCTGGCGCGGCCCCGAGGCGAGGGCTGCCACCCCCTTCGCGGAGAAGCAGCTCCTCGCCGTGCGGACGGCCTGCGCCGAAGCGCTGGGGCGCTCCGTCGACTGGGACGACCCCGCCACCTACCTGGACGGCCCGGAGAGCACGGACGAGGAGGCGCCCTCCGGGCCGTGGACGGTCGGTGGGGTGCTGGCGGGCGTCGGCTGCCTGGTGGGTGCCGTCGCGTTCCTCGCGATCTGGGTGACGGGAGTCGTTGCCCTCTTCGACTGACTCGGGTCACCACAGGGCTGGTGAGGGATGCGCGCAGGAGTGTCCCTGCGGTCGGTGAGGAACCGTGCAGGAGGGGAACACTGCCTCTTCGCCGGGAGGGGCGGCATGATGGTCCCCGTGCCTCAGTCCACCCCCCGCTCGCCCGCCGCGGGCCAAGGGCCCGCGCTCCGCCGCGCCCCGGTCCAGCAGCGCAGCGCCGAACGTCTCGCCCGGATCCTCGACGCCTGCGCGGAACTCCTCGACGAGACCGGCTACGAGCAGCTGAGCACCCGCGCCGTAGCCGCCCACGCCGGCGTCCCCATCGGCTCCGTCTACCGCTTCTTCGGCAACAAGCGGGCGATGGTCGCCGCCCTCGCCCACCGCAACCTCGACAGCTACGCCGGGCGGATCGGCGCCGGCCTCGCCGCGCTGCCGTCCGTCGACGCCCTGAGCGTCATCGACACCGTCCTCGACGCGTACATCGCCATGAAGCGGACCGTGCCCGGCTTCGCCCTCGTCGACTTCGGCGTCCCGGCCGCCGGCCACGCCGATGCGGGCGACGAGGACCCCAACCATCTCGTCGCCGACCGGATCTGCGGCCTGCTGGCCACCCCGCTCGGCCGGCCCGCCGACGCGACCCTGCTGCGCAAGGTGCTCGTCGGCGTCGAGGCCACCGACGCCCTCCTCCGGCTCGCCTTCCGCGTCGACCCGGCCGGCGACCCGGCCCTGATCGCCGAGACCCGCGCGCTCCTCCACGCCTATCTCGCACCGTCGTTGGGCCAGGGCGGCTAGCCGAAACCGGGCGGCCGCGGGCCGCCCGGCCGGGCGCGCGTCTCCGGACCGGGTCTGATCTCCGGCGTGGGGCCGACCTGCCGCGTGGAATCGCCCTCCGGCGTGGGATCGACCTCCGGCGTGGGGCCGCCGCCCTGCCGCGTGGGATCGGCCTCCGGCGTAGGGCCTCGGGCCCGGGGCCTCCCGCACGGGGCTGACATCCGCCGTCGGAGAAGCCCGGCGGGGGACCTCGGGCCGGGGTCTCCGGCCCGGCGGCCGGCCTCCCGACCGCGATCGCTCTCCCCGTTCCGGCGCCACCCGACGCCCTCCGAAGCCGCAGGCCGTACGGAACGAGCCGAGCCCACCGGAACGAGCCGAGCTTTCCGAACCGGCCCGCCCCGCGCCGCCCGAGGTCTGTCGCACCTCCCTACCGGTCGGTATGCTCGCGCTACCCGCGTGCCACCGCCGCCCCAGGGAGACCACCATGTCGGAGACGTCCGTGCCGGAGCCCCTCACGGAGGTGCCCCCCACCTCGGAGCCCCTCACGGAGGTGCCCCCCGCTCCGGTGCCCCTCACAGATGTGCCCCCCACCCCGGAGCCCCTCACGGAGGCACCCCCCACTCCGGAGCCCCTCACGGAGGTGCCCCTCACTCCGGAGCCCCTCACGGAGGTGCCCCCCACCCCGGAGCCCGTCATGGCGGCCCCCGCCGTGCGAGAGGCCTCACAGGCCTCCACCGCCCTGCGCATCTGCCCCCTGTGCGAGGCGACCTGTGGCCTCACCCTCACCCTCGACGCCGGGCGCGTCACGGCTGCCCGTGGCGATCGGGACGACGTCTTCAGCCAGGGCTTCATCTGCCCCAAGGGCGCCGCGTTCCCCGAGGTCGACGCCGACCCGGACCGGCTCGCCCGCCCCCTCGTCCGGGAGAACGGCGTTCTGCGTGAGGCCACCTGGGACGAGGCCCTCGACCTCGTCGCCGCCCGCGTCCGCCCGCTGGTCGAGGAGCACGGACCGCACGCCGTCGCCATCGTCCTCGGCAACCCCAACGTCCACACGGTTGCCGGCGCCCTCTACCCGCCGCTCCTCATCGGCGCCCTGCGCACCCGCAACCTCTTCACGGCCTCCACGCTCGACCAGATGCCCAAGCACGTCTCCAGCGGGCTGCTCTTCGGTGACGCCTTCGCGATCCCCGTGCCCGATCTCGACCGCACCGACCACCTCCTGATGCTC
Organism: Streptomyces sp. NPDC048018; assembly: GCF_043202995.1. Classification (NCBI taxonomy): domain Bacteria; kingdom Bacillati; phylum Actinomycetota; class Actinomycetes; order Kitasatosporales; family Streptomycetaceae; genus Streptomyces; species Streptomyces sp. NPDC048018. The sequence goes on from NZ_JBIDBK010000012.1 coordinate 102,205, forward strand.
GGCGCCAACCCCCTGGACTCCAACGGAAGTCTGTGCACCGCCCCGGACTTCCCCGGACGGCTCAAGGCGCTGCGCCGCCGCGGCGGCACGCTCACCGTGGTCGACCCCCGCCGCACCCGCACCGCCCGGCTCGCCGACCGTCACCTCGCCATCCGCCCGGGTGCCGACGCCCTCTTCCTGGCGGCCCTCGTCCACACCCTCTTCGCCGAGGAGCTCACCGACCTCGGTGACCTCGAAGCCCACCTGGTGGAGGGGAGCGTCGAGGAAGTACGCCGGGCGGTAGCGGAGTTCAGCCCCGAGGCCGTCGCCGCCGCCTGCGACCTGGACGCCGAGGCCATCCGTACGACCGCCCGCGCGCTCGCCGCCGCCCCGACCGCCGCCGTCTACGGCCGGATGGGCTCGTCGACCGTGGCCTACGGCACCCTCGGCAACTGGCTCGTCGACGTGCTCAACATCCTCACCGGCAATCTCGACCGGCCCGGCGGCGCCCTCTTCCCGCTCTCCGCCACGGCCCCCGCCCCCCGTCCCGCAGGACCCGGCAAGGGGTTCGCGCTCGGTCGCTGGACCAGCAGGGTCTCCGGTCATCCCGAGGCCAAGGGTGAGCTGCCGCTCGCCGCCCTCGCCGAGGAGATCGACACCCCGGGGGAGGGGCGCATCCGCGCCGTCGTCACCATCGCCGCCAACCCCGTCCTGTCCGCCCCCGACGGGCAGCGCCTCGACGCGGCCCTGGCCTCGCTCGACTTCATGGTCGCCGTCGACCCGTACCTCAACGAGACCTCCCGGCACGCCGACGTCGTCCTGCCCCCGCCGCCGCCCTCCCAGAGCGCGCACTTCGACTTCGCGTTCAACCAGTTCGCCGTCCGCAACCAGGTCCGCTACACCCCGGCCGCCGTCCCCCTCGCCCCCGGGCGCATGGACGAGTGCGAGATCCACGCCCGCCTGATCCTCGCCGTCTCCGGTCTGCACGGCGCCCCGCCGTCCGCCGTCGACGACCTCGCCATCGACTCGACCCTCGCCAAGGCCGTCACCCAGAGCCACTCGCCGGTGTACGGGGCGGACCCCAAGGCCGTGGCCGCCGGCCTCACCGGCACCGGCGGACCTGAGCGGCGCCTCGACCTGATGCTGCGCCTCGGTCCGTACGCCCGCTCGCACGGGCTCACCCTCGACGCGCTGCGCGCCGCGCCGCACGGCATCGACCTCGGCCCGCTCGCACCGCGGCTGCCCGGTCTCCTCAAGACCCGCAGCGGACGGATCGAGCTGCTGCCCGCGCCGATCGCCGCCGACCTGCCCCGGCTGCGCGCGGCCCTCGACTCCGTACCCGGCCCCGGCAGCCTCCAGCTGGTCGGCCGGCGCCATCTGCGCTCCAACAACAGCTGGCTGCACAACATCCCGGCCCTCACCGGGGGCTCCAACCGCTGCACGCTGCAGGTCCACCCCGAGGACGCGGCCCGGCTCGGCCTGGCGGCCGGGGCGCTCGCCCGGGTCAAGGGCGAGGGCGGGGAGATCGAGGCCGAGGTGGAGGTCACCGACACCGTCCGCCGTGGCGTCGTGAGCCTTCCGCACGGCTGGGGCCACGACCGTCCCGGCACCCGGCTCGGGGTCGCCGCGCGCCGCCCCGGAGTCAACGTCAACCAGCTGCTCGACGGCTCCCGCCTGGACCCTCTGTCGGGTACCGCGGTGCTCAACGGATTCCCCGTCCATGTCAGCCCCAGCGGATCACCCATGCCGTGACCTGGGGTTTTGCTCGTATTGCTCACGCGTCAACGTCTTGTTAACGCCGGAAGCAGGCACCTACCGTCATCCGCACCGCCGCTCTGGCGGGAGTTCAAGGGTGAACGTGAGGTGTCCTCCCATGCTGACCATCCTCGGCTTCGCCATGATCGCGACCTTCCTGGTCCTGATCATGATGAAGAAGATGTCGCCGATCGCGGCGCTCGTGCTCGTTCCGGCGCTTTTCTGCGTCGCCGTCGGACAAGGCGCCCAGCTGGGCGACTACGTCATCGAGGGCGTCGGCAAGCTGGCGCCCACGGCCGCGATGCTGATGTTCGCGATCGTCTACTTCGGCGTCATGATCGACGTCGGCCTCTTCGATCCGATCGTCCGCGGCATCCTGCGCTTCTGCAAGGCCGACCCGTTGCGGGTCGTGGTCGGTACGGCGGTGCTCGCCGCCGTCGTCTCGCTGGACGGCGACGGCTCGACCACCTTCATGATCACCGTCTCGGCGATGTATCCGCTCTACAAGCGTCTCGGGATGAGCCTCGTCGTCATGACCGGAGTCGCGGCCACCGCGAACGGCGTCATGAACACCCTTCCGTGGGGCGGCCCCACGGCCCGCGCGGCCACGGCGCTCAAGCTGGACGCGGCCGACATCTTCGTCCCGATGATCCCCGCGCTCGGTGCCGGCCTGCTCTTCGTCCTCGTGCTCGCCTACGTCCTCGGCCGCCGCGAGCGCTCGCGCATCGGCTACCTGAGCCTCGACGAGGCGCTGGCACCGAAGAGCGAGACGGTCCTCGTCGCCCCGGGTGGCGGCGCCGGTGACGGTGACGCCGGTGACGCGAACGGCCGCGCGGACGGCGACGGAGCCGCCAGGCCGGGCCCCGGCAAGGCGGGCGCCGAGGGGCCCGGTGCGGACGGGGGCGCGGATCTGCCCGCCGGAGGCCACGGCGGCGAGGAGGGCTTCCCGGGGCTCGACCCCGAGCGTGAGACCCTGCGGCCCCGGCTGTACTGGTTCAACGCCGGGCTCACCGTGGCCCTGCTCGCCGCCATGATCACGGAGCTGCTGCCGATCCCGGTGCTCTTCCTGCTCGGTGCCGCGCTCGCGCTCACCGTGAACTACCCCAGGATGGGCGAGCAGAAGGCCCGGCTCGCAGCCCACGCGGACAACGTCCTCAACGTCGCCGGCATGGTCTTCGCCGCCGCCGTCTTCACCGGTGTCCTCACCGGCACCGGCATGGTCAAGCACATGGCGGACTGGCTGGTCGGCGCCATCCCCGAGGGCATGGGCCCGCACATGGCCCTCGTGACCGGAGTGCTGAGCCTGCCGCTCACGTACTTCATGTCCAACGACGGCTTCTACTTCGGTGTCCTGCCGGTGCTCGCCGAGGCGGGAGCGGCCCACGGGGTGTCCCCGCTGGAGATCGCCCGGGCGTCCCTGGTCGGTCAGGCGCTGCACATGTCGAGCCCGCTGGTCCCGGCGGTGTACGTGCTCGTCGGCATGGCGAAGGTGGAGTTCGGCGACCACACCAGGTTCACGGTGAAATGGGCCGCGGTGACGTCCTTGGTGGTCCTGGCCGCCGGGATCCTCTTCGGGATCATCTAGGAGGCCCGGGCCGTCCGTCCGGCCCGACGCCATCGGTCCGGCCCGGGCGGCGAGCCGTGATCCGGGCGGGGCCGGACGGGTGGAAGTCGGAGGACGGCACGGCCAGGTTGCCACCCTCCGTCACGATGGGGTGACAAATAGTCAGATTATCGGGTGATTGCATCCGATGTCTGAACTGGAGGAACTCCCGCATGACCGTCAAGGCTCTCCGTCCCCTGCTGTCCACCGCCGCCACCGCTCTGGCCATCGGCTCCCTCACCCTCGGGGGCGCGCCGATGGCCCACGCCGCCCCGGGCGACAACGGCGACGTCAAGACCCACAACGTGGGCACGGACCCCAACGACCAGAGGGACGAGCCAAAGGTGTGCCGCTTCTACCTCGCCGCCTTCAACTTCGACACCCTCCAGGAAGTCGACTACTCGATCGCGCCGCAGCCTCCCAAGGCGGACGGGCCGACGCTCAGCGGTCACATCACCCTCACCTCGGGGCGGGGCCAGACCGGGGAACTCGCCCTTCCCGACGGCATGTACAAGCTCGACTGGACGTTCGTGGGCGAGAACGGCGCGGGCAAGAGCAAGGTCTTCCAGGTCGACTGCCCCACCGCTCCGCCCACCAACCCTCCGGTCACCGGTGGTGGTGACAACGGCGGCAGCGCGAGTGGCGGTCCCGGGCACCACAGGCCTCCCCACGGCCCGGTCGGCGCCGGTGGCGGCGGAGCCTCCGAAACCGCGACCCAGGCCGACGACAGCTCCGCCTTCGGCGTCGGATCGGCCGTGGCCGCGGGCCTCGCGGGCGCTGCCGGTCTGATCCTCGTCCGCCGTTCGCGCCGCCGCAACGATGGCGCCGCGTAGGCCCGTTCTCCCGCGCGGGGCGGACCCCGTCGGCCGGGTTCCGGCCTCGTCCCCGTACGAGCGGAGCCCGCGCCGGCCCCACCCGCGCGGGCCCGTCCGACGGGGACGCACCACGCGCCGGCAGCGCCGGATCCTCCGGCTCACCAGATCACTCGCCCTGACCGTGTCCCTGGTCGTCGGCGGTGTCTGGTGGGCCCAGGGGGAGGAACCGGCCGGTCCCGCGCTGGCCGCCGGCCCCACCCCACGCGGCGTCGCGGCCCCCACCGGCACCCCGAAGGAGACGCCGCGGAAGGTCTCCGCGGCCCCCCGGAAGGCCGCGGCCACACCCCGGCCGCAGCCCGCGCCCGCGCCCCTGCGCCGCTCCCGGCCCACGGCCCTCGCCATCCCCGCGATCACCATCGAGGCCCCCGTCCTGGGCCTCGACCTCGACAAGTCCGGGCAGCTCGCCACCCCGCCCGCCGACAATCCCCGCGTCGTCGGCTGGTACGCGAGCGGCGTCACGCCCGGAGAACGCGGGACCGCCGTGATCGTCGGCCACCGGGACACCCGCACCGGCCCGGCGATCTTCCTCAACCTGAACTCCCTCAGCCCCGGCAACACCCTCCGGGTCGCCCGCGCCGACGGCCGTGTCGCCGTCTTCACGGTCGACCGGGTCCGTACGTACGCCAAGTCGGCCTTCCCCGACCAGGAGGTGTACGGCACCACCGGCCGGCCCGAACTCCGCCTGCTCACCTGCGGCGGAAGCTTCGACCGCAAGGGAGGCTACGCCTCGAACATCGTGGTCTTCGCCCACCTCACCGACGTCGACCGGCAGATCTGACCGGGGCCACGCTCCCCGGATCGGGCGCATCGCGCCTGACCGGGGAGCGGCGTCACCTGCGGGGCGGGGGTGCGTGCCGCCTTGCACGCACCCGCCGCCGGAAACGGGGCTCCGCGGCGGGCGCGCGGCCGGCTCCGCACGCGCCGACCGCACCACGGAAGGTGCCGGTCGGCCGGGCTTGAGGGAGGGCTGAGGGGGTTCTGGCACAGCTCCGCTCCTGGTCCGTGGGCGCCGTCCGGCAGTGCGGCCGCCGCGGGGGCGCCGTCGGGGCGGGTGCGGACCGGCTGCGGACCGGCTGCGGTGCGGTGCCGAGCTGCGAGCGACGGCCGGGGCGCGGGTGTCCTCGCGGTCGCAGCGCCTTCTCCAGTGGCGTGGCGAGAAAATGCCAACCACTTCCGCTTCCGCGGGCCCGGCGCGCAGGATGGACGAGGAGCCGGAGAGAGCCCGCGTCCACCGCGGGAAGTCGTCCGGCGCCACCGTCACGGGCCGCTCCGCCGCAGGTGCGCCGAGCAGCCCCGCCGTCGCCCGGAACAGCCGGTCCCGCTCCTCCTCGGGGCCGCGCCCCGGCTCCGGGCGCCCCCGCCCCCAGGACGGCAGCGGGGCGGGCGGTTCGGGATGCTCCGCACCTGCCCGCTCCGCGGCCGGCCGGTCCGCCGGCCAGCCGTCCGGGGCCTCGGCGAAGCGCCGGCGCACCGTCGCACCCCGACCGAGGCGACGAGCCCCCGCCACACGGTCTCCCGCAGAGCGCCCGCGCCGCTCCCGCCCGCGCCGTTCCCGTCGCTCCTGGCGCGGTGCCCTCGCCGTCGCCCCAACCGCCTCGCCGACCAACCGGGGATCCTCCTCGGCGGCAAGATCAGCCACGACCGCCACCGGTTCGCCACGCCGGGCGAGAACGACGGCGGGCCCACCCACTGCCCTTCGTGCCGGGGCGGCGGCGCCGGCAAGCCGAGGGCCGGGGCCGGGTCCGGTGCGGGCCGTGGCGGGTGGTGGTGGCACGTCGGGGGGCCGGTCCTTGTCCCGGCCTGGGCGGGGCGGGGCGGTGGTGTCGGTGCGCCGCGCGTCGGCTCCGTCCCGGGGTGTGATCGGGCCGTCGTGTGGGCGCGTCGGGGGCGGCCGTGTCGGCATGCCTGCGGGCGGCCGCCTCCCGGGCCGGGGTGGGCAGCCGGTCGTGCCCGCGCGCCGCTCGCCGGTCCCGGTCTCGGGCACTGTCGGGTGGTGGCACGCCCGCTGTCGGTCCCTGCCCCAGCCGATACCGGGCGCGGTCATGCCGGCGCGTCAACCCGTCGACAGCCGTCCGGGCCGCGGCGGGTGCTGGTGGCATGCCCGAGTTCGGTCCCTGGCCGGGCCCGGACGGGGCGGTCGTGTCGGTGCGCCGCGCGTCGGCTCCGTCCCGGGGTGTGATCGGGCCGTCGTGTCGGCGCGTCGGGGCCGTCGTGTCGGCATGCCCGGAAACGTCCTCCGGCCGGGTGGCCCGTGGACAGGGTGGGGCGCTGGAGGCGACGATCGGGGCGTGCCGGAGAGAGGGGCCTGGCGCCGGAAAACTAACAGCGCTAGTTTGGGAGCTCCGCGATCAGCCCGGGCCGGCCCCTGCGCCACCGGGACCGGTTGCGGGACCCGGCCGCTGCCGGACCGGCCCCGGCCACCGCCAGACCCGGCCCCGGCCGGCCGTAGGACCCGGCCACCGGCCGTACGCGTCACCGCGCCCGGCCCCGGCCACCGCGTACGCGCCCGCGCGCCCGCCTCCGGACGGGCGCAGGCGCGGCCGCACCACCGCCCCGACCAGCGAGGAGAGACAGCGGATGATGGCCCACGACGCGATGTACATCGGCGGGGAGTGGCGCGCCGCGGCCTCCACGGAGACCGTCGCCGTGCTGGATCCGGCCACCGAAGAGGTCGTCGCCCACGTGCCCGCCGGCAACGCCGAGGACGTCGACGCCGCCGTGCGCGCCGCCCGCGCCGCGTTCCCCGGCTGGGCCGCGACCCCGCCCGCCGAGCGGGCCGCCCGGCTCGGCGCGCTGCGCGACGCGCTCGCCGCCCGGGCCGAGGAGATCGCCGCCACCGTGACGACCGAACTCGGCGCCCCGCCGCAGCTCGCCGCCGCCGTGCACACCGGCCTGCCGATCGCCGTGGCCGGATCCTACGCGGAACTCGCCGCGACCCACCCCTTCGAGGAGAAGGTCGGCAACTCGACCGTCTACTCCGAGCCGGTCGGCGTCGTCGCCGCGATCACCCCCTGGAACTACCCGCTGCACCAGATCGTCGCGAAGGTCGCCCCGGCCCTCGCCGCCGGCTGCACGATCGTCCTGAAGCCCGCCGAGGACACTCCGCTCACCGCCCAGCTCTTCGCCGAGGCCGTCCACGCGGCGGGTGTCCCGGCCGGTGTCTTCAACCTCGTCACCGGCTTCGGCGCGGTCGCCGGACAGGCGCTGGCCGAGCACCCCGACGTCGACCTCGTCTCCTTCACCGGTTCCACCGCCGTGGGCAGGAAGATCGGCGCTCTCGCCGGCGGGGCCGTCAAGCGGGTCGCCCTGGAGCTGGGCGGCAAGTCCGCCAACGTGATCCTGCCGAGCGCCGACCTCGGCAAGGCCGTGGCCGTCGGCGTCGCCAACGTCATGTCCAACTCGGGCCAGACGTGCAGCGCCTGGACGCGGATGCTGGTCCCCGCCGACCGGTACGAGGAGGCGGTCGAGCTCGCGGCCGCGGCGGTCGCCAAGTACGTCCCCGGCGAGCGCGTCGGACCGCTCGTCAACGCCAAGCAGCGGGACCGGGTGCGCGGCTACATCGAGCAGGGCGTCGCCGAGGGCGCCCGCATCGTCGCGGGTGGCCCCGAGGCCCCGCGCGAGAGGGGCTACTACGTCGCCCCCACCGTCTTCGCCGACGTCACCCCGGAGATGACCATCGCCCAGGAGGAGATCTTCGGCCCGGTCGTCTCGATCATCCGCTACGAGGACGAGGCCGATGCCCTCGCCATCGCCAACGGCACCGTGTACGGGCTCGCCGGCGCCGTCTGGGGCGAGCCGGAGGAAGCCGTCGCCTTCGCCCGCCGCATGGAGACCGGCCAGGTCGACATCAACGGTGGCCGCTTCAACCCGCTGGCCCCGTTCGGCGGCTGGAAGCAGTCCGGCGTGGGCCGCGAGCTCGGAGCGCACGGCCTGGCCGAGTACCTCCAGACCAAGTCCCTGCAGTTCTGAGCCGTCGGCGGTACGGCTCACGCCGTCCCGAGCCGTCACCGTAACGACTTCTGCCGTCCCCGGCCCCGCCGTCCCGAGTCCCCGCAGTGCTGAGCAACCGAGGAGACACGAGCGTGATCCGCGCCGCCGTCCTGCCCGCCGTCGGCTCTCCCCTGGAGATCACCGGCATCGAACTGCCCGAGCCCGGCCCCGGCCAGGTGCGGATCCGGCTCGCCGCCGCCGGCGTCTGCCACTCCGACCTGTCGCTGTCCAACGGCACCATGCGGGTCCCCGTGCCCGCGGTCCTCGGCCACGAGGGCGCCGGCACGGTCGTCTCCGTCGGCGAGGGCGTCACCCATGTCGCACCCGGCGACGGCGTCGTCCTCAACTGGGCGCCCTCCTGCGGCAGCTGTCACCCCTGCACGCTCGGCGAGGTCTGGCTCTGCGTGAACGCGCTGGCCGGCTCCGCGAACGTGTACGCCCGCACCGAGGGCGGCACCGAGCTCCACCCCGGGCTCAACGTCGCCGCCTTCGCCGAGGAGACCGTCGTCGCGGCGAACTGCGTACTGCCCGTCCCCGACGGCGTCCCCCTCACCGACGCCGCCCTCCTCGGCTGCGCGGTCCTGACCGGCTGGGGCGCCGTGCACCACTCCGCCCGGGTGCGCGAGGGCGAGACCGTCGCGGTCTTCGGGGTCGGCGGGGTCGGTCTCGCGACCCTGCAGGCCGCCCGGATCGCCGGGGCGTCGACGATCGTCGCCGTCGACGTGTCGCCCGAGAAGGAGGCCCTGGCGCGGGCCGCGGGTGCCACCGAGTACGTCGTCGCCTCCGAGACCACCGCCAAGGACATCCGGAAGCTGACGGGCGGCCACGGCGTCGACGTCTCCGTCGAGTGCGTGGGCCGCGCCGCCACCATCCGCGCCGCCTGGGACGCCACCCGGCGCGGCGGCCGGACCACGGTCGTCGGCATCGGCGGCAAGGAGCAGCAGGTCACCTTCCACGCCCTGGAGATCTTCCACTGGGGCCGCACGCTGTCCGGATGCGTCTACGGCAACTCCGACCCGGCGAAGGACCTCCCGGTCCTCGCCGGGCACATCCGCGCAGGCCGCCTCGACCTGAGCACCCTGGTCACCGAGCGCATCACCCTGGAGGGCATCCCGGGCGCCTTCGACAACATGCTGGCGGGGAAGGGCGGCCGCGCGCTCGTCGTCTTCTAGCGAGACGCCGGGCGGTCCGCCGCCCCGCCGGACGTCAGGCCGACTCCCTCGAACCGGCCTGACCGGCCTGAGTCGCCTGGGCGGCCTGGGCCGTCCCGGCGGACCCGTCGGCCCCCGCGGACCCGGCCGAGACGGCCACGGTGCGCCCCGGCCGGGAGCGCGACACCGCCACGCCCGCCAGGCACAGCGCACCGCCGCCGAGCGTGAGCAGCGCAGGGAGCTCACCGAGCAGCACCCAGGCCATCAGGACGACCAGCGCGGGCACGGCGTAGGTCGTCGCGCCCATCCGCCCCGCCGTCGTACGGGCCAGGGCGTAGGCCCAGGTGGTGAAGGCGAGGGCGGTCGGGAAGACGCCGAGATAGAGCATGTTGAGGGTCGCCGACAGCGGGGCCTCGGCCGCCTCGTGGACGAGTTGCCCGGCGAAGGGAAGGCAGGCCACCGCGCCGACCAGACAGCCGAAGGTGGTCACCTGCAGTGCGCTGCCGTGCGCGAGCGCGGGCTTCTGCGCGACGACCCCGCCCGCGTACGCCATCGCCGCGACGAGGCAGAGCACGACGCCGAGGACGGAGGCGTGGCTCTCGCCGGAACCGCTCGACATCGAGAGCCCGACGGCCACCGCGCCGGCGAAGGAGACGCCCATGCCGGCGAGCAGCCGGGGCGGCAGGTTCTCGCCGAGCACCTTCGCCCCCAGCAGGGCGATCATGATCGGTCCGATGTTCACGACCATCGCGGCCGTGCCCGCGTCGACCTCCTGCTCGCCCCAGTTGAGCACCACCATGTAGACGCCGAACCAGAGGAGTCCGGACACGACGATGCCCTTCCAGGCGGCGCGCGGCGGCAGGCCCTCACGCCGTACCAGCAGGACGATCCCGAGGACGAGGGAGCCGGCGAGGAGCCGGCCGAGGGCCAGGGCGCCGGGCGAGTAGGCGGCGCCCGCGCTGCGGATGGAGACGAAGGCGGAGGCCCACAGGACGACGGTGACGCCCGCGGCGGCGAGGGCGAGACGGGAGGTTCGGTTCGGCATGGGACGACCGTAGGGCGCGGACCGTTCGGCGGGCACCGCAATATCGCGCGCGGGGCGGCTCATCGCAGCGCCGCCGGCTCGACGCCGAGGGTGGTGTGCAGGGCCCGCTCGCCGTCCGCGGTCACCTTCACGGCGCGTTCGGACCCGATCCGTACGCACCACCCGGCGTCCATCGCGTGCCGGCACAGGGCCGCGCCGGCCAGCCCGGCGAGGTGCGGCCTGCGCTCGGTCCAGTCCAGGCAGCCGCGAGCGACGGGCCGCCGCCCCGTGGCCACGAGGGGGATGCCCTGCTCCTCGAACCAGGCCAGGCCGCCGTCGGTGAGTGCGAAGCCGGTGTCCTGGCGCAGCAGTCCGCGTACGGTCATCGCCTCCGTGATGGCGATCCCGAGCCGCCCGGCGAGGTGGTCGTAGCAGGTCCGGCCGCGCGCCATGGCGTGCCCGGCGCTCGCGGCCCGCAGGGTGCGCGGCGTCTCCGGCACGGCCGGCCCGGAGCGCGCGGCGAGGTCCTCGACGAGGTGGGCCACGCCGGGATCGGCGAGGCGCACGTAACGGTGCCGGCCCTGCCGCTCCTCGGCGAGCACCCCGCCCGCGACGAGCTTCCCGAGGTGTTCGCTGGCGGTCGAGGGCGCCACCCGCGCGTGCCGGGCCAGCTCGCCCGCCGCCCAGGCCCGCCCGTCGAGCAGGGCGAGCAGGAAGGCGGCGCGGGTCTCGTCGGCGAAGAGGGCGGCGAGGGAGGCGAGGTCTTTGGGGGCCATTCCCCCAGGATGCCGCAGCGACCCTTCGGCGCAGGCCGAAGCTTTCCGCGGCTCCGGCCGCTCCGCCGGTGGCGTGCCCGGCCGCTCTCCGACGCCCCGGGTTCCGCACCCGGCCGTTCTCCGCGGCCCCGGGTTACGTACCCGGCCGCTCTCCGCGCCCCGGGTTCCGTTACCCGGGGGCGTCGCCGGGCGTCCGGGCACCCGGCCGGGCGTCCGGTCCCGCCCCGTCCCGCCCGTCCTACGCGTCCGGCCGCGTCCCGCACGCCGCGTACTGCGTCGCCAGGCCGTCGAGCAGGGCCCGCAGGCCGGTCGTGAAGGCGCCCTCGTCGACCTTCTCGCGGTGCTCGGCGAGCAGGTGGGCCTGGCCGAGGTGCGGGTAGTCGGCGGGGTCGTACGCCGTCTCGTCGTCGACGAAGCCGCGGGCGAAGGAGCCGAGCGCGGACCCGGTGACGAAGTACCGCATCAGCGCGCCGATGTACGTGGCCTGGGCCGGTGGCCAGCCCGCGCGGACCATCGCGCCGAAGACCGCGTCGGCGACCTTGAGGCCCGCCGGGCGGCGGCCCGGGCCCTGGGCGAGAACGGGAACGACGTTCGGGTGGTCGGCGAGCGCGGCGCGGTAGGAGACCGCCCAGTCGTGCAGCGCCGTGCGCCAGTCCCGGGGGTCGTCCGGCGTGAACATCGACAGGTCGACCTTCGCGCTGACCGCGTCCGCCACGGCGTCCAGGATCTCGTCCTTGGTGCGGAAGTGGTTGTAGAGGGAGGGGCCGCTCACGCCCAGTTCGGCCGCGAGCCGCCGGGTCGACAGGGCGTCGAGCCCCTCGGCGTCCACGAGCGCGCCCGCCGTCTCGACGATGCGGTCTCGGCTGAGGAGGGGCTTGCGCGGTCGGGCCATGGCGCACATAGTAGGCGTGGCCAGAAAAACTAGCAGTGGTAATTAAATGGGACCGGGACGAGGTGGCGCGGTGAATCTGGAGCTCAGCGAGGAGCAGCAGGCCGTACGGGAGCTCGCCGAGGACTTCGTCGCCCGCGAGGTCGCCCCGCATGTCGTCGAGTGGGACCGCGCCGAGGACGTCGACCGCGCGATCGTGAAGAAGCTCGGCGCCGTCGGCTTCCTCGGCCTGACGATCCCCGAGGAGTACGGCGGCTCCGGCGGCGACCACCTCTCCTACTGCCTCGTCACCGAGGAGCTGGGCCGCGGTGACTCCTCGGTCCGCGGCATCGTCTCCGTCTCGCTCGGCCTGGTCGCCAAGACCATCGCCTCCTGGGGGGACGAGGAGCAGAAGCGGACCTGGCTGCCCCGGCTCGCCTCCGGCGACGCCCTCGGCTGCTTCGGCCTCACCGAGCCGGGGACCGGCTCCGACGCCGGGAACCTGTCCACCCGCGCGGTCCGGGACGGCGACGCGTACGTGATCGACGGCAGCAAGATGTTCATCACCAACGGCACCTGGGCCGACGTGGTGCTGCTGTTCGCCCGCACCAACGACACCCCTGGCCACAGGGGCGTCTCCGCCTTCCTCGTCCCCACCGACACCCCCGGCCTCAGCCGTCGCGCCATCCACGGCAAGCTCGGTCTGCGCGGCCAGGCCACCGCCGAACTCGTCCTCCAGGACGTCCGCGTCCCGGCGAGCGCGATGCTCGGCCCGGAGGGCAAGGGCTTCTCCCTCGCCATGTCCGCCCTGGCCAAGGGGCGCATGTCGGTCGCGGCCGGCTGCGTCGGCATCGCCCAGGCCGCCCTCGACGCGGCGGTGCGCTACGCGGGGGAGCGCGAGCAGTTCGGCAAACCGATCGCCTCCTATCAGCTGGTCCAGGAGCTCATCAGCGACATCGCCGTCGACGTGGACGCGGCCCGGCTGCTGACCTGGCGGGTCGCCGACCTGATCGACCGCGGTGAGGAGTTCGCCACGGCCGCGTCGAAGGCCAAGCTGTACGCCTCCGAGGCCGCCGTCCGCTCGGCGAACAACGCCCTCCAGGTCTTCGGCGGCTACGGCTACATCGACGAGTACCCGGTCGGCAAGCTGCTCCGGGACGCCCGGGTGATGACCCTCTACGAGGGCACCAGCCAGATCCAGAAGCTCATCATCGGGCGGGCGCTGACGGGCGTCTCGGCCTTCTGAGTACCCGCCGCACGCCCCTGAGTACCCGGGCGGATGCGGCCGCTGCCGGCGCCGCCCGATGCTGTCCGTCATGAGCGACACACCGGTCAAGCAGCAGAACACAGCCGCCTACTACGCGCAGGCCGTCATCTCCTTCGGCCTCGCGCTCCTCGCCGTCGGCATCGGCGTGTACAAGCTGGACGCGAGCGCCTGGGTGCGCGCCTTCCTCGCCATCTCCGTCCTCTACCTCACCACGTCCGCCTTCACCCTCTCCAAGGTCGTCCGCGACCGGCAGGAGGCGGGGCAGATCGTCAGCCGGGTCGACCAGGCCCGCCTGGAGAAGCTGCTCGCCGAGCACGACCCGTTCCAGAACCACTGACCCCGGACGCCCGGACCCCGGACGCCCGGACCCACCGGCGCCCGGCGCCGGCGGCTCCCCACCCGGGGCCCGCGCCGGAAGCGGCGCCGCGGGCCCCGCGCCGGGGGTCCGGCACCGGAGGGCCGGCACCCGAGCCCCGACGGCGGAAGCCCGGTACCGGAATCCGTGCCGCCGCGAGACCCTAAGCGCTTGCTCAGCTTCGTTGTATGGTGTTCGTCCTGGGACGGCCGAGAAGGAGAGTGCGATGAGCGCGGCGGAGGAGACCCCCGGCGGCGAGGAGATGCCGTGGGGCGAGGTCACGCCCGAGGCCGCCCGGCGCCTGCTGGTCGCGGCGGTCGAGGCGTTCGCCGAGCGCGGCTACCACGCCACCACGACCCGGGACATCGCGGGACGGGCCGGCATGAGCCCGGCCGCGCTCTACATCCACTACAAGACCAAGGAAGAGCTGCTCCACCGGATCAGCCGGATCGGCCACGACAAGGCGCTGGAGATCCTGCGGGCGGCCGCCGACGGCGACGGTACGGCCGCCGAGCGGCTCGCCGACGCCGTACGGTCCTTCGTCCGCTGGCACGCCGAGCGGCACACCACCGCCCGGGTCGTGCAGTACGAACTCGACGCCCTCGGTCCCGAGCACCGTGACGAGATCGTGGCGCTGCGCCGCGAGTCCGACGCCACCGTGCGGCGGATCATCGAAGAGGGCGTGGAGTCAGGGGAGTTCGACGTCCCCGATGTGGCCGGCACGACGGTCGCGGTGCTGTCCCTCTGCATCGACGTCTCGCGCTGGTTCAACACCCAGGGCCGCCGGACGCCCGACGAGGTCGGCGCGCTGTACGCCGACCTCGTCCTGCGGATGGCGGGCGTTCAGAAGTAGTACCGGGAGACCGACTCGGCGACGCACACCGGCTTGTCGCCGCCCTCGCACTCCACGGTCACCGTCGCGGTGACCTGCACCCCGCCGCCGGCCTCCGTCACCTCGGTCAGGACGGCGGTGGCGCGCAGCCGCGAGCCGACCGGCACGGGGGCGGGGAAGCGGACCTTGTTGGTGCCGTAGTTGATGCCCATCTTCATGCCCTCGACGCGCAGGATCTGCGGGACGAAGGTCGGCAGCAGCGACAGCGTGAGGTAGCCGTGCGCGATGGTCTTCCCGAACGGGCCGGTCGCGGCGCGCTCCGGGTCGACGTGAATCCACTGGTGATCCCCCGTGGCCTCGGCGAACTGGTCGATCCGCTTCTGCTCGATCTCCAGCCACTCGCTGTGTCCCAGCTGCTCACCGACCCCGGCGCGCAGCTCCTCGGCGGAGGTGAAGATCCTCGGCTCGGCCATGTTCCTCGTCCCGTCTCTCGGCAGTCTCACAGGTGATGTCTAAGCGCTTGCTCAGGATGTGTGGGAAGGGCTCGCCTTGTCAACGGAACCGTACGGTCCTGACGTAGGGTCGACCGGGTGCCGCAGATTCCCGAGAAGATCCACGAGCTCACCGTCGGCCAGCTCTCCGCGCGCAGCGGGGCGGCCGTCTCGGCCCTCCACTTCTACGAGTCGAAGGGCCTGATCAGCAGCCGGCGCACCAGCGGCAACCAGCGCCGCTACGGCCGCGACATCCTGCGCCGGGTCGCCTTCATCCGCGCCGCCCAGCGGGTCGGCATCCCCCTCGCCACCGTCCGCGCCGCCCTCGCGCAGCTGCCCGAGGAGCGCACGCCCACGCACGAGGACTGGGCCCGGCTCTCGGCGACCTGGCGGACGGAACTCGACGAGCGGATCGAGCAGCTCGGCCGGCTGCGCGACCACCTGAGCGACTGCATCGGCTGCGGCTGCCTGTCGCTGGAGAACTGCGTCCTCTCCAACCCCGACGACGTCTTCGGCGAGCGCCTGACCGGCTCGCGCCTGCTGCCCGAGGGCAAGCAGGACTGAGGGGGCGGCGGGCCGCCGCGCTGCGTGCGGGAGCGTGCGGGCAGGGCCGGGGCAGCGGAACGGGGGCCCACCACCCCCGTGGGTGGGCCCCCGTCCGGTTCAGGGCACGGGCGTCACTCGTACTCGGTGCCGCCCTTGCGGGTCAGATAGGCCGGGCTGACCGCCTTCGCCATCGCGCGCCCGCCGACGACCGGGCTGTAGCGCTCGGTCACCGCACGCACCACGACGCCCTCGCGCAGATGCAGCTCACGTCCGGACACCGTCTCCCGGCCGCTCGCCAGCGCCAGGACGGTGTCCAGGTCGTACGGTCCGGTGTGCAGGCGCGGTACGAGCGGCAGCTCGCCCGGCGCGAGCACCTCGGCCGGGTCCAGCCAGCGGACCTGCCCGTCGATCTCGGCGGACACGTCGAACACCGCGAACCCGATTCCGTCCTCGGCGCGGGCGTTCGCCCCGTACGCCAGATCCTGCACGCCCGCCCCGTAGACCTCGCCGAACAGGCCGACCCGGGTCGCCCCCAGCCGCTCGGCGAGCCGGGCCGCGACGGCGGGCACGCCGTGGCCGTGGACGGCCCGCCAGTAGAGATTGCGCGGGTCCTCCTTCAGCGCGAGCCCCTTGGCGCCGAAGCCCTTGGAGGACACCAGGGTCCGGCCCTCCGCGGCGAGATGCGTCACGAGGCAGGCCGTGCCGTGCAGCTTCTCCGTGAGGACCACCGGCTCGCCCGGCTCGAAGACGTCCGGGAAACGGTGCAGGTTCTCGACCTCCACCCACGGCAGCAGCTCCGGCGCCGCCTCCACGTCCCCGCTCATGGCCGGCGGGATCGGCGGCGCCCACTTCGTGATCCCGAGCAGCTCCGCGAAGTCCGTCCCGTCCTTCGCCGCCCGCGCGAGATCCACTCCGTCGAGCGCCTTCGGCAGGCACACCAGCCCCTGCGACAACTCCCCGCGCAGCCGCACCGCCTTGACCCGGTCGCTCGCCTTCCCGGCGAGCCGCCCGGTGAGCCCCAGCTCGTCGACGAGCGCCGTCGGCAGCACCGCCTGCTCCGGGATGTAGAGCGCGATGTCCCCCGTCCGGTAGAGGCCCTTGGCGACGACGGCCCGGAACAGGCCGACCTGCGCGAGTTCCAGCGCGTCGGCGTTCGGATGGGCGTGGACGGTCAGGGTCTCGGCGGTGACGCGCAGCGTCGACATGTCAGAACTCCGGTCGTTCCAGGGGTTTCCCGTGTGTGGTCATCGCCGCCTACTCTGCCGACCCCGAATTCCCCTGGGCGAACGAATTGCCGGCTGATAGCGTCGATCTCTTCGCCGGGCGACGCCCCGCGCGGAGTCCCGTCAGGAACGCCTCCGTGACCGACAAGCGCGCTCCCCTGTCCCCGCCCCTCGCCGCCGCCCTGCGCCGCGTCGAACAGGTCTTCCGGGGAATGACCGCGAGCTCCCGGGGCTGCCTCCACTGCTTCGGGGCCGGGGAACTGGCACTCCTCGCGGCGCCCGGGACGCGTCTCGACGACGACCTGCTGATCAGGTTCTTCCACAAGGTCCCCGACCACTTCGAGGATCATCCGGCCGTGGTGCGACGCCTGTTGCCGCAGTTCCTCGCGTACGCGGCGAGCGGGGAATTCACCGGGGCGGGATTCGCGCCGACCGGCCTCGGCCGCACCGCCTGGCAGGAGTGGCCGCGCGAGCAGGCCGAGGCGATCGACGCCTTCCTCTCCGTCTGGTGGGCGGAGACGCTGGCCGTGCCCGGCCCCGTCCCCGGCGTGCAGGCGGTCTTCGAGCTCTGCCACGACATGCGCCGGTCCGTCACGCCCCTGCTCGACCACTGGGCGGGCCGAGACGCCGGAGGCGCGGCGGAACGGCATCTGGCCACGTGGGTGGGGCAGTGGAACGAGGACCTGCTCCGTGACGACGCGTCATCGCTCTCCTGGTGGGCTCCCGATCCGACGGAAGAGCTCCAGACCTGGCTCGTCCGGCACGCCGCCCACCTCGACCGGAGAGTCCCGCTGCTCGCGCTGCCGCCCGAGGCGCGGTGGGTCGCCTACGCCGAGATGGTCGCGGAGGGCGTGCCCTTCACGGCGGCCGACACCAGCTGAGCGTTCGAGCCCGCCGGGGTCCCGTCCGGGAGCACGGTCGTGTCCTCCAGGCCGGTGCGTGCGCCGAGGCCGAGCCGGCGGGCGAGCCGGAAGAGCGGCCAGGCCGCGGCGTCGCGGCCGTACAGCAGGACCGGGCGGGTGTGCGGCGAGCGGGCGAGGGTCGCGAGGAGGGCGAGGGCCGCCTCCTCCGACGCGGCCTCGGCGAGGACGCGCGGCACCCGCGGTGCCAGGGACGAGCGCAGGAAACGGGCCGGGCCGTCGGTGCCCTGGCGCAGGACCGCGTCGACGGCGACACCCCGGTCGATCAGGGCCCCCGCGAGGGCCTCGGCACCCGGTTCGTGCCAGGCGACCGTGGCGCGGTCCGGCGGCACCGTCCAGGAGCGCACCCGGGCGAGCCGGCGGACCGGGTCGGGCTCCGCCGACGCGCCGGTGGTCACACCGACGGGCACCGTCACCGCGGCACGGAGCGCGGCGAGCGTGTCGGCGAGCACCCGCGGCGAGAGCGTGTCGCCGCCACAGCGGGTCCGGGGGTGGACGTGCACCTCGTCCGCGCCCGCGGCCACCGCCGCCGCGGCCGCCTCGGCCATCGCGACCGGGGACATCGGCACCGACGCCGTACCGCCGGGCCCACGGCTCCCGTTGAGACACACCTGGAGCATCAGGCCACCGACGCCAGCCGCGGTGCGTCCTCACCGCGCGTCCGGGCGAGCGCCCGGGGCGTCAGCACGGCCCGGGGTATCAGCACCCCGCAGTCCGCGCACACCGGCCCGTACCACGGCTCGTTCCGCAGTCCGGCCCGCCATTCGATGTGCGGCCCCGAGCACACCGGGCACCGCTCGCCCGGGCCGCGCCGCAGCGCGTCCACGAGCCGGCCCACGACCTCCGGCAGCGGCGCCGACGGATGGTGGGCGGGGTCGTCGCACCGGGCCACCCCGTTGCCGCCCCATATCCTGCGGTGCCACTCGTCGAGCGCGCCCGGCCGGCGCAGACCCCCGTGTTTCTCGCGCCGCCGCCGCTCGGCGAACTCGCTCTCGTACGTGAGCCACACGGCCCGCGCCGCCTCCAGCTCGTCGAGCGCCGCCACGAGCCGTCTCGGGTCGGCTTCCCGGTCCTCGGGCCCGAAACCGTGCCTCCGGCACAGATGGTCCCAGGTCGCCCTGTGCCCGTACGGAGCGAACCGCTCCAGGCACTTGCGCAGCGAGTAGCGCCGCAGCGCCGTGTCGCTCCCAGGATCTCGGACCTGTCTCGCAAGACTCCGGAACCCGGCCATCGTCTGCCACCTCCGTCGCTAGCACCGGCGATATGAGATGGACGAACGAGCACGCCGTCCTGTTCCATCGAATTGGCGATGGCAGCCATCAGACGGGTCCGGGGGAGGCGCGGTGCGGGAGGCGAAGCGGGGACTCGCGGAGAATCCGGCCCTGCCGCCGTCCCTGTTCGAACGCCTCGTCGCGGACCGGGACGAGGAACTGCCGCACCGGCTCGCGGCCCGTGCGGATCTGACGCCCGCCCAGGTCACAAGCCTGCTGGACGCCGGTGACGACGAGGTCACCCGGTACCTCGTACGGAGCGGTCGGGTGGCCGCCGCCGACCTCGCGGACGCCCCCGCGGCGCTTCCGCTCGACGCCGTCATCGGCGGCGTCGCCCGGCCGGCCGTCTGGTGGGAGGCCGCCCTCGATCCCGATCCGGAGGTGCGGGGCGAGGTCGCCCACGAGCCGGAGGCGCCGGCCGACGTCATGGCCGCCCTCGCCCGCGACCCGGATCCGGCGGTCGTCGCGAGCGCCGCCGCGAACCCCCGGCTCCCGCCCGCCCTGCTCGCCGAGCTCGCCCGCCACCCCAGTACCGCCGTACGGGAGAACGTCGCCGCCCACACGAGTGCGCCGCCCGCGCTGCTCGCCGCCCTGCTCGCCGACGGCGGACGGCCGCTGCCGACCCGCTGCGGCTCCTGGAGGGGCTGCTCGGTGACGCCGATCCGGCGGTCGCGGAAGCCGCCGGGGCGAATCCGGCGCTGCCCGTGGCGCTGATGGAGCGGCTGGTGGCGCACGCCTGCCGTTGAGGCGGGCGGTCTCACCTCCCGAAGCGGCCCGCCCGTGCCACCACGCGGGCCAGCTCCTCGTGGCATATGTCGCTGTGTTCGGACACCACCGGGGCCGCGTCCACGCTGACGCATCCCGTGGCCGGGAGGCCGTCGCGCAGGGCCGCGGCCAGGGTGCGGGTGGTGGTGCCCGGGACGGCCTGGATGCCGTCGAAGCCGATCGCCCACCAGCGGCGGTCCTCCTCGCCGAGGACCGACCGGTCGTCGCGGGACAGGCGCGAGGCCAGCGGGTAGAAGACGCGCAGCGCCGTGTCGTGGTGCGAGTGGCAGGCCACCAGAGGCCCGTCGACGCGCGACTGGAGGTCCCGCAGGGAGCCGCCCCGGTCCTGTGCGTGCGGCAGGCGGGCGGCGAAGGCGTAGTGGGAGAAGGCGCCCTGGAGGAGCGTCACCGACTTCACGTTGCGCGCCCCGGCGGGCAGACCGCGCAGGGCGTGGGCGACGAGCCGGCCGCCGAAGCTGTGCCCGACGAGATGGACGCGCAACCCCGGCGCCACAGCGCCCAGTTCACCCAGCAGGGGGCCCAGGCCGCGCTCGCCGACCACACCGGCCCGGCGCTTCATCGTGTAGTACGTGGCCTGGCGCAGCGCCTCCCGCGCACCCTTCCACAGGTGCTTCGCCCGGTCGACGCCGAAGAGGGGTTCCCCCGCCGGCGCGTCGGAGGTGTCCCGCCCGCCCGCCGTGGCCTGCGGCGCGTCGGCGAACATCCCGTACACCGCCCGCGGATCACCGACCAGGAAGCCCGGCGCCCCGGTGGACACCAGGCCTTCCCGGTCGAGGTCCGTCAGCTCCCGCAGCAGTGCGGCGAACTCGGCGAACGCGGCCTCCTCCGGCGGCTCCTCCGCGACCAGCTCCGCGAGCCGTCCTATCGCGGCCGTCCGCTCCGGCAGGACCGCGGCCAGGGCGGGGAAGTCGGGGACCGGCTCGTCGGAGAACATCATCGAGGGCCACACCAGGCCCGCGTAGCCCAGGCGCACGCCCGGGTCGGTCACCCCGGGGAAGGGCCGGAAGAAGCGGTCGAAGAGGCCGGTCGCGACCGACGGCGAGTTGTTCCAGCCGTGCGTGAAGAGCAGCAGGTCCGTGCAGCCCCGCCGGGCCAGGGCCGCCAGCGCGCCCGCCTGGCCGGCCGGCCCGTCGCCGTCCTTGTCGAACGCCACCTCGTCGTACGGCTCGACACTCGTCACCGTCATGGCCCCGTCCCTCCGCGTCGAAGGCGCGCCGCCGCCCGGGCGTCACCCGACTTTCTTCCCGTGCGGAGGGACGGCCAGTCGTCGGCGCGGCAGTCGCGCCGCCGGGACGACCGGGAAGTGGACGACCGCGTCGCACGAGGTGCCGCGCCTCGGTCAACGGGCCCGTGGTGATGCCGAGTTCACGGGCGGGGGCGTCCCCGGCGCCTCGCCCGCGACCGCGGCGACCGCCGGAAGGCCCACGCACAGAAGGGCCGGCGGTGCGGCGAGGGGCGGCGGCGGGGTCGTAGGGAAGTGTTCACGGACTCGGCCGCCGTGCCCGGGGGCGGACGGGGACATCCCGCCCGCCCCCGGAAGCGCACGGGGGACAGCCCCTCAGTGGTAGATCAGGTACTCCCGGCGCACCGCCCGGAACGCCGCCAGGTCAGCTTCCCAGGCGCCCGCCACCTCGTCCGCCGGCGCACCCGCGTCGATCATCGTGCGCACCCGCGTCGAGCCGGTCAGCCGGTCGATCCACTGGTCCGCCCGCCACGCGAAGCCGCTCCAGGTGCGCCGGGCGGTGACCAGGAGCGCGATCCCGGTCCGTACCGGATCGAAGACCTCCCGGTCGTGCACCATCAGCTGCACCCCGCCGACCGTCCTGCCCTGGAACTTGGAGAAGGTCGGTGCGAAGTACGCCTCCCGGAAGCGGACGCCGGGCAGGCCGACCGCGTTCGCGGCCTCTGCCCACCGCCCGTCGATCCCCTCCGCGCCGAGCAGTTCGAAGGGGCGGGTGGTGCCGCGTCCCTCGGAGAGGTTGGTGCCCTCGAAGAGGCAGGTGCCGGAGTAGACGAGCGCGGTGTCGGCCGTCGGCATGTTGGGGCTGGGCGGCACCCACGGCAGCCCGGTCGCGTCGAAGAAGTCGCCCCGCCGCCAGCCGCTCACCGCCACCGTCTCCAGCGGTACCGGCCGCTCCAGGAACTCGCCGTTGAACAGCCGCGCGAGCTCCGCCACGGTCATCCCGTGCGCCTGCGCGATCGGCTCGCGGCCCACGAAGGTCGCGAACGCCCGGTCCAGGACCGGCCCCAGCGCGGCCCGTCCGGTCACCGGGTTCGGCCGGTCCAGGACGACGAACCGCTTGCCCGCGAGCGCGGCCGCCGCCATGCAGTCGTAGAGCGTCCAGATGTACGTGTAGAAGCGGGCGCCGACGTCCTGGATGTCGAAGACGACGGTGTCCACGCCCGAGGCCGTGAACACGTCCGCGAGCGGCTGACCGCTCTTCAGGTACGTGTCGTAGACGGGCAGTCCGGTCGCCGGGTCGTCGTAGCGGCCCTCCGAGCCGCCCGCCTGGGCGGTGCCGCGGAAGCCGTGCTCGGGGCCGAAGACGGCCACCAGGTCCACCCGGTCGTCGGCGTGCATGACGTCGACGACGTGCCGGGCCTCGGCCGTGATCCCCGTCGGGTTGGTGACCACGCCGACCCGCTGACCGGCGAGCGCGGCGTATCCGCCGGCGGCCAGCCGTTCGAAGCCCGTGCGCACGCGCCGGCCCCGGCCGGCCGGCGCGTCGGCGGCCGCGGGAGCGGCTCCCGCGGCCGACCCCGCCGCCAGTGCGCCGCCCGCGGCCAGCAGGCCCCGTCTGGACAGGCTCATGGAAACCTCCTTGATCGCCTTCCCTGACATGGCCACGCACGCTAGCGCCCACCACGGCCGCGCGGAACGAGGCGTGCGGGAGGAGCCTTGCCGCCGACCCCTTCCCCCGCTCCATACCGACTGGTTAGTCTGCTCGTAGATCCGCAACGGAAGGTGGGCCGCATGAGCACGGTGCAGGGCGCGGGAGTCGTCGTCACGGGAGCGGGAGGCGGCATCGGCGCCGCGCTCGCCCGCCGGTTCGCCGCCGAGGGGGCCCGCGTCGTCGTCAACGACCTCGACCCCGACCGCACCAAGGCCGTCGCCGAGGAGATCGGCGGCCTCGCCGTGCCCGGTGACGCCTCCGCGGTCGTCGAGGAGGCCCGTGCCGCGCTCGGCGGCACCGTGGACGTCTGGTGCGCCAACGCCGGACTCCCCTCGCCCGGTGACGCGTTCGCCCACGAGGAGGTCTGGGCCGCCGCCTGGGACGTCAACGTGATGGCCCACGTCCGGGCAGCCCGCGCCCTGCTGCCCGACTGGCTGGAACGCGGCAGCGGCCGCTTCGTCTCCACCGTCTCGGCCGCCGGACTGCTCACCATGGTCGGCGCGGCCCCGTACAGCGTCTCCAAGCACGGCGCCTACGCCTTCGCCGAATGGCTCTCGCTCACCTACCGCCACCGGGGCCTCAAGGTCCACGCCATCTGCCCGCAGGGCGTGCGCACCGACATGCTGACCGCCTCCGGATCGGCCGGCGAGCTCGTGCTCGCCCCCACCGCGATCGAGCCCGAGACCGTCGCGGACGCGCTCCTCGACGCCATCGACGCCGACCGCTTCCTCGTCCTGCCGCACCCCGAGGTCGCCGGCTACTACCGGGCGAGGGCCACCGATCCCGAGCGGTGGATCGGAAACATGAACCACATCCAGCAGAAGTGGGAAGGGGCGGGCGCATGACCCAGGACACGCAGGGAGCACGCGAGGGCCAGGCGGCGGCGCCCTCGGAGGCCTCGGCCCCGGCCCCGGCCCCGGCCTCGGGCCCGGCCCCGGCCGCCGGCGCCCCCGCCCCGGCCCCGGCCCCCGCTCCGGGAACGGCCTCGGCCCCGGCCGCCGGCGGCCCGGCCCGCACGGACTCGGTCTACGCCGCCAAGCCCTGGCTCGGCCTGCTCACCGACGCCCAGCGCGCCCCCGTCACCCCGCCGCCCACCGCCCTGCACGCCTTCCGGGCCGCCGTCGCCCGCACCCCCGACCACCCGGCGCTCGTCTACTTCGACGGGCGGCTGTCCTACCGCGAGACCGACGCCCTCTCCGACTCCGTCGCCGGACACCTCGCCGCCCGCGGCGTGGAGCGCGGCGACCGGGTCGCGGTCATGCTCCAGAACAGCCCGCACTTCGTCCTCGCCCTGCTCGGCGCCTGGAAGGCGGGCGCGACCGTCGTCCCGCTCAACCCCATGTACAAGGCCGGCGAGGTCGCCCACGCGCTGCGCGACTCCGGCGCCCGCGCCGTGATCTGTTCCGACCGCGCCTGGGACGGCTACGTCCGCGACACCGCCGCCGAGACCGGGGTGGACGTCGCCCTCACCGCCGACGAGCGCCAGCTGCAGACCCGGGACGACGCCCGCGTCCTCGGCTTCGCTCCGGTCCCCACCGAGGTCGACGACCTCCTCGCGGCCGCCCGCGCCGGGCACCCGGCCCCCGAAGGGCGCGAGCTCGGCACCGACGACGTCGCGCTGATCAGCTACACGTCGGGCACCAGCGGCACCCCCAAGGGCGCGCTCAATCTGCACCGGGGCATCGTGCACAACGCCGAACGCCAGCGCGTCGGCCACCCGATCCCCCCGGGCGGCGTCTACTTCGTGCTCGCGCCGCTCTTCCACATCACCGGACTCGTCTGCGAACTCGCCACCTCCTTCGCCAACGGCGGCACCCTCGCCCTCGCCTACCGCTTCGAGCCGGGGGTCGTCCTCGACGCCTTCCTGGAGCACCGGCCCGCCTACACCGTGGGCCCCTCCACCGCCTTCATGGCGCTCGCCGCGCACCCGGCCGCCACCCCGGACCACTTCTCGTCCTTCCTCGTGATCTCCTCCGGCGGCGCCCCGGTGCCCCCCGCCCTGGTCGAGAAGTTCCGCGCGGGCTTCGGCCCGTACCTGCACAACGGCTACGGCCTCACCGAGTGCACCGCTCCCTGCGCCGCCGTACCGCCCCAGCGCGAGGCGCCCGTCGACCCCGCCTCCGGCACCCTCTCGGTCGGCGTCCCCGGCCCCGACGGCCTCGTCCGCATCGTCGACGAGGACGGCGCCGACGTCCCCTTCGGCACCCACGGCGAGATCGCCGTCAGCGGCCCCCAGGTCGTGCCCGGCTACTGGCGGCTGCCCGAGGCCACCGCCGCCGCCTTCCCCGGCGGCGAGCTGCGCACCGGAGACATCGGATTCATGGACGAGGACGGCTGGCTCTACGTCGTCGACCGCAAGAAGGACATGATCAACGCATCCGGCTTCAAGGTCTGGCCGCGCGAGGTCGAGGACGTCCTCTACACCCACCCGGCCGTGCGCGAGGCCGCCGTCGTCGGCATCCCCGACGCCTACCGCGGCGAGACCGTCAAGGCGTACGTGAGCCTCCGTCCCGGTGCCGAGGCGGACGGGGCCGAACTCTCCGCCTACTGCGAGCAGCGGCTCGCCGCGTACAAGTATCCGCGCGAGGTCGAGATCCTGCCGGAGCTCCCCAAGACGACAAGTGGGAAGATCCTCAGGCGGGACCTCCGTTCCCGGTAGTGAGCACGAGATCAAGGAAAGGCGGCGCAGCAATGGCCAGGACGACCGACGGGAACGGCGCCCCCGTCCCCCAGAGACTCCTCGCCGCCGCCACCCGGCTCTTCGCGGAGCAGGGCTACGACCGGACCTCCGTTCAGGAGATCGTCGAGGCGGCGGGCGTCACCAAGGGCGCGCTCTATCACTACTTCGGCTCCAAGGAGGACCTGCTCCAGGAGGTCTACGCCCGGGTGCTGCGGCTCCAGCAGGAGCGGCTGGACGCCTTCGCCGGCTCCGGGGCGCCCATCCAGGAGCGCCTGCGGGGCGCCGCCGCCGACGTGGTCGTCACCACCATCGAGAACCTCGACGACGCGTCGATCTTCTTCCGCTCGATGCACCACCTCAGCCCGGAGAAGAACAAGCAGGTACGGGTCGAGCGCAGGCGTTACCACGAGCGCTTCCGCGCCCTGATCGAGGAGGGGCAGCAGGCGGGGGTCTTCTCGACCGCGACCCCCGCCGACCTGGTCGTCGACTACCACTTCGGCTCGGTCCACCACCTGTCCACCTGGTACCGCCCCGACGGCCCGCTGACCCCCCAGCAGGTCGCCGACCACCTGGCCGACCTGCTGCTGCGTGCCCTGCGCCCGTGACCGCGCGGCCGCGACGGTGCACGCGGGCATGAGCGGTCAGGCGGCCGCATGACCGTGACCACGCGGCCGTGACCGGCGCGGTCACGGTGGTCACGCGACCGTGACCACGCGGCCACGGGCCGGGTGGGGCGGCGGAGCCGGACCGCGGGCTCGTGGCGGTCGGCGTGGCCGCCCGCGACCACGCCGCCGAACCGGCCCCCGCGTCCGGGGAGTCACACGGCACCGCACCGCCCCGACGCCCCCGTCACCGGTCCGGGGCCGGCTACAGGTACTTCTTGAACTCCCGCCGGGCCAGCGACCGCTGGTGCACCTCGTCCGGACCGTCCGCCAGCTTCAGCGTGCGGGCCGCGGCCCACAGTTCGGCGAGGGGGAAGTCCTGCGAGACGCCGCCCGCGCCGTGCACCTGGACGGCCTTGTCGATGATGTCGACGACCGCGCGCGGAGTGGCGATCTTGATGGCCTGGATCTCGGTGTGGGCGCCCCGGTTGCCGACGGTGTCCATCAGCCAGGCCGTCTTCAGGACGAGCAGCCGCAGCTGTTCGATCGTCACCCGGGCGTCCGCGACCCAGTTCTGCACGACACCCTGCTGGGCGAGGGCCTTGCCGAAGGCGGTACGGGACACCGCGCGCCGGCACATCAGCTCCACGGCCCGCTCGGCCATGCCGATCAGGCGCATGCAGTGGTGGATGCGGCCCGGGCCGAGGCGGGCCTGGGCGATGGCGAAGCCGCCGCCCTCCTCGCCGATCAGATGGCCGGCCGGCACCCGGACGCCGTCGAAGACCACCTCGGCGTGGCCGCCGTGGGAGTGGTCCTCGAAGCCGTACACCCGCATCGCGCGTCGCACCTCGAGACCGGGGGTGTCGCGGGGGACCAGGATCATCGACTGCTGGCGGCGCGGGTCGGCGCCGTCGGGGTCGGTCTTGCCCATGACGATGAAGATCCCGCAGTCGGGGTTCATCGCCCCGGAGATGTACCACTTGCGCCCGTCGATGACGTACGAGTCGCCGTCCCGCCGGATCCGGGTCTCGATGTTCGTCGCGTCGGACGAGGCGACCTCGGGCTCGGTCATCGCGAAGGCCGAGCGCATCTCGCCCGCGAGCAGCGGCTCCAGCCACTGCTTCTTCTGCGCCTCGTCGCCGAACTGCGCGAGCATCTCCATGTTCCCGGTGTCGGGAGCCGCGCAGTTGAGGGCCGTGGGCGCCAGGTGCGGGCTGCGGCCGGTGATCTCGGCGAGCGGCGCGTACTGGAGGTTGGTGAGCCCGGCCCCGTACTCCTCGTCCGGCAGGAAGAGGTTCCACAGGCCCTGGCGGCGGGCTTCGGCCTTGAGCTCCTCGACCACCGGCGGGGTGTCCCACGGGGAGGCGAGCCCGGCCCGCTGCTCCTCGGCGACGGCCTCGGCCGGGTACACGTGCTCGTCCATGAAGGCGAGGAGCCTCGCCCGGAGTTCCTCGGTGCGGGCGTCGTACGCGAAGTGCATGGCGGATCAGCCTTCCTGGAGGGTCGTGAGGCCGTGGTCGATGAACACCGGGACGAGTGCCCCGATCCGGTCGAAGCCGGCGCCGACCGTCTGGCCGAGGGTGTAGCGGTAGTGGATGCCCTCGAGGATCACGGCGAGCTTGAACCAGGCGAAGGCCGTGTACCAGGCGAGGGCGCCGGTGTCACGGCCGGAGCGGGCGGCGTAGCGCTCGATCAGCTCCGCGCTGCTCGGGTGTCCGGCGGCCGTGGCGGTCGTGGAGACGGGGGAGTCCGGCAGGTCGAGCGGCGTGCTGTACATCACGAGCAGGCCGAGGTCGGTGAGCGGGTCGCCGAGGGTCGACATCTCCCAGTCGAGTACCGCCATGATGCGGTCGTCCGTGCCGATCAGGACGTTGTCGAGGCGGTAGTCGCCGTGCACGACGGTGGCCGCGGGGGAGCCCGGCAGGCTGCGGCCGAGGGCGGCGTGCAACTCGTCGATGCCGGGGAGTTCGCGGCCCCGGGAGGCGGCGAGCTGCTTGCCCCAGCGGCGCAGCTGCCGGTCGAGGAAGCCCTCGGGCCGTCCGAAGTCGGCGAGCCCGACGGCGGCCGGATCCACGGAATGCAGGTCGACGAGGGTGTCGACCAGCCCGAGGACGGCCGCGCGGGTGCGCTCCGGGCCGAGCGGGGCGAGCTCGGCGGCGGACCGGTACGGGGTGCCCTCGACGAACTCCATGACGTAGAACGGCGCTCCGAGCACCGACTCGTCCTCGCACAGCGTGACCACCCCGGGCACGGGCACGGGGGTGGCGTGCAGGGCGCTGATCACCCGGTGCTCCCGCTTCATGTCGTGTGCGGTGGCGAGGACGTGGCCGAGCGGCGGACGGCGGACGACCCACCGGCGGGTGCCGTCGGTCACGGCGTACGTGAGGTTCGAGCGGCCGCCTTCGATCAGCCGCGCCTCCAGCGGGCCGGTGACCAGACCGGGGCGCTCCCGGTCCAGGTGACCGCGCAGCCGTTCGAGGTCGAGGCCGGGGGGCGGGGGAGCGGGCTGCGAGGGCGAACTCATGCGGGCATACCTCCGGGGTCGGCGTCGTGCTCATCATGACCGACCAGTCGGTATGTCGTCCAGAGGTGCCGCTGTGAAGCCGGCCGGGCACGTACGGGACCCGCGCCCGGGCCGCGCGCCGACTCCCGGGAAGCGCGGATCCGCGGCCGGCCCCGCCGCTCCGGGGCGCGGGGCGCCCCATGCGCGCCTCCGGGGCTCCGTCCTGCGTCCTGAATAGGGTTCACATGTGGATTCAGCGCTGTGCATCGACCATGTCCGGCTGACCCCCGTCCTCGTCGCCGACCCGCCCCTCCTCAACACCCAGGGCGTCCACCAGCCCTTCACTCCCCGTCTCGTCCTGGAGGTGGTCACCGCAGGTGGGGTCACCGGACTCGGCGAGACCTACGGCGACACGGCCTATCTGGACCTGGCCCGCCCGCTGGCGGAGGCGCTGCCCGGCCGATCGGTCACGGATGTGAACGGCCTGTTCGCGCTGGCCGCCGAGGTCTGTCCCCCGGCCGGCCCGGGGGACGTGGACGGGCGGGTGGAGGCCGGCGGACTGCGCGGCGTCCGGACGGCCGGGAAACTGCGGCTCTCCGTCGTCTCCGCCGTCGAGACCGCCTGCCTGGACGCCCTCGGCAAGACCCTCGGCCTGCCCGTGCACGCCCTGCTCGGCGGCAGGGTGCGCGCCGAGGTCGAGTACGGCGCCTACCTCTTCCACAAGTGGGCCGCCCACCCCGGCGGCGCCCCCGACGCGTGGGGCGAGGCCCTCGATCCGGCCGGAGTCGTCGAGCAGGCCCGCCGCTTCGACCGCGGCTACGGCTTCCCCTCCTTCAAGCTCAAGGGCGGGGTCTTCGCGCCCGAGCAGGAGACCGCGACGGTCCGCGCCCTCGCCCAGGAGTTCCCCGGCCGCCCGCTGCGCCTCGACCCCAACGGCGCCTGGTCCGTGGAGACCGCCCTCGAGGTCGCCCGCGAGCTCGGCGACGTGCTCGAGTACCTGGAGGACCCGGTGACCGGCACGGCGGCGATGGCCGAGACGGCCGCCCGGACGGACGTGCCGCTCGCCACCAACATGTGCGTCACGACCTTCGAGGAGGTCCCCGGGGCCTTCGCGCGCGGGGCCGTACGGATCGTGCTCGGCGACCACCACTACTGGGGCGGCCTGCACCGCACCCGCGAGCTCGCCGCGCTCTGCCGCACGTACGGTGTCGGGCTGTCCCTGCACTCCAACACGCACCTGGGCATCAGCCTCGCCGCCATGACCCAGGTCGCCGCCACCCTGCCCCGCCTCGACCACGCCTGCGACACCCACTACCCGTGGCTCACCGAGGACGTCGTCACCACCCGCCCGCACTTCCGGGCCGGCCGCCTCGCCGTCTCCGACGCGCCCGGTCTCGGGATCGCACTCGACCACGACCGTCTCGCGGACCTGCACCGCCGCTGGCTGGACGACGACGGCACGCTGCGCGACCGCGACGACGCGGCGGCGATGCGTGCGGCGTCCCCGCAATGGCGTCCCGCCCGCTGGTAGCACGCCACCCCGTCGTCCGGCCGCCGCCGCGCCGCGGCGCGAGCGCTACGCGTGGCAGGCCACCGGCACACCGCCGTTCATCGCCGCCATGTCCCCGAACACGGCCGCCGGGTCCAGCGGATGCCCCTCCGGCAGGCCGTCCAGCTCCGCGTACGCGCGGTGCAGGTTGGCGACCAGGCGCTCGCTCTCCCGCCACGCGGCGAACTCGCCGAGATCGGCGGTGCGCGCGGTCTCCAGCGGCGTCGCGCCCTTCGCGTGGCCCTCGGCCGCCAGCTCCTCCACCCAGCGCAGGTAGCGCTCGGTCGTGTCGTACGCGGAGGGGTCGGTGACCCGGCCGTGGCCCGGCACCACGGTCGGCGCGTCCAGCGAGCGCAGCAGGTCGAGCGCGCGCAGGGAGCCGGCCAGCGAGCCCACCGGCAGGAACGGCGTGCCGCCGTGGAAGACCAGGTCGCCGGTGAACACCACGCCCTGTTCCGGGAGATGCACGACGGAGTCGCCGGTGGTGTGCGCCGGGCCCGGGTGGATCACCCGCACCTCGATGTCGCCCACGTGCAGCGTCAGCCGGTCCTGGTAGGTGAGTTGGGGCGGCAGGATGTCGACCCGCCCGAAGTCGGTCCGGGGCCAGAGCAGATGGAGCTGGTGCCCGGCGGCGAGCTGCTCGGTGCGGCAGTTCTCGTGCCCGACGATCCGCGCCTCGGGCAGGAACACCCCGTTGCCGTAGGTGTGGTCGCCGTG
Organism: Streptomyces sp. NPDC048018; assembly: GCF_043202995.1. Taxonomy (NCBI): domain Bacteria; kingdom Bacillati; phylum Actinomycetota; class Actinomycetes; order Kitasatosporales; family Streptomycetaceae; genus Streptomyces; species Streptomyces sp. NPDC048018. The sequence goes on from NZ_JBIDBK010000012.1 coordinate 132,862, forward strand.
GTGGTGCGTGGAGACGATCGTGCGGGGCGCGGCCAGGCCGGCGTCGCGAACGGCGTCGCGCAGCCGCAGGGCCCGGCGTTCGGTGGCGGCGGTGTCGACGAGCAGCGTCTCGCCCGCGTCGCCGACGAAGCCGGCGTTGTTCAGGCACCAGCCGCCGTCGGGCTGGACGAAGGCGTGGACGTGGGGCGCGAGCGCGACCACGTAGGGATCGGTGGCAGGCAAAGGGAATCCCCCGGTTGAGAGCCCGACTGGACAGGGGAAGAGTGCCAGTCGGCCCGGGTCCGGGGGAAGCCGGCGCGGGCGGCGAGCCGGACCGGGGTCAGTGGTCGTCCCAGTGGTCGCCGTGCTCCGCGTGCCGGTGCCCGTCGTGCACGTAGTCCACGTGGTCGCCGTGTGCGACCGCGGGGTGCCCGCAGTCCGGCCCGTGGGCGTGGTCGGGGTGGGCGTGCGCGACGTGCGAGGACGGCTCGCACTCGTCCCAGTGCCCGGCGTGCTCGCGGTGCAGGTGCCCGTCGTGGGCGTAGTCGACGTGGTCCTGGTGGGTGACGGCGGTGTGCCCGCACGTCGGGCCGTGGGTGTGCGCGTGGGTGGCGTGCTCGTGGTGGACAGCGGTCATGGCTCCGCCTCTGCGAGGGGGTGGGGTGACGCCCTCAGGCTAGACCGGAATGCACTTTCCGGCAGGTTTCGTACGGTGGTGTCGCGGCCGCGTGGCCCGTGCCGCGGCATGCGCGGGGCGCTCAGAGCACCACGGCGACCGCGAAGCCGGCGAACGCCACCGTGCACAGGGCGGCGAGCAGCGCGCCCCGGTGGGACAGTGGCCCCGGCCGGGGTGTGTCGAGGGCCTGGATCCTGCGGTGGGCGACGGCCAGGAAGCCGATCCACACCAGGGCCGAGAGACAGGCGGCGACCAGCGCGGTGGCCGTCACCCCGTCGTGGATCGCCTGCTTCGCCGCGAGTACCGCGGCGACCGTGCACGACAGCGTCGTACGCCGCCACGCGAGCCTGGTCCGCTCGGGCTGCAGGCCCGGGTCCCGTACGGCCGCCGACGGGCTCACCGCCCGGCCCAGCCGAAGACCACGACCACCACCATCGCCACCGCGACCACCGCGACCGCCAGGCTCAGCACGGTCGGGAAGCGGGAGACGGGCAGGTCCTCCCCGCGCCGCATGGCCCGCTCGCAGCGCACCCAGTGGTTGACGGCGCGCAGCGCGCACAGCACCCCGGCCGCGATCAGGGTGAGGGCGAGCCCGACCCGGACGCCCCAGCGCAGGTCCGGCAGGAACTGGTCCACGGCGAACCCGCCGCCGATCAGGGCGAGCGCGGTCCGGATCCAGGCGAGGAAGGTCCGCTCGTTGGCCAGCGAGAAGCGGTAGTCGGGGGTCTCACCCTCCTCCCGGAGGCGCTGCGGCGCGAACCACAGCCGCAGGCTCTGTACGAAGTCGCTCACGCACGCACCCTAACGGCCCCGGTGCGCGAGCAGCCGCTCGTACGCGGCGCGGCCGTCCGGCACCCACTCCCACTCGGCGAGCCGGGCCGTCAGCTCCTCCTCCGGCAGGAAGGCGTGCCAGGCCACCTCCTCGGCCTGCGGCCGCACGGGCAGTTCGCAGCGCACCTCGTAGACCGCCGACCACCACTTGCCGGCGACGCCCCCGGAGTCGTACAGGAAGCGGAAGAGCGGGACGGGCCGGGACAGCCCGGACACCCCCAGCTCCTCCTCGGCCTCGCGCAGCGCGGCGTCGTCGTAGGACTCGCCGGCGCCGACGACGCCGCCGACGAACATGTCGTAGAGGGAGGGGTAGACCAGCTTCGTCGGGGTGCGGCGGTGCACGAAGACCCGGCCCTGGCCGTCCCGTACGTGGATGAAGGTGCAGCGGTGGATCAGGCCGCGCGCGTACACCTCGCCGCGCGGGGCCCGGCCCACGACCCGGTCGTGCTCGTCGACGACGTCGAGTACTTCGTCAGAGGCGCTCATGCGCCCATGAAATCACTGAAGCCCCGGCGGTCATCGAAGCCCGGCGGTCATCGAAGCGCGGCGGGCGCCGAAGCCGGGCGGTCGTCGGAGCCCGGCCGTCGCCGGTGCCCGGACCGTCACCGCCGCCCGGACCGCCACCGCCGCCCGGTGGTCGGTGCCGCCGTCACCGGCCCATGACGTACTCGACCGTCGGTCCGGTGGTCCAGCCGCCGTCGACCGCCAGCTCGGCGCCCGTCACGTACGAGGCGGCGTCCGAGAGCAGGAAGACGACCGCCCCCGCGATCTCGTCCGCCTCGCCGACCCGGCCCATCGGGGTGTTCGGGTACTTGCCCTCGCCCCTCTCGATGCCCACGGAGGCCGTCATCGGGGTGTACGTCATGCCCGGGTGGACCGAGTTGACCCGGATCCCCGCGGTGCCGAGCTCCACGGCGCCGATCTTCGTCAGACCGCGGACGCCCCACTTGGAGGCCCCGTATCCGGCGGTCAGGGCCAGCCCCATGAGGCCCGCGGCGGAGGAGATGTTCACGATCGAGCCGCCGCCGCCCTCCCGCATGACCGGAACGGCGGCCTTCATGCCGATGAAGACGCCGGTCAGGTTGATGTCGAGCACCCTGCGGAAGTGCTCGACGGACTCGGTCTCCAGGAGGGCGCCGGTCGATATGCCGGCGTTGTTCACCAGGCCGTGCAGCCCGCCGAACTCCTCGACGGCGTAGGCGACGGCAGCGGCCCACTCCTCCTCGGAGGTCACGTCGTGGTGGCGGAAGCGGGCCCGCTCGCCGAGCTCGGCCGCGGTCGCCCGGCCGTCCTCGTCGAGGACGTCGGTGACCACGACGTTCGCGCCGGCGGCCACGGCCTGGCGCGCCGCCTCGGCGCCCAGGCCGCGGGCGCCGCCGGTGATGAGCACGGTCTTTCCGGTGAGGTCGTTCACGGGGGTCCCTTCGGGATCGTCTCGGGGGGTCAGACGCTCCGGGGCTGCGCGGCCCGGAGGAGTGCGGTGGCGGTCTCGACGAGGTCGGCGAGGAAGAGCGGCTCGCTCGTCAGCGGCTCGGTGCCGTCGAGGTACTGCCGGGCCCGGTCCGCCATGGCCGCGCCCACGACGGTCAGCGCCAGGTCGAGGCGCTCCAGGCGCAGCGGCCCGGGCAGCCCGTTCGCGGCGAGGCAGGCCTCCAGCCGCTCGATGAGGCGCCAGTAGCAGGTGCCGGCGAGTGTGGGGTGCGGGGTGCGGGTGCGCACCCCGCTCTCGTGGCTGAGCTGTGCGGAGATCCGCAGACAGCGCCGGCCCCGGTCGGTGCGCAGCTCGGTGGCCTCGGCCGTCACGAGCGCGGCGACGAGGTCGTGGGTGTCGTCGGCGGCGGCGTCCAGGAGGGGCGCGAGCACCTGCTCGGTGCGCTGCTGCCGGCCCGCCATGACGGCGTCGAGCAGTCCGCCGCGGGACCCGAAGTGGTACTGCACGGCGGAGGGGTTGCTCTGTCCGGCGAGGCTCACGACGTCCCGCAGCTGGGCGCCGTCGACGCCCTTCGCCGCGAAGACCTCCTCGGCCGCGCGGATCAGTCTCTCCCGGGTCTCGGGCCCTGACGTCCTTGCCATGACCACCATATTAATGCCCGACATTAGAAAACGGGAGCGTCCGGAGGCAGCCGGACCGTTGACTGGATACATTCATGTATCCAAGATGCGGTCCATGTCATCCCATGAGTCGTACGACGCCGACGTCATCGTCATCGGGGCCGGTCTCGCCGGCCTCGCCGCCACCGCCGAACTGGTCGACGCCGGCCGTTCGGTGATCCTGCTCGACCAGGAACCCGAGCAGTCCATCGGCGGCCAGGCGCACTGGTCCTTCGGCGGGCTCTTCCTCGTCGACTCGCCCGAGCAGCGCCGGATGCGCATCCGCGACAGCCACGCCCTCGCGCTCCAGGACTGGCTCGGCACCGCGGGGTTCGACCGGCCCGAGGACGCCTGGCCGCGCAAGTGGGCCGAGGCGTACGTCGACTTCGCGGCCGGCGAGAAGCGGGCCTGGCTGCACGGTCTCGGGGTGCGCTTCTTCCCGGTCGTCGGCTGGGCCGAGCGCGGCGGCTACGACGCCAACGGCCACGGCAACTCCGTGCCCCGCTTCCACATCACCTGGGGTACCGGACCCGGCCTCGTCGCCCCCTTCGAGCGCCGCGTGCGCGAGGGCGTCGCCCGTGGACTGGTCCGTTTCCGGTTCCGCCACCGGGTCACCGGACTCGGCCGCACGGCCGGCGCCGTCGACACCGTCACCGGCGAGGTCCTGGCCCCCTCCGACGCCCCGCGCGGCACCGCCAGCAGCCGCGAGAGCACCGGCGAGTTCTCGTACCGGGCCCAGGCGGTGATCGTCACCTCCGGCGGCATCGGCGGCAATCACGACCTCGTCCGCAAGCAGTGGCCCGAGCGGCTCGGCACCCCGCCCGCGCGGCTGCTCTCCGGCGTCCCCGCCCACGTCGACGGCCTGATGCTCGGCATCGCCGAGGACGCCGGCGCGCACCACGTCAACCGCGACCGCATGTGGCACTACACCGAGGGCATCGAGAACTGGAACCCGATCTGGGCCCGCCACGGCATCCGGATCCTGCCCGGCCCGTCCTCGCTCTGGCTCGACGCGACCGGCAAGCGGCTGCCGGTGCCGCTGTTCCCCGGCTTCGACACCCTCGGCACCCTCGAACACATCATGCGGACCGGTCACGACCACACGTGGTTCGTGCTCGACCAGAGGATCATCGGCAAGGAGTTCGCGCTCTCCGGCTCCGAGCAGAACCCCGACCTCACCGGCAAATCGGTCCGCGACGTCCTCGGCCGGGCCCGCGCCGACGTCCCCGGCCCGGTGAAGGCCTTCATGGACAAGGGCGCCGACTTCGTCGTCGAGCGCGACCTCGGCGCCCTCGTACGCGGGATGAACCGCGTCACGGGCGAGGACCTCGTCGACGAGGCCGCCCTGCGCCGCGAGATCACCGCCCGCGACCGCGAGATCGCCAACCCCTTCACCAAGGACCTCCAGGTCACGGCGATCCGCGGAGCCCGCCGCTACCTGGGCGACAAGCTGATCCGCACGGCCGCCCCGCACCGCATCCTCGACCCCAAGGCCGGTCCGCTGATAGCCGTCCGCCTCAACATCCTCACCCGCAAGTCCCTCGGCGGCCTCCAGACCGACCTCTCCTCGCGCGTCCTCACCGCCTCCGGCGAACCGCTCCCCGGCGTGTACGCGGCGGGCGAGGCGGCCGGCTTCGGGGGCGGCGGCGTCCACGGATACCGCTCCCTCGAAGGCACCTTCCTCGGCGGCTGCCTCTTCTCGGGGCGCGCGGCCGGCCGGGCGGCGGCCGCGGCCGTGGCCTGACACGACGACGCGGGCCGGTCGTCGGAGGGGACGGCCGGCCCGCGGGCTCGTGGGGGGTGCCGGTGGGCTACAACACCAGCGACAGCAGCAGCACGAAGGCGATGCCGAACACCGAGATGATCGTCTCCATCACCGACCAGGTCTTGACCGTCTGGCCGACGCTCATCCCGAAGTACTCCTTCACCAGCCAGAACCCGGCGTCGTTGACGTGGCTGAAGAAGAGCGAACCGGCACCGATCGCGAGGACCAGCAGCGAGACCTCGGTCGTCGACATGCCCTCGGCGAGGGGGGCCACCAGGCCGGCCGCCGAGATGGTGGCCACCGTGGCCGATCCGGTCGCGAGCCGGATCGCGACCGCGATCAGCCAGGCGAGCAGCAGGGCCGGGATCGACCAGTTCTCCGAGAGGTCGAGGACCATCTGGCCGACGCCGATGTCGATCAGGGTCTGCTTGAAGCCGCCGCCCGCGCCGACGATCAGCAGCACGCCCGCGATCGGGGCGAGCGACTTCTCGACGGTGGAGGACAGGCGCTCCTTGGTGAAGCCGGCCGCCCGGCCCAGCGTGAACATCGCGACTATGACGGCCGTGAGCAGGGCGATCAGCGGCGAGCCGACGACGTCGGCGGCCTTCTGCACGCCGTTGTCGGGGTCATCGACGACGATGTCGACGAGCGCCTTCACGAGCATCAGGACGACGGGCAGCAGCACGGTCGCCACGGTGACGCCGAAGCCGGGGCGCTTCTCCAGATCCTCCGACGGACGCGTCGGGATCATCTTCTCCGGGGCCGGGATGTCCACCCACCGGGCGGCGAACCGGGAGAAGACCGGACCGGCGATGATCACGGTCGGGATCGCGACGAGCAGGCCGAGGGCGAGGGTGACGCCCAGGTTGGCGCCGACCGCGTCGATGGCGACGAGCGGGCCGGGGTGCGGCGGGATCAGGCCGTGCATGACGGACAGACCGGCGAGTGCGGGGATGCCGATCCGCATCAGGGAGTAGTTGCCGCGCTTGGCGACGAGCAGCACCACGGGGATCAGCAGCACGATGCCGACCTCGAAGAACAGCGGCAGACCGATCACCGAGGCGATCAGGACCATCGCCCACGGCATGGACCGCCCGCCGGCCTTGGCGAGGATCGTGTCGACGATCTGGTCGGCGCCGCCGGAGTCGGCGAGCAGCTTGCCGAGGATCGCGCCGAGCGCGATGAGCACGCCCACGCCGGCCACGGTCGTGCCGAGCCCGGCGGTGAAGGACTTGATGGTGTCCGCGAGCGGGGCACCCGCGAACGCGCCGAGCGCCAGCGACCCGATGGTCAGGGCGAGGAACGCGTGCAGCTTGAACCGGGTGATGAGCAGGACGATGACGGCGATGCCGGCGAGTACGGCGATGCCGAGCTGGGCGTTGCCCGCCGAGGTGATCGGTTCGGCGGCGTCCGCTGCCAGGATCTCGACACTGAGACTGGTCACGGTGGTCCCTTGGGAGTCGGAGGGATGGGGACGGGGGTGCGGAGGGGGGTGCCTGTGGTGCTGCGGTGATGGCGTTCACTGCGGTGACCGCGCCGGCTGTGGTGCCTGTGGTGCCTGTGGGGTCTGTGTCGGGAGCGGCGTCAGCGGGCGAGTCCGCCCAGGGCGGTGACGGCCCGGGCGGTGATGTCCTCGGGGGTGCCCGAGACGTCGACGGCGACGCCTGCCTCGTCCTCCTGCAGGGGCTGGAGGGTGGCGAACTGCGAGTCGAGGAGCGCGGTGGGCATGAAGTGGCCCCTGCGCGCGGCCATGCGCCCCTCGATGAGCTCCCGGTCGCCGGTCAGATGGAGGAAGACCACGCCGGGAGCGGCCGCGCGCAGCCGGTCCCGGTAGCTCCGCTTCAGCGCCGAGCTGCTCACCACGCCGCCGAGTCCGGCCCGGCCGTGCGCCCACGCCCCGATGGCGTCGAGCCACGGCCCGCGGTCCGTGTCGTCGAGCGGGACACCGGCGGACATCTTGGCGACGTTGGCCGCCGGGTGGAAGTCGTCGCCCTCCGCGTACGGGAGGCCGAGTGCCCGGGCCACCATCGGGCCGATCGTGGTCTTGCCGGTCCCGGCGACGCCCATCACGACGACGACCGGGGGCCGGTCCGCCGTGCCGGGCTGGGGGGTGGTGCTCATGGGTGGTGCCTCGCTGTCTTCTTCGACATCGATCCGTCGCGCTCATGAAACCGATTGAGTACGACGTATTCAAGAGGGTGTGACATAAACGTCGTACTTTTTGTTCCCTGCTGTGGTCCCGTCACTGATCGCGCATAGGCTGACCACATGACGACACCGGCCCAGGGGCTCCACCCGCACGTCCTGAGCACCCTGGGTCTCGCGATCACCGCGGGGGAGTACCCGCCCGGCAGCGTGCTGCGCACCGACGAACTCGCCGAGCGCTTCGACGTCTCCCGGACCGTGGTGCGCGAGGTCGTCCGCGTCCTCGAGTCCATGCACCTCGTCGAGTCCCGGCGCCGGGTCGGCGTCATCGTGCTGGCGACCGAGCGCTGGAACGTCTACGACCCGCAGGTCATCCGCTGGCGCCTGGCCGGCACCGACCGCCCCCGCCAGCTCCGCTCGCTCACCGTGCTGCGCTCCGCGATCGAGCCCGTCGCGGCCGGGCTCGCCGCCCTGAACGCCACGCCGGAGCAGTGCCGCGAGCTCACCGAGCAGGCCCTCGGCATGGTCGCCACCTCGCGCGGCCGCCGGCTGGAGGCCTATCTGGTGCACGACATCGCCTTCCACCGGGTCGTCCTCAACGCCTCCGGCAACGAGATGTTCGCGCGGCTCGGCGACGTCGTCGCCGAGGTGCTCACCGGCCGCACCCACCACCAGGTGATGTTCGAGGACCCCGACCCGGCCGCGGTCACCCTCCACGTCCAGGTCGCCGAGGCTGTACGGGAGAAGGACGCGGCCCGTGCCGAGGAGCTGACCCGGCAGATCGCGGTCGGCGCCCTCAGGGAACTGGACGTCCTCGCACCGTAGCTCCCGCGAGGGGCCGCCGTTCGCCGCGCCCCGGTGTGCAGTACACCCGCGCGTAACCTCTGAACTAGCTCAAATAAGGGCGTTCAGTGACATCCGCCACAGTCAGTCGGCCGCTGTTGCCGTGAGGATGTGCGCTGGCCGTGCCGGAAGCCCCACAAGGGCACGGCCGGGTACCGCACAGACCCTCCCCCTCACGAAGGCGAACAACTCCATGAGTGACCGCATCACTGCGGCCGACCCGCTGTCCGCCGACCCGGCGACCCCCACGGCAGCCCCGCCGGCCTCCTCGACGTCCGCCCACGTGGACGCCGGAGACGCCGGATACCGCAAGGACCTCAAGTCCCGGCACATCAACATGATCGCCATCGGCGGCGCCATCGGAACGGGCCTCTTCCTCGGCGCCGGCGGACGGATGTCGAACGCCGGCCCCTCGCTCTTCATCGCGTACGCGGTGTGCGGCCTCTTCGCCTTCTTCGTGGTCCGGGCCCTCGGCGAGCTCGTGCTCTACCGCCCCTCCTCCGGCGCCTTCGTCTCCTACGCCCGTGAGTTCATGGGCGAGAAGGGCGCCTACACGGCCGGCTGGCTGTACTTCCTCAACTGGTCGACCACCGCCGTCGCCGACATCACCGCCGCGGCCACCTACGCGCACTTCTGGTCGATGTTCAGCGACGTCCCCCAGTGGGTGCTGGCCCTGATCGCCCTCGCGATCGTCCTCGCGGCCAACCTCATCTCCGTGAAGTACTTCGGTGAGATGGAGTTCTGGTTCGCCATCGTCAAGGTCGCCGCCCTGGTGGTCTTCATGCTCGTCGGCATCTTCCTCGTGGCCACCTCCCACGACGTCGGCGGCCACACCCCGGGTCTCGCCAACATCACCGAGAACGGCGGCATCTTCCCGAACGGCGTCATGCCGATGCTGCTGCTGATCCAGGGCGTCGTCTTCGCCTACGCCTCCGTCGAGCTGTGCGGCGTCGCCGCCGGCGAGACCGAGAACCCCGAGAAGATCATGCCGAAGGCGATCAACTCGATCATGTGGCGCGTGGGTCTCTTCTACGTCGGCTCGGTCGTCCTGCTCGCGCTGATCCTCCCGTACACCGCCTACTCCGGCGACCAGAGCCCCTTCGTCACCGTCTTCGACAAGCTCGGCATCCCGGGCGCCGCCGGCGTGATGAACCTCGTGGTCCTCACCGCCGCGCTCTCCAGCCTGAACTCCGGTCTCTACTCCACCGGCCGCATCCTGCGCTCGATGTCGCTGGCCGGCTCCGCGCCGAAGTTCACGGGCGTCATGAACAGGGGCGGTGTCCCCTACGGCGGCATCCTGCTCACCGCGGGCTTCGGTGTCGCCGGTGTCGTCCTCAACGCCAAGATGCCCGACGACGCCTTCGAGCTGGTGCTGAACTTCGCCTCCATCGGCATCATCGGCACCTGGGCGATGATCATGGTCTGTTCGCTGCTCTTCGTCCGCCGCGCCAAGGAGGGCAGGCTCGTCCGCCCGTCCTACCAGCTGCCCTGGGCTCCGTACACGCAGATCGTGACGCTCGGCTTCCTCGCCGCGGTCCTGGTCCTCATGTGGATGGACGGCGGCATCGGCCGCACCACCGTCAACTGCCTGCCGCTGGTCGCCGCGGCGCTGGTCGGCGGCTGGTTCCTGGTCCGCGGCCGGGTCCGCGCGACCGCCGCCGACCACCAGGAGGGCTGACCTCCCCTTCCCGCCCCAACGGGAAGGCCCCCGCTTCCCCCCACGGGAAGAACGTGACCCCCGCGAGCAGCCCTCCCCGCTCGCGGGGGTCACGCGCGTCGGTGGCCCGCCCTCCGGTACCTGCCGACCGGCCCCGCAGCCCCGGGGGACGGCCGGAGCGTGGCCCGGCCGGTCAACGCGGCCACGAAAGGCCGGAGTTCGCCGCCCCCCTGTTCCGCTGAGGGCGCGTCATGCCGGTACGGGCGAAGACCCCGCATGATCGCGCGAACGTCGCGGGCTGCGCGTAGCCTGGCCGATATCGTCACATCCGTCACGCGGATCACCGTTTCGGAGGAAGGAAGTCACGATGGCGCAGCAGGTCCAGGGGGTCATCGCCCCCGGCAGGAACGAACCGGTCCGGGTCGAGACGATCGTCGTCCCCGACCCCGGCCCGGGCGAGGCCGTCGTGAAGATCCAGGCGTGCGGCGTCTGCCACACCGACCTCCACTACAAGCAGGGCGGGATCAACGACGAGTTCCCGTTCCTCCTGGGCCACGAGGCCGCCGGAATCGTCGAGTCCGTCGGCGCGGGGGTCACCGACGTCGCCCCGGGCGACTTCGTCGTCCTCAACTGGCGTGCCGTCTGCGGCCAGTGCCGGGCCTGTCTGCGCGGGCGCCCCTGGTACTGCTTCGCCACCCACAACGCCGGACAGAAGATGACGCTGCTGGACGGCACCGAGCTCTCCCCGGCGCTCGGCATCGGCGCCTTCGCGGAGAAGACCCTCGTCGCCGCCGGCCAGTGCACCAAGGTCGACCCGGCCGTGGCCCCCGAGGTCGCGGGCCTCCTCGGCTGCGGCGTGATGGCCGGCATCGGCGCCGCGATCAACACCGGCAACGTCGGCCGCGGCGACTCCGTCGCCGTCATCGGCTGCGGCGGCGTCGGCGACGCGGCCGTCGTCGGCTCCCGCCTCGCCGGGGCCGCGAAGATCATCGCCGTCGACATCGACGACCGGAAGCTGGCCAAGGCCACGGAGATGGGCGCCACGCACACGGTCAACTCCCGTACCACGGACCCCGTCGAGGCGATCCGCGAGCTCACCGGCGGCTTCGGCGCCGACGTCGTCATCGAGGCCGTCGGCCGCCCCGAGACCTACCAGCAGGCCTTCTACGCCCGCGACCTGGCCGGCACCGTCGTCCTGGTCGGCGTGCCGACCCCCGAGATGAAGCTCGAGCTCCCGCTCCTCGACGTCTTCGGCCGCGGCGGCGCGCTCAAGTCCTCCTGGTACGGCGACTGCCTGCCGTCCCGCGACTTCCCGATGCTCATCGACCTGCACCAGCAGGGCCGGATCGACCTCGGCGCCTTCGTCACCGAGACCATCGGCCTCGGCGACGTCGAGAAGGCCTTCGCGCGCATGCACGAGGGCGACGTCCTGCGCTCGGTGGTGGTCCTCTGATGGCGGCCCGCATCGACCACCTGGTCACCTCCGGCACCTTCAGCCTCGACGGCGGCACCTGGGACGTCGACAACAACGTCTGGATCGTCGGCGACGACACCGAGGCCATCGTCGTCGACGCCGCCCACGACGCCGCAGCGATCCTCGCCGCCCTCGACGGACGCACCCTGCGCGCCATCGTCTGCACCCACGCGCACGACGACCACATCGACGCGGCCCCGGCCCTGGCCGCCGCCACCGGCGCCCGGATCCTGCTCCACCCCGCCGACCAGCCGCTGTGGAAGCTGACCCACCCCGACCACAGCCCCGACGGGGACCTCGCGGACGGTCAGGTCCTCACGATCGCCGGGACCGACCTCCACGTCCTGCACACCCCCGGCCACGCCCCCGGCGCGGTCTGCCTGTACGCCCCCGACCTCGGCACCGTCTTCACCGGGGACACCCTGTTCCAGGGCGGTCCGGGCGCGACGGGCCGGTCCTTCTCGGACTTCCCGACGATCATCGACTCGATCCGCGGGAAACTGCTGGCCCTGCCGTCCGAGACGACGGTCCGCACCGGCCACGGGGCGACGACCACGATCGGCACGGAGGCCCCGCACCTGGAGGAATGGCTCAGGCGCGGCCACTGAGCCGCAGCCGGCTCTCGAACCGCCGGAGCTCCCCGCTGAACGGGTCGACGAATTCGAGGCGTCGCGCGAGCAGTTGCAGCGGCCGCCCGAAGTCCTCGGCCCCGTCCTCCCGGACGACGGGGAACAGGGGATCGTGCAGGATCGGCAGCCCGAGCGCGTCCATGTGCACCCGCAGCTGATGGGTCCGCCCGGTCGCCGGCACCAGCCGGTACCGGGCGAGCCCGCCCTCCAGCCGCCCGGCCCGCTCGATCCGGCTCTCGCTGTTGGGCTCGCCGGGCACCTCACGCGCGGCCAGTTCGCCGCGCTCCTTCTCGATCCGGCTGCGCCGCGTCACCGGCAGCCCGACGCCGGGGTCGTCGGCGGCCACGGCCTCGTACTCCTTGCGCACCGCCCGGTCCCGGAACAGCGACTGGTACGCCCCCCGGTCCTCCGGCCGTACGACGAAGAGCACGAGCCCCGCCGTCAGCCGGTCCAGCCGGTGCGCCGGCTGCAACGCGGGCACCCCCAGCTCCCGCCGCAGCCGCGCGACCGCCGTCTCCGTCACATGCCGACCCCGGGGCATCGTCGCCAGGAAGTGCGGCTTGTCCGCCACGACGATCCGCTCGTCCCGGTGGACCACCCCGACCTCGGACGGCACCCGCTGTTCCACCGGAAAGTCCCGGTGGAACCAGAGATGCCGCCCGGCGGCGTACGGCTCGTCCCCGGCCACGGCCCGCCCGTCGGCCCCGACGAACCGCCCCTCCCGCGCCATCTCCGCGACCCGAGTCGCTCCGACGGCCCCGCCGTAGCGGGCCACGAGATGCTCGAGCACGGTCCCCCAGAGCCCCTCGGGGTCCTCGGGCAGCCGCACCCGCACGGCGTCGACGCCGTCCCGCTGGGGGAGGGGGGAGGAAGGGGCCTTGGATCTGCGTCTCACCGGACCACCCTAAACGCCCCCCGACATGCGAAAAGGCCCCACATGACGTGGGGCCTCTCCGGCTGGTGTCCGAGGGGGGACTTGAACCCCCACGCCCGATAAAGGGCACTAGCACCTCAAGCTAGCGCGTCTGCCATTCCGCCACCCGGACCGGGTGTGTGTCTTCTTGGGCCGTTCGGCCCTTCCGACGAGGAAAACCATAGCAAACATTCGAGGTGGCCGATCACCATCCCCGGCCCGGTCCCGGCATGTGACGGCCGCGTGTCGGTCGGTGGACGCCCTTGGGTCCCGGGCGGGGCTCGCGGGAGGATGGGGAGATCAGCAGCAGTCCATGTGGGGCACGTAGTGGGAGGAAGCAGCGTGAGCGAGTCGAACACCGGCCGGGGCGTCACGGGCGAGGACGAGGTCGTCGACCTCTGTCGTGACCTCATCCGCATCGACACCAGCAACTACGGCGACCACTCCGGCCCGGGCGAGCGGGCGGCGGCCGAGTACGTCGCGGAGAAGCTCGCGGAGGTCGGTCTCGAGCCGAAGATCATCGAGTCGCACAAGGGGCGGGCCTCCACCGTCGCCCGGATCGAGGGCGAGGACCCGTCGCGGCCCGCCCTGCTCATCCACGGGCACACCGACGTCGTCCCGGCGAACGCCGAGGACTGGACCCACCACCCCTTCTCCGGCGAGATCGCCGACGGCTGCGTCTGGGGCCGGGGCGCCGTCGACATGAAGGACATGGACGCGATGACCCTGGCGGTCGTCCGCGACCGCCTGCGCAGCGGCCGCAAGCCGCCGCGCGACATCGTGCTCGCCTTCCTCGCCGACGAGGAGGCCGGCGGCACGTACGGCGCCCGCCACCTGGTCGACAAGCACCGCGACCTCTTCGACGGTGTCACCGAGGCGATCGGCGAGGTCGGCGGCTTCTCCTTCACGGTCAACGAGAACCTGCGGCTCTATCTCGTCGAGACGGCCCAGAAGGGCATGCACTGGATGCGGCTGACCGTCGAGGGCACCGCCGGCCACGGCTCGATGACCAACGACGACAACGCCCTCACCGAGCTCTGCGAGGCCGTCGGCCGGCTCGGCCGCCACACCTGGCCGGTCCGGGTCACCAAGACCGTACGGTCCTTCCTGGACGAGCTCTCCGACGCGCTCGGCACCCCCCTCGACCCCGAGGACATGGACGCGACGCTCGCCAAGCTCGGCGGCATCGCCAAGATGGTCGGCGCCACCCTGCGCAACTCCGCCGCCCCGACCATGCTCGGCGCCGGCTACAAGGTGAACGTCATCCCCGGCCAGGCCACCGCGCACGTCGACGGGCGTTTCCTGCCCGGCTACGAGGAGGAGTTCCTGGCCGACCTCGACCGCATCCTCGGCCCCCGCGTGAAGCGCGAGGACGTGCACGGCGACAAGGCCCTGGAGACCAGCTTCGACGGCAGCCTGGTCGACGCGATGCAGCTCGCCCTGCGCGCGGAGGATCCGATCGCCCGGGCCGTGCCGTACATGCTCTCCGGCGGCACGGACGCCAAGTCCTTCGACGACCTCGGCATCCGCTGCTTCGGCTTCGCGCCGCTCCAGCTGCCGCCCGAGCTCGACTTCGCCGGCATGTTCCACGGCGTGGACGAGCGGGTCCCGGTGGACGGCCTGAAGTTCGGCGTCCGGGTCCTCGACCGCTTCATCGACGCGTCCTGACCTCCGCCGGCGCCTCCTGCCCGCTGCCGGGACGGGCGGAAATCGACCGCACGTGCGTGGACCACCGGAAAGAGTGAATGCCCGAGGGGGCTCGTAGCCCCCTCGGTTCCCCCTCGTTACAGGTGGTGCGGTCCGCGGCTGGGACCGCATTGCCAACAAGGAGGAATAATGATCAAGAAGGTCGTCGCTGCTGCGGCTGCCACCGGCGGTCTCGTTCTCGCGGGTGCGGGCATGGCCGTTGCCGACGCGGGTGCCCAGGGTGCCGCCATCGGTTCCCCCGGCGTGCTCTCGGGCAACGTCGTCCAGGTGCCGGTTCACATCCCCGTGAACGTGTGCGGCAACACGGTCTCCGTGATCGGGCTGCTGAACCCCGCCTTCGGCAACACCTGCGTCAACGCCTGACGTTGTGCCTCGACCCCTGAGGGTCTGAGCCAAGGCCGGCCCCGGAGTGCGTGCCATGCACTCCGGGGCCGGTGGTCATTTCTCGCGAGCCGAGCAGGCACGGAAGCAGGTCATCAGCAATGCGACAGGTCACACGCATCACCCGCAAGAGCATCTTCACCGTCGCCGCGGCGGGCGGCGTCATCGCCCTCGGCGGCGGCTACGCGAACGCCGACGCGGGCGCCGCCGGCGCGGCGTCCCACTCGCCGGGCGTCGCCTCCGGCAACAGCGTCCAGGTCCCGGTCCACGCCCCGGTCAACGTCTGCGGCAACACCGTCAACGGCATCGGCCTCCTGAACCCGGCGTACGGGAACTCCTGCGCCCACACGAGCCGTCCGGGCGGCGGCTACGGCGACGAGCACGCCCACGGCTCCTCCGCCGGCGGCCACGCGTCGAACTCGCCGGGCGTCGCCTCCGGCAACCAGGTCCAGGTGCCGATCGACGCCCCCGTCAACGTCTGCGGCAACAGCGTCTCGGCCGTCGGCCTGGGCAACGCCGCGTACGGCAACGACTGCGGCTACGGGGACGAGCCGACGCACCCGGGGAATCCGGGCAACCCGGGGAATCCGGGCAACCCTGGGAACCCCGGGAACCCTGGCAATCCAGGTAACCCCGGCAATCCGGGTAACCCCGGTAACCCGGGGACGCCGGGCAACCCGGGCACGCCCGGCAACCCCGGTACCCCCGGTAACCCGGGCACGCCCGGCAACCCTGGTACCCCTGGCAACCCGGGCACGCCCGGCAACCCTGGTACCCCTGGCAACCCTGGTACCCCCGGTACGCCCGGTACCCCCGGCGGGCACCACCCCGGCGGACCGAACACCCCCGAGGAGCTGGCCCACACCGGTGCCGGGTCGCTCGGGGTGGCCGTCCCCGTCGGCGCGGGCATGCTGCTCGCCGGCTCCGTGATCTACCGACGGGCGCGCCGCAGCGCCTAGTCCGTGGCTGTGCCGGAAACCGGAAGGGCCCCGCTCTGCGGGGCCCTCTCCCATGTCACCAGGTGGCGCGGATCTGACGGATGATGCGCCGGCGCAGCCGCACTCTGCGACTGCCGTCCCGGTGGAGGCTCAGGCGGTCCAACTCCCAGTGTCCGTACTCGGCATGGTCGGTCAGAAGCCGCGTCGCCTCCTTGCGGGAGACGCCTCGCGGCACGTACACGTCGACAAATTCGTATTCCGGCATCGCATCTATTGTGCGGCCAAGGGGTCGGTACGGATAGCGTCTCTCCTATGTCTGATGCTGCGCAGCCCACCGCTGCCGAGGTACGTGCCGCCGCCGAGGCGGTCAAAGCCGCAGTGGACCGTCACCTCGCGGCGGTCGAACGCCGCACCGGGGACGACGACCCGGCGGTCTACGAGGCCTTCAACGCGCTCGCCGCGGCCGCGGAGGCGTACGACGAGGCCCTGTACGACCGGTACGACGAGGTCACACCCTTCGAGATCCCCGGCGCCGACGACTCCCTGCCGCCCTACGCGGGACCGGAGGAGCCGCACGCCGTGAGCGTGCTGATCCGCCGAGACTACGCCGTGGTGGAGCCCCAGCGGCTCATCGCGCAGGCCCGGCGCGTCACGGACCTCGGCCGGGACGAGGAGCCGGGGACGACCCACGCCGCCCTCGGCGCCCTGTTCGGCGAGTACGAACCTGACGAAATCGCGTCCCGGCACAAGGATTTCGGCCTGGAGGAGGGGGACTCCACCCTCTGGGTCGAGGCGGCCGAGGACCTTCCGGAACCGGGCGAGTGGCTGCACGCCCCCTTCGACCACGCCGATCCCGAACGCATCATCTGCCGCTTCGACATCAGTGCCGTCTTCGACGACGAGGACGAGACGGACGAGGAGCGGGCGGAGCGGGTCCACCGGGCCTGAGGGAACGCGGTGCGCGACGGCCCCGGACCATGACGGCCGGGGCCCCGGACCATGGGTGCCCTCCCCGCGCGCGAGCGGGGAGGGCGCCCATGGTTCTCCGGCCCGTCAGACCTCGTCCTCGTCCTGGAGGAGCGCCTCCAGGAGCGGCCGGAGGCGGGTCGTGCGCTCCGGGGGCAGGCCCTCGGCCACCGCGCGGGGCAGTGCCTGGTCCACGCCGTGGACGACGGACAGATGCCGCTCCGCCCGCCCGAACGCCGTGTACACCCAGTCCCGGCTGAGCCCGCCGGCCGCGTCGCCCGGCAGCACCACGACCGCGGCCGGCCAGCGCGCGCCCGCCGCCTGGTGCGCGGTCAGCGCCCAGCCGTGCCGGAGCACCGACTCGACGCGCTCCTTGGGGACGACGACCTCCTCGCCGCCACAGTCCAGGTGCAGGCCCGCCGCGTCGGCCGAGACGACCGTGCCCGTGACCGTACGGCCCGGGGCGGGGGAGTGGGCCACCCGGTCGCCCGGGTCGTAGCCGCCGAAGCGGCCGGGGCCGGGGTTGAGCCGCTGCTTGAGCGCCGTGTTCAGGGCGCGGGTGCCGGCGGAGCCGCCGTGGCCGACCGTGATCACCTGGGTCTGCTCGGCGGGCACGCCGATGGCCCGCGGGATGGAGTCGGCGACCAGCTGGACCGTGCGGTGCACCGCCTCGCCGGCGTCCCGCACAGGGACGATCACGACCTCCTTGCCGGGCGCCTCGACCTGGCTCAGCTCACCGATGCCGATCCCCGAGACCAGCTCGCCGAGCGGGCCCGGGTCGGGGGTGCGCGAGGCGATCTGCGGGGCGACCCGGGCGGCCAGCAGGTCCGCGAAGACCCGGCCGGGTCCGGGCGCTCCGAGGACGTACGGGTCGCCGGACAGCACCAGACGGCAGCCGTCGGGCAGCGCCTCGACCAGCGCGGCGGCGCTCTCGACGTCGAGCTGCGGTGCGTCCAGGACGCAGAGCAGGTCCAGGGCGAGCGCGCCCTCCGCGTCCCGGCCCGTCCCGGCCCCGCCGGAGAGCAGCCGGGCCAGGGGCACGGCGCCGTCGCGTGCGGTGTGGGCCGCCAGCGCGACCCGCAGGCCCCGTGCCCGGGCGGCCTCGGCCAGCGCGGCCGGTTCGGCGCGGGCGGCCTCGCCGCCCGTGTGCAGCACCAGACCGTGCGCCCCGGCGGCGCGGGCCAGCTCGGGGCCGTCCCACTCCGCCGCCTCGACCGTACGGATCAGGCGGGCGAGCCCGTCGGCGAGGCTCTCCTCGGCGAGGGCGTAGCGCTCGAGCCCGAGCAGCACGGGAGCCTGCGGGCCCTGCTCCGCAGCACCCGCCGCCTCCGGGACGTCCTCCTCCGTCTCCTCGCCGGCCTCGTCCTCGTGCTCCTCCTCCTGGAAGACCAGCACCGCGGCCTCGGAGACGGCGAGCTCCACCGCCTTGTCGGGATCGGGCACCGACAGCCCGGCCAGCCCGTCCCGTACGGCACCGATCTCCAGGGCCGTGTGTCCCTTGAGCGCCGCCTGCTCCAGGAGCCACGCGGCCAGGGCCACGGCCCGGCGCGGGTCGCCGGGGCCGCACTGCGCGCCGAGCAGCGCACGCCCGAAGCCGTCCGCCTGCTCGGGCCGCACCCCCGGAACGGCGAGCAGCTGCCACGGGTCGTCCTCCAGGGCCCGCGCGGCCCCCTCGCCCAGCACCGCGGCCACCTGGCCGGCCAGCGCCTCCGGGGCGCCGCCCCGGGCGAGGACCTGCCGCACGGCCGCGGTCGTCTCCTCCGTCACCAGGGGAGCCCGGGGGGCCGGCGGGCGCACGGTCGTCTCCGGCGCGGCGGCCGGGGCCGGACGCGAGGGCGCGGGCGCCTCGACGCGCGGGACCGCGGCCGGCCTGGCGCCGCTCTCCACGGCCCGGACGGCCGCGAGCAGATCGGCGGCCGTCCCGCTCAGCTTCCCGCCGGCCTCGACGGGCTCGCTCCGCCCGGCCTTGCGCTGCTCGATCCTCGCCCGCAGCTCCCGCTGCGCGGCGAGCTCCGCCTGTGCCTCGGACACTCCGGGAGCCTCCGCTCCCGCCGCGTCCCCCTCGGCCGCCGCGGTCGCACCGGAGTCCGCTTCCGCTCCGCCGTCGCCGTCGCCGTCGCCGTCGCCGTCCGCCGGGCCCTCGGCCCCGGCCGCCTCTTCCGCGGCCGGCCCGACCGCGTCGGGGTCCGGGGCGGCCGTCGCGTCGGGCGACTCCGTGGCCTCCGCCGGATCGGCGGCCGTGGGCTCGGCGGGCTCGCCCGGCGGGGTGGGGGCGGCCTCGGGCGTGGTGTCGCCGGAAGGCTCGGTCACAAGGTGCTCCAGTCGTGATCCGGATAACGGTGCACGGGCGCCGACACGTCGTCGAGGGCCCGGCAGATCTCCTCAGGAAGACTAAGGCTCTCCACTGACAACGCGGCCATGAGCTGCTGCGCGTTGCGCGCGCCGATGACCGGGGCGGTCACTCCGGGACGGTCGCGGACCCAGGCGAGCGCGACCTGGAGCGGGGTCGTGGCGAGGCCGTCCGCCGCGGTGCTGACCGCGTCCACGATCCGGCTCGCCGTGTCGTCCAGATACGGCTCCACGAAAGGGGCGAGGGCCTCCGAGCCGCCGCGCGAGTCCGCCGGCGTGCCGTGCCGGTACTTGCCGGTGAGCACCCCGCGGCCGAGCGGCGAGGAGGGCAGCAGCCCGATGCCGAGGTCGAGCGCGGCCGGCAGCACCTCGCGCTCGACACCGCGCTGGAGCAGCGAGTACTCCATCTGCGTCCCGGCGAGCCGGGTGCGTTCCCCGGACAGCTGCCAGGTGCCGGCCTTGGCGAGCTGCCAGCCGCAGAAGTCGGAGACGCCGACGTACCGGGCCCGGCCGGTGCTGACGGCGATGTCGAGGGCCTGGAGGGACTCCTCCAGGGGCGTGTACGGATCGAAGGCGTGCAGCTGCCAGAGGTCCACGTAGTCCGTGCCGAGCCGGGCCAGCGAGGCGTCCAGGGCCGCCAGCAGGTGCCCGCGGGAGCCGTCGGTGCGGCGGTCGGGGTCGGGGACGCTGCCGGCCTTGGTCGAGAGCACCAGCTCCCGGCGCGGCACCAGGGCCTTGTCGCCGACCAGCCGCCCGAGCAGATACTCCGCCTCGCCGCCCCCGTACACGTCCGCGGTGTCCACGAGTGTGCCGCCCGCGTCCCAGAACGCCTTCAACTGCTGCGCCGCGTCGTGCTCGTCGGTGTCACGGCCCCACGTGAGGGTGCCGAGCCCGAGCCGGGACACGCGCAGGCCGGTACGTCCGAGATGCCTCTGCTCCATGGCCGCGAGAGTACTGGCCGGGGCACCACGCGAAGAGAGCCTGTGGACAACCCGTCCACAGGCCCGCGCCCGCACCGGCCCGCATCGCCTCCTGACGGATGACGGGGCCGCGCGCTAGAGTCCCGGCAACAGAGACGTTACCGATGGGTAAGGGGTACGTGGCATGCGGCTCGGCATCAACCTCGGCTACTGGGGCGCGGGCATGGACGGCGACAACCTCGCCGTGGCCCAGGAGGCGGACCGCCTCGGCTACGACGTCTGCTGGGCGGCGGAGGCCTACGGCTCCGACGCCCCGACCGTGCTGTCCTGGGTCGCCGCCAAGACCGAGCGGATCGACGTCGGCTCGGCGATCATGCAGATCCCGGCCCGGCAGCCCGCGATGACGGCGATGACCGCCGCGACGCTGGACTCGCTCTCCGGCGGCCGCTTCCGCCTCGGCCTCGGCGTCTCCGGCCCGCAGGTCTCCGAGGGCTGGTACGGCGTCAAGTTCGACAAGCCGCTGGCCCGCACCCGTGAGTACGTCGAGATCGTCCGCAGGGCGATGTCCCGCGAGCGCCTCAGCTACGAGGGCGAGCACTGGACGCTGCCGCTGCCGGACGGCCCGGGCAAGCCGATCAAGCTGACGGTCCACCCGACCCGCCCGCACATCCCGCTCTACATCGCCGCCATCGGTCCGAAGAACCTGGAACAGACCGGCGAGATCGCCGACGGCGCCCTGCTGATCTTCCCGGCCGCGGAGCACCTGGAGGACACCGCGCTGCGCCACCTCCGTGCGGGGCGCGAGAAGGCCGGGCTCACCATGGAGGGCTTCGACGTCCACCCGACCCTGCCGCTCGCCCTCGGCGACGACATCGACGCCCTGGCCGACATCTTCCGCCCGTACACCGCCCTCTACGTGGGCGGCATGGGCAGCCGCAAGCAGAACTTCTACAACCAGCTCGCCCAGCGCATGGGCTACGAGAAGGCCGCGGCCGAGATCCAGGACAAGTACCTGGCCGGCGACAAGGACGGCGCCGCGGCGGCCGTGCCGCGTCAGCTCATCGACCAGACCACCCTGCTCGGCACCGTCGACCGGATCGCCGACCGCATGAAGGCCTACGCGGCGGCCGGGGTCACCACCCTGACCCTCGCCCCGGCCGGCTTCACCCTGGACGAGCGCCTCGCGGCGCTCCGGGCCGGCGTCGAGGCGCTGGAGCGGGCCGGACTCGCCTGACGCGCGTCCCTCCGGAAGTCCGCGGCCGTGGTGGGGGCTCGGGGGTCTTCCCCGCCACGGCCGTCACGCAGCACAACGCGTGAGCGGCCCCGGAGTTACGCGCCGCGACGCACCTCTCCCGCCCGCCTCCCGTACGCCGTTCGGCCCAGCCTCGGGGCCCTCGTGTTGCCCACCCGCGCGTGGCGCACTTGACTCGTACTCCACGGGAGGTGGCAGTGATGCTCACGGCCAAGAGCCTGTTCCAGGAAATCATCGACAACGACGAGTCGTTCCAGCTCTTCTGCTCCATCGCCGCCAGCGGCGAGGCACAGGGCGGCTGGGAGAACGGGCGGATCGCCGCGCTCGTCGCCCCCGGCATGAGGGACCTCGCCCCCAAGATCACGCGGCACGGCGCCGACGAGGACAAGCACGGCCGGATCTTCAACGCCCTCATGAGGAAACGCGGGCTCGAGCCCGTCCCGGTGCCGCCCGAGACCGACTACACCATGCTGCTCGAACGGCGCGGGATCGGCCTCGCCCACGACAAGCTGCGCCGCGAGGAGCCGCTGACCGAGCGGGACGTCATCGTCTACCTCAGCCACAGCCGGGTCACCGAACAGCGGGCGGCCGACCAGATGCGGCTGCTGGTCCGGTACTTCGGGGACCACCCCGAGCTCGGCAAGGCCATCCACATGATCGACGACGACGAGGTCAACCACCTCTCGTACTGCCACGAGGAACTGCTCCGTCTCAACGACGAGGGCCACGGGCGCCTCATCCAGCGCGTCCTGCGCGAGTCCGCCCTCGCCGAGATCCAGGTCTACCGGGACGTCAGCCTCGCCGTGATGAGCCACATGGGCCGCATCCTGCGCTGGCCCCGGGCCAAGGCCGCCGTCCTCGCCGCCGGGATCCACGGGATGTACGCGTACGAGCGGGCGGCCGGCTGGCACAAGATGGTCGACCTCAGGATGCCCGAGCGCCGCGACGCCCTCGGCGGACCCGCGACCCCGGCCCCGGCCTTCTGAGGCCGCCCCTCCCGCGGAGGACCGGCACCGTCACATCCAGCCGCGCCGCTTGAACAGCCGGTACAGGAGCGTGACGGTGCCC
The DNA here is from genome assembly GCF_043202995.1 of Streptomyces sp. NPDC048018. Lineage (NCBI taxonomy): Bacteria > Bacillati > Actinomycetota > Actinomycetes > Kitasatosporales > Streptomycetaceae > Streptomyces > Streptomyces sp. NPDC048018. The sequence continues at coordinate 155,446 of NZ_JBIDBK010000012.1, forward strand.
GCCATGAGCAGGATGACCGTCGGGTAGGACCCCACCCAGCGCAGCTCCGGCATGTGGTCGAAGTTCATGCCGTAGATCCCCGCGACCATCGTGGGGACCGCGGCCATCGCCGCCCACGCCGAGATCTTCCGCATGTCGTCGTTCTGCCGCACGCCCATCTGCGCCAGATGGGCCGACAGCACGTCGGACAGCAGCCGGTCCAGCCCCTCCACCTGCTCGTTGGCGCGCAGCAGATGGTCCTGCACGTCGCGGAAGAACGGCATGGCCTTGTCGTGCACGAAGGGCACCGTCCCCGTCGCGAGCCGGGCCATCGGCGCGGACAGCGGGCTCGCCGCCCGGCGGAACTCCAGGACCTGCCGCTTGGCCGTGTAGATCCGCTCCGCGGTCCTCGCCGGGCTGCCGCCGGACGGCGCGAAGACGTCGGCCTCCAGCTCCTCCAGGTCGATCTGGAGCTCCCCGGCGACGTCGATGTAGTGGTCCACGACGGAGTCGCAGATCGCGTAGAGGACCGCGGTCGGTCCGTGCCGGAGCACGTCCGGCGCGGCCTCCATGCGCTTGCGCACGGCGGCCAGCGGGCTGCCGGACCCGTGCCTCACGGTCACCACGAAGGAATCGCCGACGAAGACCATCACCTCGTCCGAGCTGACCCGGTCGCTCCGGGGCTCGTACACCACCGGCTTGAGCACGACGAACAGACAGTCGTCGTAGACCTCCAGCTTGGGCCGCTGATGCGCCTTCAGGGCGTCCTCCACGGCCAGCGGGTGCAGGGCGCACTCCGTGGAGACATGGCCGAACTCCTCCGCGGTCGGCTCGTAGAGCCCCACCCACAGGAACGCGTCCCCGGTCGCCCGCGCCTCCGCCAGGGCGTCCGACAGGTCGGCCGGGCCCCCCGTCCGCTGTCCGCGCCGATAGATGGCTGAGTCCACGATCACGCGCCGTATTCTCCCCCGACCCGGGCCGGTCCGCATCCGCAGGGGGCCGGCGCAGGCCCGTCCGGGGCCGCCGCCCGCCGCCACGCGCCGGGGGCGCGTCTTCCGGATCGTGCCCGGCACGATCCGGAGGACACCGCCTAGGCTGGCCGGCATGGCCACGCTGATCCTCGTACGGCACGGACGTTCCACCGCCAACACCTCCGGGGTGCTCGCCGGGCGCACGCCCGGGGTCGCCCTCGACGAGCGCGGCGCCGAGCAGGCCGCCGCGCTGCCCGAGCGGCTCGCCGGGGTGCCGCTCGCCGCCGTCGTCACCAGCCCGCTGCAGCGCTGCCGCGAGACCGTGCGGCCGCTGCTCGACGCCCGCCCCGGTCTCCCGCTGCACGTCGAGGACCGCATCAACGAGTGCGACTACGGCGACTGGTCGGGCCGCAAACTCGCCGAACTCATGGACGAGCCGCTGATGGGGGTCGTCCAGGCGCACGCCTCGGCGGCCGGCTTCCCCGGCGGCGAGTCGATGCGCGCGATGCAGGCCAGGGCCGTGGACGCGGTGCGCGACTGGAACGCCCGGATCGAGGCCGAGCACGGCGAGGACGCCGTCTACGCCATGTGTTCGCACGGCGACATCGTCAAGGCGATCGTCGCCGACGCCCTCGGCCTCCACCTCGACCTCTTCCAGCGCATCCAGGTGGACCCCTGCTCGGTCACCGTGATCCGCTACACCCGGCTGCGCCCCTTCCTCGTCCGCCTCGGCGACACCGGTGACTTCGCCGCCCTCCTCCCGCGCGAGACCCCCGCCGACCAGGGTGCGGCGGAGGTCGGAGGCGGTGCGGGCGCCCCGTGATCCATCCGCGCAGTAGGGTGGACGCGCCGCGGGAGAAAACCAGTCCGCGGCACGACAGTCGAGACCCAAGGGAGTCGGGAACGTGTCCCGTCAGGTGTTCCTCTACGACCCACCGGAGCGTTTCGTGGCCGGCACGGTCGGGCTGCCTGGACGCCGTACGTTCTTCCTCCAGGCGTCCGCGGCCGGCCGGGTCACCAGCGTCGCCCTGGAGAAGACCCAGGTAGCGGCTCTCGCGGAGCGGATCGACGAGCTCCTGGACGAGGTCGTGCGCCGCACCGGCGGCAACGCGCCGGTGCCCGCGGTCGCACCCCCCGACACGACGGACACCGCCCCCCTCGACACCCCCGTCGAGGAGGAGTTCCGGGTCGGCACCATGGCCCTGGCCTGGGACGGCGAGGAGCAGTGCATGATCGTCGAGGCGCAGGCGCTCGTCGAACTCGACGCGGACACCGAGGAGGACCTCGCCGCGGCCGAGGAGCGGATGCTCCAGGACGAGGAGAACGGCCCGCCGATGCTGCGGGTCCGGCTCAGCGGCTCGCAGGCCCGCGCCTTCGCCAAGCGGGCCCTCGACGTGGTCAACGCCGGCCGCCCGCCGTGCCCGCTGTGCAGCCTGCCGCTCGACCCCGAGGGGCACGTCTGCCCCCGCCAGAACGGATACCGTCGCGGCGCATGAGCGGTGACGGAACACACGAACGGACGCGCACCGCGCTCGACCTGCTCGCCAAGGGCGAGCTGACCGTCCGCGGGCAGGTCCGTGAGGCGTCCAACGCGGTGCTGTACTGCTCCGTCACACACGGGGGCGAGCAGGCGGCCTGCGTCTACAAGCCGGTCGCGGGCGAGAGCCCGCTGTGGGACTTCCCCGACGGCACCCTCGCCCAGCGCGAGGTCGCGGCCTTCGAGGTGTCCGAGGCGACCGGCTGGGGCCTCGTCCCGCCCACCGTGCTGCGGGACGGGCCGTACGGCGAGGGCATGGTCCAGCTGTGGGTCGAGGCCGATCCGGAGGCCGCCCTGCTCGCCCTCGTCGAGGAGGAGGCGGCGGGAGAGGGCTGGAAGGCCGTGGGGCCCGCCCAGGTCGCCGAGGACCGCACGGCGCTGCTCGTGCACGCCGACACCCCGCAGCTGCGCCGGCTCGCCGTGCTGGACGCCGTGATCAACAACGGCGACCGCAAGGGCGGGCATCTGCTGCCCGCGCCGGACGGGCACCTCTACGGCATCGACCACGGGGTGAGCTTCCACGTGGACGACAAGCTGCGCACCCTCCTGTGGGGCTGGGCGGGGGAGGAGCTGACCGACGAGGCCGTCGGCGTCCTCGACGCGCTGGACGGGCGACTGGCGCCCGGCACTCCACTGGCGGAACGCCTCGCCGGCCTGCTGACCGGGGCCGAGGTGACCGCCCTGCGGGAGCGGGTCGCCGTGCTGCGCAGGACCGGACGGCATCCCGTTCCGTCCGGTCAGTGGCCGCCCATTCCCTGGCCGCCGGTGTAGGAACGGGGCCCCCGGCCGGCCCGTCGGGGGTCCCGACCGATGCCTTTCGGCCAATCTCACCCGGCCGCAGACACCCCCCGGGGGTATGCACGCACGGCGTCTGCCCGCAAGACCGCCTAATCGGCCGAGATCGCCGATGCGGTTCGTATCCGGAACAGGTGTCCGGTTACGCTCAGGACATGCATGCCTGGCCCGCTTCTGAGGTCCCCGCCCTGCCCGGCAAGGGCCGCGACCTCCGGATTCACGACACCGCGACCGGCGGGCGAGTGACCCTCGCCCCCGGCCCCGTCGCCCGCATCTACGTCTGCGGCATCACGCCGTACGACGCGACCCACATGGGACACGCGGCGACCTACAACGCGTTCGACCTCGTTCAGCGCGTGTGGCTCGACACCAAGCGGCAGGTTCACTACGTCCAGAACGTGACCGACGTCGACGACCCGCTCCTGGAGCGCGCGATCCGCGACGGCATCGACTGGGTGGGCCTCGCCGAGCGCGAGACCGCCCTCTTCCGCGAGGACATGACCGCCCTGCGCATGCTGCCCCCGCAGCACTACGTCGGCGCGGTCGAGGCGATACCGGGCATCGTCCCGCTCGTCGAGCGCCTGCGGGACTCCGGCGCCGCCTACGAGCTCGACGGCGACATCTACTTCTCCGTCGAGGCCGACCCGCACTTCGGCGGGGTCTCGCACTACACCACCGAGCTGATGCGCCACCTCTCCGCGGAGCGCGGCGGCGACCCGGACCGCCCGGGCAAGAAGAACCCGCTCGACCCGATGCTGTGGATGGCCGCCCGCGAGGGCGAGCCGAGCTGGGACGGCGGCAGCCTCGGCGCCGGCCGCCCCGGCTGGCACATCGAGTGCGTCGCCATCGCCCTCGACCACCTCGGCATGGGCTTCGACGTGCAGGGCGGCGGATCGGACCTGATCTTCCCGCACCACGAGATGGGCGCCTCCCACGCGCAGGCACTCACCGGCGAGTTCCCCATGGCCAAGGCGTACGTGCACGCCGGCATGGTCGCCCTGGACGGCGAGAAGATGTCCAAGTCCAAGGGCAACCTGGTCTTCGTCTCCACGCTCCGCAAGGACGGCGTCGACCCGGCCGCCATCAGGCTCGCCCTGCTGTCGCACCACTACCGGGCCGACTGGGAGTGGACCGACAAGGTCCTCCAAGACGCCGTCGAGCGCCTCGGCCGCTGGCGCGCCGCCGTCTCGCGCCCCGACGGCCCGTCCGCCGACGCCCTGGTCGAGGAGCTCCGCGAGGCGCTCGCCGACGACCTGGACGCCCCCGCCGCACTCGTCGCGGTCGACCGCTGGGCCGAGCGCCAGGCCGCCGAGGGCGGCACCGACGAGTCCGCCCCCGGCCTGGTCTCCCGCGCCGTCGACGCCCTGCTCGGCGTCGCGCTGTAGGCCAGGGCCCCGCCGCGCCGGCCGCTCCCGGAACCCATAAGTCCAGGAGCGGCCCGCGCAAGTCCATGGCCCGGTCCGTCGCGGCGCGCTAGACAGGCCGCATGAGATCACCAACGCGACTGAGAACAGCGGCGGTTGGCGCACTCCTCGGCCTGCTCGCCGTCTTCGCCGGACCCGGCGGCAACGCGGCGGCGGCCCCTTCCGACACCACCGTCGGCGAGGTCACCGGCTTCGCCGCCGACGGAGCGGTCTACCGGCTGACCGCCGGCCACGCCGAGGCCCGGGTCAGCTTCGTGTCCGACGAGACCTTCCGCATCGAACTCGCCCCCGACGGCAGGTTCACCGACCCCACCGGACGCGACGTCGTCCTGCCGCAGGGCCCGCCGCCCGCCACCCGCTGGGCCGACCGCGGCGACCGCTACGAGCTGAGCACCGCCCGCGTCACCCTGCGCGCCTACAAGTCCCCGCTGCGCTTCGCCGCGGTCCGCGCCGACGGCACCCCGCTCTGGTCCGAGACCCAGGGCCTCACCTGGAACCAGGACCGCACCACACAGACCCTGGCCCGCGGCGCCGACGAGCAGTTCTACGGCGCCGGGATGCAGAACGGCCGCGGCAACACCTCCCACCGCGGCAAGACCGTCGAGGTCGGCGTCGACTACAACTGGAACGACGGCGGCCACCCCAACTCCGTTCCGTTCTACCTCTCCTCCGCCGGCTACGGCGTCTACCGCAACACCTACGCCCCGAACACCTACGCCTTCGGCGAGCCCGTCACCACCACCGCCCGCGAACAGCGCTTCGACGCCTACTACTTCGCCGGCGACGGCAAGGACGCGCTGAAGGACGTCATCGGGCAGTACACCCGGCTCACCGGCAAGCCCTTCCTGCCGCCCGTCTACGGCCTGGAGATCGGCGACGCCGACTGCTACCTCCACAACGCCAACCGCGGCGAACGGCACACCCTCGACGCCCTGAAGGTCGCCGACGGCTACGTCGCCCACGACATGCCCAACGGCTGGATGCTCGTCAACGACGGCTACGGCTGCGGCTACGAGAACCTCGCCGAGGCCGCCCAGGGCCTCCAGGCCCGCGGCATGCAGCTCGGACTGTGGACCGAGGACGGCATCGACCGGCTCGGCGAGCAGGTGAAGGCCGGTCAGCGGGTCGCCAAGCTCGACGTGGCCTGGGTCGGGGACGGCTACAAGTTCGCCCTCGACGGCTGCAAGGACGCCTACGCCGGCATCGAGGCCAACAGCAGCGCCCGCGGCTTCACCTGGGCCCCCGAGAGCTGGTCCGGCGCCCAGCGCTGCGGCGTCCAGTGGTCCGGCGACCAGTCCGGCAGCTGGGAGTACATCCGCTGGCAGATCCCCACCTACGCGGGCGCCGCCATGTCCGGCCTCGCCTACACCACCGGCGACGTCGACGGCATCTTCGGCGGCAGCCCCCGGACGTACACCCGCGACCTGCAGTGGAAGATGTTCCTGCCCGTCACCATGACCATGGACGGCTGGGCCCCCCACGACAAGCAGCCCTTCCGCTACGGCGAGCCCTACACCTCCGTCAACCGGGCCTCCCTCAAACTCCACGAGGCCCTGCTCCCCTACATATACTCCCACGCCCACCAGGCCACCAGGACCGGCCTCGGCCTCGCCCGGCCCCTCGCCGTCGAGTACCCCGACGATCCCGTGGCCGCCTCGGACGCGGCGAAGTACGAGTTCCTCAGCGGCGAGGACTTCCTCGTCGCCCCCGTCTACCAGGACGCCGTGGAACGCGACGGCATCTACCTGCCGAAGGGCACCTGGATCGACTTCGCGAACGGGCGCACCTACGAGGGCCCTGTCACCCTGGACCACTACAGCGCCCCGCTCGACACCCTGCCCCTCTTCGTACGGGCCGGGGCCACCGTCCCCCTGTGGCCCGGCGGCATCCGCTCGTACACCGACCGCAAGCCCGGAGACCCGCTCGCCTGGGACGTCTACCCGCAGGGGCGGTCCTCCTTCGACCTCTACGAGGACGACGGCGTCACGCGCGAGCACCGCATGGGGCGCTCGGCCGTCCAGCGCGCCGAGGTGCTCGCGCCGGAGCGCGGCGCCGGAGACGTGACCGTTCGCATCGGGCCCAGCACCGGCGAGTACACCGGCAAGGCGGCCGCCCGGCCGTACCGCTTCACCGTCCACACCGGCGACGCCCCCGCCGGCGTCACCCTCGGCGGACGGGCACTTCCCCGGCTCACCTCGAAGGCCGCCTTCGAGGCCGCCGCTCAGGGCTGGTGGTACGACGGCGCGGACCGCGGGGGAGTCGTGCAGGTCAAGACGGCCTCCCAGCGCACCGACCGCGGCTTCACGCTCGTGCTCACCGACACCAGCGCCGTCGGCGGAGCCGTGCCCGGCGCCCCGGCGACCGTCGCCGTCCCCACCGGTCAGGAGCTCGGTGCGGGGGTGCCGGGCACCGTCGCCGTCGATGTCACCGCCGGCACCAGGGACGCCACCGGCGTCGAGGTGACGCTGAACGCGCCGGCCGGCTGGCAGGTCACCCCGGCCGCGCCGGTCGCCCGGGTCCCGGCCGGCACCACCCGGCGGGTCGAGGTCGCCGTGACCCCCGCCCGGGACGCCGTGCCGGGAGAGACCACGCTCACCGCGACCGTCCGTCACCGGGCGGCGGGGGTGGACCGCACGGCGACCCAGCGGTTCGCCGTCGGGGTGATGCCCGAGCCGCCCACCGCCCCCGCCTGGGCGAGCGACCTGACGTGGCTCACCAGCACGAACGGCTGGGGACCGCCCGAACGTGACCGCTCCAACGGCGAGTCGGGCGCGGCGGACGGCCATCCGCTCACCCTCGCGGGGAAGACCTACGACAAGGGCATCGGTGCCCACGCCGACTCCGCCGTGGAGGTCTATCTCGGCGGGCGCTGCACGGCGTTCACCGCCGACGTGGGCATCGACGACGAGATCGACGGCTACGGCGACGTCGCCTTCTCCGTCGAGGCGGACGGCAAGGTGCTGTGGACCTCGGCGCGGGTGACCGGCGCCTCGGCCCCGGTCCCGGTGAACGTCGACGTGACCGGCGCACGCCATGTGCGTCTGAAGGTCACCGACACCAACGGCACCAAGAGCGGGGACCACGGGGACTGGGCGGCCGCCCGGTTCGCGTGCACGTGACGCGGAAGACCCCGGTCATGCGAACGGGAGGGGCGGCCGTGCCACCCCTCCCGTTCGGCCTTCCGACGCCGGCAGGGCGTCGGTCAGTCGTCGGAGCCCCCGGAACTCCCGGGACCCGCCGGGCCCCCCGGGCCGCCGGAGCTCTCGGGGCCATCGGAGACCTCGGGGCCACCGGAGGTCCCACCGGCCCCGGACGCACCGGGGGAATCGGGGGATTCGGAGGGGCCGGCGGGGTCGGCGGACGGGGCGTCGGAAGCCCCTGAGGCGGCGTCGGAGGGCGGTCCGTCCGGGGACTGATCGCCGGCGGGCCGGTCCGTCTCGGCGCCCGGCACCGCCTCCGGGCCCGGCTGCTGCGGCTTCGGCGGCCGGGTGCGGTCGCCGGGGCTGTCGCGCAGGTACGAGGTGTCGCCGCCCTCCGTCGCCATCCCGGGGCCGGGCCCCGGACCCGAACCCGGCTCACGGCGCCGCAGGTAGCGCTCGAACTCGCGGGCGATGGCCTCGCCGGAGGCCTCCGGCAGCTCCGCCGTGTCCCGTGCCTCCTCCAGGGTCTGCACGTACTCCGCGACCTCGCTGTCCTCGGCCGCCAGCTGGTCGACGCCCAGCTGCCAGGCCCGCGCGTCCTCGGGCAGTTCGCCCAGCGGGATGTGCAGGCCGATCAGGTCCTCCAGGCGGTTGAGCAGGGCGAGCGTCGCCTTCGGGTTCGGCGGCTGCGACACGTAGTGCGGGACGGCCGCCCACAGGCTCACGGCCGGCACCCCCGCGTGCGTGCACGCCTCCTGGAGAATGCCCACGATGCCCGTCGGGCCCTCGTAGCGGGTCTCCTCCAGGTCCATGGTCCGGGCCAGATCGGGGTCGGAGGTGACCCCGCTGACCGGCACGGGGCGCGTGTGCGGGGTGTCGCCGAGCAGCGCGCCCAGGATCACCACCATCTCCACGCCCAGCTCGTGGGCGAAGCCGAGGATCTCGTTGCAGAACGAACGCCAGCGCATCGACGGTTCGATCCCGCGCACCAGGACCAGGTCCCGGGGCTTGTCCCCGCCGATCCGGACCACGGAGAGCCGGGTCGTCGGCCAGGTGATCTTCCGGACGCCGCCGTCCAGCCACACCGTCGGCCGGTTGACCTGGAAGTCGTAGTAGTCCTCGGCGTCGAGCGCCGCGAACACCTCGCCCTTCCACTCCCGGTCCAGGTGGGCGACCGCGGCGGAGGCGGCGTCACCGGCGTCGTTCCAGCCCTCGAACGCGGCCACCATGACCGGGTCGATCAGCTCGGGAACCCCCTCGAGCTCGATCACCCAGCGCCTCCTTCGTCGAAGTTCCTGTCGTACGGACCAACCTTATGCCTTTCCGGCGGCCCGCCCGCAGCCCTCGGACCCGCCCGAGAGCCGTCGCGGCCTTGATCGACTACCCAGGAACTCCCGTCGGCACACGGCGTCCACGCCGGCCGTCCGGACTTCGTCGCTCAGTCCTCCCAGAGCGTGCTCGGGGCCTCCTTCCGCACCACCGGGGCGATCTCCTCCGCGAACCGCTGCAGGGTCTCGATCTGCTCCGCCGTGGACTGCCCGAAGGCGTCGACCGTGATCGACTGCAGGTCGTGCCGGTACACCTCGTGGAAGCCGAGGATCTTGTCGATGATCTGCTGCGGGGACCCGATCAGCTGCGGGCCGCCCGCGACGGCGTCCTCGATCGTGCGGAACGGGGTGTTGTACCCGGCCCTGCCCTCCAGGTGCGGCTGGAAGGTCTGGCGCACCTTCGCCTCGTAGAGGTCCCGATAGCGCTCCACGGCCTGCTCGGGGGTGTCGGCGATGAGCAGCCCGCCGGAACCGGCCGCCACGCGCGCGTGGCGCGGGTCGTGCCCGTACTCCTCGAACTTCTCGCGGTAGTGGGCGATGAGCCGCGCGTACGCCTCGCGGGGCTGGATGGCGTTGGCGGTGAACAGCGGGTCGCCGTGCCGGGCGGCGAGTTCGGGGGAGTTGAGGCTGGTGGCGGAGCCGTGCCAGATCCGCGGCGGACCCGCGTACGGGCGGGGGACCGTGGTGACGTTCTTCAGGGCGGGACGGAACTCGCCCTGCCAGTCCACGCCTTCCTCCGTCCAGAGCCGCCGCAGGAGCTCGTACTTCTCCTGCTGCAGATCCCACTGGCGGCCCTCGTCCAGGCCGAAGAGGTCGAAGTGGCCGGCCTCGGCGCCCTTGCCGACGACGAGTTCGATCCGGCCGCGGGAGATCTGGTCCAGGGTGGCGTAGTCCTCGGCGATCCGCACCGGGTCGAGGATCGCGACGACCGTGACGCCGGTCAGGAGGCGGATCCGGGAGGTGCGGGCCGCCAGGGCGCCGAGCACCACCGAGGGACTGGAGGAGAGGAAGGGGCCGGCGTGCCGCTCGCCGATGGAGTACGCGTCGAAGCCGAGCCGCTCGGCGGCCTCGCCGACCGTCAGGACCTGCTCCAGCCGGTCCGCGGCGGGTTCCAGGGCTCCGGTCAGGGGGTGCGGGGCATGGCCGATGAGAGAGAGCACTTGAAACTTCATGCATCAACTCTGCGCGCCCAGTGTTTCGGAGGTGTATCGGCGGCATGGCACCCCGGCCGGGCGCGCCGGTGGGCGGCCCTCACGGAGCCGCCCACTGGCCGTACTGTCCACTCCTCGGGGCGCCGCCCCGCGCGGCGGCACACCCCTACTTGCGCAGCATGTCCTCGACCTTGCCGCGGATCTCGTCCGTGGCAAGGCCCCGGATGGTCAGCGTGGTGCGGCGGCGCAGCACGTCGTCCGCGGTCTCCGCCCACTCGTGGTCGCGGGCATAGGCGACCTGGGCCCAGATCTCCGGTGCGTCGGGGTGGATCCGCTCGGAGAGCTCGGGGTTCTCGTTCGCCATGCGGGCGATGTCGAAGGACAGCGAGCCGTAGTGCGTGGCCAGGTGCCTGGCGGTGTCGGCGGACATGCGCGGGCCGGGCGCCGGACCGTCCACGAGCAGCCGGTGGGCGACCGCGTTCGGGTTGGCGATGCCGGGCAGCGGCAGCCGCTTGGGCAGCGTGGCGACCGACTCGTAGTCGTCGCCGAGGGGGTGGCCCGGCAGCGACTCCAGCTTCTTCATGATGGTGCGGCCGATGTGGCGGAAGGTGGTCCACTTGCCGCCGGCGACCGACAGCATGCCGCCGCGGCCCTCGGTGACGACGGTCTCGCGCTTGGCCTTGGAGGTGTCGCCGGGACCGCCCGGCAGCACCCGCAGGCCGGCGAAGGCGTAGGTGATCAGCGAGCGGTCGAGCTGCTGGTCGCGGATGGAGAAGGCGGCCTCGTCCAGGATCTGGGCGATGTCCTTGTCGTTGACCGCGACCTCGCCCGGATCGCCCTCGTACTCCTCGTCGGTGGTGCCGAGCAGGAGCATGTCCTCCCAGGGGAGGGCGAAGGTGATCCGGTACTTGTCTATCGGGGTGGCCAGCGCGGCCTTCCACGGGGAGGTGCGCTTGAGGACCAGGTGGGCGCCCTTGGAGAGCCGGATGGAGGGGGCCGCGTTCGGGTCCTCCATCTTGCGCAGGTGGTCGACCCACGGGCCGGTGGCGTTGAGCACCAGGCGGGCGTCGACACCGAACTCGTCGCCGGACATGCGGTCGCGGAGTTCGGCTCCGGTGACCCGGCCCCGGGTGAAGCGCAGGCCGGTGACCTCGGCGTGGTTGAGGACGACCGCGCCGGCGTCGACCGCGGCGCGGACCGTCATCAGGGCCATGCGGGAGTCGTTCATCTGGTCGTCGCCGTAGACGGCGACGGCCTTCAGGTTGTCCGTGCGCAGCTCCGGCACGTCCTGGGCGGCCTTGGCGGGGCTCAGCAGGTGGCCGACGCCGTCGCCGAAGGCGGACAGGGCGCTGTAGGCGAACACGCCGGCCCCGAGCTTGGCCGCGCCGTGCGGGCCGCCCTTGTAGACGGGCAGGTAGAAGGTGAGCGGGTTCGACAGGTGGGGGGCCACCTGGCGGGAGACCGCGCGCCGCTCGAAGTGGTTCTCCGCGACCAGCTTGACCGCGCCGGTCTGCAGGTAGCGCAGACCGCCGTGGAGGAGCTTGGAGGAGGCGGAGGAGGTGGCGCCGGCGAAGTCGCCGGCGTCCACCAGGGCCACCCGCAGTCCGGACTGCGCGGCGTGCCAGGCGGTGGAGATGCCCAGGATGCCGCCGCCGATCACCAGGAGGTCGTACGTTGCCTTGGACAGCTGATCCCGGGTCGCGGCGCGGGTCGGAAGGGAACCGGCAGCCGGGTGCATCCCCAGGGAGGGGAGGCTCTGCAGGGTGGTCATCGCAACTTACTCCTCGTCAGTTCTCTTCTTCTTCGAGCCAGCCCATGGAGCGCTCTACGGCCTTGAGCCAGTTCTTGTACTCGCTGTCGCGCTTGCCGGCGTCCATGCGAGGGGTCCACTCGGCGGCCCGGCGCCAGTTGGCGCGCAGGGCGTCGGTGTCGGGCCAGAAGCCGACGGCCAGGCCGGCGGCGTAGGCGGCGCCGAGGCAGGTGGTCTCGGCGACCATCGGGCGCACGACGGGGGCGTCCAGGAAGTCCGAGAGCGTCTGCATCAGCAGGTTGTTGGAGGTCATGCCGCCGTCGACCTTGAGGGCGGTCAGCTCGACGCCCGAGTCCTTGGTCATCGCGTCGGTGATCTCACGGGTCTGCCAGGCGGTGGCCTCGAGCACGGCGCGGGCGATGTGCGCCTTGGTGACGTACCGGGTGAGGCCGGCGATGACACCGCGGGCGTCGGAGCGCCAGTACGGGGCGAAGAGGCCGGAGAAGGCGGGGACGAAGTAGGCGCCGCCGTTGTCCTCGACGGAGGAGGCCAGCGTCTCGATCTCGGCGGCGGACTTGATGAGGCCCATCTGGTCGCGCATCCACTGGACGAGCGAGCCGGTGACGGCGATCGAGCCCTCCAGGGCGTAGACCGGCTTCTCCTCGCCGATCTGGTAGCCGACGGTGGTCAGCAGGCCGCTGTAGGAGTTGATGATCTTGTCGCCGGTGTTCATCAGCATGAACGTTCCGGTGCCGTACGTGGACTTGGCCTCGCCCTCGGCGAAACACGTCTGGCCGAACAGGGCGGCCTGCTGGTCGCCGAGCGCGGACGCGACCGGGACGCCGTCGAGGACGCCGCCCTTGACCGTGCCGTACACCTCGGCGGAGGAGCGGATCTCCGGCAGCACCGCGGCCGGGATCTCCATGGACTGCAGGATCTTCTCGTCCCAGGCCATGGTGTGCAGGTTCATCAGCATGGTGCGGGAGGCGTTGGTGACGTCGGTGACGTGGTGGCCGCCGTCGACGCCACCGGTGAGGTTCCAGATGACCCAGGAGTCCATGGTGCCGAAGAGGATCTCGCCGCGGTCGGCGCGCTCGCGCAGGCCCTCCACGTTGTCGAGCAGCCAGCGGACCTTGGGGCCGGAGAAGTACGAGGCGAGCGGCAGGCCGGTCTCGCGGCGGAAGCGGTCCTGGCCGACGTTGCGGCCGAGCTCCTTGCACAGGCCGTCGGTGCGGGTGTCCTGCCAGACGAGGGCGTTGTGGACGGGCTCGCCGGTGTTCCTGTCCCACAGCAGCGTGGTCTCGCGCTGGTTGGTGATGCCGATCGCCTTGACGTCGGCCGCGGTGATCCCGGCCTTGGCGATGGCGCCGGCGACGACCTCCTGGACGTTGGTCCAGATCTCGGTGGCGTCGTGCTCGACCCAGCCCGGCTTCGGGAAGATCTGCTCGTGCTCCTTCTGGTCGACGGAGACGATCCGGCCGTCCTTGTCGAAGACGATGCAGCGGGACGAGGTGGTGCCCTGGTCGATGGCGGCGATGAACGGCCCCGCGCCGTGCGAGGCGGCGGCGGTGTGGGCGTCGGTCACGGTGTACTCCAAGGGTCTGGAAGAAGGACGGCTCAGGCGAACGCGATGTTGTAGATACCCGCGGCGATGGCGCCACCGATCAGCGGACCGGCGACCGGGATCCAGGCGTAGCTCCAGTCGGAGCCGCCCTTGTTCGGCAGCGGGAGCAGGGCGTGCACGATGCGGGGGCCGAGGTCACGGGCCGGGTTGATGGCGTAACCGGTCGGACCGCCGAGCGAGAGGCCGATCGAGACCACGACGAAGGCGGTGATCAGGGCGCCGATGACGCCGAGGCCCTTGCCGCTGTCGTTGAGGCCCTGGGTGAGCACGGCGAGCACGAGCACCACGGTGCCGATGATCTCGGTGGCCAGGTTCTGCCAGGTGTTACGGATCTCCGGGCCGGTGGAGAAGATGCCCAGCACCGGGCCGGCCTTGGGCGACGCCTTCTGGTCGACCATGCCCTCCTCGTGCGGCGTGGCGATGATCGAGTCGTCGGTGAGGTGGGCCTGGAACTGTCCGTAGTAGGCGATCCAGACGAGCGCCGCGCCGATCATGGCGCCGAGCATCTGGCCGGCGAGGTACACCGGCACGTTGCTCCAGTCGCCGTCCTTGATCGCTATACCGATCGTGACGGCGGGGTTCAGATGGGCGCCGGAGAGGGAAGCGGTCATGTAGACCGCCGTCATGACGGCGAAGCCCCACCCGAAGGTGATCGCAAGCCAGCCCGCGTTGCGGGCCTTGGAGCTCTTCAGCGTGACGGCGGCGCAGACGCCACCGCCGAGCAGGATGAGTACGGCGGTACCGATGGTCTCGCCGAGGAAGATGTCGGAGCTGGACACCCGCGACTCCTTTGTCCTTCGTCCAGGGGAAGGCGAACCCCGGGTCCCTCCGGTGGTCCGCGCCCTCGTGTGAGGGCGTTTTCGGCCCTTGGCACTGCCATACCTTAGCGCGTATTGCCGGTACCTGTTCGACAATGCCGACCGATGAACGGAAGTTTTGCGCCAGGGTTAACAGCGCGTCAAGGGTCCCGGGCGCGAAAAACCCGCCGATAACGCGATCGTTACCGACGGGTTCGGGTGGGTCTCCGGGCGCTCGGCCGCGGCCTCAGAAGCGGCCCGCCCCCAGGTCCCGGGAGACCGCCCGGGCGCAGTCCCGGACGGCCGCCACGAGCTCCGAACGCAGCTCGCCCTCCGCGCAGACCCGCTCCACCGCGCCCGTGATGGCCACTGCCCCCACCGGCATCCGGCGCCGGTCGTGGATCGGTGCCGCCACCGAGGCCACGCCTTCCCAGGTCTCCTCCACGTCCGCGGCCCAGCCACGCGCCCGGGTCATGTCGAGCAGCGTCTCGAAGTCCCCGAGCTCGGTGACCGTGCGCGGCGTGAAGGGCTCCCGCTCGACCTCCAGCACCTCGCTGTGCGCCACCGGGTCGTAGGCGGAGAGCACCTTGCCCAGGGCGGTGGAGTGCAGCGGCTGCATGGCCCCCACCTCCAGGACCTGACGGCTGTCGTCGGGCCGGAAGACGTGGTGGACGATGAGCACCCCCTGCTGGTGCAGCACGCCCAGGTGGACGCTCTCGCCGCTGGACCGGGCCAGGTCGTCCGTCCAGACCAGGGCCCGCGCGCGCAGCTCGTGCACGTCCAGATAGCTGTTGCCGAGCCGGAGCAGCTCGGCCCCCAGCTGGTAGCGGCCCGAAGGTCCGTCCTGCTCCACGAAGCCCTCGGCCTGGAGGGTGCGCAGGATGCCGTGCGCCGTGCCCTTCGCGAGACCGAGGGAGGAGGCGATGTCGGACAGGCCCAGCCGGCGCTCGCCGCCCGCGAGCAGTCGCAGCATCGCCGCCGCCCGTTCAAGCGACTGGATGTTCTTCGCCATCGCCCGGCCCTTCTCCTCACATGCTGTTCGACAATGCTGAACACTATCGGTCGATGCCGACCTTGTGTCACACCAAACAGTGTCGGACACGAACGGGCCGGACCGGGAGTCCCCGCACACAGGATGCAGTCCACCTGTCGGAACCCCATGTCCACCCCGGCGCGCTCGCGGTTAGTCTGGGCCAGTGCACCCTCCTCAGGGGGTGCAAAGCCGACAGCCGTCGCATCCCAGGGAGCTCAATCCATGGCCTCGTCGCCGACCCCTTCCGCAGACCTCCGCGATCGCGCGGCAGCGCTCCGCGACGCACTCGCCACCCGAGTCGTCGTCGCCGACGGCGCCATGGGCACCATGCTCCAGGCACAGGACCCCACCCTCGACGACTTCCAGAACCTCGAGGGCTGCAACGAGATCCTGAACGTCACCCGGCCCGACATCGTCCGTTCGGTCCATCACGAGTACTTCTCCGCGGGCGTGGACTGTGTGGAGACCAACACCTTCGGCGCCAACTTCGCCGCGCTGGGTGAGTACGACATCCCGGAGCGGGTCCACGAGCTGTCCGAGGCCGGTGCGCGGATCGCGCGTGAGGTCGCGGACGAGTTCACCGCGAGCACCGGGCAGCAGCGCTGGGTCCTCGGCTCGATGGGCCCGGGCACCAAGCTCCCCACGCTGGGCCACGCCCCGTACATCGCCCTGCGGGACGCCTACCAGCAGAACGCCGAGGGCCTGCTCGCCGGGGGCGCCGACGCCCTGCTCGTCGAGACGACCCAGGACCTGCTCCAGACGAAGGCGTCCGTCATCGGCGCCCGCCGCGCCCTCGACATCCTCGGCGTCGACGTCCCGCTGATCTGCTCGGTCACGGTGGAGACGACGGGCACGATGCTGCTGGGTTCGGAGATCGGGGCGGCGCTGACGGCGCTGGAGCCGCTCGGCATCGACATGATCGGGCTGAACTGCGCCACCGGGCCGGCCGAGATGAGCGAGCACCTGCGCTACCTCGCCCGTCACTCGCGCATCCCGCTGTCCTGCATGCCCAACGCGGGCCTGCCGGTCCTCACCTCCGACGGCGCCCACTACCCGCTGTCCCCGGCCGAGCTCGCCGACGCCCAGGAGACCTTCGTCCGCGAGTACGGGCTCTCCCTCATCGGCGGCTGCTGCGGCACGACCCCGGAGCACCTGCGCCAGGTGGTCCAGCGCGTCCGTGACCTGACCCCGCAGCCGCGCGATCCGCGCCCCGAGCCCGGCGCCGCCTCGCTCTACCAGACCGTCCCCTTCCGCCAGGACACCTCGTTCCTGGCGATCGGTGAGCGGACGAACGCGAACGGGTCGAAGAAGTTCCGCGAGGCGATGCTGGAGGCGCGCTGGGACGACTGTGTGGAGATGGCGCGCGATCAGATCCGTGAGGGCGCGCACATGCTGGACCTGTGTGTGGACTACGTGGGCCGTGACGGTGTGGCGGACATGGAGGAGCTGGCGGGGCGGTTCGCGACCGCGTCGACGCTGCCGATCGTGCTGGACTCCACCGAGGTGGAGGTGATCCGCGCCGGTCTGGAGAAGCTGGGTGGCCGGGCGGTCATCAACTCGGTCAACTACGAGGACGGTGACGGGCCGGAGTCGCGGTTCGCGAAGGTCACGGCGCTGGCCCGGGAGCACGGTGCGGCGCTGATCGCGCTGACGATCGACGAGGAGGGGCAGGCCCGGACGGTCGAGCACAAGGTCGCCATCGCCGAGCGGCTGATCGGCGATCTGACGGGCAACTGGGGCATCCTGGAGTCCGACATCCTCATCGACACCCTGACCTTCACGATCTGCACGGGTCAGGAGGAGTCGCGCGGGGACGGGATCGCGACGATCGAGGCGATTCGTGAGCTGAA
The DNA here is from genome assembly GCF_043202995.1 of Streptomyces sp. NPDC048018. Lineage (NCBI taxonomy): Bacteria > Bacillati > Actinomycetota > Actinomycetes > Kitasatosporales > Streptomycetaceae > Streptomyces > Streptomyces sp. NPDC048018. The sequence goes on from NZ_JBIDBK010000012.1 coordinate 172,825, forward strand.
GCGCCGGCATCCGGAGGTGCAGACGACGCTGGGGTTGTCGAACATCTCCTTCGGCCTGAACCCGGCTGCCCGGATCCTGCTGAACTCGGTGTTCCTGGACGAGTGTGTG
>NZ_JBIDBK010000013.1:0-114818 GCF_043202995.1 Streptomyces sp. NPDC048018
CATGATGGCCAACCTGGAGGTCGTCTAGCCCCCCGTCCCCGGCGCCGACCCACCCCGGCCCCCCCACCCCCGCCCGGGGCGCCCCGCCCCCCCCCCCCCCCCCCGCCCCCCCCCCCCCGCCCCGCCCCCCCCCCCCCCCCCCCCCCCCCCCCCCCCCGCGGGGGGGGGGGGGGGGGCGCCCCCCCCCCCCCCCCCCCGACTCCGTTTCCGCCGCCGTCGGCCTACTTCCCGGCCCGGGCGTCCTCGGTGAGCCGGCCGTCCCGCACCGTCACCACCCGGCCCGCCCGTCCCAGGTGCGTGCGGTCGTGCGTGACCAGGACCGTCGCCGTGCCCCGTTCCGCCGTCAGGCCGGACAGCAGCTCCATGACCGCCGCGCCGCGCTCGTGGTCCAGCGCGCTGGTCGGTTCGTCGACGAGGAGCACGGACGGCTCGTTCATCAGGGCCCGCGCGATGTTGATCCGCTGACGCTGCCCGCCGGACAGCTGGTGCGGGCGCCGGTGGGCCTGCTCGCCGAGGCCGACCGCGTCGAGCAGCTCCCGCGCGCGCTCCCGCGCCTCCCGGCTCTTCCGCCCCGACAGGTGGGACATGACCTGGAGCTGTTCGAGGGCGGTGAGCGAGGGCAGCAGATTGGGCTGCTGGAAGACGATGCCGATCCGCTCGCGGCGCAGCCGCGCCTTGTCGGCCGGGGCCAGCGGTGCCGTGTCGGTACCGGCCACCACGACCCGGCCGGTGTCCGGGGTGACCAGCGTCGCGGCCACCGCGAGGAGGCTGGACTTGCCGGAGCCGGACGGCCCGACGACGGCGGTGAGGCCGCCGGCCGGGACGGTGAGCGAGACCGCGTCGAGAGCGGTGAGCCGGCCGTCGCCGTCGGGGTAGGTGAGGGTCACGTTGTCGAGGACGAGGTCGGCCGTCGGGGCCGGAGAGGTCGTGGTGGTCGTGGTGGTCGAGGTCATCGGGCGCTCCCCAGCGCGGTGAGGGGGTCGACGGCGGTGATCCGCCGGATGGACAGGGCCGCGCCGAGGACACCGAGCACGATCATCACGGCGGCCGGGCCGAGCACGGTCAGCGGCTGCAGGACGAAGGGGACGTCGCCGCCGCTGATCAGCGCTCCGAAGCCGGAGGCGAGCCCGGTGCCGAGCAGCGTGCCCGCGCCGAGCATCACCACGGCCTGCCCGAGGGCGTCCCCGAGGAGGTACGGGGTGGAGGCGCCGAGGGCCTTGAGGACGGCGACGTCGGCGCTGCGCTGAATGGTCCAGACCGTGAAGAACGCTCCTATGACGAGCGCCGAGATGACGAAGAGGAAGCCGCGCATCAACTGAAGGGAGCCGTTCTCGGCCTGGTAGGACCCTATGGCGCCGAGTGCCTCGTCGACGGTCTTCGAAGCGGTGCCGGCCGCCCTGTCGCCGGCCGCCCAGTCCACGCCGGAGCCGGTGAGGGCGACGACGGTGGCCTGCTCCTCGGACGTGGTGCCGCTGTGGCCGAGCTGCTGCCAGTCGGCGAGCGCGGTCCAGACGACGGGGGTGTGGCTGTACGAGGCGTCACCGGCGACGGCGACGACCGTGGCCTCCAGGGTGCCGAGGCGTACCGGGTCCCCGGCGACGACCCCCAGCTCCTTCGCCGCCGACTCCGACAGCACGGCCCTGCCCGGCCCGAGCCTGCCGCTCTCCGGTGCGAGGCCCGCGCCCGGCTCCGTACCGAAGGCGGAGAGCGCGGCGGTGCGGTCGCCCGCGGCGGCGTTGAGGGTGCGGATGCCGAGCGGCTCGGCCCCCGTCACGCCCGGTCGGCCGGCCCAGGAGCGCCACGCGGCCTCGGTGACGGTCGAGTCGGTGAAGGAGACCGGCCGGCCGTCGGGCGGAGCGGCGAAGGCGAGCCGGTCCGCCGGGAGGCCGGTGATCGCGGAGACGTTCTCCCGCGCGAGCCCGGCCGTCAGCCCCGAAAGCAGGCCGACGAGCAGGGTGATCAGCACGATCACCGTGCCCATCAAGATGAATCGCCCCTTGGCGAATCTGAGGTCTCTCCATGCCACGAACATGGCCCCAAGACTGCGCGGCGGGGGCGGCCCCGGGCATCGCGCCACGGATGGCTCCGCAATCAAACTTTCGGTTGAGTCCGGATTGTCCGGTCCGGCCCCGGGGCCCGCCTACCCTGGATGCATCATGGATCCCCGTTCCCTCACCCCCGCCCTGCGCGCCCTCCGCCTCTGCCTGCACCTCCTGGTGGCGGGCCTGCTGGTCCTGGCGGCGCTGCGCTCGCACAGCGCGGCGGGAATCGCGGCGGCGGTGCTCACCGGGGCGGTCTACGCGGCCGGGTCGGTGCTGCCCTCCGTACGCCGGTCGCAGCGCGCGGCCGGGCTGTGGCTCGGGGCGCTGTGCCTGTCCTGGCTGATGCTGCTGTGGGTGACGCCGGAGGGCCTCTGGCTCGCCTTCCCGATGTACTTCCTCCAGCTGCACCTGCTGCCGGTGCGCTGGTCGCTGCCGGCCGTGGCGCTCACGGCCGGCGCGGCGATCCTGTCGTACGTGCGGCACGGCGCCGCCCTCAACCCGGGCGTCTTCATCGGGCCGCTGCTCGGCGCGGCGGTCGCGGTGGCGACCGTGCTCGGCTACCAGGCGCTGTACCGGGAGAGCGAACGGCGCCGCCGGCTGATCGAGGAGCTGATCGCCACGCGGGCCGAGCTCGCGGCGGCGGAACGCCACGCGGGGACGCTGGCCGAGCGGGAACGGCTCGCGCGGGAGATCCACGACACCCTGGCCCAGGGACTCTCCTCGATCCAGCTTCTGCTGCGGGCCGCCGAGCGGGCGCTGCCCGAGGGTTCGCCGGCGGCGGGGCACATCGACGCGGCCCGCCGGGCCGCGCAGGACAATCTGGCCGAGGCCCGGCGCTTCGTCCGCGCCCTGGCCCCGCCCGACCTGGAGCAGGGCTCGCTCGCGGGGGCCCTGGAGCGGCTGTGCGGGACGGCGGGCCCGGACGGTCCGCGGGTACGGTTCTCGGTGAGCGGGACGCCGGCCGAGCTGCCCACCCCGTACGAGGTGGCGCTGCTGCGGATCGCCCAGTCGGCGCTCGCGAACACCGTCCGGCACGCCTCCGCCTCGCGGGCGGAGATCACCCTGTCGTTCATGGGCGGCTCGGTGACCCTGGACGTGGTGGACGACGGCGAGGGCTTCGAGCCGCGCGCGGTTCGCCCGTCGTCGGTGGGCGGTTTCGGACTGCCGGCGATGCGCTCGCGGGCCGAGTCGCTGGGGGGCACGTTCACCGTCGAGTCGGCGCCGGGCCAGGGCACCGCCGTGGCCGTCGCCCTGCCCCTCCCGCTCCCGTCCTCCCCCTCTCCGACCCCCGGGCCCTCGCCCACTCCTTCGCCGTCGCACGCGCCCTCGCCATCGCCGGCGCCGTCGTCATCCGCAGCGCCGCCCCCGCCCGCGCCTTCGACCTCCCCGTCGCCGCCCTCGCCGGCGCCGTCGTCTTCGTCCTCGCCCCGTCCGCTGGAGTCCGACGCATGACCATCCGACTGCTGCTCGCCGACGACCACCCGGTGGTGCGGGCCGGGCTCCGGGCCGTCCTCGACACGGAGCCGGACTTCGCCGTGGTCGCCGAGGCGGCGACGGCCGAGCGGGCCGTCGAACTCGCCGCCGCCGGGGAGGTCGACGTCGTCCTCATGGACCTTCAGTTCGGCACCGGGATGCACGGCTCGGAAGCGACCGCGGCGATCACCGCCGTGACCGGCGGGCCGCGCGTGCTCGTGCTCACGACGTACGACACCGACGCGGACATCCTCGCCGCCGTGGAGGCCGGCGCCGCGGGCTACCTGCTGAAGGACGCCCCGCCGGAGGAGCTCGCGGCGGCGGTGCGCACGGCGGCGGCCGGCCAGTCGGCGCTCGCGCCCGCGGTGGCGCACCGCCTGATGGACCGGATGCGCACTCCGGCGGAGGCACTCACCAAGCGGGAGCTCGAGGTGCTCCAGCTGGTGGGCGAGGGCCTGTCGAACCAGCAGATCAGCAAGGCGCTGTTCCTCAGCCAGGCGACCGTGAAGTCCCACCTGGTGCACATCTTCGCCAAGCTCGGCGTCGACTCCCGCACCGCGGCGGTCGCGGCGGCCACGGCCCGGCGGCTGATCCGACGCTAGGAGGCGCCGGATCAGCCGCCGGGTACGGGGCTCAGGCCTTCTTGGCGGTCCGCTTCGCGGGGCTCCGCTTGGCGGCGGTCCGCTTGGCCGGGCTCCGCTTCGTCTGACCGGACGCCGTGGACCTCCGGCTCCGGGTGGCGGAGTCCGGCTCGGAGGACGCCTCGGCCGGCTCCGCCGGCTCCGTCCCGCCGTCGTCCTCCCCGGCCTCGCCCTCGGGGGCGGCGCCCGTCCGCCCGGAGGCGGAGGAGGTGCCGCGCCCGCCGCCGGTCCGCCATTTCAGCTCGATCTCCAGCTCGATCTCACCGCCGCCGACCTCGAACTCCACCTCGGCGCGGAACTCCTCGGGGACCCGCATGCTCAGCACTCCCGTGCCCAGCTCGAGCTCGGCCTCACCACCCGCCCGGAACGCCTCGGCGAGCTCCGCCAGCAGGTCCGCGGCCTCGTCGCGGGTCAGCGGGCGCTTCTGCTCGAACTTCAGATCCTTCACTGCTGCCTCCTGACAGACCGCCCCGACCCGGGGCCGGGCCCCGGGCCGGGGCCCGGCCGATGGACCTTCACCCCGCGGTGCCTTCCCTCCTGTTGACGCACAGCGCCCAGATGACGAATCCGGAGATCGCGATCATGATCACGGACCACACCGGGTAGTACGGCAGCGAGAGGAAGTTGGCGATGATGACGAGCCCGGCCACGCCCACGCCGGCGATCCGTGCCCATGTCGCCGTCCGGAACAGTCCGAAGCTGATCAGCACGGCGAGGATGCCCAGGGCCAGGTGGATCCAGCCCCACCCGGTCAGGTCCCACTTGAAGACGTAGTTGGGCGTGGTGAGGAAGACCTCGTCCTCGGCGATCGCCATGATGCCGCGGAAGATGGCGAGCAGTCCGCCGATGGCCAGCATGACGGCGGCGAAGGCGGTGAGTCCCTCGGCCCACGCGTCCTTGGCCGAGTGCATACGGGGAGTGTGTGTGGCGGTCATCTCGGTTTCCTTTCCCTGTCCCCCGCCCTCACGGACGGGGGGCGGCGCCGGTGTCGGCGGCCGGGCCGCCGTCGCCCAGGACCATCTCCTTGGCCCGGCGGAACTCCTCTTCGGTGATGTCCCCGCGGGCCTTGAGCTCGGAGAGCCGGTGCAGTTCGTCGGCGCTGCTGCCGCCCCGCCCGCCGCCGCCCGCGGTGTCGCGGATGTAGGAGTCGAACTCCTCCTGCTTCCTGCGGGCGTGCTTGATCTCCCGCTCGCCCATGGTCTTGCCGCGCGCGATGACGTAGATCAGCACGCCGAGGAAGGGCAGGATGATGACGAAGATCAGCCAGCCGGCCTTGCCCCAGCCGCCGAGTGCGTCGTCGCGGAAGATGTCCCAGATGATCCGGAAGAGCAGGATGAACCACAGGATCCACAGGAAGAACCACAGCATGGTCCAGAAGGCGCTCAGCAGCGGATAGTCGTAGGCGAGGTAGGTGCCCATCTGTGTGCTCCGTTCCGGGAGGTCCCGGGTGCCGTTCCGGGCTGTCTTCAATGTGCGCGGTCCCGTACGGGGCGGGCCTCACCCGCCGCGGGTGACTGTGATCGCGGGACGCCTGCGGTCACGGCCTCCGGGGGCCTCCGGGCGGTCAGCCCGGGAGTCGGCGCAGCTCCACCACATGGAGTCCGAGCGACTGGAAACGGGCCAGCAGCCCGTACAGGTGCGCCTCGTCCACGACGGGGCCGTACAGCACCGTCTGGCCGGAGATCACCACGTGTTCCAGCTCGGGGAAGGCGCTGATCAGCGTCTCCGACATGTGCCCGTCGACGCGGATCTCGTACTCCATGCTGCGATCGTCCGTCCCGAGGCCCCCCTCCGGCCTCACCCTGCGGGGGTGACCGACACGTCCGGTTCCGGGCATCACGACCTCCTGGGGTGGCGGGTTCGCCGCGACGGCGAGGCCGGCGGCGGGGTGGCCGGGGCGGTGGGCGTGCCGGGGTTCCGCGGGTCGGCCCGGCCGGGTGGCGGGGTTCCCCCGGCGAGGCCGGCTCCCTCGCCCGCGCCCGGGCTCGCGGCGGGCAGGTGGCGCGTCACCAGGAAGCTCGCCAGCGTGATGCCGCCGGTCGCGAGGACGGCCGCCTTCAGACCGTTGAGCTGGGCCGTGGCGTAGGACTCCGTGACGGCGTCCACCTCGCCCGGGGGGAGTCCGGCCTTTTCGGCCGCCGCGTGGACCTGGTCGGTGGAGACGAAGCTGATGCCCGACTCCAGCGCGATGCTCGTCTGCTGCCGCGCCTCCTCGGACAGCCGCGGGTGTCCCTCGACCTGCGTGGTGAAGGCGTGGGCCAGGGCGCCGATCAGGATCGACCCGATGAGGGCCGTGCCCAGCGAGGACCCCAGGTTCTGCGCGGTGAACTGCAGGCCGCCGACCTCGCTGCGCTCCTTCTCCCCCGCGGTGGACTGGACGACGTTGCCGAGCTGCGAGGCCAGCAGTCCCATGCCGAGGCCGAGGACCGCCATGGCACCGAAGAACTGCCCGTCGTCGATGACGGGGTCGATGGTGGCGAGCAGCCAGACGATCGAGGCGACCAGCATGAGCAGGGCCACCCGCACGACCCGGCGGGGTCCCATGCTGCGCCCGAGACGGGCCCCGCCGAGGGAGGCGACGAGCATGGTGACGGAGACCGGCAGCAGCCGCAGTCCCGTCTGGAAGGCGTCGAACCCCTGCACGACCTGCAGGTACAGCGGGATGGTGAAGAACAGGCCCAGGAGGATGAGGTTCTGGCTCACCAGGGTCATCAGCCCGGAACGCAGCACGGGTCTGCGGAACAGCGCCAGATGGACCAGGGGATCCTCACCGCGCGCCTCCCGGCGCCGCTCCCAGGCCTGGAAGGCGTACAGGAGGGCCCCTCCGCCCGCCACCACGAACAGCGTGGGGGCGAAGCCGAACAGGGTGAAGGGGGGATCGCGGGGCTCCACCCACCCCCAGGTGGTGCTCTGCAGCACCCCGAGGACGCCGAGCGCCAGACCGGCCGCGGACAGCACGGCTCCGACGACGTCCAGGCCGGGACGCCGGTCCGTCCGGGGCAACTCGGTGATCGCCTTGCGGAAGAGCAGCACGGCGAGCACCACCACGACCTCGCCCGCGAAGACCAGCCGCCAGGTGAGGTACGTCGTCACCCAGCCGCCCAGCAGCGGCCCCACGGCGATGCCGGCGCCGGCGAGTCCGCCGATGACCCCGTAGGCCACGGAGCGGTCCCGGCCCCGGTAGGACTCGGCGACGAGCGCCGCCATGGAGGGCAGCACCAGGGCCGCGCCGAGCCCCTCGACGACCGACCAGCCGAGCGCCAGGACCCACAGGGTGGGCGAGACGGCGGTCAGGGCCGATCCCGCGCCGTAGACCGTCATGCCGATCAGGAAGACGCGGCGCCGTCCGAGGATGTCCCCGATCCGGCCGCCGATGATCATGAAGGCGGCCATCACCAGGGCGTAGAGCGTGATGACCGCCTGGATCGCGGTCACCTCGGTGTCGAAGTCCTCCACCAGCTGGCTGATCGAGACGTTCATGACGGCGGTGTCCAGCACCATCAGGAACTGGGCGGTGCCCAGGACGATCAGCGCGCTCCAGCGTCTCACCGTGTCCACCTCGCCGGGTCTCTCGGGGCGGGGGCGGCGGGCGCGCCGCGGCGGAGCGGCCGGTCCGCCCCGCTCCTGCCATCGCATCCGAGTCGCGGGGCGGCCGCCTCACCCGGCAGGGGTGAGCGGGCGATCAGAGCAGGCCCAGGTCACGGGCCCGGCGCACGGCGTCGTTGCGCCGGTGCACGGCGAGCTTGCGGTAGACGCTCTTGAGATGCGTCTTCACCGTGTTGACGGAGACGAAGAGGTCCGCCGCGATGTCCTCGGTCGACATCATCCCGGCGAGCCGCCGCAGCACGTCGAGCTCGCGTTCGCTCAACTGCTCCACCAAGGGCCCGGTCTCGTCCTCCGGCGCGGCCGCGGCGTCACGGGGTCCGGCCGCGGGGACGAGCCAGCCGGCCGCGAGCCCCCGCAGGGCCGGCGCCGTCAGGAAGGGGCCGAGCCAGGGCCCGGCCTCCAGGAAGGGACGCCGCAGATCCTCCGGCCCGGCCTCCCGCAGGGCCCGGTCGAGCAGCCGGTGCACGGCGCCGAGGTCGCCGTCCAGTCGCGCGACCCGGGCCCGGACCAGCGCGGCGCGCACCGTCACCGCGGGCCCGACGCGGGCGTGGCCGGCGACCTCGTCGAGCAGCCGGAGGGCCGTGGCGCGGTCGCCGGCGGCGAGGTGGGCCCGCGCCGCCCCGACCAGGCACCCAGGCTGCTCCGGGGCCACCGTCCGGAGGACCTCCGCGGCGGCCTCCGGACGTCCTTCGGCCAGGTGCGCGGCGGAGGCGACCAGGGCGGCGTGGCCGCGGACCCACGGGGAGTCCTGGTCGGCGGCGACGTCCTGTTCCACGGCGGCCAGCGCGGCGCGGGTGCGCCCCCGGGCCAGGAGCAGCCGTGCGGTGGCGAGGCGCCGGCCCGCGGCGGTCACCGGATCCGGCGCCGAGGCGTCGGCCGTCCCGGCGAGCAGGGCCTCGGCACGGTCGACGTCGTCCCGCTCGACCGCGACCGCGGCGAGGACCGGCTGCCGCAGTCCCGTGCCGGCCGGCAGCGGGAGGCCGAACCGCTCGGTCTCGGCCGTCGCCGCGTCGATCCTGCGCTCCGCCCCGCCCGGCCACCCGTCGAGGTAGTCCAGGAGCGCCAGGTGCTCCAGGGAATCCCGGCGCGGCAGCGCGGTGGCGGGGTCGCCGGGACCGCGGGTCACCTCGGTGAGGGCGGCCCGGGCCCCGTCGAAGTGTCCGGCCCACAGCCGGGCGGATCCGAGGTGGGTGCGGAGCAGGGCGAGGAGCTCGGGGTGATCGTCGAGCAGCGGGGCCGGCACCGACCGCAGCAGGTCCGAGGCGGTCCGGGCGGCCTCCTCGGCCTGCTCCGCGGAGCCGGTGAGCCGGCCGGCCAGCGCCTCCAGCAGCGCGCAGCCGAGCCGGGCGGCGGCTCCGTCGTCGTGGCCGGTCAGCAGCTCCTCGGCGTGGCGGAGGCGGGCCAGGCCCCGCTCGACCTCGTGACGGGACAGGTGGCGCGCGGCGCGGACGAGGTCCGTGGCCGGGCTCGAAGGCTCCGCTTCGGCGTGCGTCTCCAGGCCGGCGACCAGCTCGGCCAGCTCGTCCGCGCGCGGGCCGGTGAACAGCTGCCCGAGCGCCAGGTCCTCGACCAGGGCCCCTGCGACGAACTCCCAGTCCTCGGCGGCGGCGCCGTGCGCCAGCGTCTCCGGCAGCGCTCCGGAGCCGCGCAGCCAGCGGGCCGCCCGTCGGTGCAGCCGGCGTTCCAGGCCGGGCGAGCGCCGGCGCAGATGGGTGCGGAGGATCTCCCGGAACAGCGGATGGAGCCGGTACCAGCCGTGCCCGAAGTCCTCCACGAAGGTGTTGTCGCGCAGCAGCGCGGCCAGGATCGGCGCGGCATCGTGCCGTCCGGTCAGCGCGTCCGCGAGTTCGGGGCGGAAACGTTCCAGCACGCTGACCCGGAGCAGCAGGTCCTGGGTCGGGGCCGTCTGCCGTTCGAGCACCTCGGCGAGCAGGAAGTCGGCGATGGTGCTGCGGCCCGCCTCGAACTCCTTGAGGTAGATCTCCGGGTCGGGGCTCAGCCGTGCGGCCAGGGCGCAGAGCCGGAGGCCCGCCGCCCACCCGCGGGTGCGTTCGACAAGCGCCCCCGCCGCCGCGACGGACAGGTCGAGGCCGTGCCGCTCCAGGAGCGTGACGGCCTCCTCGGCGGTGAAGGCGAGGTCCGCGCCGCGGATCTCGGTCATCTCGTCGGCCACGCGGTAGCGGTGCAGCGGGAGGAGCGGTTCGGTGCGGGTGACCAGGACCAGGCGGAGCCCCGGAGCTCCGTGGTGCAGGACGAACTCCAGCTGGTCGGCGATCTCGGGGGCGGTCATGCGGTCGAACTCGTCGATCACGACGGTCACGGGCCGGTCGCGCGCGGCGAGCTCCGCGGCCAGCCGGGACAGCAGGGTGTGGTCGACCTGGCTCGCCCGGGCGGGTGAACCGATCGAGGGCGGCATCGCCGCTCCCGCGGCCCGCAGGGCCTGGAGGAGGTGGGCCCAGAACATGCCGGGGCCCTGGATCGCCGGGTCGAGGGTGAGCCAGGCGACCGGGGTGTCGAGCCCGGCGGCCCAGTCCGCGACCAGCAGGGTCTTGCCGGCGCCCGCGCAGCCCTCGACCACCGTCAGCGGGGTCCGCGGGGACCGTCCGAGGTGCTCCGCCAGCCGCGCGCGCCGCAGGAACGTGCCGGGCAGCGCGGGCGGGGCGAAGCGGGTCCTCAGGAAGGGGTCTCCCAGCGGGTCGACGCCGGGAGCGACCGGTCTCCGCGGCGGGTCACCGCGCGTAGCCGTCACGCTCGCCACCACCTTCCGAACGGAAACCGGGGCCGTCCTGCTCCCGACAGCAGTCTCCCAGCATTCGCGGCCTTCGGCCCGGGGACGGGTGGACCCCTCCCGGGTACCCGAAGGTCCCCCTCGGCGACGCCCGGCCCCCCCGGCGGCGCTCCCGGCCGGACGTTCGGGCTCCCGCCCCGCAGCTCCGGGCGACGGGGCGGTCGGGTGCGCGGAGGGCGCCCGGTACGGCCGTGCGGGGGCCTGGGCGGCGCCTCCGGTCCAACCCGCCGGTACGGCCGTGCGGGGGCCTGGGCGGCGCCTCCGGTCCAACCCGCCGGTACGCCCGTGCGGGGGTCTGGGCGCCGCCTCGGTCCAACCCCCCCGTACGGCCGTGCGGGACCTGGACGGCCCTCCGGTCCAACCCGCCCGGACACTGCGGACGGCGCGCCGCTCGTACGCTGCGGACGGCGCGCTTCCCGTCCCGGCCCCGGACCATTCCGACGGCGCCTCAGGTCCCCGCCTCGGCCCCTGCGGACGGCGCTTCCGGTCCGACCGCTCAGGCGCTGTGGCCGTCCGGCTGCTCCGGCGTCGCCGGGCCGAAGAGCTCGACGGCGCGGCGGACCTCGGTGAGCCCCTCGGCGAGGGCGCTGACGGAGCCGACGGCGCCCGCGACGAGGAGCAGGGAGCGGCGCAGCCGCCAGACCTCGGGGGCGCCGCTCGTCGCCATGGCGTCGAGTGCGGCGAGTTCGTCCTCGGCTATCCCCCGGTCGGCGAGCTCCCGCCGGTGCCCGGCCAGTTCGCGCCGGAGTCGGGACACGGCGGCGCGCAGCTCGGCCACCCTCGGGTCCACGCCGTCAGCGGTCACTCGCCTCTGCCCCACGCTTCGCAACATGGTCCTCCCCCCAGGGGGCTGCCGCCCCCCTCGCGCACGTTCTTGTGCCGACCCCTCGGGCGGTGGTCGGGCGCCCGGGGTCGCGGGTCAGTTAACTCCTTCGTGCGCCCGGCGCGCCAGCGGGCGGACGCGATTTCAGGCATCCGTGTGGTGCGGCCGTGATGAGGTATGGAGTCCTCATGACGCGTGAGACGCAAGAACCCCTCGTGGCGCACCTGCCGGGCGCCGCGGCCGGCGGCCGGCGGCTCGGTGGACGCCCGCGGGCGGCGCTCTCCCACCATGGGCTCTCGCCGGTCGAGCACGCGGTGGGGTGCCGCGCGCGGGCGGCTGCGCGAGGGTGCGCGTGGTGCTCGGCGGGCCGCGGAGCGGGGGCGGGCGCGGGCGCGGGCGGCGCTGCCGGGGGCGTCCTGGCGGCGGGGACCGCCGGGCGGGCATCGCGGCGGGCGCGGTCGGGACGCGCGGGAGTGCCCGGAGGCGCATCGGGATGCGATCACGCCCGTGGACTGTTCGGATGTGGCCGAGCACGTTGACATCGACGGCGAGGACCCGGTGCACCTGGAGTGAAGGGGGTGGCACCCAGCGCCACGTTGTGTCGACCCAAAGAATCTCGACATCAACAAACCATTGAACTTCCACTATGAGGAAACTAGTATCCACTGTTCAGAAGCGCCTGATCTCTCGTGACGGCGCTCCCGGCCGTATCCCGGCGCCTGTGGCACGGCGTGCCACCGACGACGCCCGGCGGCCGGCAGGCACCGCCCGTGAAGCCCGCTGAAGGAAGTGACAGTTCATGTCCGCACCAGCGCCGTCCTCCCTGGTCGTCGTCGAAGCCGAGCCCCTGCCGCGCCAGGAGGAGGTGCTCACCGACGCGGCCCTCGCCTTCGTGGCCGAGCTGCACCGTCGGTTCACCCCGCGCCGGGACGAGCTGCTCGCCCGCCGTGCCGAGCGCCGCGCCGAGATCGCCCGTACGTCCACCCTGGACTTCCTCCCGGAGACCGCGGCGATCCGCGCGGACGACTCCTGGAAGGTCGCGGCCGCCCCGGCGGCGCTGGACGACCGGCGCGTGGAGATCACCGGCCCGACGGACCGCAAGATGACGATCAACGCGCTGAACTCGGGCGCCCGGGTGTGGCTCGCGGACTTCGAGGACGCCTCGGCCCCCACCTGGGAGAACGTGGTCCTCGGCCAGGTCAACCTGATCGACGCCTACACCCGGAGCATCGACTTCACGGACCCGCGGTCGGGCAAGTCGTACGCCCTGAAGCCGGCCGACCAGCTCGCCACGGTCGTCATGCGGCCGCGCGGCTGGCACCTGGAGGAGCGCCACCTGACCGTCGACGGACGCCCGGTCCCGGGCGCGCTGGTCGACTTCGGCCTCTACTTCTTCCACAACGCCCAGCGCCTGATCGACCTCGGCAAGGGCCCGTACTTCTACCTGCCGAAGACCGAGTCGCACCTGGAGGCCCGCCTCTGGAACGAGATCTTCGTCTTCGCCCAGGACCACGTCGGCATCCCCCAGGGCACCGTCCGCGCCACGGTCCTCATCGAGACCATCACGGCCGCCTACGAGATGGAGGAGATCCTCTACGAACTCCGCGACCACGCCGCCGGACTGAACGCGGGCCGCTGGGACTACCTCTTCTCCATCGTCAAGAACTTCCGTGACGGCGGAGCCAAGTTCGTCCTGCCGGACCGCAACGCGGTGACGATGACCGCGCCGTTCATGCGCGCGTACACCGAACTCCTCGTCCGCACCTGCCACAAGCGCGGCGCGCACGCGATCGGCGGCATGGCGGCCTTCATCCCGTCCCGCAAGGACGCCGAGGTCAACAAGGTCGCCTTCGAGAAGGTCAAGGCCGACAAGGACCGCGAGGCGGGCGACGGCTTCGACGGCTCCTGGGTCGCCCACCCCGACCTGGTGCCGATCGCCATGGCCTCCTTCGACGCGGTCCTCGGCGACAAGCCGAACCAGAAGGACCGGCTGCGCGAGGACGTGCACGTCGCGGGCCCCGAGCTGATCGACATCGCCTCCCTCGACGCCCACCCCACCTACGAGGGCCTGCGCAACGCGGTCCAGGTCGGCATCCGCTACATCGAGGCCTGGCTCCGCGGCCTCGGCGCCGTCGCCATCTTCAACCTGATGGAGGACGCCGCCACCGCCGAGATCTCGCGCTCGCAGATCTGGCAGTGGATCAACGCGGGCGTGGAGTTCGAGCACGACGGTGAGAGCGTGCGGGCCACCCCCGAACTCGCCCGCGAAGTGGCGGCCGAGGAGCTCGCCGCGATCCGCGACGAGATCGGCGAGGAGGCCTTCGCGGCCGGAAAGTGGCAGCAGGCGCACGACCTCCTGCTGCACGTCTCCCTGGACGCCGACTACGCCGACTTCCTCACCCTCCCCGCGTACGACCAGCTGGTCGGCTGACCGCACAGCAGCCGCCCGGCCTCCGGCCAAGGCCCTGCCCCGGTGTTCGCAGAACACCGCGGGCGGGGTCTTTTCGCTGTTTGCCGTGGTGCGTGGCGGTTTTTCGATCCATGGCGTTTCACAAGTCACGTGACGCAACCGCAATACGCCGCTACCTAGCGGTAACAAGCCGGGCCGTGCCAGATTCCGCCATGCCACCGGCCGGCGGCTGTCCCCCACGTCGATGCGTACCTCGCGTACCGCACACCGCAGGAGCACAGCCATGCCTTCGTCCCCCCACCGCGTCCTGCGCGGACTGCTCGCCCTGTGTGTCGCCGCCGGAATCGTCTCCCTCGCCCCCTCCCCCGCCGCGGCCTCGGCCGGATCCGGTCCCACCGCCGTCGTCTCCATGGGCGACAGCTACATCTCCGGCGAGGCCGGCCGCTGGCAGGGCAACAGCCTCACCACCAGCGGCAGCCGCAACGGCACCGACCGCGCCTGGACCGGCAGCGGCTACGACCCGAGCCGGGTGTACGGCACCTCCGAGACCAACGGCTGCCACCGCTCCGACTCCGCCGAGATCCGGAGCGCGGGCGCCCTCGCCTCCCAGCTGATCAACCTCGCCTGCTCCGGAGCCACCACGAAGAACGTGTTCCGCGCGGCCTACGGTGGCGCCGCGTACAAGGGCGAGGCCCCGCAGGCCGACCAGCTGGCGGCGGTGGCCGCGGCGAACGACGTGAAGCTGATCGCCCTGTCGATCGGCGGCAACGACCTCGGCTTCGCCGACATCATCACCACCTGCGCGACCGACTACATCGTCTGGTACTCCTACTGCCACGACGACCAGCAGGCCCTGGTCGACTCGAGGATCGACGGCGCCATGGCGAACGTCGGCAAGGCGATCGACGAGATCAGAACCGTGATGGCCGGCGCCGGCTACGCCGCATCCGACTACCGGATCGTGCTCCAGTCGTACCCCTCCCCCATCCCCCGCGCCGCCGAGAACCGGTACGCCGAGAGCGGCTGGAGCCGCACGAACACCGGCGGCTGCCCCTTCTGGAACCTGGACTCCGACTGGGCCCGTGACTCCCTCGTCCCGCAGATCGCCAACCGCCTCAAGGCGGTCGCGACGGCCAAGGGCGCCCAGTTCATGGATCTGCGCGACATGATGCAGGGCCGCGAGGTGTGCGCGAAGGCCAGCAAGCAGGTCACGTCGACCGTGCCGGCCTCGGCGGCCACGAGCGAGTGGGCGCGCTGGATCGACCAGAACCAGACCCAGGGCCCCCTCCAGGAGGACATGCACCCCAACTTCTACGGCCAGGCCGCGCTCGGCCGCTGCCTCGCCCTCGTCAACGAGCGGCCGGGCGCCAACGTCAGCTGCCGCAACACGCCCGGCGCCGGCGCCTCGGGGATGTACCTCACGGCAGGCTGACGCCGAGGGGGCCCAGGACCCGCGCGGTCTCGTGCGGGTCCGCCTCCGCCATCGCCCGGATCAGCGCCGCCGACCCGCCGGGCCAGCGCGCGGCCGCCGCGTCGAAGGCCGCGCGGCGCGACTCCAGCGGCCCCCGCTTGCCGGGCAGCCCGTCGAGCACCCGTAGGGCCCGGGCGGCGGGCGGCACCAGGACCGGGTCCACCGGCTCCCCACGAGCCCGCAGCGCCTCCTCCGCCCTCGCCCCGGTCACCGGTCCGGTGAGGGCGGCGCGCAGCGCCCCGCCGGGGGCGGCGGTCCAGTCGACCAGGCCGAGCAGCGCACGGGTGGCGGCGGCTTCGGAGGTGCCGGCGCCGACGGTGCCGAGGGCGGCGAACAGCGCGTTCCACGCCTCCTCGCCGTCCCCGTGCGCGCGCAGCCAGTCGGCCAGGACCCGGTTCGCGACGGCCGGCGGCCAGCCCGCGGCCGCGGCCACGAGTGCGGCGGCCTCCCACCCGGCCGCCTCGGCCTCGTCGGGCACCGCGACGCGGCGCACCGCGAGCAGATAGCGGACCACGGTGGCGCCGTGCGGGGTCAGCCCGAAGGCGTCCCCCCGCCGGAAGACGAGCCCGGTCGCGCCGAGCCGGTCGACGACGGCGGCCAGTTCGCGGGCGGGCTTGTCGAGGCGCGCCCGGTCGGTGTCGTTGATCCCGGGCGTCCCCATCAGCCGGGCGAGTTCGCCGGCCGTCGGGGTGGTGTACGCGGCCGAGGCCGGCGGCGGCACCCGGACGGGGGCGTCCTCCAGGGCCGGGTCCACGGGCCAGTCCTCGAACTCGGCGGCCCGGCGGGCGACCGACTCGGCGGAGCAGCCGCGCTGGTAGAGGGTGTACAGCAGATGGGCGGCCTCTCCGCCGTAGGGTCCCTCCTCGGCGTCGGCGAGCTCGGTGACCGCGGCGGCGAGGGCGTCGGCGTCGCGCTCCAGGTCCCGGGTGTCGGCGGGGAGCGGGCGACGGCCGCCCGGCTCGCCCGGTCCGGCCGTCCCGGCCTCCGGCGGGGGCAGCGGCACGGACGGGTCCCCGTAGTAGTCGAGGTGCTCGTCGAGGAGGGCGTCGGCGAGTTCCAGGTGGGGGAAGTCGTCCGGTCCCGGCGCGAGGTGGGCGTACTCCCCCGCGAGCCCCTCCACGAGGCCCGCGGCGGTCCAGCGGTCGAGCAGCGCGGCGGCGACGGTCCCGATGCCCTGGGCGACGTCGTGGTCGGCGAGGAGCGGGCCGGCGGCCGGTGACTGCTCGGCATCACGGACGTACGCCCTGGTCAGGGCTTCGGCGAGGAGCAGGTCGGCGACGGCGGTGCGGCCCATCAGGTCCGCCCGGCGCACCCCGTCGGGCACCGGCGGCCCGTCGAGCCGGGACAGCCAGGCCCGTACGGCGCCGGGGTCGTCGGGATCGGCTCCGTCCGCCCGCAGGAGCTGGGCGTACCAGCGGGGCCAGGTGAGGTTCCCGGGGTCGGCCATGGCGCGCTCGAAGTCGCCGACCGACTCCCCGATCACCTCCTCGATCCGCGCGCGCCGCGCCCCGTCGAAGCGCCCGGCGAGCGCCCGCAGGACGGCCGGGTAACGGCTCAGCTCCCCGGGCGACGCGCCCACGAACGCGGGCAGGTCTTCCAGGAGCAGCCGTTTGACGAGGGCGGGCGTCGGCTCCGGCACCCCCGCATCCCGGTCCGCTCCGCGCAGCGCGAGCAGACTCAGCACGGCGTCCGCGGCCCTGAAGGATCCCGGGGCCCGGAACTCGGGACTCGCCGCCAGGAACGCGTCGAGCCCGGTGTTGGTGAGGACGATCTCGGCCACGCTTCCCAGCGTAGTTCGGGGCGGGGCCGGACGCGGGGTCAGCGGGGGGCGTCAGACCGTCACCACGGTGCACGGGGCCGAGAAATCGCCCCAGGTGCCGTCGGGGAGCCTGGCGCGGAGGGTGAGGGCGTAGCGGACACCGGGCCCGGCGGGGACGGTGAGGGTGTAGCTGACGGGCCCGGGCGGGGGTTCGGCGCCCCAGACGACGGTGGTGGCGAAGCGTCCGTTCAGGTGGAGTTCGTGTTCCTTGACGGGGGCGCCGGTGCGGGGCGGGGTCCAGGTGAGGGTGATGGCGCCCCTGGTCACCTTCGCGGTGAGGCCGGTGGGGGCGGTGGCGGGGCGGCCGCCGGGCGCGGCGGGGGTGGTGAGGTCGGCGGGCGGGCTGTCCGCGGAGGAGTTCTCGGCGGCGTCGCGGGCGCGGACGGTGAAGGTGTAGGCGGTGGCCGGGCGCAGGTGCGTCAGGCGGGCGGTGGTGTCGGTGCCGGGGACGGTGTGGATGCGGGCGCCGCCCTGGTAGACGTCGTAGGCGGTGACCCTCGTGTCGTCGCGGGCGGGCCGCCAGCGGAGGGTGGCCGCGCCCGGGCCGTCCGCGGTGGCGCGCAGGGCGGTGGGGCGGGTCGGGGGTGTGCGGTCCTCGGCCGTGGCGGCGGGGGTGGTGGCCGTGACGGCGAGGCTGTCCGGCGAGACGTTTCCGGCCGCGTCGCGGGCCCGGACGGTGAAGGTGTGGGGGGTGGCGGGGGCGAGCCCGGTGACGTCGGTCATCAGGGTGCCGGCCGCCAGGTCCTTGACCTTCCGGCCCTGGCGGTAGAGGGCGTAGCCGGTGACGCCGCGGTCGTCGGCGGCCGCGCTCCACATCACGTGCACGGTGCTCGCGCTGCCGGCGGTGGCGGTGACGCCGGTGGGCGCGGTGGGGGCGCGCGTGTCCCGGGCCGCTTCGGCGGTGTCGGAACAGCCGGTGAGGACGGCGGTGAGCGTGAGCGCGGACAGGGCCGACAGGGGTGCGGTGAGGGGGCGTTGCATGGGGGTGCCTCCGTCCCGAAAAGGTCTGGACCTATATGACACGGGGGCGGCGGCGGGGGCAAGGGGGTCGCGGGGAGGGTCGCCGGGAGGGCGTTGTCAGTGGCGTGCGCTTCACTGGATTCATCACTCTCCGTAACGGAATCTGGGGGAATCGTGACGGACCGTACGACGTATGTGACGGTGGCCGGGCTTCGGGGGCGCGGATGGAGCGACGCCATGATCGGCGAGCTCCTCGGCCAGGCCGACGTGCAGGGGCGCGACCCGCGGCGGTGGGCGCTCGCCCCGGTGAGGCTCTATCTCCTCGCGCGGGTCGAGGCGGTGGAGCGCACGCCGGAGTTCCAGGGCTCCGCGGCCGTCGCGGGGCGCGGCTCGGCCGCGGCGGGCGCGAACGCCGAGCGCCGGCGCCGGGCGGTCCTCACGGCGATCCGTGCCGAACCCATCGAGGTCCCCCGGCTGCCCGCCGCAGAACTGGAGCGGCGTGCGGTCCGGCACCGGCACCTGCTGGGGGCGCGCGGCCCCGGCGGCGTCACGTCGGGCGCCATGGTCCGCTGGCAGGTCGGCTATCTCCGCCACGCCCTCTCCCGCTACGACACGCTCCTCGACGGCCTGTACGGCGACACGGGCCGCGCCGAGGCCGAACGCCTCCTGCGCCGGCGGGTGTACGAGGCGATCGCGGCGGCCTATCCGCATCTGGCCCACGAGTGCAGGCGGCGGACGGAGGTGGAGCGGTGAGGGTGCGTCAGGAGAATGGCGCGAGCAGCCGGGCGAGGCGGCGGCACGCGGCGGGGATCGGCGCGACGACCGGCACGGCGAGACGCGACCGCAGTGCTTCGGCGGCGTCCCCCAGCGGGCCGCCGCCGATGACGACCGCCTCGGCCCCGTCCCGTACGACACAGGCGCGGGCCGCGGCCTCCAGGGCCGCGAGGAGCGACTCGGGGCGGGCGGCGAGGCGTTCGGGGGAGCCCGCGGTGAAACGCGCTCCGGTGTACGTGGAGGTGAGGCCGAGTCGTTCGACGTGGGCGCCGATCGGGCCCGCCAGGCGTGGGGTGGTCGTGGCGATGCCGAAGCGCCGGCCGCCCGCCGCCGCCTCGGCCAGGGCCGCCTCGCCGATGCCGACCACCGGCACGGGAGCCGTGGCGGCGCGGGGTCCGAGCGGGCCCGGCCCTGCCCCGGCGCGGTACGCCGTCGTGTCGCCCGTCGCAAGCCCCGGGCGCCGCCGTAGCTCTGGCACCCCCGGGTCTCCGAAGGCCGCGACGAGCAGAGCCACGCAGTCGCCCGAGGCCAGGGCCGTGCGCGCGGCCGCCACGACGTACGGGACCGCGGCGGTCAGGGCGGCGGGGTCGGTCAGCATCGGCGGGCCGCCGGGCACCGTCACGCCGCGCACACGCAGGCCGGTGCCCGTCAGGGCGCCGCGGGCGAGGGCCGTCATCATGCGGGTCGTCGCCACGGAGGTGTTGGGGTTGATCAGGATCACGGCCGGCGCCCCGGTCCCCGCGGCGTGCGCGGGGACCGGGGCGGGCGGTGGCGGTGGGACGTGGCTCAGTGGACGTGCGCCGCCTTCGCCGCGCGGGTCCCGGAGATCTCGTCGCCCGGTTCCATCGGTGCGGTGACGGTGTCCTCGTCGTTGCCCCTGCCCAGGTGGTTGAAGAGCACGTTGAGCACGACGGCCGCGACACAGCCGGTGGAGATGCCCGAGTCCAGGATGATCTTCGCCGTCTCGGGGAAGGCGTGGTAGAACTCCGGCTCGGTGATGGGGATGATGCCGACCGCGAGCGAGACGGCGACGATCAGCACGTTGTTGTCCTTCTCCAGGCCGGCCTTGACCAGTGTCTGGATGCCGCTCGCGGCGACCGAGCCGAAGAGGACGACGCCCGCGCCGCCGAGGACCGGCCGCGGCACGACCGAGATCAGCGAGGCGGCCACCGGCGACAGACCCATCAGGACCAGGAAGCCACCGCCGCAGGCGACCACGAAGCGGCTGCGGATGCGGGTCATGGCGACCAGGCCGATGTTCTGGGCGAAGGCGCTGCACATGAAGCCGTTGAAGAGCGGGCTGAGCGCGGAGCCGAGGGTGTCGGCGCGCAGTCCGGCCGCGATGGTCTTCTCGTCGGCGGGCCGTTCGACGATCTCGCCGAGCGCCAGCATGTCCGCGGTGGACTCCGTCATGGAGACCAGCATGACCACGCACATGGAGATGATCGCGGCGAGCGCGAACTGCGGGGCACCGAAGTGGAAGGGGTTCGGGAAGCCGACGATGTCGGCCTCCTTCACCGGGCTGAAGTCGGTGACGCCGAACGGGATGGCGATGAGCGTGCCCAGGACCAGACCGACCAGCACGGCGACCTGCTTGAGGAAACCGCGGGTGAAGCGGCGCAGCAGCAGCACGATGACGAGCGTGATGCCCGCGAGCGTCAGGTAGTTGGTCGCACCGTAGTCGTCGGCCGCGGGGTTGGGCCCCTGGGCCCAGCCGAAGGCGACCGGCAGCAGGGAGACGCCGATGAGCGTGATCACCGTGCCGGTGACGACGGGCGGGAAGAAACGCACGAGGCGGGAGAACCAGGGGGCGGCTATGAAGCCGAGGAGTCCGGCGACGATGATCGCGCCGAAGATGACGGGCAGGGCGTCGGTCTTGTCCTTCGTCGTGTCGACGATGGCGAGCATCGGGGCGACGCCGGCGAAGGTGACACCGTTGACGAACGGCAGCCGGGCACCGATCTTCCAGACACCGAGGGTCTGGAGGAAGGTGGCGAGACCGGCGGTGAAGAGACTGGCGCCGGTGAGGAAGGTCAGTTCGGTGCCGGAGAGGCCCACGGCCGCTCCGACGATCAGGGGCGGGGCCACGACTCCGGCGTACATGGCGGCCACGTGCTGCAGACCGCTGGTGGCCATCTTGAGTGGGGGCAGGGTCTCGTCGACCGGATGCTTGGTCCGGTCGCCGTCGAGGGCGGCGCCGTCGGGGGCGGTGCCTGCGTCGTCTATTGCATTGCGAACCTGGGGCTTGGCGGCCACGGCGGTTCCTCCGGTCGGTGACACGTCGGCGGTGACGGTGGTTTCAGGGAGGTGGTGCGATGCGGTGCTGGGTGCAGGAGGTACGGCTCGGTGCGGGGGTGGTGCTGGAGGTGCTGCGTGCGCCGGCGGAGGGGGTGCGACGCGGGACGGGGCGCGTCCGGTGGGGGGCGGACACACGTTCACCGTTCCGGGAGGTGCCATACGACTCTGCGTACGGACACCCCCCGGCCCGGCTGCCGTGCACCCCGCTCGGGTGCACGGCGACCGACCGAGGGCCGTCCCCCTCGGTCGGACGCCTGGGGGAGGGTCAGCCCTGGGCCGTGATGCGGGCCAGGCGCTGCGCCTCCGTGCGCGCGTCGCGCGCGATCCGTTCCTCGTCGGCCGTGAGCAGTCGGTTGTTCTCGACGATCTGCCTGCCGTTGACGAAGGACGCGGTGACCGGGGCGGCCGCCCCGAAGACGAGGGCGGTGACGGGGTCGGCGATCGACGAGTGCCCGAGGCCGTCGACCTTCCAGAGCACGAGGTCGGCGAGCTTGCCCGGTTCCAGGGAGCCGACGCTGTCGGCCCGGCCGAGGACCTGCGCGCCGCCGAAGGTGCCGAGGCGCAGGGCCTGGCGGGCGTTGAGCGCGGACTCCCGGTGGGCGCCGAGGCGGTTGATCAGCAGCGCGTTGCGCAGTTCGGTGTGGAGCTCGCCGGACTCGTTGGACGCGGTGCCGTCGACGCCGAGGCCGACCGGCACGCCCGCCCGGAGCATGTCGGGTACGCGGGCGATGCCGGCGGCGAGGCGCGCGTTGGACGAGGGGCAGTGGGCCACACCGGTGCCGGTGCGGGCGAAGGCCTCGATGTCGGAGTCGTTCATGTGGACGCAGTGCGCCATCCACACGTCCTCGCCGAGGAAGCCGGTGGACTCGAAGTAGTCCGTCGGCCCCATGCCGAAGAGCTCGTGGCAGAACTTCTCCTCCTCCACGGTCTCCGAGCCGTGGGTGTGCATCCGCACGCCGAGCCGGCGGCCGAGGGCGGCGCCCTCGCGGAGCAGTTCGGTGGAGATGGAGAAGGGCGAACAGGGGGCGACGGCGACCTGGGTCATCGCGTCGAAGGAGGCGTCGTGGTACTTCCGCACGGTCTCCTCGGTCGCGGCCAGCGCGCCCTCGGTGGTCTCGACGGCGAAGTCCGGCGGCAGGCCGCCGTCCTTCTCGCTGCGGTCCATGGAGCCGCGGGCGAGGGTGAAGCGGACGCCCATGTCGGCGGCGGCCCCGATGATGGCGCCGGACAGGTCGCCGGAGCCCCGCGGGAAGACGTAGTGGTGGTCCATGGCGGTGGTGACGCCGCCGCGGGCCATCATGGCCAGCGAACCCTCGGCGGCGACGCGCACCATCTGCTCGTCGATGCGGGCCCAGGCGGGGTAGAGCGCGACCAGCCAGTCGAAGAGGTGGTGATCGGTCGCCATCCCCCGCGTGATCCACTGGTAGAAGTGGTGGTGGGTGTTGATCAGACCCGGCGTGACCAGGTGGCCGGTGGCGTCGATGCGCCGGACCACGTTCTCCAGACCGGCGGGCGCGTCGCCCGCTCCGAGGGACTCGATCCTGTTGTCGGCGACGACGAGGTGGCCGGAGGCGTACTCGGTGTCGTCGGCGTCGACGGTCGCGATCGCCGCGTTCTCTATGACGATGCGTCGGGGGGCTGCCGAAGGCGCTGCCATGGGGGTACTTCCTTCATTCCGGGAGGGTGGGAATCCCCCCACACCGCTGTCGTGGGGGGAGGGCACGGCAGGACCCTAGGAAGATTTGAGTGCCGGAGCCGTCTGGCCGCTCCGGGTGCCGAGATGGTGGAAGAACAGGTTGAGCAGGACGGCGACGAGGGCGCCGGCGCTGATGCCGGAGCCGAGCACGGTCTGCGCCCAGGCGGGGAATCCGGCGTAGAAGGTGGGAGCGGCGAGCGGGATGATGCCCGCCCCGAGCGCGACGGCCACCAGGATGATGTTGGAGCTGTCGTCGAGGCCCGCTTCCGAGAGGGTGCGGATGCCGCTGACGGCGATCGACCCGAAGAGGACGATGCCCGCTCCGCCGAGGACCGGCATCGGTACGAGGGAGACCACCGCGCCGAGCACGGGGAAGGCCCCGAGGACGAGGAGGGCGCCGCCGGCGACGGCGACCACGTACCGGCTGCGCACCCGGGTCAGCGACACGACGCCGACGTTCTGGGCGAACGCCGAGGTCGGGAAGCCGCCGAAGACCGGGCCGAGCAGGGTGGCGATGCCGTCGGTGCGCAGGCCGCGGGTGATGGTCGTCCCGTCGCTGCGCCGCTCGCAGATCTCGCCGAGGGCGAGCATGCCGGCGCTGGACTCGGTCATGAGGACCAGCATCACGATGCACAGGGAGAGGATCGCGGCGGGCTGGAATTCGGGGGCGCCGAAGGCGAAGGGCGCGGGCAGCGCGGCGACCGGCGCCTGCCGCAGGGCGGCGAGGTCCGCCATGCCGAAGGGGACCGCGGCGAGCGTGCCGACGAGGAGACCGAGCAGCAGGGCGATCTGCTTGACGAAGCCCTTGCCGAAGCGCTGGAAGAGCAGGATGACGACCAGGGTGAAGGCGGCGAGCGCCAGGTACTTCATGGCGCCGAAGTCGGCGGCGTCCGGGGCGCCGCCCTGGGCCCAGCCCACCGGGACGGGCATCAGGGTGACGCCGATCAGGGTGATCACCACGCCGGTGACGAGCGGCGGGAAGAAGCGCAGGAGCCGTCCGAAGAAGGGTCCGACGGCGAGGCAGAAGACGCCGGCGACCATCACCGCGCCGTAGATGGCGGGGAGTTGGTGACCCTTGGCGCTGGTCTCGGCGATCGCGAGCATCGGCGCGATGCCGGCGGAGGAGGCGGCGTTGACGAACGGCAGCCGGTTTCCGGCGAAGCGGCCGAGGCCGAGGGTCTGCAGGATGGTGGCGCAGCCGGCGATCAGCAGGCCGGCGGCGATGAGCCGGGTCATTCCGGCGGTGTCCAGGCCGACGGCCTGGCCGATGATGAGCGG
Organism: Streptomyces sp. NPDC048018; assembly: GCF_043202995.1. Classification (NCBI taxonomy): domain Bacteria; kingdom Bacillati; phylum Actinomycetota; class Actinomycetes; order Kitasatosporales; family Streptomycetaceae; genus Streptomyces; species Streptomyces sp. NPDC048018. Next base: position 24,080 of record NZ_JBIDBK010000013.1, read on the forward strand.
AGGGGTGACGACGCCCGCGTACATGGCGGCGATGTGCTGGAGTGCCGCGGGGACGAGCCGCGAGGCGGGGAGCTTCTCGTCCACGGGGTGGCACTCGGCCGGTGCCGAGGCGGGGGTGGACGCCGGGGTGGAACACGGGCCTTCGGCTGTCGCCGGCCCCTGTGCGGGCTGTGCCATGGAACTTCCCTCCGGTCGTGGACCCCCGCCCGGCTGCGGGACGGGCGGGGGCGACCACTCGGTGCCGCTTAGAGGTTGGTCATGTCGACCGGGATCTGCGCCGTGGCGCCGTCCCGCAGGATGGTGGCCTCGATCAGGCCGTACATGCGGTCGGCCGCGTAGTAGACCTCGTTGTCGTTCTTCAGGCCGAAGGGCTCGAGGTCCACGAGGAAGTGGTGCTTGTTCGGGAGCGAGAAGCGGACCTCGTCGATCTCCGAACGGTGGTTGATGATCCGTGTGGCCATCTGGTAGAGCGTCTGCTGCAGCGAGTACGAGTAGGTCTCCGCGAAGGCCTCGAGCATGTGCTTCTTGGTCTGCTCGTAGGACCGCTCCCAGTTCGGCATCCGCTGCTCGTCGTCGGACCAGTTGAACCGCCACTGACCCGATACCTGGGTGGCGAGGATCCGGTCGTACGCCTCCTTGAGGGTGGTGTACTTGTCCTTGATGTAGCCCCAGAACTCCGAGTTGGTGGAGTTCATGACGACGAGGTCCTTGAGGCCGGAGATGACCTGCCACTTCTCGCCGTCGAAGGTGATCTGGGTGGTGCGGGTCTCCTGGCCCTTGCGGACGAAGGAGTGGTTGACCTCGTCCGAGCCGATGAACTTGGAGTTGGCGTCGGAGCTGGCGATCCGCTCCCAGGAGTACTCCTCGATCCGGATCCGCGCCTGCTTGATCGGCTCCTGGCTGGTCACGAAGTGACGGGCCAGGTGGATGCCGAACTGCTCGGCGGACTCGATGCCGTACTCCTTGGCGAACGCGAAGACGGTGTTCTTCGTCGTGTCGGTGGGGAGGCAGTTGGCGTTGGAGCCGGTGAGGTGGACGTCGTCGAGGTCACCGGAGAGGGCGACGGAGACGTTCAGGTCCTTGATGTGGTGCGTCCCGCCGTCGCGCGTGATCTTGACGACGCGGTTCTCTGCTTTGCCGTACTGGTTCTGGCCGAGAATCGTGGGCATGTCTGCTAGCTCCCTCGGTAAACGGAGTAGCCGAACGGGTTGAGCAGCAGCGGCACGTGGTAGTGCTCGCCCGGCACGACGGCGAACGTGATCGCCACCTCCGGGAAGAACGCTCCGGTCGTACCACTGTCCCGATTCGCGGGGGCGTCCTGCTGCGCCTCGGCTTGCTTGTTCTGCTTGCTCAGGAAATACGCCTCGGTCTGGAAGTCGAGACGTACGTGGGTGGTGCCCTCCGGCAGGGCCGGCAGGTCCTTGCAGCGCCCGTCGGCGTCCGTGGCGGAGCCGCCCAGGGCGGTCCACTCCGCGTCGGAGCCGGCACGGGCGGCGAGCGTGATGGCCACGCCCTCGGCCGGACGGCCGATGCTGGTGTCCAGGATGTGGGTGGACACCGAGGCGGTGGTGTCGGTGCTCATCAGTTCTCTTCCTCGGTCTCGACGAGACGGGTCAGACGGATGCGGTTGATCTTGCCCAGTTCGGTGCGGACGATCTCCCGCTCCTGCTCGGGCGAGTTCTCGATCCGTGCGCGGATCGCGTCGCGCATCTGCTCGCCGGTCTTGCCGGTGGCGCAGATGAGGAAGACGTGCCCGAACCTGTCCTGGTAGGCCAGGTTGAGTTCGAGCATCTCGGCCTTGAGTTCCGCGGAGGAGTCGGCCATCCCGCTCTGCTCGCGGGAGGAGGTCGGGTCCCCTGCCTTCGGACGACCGATCGGCGGGTGGCCCGCCATCGCCTCGGCCAGGTCCTCGGCGGTCAGCTCGGCCATGGCGGCGTCACTGGCGAGGAAGAGGGCTTCGACGGTGGCAAACGGGCGCTGGGCGAGAAGCTTGCTCCCCCACGCCGAGCTGGAGCACACCTCGTGGAGTGCGGCGACGGCGTCGCCGTCCGCCGAGGTGTTGAACCGGGTCAGACCCGAGGTCGTACCTGAAGTCACGGGAAGCCTCCGTGGCTGTTTTTCGCTGTGCGTCGGACGGGCTGCGGATAGCTAACGCCCTCCGCAACACCACGTCAACACTTTGTTGAAAACTCGGCCATACAAAAGCCGTCGTCCCGACATCTGGACGACGGCTTCCGGCCCCACATGATCAACTACGCGTCCTTGGGGGCCTTTTCCCTGTTCAGGGCGGTCTCCCTGTTCAGGTAGTTGTACACGGTGAAGCGGCTGACCCCCAGCGCGCCGGCCACCGTCTCCACCCCGTGGCGCACCGAGAAGGCACCGCGTGCCTCCAGGATCCGCACGACCTCCTGCTTGCTCTTGCGGTCGAGCGCGGAGAGCGGCATTCCGTGCCGTCGTTCCATCGCGGCCAGAATGTGATCCAGCGATTCGGACAGCTGCGGCAGCCGGACGGCGAGCACGTCCTCGCCCTCCCAGGCGAGGACCACGTCGTCGACCCCCGCCTGCTCCGGCACCAGGATCTCGGCGCCCATGGCGTCGACCAGCGGCTTCACCGCCGCGACCAAGGGGTGCTCCGTCACTTCTCCCCCTCGCGGTCCACATCACCGATCGCCTCGCCGATCACGTTGACCTGCAGCGACACCCGGGTGGCCCCGGCCGCGAGGGACCGGCGCAGCAGCGCGTCCACCGCGGTGAGCACCTCGTCGGCGCCGCCTTCCGCCGTATTGCCGAAGGGCCCCACGTCGACCGCGTCCAGCGCGGCCGACTGGATGACCTCACGAGCCACGACCGCGTGCGCCGGCGCCTCGTCGAGGTCGAACGGCTCGGTCGTGAACTCCACTCTCAAACGCACCATGCCCCCCACGCTACGGGCCCTTCGCGGCCCGCGGGAGCCCCGGACCTGCGGGGTCCTCTTGACAAGCCGGACGGTCTGCTTGCAACATTCCGTCAGACAGAAACTTACTTCCGCAATACGGAAGGAGCGCCGCCCCTCATGGGATACACGGACCAGCGCTTCGATGTGAACCTGTCGATCCTCTTCACGGAACTCCCGCTCCTGGAGCGCCCCGCGGCCGCCGCCGCGGCGGGCTTCACCGCGGTCGAGCTGTGGTGGCCCTGGATCGACACCGCCACCCCCGACCAGAGTGAGCTCGACGCCCTCAAGAAGGCTCTTGAGGACGCCGGCACCCAGCTGGTGGGCCTGAACTTCTACGCCGGCCGGCTCCCCGGCCCGGACCGCGGCGCGGTCTCCGTGCCCGGCCAGGAGTCGGACCGCTTCCGCACCAACATCGACATCGCGGCGGACTTCGCCGCCTCGGTCGGCTGCAAGGCGCTCAACGCGCTCTACGGCAACCGCGTCGAGGGTGTGGACCCGGCCGTCCAGGACGAACTCGCCCTGGAGAACCTGGTCCTGGCCGCCCGCGCGGCCGACCGGGTCGGCGCGATCCTGCTGATCGAGACCCTGAACAAGCCGGAGTCGCCGCTCTACCCGCTGGTGAGCGCCCCCTCCGCGATCGAGATCGTCGACAGGGTCAACGCGGCCACGGGCCTCGGGAACGCCAAGTTCCTGCTCGACATCTACCACCTGGCCATGAACGGCGAGGACGTCAGCCAGGTCATCGCGCGGTACGCCGACAGGACCGGCCACGTCCAGATCGCCGACATGCCGGGCCGTGGCGCCCCGGGCACCGGCGAACTCCCGCTCGAGCAGCTGCTCGACGAGCTGAAGAAGGCCGGCTACGACGGCTGGGTGGGCCTGGAGTACAAGGCCGCCGAAGCCGCCTCGTCCTTCGCATGGTTGCCCGCCGAGGCGCGCGCCGCCAAGTGAGTCCGGGCGTTCCGCCAGGCGACCCCCCGCCCTTTTCGTACGAAGCTTCAGAGAAGGACCCTCCCCAATGAGCAACCTCCCCAAGATCGCGTGGATCGGTCTCGGCATCATGGGCTCCCCCATGTCCGAGAACCTGATCAAGGCCGGCTACTCCGTCACCGGCTTCACCCTCGAGCAGGACAAGCTGGAGCGCCTGGCCGCCGCCGGCGGCACCGCGGCCGGCTCGATCGCCGAGGCCGTCAAGGACGCCGACGTCATCATCACGATGGTGCCCGCCTCCCCGCAGGTCGAGGCCATCTCCTACGGCCCCGAGGGCATCCTGGAGAACGCCAGGTCGGGCGCCCTGGTCATCGACATGTCGTCGATCACCCCGCAGACCTCGGTCGACCTGGCGAAGAACGCCAAGGAGAAGGGCATCCGCGTCATCGACGCCCCCGTCTCCGGCGGCGAGGCCGGCGCCATCGAGGCCGTGCTCTCGATCATGGTGGGCGGCGAGCAGGCCGACTTCGACGAGGCCCTCCCGATCCTCGAGGCCCTCGGCAAGGTCATCGTCCTGTGCGGCCCGCACGGCTCCGGCCAGACGGTGAAGGCCGCCAACCAGCTCATCGTCGCGGTCAACATCCAGGCCTGCGCCGAGGCCGTCGTCTTCCTCGAGAAGTCCGGCGTGAACCTCCAGGCCGCCCTGGACGTCCTCAACGGCGGGCTGGCCGGCTCCACGGTCCTGACCCGCAAGAAGGACAACTTCCTGAACCGGGACTTCAAGCCCGGCTTCCGGATCGACCTGCACCACAAGGACATGGGCATCGTCACCGACGCCGCCCGCAACGTCGGCGCGGCCCTCCCGGTCGGCGCCGTGGTCGCCCAGCTCGTCGCCTCCCTGCGTGCGCAGGGTGACGGCGGCCTGGACCACTCGGCCCTGCTGCGCGCCGTCGAGCGTCTCTCCGGCCAGCAGGTCTGACCCGGCTCCCCGTCCCGACGGGGCCCAGATTTCCGGGCGGCGGCGGCGCTGACAACTGTCCTGTCGCGCCCAGGCGCCGCCGCCGTCCGGAACACCACACTTCTTTTTCAACAAACTGTTGACGATGTTCGCGGGGCGTACCTACGCTCCAGAGCACTCCCACACTCGGCAGTGCAGCTCAGGAAGGTCCACCATGTCGAAGCGCGTGCTTACGACCGAGTCCGGCGCCCCGGTCGCCGACAACCAGAACTCCGCCACCGCCGGCGTCGGTGGCCCCGTCCTCCTGCAGGACCAGCACCTGCTGGAGAAGCTCGCGCGCTTCAACCGTGAGCGCATCCCGGAGCGCGTGGTGCACGCCCGCGGCTCCGGCGCGTACGGCTACTTCGAGGTGACCGACGACGTCACGGCCTACACGAAGGCCGCCTTCCTCTCCGAGGTCGGCAAGAAGACCGAGACCTTCCTGCGCTTCTCCACCGTGGCCGACTCGCTCGGCGGCGCGGACGCGGTCCGCGACCCGCGCGGCTTCGCGCTGAAGTTCTACACCGAAGAGGGCAACTACGACCTCGTCGGCAACAACACCCCGGTGTTCTTCATCAAGGACCCGATCAAGTTCCCCGACTTCATCCACTCCCAGAAGCGTGACCCCTTCACGGGCAAGCAGGAGCCGGACAACGTCTGGGACTTCTGGGCGCACTCCCCCGAGGCGACCCACCAGGTGACCTGGCTCATGGGCGACCGCGGCATCCCGGCCTCGTACCGGCACATGAACGGCTACGGCTCGCACACCTACCAGTGGACCAACGAGGCGGGCGAGGCCTTCTTCGTCAAGTACCACTTCAAGACGAACCAGGGCATCCGTTCCCTCTCCGCCGAGCAGGCCGCCGAGCTCGTCGGCAAGGACGCCAACTCGCACCAGACCGACCTGCTGCAGTCCATCGAGCGCGGTGTGACCCCGTCCTGGACCCTCTACGTGCAGGTCATGCCGGCCGCCGAGGCCGCGGACTACCGCTTCAACCCCTTCGACCTCACCAAGGTGTGGCCGCACGGCGACTACCCGCTGCAGCGCGTGGGCCGTCTGGTCCTGGACCGCAACCCGGACAACGTCTTCGCCGAGGTCGAGCAGGCCGCGTTCTCCCCGAACAACTTCGTCCCGGGCATCGGCCCCTCGCCGGACAAGATGCTCCAGGGCCGCCTCTTCGCCTACGCGGACGCCCACCGCTACCGCCTCGGCGTGAACCACACCCAGCTGCCGGTCAACGCCCCCAAGGCGACCACGGCCGACAACTACGGCCGCGACGGCTTCATGGCCACCCGCAACGGCTCGCGCCACGACAAGAACTACGAGCCCAACTCGTACTCCGGTCCGCGCCAGACCGACGCCCCGCTGGCCGCGCCGCTCGCCATCCACGGCTGGACCGGCACCCACGAGGCCCCGCAGCACGTCAAGGACGACGACTTCTTCCAGGCCGGTGAGCTCTACCGCCTGATGTCCGAGGACGAGAAGGCCCGCCTGGTCGCCAACATCGCCGGCGGCCTCTCCCAGGTCTCCCGCGAGGACATCATCGAGAAGAACATCGCCCACTTCGCCGCCGCCGACGCCGAGTACGGCCGGCGCGTCGAGGAGGCCGTCCGCGCCCTGCGCGAGGACTGATCCTCCGACACCCTGACTGCGTACGGCACCTGACGGGAGGTCAGTGACCGTACGCGGTCCGGATCGCCGGCCCGGATGAGGGGTGGTCGGCGATCCGGACAGCGTGAGGACCGCGGTGGCACCGAGCCAGTGCGGTGGTAAGGGCCTCCGGTCCCCCTTCCTGACCTGAAGGAAGGGGACCGGCCGGAGCGTCCGTCGGTACCACCGCGGTCCCAACGCCCCCCTTCTCGCACGGAAGGGGGCCACGACTCCGCCCGGCGGCGCGAACGTCCTGTCGCGCCAGCCTCGCACCGTCGGGCGGTCACCAACGAGAGCGCGGAACCAGGTTTACGGTCCCTGGTTCCGCGCTCTTCCTTTTGCTTCCGTACGGCGTCGTGCGACGCCACACGGGCACCGCCCCCCGCGCCCCGGCCGCGGGCTCCGGTCCCCCGCCACCGCGGCCCGCCCGCGCCGCCACCGTGACCGGCCACCGTGACCCGCCCCGTCGTGCCGCTCGCGGTCGCGCCGGCGACGGTCAGGCGGCTCGCCGGCGCACGCGGCGCGGAGACGGTCGGGGTGCGCCCGGCGGCGCGGCGCTGAGGACGAGCACCAGGGTGACGGCCAGAGAGGCCACCGCCAGCAGGGCCATCGCCGTCCGGGGCGAGGTCAGCTGGGCGAGGCCGCCGGCGAGGGCCGCACCGAGGCCCTGGAGGGCGAGCATGCCCGAGGCGTGCAGCCCCAGCGCGTGGCCGCTGAGCCCCCCGGGGACCAGGGCGGTCAGCCGCTCCTGGTGGAGCAGGCTCGCGCTGTAGCCGACCGCGGACACCGCGACCGCCGCCAGCGCGAGCGGCAGGCCGGGATCCAGCACGAAGACCAGGTACGGGGCCGCGAGCAGTGCCTGCAGCGGTGCGGCCAGCCGGCCCCGCCACCGGGCCGGGACGAACCCCCCGATCGCGATGTCCCCCGCCAGCATCCCGAGCGCGGCGCAGGCGAAGAGCAGTCCGGCCCGCTCCGGCGCGTAGGAGACGAAGAGCGACTCGCAGCCGACGATCAGACCGTTGGGCACCCACAGGGCGAGGTAGACCAGCCGTCGCGGACGTGATGCCCACAGCCGGGCGTTGGTGCGCCAGGTCTCGGCGGCCGAGGCCCGGCCGGCGGTGCGCGGGGCCCGCCGGGACAACCCCCGGCGGGCGAGCAGGGCGGCGGTCAGATACAGCGCGGCGCCGGTCAGCAGGGTGCCGCGCGGGGAGAGCAGCGCGAGCAGCACCCCGCCGGTGGCGAAGCCGGCGACCTGGCAGACGCCGACGGCCGTGTTGAGCACCGAGCGCCCGATCAGAAGGCGCTCGCGCGGCAGGATCTCGGTGAGCAGCCCGTAGCGCACGCCGCCGCCGACCGAGCCCACGAGGCCCTGCACGAACAGGATCACGAAGACGGCGCCGACCGGCACGCCGGGAACGGCCTGGGCCGCGGTGCCGGCCGCGAAGGCGAGGGCGACGCCCGCGAGCGCGGCGCGGGGCGGCAGCCGGTCGGCCGCCGAGAGCAGGGTGACGGCCCCGGCGAGCTGGGCGAGGGCCGGGCCGAACATCGCGAGGGCGGAGAGCAGCGGGGAGTGCGTGGCACGGAAGACGAGGGTGGCGAGTCCCAGACCGGAGACGGTCTGTGCGGCGACCTGGGCCGCACCGACGAGGAAGAGCGGGGTGAACTCGGGGGTGCGGAAGAGATCGCGGTAGCGGGGCATGCCGGGAGTCTCGGAGCGGGCGGGGCGGCGCCGGTATTGTTTCGCGGCGGCGCGAAAGGAAGGGGCGGGGCGCGGTGGGCTGGTGGCGGATCGGTACGGACTCCCTGGCCGGGAGCCGTTTCGTCGTCTCGCCGCTGGCCGAGACGATCGCGGCGCTCAAGACCCTGCACGCGGCGGCCGGCGCCCACGTCGGCGAACGCGCCTGGCTGGCCGCTCACCTGCCCGCGTACCGGGAACGCCTGGCCGCCGAGCCGCTGGACGCGCTGCTCGTCCGCGCGGCGCTCGGGCCCACGTGGAACGCGGACTTCCTGACGCCGACCCCCCTGGGCGAGGGCGAGCAGTCCTTCGAGGAGGAGGTCGCGGCCGTCCGCGACGCCGAACCACGCGACGCCGTGCCGCAGTTGGAGGTGGCGGTGGGCGGGTCCGTACCGGAGGCGCTGCGCACGCGACACGACCTGCCCCGGCGGATGGCGGACGTCCTGGAGTGGGTGTGGCGGGAGACCGTACGTCCCGACTGGCCGCGGCGGCGCCAGGTCGTGGAGGCCGATGTGGTGGCGCGCACCGCGCGGCTGGCCCGCGACGGCTGGGCGGCGGCGCTCGACGAACTGTGCCCGGGCCGGACGCGCTGGCTCGGGGAGGGCAGGCTGCAGGTCAACACCCGGGAGTATCCGCCGCGTTCGGTGGACGGCGGCCGGCTGCTGTTCGTGCCGGTGACTCCGGCGACGGGCTGGGTGTCGTGGGAGGGCTCGGCGCGGTTCGCGATCGTGTACCCGTGCGACGGCGCCCTGGCGGACGTCACCGGCCCGGCGGTGCCCGAGGCGCTGGGAGCCCTGCTCGGTGCGGCCCGCGCGGGTGTCCTCGTACGCCTCGGATCCCCCAAGTCCACCAGCCAGTTGGTGGCGCTGACGGGCCAGGGCCTCGGCTCGGTGGGACGGCACCTGAAGGTGCTGCTGGACGCCGGACTCGTACGCCGGAGGCGGGCCGGGCGCTCGGTGCTGTACGACTGGACGGAGGCGGGCGCGGTGCTGGTACGGGCGCAGGCCTGACGGGCGGCGGCGGCCCGGCGGGCGACGCGCGTCAGGGCGCGGGCCCCAGGGGCCGCGGACGGCCTCCACCCCGGTGCTCGGCGGGGCGGAGGCCGCTGCGTGTCAGCCGGCCGGGCGGGCCCGGCCGGGGTGGTTCAGACCTGGAGGGCCTTGATCGCGGTGGGCGCGTGGCCCGGCTCGGTGGCCAGCTCCTCGAACTCCGTGACGTCGCTCATGTCGACCGTCTTGCTCATCGCGATGTTGGTGATGCGCTCCAGGATCGCCTCGACGACGACCGGGACCTGGAACTCGACGGCCAGCTTCTTGGCCTGCTCCAGGGCCTCGCCGAGCTTGTTCGGGTCCTCGACGCGGATCGCCTTGACGCCCAGGCCCTCGGCGACCTTGACGTGGTCGACGCCGTAGACGCCGAGCTCCGGGGTGTTGATGTTCTCGAACTCGAGGTTGACCTCGAAGTTGATGCCGAGACCGCCCTGCGCCTGCCGGATCAGACCCAGGTAGGCGTTGTTCACGAGGACGTGGACGTAGGGGACCTTGTGCTGGGCGGCGACCGCCAGCTCCTCGATCATGAACTGGAAGTCGTAGTCGCCGGAGAGGGCGACGACCGGGGTCTCCGGGTCGGCGGTGGCGGCACCGATGGCGGCCGGGATCGTCCAGCCGAGCGGGCCGGCCTGGCCGCAGTTGATCCAGTGGCGCGGCTTGTAGACGTGCAGGAACTGCGCGGCGGCGATCTGCGAGAGACCGATGGTGGTGACGTAGCGCGTGTCCGGGCCGAAGGCCTTGTTCATCTCCTCGTAGACGCGCTGCGGCTTCATCGGGATGTCGTCGAAGTGCGTACGGCGCTGCAGGGTGGCCTTGCGCTCCTGCGCGGAGTCGGCCCAGGCGGAGAAGTCGGGGAGCCTGCCCGCGGCCTTCCACTCCTCGGCGATCGCGACGAAGAGCTCCAGGGCGACCTTGGCGTCGGAGGCGATGCCGTAGTCCGGGGCGAAGATCTTGCCGAGCTGGGTCGGCTCGATGTCGACGTGGACGAACTTCCGGCCCTTGGTGTAGGCCTCCATGTTGTAGCCGGTGTGACGGTTGGCCCAGCGGTTGCCGATGCCCAGGACGAAGTCCGACTCCAGGAACGTGGCGTTGCCGTAGCGGTGGGCGGTCTGGACGCCGACCATGCCTGCGGCCAGCGGGTGGTCGTCCGGGATGGTGCCCCAGCCCATGAGGGTGGAGATGACGGGGATGTTCGTCAGCTCGGCGAACTCGACCAGCAGGTCGGAGGCGTCGGCGTTGATGATGCCGCCACCGGCGACGATCAGCGGGCGCTCGGACTCCAGGAGGAAGGTCAGCGCCTTCTCGGCCTGCGCACGGGTCGCGGACGGCTTGTAGACCGGCAGCGGCTCGTAGGTCTCCGGGTCGAACTCGATCTCGGTCAGCTGGACGTCGATCGGCAGGTCGATGAGGACCGGGCCGGGACGGCCGGAGCGCATCAGGTGGAAGGCCTGCTGGAAGACGCCCGGGACCTGCGCGGCCTCCAGGACGGTCGTCGCGGCCTTGGTGACCGGCTTGGCGATCGTGGCGATGTCGACGGCCTGGAAGTCCTCCTTGTGGAGCTTCGAGACCGGGGCCTGGCCCGTGATGCACAGGATCGGGATCGAGTCGGCGATCGCCGAGTACAGGCCGGTGATCATGTCGGTGCCGGCGGGGCCGGACGTCCCGATGCAGACGCCGATGTTGCCGGCCTTGGCGCGGGTGTAGCCCTCGGCCATGTGGGAGGCGCCTTCGACGTGGCGGGCCAGCGTGTGGCCGATCCCGCCGACGTTCTTGAGCTCGCGGTAGAAGGGGTTGATCGCCGCACCGGGCACGCCGAACGCGTTGGTGACGCCTTCGCGCTTGAGGATCTCAACGGCCGCTGCGGCGGCGGTCATACGAGGCATGGGAGTGCTCCTCTTCGGGGCCTTTTCGGCGCGGTTTCCATAATGCGGAAGTACTGTTCTGCTATACGGAAGCAATGTAGGTCGGGGGGCGGAGAGGCGTCAAGAGAGTCCCGCCGAGTGGGCAGCCGCCGGGCCGCGCGAGGGACCAAACGGGCCGCCGCGCACGGGATGGCCGAAGTCGCCCCCTCGAACGGCCTGATGGGTGGACGATGGGGACGCACGACGCAGAGGGGGTTCGGTGTGGGTGAGTCGGTACAGGTGCGCTGCCCGGAGTGCCTCCGCACACTGCGCTACGCGGCGCCCGCGTTCCCCTGCTCCTGCGGCCGCCCGATCGCGCCCCCGGTGATCGCGGGCGCCGTCGCCGCCCCCATCACCCACCGCAACTGGTCCGACGAATGGGTCACCGTCCACTGCCCCGCCTGCGCCCGCGCCTCGGACTGGCCCCACCCGGAGGTCGGCTGCCCGTGCGGCGCGGTGCTGCGGGTGCCGGTGGAGGAGCCCGGGGGGCGGGAGGAGCCGGCCGGGCCGGGGACAGCCCCCGGAGCCGCTCCGGCGGCCGGCACGGGAGAGGCGGCGGCGTACCCCCCGCCCCGGGCCGCGGCATCGGACGGACAGGCGGACGCGGGCGCCGGGCGGGCCGGCACCGGCGGGAGTGCGGACGGTACGGAACGGGGCGCCGTGGCGGCGGACGCGCCCCCGGCGGGTACGGGCCGGGGCACGGGCGCCGCAGACCTGCCCGAGACGGGTGCGGGGACGGACACGGGCGGCGCCCTCGGCACCGGCACCGGCACCGGCACCGAGCCCGACGTCCCAGGTGGCGGCGACGGGTACGGGTCCGGGCGGGACGAGGGCCACGGGCCTGACGCCGCCCTCGACCCGCACCCCGCGGCCGAACCCGCCCCCGGCCCTGACCCACGCCCTGACCTGGAGACGGTCGCCCCCGACGCGCACCCCGCCTCCTTCGCGCGCAGACACCCCTCCCCGCTGCCCCCGCCTCCGCCCGCGCCGTCCCGTCCGGCCCCCGGCCCGGCGGCCGCGCGCTCCGCGTTCCGGCCGGTGACGATCCGGACGGCGCGGGACGCGGTGGCGGCGTCCGCCGGCTATCTGCGATGGCTGGGGTTCAAGGACGTCGTGCAGCCCGAGGAGCGCTCGGCGTCGGCCGTGGACCTCCGCGGCCCCGGGCTGGTGGCGCAGGTCGATCCGAGCACGCGGCCGACCGGACTGCGGGCCGTGGAGTGCCTGTGGCTCAACGGTCTCAGCAACTCGGCGGTGAGCGTCTACTTCTCCCTGGCGGGTTACACCCCCGAGGCGCACGAGCGCGCCGAAGGCCTCGGCATCCCGCTCTTCGTGCTGGACCTCACGGGCACGCCGCAACCCGTCAACGCACCGGCCGGCGAGCTGCTCACCACCGGAGCGCCCTAAGTATTTCGGCCATTCGCACGTGACGATCACCCCTCCCCCGGGCACAACACCCTCGGGGGGTGAACACCATGACGATGGGGATGTGGTGGTTCCTGGGGGCGGCGGTCGGTCAACTCGTGCTGGCGGGGCTGTTGTTGCGTACCCGCAGCCAGGAGCGGCCGGAGCTGCCCCCGCAGGCGCTCGCGCTCCTGCGCGGTGGCCCGCGGGCGGCGGTGACCGTGGCCCTGGTCGCCCTGCACCAGCGCGGCGCGGTGGCGGCGGGGCGCAGGGGGACGATTCGCGCCAACGGCGGGGCCGGGCGCACGCGTGATCCGCTGCAGCTGGGCGTGCACCGATCGCTCCAACGAGCGCTGGCCCTGCGGGTCTTGGCCACACGCCCGAAGGCGCGGCAGGCGCTGGACGCGCTGCGCGGGGAACTGGGCAGGACGGGACTGCTCCGCCCGCCCGGCAAGCTGAAAGCGGCCAGACTCCTCCTGGGGCTGGTCCCGCCGACGGTCGCCGCCGGCCTGCTGACGACCGGCGCCTCAGGCCCCGCGCTGGCGCTGGGGGCGATTCCGGTGCTGGCCGCGGCGGCCCTTCTGTGCGTACCGCCGACGACGCGCGGAGCCCGGCGGCTGCTCGCGAACCTCCGCGCCCGGCACCCGCTGCCGGCGCACCGGCGCGAGGTGACGGACGGCCGTGACGTGCTGCTGTACGTGGCCCTGTACGGCGACCCTGCGCTCGCCATGTTCCTGCCGCACTTCTCCCGAGACGGCGGCCTCCTGGGTCGCCGCGGCAACCGCGAGGACGGCTACGCGACCGGGCGCGGCTGGAACCCGGACAACGGCCCGGCCTGCACGAGCGGCACGCCCGACTGACACCCCGCGATCCGGTCCCGGCGGCCCGTTCCCGGCGACCCGCCCCGAGGGCCGGTCTTGGGGCGGTCCGGGGGCGGTCCCCGGGGGCGGGGACGGGACACCGGGTTGTACGGGCCTGATCGGAGCGGGGCGGGACGGGGCCGAGACCGGGTGCGGGGCCGGGGCTGGAGCCGGAGCCGGGTACGGGGCCGAGGCCGGGCTGGAGCCGGAGCCGGGTACGGGGCAGGAGCCGGGTGTGGGCCGGGGCCTAGCCCGAGCCCGGACCGGGCAGGAACCCGACCCGGGGCCGCCGCACCTGCCGCCGTGCGGCGCGCCCGGCCCCTGCGCGTCGGGGGGCCCTCGTACCCCTGTCGACACCCGCCCCGGCCGAGACCGCGCCATACTGGCGTATGCGCATCCGAGTGGCCACAGCGGCCGAACTCCCCATGCTCCAGGACATCGAACGCGCCGCGGGCGAGGCCTTCCGCCCCCTCGGGATGGAAGAGATCGCCGACGACGAACCCCTCTCCCTGGAGGTCCTGGAGGGCTACCGCAGCGCCGGGCGGGCCTGGGTGGCGGTGGACGAGGGCGACCGCACCGTCGCGTATCTCCTCACGGACACCGTCGACGGCGCCGCCCACATCGAGCAGGTCTCCGTGCACCCGGACGCCGCCCGCCGGGGTGTCGGACGGGCGCTCATCGAGCACCTGGCGAGTGCCGCCCGCGCACAGGGCCTGGCGGCGCTCACCCTCACCACCTTCGCCGAGGTGCCGTGGAACGCCCCGTACTACACGCGGATCGGCTTCCGCCGCCTCGACGACGGCGACCCCGCGCTCACCGAGGGCCTGCGCGCGATCAGCCGGGCCGAAGCCACCCACGGGCTGGCCGCCTGGCCCCGCGTCTGCATGCGCCGCGAGGTGACGGCCCTGGTCTGACGGCCCGGGGAGCCGGCGGGGAGCGGGGCCTGCCGACCCGGCCCCGCCGGGCCAACCCGCCCCACCGGACCCAACAGTCCTACCGGCCCCACTGGCCCCCGACCCAGAGGCCCTACCGGCCCCCCTGGCACCCCTGGCACCCCGGCCCGGACGCCCTGACGGCCCCACCGGGCTCCCCGGCCCGGACGACGCCCCGCCGACCCCACCGGGCTCCCCGGCCCAGACGCCCTACCTCCCCCCGCCCTCCCGTTCCCCCTCCGTGCCGAACCGCACCCGGAGCTCCACCTTCCGCACCTTGCCGCTGACCGTCATCGGGAACTCCGTCAGGACCTCCACGCGACGCGGGATCTTGTAGTGGGCCAGGCGGTCGCGGCAGAAGGCCGTGACGTCGTCCAGGGTCGGGGGGTCGGCGGGGTCGCGCGGGATGACGCAGGCGAGGATCTCCTCGCCGAAGCGCTCGTCCGGGATCCCGACGACCTGGACGTCCGCGATCTTGGGATGGGCGTACAGGAACTCCTCGATCTCCCGCGGGTACACGTTCTCGCCACCTCGGATGATCATGTCCTTGATGCGGCCCACGATCTGCACGTAGCCGTCCTCGCGCATCACCGCGAGGTCCCCGGTGTGCATCCAGCGGCCCGCGTCGATCGCCTCCGCGGTCTTCTCCGGCTCGTCCCAGTAGCCGAGCATCACGCTGTAGCCGCGGGTGCACAGCTCGCCGGCCGTGCCGCGCTCGACCGTCAGGCCGGTCGCCGGGTCGACGACCTTGACCTCGACGTGCGGCATGACCCGGCCGACCGTGCCGGTGCGCCGTTCCAGGTCGTCGTCGCGCCGGGTCTGCGTGGAGACCGGCGACGTCTCGGTCATGCCGTAACAGATGGACACCTCGGCCATGTTCATCTCGGCGACGACCCGCTTCATCACCTCCACCGGGCACGGTGAGCCGGCCATGATGCCGGTGCGGAGCGTGGACAGGTCGTACGAGGCGAAGTCGGGGAGGTTCAGCTCGGCGATGAACATCGTCGGTACGCCGTACAGCGACGTGCAGCGCTCTTCCTGCACCGCCCGCAGGGTGGCGGCCGGGTCGAAGGAAGGCGCCGGGATCACCATGCAGGCACCGTGCGAGGTGGCCGCGAGATTGCCCATGACCATGCCGAAGCAGTGGTAGAAGGGCACCGGGATGCAGATCCGGTCCTGCTCGCTGTAGGCGATCATCTCGCCGACGAAGTAGCCGTTGTTGAGGATGTTGTGATGGGAGAGGGTGGCCCCCTTCGGGAAGCCCGTCGTCCCGGACGTGTACTGGATGTTGACCGGTTCGTCGCAGGACAGCCCCTCCGGCACCACTCCCTCCGGCGCCCGGCGTGCGAAGAACTCGTCCCAGCTCGGCTCCCCGAAATAGACCGTCTCCCGCAACCGCGGGCAGGATGACCGCACTTGCTCGACCATCGCCCGGTAGTCGCTGGTCTTGTGCGCCGGAGTGGCGAACAGCAGGGAGACGCCGGCCTGGTTGAGGACGTACTCCAACTCATGCGCCCGATAAGCCGGGTTGATGTTCACCATGACCGCGCCGATGCGGGCCGTGGCGTACTGCACGAGCACCCACTCGGCGCAGTTGACCGCCCAGATGCCGACCCGGTCACCCTTGACGACCCCGCTGCCGAGCAGGGCGTCGGCCAGCCGGGCGACATCGGCTCCGAACCGGCCGTAGGTCCAGCGACGCCCGGTGGGCACGTCGACCAGCGCCTCGCGCTCGGGCCACGCCGCGACGGCCCGGTCGAGGTTGGCGCCGATCGTGTCGCCGAGGAGCGCCGTGTCCGACACCCCGTGCGCGTACGACGACGTCTGGCGCACGGACGTCCCGGCGGCCGGGTGAGCCGCGGACTGAGGGGTCCTGGTCGACGGGGTCGCGGGCGCCGTCCTCCCGGGCGTAGCGGTCGCGGGGGCCGTCTTCCCCGGTGGGGAGGCCGTGGCCGCGGGGGCCGGGGGCGTCGTGGTCGCGGGCGTCGTCGTGGGCCGGTCGGTCATGCGAGGTTCTCCTCGGTGTATTCGGTGCCCGTCCGGCCCTCCGCCGTGAGCTTGCGCAGCTCCACGCGCCGGATCTTGCCGGAGACCGTCTTCGGCAGCTCGGCGAACTCGATCCGGCGGATCCTCTTGTACGGCGCGAGCACCTCGCGCGAGTGCGCGAAGAGCGCCTTCGCGGTGTCGGCGTCCGGCTCCCAGCCCGCCGCGAGGACGACGTACGCCTTGGGGACGGCGAGCCGCAGCGGATCGGGGGCGGGGACGACGGCGGCCTCGGCGACCGCCTCGTGCTCCAGGAGCGCGCTCTCCAGCTCGAAGGGCGAGATCTTGTAGTCGCTCGCCTTGAACACGTCGTCGGCACGCCCGATGTAGGTGATGTAGCCGTCCTCGTCCCGCGCACCGATGTCACCGGTGCGGTAGTAGCCGCCGGCCATGGCCTCGGCCGTACGCTCCGGGTCCCCGTGGTAGCCGGTCATGAGGCCGACGGGGGCGGCGGCCAGGTCGAGGCAGATCTCGCCCTCCTCGACGTCGGGCGTGCCGGTGACCGGGTCGACGAGGGTGACCCGGTAGCCGGGGCTGGGCCGCCCCATGGAGCCCTCCTTGAGCCGCTGGCCCGGGCTGTTGGAGACCTGGACGGCGGTCTCGGTCTGGCCGAAGCCGTCCCGGATGGTGACGCCCCAGGCCCGCCGGACGCTCTCGATGACCTCGGGGTTGAGCGGTTCTCCGGCGGCGACGACCTCGCGGGGCGGGGCGGCCAGCTGGCCGAGGTCGGCCTGGATGAGCATGCGCCAGACGGTGGGCGGGGCGCAGAAGCTGCTGACGCCGTGCCGGTCCATCTCGGCCATGAGGCGGGCCGGGTCGAAGCGCGTGTAGTTGTGGATGAAGACGGTCGCCTCGGCGTTCCACGGGGCGAAGAGGTTGGACCAGGCGTGCTTGGCCCAGCCGGGTGAGGAGATGTTGAGATGGACGTCGCCGGGCTTGAGGCCGATCCAGTACATCGTCGCCAGGTGCCCGACCGGGTACGAGGTGTGCGTGTGCTCGACCAGCTTCGGGCGGGCCGTGGTACCGGAGGTGAAGTAGAGCATCAGCGGGTCGTCGGCGGAGGTGACGCCGTCGGGCGTGAAGTCCGGGGACTCCTCGTACGCCCGCTCGTAGGCGAGCCAGTCGGCCCCGTCGCCGCCGACCGCGATGCGCGTGTACGCGCCGGGCACGTCGGCGAACTTGGCGGTGTCCTCCGCCCGGACGAGCACGTGGGCGGCCCGGCCGCGGTCCACCCGGTCGCGCAGGTCGGCGGGGCCGAGCAGCGGGGTGGCGGGGATGACGACGGCGCGCAGCTTCATCGCGGCGAGCATGGTCTCCCACAGCTCGACCTGGTTGCCGAGCATGACGATCATCCGGTCGCCGGCCCGGACGCCCCGCGCGCGCAGCCAGTTGGCCACCCGGTGGGAACGGCCGGACATCTCGGCGAAGCTCAGCCGCGTCTCGGTGCCGTCCTCCTCGACGATGTGCAGGGCGGTGCGGTCGTTGCCCGCGGCGATGACGTCGAACCATTCGAGCGCCCAGTTGAACCGTTCGGGGCGGGGCCAGGCGAATTCCGCGTACGCCGTGTCGTAGTCCGACCGGTGCCGGAGCAGGAAGTCGCGGGCGGCCCGGAAGCTCTCCGTCGCCTCCGTCGGCTCCGCCGCGCTCGTTGCCGTCATGTGTCCTCCTCGTTGCGGGACCCGTCCCGCACATCGTGTAATCAGTGACCCAGGTCTCACTACCCCCGTTCGGGGGGAGACCGCGCGGACGGCGGACGGCGTCGGGCCGGGTGGAGACGGGTCGAAGGAGGGGCGCATCGTGCCCGAGCACGACGAATCGGCGGAGCTGCGCACCGCTCTGCTGCGGCTGCGCCGCACCACCGGACTCCAGGTGGTGTTCGGCGGGCTGCTCCAGGAGGGGCGCCCGCTGCGGATCGCGGAGCTGAACGGGGCCGTGACGCCCGCGCTCCGCGGACTGGCGATCTCGACCGGCTCCGGCCTGGGCGGGAAGTGCCTCGCCCTGTCCCGGCCGTGCGCCGTCACGGACTATCCGTCGGCGCGGCACATCACGCACGAGTACGACGCGCCGGTCTCGGCGGAGGGCCTGCGCTCGGTGATCGCGGTGCCGGTCGTCGTACGCCGCCGGGTGCGCGGGGTCCTGTACGGGGCGTTGCGCGACGCGCTGCCGATCGGCGAGCGGATCTTCGACTCGGCCGTCGCGGCGGCCCGGGACGTGGAGCAGGCGCTCGCCGTACGGGACGAGGTGCGCCGGCTCACGGCCGAGCGCGAGGAGATGCGCCAGGCGTACGGGGAGCTGCGCGAGCTCGCCCCGCAGGTGACCGACCCGGAGGTGCGGGAACGGCTGCTCGCGGTGTGCGGCCGCTTCGAGTCGACCGCCGCGCCGGAGGGCCGGCCGCCCGCCGTCCTCCTGACCCCGCGCGAGACGGACGTCCTGGCGGCGGTGGCCTCCGGCGCGACGAACGCCGGAGCGGCCCGGCGGCTGGGGCTGCGCCCGGAGACGGTCAAGGGCTATCTGCGCTCGGCGATGCGCAAGCTGGGCGCGCACACGCGCCTGGAGGCGGTGGTGGCGGCACGGCGGGCGGGCGCACTGCCGTGATCACGCCCGGCCGGCCGCCCCGCCCCCGGCCGCCCCGCCCCCGGCCGGTCCGTCGGCCTCGCCGAGGACGATGTCGTACGGGATGCCCTCAGGGCCCAGGAGGCGCAGCGTCCGCTCGGCCTCGGCGGTCAGGGCGGCGCGCTGGGCACGGGTGGGCCGGGCGAAGGGCTCGATCGTCATGACGGTCCGCTCCCGCCCCTCGTCGAGGTGCCAGAGCCCGGCGAGGAGGCCGTCGAGCAGGAACACCCGGTGGGCCTGGTTGCCGGTCCAGGTGCGGGCGCGGTGCTCGGCGGGCACGACGCGGGTGCGGTCGGCGTGGGAGAGCAGCAGGTTGTCGAACTCGGGCAGGAAGCGGGGCGGCGCGGGGGTGTCCTCGTCGGGTCGGGGCGCGTCGGGGACGTCGAAGAGCTCGGTGCCGCCCTCGTCGCGGAAGACGAGCAGTCCGGGCCGCAGCCGCTCGAAGGCCGGCCGGAGCCGGGTGAGCCCGCACCAGGTCTGCATGTCCTGGACCGAGGCGGGCCCGAAGGCGCGAAGGTAGCGGAGCACGGTGGCGTCGAGGACGGTCGCGTCGGGACCGGCCGCCCCTGCCTCTCCGTCGGCGCCGCCGAACCACTTCCGTGCGGTGGTGAGGGCCACCTGCCCGCTCCTGCCCCAGAGCCCGCGCGGGGTGACCTGCACCATGGGCACCAGGCAGCGCGCGGCGATGGTGAGCGCCTGCGGATCGCCCTCGGGCCACTCCAGCAGCAGGTGCTCGCGGATCTCCTTGGGCGTACGGGCCCCTTCCTCGACGTACGCGACGGTGCGCGCGGCCAGCCGGTCCAGGTCCACCCCGTGCAGGCCCTTGCGGAACATCCTGAGCTCCCGGTCGACCGCCCCCGCCTGGACCAGCGCGCGCAGCGGAAGGCCGTCGTCGGCGGTGTGGGTGTGCACGGTGGAGCGCAGCGAGACCATCCGCCCGACCCGGCGGGACTCCATGAGGGCGGACAGGTCCTCGGGACGGAAGCCGTCGAGGCGGGCGGCGAGGGCGTAGTACGGCGGCTTGGTGTTCTGCGCCTGGAGCCCGACGAGGTGCCGGACGGCGTCCTCGGCGGAGAGCGGGGCTCGGTCGAGGAGAAGCTGCCGGCCGAGGGTGGCGCGGTTGAGGGCGCGGGAGGAGAGGACCGGGGACGGGGTCTGGAGGGCCATGAGGAAAAGCTAGCGAGAGTTGCGGACAGAATAAGTCCGCAATGGGGCCACAGGGAGGCCCGCAAGGAGTGTCCGCGGCGAGGGAGGGAGTCAGGGGCGGGGCGCTGCCGCGGGCCCGATTCATCACCTATATCCTGCATCGTGGACGCCACGGTCCGGGGCGCCGGGGGCCCCGGAAGCACCGGAGGCCCCGGAACAGGGCCCCTCGACGGAGACCCGGCGACCGCCGGCGGCCCGGCCCCCGACGGCCCGCCCCGACGACCCGCCATGGAGACCCCCACACAGCAGCCCCACCGAGAACATCCGGAAGAGAACGCTCGACGAGGACGCCCCGGGGAAGGCGCCCCAGGAAAGCCCCACGCCTACGCAGAGACGCCGAGGAGCCCGCCGATGTCCGACCGCCGCCCGCACGCCGCCTGGCGCCGCGTACCGGAGCCACCGGCAGCCGCCTCCCCCGCCCCGCCGGCCGGGGACGGGCCGAGCGTGGTCCAGGCGACCCTGTACCGCGAGGGCCGCCGCGTCTCCTCCCCCGACTCCCTGGCGGAGACCTTCCGCCAGCTCCGCCGGCACCCGGACGGCATGGCCTGGATCGGACTGCAGCGTCCGACCGAGGAGGAACTCCATTCCCTGGCAGCGGAGTTCGATCTGCACGAGCTGGCCGTCGAGGACGCGATGGAGGCGCACCAGCGCCCGAAGCTGGAACGCTACGGCGAGACCCTCTTCGTCGTCCTGCGCGCAGCGCGCTACCTGGACGCCCAGGAGGAGGTGGACTTCGGCGAGCTGCACGTCTTCGTGGGCCCGGACTTCGTCATCACCGTCCGGCACGGCGCGGCACCCGACCTGTCGGCGGTACGCCGCCGCATGGAGGAGGATCCGGACCTCCTCGCCCTCGGACCGGAGGCGGTGCTGTACGCGATCCTGGACGCCGTGGTCGACGGCTACGCGCCGGTGGTGGCGGGCGTGCAGAACGACATCGACGAGATCGAGACCCAGGTCTTCGGCGGCGACCCCGCGGTGTCCCGCCGCATCTACGAACTCTCCCGCGAGATGGTCGAGTTCCAGCGGGCCACCAGGCCCCTGGTCGGCATGCTCCACGGCCTGATGGCGGGCTTCGCCAAGTACGGCACGGACGAGGAACTCCAGCGCTACCTCCGCGACGTCGCCGACCACGTCACCCACACCAGCGAGCGCGTCGACGGCTTCCGCCAGGCCCTCACCGAGATCCTGACGGTCAACGCCACCCTGGTCACCCAGCAACAGAACGCGGAAATGCGGGCGTTGGCGGAAGCGGGCTTCGAACAGAACGAGGAGATCAAGAAGATCTCCTCGTGGGCGGCCATCCTCTTCGCCCCGACCCTGGTCGGCACGATCTACGGCATGAACTTCGACACCATGCCGGAGCTGCACTGGGCGGGCGGGTACCCCTTCGCGATCCTGCTGATGGCGGTGGTCTGTACGAGCCTGTACGTCATCTTCAAGAAGCGCGACTGGCTGTAGCACTGAACATGCCAAGAGAGGCGTGGGGCGGTCGTCCAGGTCGGGCTCACGGGTCCCGAGGAAGACGCCGAAACGATCGCCGACGTCTGCGCGTACTTCAGGCCGGGCGGCGACAAGGCCGCCTTCTACCAGGCCGAGCTTCGCGACCGCGGGCGCGCGAAGACCAAGCGCGGGCGACGCGCAAGAGGGAGATGGACTCTGAGCCGTATGACCGGCGTTTGACGTCCGGCCGCTGCCGTCAGGTGGCCGGGTCGAGGAGGTGGGGGCCGTTGTTGCGGACGTTGTTGACGGCCGGGGAGACGGGACGGGCGTCCAGGCGGCCGCCGGCCGGCTGGGTGAGCAGGGCGCGGAGGTCGTCGGTGTTCTGGTGGTGGGGGTCCAGCCAGGCGTCGTAGTGGTCGGGGGTGAGGGCCAGGGGCATGCGGGGGTACACGCGGCCGGCCTCGTCGGTGGCCTCGGTGGTGATGATCGTGCAGGTCACCAGCCATGCGGCCGGGTCGTCCCCGTCCGCGATGTCGGGGTTGCGCCAGTATTCGTACAGGCCCGCCATGGCCATCACCTGGTCGTCGGCGGGGTGGATGAAGTACGGCTGCTTGCGGGTCCTGCCCGTCGCCTCGTCCGTGACGGGGTCCCACTCGTAGAAGCCGTCGGCGGGGAGCAGGCAGCGGCGCTTCGCGAAGGCGCGGCGATAGGCCGGCTTCTCGTGCACCGTCTCGACCCTGGCGTTGATCATCCGCGCGCCGGCCTTGGGGTCCTTCGCCCACGACGGCACCAGGCCCCACTTCAGCGCCCGCAGCTCACGGCGCACCTCGTCCCCGTCGTCCCGCGCGACGCGTTCGAGGATCGCGTAGACCTCGTCGGTGGGCGCGACGTTCCAGCTGGGAGCCAGCGTCTCCTCGGGGCGCCATTCGGTGACCTCGAAGAGCTGCGTCAGGTCCTGGGGACCGCGGGTGGAGGCGTATCGGCCGCACATACCGCCACTGTGCCACGACACGGGGCCGGTGCCGGGAATCCGGGGGCGGGGGACGAGGCGGGGGACGAGGCGTGCCCCGGGCCCGCCCGCCCCGCGCACGCGGCGAGGCCGGCCCGCACACACCCACGCCGCCCATGCCCGCCCCCGCAAGGCCCCCACCCCCGCCGCGTCAGCCGCCGCTCACGCCCCCGCCGGCGGCCGCCCTTCTGCGATGCCTGAGGTTGACGAGCGACGCCCTGGCCAGGGCGCCGGGGCGGAGGAAGCCGAGCGGACCGGTGAGCCGGGACGCGAACATGTACATGTGCCGCGCCATCGCGTCGTCGCGGGCCGCCGCCGAGAACATCAGCCGCTGTACGGGGTTGAACGGCACGGCCGCCTTGGCGAAGTCGGCGGACAGGAGCTGGTGCCCCCGGAGCCGGCGCCGGTGCGTGCGGGCGTACTCCGCGAGCGACGCGTCGAGGTCGCCCTGCCCGGTCACGGCCGGGGCGACGGCCTCGGCCAGCCACTGCGCGGACTGCAGCGCCCAGCCGCAGCCCACGCCCCACAGGGGGTCGCCGGTCAGGGCGGCGTCGCCGATCAGCGCGAGGCCGGGTGCGGTCGGCTCACGGGTGATCAGCGGGTAGTCGACCGTGCCGATGATCTTCGAGACGCGCTCGGCGGAATCGATGGGCGGCGCCTCGGGGAGGGCCCGGACGAGGTCGAGGAAACTGCCCTCCAGATCCTCCCGGAAGGCCGGCAGCCGTTCCTTGCCCGGCAGCACCGCGACGACCGTCACACCGTCGTCGTTCGGGAACGCGTACGCCATGTCGGGCTCGAGGAACCAGGCATGGCTGATTCCGTCAGGCAGCGGGAGGTCACGGTAGTGCGCGAGGTAGCCGAACCGCGCGTTGTCGTGCACCCGGGTGCGCACCCCGGCGAACTTCGCGACGGCCGAGTCCTTGCCGTCGGCGCCCACGACCAGCCGGGCCCGTATCTCCCGCTCCCCCTCGCGCGTCGACACGCGCACGCCCGCGGTCCGCCCGCCTTCGCGCACCAGCCCGGCCACCTGGTGGCCGAGGAGCAGGTCGACGCCGGGCGTCTCCGCCGCCCGGGACCTGATCAGCGGATCGAGGGTGCTGCGCCGCACGTTGTACGCGTACGGCAGTTCGGGGCCGCCCGGCACGGGCCGCGGCTCGATCCACCCCCAACGGGTCCACCAGCGCGCCTTGTTGGGAACGGCGCCCGCCTTCTCCAGGGCGGGCACGAGCCCGAGTTCGTCGAGGACCGGGTAGGCGCAGGCCTGGAGGGAGTGGGAGCACAGCACCTTGTACGCCGCCGGGTCCGAGCGCCGCTCCAGCAGGGCGACGCGGGCCCCGCGTCGCGCGAGCAGGATCGCCGCGGCGCCGCCGGCCAGGGCGCCGCCGCTGATGACGACGTCGTATCCGTCTTCCGCGCTCTCGGACTCGGTCATGTGTCGGTCCCCCTTCGGTTGTGGTGCGCTTCGTGGGACTGGTGCAGTGTGGCAGCGCCCCACTGCTGTCAGGGGCATGACCTTTTGTCAAGCATCGGGGATCAGGTCCGGCCGTCGCCGCCACGGGTACGGGACCGGTCGGCGTGCCTAGACTTCTCGCACAGCGTTCTCGGGGGAAGGGAAGACACGTGAACTGGATCTGGGTGATCCTCATCCTGTTCTGGACGGGCGGCTTCGCCTGGGCGGCCGACAACGTACGCACCGCGCTGCGGCATCGCCACGAACGTAAAATGGAGGTCCTGGAGGCGGCCAGGCAGGAGCGCCTCGCGCTGGAGGCGGCGAACCGGGCGCCGGAGCCGGTCTGCGGCTGCACCCACCACCTGGCCAAGCACGACAGGAAGGGCCGCTGCCACGAGCGCGTCGAGGTGCCGGTCGCGTGGGACGAGCAGAAGAAGCCGCTGCGGTACGAGCCGGGCGAGTGCAACTGCCAGCAGTACGTCGGCCCACAGCCGCTGTCCCAGGTCTACGCGGAGGACCTCACCGACCTGGCCTGAGCCCGCCCAGGCACCGGCGGGTGCGGCGGCGTCCGGATGCGTCCGTCGTAGGCCGGCCGAAGACGCACGTGACGGACAGGAGACCGAGGTGGCCGGGACCGAGGTGGCCGGGGTGCTGGCCGAGCTGGCCGCGCTGGAGGATCCGAAGGCGCGTGCGGTGAACGAGAGGCACGGCGACGACCACGGGGTGAACCTCGGCAGGCTGCGCGCGCTCGCGAAGCGGCTGAAGACGCAGCAGGACCTCGCGCGCGAGCTGTGGGAGACGGGCGACGGCGCGGCGCGCCTGCTCGCGATGCTGATCTGTCGCCCGAGGGCCTTCGGGCGCGAGGAGCTGGACCGCATGGTCCGCGAGGCCCGTACCCCCAAGCTGCACGACTGGCTCGTGAACTACGTCGTGAAGAAGAGCCCGCACGCCGAGGAGCTGCGGGCGGCCTGGTCCGCCGACCCGGATCCCGTGGTCGCGAGCGCGGGCTGGGCGCTGACCTCCGAACGGGTGGTGAAGCGGCCCGCGGGGCTCGACCTCGCGGGGCTGCTCGATCTCATCGAGGCGGAGATGAAGGATGCCCCGGACCGGCTGCAGTGGGCGATGAACGAGTGTCTGGCCCGGATCGGCATCGAGCACGCCGAGCACCGGGCCCGCGCGATCGACATCGGTGAGCGCCTGGAGGTGCTCAAGGACCACCCGACGTCACCGGGGTGCACCTCGCCGTTCGCCCCGGTCTGGATCGACGAGATGGTGCGGCGGCGACGCGCCTGACCGCGTGGGCGGAGGGAAGCCCGGCGACCGGACTCCCCTCCCCCGGCCGGCGCGAGCTGCCCCGCCGTCCGCGTGTCGACCGTGGTCAGCGCAGGCGCAGCGCCTCGCTGATCGTCGTGAAGAGGTCGGTCTGATTGGTGACACCGAGCACGCGGTACGCCTGCGGGCCCTGCGCGGCGATGCGGACCTGCGTACCGGTGTGCTCCTGGGACTGGCCCGGGGTGTTGGTCGAGTAGTTGACCTTCAGCTGCTGGCCCTCGTCGGTGACCAGGGTGGCGGACAGGCCGGGCGGGGTGGCCTCCAGCGGGACGATCTGGCTGGTGTGGCCGTGGTCGGCGGTGGTGACGACGAGGGTGTCGGGGTGCTTGGCCGCGTAGTCACGGGCGAGCTTGACGGCCCGGTCGAAGGCGGCGGTCTCGCCGATCTGGCCGCACGGGTCGGCCGCGTGGTCCTGCTTGTCGATCGAGGCGCCCTCGATCTGGAGGAAGAAGCCCTGCTTGGAGTGCTTCTGCTTGGCCTCGAGCAGCTGGATCGCCTTGGCGGCGGAGTCCACCAGGCTCGGCGTGCCGGCCGGGCGGTTCGGGTTGGCGGTGACGCAGCGCTGCGGGTCGGTGCCGCCGACGGCGGCGGGCCTGCCGGTCCACTCGACCGGCACGTTGCCGGACGCGAAGAGGCCGAGCACCCGCTGACCGGGCTTCACGGTCCGCAGGCCGGCGTTGTCGGTGACGACCTGGTAGCCGAGCTTCTGCGCCTGCTCGGTGACGGTGAGGCCCTTGAACGCGCCGTCGGTGACCGTCTGGTCGAAGCGCTTCCTGCCGCCGCCGAACAGGACGTCGACCTTGTGGTTGACCGACTGCTCGGCGATGGAGCCGGGGCCGCCGGCCGCGAGGGTGTCGGTGGGGCACTTGGCCATGTCGGCCGGGCCCTGGCAGGACCGGTCGGTGGCGTGGGAGGCGAGCACGGCCGGGGTGGCGTCGGTCAGCTCGGCGGTGGTGACGCTGCCGGTGGCGTATCCCTTCTTCTGGGCGAGCTCCAGGAGGGTGGGGACGGCCTTGTCGGTGCCGGGCGTCTTGGAGATGCGGCCGTTGACGGTCTTCACGCCGGTGGCCCAGCCGCTGCCGCTGGCCGCGGAGTCGGTGACGTAGTCGGGCGTGCCGTCCTCGTGCACCGCGTACGTCGTGTACGAGCCGGTGAGCGGGAACCTGTCCATGTTCAGGCGCCCGTTGGCGCCGACCGTGTAGTCGCGGGCGAGGGTGATCTCCGAGTCGCCCATGCCGTCGCCGATGAGCAGGATGACGTTCTTCGCCTTGCCGCCCTTGATCGCCGCCTTCGCCTGGTGGGCGCTGTCGGACGCGCCGGCGCTCGACGGGACGGTCACGGCCGCGGCCGCGGCGGTCGCGGCGACCAGGGCGGTGGCGACGGCGAGATGACGGCGGGTGGGCTTGGGCATGGGTTCCACTCCTTGTTGCGACTGACGTGCCGGTACGACGACCGGCACCATCAGACGATCAGGCGGGGGCGAAGAGCAGGTGAACTGCGGGTCGCACAGGTGTTTCCCGAACACGTACAGCCATGTCCGCAAGGGCCGAGTCGGCGTCGCCGGTACGACGTTCCGTCAACCGCCAGCGGCCCGGACGCCCTTCGCACGGACCCCGGCCCCGGCCCCGGCCCCGGCGCGGACCCCGACCCCTGCCCCCGGGCGCGGACCCCGGCCCCGGCCCCGGCGCGGACCCCGGCCCCGGCCCCGGCGCGGCGCTCGGCCCGCCAGGCGGAGCCCGGGGCTTCGGCAGACCACGGTGCCGGCGATCCGGCGGTGACCGGCCCGCCTACTCGACGCCGGTGTCGCCGAAGGCCTCCAGGACCTTCCGCAGGCCGTCGGCGGTGTCCTTCACCGTCTCGCGGTCCACGTCCGCGAGGAGGCCCGCGTAGGCGGCCAGGTGGTCGGCGAAGGCGGCGCGGGTGACCTCGTGGCCGTGCTCGGTGAGGCGGATCTTGACGGTGCGGCGGTCGTCGCCGTCGCGGACCCGCTCGACCAGGCCTTTGGCCTCCATCCGGTCGATGCGGTTGGTGATCGCCCCCGAGGTGACCATGGACGCCTTCAGGAAGGCGCCCGCGGTGAGGGCGTAGGGCGGCCCCGAGCGCTGCAGGGTGGTGAGGACGTCGAACTCGCCGTGCTCCACGCCGTGCGCGGCCGCCGAGGCCTTGGCGGTCTTGTCGATCACCCGGGCGAGGCGCTGGATCCGCCCGAATAGCTCCACCGGCCAGAGGTCCTCCACCACGTCGGGGCGCTCCTTGGCCCACTGCCCGATGATCGCGTCCACGACATCACTCATCGCCGCACTCCTCTCCACATTCATAATCTCAACGTTGAGATACTTGACATTGAAGGACTGGTCCTGATTTTATCTCAACGTTGAGATTATCAAGACTGAGAAACGGGAGCACGCGATGTCCCTGCTCGACCGCACCGGACTCCACCGCCCCAGCCCGGGCGGCCCCCTCGCCGCCGGCTCCGCGCCGCGCCGGGTGCCCGCCCTGTGGCTGGCACTGCTGGCCACCCCGCTCGCCGCCGCCGCGAACGGCCCGGTCCTGATCCTCCCCGACATGGCCGCCTCGCTCGGCGTCCCCACCGCGACGGCCACCTGGCTCGTCACGGTCTTCGCCTGGGCCATGGGGGTCGGAACGCCCCTGATGGCCGGCCTGCTGCGACGGCGCGGTCTCGGCGGAGTGCTCCGGCCGAGCGCCGCCCTGATCGCGGTCGGCACCCTGGTCGTCGCCCTCGCCCCGTGGCTGCCGCTGGTCATGGCCGGGCGCGCGGCCCAGGCCGCCGGCGGCGCGGGCCTGGTGACCGCGGCGATGAGCCTGGCCGGCACGGTCCGCCGGATGGGCGTGATCACGGCGGGTTTCGGGACGCTCGGCGCCGTCGGCCCCCTGCTCGGCTCGGCGATCGCCGACGTGGCCTCCTGGCGGGTGTCCCTCGGCGTCGGAGCCGTCGCCCTCCTCGCCGTCCCGGTGGTCCTGCGCCGTGCCGACCCGTCCACCCCACCGCAGGACGGCCCCTTCGACGGACGCGGCGCCACCCTGCTGGTCCTGACGGCGACGGCGCTGGTGCTCGTCCCGCGCCACCCGCTCCCCGCGGTGGCCGCCGCCCTGGTGACGGCCGCGCTCCTCGCCCTGCACGTCAGGTCCCGCCCCATGGGCTTCGTCCCCGCCGCACTGCTGCGCAGCCGGACCTTCCTGCTGTCCACCACGCTCGCCTGCACCCTCGCGACCTCGTACTTCACCCTGCTCTTCACCGTCCCGCAGCTCCTGCGCGACCGCACCGACTGGTCGTCCGCCACGATCGGCACGGGCCAGATGACCGCCCTCCTCGTGGGCTCGGCGCTCTCCATGCTGCTCGCCGCCACCGCGGGCCGGCTGGGCCGCCCGCGGGTCCTCACGATCCTGCTCACGGTGGGAGCGCTCGCCCCGCTCACGGCCCTGCTGACCCCCTGGCCGGCCCTGCTGCTGCCGGTGGCGACGCTGGCCGTGCTCGCGACGAGCGCGGGTCAGGCCACGCTCGCGGTGTACGCCACCCGGTCCGCACCGCCCGCCCAGCGGGCCACGGCCATCGGCCTGTTCACCCTCGGCTACCAGCTCGGCGGTGCCTTCGGGCCGGCCATCGCGGCCCTGATCGCCCTGGGCGCCTGAACTCCGGCCCTCCTCCCCGTACGACGCCCCCGACCACCCCTCCCCTTCACCCACCCCCTGCTCACCTCGCACCACTGACCAGGCACGACACACCACACACCACACACCACACACCGCAAAGGATCACGATCATGAACAAGGCAGCCTCCTCCACCGCGAACACCGCCGCGTCCGCGCCCGCCCTCGTCCTGACCCGCCACTCCGAGGCCGAGACCTGCGCCGACCCCAGCAGCGTGATGACCCTGCTGGCCGACACCGACGGCTGCACGAGCTACCGCTCCACCTTCGCGAAGGGCGCGGCGGGCGCCCCGGCCCACTTCCACACCCGGGCGACGGAGCTGTTCTTCGTCATCAGCGGGGAACTGCAGGTGCTCGTCGGCGAGGAGGTCACCGTCCTCAAGGCGGGCGACTTCCTGGCCGTGCCGCCCCACACCCCGCACGCCTTCGCCGCGGCCCCGGGCTGCGAGGCGGACGTCCTGTTCGTCTTCACCCCCGGTATGGGAAGGTTCGACTACCTGCGCCTGCTCGGCAGCGTGATGCGCGGCGAGACGGACCCGAAGGAGATCGCCGCGTCCTCGGAGCGGTTCGACAACCACTACGTCGACAGCCCCGTCTGGCGCGCCGCTCTGGAGCGCACCGCCTGAGGACCGGCACCGGCGCTCGAAGGCCGCCGGGACCGCACGGCGACCGCTCTACGAGGACAAACCGCTCTACGAGGACAAAAAGAAAGGGCGCGGAGTGATCAGCACTCCTCGCCACTCTTAACTTATAGCGCATGGGGGGCCTTGCGGCAAGGCCCCCCTCGTGGCGCACAATCGCTGGCCCAGGCCTTCTGCTGCGGAAATCGGGAGATACACCCAGTGCGTGCACCCATGTCACCTGTCCACCCTCACACCAGTGCGTTCGACCTGCCCGACCGTCTCTCCGCCAAGGCCGACCCCAAGCTGATCGCCGCCGACGAGCAGCACTTCACCGCCGTCGCGGAGGCCCTGGAGCAGACGATCGCCGAACTGTCCGCACAGCTCGACGCCGCGCGCCTCGCCCCCGGCGGGGCCGGGCGGGAGGCCATGGAGCGGGACGCCGAGATCCACCGGCTGACGGCGCGGCTGCGGACCCTGCGCCGCTTCGGGCTCGACCTGTGCCTGGGACGCATCGTGGCCGCCGACGACGCCGAGCCGGTGTACATCGGCCGGCTCGGGCTGACCGACGGCACCGGGCGCCGGCTGCTGCTCGACTGGCGCTCGCCCGCCGCCGAGCCCTTCTTCGCGGCCACCCACGCCGCGCCGATGGGGCTGGCGAGCCGCCGCAGGTACCGCTGGTCCGACGGCCGTGTCGGCGACTACTGGGACGAGGTGTTCGACGTGGACGGGCTCGAGGGGCACGCCGCGCTCGACGACCAGTCCGCGTTCATCGCGAGCCTGGGCGGCAACCGCTCCTCGAAGATGCGGGACGTGCTCGCCACCATCCAGGCCGACCAGGACGCGATCATCCGGGCGGGGTCCCGCGGCGCGCTCGTCGTGGACGGCGGCCCGGGTACGGGCAAGACCGTGGTGGCCCTGCACCGCACGGCCCACCTGCTGTACTCCGACCCCCGGCTCGGGCACCGGCGCGGCGGCGTGCTGTTCGTCGGCCCGCACCAGCCGTACCTGAACTACGTCGCCGACGTGCTGCCGAGCCTCGGCGAGGAGGGCGTGCGGACCTGCACCGTCCGCGACCTGGTCCCCCAGGGGGCCGGGGTGGGCCCGGAGGCCGATCCCGCGGTGGCCCGGCTGAAGGCGACCTCGGAGATGGTGCGGTCGATCGAACTCGCCGTCCGGTTCTACGAGGAGCCGCCGACCGAGGCGCTGACCGTCTCGACCCAGTGGTCCGACGTCCGGCTGACCGCCGACGACTGGGCCGAGGCCTTCGAGGCGGCGGAGGGGACCCCGCACAACGAGGCCCGCGAGCTGATCTGGGAGGAGCTGGTCACCTTCCTGATGGACCGCCAGGCGGAGGAGGTCCCTGAGGACCTGTTCCGGCGGGCGCTGCGGCACGACAGGGAGCTCGTCGGCGCCCTCGACCGCGCCTGGCCGATGCTGGAGGCGACCGACCTCGTCGGCGACCTGTGGTCCGTGCCCGCCTACCTGCGGCTGTGCGCGCCCTGGCTCGGCGCCGACGAGGTCCGGCGGCTGCAGCGGGCGGACCCGCAGGCGTGGACGGTGTCCGACCTGCCGCTCCTGGACGCCGCGCGCCAGCGGCTCGGCGACCCGAAGGCGTCGCTGCGCAAGCGCCGGCAGGAGGCGGCCCTGGCCGCCCAGCGGGAGCGCATGGCGCGGGTGGTCGACAACCTGATCGCGGCCGACCACGACGGGGAGGGCCTCATGACGCAGCTGCGCCGCGCGGACTTCCAGCGCAACCTGGTCGACGAGTCCGAGCTGCCCGAGGCCGAGTACGACGCGCTGGCCGGACCGTTCGCGCACATCGTGGTCGACGAGGCGCAGGAACTGACCGACGCGGAGTGGCAGATGCTCCTGCTGCGCTGCCCGTCGCGCAGCTTCACGATCGTCGGCGACCGTGCGCAGGCCAGGCACGGGTTCACGGAGTCCTGGCGGGAGCGGCTGGAGCGGGTCGGCCTCGACCGTGTCGAGATGACGTCCCTGAGCATCAACTACCGCACGCCGGAAGAGGTGATGGCGGAGGCCGAGCCGGCGATCCGGGCGGCGCTGCCGGACGCCAACGTGCCGACCTCCGTGCGCGCCTCGGGACTTCCGGTCGTGCACGGTTCCGTCGCGGACCGGGACGCGATCCTGGAGAGCTGGCTCGCGGAGAACGCCGAGGGGGTGGCCTGCGTCATCGGCGACCCCACCTTCGAGGACGGGTACGCGGAGCGCTTCGGCGACGGTGCCGGGGAGACCCCGCGCGTCCGGTCGCTGACGCCGGAGCTGTCGAAGGGACTCGAGTTCGACCTCGTCGTCCTCGTCCACCCGGAACGGTTCGGTACGGGCGTCGTGGGGGCCGTCGACCGCTACGTGGCGATGACCCGGGCGACCAGTCGCCTCGTCGTCCTCACCTGAGGCCCGGACCCTCGGTTCCCTCTCCCCCGTACGCCGCGCCGGCGCCGCGCGTGCGGGCCGGGCGGGGCGGGAACGGGCCGACGGCGTCCGGCGGGAGACCGCCGGGCGCCGTCGGGGTGGAGCGAGGGACGGTCAGCCGGTCGTCCGGGGGGCCGGGAGCCGGCGCTCGAAGGCGGCGAAGGCGGCCTCCTGGCGCCACTCCGCCGTCGCCTTGGGGCTGGCGTCGAGGAGGCGGCGGCAGGCCGGGCCGGGGGCGGCCACGCCGGGCCGCTCGCCGCGGCAGGGGCCGGCCGTGCGGTAGCCGTCACGGGTCGGGTTGCCCTGCCACAGGCTCGCGCCCGGCAGGAAGGCGTACTCCAGGGACGCCCGGGCCAGGTCCTTCAGGTCGCGGTAGCCGAGGCCGTAGGTCTTGCTGGCGTACTGGTACTCGTGCGTGATGTCGATCCGGGAGACACCGGGGTCGTCGGTGGCGAGGACGACCGGGACGCCGAAGGCGCGGTAGGTCTCGAAGGGGTGGTCGGCGCCCTTGACGCCGAGGATCTGGGCGTTGCTGGTGAACGGCACCTCGACGGCGATCTCGCGGGCGCCCATCGTGGCGGCGGTCCGCTGCCAGGCGTCCTCGTGGCGCAGGTCGACGCCGTGGCCGATGCGCTGGGCGCCGGCGACGTTCACGGCCTCGGCGATGTGGAAGGCGAGGTCCTCGGGCTTGACGAGGCCGGGCCACAGCTCGCCGGCGTGCAGGGTGACGTGGGCCTTGGGGTAGACGCCGCGGAGGTACTGCAGCATCCGCATCTGGAGGCGGTAGTTGGCGAGGGAGGTGTCCCAGTCCTCGGGCTGGACGAGGTTGACCGCGACGAAACGCGGGTCCCGCTCGGCCAGCCGCATCCCGAGTGCCATCTGGGTGAAGACCCGCTCGTGGGAACTGCCGCGGGACACCTGGGAGATCCAGCGCACGGCGAGCTCGCAGCCGGGGCGGGCCTGCGCGGTGCCGCAGCGGGACTCGGTGCGGAACTCGGCGTCGCCGGCGTCGGCCTCCCTGACGGCCGCGTCGACGACCCGGTCGAGCTTGCCGCCGGTGACGAGCTTGTCGTGCAGACGCGCGAGGTCGGCGTCCCAGCCGACCTCGGCGGCGAGCTTCTTCGCCTCCTCCGAGGCCGGGGAGACCATGGTCTCCAGGTAGAACTGGTTCTGGGCGGCCACGCTGTCGGCGAACTCGGCGAGCAGCTTGCCGCGGTGACGCCAGGTCACCTCGCCGAACTTGCCGAAGGTGTCGAAGAAGTGGTCGTGGCCGTTGCCGTCCGGCGGGAAGTCCTCCATGGACCACTCGCGGATGATCGTGTCACGGAAGGCGCTGTCGGTGCGGGCGTCGGCCGCCGGGCGGGTGCCCGGGCCGCACGGCGGCACGACGGCCGTCGTCGTGGCGGTGTCGATGCACAGCCCGTCCTCGGCGGCGAGTTCGACGAGGTACTCGGTGCTCACCGCGCCGGAGAGGTGGTTGTGCAGCTCTCCGCCCTTCGGCAGGGCGCGGAAGAAGGCGTGGAGCGCCGCCGGGTCGTGACGGACCGCGGCCAGCCGCGCCGAGGCCAGGGCCTCGCCCGGCGTGAGGGGCGGCCGGTGCGCGGCGGCCCCGGCCGGCGCGGGCGGCGCCGCGGGGGCTGCCGACGGGGCGGCGACGGCCGCGGTCGGGAGCAGGCAGAGGGCGGCCAGCGCGGCGACCCCGGTCGCGGCGGGACGCAGGCGCGAGGCCTGCTTCGTGCCCTGGGCGCGCGAAGTGCGCGCGGCGGACTCCTGGTTGGCTTGGGATGAGATCACCTGCGCATGATCGCCACCGGAACAGACCGCGGGCGCTGTTTCGGGATTGTTCGATGCTCACACCACCCGCACGGGGGAATCCGCGCGTGCCGCGACCGCGCGAAGGTGCGGCCCTCCCTGCCTCCGGCCTCCGCGCCTGCCGCGGCCGGCCCGCCGGGCGCGCCCGCCCCTCCCGGCGCGCCGCCACGCCCTCCGCCCCCGGGCGCCGGAGGGACGGGACACCGCCGGATCGCGAGACCGGGGCGAACGGCCCACGACACCGCCCCCACGACACCGCCCCGCCACGGCCTCACCGCCCGCCCGTCCTCGGCGTACGAGCGGCTCGTCGAGCTCGTCCACGCGGCCACCCACCGCTGTGCCACCCCCGGCCACGGCGAGGAGACCATGCTCCATGCCGGTCCACGCCGCCACGGCGCCCAACGCCGTCCCGCGTACCCTGCCCGCTCTACCCCCGCGTCCCGCGGGCGCCCGGCCTGCGGGACGCCTGGACCGCCTCCGCCGCCGTCACCGCCATGCACGCGCCGCCGAGCCGGCCGTCCCTCCGCCGCCGGGCGCGGTCACCCCCGAGGAGGTCCTCGAGCGCGCCCCCGCCCGCGCGATCGGGCCCCCCGCGATCCCCTTCCCCGGGCCGTCCCCGTCGCGAGCGCGCATAAGCGGCCCGGAACGGGGCACCCGCCCCTCGGAGGTGGGGTCATGATCGCCGCGCAGTTCGTTCCCGGCCGGGGGTCCCCGGGTGGGGAGCGCGGTCCGTGTACGTACCGGGCGGCGGCGGGCACGGCGTGGGTCGTGCGGGAGCCGTCGCCGGATCCGGGGACCGTGCTGCTGTCGGCCACCGGGGAATTCGACGTCGACACCGTCGGCTGTCTGCGCCGGGCGCTCGCCGAGGCCCGGCGCGGGGGAAGCCGGCGGACCGTCCTCGACATCTCACAGGTCGGCTTCGGGGACGCCGCGTTCCTGCACGAGCTGGTGACCGCCCACTTCTCGGGCCACTCGTTCGTCCTCGCCGGGCCGATACCCCGGCAGCTGCGGCAACTGTTCGCGGCGACCGGGACGCTGCGCCTCTTCACCATCGCCAGGGATCGCGCCGTCCTGGGCCTCGCCCGACCATGATGGTGGCCGGTGGGATACGGAAGGAGGGCGCCCTCATGGGAGCTGCGGAGACAGCCGAGGACTTCGCGGGACGGCTCGATGTCGACATTCGGCCCGGGCAGCGGCCGGGGACCGTGGTCCTGGCGGTGACGGGAGAGCTGGACCACGACACGGCGGCCCCGCTCAGGGAGGCCCTGGAGGAGCAGGACGACGGCGAACGGGTCGTGGTCGACTGCTCCGGGCTGCGGTTCTGCGACTCGACGGGGCTCAACGTGCTCCTCAGGGCGCGCCTGCGGATGCTGGACGGCGGCGGCCGGCTGGACCTGGCCGGGCTGCGGCCACCGGTGGACCGCATGTTCGAGATCACCGGGGCGAGAACGGTTTTCCAGGTGTACGAGGACGCCGCCGCGGCGCTCGCGGACGGAGACGGCACGACGGCGAAAGGACCATGATGCGCGGCGATGCCGAGGCCGGTCGCGATCCTGCGGAGGGCCTCGCCGAGATCCGGGCCCAGGCTCGGGAACAACCCGCTGTCCAGGTCAGACGGCTGGTGATGCACCGGCCCGACGGGGCGGTGACCCGGTGCCGTGACTTCACGGCGGCGGCCCTCGCCGACTGGGGCTGGACCCCGGCGGAGACGCCGGAGGACCGGGAGCGGGCGGAAGACGTGCTGCTGCTGGTCTCGGAGGTCGTCACGAACGCGTGTCTGCACGCCGGCGGGCCCGAGGAACTGGTCCTGCGTCACTCCGACGGGCGACTCCGGGTGGAGGTCTCCGACGCGAGCCCGGAACATCCGCGCGCCCGCGCACCGCGTTCGCCCGCCATGCCCGGCGGGCACGGCCTGATGGTGCTCGACCGGCTGGCGGGCGCCTGGGGCTCGGCCGCGAAGGCCGACGGCGGCCCGGGCAAGGTGGTGTGGCTGGAGGTCGGCCGCCCCTCGC
Source organism: Streptomyces sp. NPDC048018 (assembly GCF_043202995.1). Taxonomy (NCBI): domain Bacteria; kingdom Bacillati; phylum Actinomycetota; class Actinomycetes; order Kitasatosporales; family Streptomycetaceae; genus Streptomyces; species Streptomyces sp. NPDC048018. Next base: position 60,110 of record NZ_JBIDBK010000013.1, read on the forward strand.
GCCCGCCGTGGGCGCGGCCGCCCGGCTCCGATCCGGACTGACGACCCCCCGGAGGCCCGTTTAGGGCCGCCCGGGACGGACACTCGCCGCGTATGGCAGCAGGAGAGGGCACACCGGTCACCGACCGCTCTCTGCGGTACGAACTGGCGGAGGGGCCCGGAGTCATGGCCCAGTGCCGCGCGCTCACCCGGCAGGCGCTCCACGCCTGGTTCGGGCCCGCGGGCGCCCCCGACCGGGAGCCGGCCGGAGACGCCCTGCTGCTGGTCTCGGAGGTCGTCACCAACGCCCGCAGGCACGGCCGCGGCCCGTACGAACTGCGGCTCGACGGCAGCGAGCGGGCGCTGTGGGTGCAGGTCAGCGACACCAGCCCCGAGCGGCCCCGCCGGCGGGCACCACACCGCGCCGCCCGCTGCTCCGGGCACGGGCTCTATCTGCTGCAGCGGCTGGCGGCGCGCTGGGGCTCGGTGCCCCGGGGAGACGCGGGCAAGACGGTGTGGTTCGAGGTGGTGGTGGTCCCGGAGGCTCCCCACCACCGTCCGGCCTAGAGTGGATGGGCGGGGCGTCCGACCCCGACCGCGAGGTCCTTCATGGCACAGCGCAGACCAGCACCTGAAGGCGGCCCGGGCACGGGTGACGGCGAGGACGCGTTGCGGCGCCTGCTCGCCGGGCTCACCGCCGTACGGGACGGGGACCTGTCCGTACGCCTCTCCGAGGGGTCCGGCGGCGTCCTGGGCGAGATCGCCACCGTCTACAACGACATGGTCGACCGCCTGTCCCTGCTCACCTCCGAGGTCACCCGCGTCGCCGGCGAGGTCGGCGGGCAGGGTCTGCTCGGCGGGCGGGTGCGCGAGCCGGGGGCCCGCGGGGTGTGGCGGGAGCTCACCATCGGCGTGAACACGATGGCCGACAACCTCACCTCGCAGGTGCGGTCGATCGCGCAGGTCGCGACCGCCGTGGCCCGCGGCGACCTGACGCAGAGGATCCGGGTGGACGCGCGCGGGGAGATCCTGGAGCTGAAGGAGACCATCAACACCATGGTCGACCGGCTCTCCTCGTTCGCGGAGGAGGTCACGCGGGTGGCCCGCGAGGTGGGCACCGAGGGCAAGCTCGGCGGCCAGGCCACGGTGGGCGGCGTGTCCGGCACCTGGAAGGACCTGACCGACAACGTCAACTCGATGGCCGACAACCTGACCAACCAGGTCCGCAACATCGCCCAGGTCACCACCGCCGTCGCCAAGGGCGACCTGACCAGCCGGATCGACGTGGCGGCGCGGGGCGAGATCCTGCAGCTCAAGACCACCATCAACACGATGGTCGACCAGCTGTCGTCGTTCGCGGCCGAGGTCACGCGGGTGGCCCGCGAGGTCGGCACCGAGGGCAAGCTCGGCGGCCAGGCGGAGGTCGAGGGCGTCTCGGGCACCTGGATGCGGCTCACCGAGAACGTCAACGAGCTGGCCGGGAACCTGACCCGCCAGGTGCGGGCGATCGCCGAGGTGACGAGCGCGGTCGCCGAGGGCGACCTCACCCGCTCCATCACCGTCGACGCCCCGGGCGAGGTCGGCGACCTGCGCGACAACATCAACGCGATGGTCGAGTCGCTCCGGGCCACCACCCGGGCGAACGAGGAGCAGGACTGGCTGCAGACGAACCTGGCCCGGATCACCGCGCTGCTCCAGGGCACCCGCCGGCTGCCGCAGATCGCCGAGCTGATCATGGAGGAGGTGCCGCCGACGGTCTCGGCCCAGTACGGGGCGTTCTTCCTCGCCGAGGAGGACGAGGAGGGTCCCTGCCTGGTCCTGGCCGCCTCGTACGGGCTGCCCGACGCCGGCGACCGGCCGCGCCGCTTCCGGCTGGGCGAGGGGCTCGTGGGACAGTCCGCGCGCGACCGGCGCACGCTGGTGGTCGACCCGCTGCCGGAGGGGTACGCGACCGTCTCCTCGGGCATCGGCACGGGCGAGCCGGCCGCCCTCGTCGTGCTGCCGATCGTGGTCGAGGACCAGGTGCTCGGCGCCGTGGAACTCGCTTCGCTCCGGTCCTTCGGCGCGCTCCAGCGCGACTTCCTCGACCGCTTCGTCACCAGCGCCGGAGCCGTTCTCAGCTCGCTGGTGGCCAATCTGCGCACCGACGAGCTGCTGGCCCAGTCCCGCAGTCTCGCCGACGAACTGCGCACCCGTACGCTGGAGTTGCAGGCCCGGCAGCGTGAACTCCAGCTGTCCAACGCCGAACTGCAGGAGCAGGCGGCGCTGCTCGCCGAACGCAACAAGGACATCGAGTCCAAGAACCGGGTCATCGAGCAGGCCCGGCAGGAGCTGGAGGCCCGGGCCCAGCAGCTGTCCCGGACCTCGATGTACAAGTCCGAGTTCCTCGCCAACATGAGCCACGAGCTGCGCACCCCGCTCAACAGCCTGCTCATCCTGGCCCGCCTGCTCTCCCAGAACACCGAGGGCAATCTGACGGAGAAGCAGGTCGACTACGCGGAGGTCATCCACTCGGCGGGATCGGACCTGCTGCAGCTGATCAACGACATCCTCGACCTGTCCAAGGTGGAGGCGGGCAAGATGGAGGTGCGGCGCGAGCCGTTCGCCCTCGCGCAGCTCCTGGAGTACCTGGAGGCGACCTTCGGCCCGGTCGCCGACGAGCAGGGGCTCGACTTCACCGTGAAGGTCGCCCCGGACGTGCCGGCCCGTCTGACGACCGACGAGGGGCGCCTGCGCCAGGTGCTGCGCAATCTCCTGTCCAACGCGCTGAAGTTCACCGACGAGGGCGGCGTCTCGCTGACCGTGGAGCACACGCCGCCCGACGAGATCCCCGCCGCCCTGCGCGACCGGCAGCCGGTGCTGGCCTTCCGTGTCGCGGACACGGGGGTGGGCATCCCGGCCGACCGCCTCCGGCACATCTTCGAAGCGTTCCAGCAGGGCGACGGGACGACGTCGCGCGAGTACGGCGGGACGGGCCTCGGGCTGTCCATCAGCCGGGAGGTGGCCGGCCTGCTCGGCGGCACGATCGAGGTCGAGAGCACGCCGGGCGAGGGCAGCCGCTTCACGTTCCACATCCCGGAGCAGTCGGCGGCGCGGGCGCCCGGGACGCCCGGCGCGCCGGAGGACGGGGCCGCGCCGGAGGGCACCGCGCCCGGCCCGGGCCCGGACGCACCGCGCACCGAGCCGCCGGCGCAGGCCGGCCGCCCGGCCCGGGAGGACACCGGCACCACCGTCCTCGTCGTCGACGACGACCTGCGCAACGTCTTCGCGCTCACCGAGGTGCTGGAGAGCAACGGACTACGGGTCCTGACGGCCGACGGCGGCCGCCGGGCGGTCGAACTGCTCGCCGGGGACACGGACGTCCGGCTGGTCCTGATGGACGTGATGATGGCCGGCATGGACGGCTACCAGGCCATCGAGGAGATCCGGCGGCTGCCGGGCCGGAGCGGACTGCCGATCGTCGTCGTGACGGCGAAGGCGATGCCGGGCGACCGGGCGCACGCGCTGGAGGCGGGGGCCGACGACTACCTCGCGAAACCGGTGGACGAGACGGAACTGATGGCCAGGATCAGGGAACGACTGCGGAGTTGACCTCCGGCGCCTCGGCCTCGCCGGGGCGCCGGACCCGCACCGCGACCAGACTCGTGTCGTCGTCGGTGTCGCCGAGCGCGGTGCCGAGCAGCCCGTCCACGAGCAGCTCCGGGCTCTCCAGGCCGGCCATCCGCTCGGCCGTCGTGACCAGTCGGGCCAGACCCTGTCCGAGGCCCTCGTGGCGCCGTTCGACCAGGCCGTCCGTGTAGAGCAACAGGGTGTCCCCGGGGCGCAGCCCGGTGCGGCGCTCCGCGTACGCGTACGACGGCACCGCCCCGAGCAGGATGTCCTGCGGCGGTTCGAGCAGCCGCGCGCGGCCGTCCCGGACGAGCAGCAACGGCAGATGGCCGGCGCTCGACCAGACGAGGGTGCGGTCCCCGGGGTCGTAGAGCGCGCACACGGCGGTGGCGGTGGACCCGCCGCCGGTCCGCAGGGTGACGTCGTTGAGCCAGCCCATCAGCTCCGCGGGCGGCCGGCCGGTGAAGGCGAGGGCGCGCTGGGCGTTGCGCAGGGCGACCATGCCGGTGACGGTGTCGATGCCGTGTCCCGCGATGTCGCCCACGGCCACCAGGACCTTGCCGCCGGGCAGCGGAAGCACGTCGTACCAGTCGCCGCCGACCTGGTACTCCTCGGCGGCCGGCCGGTAGCGGGCGGCGACGCTGAGGTCTCCGGGCAGCTCGCGCAGGGCCGTCACCTCGGGCACGATGGCGCGCTGGAGCTGGAGCGCGAGCTGGTGGCGTATCTCGGCCTGGCTGCGGACGGCGTTGAGGTGCTCGAAGGTCGCGGTGAGGGCGACCTCGGTACGGCGGGTCGCCGAGACGTCCTGGTAGACCCCGACGAGGCCGGTGACCGTGTCCCCTTCGAGCAGCGGCTCGGCGGCCACCCGCACATGGCGCACGGAGCCGTCGGGCAGCAGGGTGCGCAGCACGGCCTGGGCGCCCGAGTGGCGCTCGGTGAGCGTCCTGAGCAGCTCGGTGAGGGCCTCGCCGTCCTCCGGATGGACCCGGCCGCGCAGGGCGAGCAGCGGCAGCGGTGCCTCGTCCCGGGCCATCCCGAAGATCCCGTAGGCCTGCTCCGACCACACGGTGTCGCCGCCGCTGAGGCTGTCCTGGAAGGTGGCCACGCTCTGGAGCCGCGCGACGGCCCGGGCGGCGGCGATGCCGGGATCGCCGACGGAGTGCCACAGGACCAGCATCCGGTCCGCTCCCACCGACAGGACGCGTACGTCGAGGAGCGGGCCGAGCGCTCCTCCCGGTGCCGGGCCGGCCGGCGGGAGCCGGGCGGCGTGCTGCGGACGGCGGGTGAGACGCACCCGCAGCACCAGCCGGGCGAGCTCGTCGTGGACGTGCGGGAAGGCCCGCGGGAGGGAGCGGTCGCCGGGCGCGAGGGGGCCGCCGAGGGCCGCGGCGGCGGCCTCGTTGGCGTGTTCCAGGACCGGGGCGCCGGAGTGGGCGCTGGTCCGAAGGAGGACGGCCGGGGTCACGAGCGCGTCGAGGACGTCCGCCAGGGCCGGGGCGCCGGGCTCGTCGGCGTCGGGCCGGTCGAGGATCGCCGCCGCCACGTCCATGAGCCCGGCGACCGCCCGCCGCAGCGGCGGCCCGAAGTCCACGGGGCCCGGCCAGCCGACGAGCGCCACGCCGACCGGCGCCCCTCGCCGCCGCAGCGGCAGCACGGCCCGCGCCGCGGCGGGCCCGGCGCCCGGCAGGCCCGGGTCTCCGTCCAGCCACACGGGGCCGTTGCCGTCGAGGGCGGCGCGCAGGGGCGCCGGTGCCGCGGGCGGGATCGACCGCCAGGCCGCCGCCTCCACGGCGCCCACCCCGGCGTGGCCGGCCAGCCGCAGACTCCCGGCGTCGGCGCAGCGCCACAGCCACAGGCTGTCCGCGCCGAGCGGCGCCAGGCCCCCTTCCAGGAGCGTCCTGGCCGCCTCGCCGACCCCGGGCGCGACCTCGGCCGCCGCGGCCGTGCGGCGCAGGCGGCGGGCCGGCAGCGGGGAGGGCGCGTCCGGGGCGGGCAGGACGTCGCCGGGGCCGGCGACCGCGTTCACGACGTCCGCCGCGAGGTCCTCCACCGCCAGTCCGGTGGCCGCCGCGAGGGCCGTCAGATGCTCCGCCGCGTCGGCGGTCGGCAGGCCCTGCTGGGCCGCGAGGACGCCGGTCGCGAGATCGATCAGACGCCGCCGCGCGAGTTCCGCGCGCAGCAGCCGGTTCTCGGCCGCGAGCCCCGCGAACCGGGTCTCCGCGGAGCCGTCGGACACCGCCGGCGGCCTTCCCTCGGAGTCTGCGGAACCGGTCAAGACGACCTCCGGAGCGGGGCGCTCGTACTCTTCGGAGTCTACGTCCGGAGCGGCCCGGGCACCCCGCGCCGGACGACGGTGGGCGCGGTCGGCGCGGGGTGCTTCCGGTGCGTCCTCCCCGCGGGGCGAACGCGGGCGCGGGGAGTAGTGCGGGGGGGAGGAGTGCGAGCGCGGGGAGTAGCGCGGGCGTGGGGCGGGCGCGGGGAGGAGGGGCGGGGAGGGCGGACGCGTTCCCCGTCCCCTTCTCCCACGGGTGCTCCGATCCCCCCGTCCCACAAGCGGTCCGTGCGCCCCGTGCCCCTGGCATCCGGCCGGACCGGCGGCCGGTTTCCCGGAGTTGGCCGAAACACGCCTTCCTCTCCGGGAACCTGCTCCGCTCCACGGCACTCATGATCGGTGAACGACCCAGTCGAGGAAGAAGCCGAGGAAACCTGTGCTCCGTTCGCCGCACCGTCGCCGCCTGGCCGTGGGCGCCACTCTGATCGCCGCACTCGCCGGGGCCCTCGCCCCGGCCGCCGGCGCGTCCGCCGCACCCGTCCCCGTCACCCCGCCCACGACAGCACCCGCGACGACGGTCGCGCCCGACATGGAGGGCGTGGCCGCCGCGCTCGACGCCGCCATGGCGAACGGCGCCCCGGGCGCCATGGCCAGGTTCGCCGGTCCCGACGGGGTCACGTACCGGACCGCCGGCGTCCGGGACCGCGCGACGGGCGCGGCGATGGACATCCACGCGCGCTTCCGGATCGGCAGCGTCAGCAAGACGTTCTCCACGGTCGTACTGCTCCAGCTGGTGCAGGAGGGCAAGCTCGAGCTCGACGCGCCGGTGAACCGCTACCTCCCCGGCCTGCTGCCCGACGAGCGCATCACGGTCCGTCACCTCCTGACCCACCGCAGCGGGTTGGCCGACTACACCGACGCCATGTTCGAGAAGACGGTACCGGGCTTCGAGTCCGTGCGTAACCGGGTCTTCACCTACCAGGAGCTCGTCGACCTCTCCCTGGCGCTGCCGCGCACCACCGAGCCCGGCGTCTCGTACAAGTACTCCAACGCCAACTTCGTCGTGGTCGGCATGCTGATCGAGAAGCTGACCGGCCGGCCGGTGGCGGACGCGTACAAGAACCGCATCTTCAAGCCGCTGAAGCTGAGCGGCACGTCGTACGTGCACCCCGACACGCGCATCAAGGGCCTGCACGCACGCGGCTACCTGCACCCGGACGAGGAGGGCGCGCCGCTCGTGGACTCCACCGAGCAGACGGTGTCGTGGGCGCAGTCGGCGGGCGCGGTCATCTCCACCCCGGCGGACCTGAACACCTTCATGAGCGCGCTGCTGCGCGGCCGGCTGCTCTCCCCGGCGATGCTGGACGCCATGACCACGGTCACGCCGACGGACGCCACCAACACCCGTTTCTACGGGCTGGGCCTGCGCCGCTACAACCTGTCGTGCGGCACGCAGATCTTCGGCCACACCGGCACCGTGCAGGGCTTCTACACGTACGCCTTCACGACCCGGGACGGCAGGCACAGTCTGTCGGCGGTCGCGAACACCTCGAACCACGGGGCGGCGAACACGGCGCTCGGCGGGACGCTGGAGGCCGCGTTCTGCGGCAAGAAGCCGGCCCCGGCCGCGAAGTCCCCGGCGGCCCGCTCCTTCACGGCCCCGGGCGCGACCGACCGTCCGGCCGAGCGGGACCTGCCCGAGCGGCACTGACGTCGCGCACCACGGGTCCCCGCCGGTGCGACCGGCCGGGACCCGGGTTACGGGTTCGGACCCCGGCGAGCGCACGGGCTTCGGGCAACGGCGCGGACCCGGACAGCGGCACGGCGGACCGGGACGGCGGCACGGCGCCGGCCGCTGCCCCGTGGGGCTGTGGCCGGCGCCGTGCCGGGAGGTGGCGGCCTCAGGCGGCGTCCGGGCCCACGTCCACCGGCGTGAGCGGCCGGCGGAGCGGGGCCGCGGTGGAGTACTCGTCCGCGCCGATGTCACGGGCGCCCGAGCGGACGTGCCCGTCGAGGTCCTCGGCGACGGCCGGGGCGGTCCGCGTCGCCGCGTCGATCGCGGGACTGCCCGCCGTCAGCCGGTGCACCCCGTCGGTGTCCAGGCGCAGCTGCGGATCGACCCGGCGGTAGCCGGCGTTCGGGAGGGTGCCGTCCGCGGCGGTGCCCCACAGGATGTTGCCCTGCCAGAGGAAGCCGGTGCCCTGCGGGAGGTCGACCAGGGTGCCGCTGCCGCCGACCAGGATGTTGTCGGCGACGACCACGTCGCTCGGCGCGTAGGCACGGCTCTCGCCGGAGAGCGTCCGGGCGTTGCCGACGAAGGTGTTGTGGGCGATGACCGCGCGGTCGCAGGCGTCGTTGCCGCGTCGCTCGTCGGCCGTCTCGCCGCTGTGGTGGTCGCGGGTGGTGCCGCTGCCGACGACGAGGGCGCGGCCGGTGAGGGCGCCGAAGTAGTTGTTCACGACGAGGTGGTCGTTGCCGTAGAGGCGGACGCCCTCGCCGCCGCCGATCAGGTGGTTGGCCGCGACGGTGGACCGGTTGCCGTGGCGCAGCACGATGCCGCCGCGGCTGTCCCGCACGGTGTTGTAGCGGACGGTGTTGTCGGAGGACTTCACCGACACCGTCTCGGGGTCGCCGTCGCACCGCTCGAAGAGGTTGTACTCGACCACGGCGTTCGCGCTGGAGAGGGCACGGGCGCTGACGCCGAGACGAATCGGTTCGCCGCCGTTCTCCCCGCCGTAGCTGTGGTCGGAGAAGTGGTTGCGGAGGACGGTGAGCCGCTGGGCCATCGCGGTCGAGCCGGGCCCGTCGACGACCAGGAAGATGCCCTGGGTGGTCTTGTCGTGGAAGCGGTTCCGGTCGATCTTGGCGTCGTCGCCGCGTACGAGCACCCAGTCGAGCCCGGAGACGTCGGCGAACCTGAGGTCGTTGCGGGTCAGCCGGATGCGCGGGCAGCTCGCCGGGATCTCCAGGGTGGTGCTCTGCCGCAGGGCGAAGCCGCTGACGACGATGTTGCTGGAGTCCGCGAACACGAAGCTGCGCGCGCCCTGGAGCACCGCCCCGCCGCGCGACGCGGCGACGATGGTGATGGGCGCGGCGGGGGTGCCGTTCCGGCCGGAGACGGTGATACCGGCGGTGGGCACGGTGTAGGTGCCGTCGGCGAGGACGATCCGGTCGCCGGGCAGGGCCCGGTCGATCGCCTTCTGGAGCTCGGCGAGGGAGCCGACGGTCACAGTGCCCGCCTCGGCGGCGGCGGTGCGCGCGGAGTTCGCCGAGGCGAGGGACGGGACGGCGGCGAGGGCCGTGCCGAGGAGGGTGCCGGTGAGGAAGGTACGTCGTCGCATGGTGCCCCCGAGGCGGTCAGGCGGATGGTCGGGGCCACAGCCTGCGGGAACCCCCTGCCGTTCCGCTGCCGTCCCGCTAACGCCCCGTCCCACAGGGGCCCTTACCGCGTCCGCCTTCCTTTTCCCGTCCCCCTCCACTCCCCCTCTCCCCCTGCTCCCCTCGCGTCTCCCCCTCCGCTCCTCATCCGAAGGCCAACCGCGACTTCGCGGCCCGGCGTCTCGTGGTCGGCCTGGGCACGGGCGCGGGCGTCCCGGGCAGGATCGAGGGCGTGGCGGTCGGGGGTTCCCGGACCTGGTGCCGCTCGACGACAGCGACGTCGGGATGAGCGACGGCAGCGGCGCGTTCGACGCGAACGGCCGGCTCATCGACAGCGGCGTCGAGACGCGGCTCGTCCGCGTCCGCCTCGACCGTCCGGTGCGCTGACACCCCGACGGCGGCGGGTCCGCACCGTGGCTTGGGCGCGGGAGCCGGGATCTCAGATGTGGAGCTCCTGCGGGAAGCCGGTCCAGCGGAGCTCGGCGGGGAGATGGCCCGTGTCGTTGAAGAGGAGGACCGCCGGGGCACGGCCGGGCGCATAGCGGATGACGGTCAGCGCCGCGTTGGCGTGGTTGATGCCCATCCAGCGCCACTTCGGGGCGTCGAGGGCGGCGCGGAGGAGCCAGCCGACGAGGAAGTTGTGCGTGACGACGAGTTCGTGGCGCGGCTCGTCGCCGGCGACGGGCCCGGTGAACTGCGCGAGCGCCGCCTCCGCGAGGCCGGGCCCCTGCTCGCGCTCCTCGGCCGGGAACTGCCGCAGAAAGCCCAGCATGGCGTCGGCCGTCTCCGCCGGCAGTTCCTCGCGCGACGGAAGGTAGGGGATGTAGTCGCCGGCCGCGACGGCGAGCTGCGCTGGGACGCCGTCGAGTTGTTCACCGACCAGCCGCGCGGTCTGTGCGGCACGGGCGAGCGGCCCGTGATGGATCGCCGTCAGCGGGACACCCCGCAGCCGCTCTCCGAGGAGCGCGGCCTGGTGGCGGCCGGCCGCTGTCAACTCGCTCTCGTCCGCGGTGGCCTCGGCGTGCCGGGTCAGGTACAGATAGCGGGCGGCTGTGAGGGGCACGAGCGAGTCCTCCGGCGAGTCGATCTTGCGGACTCCTGGAGTGACGCCGACGCGTGCGGGCCGGTTCCCCGGAGAGCCGGTGTCCGCCCCGGGACGACTCCTGGCCTCGCGGAGGCCGTGCGGCCCGGTCGCTCATCGGGCGCCTCCCCACGGGGGTTTGACAGCAGGTTATATGCCCGTGCAAGCTTCTCGGCGACATCTAGTTGCACGTACAAGCAATCAAAACGGGGGGTTTGATTCCGATGTCCACAGAAGAGAAGGCCATGACACGCGGGGCGGATGCGGCCGGTACGGCGGGGGCCGTCTCCGCCGAAGAGGCGCGCAGGAAGCAGAACGTCGGCTGGACGTGGCTGCTCCTCTCCTCGGTCTTCGAGGTCACCTTCGCGCTCTCCACCGAGGCCACCCACGCCTTCACCCGGCTCGGCCCCTCCCTGCTCACCGCGGTGGCCGCCGCCTTCGGCATCTACGGCCTCTCCCAGGCACTGAAGTACCTGGACGTCGGCGTCGGCTACACCGTCTGGGCCGGCATCGGCGGCGTCGGCACCGTCATCTTCGGCACCCTCATCTACGACGAGCCGATGACCGTGTGGAAGGTGGTCGCCTTCGTCCTGATCATCGGCGGCGGCACGGCGCTGCGCGTCACCGACCGGATCGCCGCCGCGAAGTCGGCGACCTGACGGCCCCTGCCCCGGGCCACCCACGACGGCACCGCAGGGGGCGGGCGGTGCTCCCACCACCGGCCCACCCGGTCCACCCGTCCCGCGCCCTCGGCACCACCCCACCCGGCCCGCGCCGCTCAGCCACGCCGTAGGCCCGCGCCACTCGGCCCCACCTCCGGCCCGCGCCCCCGACGCCACCCGGCCCGGTCGCACCGCTCTGCGCGCCACCCGGCATGCGCGTCCGACGGGCCCGCCCGGCCTGTTCATCCCGACCAGCCCGACCAGCCCGCTCAGCCCGACCAGCCCCAATCGGCTCGACCAGCCCCGACCAGGAGAGAGTCACTGCCATGACCTGGCTGTTCCTCGGCATCGCCATCGTCTTCGAGATCCTCTTCGCGCTCGGCACCAACGCGACCCAGGGCTTCACCCGCCTGTGGCCCAGCGTGCTGACCCTGCTCGCCGCCGCCGGCGGCATCTACGCCCTGTCCCGCGCCCTGCTCGACCTCGACGTCTCGGTGGGCTACACCCTGTGGACCGGCATCGGCGGCGTCGGCACCGTCGTCTTCGGCTCGATCCTCTTCAAGGAGAGACTCACCCTGGCCCGCCTGCTGTCCTTCGCGTCCATCATCGGCGGCGCGGTCATCCTGCGGGTGACCTCCGCCTGAGGTGGCTGCCCGCCGCCTCGCCCTCCGACGCACCCTAAATCGGTTGCCGGTCGGCGAGGGTGGCGTATGCAATGTCCGGCATCGTCACACGGGAGACGCCCAGACCATGCACACGCCATCCTCGCTCGCCTCCACCCCACGGACCGCCGGACCGCCGGTCCTGATCGGCGCCCTCGTCCCGCTGAGCCGCCCCGGCTGGGTCGAGGCCGGCCGGCATCTGCTCGCCGGGCTCGAACTGGCCCTCCACGAGGCCGCCGAGAGCGGCGGGATCGCCGGAAGGCCGCTCGAAATGACGGTCCGGGACACCGCGGCCGACCCGGAGCGGGCCGCGGCGGCCGTGGAGGAGCTGGCCGGCCTGGGTGCGGCAGCCGTGGTGGGCGAGTACCACAGCGTCGTCGCCCGCGCCGCCGCCACGCGGGCCGACGCGCTCGGCCTGCCGTTCCTGTGCTCGTCGGCCGTTCTCGACGCGCTGACCGACGGGCCCACGGAGCGGGTGGCGCGCCTGGCCCCGCCGCAGTCCCGCGGCTGGCGGACGTACGCGGACTTCCTGCTCGACGCGGGTCACCGCCGGATCGCCGTGGCGACCCAGCCGAGCGTTTACTGGGCCTCCGGGACCCGCATCCTGCGGGACCGTCTCGCCGAGCGCGGAGGCTCCGTCATGGAGCTCGACGCGCTCGGACTCTCCCCCACGGCCCTGTGCGACGCCCTCGTCGCCCGTCGCGCGACGGCCCTCCTTCTCCTCGTGGGCCACCCCGAGCCGGCCGTGCCGGTCGTCGAGGCCGTCCGCCGGGACCGGCGGCTGGCCGAGGTCCTGATCGGCGCCCCCGCCGGGCAGCCGGAGTTCACCGAATGGGAGGCCCTGCTCGGCGCCGAGGGCGCCGGGATCCCGTTCCTGCGCTACCTGCCGGAACGCCTCGGACCGCTCGGCACGCGGGTCGACGCGGCCCTCCGCGGGCGGCTGGGCGGCGCACCCTCCTTCGTCGCCTTCGAGGGCTACGACACCGGCATCACCCTCACCGAGGCCCTGCGCTCACACGGCGCCGACCGGGTGAGCCTGGCCGGGGCCTGGCCGAGGATCGCCGTCGACGGCACGCGGGGGCGCATCAGCTTCTCCCGCACGCCCGACATCGACGTGTGGCAGTGGGACGGGGCTCCCGTCCAGGTAGTCGACCGGGATCCGGCCGCGCCCGACCGATTCCGGGTCCTCCGCACCGCCTGAGACGGCCCGCCCCGCGACACAACCACCAGGTCCGTCGCGCGCGAAGAGTGGTCGTCACACGCCCCGGGCCGACGAAGGCTCCCCTGGCCGTAGGTGACACAGCATGCCGCACGCCAAGGCCGTTGACCCAAAGGGGAGTCAGACCTGCCTTCCGCGACGGTCCAGAAAGGACCGTCGACGGACGGGGGTCCTCCATGAGCCGGGCGCAGGGCCCGTCGCCGGGACGGACGACGGACCGGACGCGCGGCCCGAGGCGGAGACGCGGACGGGGACGGGGACGAGGACAGGGACAGGGACGGGGACGGGGGCGGGGGCGCAGACAGGGGCGGACTCCGCGTCCGTCCAGGTCTAGTCTCCGGCGTTCACGCCCTGCTCCTCGGTGGCCGCGGCCTCGGCCAGCAGCCGGGCGAGTGCGCGGGGGCGGGTGGTCATCGGCCAGTGGCCGGAGTCGAGGTCGACGTAGTCGAGGTGGGCGACCCGGGCGAGCTCGGGGCTCTCTCCGTCGGCGATCCACTCCTTCGCCTGGGCTGGGCCGAACTCGGGACACACGAGCAGCACCGGGACGTCGAAGCGGCGCTCGTCGGTGAGCCGCACCGTCCCCCGGGCCACCGCCTCCGGGACCGGGACGGCGGCGGAGGCGAAGCGCTCCCGTGCCGCCTCGTCCAGGTCGTCGGCGTCCGGTCCCTCGAAGGGGCCCCAGCCCGGGAAGGGCATGAAGCCGTCCTCGATCGGAAAGGCGTCGGCGTAGGCGCGCCCGTCGGGGGCGGGGAAGCCGCCGACCAGGGCCACCTTGGCCACCTTCTCCGGCCGGGCGTCGGCGGCCAGCCAGGCCAGGCTGCAGGCGGCGGAGTGCCCCACCACGAGCGGCCTGCCGGGCGCCGCGTCGACGGCGGCGAGCACCGCCGCCAGCTGGTCGTCGAGCGTGGCGGAGAGGTCTCCGTCCCCCTGGCCGGGCAGAGGGACCGGAACGGGCCGGTGGCCGAGCGCGGTGAGTTCGGGAACGACCTCGTCCCAGGCCGTTCCGTCGAGCCACAGGCCGGCGATGAGCAGGATGTCCACGGGCGTTCCTCCCGGAGGGGTGTGCGGTCGGGCGACCTGCGAAACGCTACCGGGAGGGTCTGACAACGCCTCAGCCCCGCGCGCCGGCCGCCTTCGCCGCGGTGACGAAGTCCCGGACCAGGGCGTGGTCCTTGACGCCCGGGGCGGACTCGACGCCGCTGGACACGTCGACGCCCCAGGGGCGGGCCCGGGCGACGGCCTCCCCGACGTTGCCGGGGGCGAGTCCGCCGGCGAGGAGCCACGTCCCCTGCGGGCGGGCCGTGTCGAGGAGGGAGAGGTCCCAGCGGGCGCCGGAGCCGGCGCGGGGCGAGTCGAGCAGCAGGACCTCCTCCCCGTAGGCACCCACGCGGGTGTCGGGGCGCTCCTTGAGAGAGGTGGCCCGCCACAGGCGGGGGAAGACGAGGGCGGCCGCAGTGAAGTCGGCGGCGTCGTATCGGCCGTGCAGCTGGAGGGCGTCGACGTCGAGTTCGCGGGCGAGCGCGGCGGCGTCCGCGGCGGGGGTGTCGTTGACGACGAGGACGGACAGCACGTGCGCGGGCGTGTGGGCGCGCGCGTGGGCGGCGAGGCGCACGGCGGTGTCCCGGTCGAGGCCGCGGACGCTGGTTCCGCTGATGACGAGCCCGATCGCGTCGGCGCCGGCCCCGGCGGCCGCGTCGATGTCGGCGGGCGTGGCGAGCCCGCACACCTTGACGAACACTGTCCCTCCTCCGCTGGTCCCGCCCGATCCTATGCCGCCCGTGCGGGCCCGGAGTCCGGCCCCGGGCCGCTCCGCGGCAGCCGTACCGGGCACGACGAGCAGCCGGTCGCGGTGCTCGTCACCGTGGTCGCGCGGATCGACGCGGCCGGCCGGCTCGGCATGGTCGTGCGCGACGCGGGCGACGCGTACGCCCCGGGCGGGTCCGGGGCCCGGACCGCCCGACCGGGGTGCGGCCGGGGGCGTGCGGGCTCCGGGCGTCAGGCGCCCCCGGCCTCCTCCCGGTACTCCTCGGCGGGCTCGTCCAGGGCGGCGTCGGCGGCGTACGGGTGGACGTAGCGGTCCGCGCCGAAGGGCGTGAACCAGGTGCCGAAGCCGAGCGGCGCGGTGTCCTCGTCGGGGGCCGGGCGCGGCCGGTCGAGGACGTGGACGCGGAAGCGCTCCAGGGCGGCGGCGACCTCGTCGTCCAGGAGGCCGTAGAGGTCGAGGGCCACGTGCGCCTGCTCGACCAGGAAGCGCAGGACGAATTCGTCGGCGAGGCAGCCGAGCCGGCGGAAGCCGCCGTCGGTGAAGCGGGTGGTGAGGGCGACGGCGGTCACCAGGAAGCGGCGGGCGAAGAGTTCGTCGTAGCGGTCGGCGTGCCGGGCGGGCAGCCGGTCGAGGTGCCAGAGGTGGCCCGCGCAGGAGGCGACGTCGGTGTCCTCCTCGGCGAGGGCCTGCGCGTCGTCGCAGAGCTCGTCGATGAGGACCTCGGCGGCGTGGACGAGGGCGCCGGCGGCGAGCCGTGCGGCGTCGGGGCCGGTGCCGAAGACGGCCGGGTCGAAGGAGCGCAGGGCCGGGGCCAGGGCCAGGATCTCGGCCTCGGGGTCGGGGGTCTCCTCGACGACCTCGGGGAGGGCCTCGTCGCCGTCCGGGCCGGCGGTGCCGGGCGCTCCGGCGGTGTGCCGGGCCCGGCGGGCCGCAGGATCGCTGGGCGGGGCGTCGGGCCCGTCGGCGGCCTCCAGGCTCTCGCGGGCCCGGTCGGTGTGGAGTCTGACCTCGCTGCTCACCACCACCCAGCCGGCCAGTTCGTCGGTCCGGTCGAGTATCTCCTGGGTCACGGCGCCCACCGCGTCCTCGGCGGCCTCCAGGGAGGGGGCGGCCACGCGCACGGTGAGCAGGAGGCCGCGCGGGTGCCCGGCGACGGCGACGTCGAAGACGTCCACCTCCACCCCGTCGGGCCCCTCCGCGCCGGCCACGGAGCCGAAGCCCCGTTCGAGCAGGACGACGGCCCCGACCCGGCCGAGTTCGTCGAGGTCGGGGGCGCCGTCCGGTATGCAGGTTTCCACGGTCACGACGTAGGTCACGACGGAAAGCGTGCCAGGCGCACCGCGGAGGTTCGAGCCGATCGGCGAATCCGGGACGGCCGGACGGCCCCGTGCGGGCCAGGATGGCAGGAACGCGTCCTTCCCGGCGTCGCGGCGCGACGCGCCGAGGGGGCCCGCCGGTGGATCGTCCTCCGGTCGCTCCGGCCCCGGGTCCCGCCCCGCGGCGCTCGCCGTGCGCCCGCCTCGCCCGCCGGCCGGTGAGCGCCACACGTACGGGTGGATCCGCGGATCGTCGAGCTGCCCCCGGCCGACGGGATCCCGTCCAGTCGGCGTCAGGGGCGCGTCACGGGAGTCCCCGGCCGGCCGCGGGCGGGCATGGCTTCGGAGACGGCCCCGGCGCGACCGTCCCGGGGCGCCCGTTCCCGGGGAGGAACCACCCATGACGCACACCGGCCCGTACGGAGACGGTCCCGAGCCCTGTGAACAGGTGCCGGCCGGACGCCTCTGCGTGCCCGTCCGGCCGGTAGCCGACGGCTGCGCGACCCGCCTCTTCCGCACCCCGCTCGGGGCGCGCACGGCCGTCGCGTTCAGCACGCCCGAGCGGCTGAGGGCCGACCTCGGCGCCGACCAGGCCTGGACGGCCTTCGCCGGCCTGCGGGCGCGGGACGTCGGGAGCTGAGCTCAGTCCGTCAGGACCTCGGCCGCGCCGCCCAGTTCGACGGTGCGGCCGGGGCCCGTGGTGGCCGTGACGGTGGCCGGGCTGCCGAGGGAGTCGCCCATGTCGACGGAGATGCCGCTGATGCCGAGGCCGGCCAGATGGGCGGCGAGGCAGGCGGTGCTGTTGGCGTTGGCGATGTCCTCGGGAACGCCGATCGACGGGGCGAACATCCGGGCCGCGAGGACGCCTTCGGGCGTGGGCGCGGAGTGGACGTACGCGCCGAGCAGGCCGAACCGGTCGCAGGCCGCGCGCAGTGCGTCGAGGTCGGGAGTCAGGGCGGCGAGCGCGGCGCGGGTGGCGACGGGCACGAGGACGCGCTCCCGGCCCACCCCGGCGATCCGCACGCCGGGCCCGGTCGCGTCCGGGTCCAGGCCTAGTGCGGGCAGCACCAGGGCCCGCTCCTCGGCGGTGGGTTCGCGCAGGTCCACCCGGCCGGGGTCGAAGGCCGCGGTGAGCCGGTCCCCGACGCGCTCGGCCCGGCCCGCGAAGACCCGCCGGCCGGTGCGCAGGGTGGCCCGGTAGGGCCGGTCGCCGCCCTCGCGTGCCGCGAGCAGCGCGAGGGCGGCGACGGTGCCGTGCCCGCAGGCGGGCAGTTCGCCCTCCGCGGTGAAGAAGCGCAGGTCGGTCACGTCGCGGTCGCGGCGGACGTACACGGCGTGCGAGGTACCCCACACGGCCGGGATCCGGCGGCGCTCCGCGTCGTCGAGCCGCGCGCCGGGCGGGTCGTCCTCCACCACCACCGCCGTGGGGCTGCCGCCCGCGCCGCCTCGCAGGCAGGCGCGGACGACGGTCACGTGCGGGGTGGCTGCGGTCACTTCGCGTCCTCCAGGGTGGCGTACCCGGTGCGGGCCGACTGTCCGCCGGTGTGGGCACCTTCCTGGAGCTGGAAGAGGGAGCCGAAGGGGCGCTCCGCGAGCGGGAGGCGCCAGGTACCGGCTTCCACGCGTGCCGTGTCGGACACGCTACCGCGCAGCAGCCGGACACCGGCCTCGTTGTGACCGGCGTGCGCGCCGAAGTGGATCGGGTAGGCGTCGGCGGCCCGGTAGGCGGGCAGGAAGGCCCGGCGGTAGCGCTCGGAGCGGTTCGGCGAGGAGTAGTGCAGGAGCAGGCAGTGGATGAAGACGACGCTGCCGGCGGGTGCCTCGATCGGTACGGCGAGCGCCGGGTCGGGCGCGCCGGGGCCGCCCACCTTGCCGCGGAAGTAGCCGTCGACGTAGTGGTCGGCGAGGCCGCGCAGGTGGGAGCCGGGGACGGCCTGGAGGCAGGAGTTCTCGACGGTGGTGTCGTCGAGGTAGACGAGGGCCGTCACGAGGTCGGTGTTGGTGTGGGGGTAGTAGGCGAAGTCCTGGTGCCAGTCGACCTCGCTGCCGACCTGCGGGGCCTTGAGGTGGAGCTTGCTGTAGTGGAAGAGGATGTCGGGGCCGATGAGCGCCTCGACGTGGTCGAGCAGCCTCGGGTGGGCGGCGGCCCGTTCGAAGGCGGCGTGCTGCTTGGTGGGCGACCAGATCCGGCGGGCCATGCCCTCGTCGCCCGGTTCGACCTCGGCGACGGCTCCGATGTCGGGGACGCTCAGGATCTCCGTGATGGCGTGGTTGAGCTCGGCGACCTCGCTCGGGTCGAAGAGGCGCTCGGCGACCGCGAAGCCGTTCTCGCGGTACTCCTTCACGAGCGCGGCCGTGTCGGGTGCGGACATCCGCGGGGTTCCTCTCTGGGGGGGAGCGCAGGGGGACGGTGGTGGTGGGGCCGCCGGGCGTGGGACGGTGCCCGGCGGCCCCGCCGCGGCTCAGGCGCCGCCGACCGGCACCGCGGCCGGGGAACGGCGCGGGCCGGACGGGGTAGGGTCGGCGCCCGGCCCGTCCACGGTGGAGGTGACGACGCCCGCCTTGGCGAACTCCTCGAAGAACGCCGGGAAGGAGAGCCGGACCTCCTCGGAACCGGAGTAGAGGTTCGCGGACCGCATGCGCAGGCCCGCCACGAACAGCGACATGAAGATCCGGTGGTCGCCCCAGTGCGAGAACGTGACGCCACCGGGGTACGTGGACCGGCCGCGTACCTCGAAGCCGTCGCAGACCCCGCGGTCGTAGCGGGCCCGGATGTCGACGCCGGCCTTGGACAGCTCACCGGTCATGGCCTCGATGCGGGAGGCCTTGTGGAAGTGCGTCACCCGCGCGCCGGTGACCCTGAGGGTGCCGTCGACGTAGGCGCCGAGGGCGGCGAGGGTGGGCACGATGTTGGGGCAGTCGGTGGCGTCGATGTCGAAGTCGCCGCGCAGGGCGCCCGCCGGGGTGTCGACGGTGAGGGTGCCGGCGGTCCGGTCGAGCGCGGTGCGCACGCCGAGCCGCTCCAGGATGGGCACGATCGCCGACTCGCCCTGGGTGCTGGTGCCGTGGACGCCGGTGAACACCGTGCGGCCCGGGTAGAGCGCGGCGGCGGCCAGCGGGTAGGAGGCGGAGGTGTAGTCCTCGTGCACGGCGACGTCCCGGGCCCGGTAGAGGGAGGGCTCGACGCGGTAGTGCCGGTGGTCCTCGGAGACGGTGACGCCGACGCCCGCCTCGCGCAGGGTGTGCAGGGTCTGCTCGATGTACGACTTCGAGTGGACCCGGCCGGCCACCTCGATCTCCACGGGCCGTTCGGCGAACGGGGCGGCGAACAGGATCGCGGTGACGAACTGGGAACTGACGTCTCCGGGCAGCCGGCAGACGCCTCCGGCGAGCCGGCCTCCCCAGTTGACGACGGGCGCGTTGCCCTCGCGTACGAGGGACTCGATGTCGGCGCCCAGGTCGCGCAGGGCGTCCAGGAGCGGGGACATGACCCGCCCGCACAGGATCTCGTCGCCGGTGACGACGACGGGTGACGGCAGGACGGAGGTGAGGGCGGTCATCGTGCGGAAGACGAGCCCGGAGCCGTCGGAACGGATCACGGTGCGCCCGTCGTCCTTGAACCGCCCGCCGATTCCGGTGATGTCGAGGAAACCGTCGTGCTCGACGATCTCGGCGCCCAGCGCGCGACAGGCGCGCTTCATGGTCTCGGTCTCCTCGCAGCGCAGGTCGTTGGTGACCCGGGAGCGGCCCTCGGCGAGGGAGCTCGCCAGGATCGCCCGCTGCGTCTCCGGCTTCGAGGCGGGGACGTGGAAGGTCCCCGTGAAGCCCGTGATCGGTTCGGCCCTCAGCATCACGCGGCGGTCGCCTCGTGCCGGGCGACGGTGTCCTCGTAGATCTCGCGGAAGAACATGGCGAGGATCTCCTGGACGTCGTCGATGTACCTGAAGACCTGCTGGAAGTCCTCCTCGCTGAAGATCAGCTGGTGGAGGATGTTCCACATCTCCTGGGAGTGGTCGTCGGTGGTGTCGACGTGGAGGTGGGCGGCCTGGCCCTTGACGTTCTCCTTGCCGAGCCGCTCCTGGAGGTTCTTCACGATGGCCGGCTGGAGCTTGGCCTGGGTGTACTCGACCAGGTAGTTGGAGACCACCGGGGCGAGCGCCGACTCGTGCTCCAGGGCGTAGTAGAAGAAGCCCTCGAAGAGGCGGGTGGACAGGTACGGCTCGGTGGCGAGGATCTCCTCCTCGGTGATGCCGGCGGCCGCGGCGTCGCTGACATACAGCTTGTCGTGCAGCATCTCGTCGGCCTGGTAGTGGGCGTAGTCGTGGGCCGCCTTCGGCGAGATCTGGGCGATCTTGTAGATGGCCTTGGACTGGCTGACCCGGGAGAGCCGGATCCGCCACACGTGCTCGATGAGGGTGCGGCGGTAGTACGCCTGGTGGAGCTCCGGGGCGGTCAGGTGGGAGGCGAAGGGCACGGTGGCCTTCCACTCCTCCATCTTCTTGTCCATGTAGCGGTCGAGCTCGGCCTTCTTCAGCCGGCTCTGTTCCTCGTTGTAGAACGGCTTCGGGTGGGTGATCCCGGTGTTGTGCACGCGGTTCATCGCGTTCTCCTTCGCGGGAGGGTGCTGGGGAGGGACGTTCGGCACGGGTCTCGGAGGGTTCAGGGGGCGGTGGGCGCGGCGGCGGCCTCGGCCACCGCCTTCGCCACGTGCGGGGCGACGCCGTCGAAGATGTCGGGCACGACCCGGCCGCGGGAGAGGGCGGCCTCGTCGACGAGGCCGGCGATGGCGCGGGCCGCGGCGATCTTCATCTCCTCGGTGATGGCGGGCACGCCGGCGTCGAAGGCGCCCCGGAAGATGCCGGGGTAGCAGAGTCCGCAGTCGATCTGGTTGGGGAGGTCGCTGCGGCCCGTCGCCAGGATCGCGACGAGGCCGGCGACCTCGTCGGGCAGGAACTCGGGGTGCGGGTTGGACAGGGCGAAGACGACCGGCCGGTCCGCCATGGTCCGCAGGTCCTCGGGGGCGAGGACGCCGCGGCCGGCGTAGCCGACGAGGACGTCCGCGCCGGCCAGGACGGAGCGCAGCGGGCCGGTCTCCCGGTCGGGGTTGGTGTGGTCGGCGAACCAGCGCTTGGCGCCGGTGACGTCGGTACGGCCCGGGTGCAGGGCGCCCTGCCGGTCGCAGGCGACGATCCGGCGGACGCCGATGCTCATGAGGAGCCGCGCCGTGGAGGTACCGGCGGCCCCGGTGCCCGCGACCACGACCTTGAGGTCGGAAAGGTCCTTGCCGACCGCCCTGGCCGCGTTGATCAGGGCGGCCGTGGCGGCCACCGCGGTGGCGTGCTGGTCGTCGTGGAGGACGGGGATGGACAGGCGCTCGCGCAGCCGGTCCTCGATCTCGAAGCAGCGGGGGGCGGAGATGTCCTCCAGCATGATGCCGCCGAAAGTGGGCTCCAGGTGGGCGACCGTGTCGACGATCGCGTCGACGTCCTGGGTGCCCAGGCACAGGGGGAAGGCGTCGATGCCCGCGAACTCCTTGAAGAGCAGGGCCTTGCCCTCCATCACGGGCAGGGCCGCCAGCGGTCCGAGGTCGCCGAGGCCGGACACGGCGGAGCCGTCGGTGACGATGGCGACGGTGTGACCGCGCAGGGACCACCGGTCCGCGGCGGAGGGGTCCCGGGCGATGCGCTCGGCGACCCGGGTGAAGCCGGGGGTGTAGACCCGGGCGAGGTCCTCGCGGTTGCGGAGCGGGACGGTGGCGCGGACCTCCAGCTTGCCGCCGGCGTGCAGGTCGAGGATCACGTCGTCGGGCCCCAGGGGGCCGGCGGGCTCAGCGGTAGCGGACATGGAAGTGCTCCGTCGCGTGTCGGTCGAGGAAGGCGGTCTCGGCGTCGAGGGCGTCGGCCGCCACGTCCCACAGGGCGTCCATCAGGCAGATCGCCCGGTCGGACGCGTCGAGCCGGGCGCCCTCCGCGACGTGCAGGCGGAGGATCCGGGGCGGGCGGGTGGGCGGGGCGAAACGGATCGTGTCGACGGTCCGCCCCTTCTCGCCGTACCTGCTGAGGAACACGGTCGCCCGGGTGGGGGCTCCGGTGCGCAGCGCCTCCAGCTGGGAGAGGCGGGTGAGCCGCTCGTGGAAGGCGTCACGGTCGCCGTCGGCGGTGAGCAGGGACTCGGTCCACAGGTCGAGCAGGGAGTGTCCGGTGACGGTGCGCACGCTGGCGTCGATGAGGCTGCCGCCCATCCGCGGGTTGATCTCGATGATCTCCCAGCGGCCGCGGTCGGCCCAGTACTTGACCTCGATGTGGAAGGCTCCCGCGGTGAGGCCGTGCCCGCCGAGGGCGGCGAGGCAGTCGGTGACGAAGTCGGCTCCCTCCAGGACGAGTTCGGGGCCGATGCTCGCGGGCGGACTGACCGACATCCCCTCCAGGGTGGTCCGCTCCAGGCGTTCCACGCGGGCCTTCTCGTGGACGCACAGGTGGTGCGGGCGCCCGTCGAGGACGAGGGTCTCGAAGCTGAACTCCGGCCCCTCGACGTACTCCTCGACGAGGAAGTCGTACCGGTCCATGAAGATCGCCTTCATGCGCCGGTCCGCGCGCATCTGCTCCTGCATCGCGGGGAGGTCCGCGAGCGCGGTGACGTCGTCCAGGAGGAAGGCCGCGAAGGACGAGGCGCCGCGCACCGGTTTGACGAACCACCGGGCGGCTGGGTCGAGTTCGGGTACGACGCCGGGCGCGAGGCGGCGGACCCGGACCTCGCTGAGGCCCTGCGCGAAGAGGAGGCGGCGCAGCTCGTACTTGTCGAGGCACAGGCGCAGCGCGGGCTCGGCGGAGTCGTGCGCGCCCAGTTGTTCGTTGAGCTCGGCCATCAGGAGCCGGTATCCCTCGAAGGTCGCGAGGGCGGCCTCGACGCGGTATCCGCGGTCGGCGAGTTCGCGTACGGCCTTCTCGACGTCGCCGAAGCGGAGTTCGGGCTCCTCGGTCACCAGGCAGGCGGCGAGGTGGCGGCGGCTGTCGTCCAGCGCCGCGGGGTCTTCGGGGCGGGAGCTGAGCGCGACCAGGGTGCGGCCGAGCCCGGCGGCCGCCGCCGCGGCCTCCTCGGTGAACGACCTGCCCTGGTGCATGAGCAGCAGGACTGCCGGCTTCATCGGTGCACCTCCTCGACGGTACGGGTCCGCACTCAGCGCCGCCGCCGCGGCTGCCGGTCCGCGGTCTCGCGCTGGTGGGCGCGCAGGATGTCGACGAGCCGGGCGGCGCCGCCCTCGCGGACCGGGTCGACGACGGGCAGGCCGGTCTCGGCCTCCAGCTTCTCGGCCTCCCGGCGGTAGTCCTCGTCGGTGAAGCCGGCGCTGTTGACGCTGACGACGGCGACCTTGGCGGGCCGTTCGAAGACGGTGAGCTCCTCGTTCATGCGGATGAGCTCGGGGAGGGGGATGATCGGCGTCTCCCAGACCTTGACGCGCTCGGCGCCGAGCCGGTGGCAGAAGACGAGGGCGTGCGGCAGGGCGCCGTGCAGGATGGCGAGCGCGACCCCGCTGGCGCCGATGTGGTTGAGGGAGCCCTGGCCCTCGACGACGACCCATTCGTTGCCGACGGCGGCCTCCAGGACGACCTGCTCGACGGCGCCGCCCATGAAGTCGCCGGGCACGCCGTCGACCGCGACGCCGTGGCCGGAGATCATCATGCCGCTCTGGCCGGTGGCGGCGAATCCGGTGGAGATGCCGCGCGCGTTGGCCTCGTTCCAGATCTGCAGGGCGGCGGTCTTCTTGCCGATGTTGGAGTCGCTGCCGCAGGTGTGCACGATCCAGGTGTCGTCGAGGTCGAGGACCCGGGCCTTGTTGAGCGGCACCGTGGGCGCGTCCTTGGTCTCCCAGACCGTGACGCCGCGCTCGCCGACCGCCCGCGCGATGTCCGGGTCGTCCGTGAGGCGGAAGTGGATGGAGTTGATCAGGTGCAGGCCGTGCCGGACGGCCGCGAGGAGATGCGGCTTCCAGCCGGAGGGCAGCTCGGCGGAGTGCAGCCCCTTGCCGATGACCATGACCTCGGGGCGCAGGTGGAGGGCGTCCTCGACGCGGGCGACGATCGGGATGGACCCGCCGTAGCCGAGGACGTCCTGCACGGTCTGGCCGGCCTTGCGGCCGTCGATGACGGCCACGCAGCGGTCCCCGCGGTAGCGGATCAGGGACGCCGCGATCTTGCTGGTGAACAGTCCGAAGCAGCCTTCGGCGAACACCACGAAGTTCTTGTCGACCAGCTCCGCATGATTCAACTGACCCACGCCTTCCTCCACAGACTCGACGGTGCGGTTGCGGGACGCGCTGTTCGTTCGGTACGGACGGGGCACGGACAGGGGGCTCTACGAGGCGGGCTCGGCCGTCAGGCGGTAGCGGGCGCGCACCTGGCGGACGGCCTCCTCGATCTCGGCCTGGGTGCCGCCCCGGAAGAGGAAGCGGCCGGCCTGGAGGATGGCGTACGAGCCGGGCCGCGACACGAGCAGCTCGCCCGGTTCCGGCACCAGTTCGCGGTAGAGGAAGGGGACTTCCCCGAGGAGCGGGGTGGCGGACAGCACCTTCTGGGGCAGCGGCCGGGGGCCCGGGACGGTCAGCCAGCCGCCGCTCAGCGCCGGGTCGGTGACCGGCGGGTCCACGGGACGGCCGAGGAGGACGTCGACCCACAGCCGGAAGAGGTTGACCCCGTGGACGTCGTGGATGACGTAGGGGACGTCGGCGCCCGGCACCCGGGCGCCGACCTCCAGGAACACCAGCTCCGTTCCGGTGTCGAAGAGTTCGAGGTGGAAGGCGGAGGAGCGCAGGCCCAGCGCGCCGAGGCAGCGCAGTGCGAAGTCCTCGCAGCGGGCGCGGACCGCGGGATCGGTCTGGAAGACCGATCCGAGCGGCTCGCCCAGGAGTTCGAAGTCGAGGCAGGTGGAGACGTAGCGCGAGGTGCACAGGAAGAGCGGCTTGCCGGAGGCGTCCACGACACCGTCGACGTGCAGGATGTCCCCCCGCACGAACTCCTCGATCTCGTAGCCCCGCAGGTCGTTCTCCTCGCACAGGGCCGCGAGCTCCCCGGCCGAGGCGATCTCACGGACGCCCTGGCTGGACGCCCCGCGCACCGGCTTGACGATCACCGGATAGCCGAACTGCTGTGCCGTTGACAGGACTTGGGGGGCCGATTCGCAGGAGGCCCAGCGCGGGACCCGGACCCCGGACCGGGCGAGGGTCTCCTTCATGACGGTCTTGTCGCGGAAGCGGGCGGTCTCCTCGGGGCCTGCGCCGGGGATCCCGTACCGCTCGCGCAGGGTGGCGGCCAGGTCGAGCAGCAGCTCGGAGAAGCCGATGACGTGCGCGAACGGCCCCTCCTCGCGGACGACCTCGTCGAGGACCCGCAGCACGCCGTCCAGGTCGTCGAAGTCGGGCACGACGTGGACGCGTTCGGCGTCGGCGGGCACTCCGCTGCGGCCGCCCGCGTCGCAGACGTACGTGACGCGGTCGGTCTCCGGGCGGAAGAGCCCCTCGGGAGCGGCCAGCCGGTTCTCCCAGCGCCGTGTGTCGTCGGGCCGGGGCCAGCGGTTCAGGAACAGGATTGAGCCCGACATGGGGATGCCACCCTCACCGTTCACGGGATGCCAAGGACGTGCGGCACGCGGCCTGCCGGCCTCCGGGCTTGCGCCCTGCGACCTGCCCGGCCTGCCGCGATGCGACATGCGCGGTGCGATGCGGCGTCCGGGGTGCCGGCCGCCCGGCCGTTCCGCCGTGTCGCTCTCGCGCTGCCCCAGCCTTGCACGCGACCGGCGCGGCAAGAATAGGACCTAAGTCCCAGCAGACCCCCCGCGTCGCGGGCTTGCGCACGGCGGGGCGGGACGCCTAGGGAGCGTCGGGGCCTGCGGCGGGCGGGCGGGTCCGGTCGGACCAGTTCACGACGTACGGCATGAGCAGCCCGACCAGCAGGAACAGGGCGCCCATGGCGAGCCAGCCGGGCTCGCCCCAGCCGAGGCAGACCATGCCGAGCAGCGGCGGGCCGATCGCGTTCGACAGCCCCTGACCGATGCCGTAGAGGCCCGAGTACTGCCCCTGGGCGTGTGCCGGCGCGAGGCCGAAGGACAGCTCGAACGAGGCGGCGGTGTGCCAGAGTTCGCCGACGGTGTGGACCACCACCCCGAGCGCCACGACCACCACGGCGACCCAGCCGGGTGCGCCGCCCGCCGCCGCGATCAGGGCGGTGGCCAGGAGGAACGCCACCCCCGCGCGGCGCACCACCCGGCCGGCCGCCACATTGCCGTCGATGCCCCGGCTGGCCCGCACCTGGAGGCAGACCACGAGGGCGGTGTTGACGGCCACGCTCACGCCGACGAACCACCGGGGCGCCGCGGTGTGACCGATGATCCACAGCGGCAGCGCGAAGATGAGCACCTGGGTCTGGATGGACATGATCCCGTCCAGCGCGGTGAGCACCACGTACGGCCGGTCCTTGAGCGCGAGCCAGCGGCCGGTCTCCGCCGGGGCGCCGACCGGCGGCACGGACGGCATGCGGGAGGCGAGCGCCGCACAGACGAGGAAGGCGACGGCGTTGCCCAGGATGAGGCTCACGTACGCGGTGCGGGTGTCGAGCTGGACGACGACACCGGCCGCGAGTGCGCCGCAGCCGGCCGCGATGTTGTTGAGGGCGCGCAGGTAGGAGCGGTAGCGGGTGGGGTGGGGGGCGCCGACGGCGCGGGTCAGCGGGCCGCGGGCGGCCGTGCCGGCCGAGTTGGCGAGTTCGGCCAGGCACATGCACACCACGAGCCACGGGAAGGAGTGCACGAAGACGAGGGTCGCCACGGCGAGCGCCTGCACGACGACCGCGATCCGGTAGACCTCGCGTGGTCCGCGCCGGTCGGCCACGTGCCCGACGGGGATGCCGGCGACGAGGCCGATCAGGGCGGCGGCACCGAGCGCGAAGCCGACCTGGGCCACCGGGATGCCCACGGAGCGGGTGAAGAAGAGCGCCGCGCCGGCCATGAACAGGCCCTTGCCGATCATGTTGACGAAGGTCGCCGCGGCGAAGACGCGCTTGGGGCCGGTCTCGGGTATCAGCCCCCGGCGCACCAGCCAGGCGGCTAACCCACCGCCGCCGCCCTCCTCGGCGGCCGTCCCGGGCGCGATGTCGGCCGCGGGGGCCCGTTCCTCGCGCCGGCTCTGTTCACTGGTGTCCATGGGATGCCCCTCCAGGTGCGCGGTTCAGGTGTCGAGGCCTCCCCGCCGGACGAGCTGCGCGGCGATCACGTTCCGCTGGATCTCGTTGGTCCCCTCGCCCACGATCATCAGCGGTGCGTCGCGGAAGTAGCGCTCGACGTCGAACTCGGTCGAGTAGCCGTAGCCGCCGTGGATGCGTACGGCGTCGAGGGCGATCCGCATGGCGGTCTCGGAGGCGAACAGCTTCGCCATGCCGGCCTCCATGTCGACCCGGCGGCCGGCGTCGGCCTCGCGGGCAGCGTACAGCGTCAGCTGACGCGCGGCGGTCAGCGAAGTCGCCATGTCGGCGAGGTAGTTGCCGATCGACTGGTGCTGCCAGATCGGCTTGCCGAAGGACTCCCTGGTCCGCGCGTACGCGAGGGCGTCCTCCAGGGCGGCCCGGCCGACGCCGAGCGCACGGGCGGCGACCTGGAGCCGGCCGGTCTCCAGCCCCTTCATCATCTGGCCGAAGCCCCGGCCCTCGACGCCGCCGAGCAGCGCGTCGGCGGGGGCGCGGTAGCCGTCGAAGGAGAGCTCGCAGCTCTCGACGCCCTTGTAGCCGAGTTTCGGCAGGTCACGGGAGACGGTGAGGCCCGGGCCGTGCTCGACGAGGAGGATCGACATGCCGTGGTGGGCCGGCCGGGCGTCGGGGTCGGTCTTGCAGAGGAGGGCGATGAGGCCGGAGCGGCGGGCGTTGGTGATCCACATCTTGGCGCCGTCGATCACGTAGCCGCCGGATCCGTCAGGTCCACCGGGCGCCACGGGTCCGCCGGCCCCGGCGCCGGACGCCGCCCCGGTGGCCCCGGTGGCCGCGCCGGGCCCGGTCGCCTCGCCGGGCCCGTGGGATGCGTCAGGTGCGGGGAGTCCGTCGGGGGTTCGGGAACCGCCGGGCGTACGGGAGCCGTCGGGCGTTCGGGCGTCGGGCGTACGGGAGCCGTCAGGTCCGCCGGCCCCGGCGCGCCGCCTTCGGGCGACGGTGCGCATGGCCTGGAGGTCGGAGCCGCCGCCCGGTTCCGTGAGGGCCATCGTCGCCCGCAGCTCTCCGGTGGCCATCCGGGGCAGATACCGGCGCCTCTGCTCCTCCGTGCCGAAGTGCAGCAGCAGTTTGGCGACCACGGTGTGACCGCCCATGGCGCCGGCCAGGCTCATCCAGCCGCGGGCGAGCTCCTCGGTGACGAGGACGTAGCAGGAGGTGGAGACGGGCGTCCCGCCGTACTCCTCCGGGACGGCGAGCCCGAAGACGCCCAGCCGCTTCATCCGCTCGATCAGCGCCTCGGGGTAGGTGTCGGCGTGTTCGAGCGCGCGGACGACCGGCCTCACCTCCCTGTCCACGAAGTCGTGGACCGTGCCGACGACCAGCCGCTCCTCGCCGGACAGGATGTCGAGAACGCTCATGCCGGGTTCCTCCGCCCACTAGCGTCAGGGGCACTCATGACACCACGCGTCCGTGACGAGGAGTCCATGACCGAGCCCGCTCCCCTCCCCGTGGCCTTCGCCCGCGCCCAGGACGGCACCGCCCTGGCATACCAGCACCGCGGCGAGGGCCCGCCGCTGGTGCTGCTCGCCGGGCAGGCCAACGACCACCACTGGTGGGACGCCGTGCGCGAGGACTTCCACGCCACGCACTCCACCCTGACGCTGGACGCGCGCGGCACCGGCGACAGCGACAAGCCCCGGGGTCCCTACTCCACCCGGCAGTTCGCGGACGACGTGGTCGCCGTCCTGGACGCGCTCGGGATCGAGAGGGCGGACGTCTACGGCACCTCGATGGGCGGCCGGGTCGCCCAGTGG
Organism: Streptomyces sp. NPDC048018; assembly: GCF_043202995.1. NCBI lineage: Bacteria > Bacillati > Actinomycetota > Actinomycetes > Kitasatosporales > Streptomycetaceae > Streptomyces > Streptomyces sp. NPDC048018. Next base: position 89,052 of record NZ_JBIDBK010000013.1, read on the forward strand.
ATCGCGATCGCCCATCCGCGGCGGGTCCGCCGGCTGGTCCTCGGCTGCACGTCCCCCGGCGGCCCGCGGGCCGTGGAACGCGACGCGGCCGTACGCCGCGCCCTCGCCCGGCCGGACGCCGACGCCGTCCGTCTGGCCCTGGCCGACCTGATGTACTCCCCCGGCTGGCGGGCCGCGCACCCCGGCCCGTACCGCACGCTCGGCGACCCCCGGATGCCGGCGCACGCGCGGCACGCGCATCTCCTGGCGAGCAACGGGCACGACGCCTGGGACGCGCTGCCGGGGATCGCCGCGCCCACCCTGCTGCTGCACGGCGACCAGGACCGGCTCACCCCGCCGGACAACCTGCCGCTGCTCGCCTCACGGATCCCCGGCGCCCGCACCCACCTCTTCCCGGGGGCCCGGCACGCGTACTTCGAGGAGTGCCGGGCGGAGGCTGGGAGCCTGGTGCGCGCCTTCCTGGCGTCCGCGACCGGCCCTGCCGGGGAGTCGGCGTGAGCGCCGGCCCCCCGCCGATCGGCCGATACGCAGAGGGCTGGCGTCCCGGCCCCGTCTCCGCCGTGGACCCGCTGCCCGCCGGGCCCGTGGCCGCCCTCTCGGCGGTGCTCGACCTGCCGGGGCCGGTCGCGGCGGACGGCGGAGAGCTGCCGCCCCTGTGGCACTGGCTGTACTTCCTGGACTGGCCGGCCGGGCGGGAGCTCGGGCCGGACGGGCATCCGGCGCACGGGCACTTCCTGCCGCCCGTACCCGCCCGGCAGCGCATGTGGGCGGGCGGGCGCTGCGCGATCACGGCGCCGCTGCGGCTCGGCGAACCGGCCGAGCGGGTCGCCTCCCTCGGGGAGGTCACGGCCAGGCGCGGGCGCAGCGGGGACCTGCTGTTCGTGACCGAGCGGCGCGAGTTCCGCCAGGGCGGGCGGCTGTGCCTGATGGAGGAGCAGGACATCGTCTACCGGTCGGGGCCGGCCACCCCGAGCGGGTCGCGGCAGGCCGCACCGGCGGACGCCTCCCTGACGGGCGCTTCCCCGGAGGACCTGCCCCAGGGCGGTGCCTCCCCGGCGAACGCTTCCCCGGACCGCGCTGTCCCGGAGGGCGCTGTCCCGGACCGCGCTGTCCCGGAGGGCGTCTCCTCTGCGGGCGCCTTCCGGGCCGGGGCGGGAGCATCCTCCGGGGACGTCGCTTCACGGAACGGCGCGCCCCCGGACGTCGCGCCCCCGGACGTCGCGCCCCGGGCGGTCGCACCCCCGTCGGTCGCACCCCCGGCCGGCCCGCCGGTCGCACCGCCGGAGGGCCGGGCGGGGGACGGGGGCCCGCCCGGGACCGGGGACCCGTGGCGGCTGGCGCTGTGTCCCGGGCCGACGCTCCTCTTCCGTTTCAGCGCACTGACCGCGAACGCCCACCGCATCCACTACGACGCGGACTACTGCCGGGACGAGGAAGACCGTCCGGGTCTCGTCGTGCACGGCCCGCTGCTGGCCCTGCTGATGCTGGACGTGGTGCGCCGGCACGCCCCGGAGCGGCGGGTGCGCTCCCTCGCGTACCGCCTGCGCCGCCCGGTGTACGCGGATGAGCCGCTGACGGTCGGCGGCGGCCCGGCCGGGGAGGGCGCGCTGCTGCGGGTCGCCACCGGCCGGGAGCCGCGGCACGCCACGGCGGAGGTGCGCTTCGCCTGACCGGACCGGCGCGCCGCCCCGGCTCCGGCCGGTCGAGGGCGGCGGGCCGGTCAGCCGGCCAGGGCGGCGAGCACGCCGCGGGCGACGGCCTCGTCGCCGAGGAGGGCGTTGTGGTCGAGGCAGCCCGCCGGCCGGTTGTCCGCGCCGGCGAGCGGGACGCTGCCGTCGGGGTTGATCACCTCGTCGCAGCCGGACCAGAAGGTGGTGTACGCGACCGCTCCCGGGGTCTCGTCGCCCTCGGCGAGCCGCTTCTGCACCCAGCTGCCGGGGGTCATGTCACGGCAGGCCTGGTCCCACAGGGCGCAGGCCCAGGCGACGCCCGTGCCGTGGTTGGGGCCTCCGAGGGAGATCCAGTGGGCGACGGCGGCGGTGCCGCCGCCGTACTTCAGGTACCAGCGGGTGGGCAGGCTGCCGTAGGAGTGGGCGACGATGTCGACCGTGTCGGCCCCGGTGCGCCGGCGGACGTCCTCGACGTAGGCGGCGAAGCGGCCGGCGAGCACCTCGTTCACGGACTGGTGGGTGTCGTAGCCCCAGCGGTGGATCTCGCCGTCGGTGTAGCCGGCGGCCCGGAGCCGGGCGTCGAGGCCTCCCCAGACGCCGGGGTCGGCGTTGTAGCCGTGGACGAGGATCACCGGGCGGTGGGGAGCGGCGGCGGTCCGGGCCTGGGCCGGGGCCGGGGGGCCCGCGAGGACGGCGGCGAGGACGGCGATCAGGGCGAGCAGCGGAGCGGCAGGGCGTCGCATCGGCGGGCCTCCGGGGCTGACGGGCGCAATAGTTGACGGTGCGTCAGATGGGTGCGAGGTGATGTTACCCGCCGGAAACCCGCCTTGACACCCCCGTGGCCAGAACCACACAGGACCCCCCTGCCGCACATCAGATCGGGCGGGTTAGCATATGAGCACCGTCTAGCTCGAAAGATGCACTGTGACTGTCAACGAGGACTCGTTCACAAACTGGAAGCACCGCGAGGAAATCGCGGAGTCCATGATTCCGATCATCGGGAAGCTGCACCGAGAGCAGGACGTCACCGTCCTCGTTCACAGCCGCTCCCTGGTGAACAAGTCGGTGGTCAGCATTCTCAAGACCCACCGATTCGCCCGCCAGATCGTCGGCGAGGAGCTCTCGGTCACCGAGACCCTGCCGTTCCTGCAGGCGCTGACCACGCTCGACCTGGGTCCCTCCCAGATCGACATCGGCCTCCTGGCCGAGTCGTTCCGGACCGACGAGCGCGGCCTGTCGGTGGCGGAGTTCACCGCCGACGCCGTCGCCGGCGCCACCGGCGCCAACAAGATCGAGCGCCGCGACGGCCGTGACGTCGTCCTCTACGGTTTCGGCCGCATCGGCCGCCTGGTGGCCCGCCTGCTCATCGAGAAGGCCGGCTCCGGCAACGGTCTGCGCCTGCGCGCCATCGTCGTCCGCGGTGGCGGCGAGCAGGACCTGGTGAAGCGCGCCTCCCTGCTGCGCCGCGACTCCATCCACGGCCAGTTCCAGGGCACGATCACGGTCGACGAGGCCAACAGCACGATCGTCGCCAACGGCAACGCGATCCGCGTGATCTACGCCAACGACCCCTCCGAGGTCGACTACACGGCGTACGGCATCGACAACGCCATCCTCATCGACAACACCGGCAAGTGGCGCGACCGCGAGGGCCTGTCGAAGCACCTGCGTCCGGGCATCGACAAGGTCGTCCTGACCGCCCCGGGCAAGGGCGACGTCCCGAACATCGTGCACGGTGTCAACCACGACACGATCAAGCCGGACGAGCAGATCCTGTCCTGCGCCTCCTGCACCACCAACGCGATCGTCCCGCCGCTCAAGGCCATGGACGACGAGTACGGTGTGCTGCGCGGTCACGTGGAGACCGTCCACTCGTTCACGAACGACCAGAACCTGCTGGACAACTACCACAAGGCCGACCGCCGCGGGCGTTCCGCGCCGCTCAACATGGTCATCACGGAGACGGGTGCCGCCTCCGCCGTGGCCAAGGCGCTGCCCGACCTGAAGGCGCCGATCACGGGCAGCTCGATCCGCGTCCCCGTCCCGGACGTCTCGATCGCGATCCTGAGCCTGCGCCTGGGCCGCGAGACCACCCGTGACGAGGTCCTCGAGTACCTCCGCGACGTCTCGCTGCACTCGCCGCTGAAGCGCCAGATCGACTTCACCACGGCCCCCGACGCCGTCTCGATGGACTTCGTCGGCTCGCGCCACGCGTCCATCGTCGACGCCGGCGCGACCAAGGTCGACGGCGACAACGCGATCCTGTACCTCTGGTACGACAACGAGTTCGGCTACTCCTGCCAGGTCATCCGGGTCGTCCAGCACGTCTCGGGCGTCGAGTACCCGACCTTCCCGGCTCCCGCGGCCTGATCCGCCGGAGTACGGACGCACACGCCGGACGGCGGTGGGGCACTGCCCCACCGCCGTCCGGCGTTTCGCGCGCCCGGAGCTCTCAGGAGGCCGCCGCGGGCCAGCGGTGGTGCAGGGCGTCGATGTGGAAGACGTGCGCGTGGGGACCCGCCGTCCCTGCCAGGTGCGGGTGGTCGGCGGGCAGCTCGGGGTGGGCGTGCGGCAGCGCCGCCGGGTCCGTGCGCGGCCAGAGCCGGGCGGCGGCCAGGGCGGCGAGCAGCGCGAGACCGCCCAGGAGCACCGCAGGCGGCCCCGGTCCGGTACGGGCGACCAGCCATCCGGCCGACGGGTAGGTGAGCAGCCAGCAGGCGTGCGAGAGGGAGAACCGCGCGGCGAAGGCCGCCGGGAGGTCGGCGGAGTCGGCAGAGCGGCGCAGCACCCGGCCACCGGGGGTGAGCACCGCGGAGATCGCCGCGCCGGCCAGGAACCAGGCGCCCAGCAGCCCGGCCCAGGCCACGGCTCCCCCGCCGGCGGTGACGGTGAGCGCGAGCGCGCCGAGCACCCCGGGCAGGGCGAAGGCCCCCGCCAGCATGACGGGCCGGTCGTCGCGCCGGTCGAGGAGCCGGGGCAGCAGCAGGGCGACGCCCATGGAGCCCGCGCCGTAGGCGCCGAGGGCGAGGGCGACATCTCCCGCCGGGCGGCCCAGGGTGGTGCGGACCACGCCGACGGTGCCGGTCAGGACGACCGCGCCCGCGGCGGCCACGGCCAGATCGAGGGCGAGCAGGGCGCGCAGCCGCGGAGTGGCCAGCAGCAGCCGGACGCCGGCCGTCATGCGGGCGGCCGGCCTCCGCTCGTACCCTGCGGCGGGCCCGCGCCGCCCGGGCAGGGCGGTGGACAGCACCAGCAGCGCGGAGGCGAGGAAGCCGACGCCCGTGCCGGCGAACAGCCAGGAGTAGGGGACGAGGGCGAGGAGCGCGGCGGCGAGGACGGGCGAGACGAGGCTCTCCAGGTCGTAGGCGAGCCGGGAGAGGGACAGCGCCTCGGTGTAGGCGCGTTCGCCGGGCAGCACCTCGGGGACGGTGGCCTGGAAGGCGGGGGTGAAGGTGGCGGAGGCGGCCTGGAGCAGCAGGACCAGGGCGTAGACGTGCCACACCTCGCTCACCAGCGGCAGCGCGAGGGCGGCCGCCGCGCGGATCGGGTCCGCCCCGACGAGCAGGCTCCGCCGGGGGACCCGGGCGGCGAGTGCTCCGGCGAGGGGGGCGACGGTGACGTAGGCGGCCATCTTGAGCGCGAGCGCGGTGCCCAGGACGGCGGAGGCATCGGCGCCGGCGAGGTCGTAGGCGAGCAGGGCGAGGGCCACGGTGGCGAGGCCCGTGCCGAGGAGGGCGACGACCTGGGCGGTGAACAGGCGCCTGAAGGTGCGGTTGCGCAGCACGGACAGCACGGCTCCACGGTAGCCCCGGAAGGATCTCCGCCGCCCGGGGAACTCGGCCGACACCTGCCGCGTTCTACAGAGACGTAGAAGTAACCGACCTCTGGAGTGCCGGCACATGGCCCTGTGGGACCGCCTCAAGGAGTCCGCATCGACGATGCAGACCCAGCTGACCGCGAAGAAGAACGACCTCAAGAGCGGCGCGTTCCGCGACGCGAGCATGGCGATGTGCGCGCTCGTCGCTGCCGCGGACGGCACCGTCGACCCGTCCGAGCGGCGCCGGGTGGCCCAGCTCATCGCGGGAAACGAGGTGCTGCAGAACTTCGACGCGACGGATCTGCAGCGTCGCTTCGACGCCAATCTGGACAAGCTGGCCGCCGACTTCGACTTCGGCAAGGTGAGCGTGCTCCAGGAGATCGCCAAGGCGAAGAAGAAGCCGGCCGAGGCCCGTGCGGTCGTTCAGATCGGCATCGTCATCGGCGGCGCCGACGGCGACTTCGACAAGACCGAGCAGGCCGTGGTGCGGGAGGCCTGCTTCGCGCTCGACCTGCCGCCGCACGAGTTCGACCTGTAGCGGCCGGGCGCCCGGCCGGGGCCTGCGGGGCGGCGCCGCCGCCCCGCAGGCTGACGCCGGGCCTTCCGGCAGGCGGGACTAGGCCGGCGGTGCGGCCGTGTGCAGGACCTGGTAGAGCGTGACGGCCGAGTTGGCGGAGGAGAACGCCGACACGGTCGCTCCGGCGACGGCGCCCCACACGGCCAGGCCCACCGCGGTGAACACCGGCGGCCAGGCCCGCGCCGCGGGCGCCCCGGCGAGCAGCGCGGCGACCCGGCGCGGCACGGGGCCAGGCCGGGCGAATCCGGCGAGCGGGTGCGCCGGGGGCACGGGGGCGAGGAGCGCCGCCCGGCCGATCGCGCGGGCGACGGTACGGCGGCTGCCGACGGCGGCGGCCGCCTCCTCGTCGGCCCACCGCTCGGCGGTGTAGGCGACCGCGGTGCCCAGCGGGCGCAGGAACGGATTGGCCCGGGCGGCGAGGCGCACCCCGAGCAGATACCGTTGGTGACGCCCGTCCAGATGGGCCCGCTCATGGGCGAACAGCGCGCGGCGCTCGGCCGGGCGGAGCGCCGCGAGCATGCCGGCGCTGACCACCACCCGGTCGCGCCGTCCGCGCCGCCCCGGCAGGGCGTAGGCGTAGGGGGCGGAGTCGGGCAGCACCGCCACCGGGCGGCCCGGCAGCCCGGCGAGCGCCCGCTCGGCGCGGCGGCGCACCCGCAGATGGCCGGCCAGGGCGTGCAGACAGGCAACGGCCACGGCGCCGAGCACGGGGATCGCGGCCCGCCCGGCGATCTCGTCGTAGGGCAGGGCGGCCCGCACCTCGGGGTCGGACCAGCCGTCCGGCAGGGGATTGCCGGGGAGCTGGGCGGTGCCGACGACCATGAGCAGGGCGAGGCACAGGGTGCTGCAGACGGCGAGGACCACGGCGAAGCCGGTGAGCAGCCGGGTCGCGGTGCGCGGGTGCAGCCGGTGCTCCGCGAGCCGCGCGACCGGCCAGGCGGTCAGCGGAAGCAGCAGCGGCAGGAAGACGAAGACCCCCATGGGCGCTAGTCTCCGCCCTCCTCGGCGCCGTCCCCTCTGTCTTCGGGCTCCTCGCCGAGGAGTTCACGCAGCAGTCGCTCGTCGTTCGGCGAGAGGGCCGTGACGAAGCTGGCGAGGACCGCTTGGCGGTCGCTCTCGGCGTCGAGGACCTTGCGCATCCGCAGGGCGGCGAGCCCGGCCTCGTCGGCGACGGCCGTCCACCGGAAGGAGCGGCCGGCGCGGTCGCGGGCGACGGCACCCTTGCCGTGCAGGCGGGTGAGGATGGTGATGACGGTGGTGTAGGCGAGATCGCCGCCGAGACGTTCCTGCACCCAGACGACGGGAACCGGGCCGGGGGCGTCCCTCAGCACCGCGAGCACCTGGGCCTCCAGCTCTCCCTGGCCGCGCCTGCGCCCCGCCCTGCCGCTCTCCGCCACGCCCTCGTCCTTCCCGCCCGCCGGTCCGCGCCGCGGTCCGGCGGCTTCGCCGTTTCCGCCGGTCAGGCGGTATCCCATCGTACTGAGCCGGCGGCGGGGACCGCCGTGCAGCCGCAGACGTCGGGCCCGCGCCGCCTGCCGCACTCCCCCGCCACCCGGACGTACGCCTCGGCGACGTGCCGCAGCCAGGTCAGCTCGTCGGCGAACTCACTCCCGGACTGGCGCGAACCCGGGCCGCCGTCGTCGCCGGAGGGCTCCCGGCCCGCGCGTTTGCGGCGGATCGCCAGATCGAGGACGGCCGCCTCCAGGAGGAGGTCGGTGCGGTCGCCGGGGGCCGGCTGCGTCCCGACGAGCCGGTCCCGCAGGCGCTGCTCGCAGTCCTCGCACACGTAGGGGCGCAGCAGCCGCTGCCCGTCCCTGATCTCGATGACCATCCGGTAGAGCCGGGTGTGCAGGTCGGCGCCGAGGAACGCGAGCCGCGGGGAGCGCGGTTCGAAGAGGGCGATGCCGGGGGCCGCCTCGCACAGCGCGGACCACAGCGGGTGCAGGGTGCGGTAGGACCGGTACCGGTCGAGGCGGTTGGAGAGCCGGGCACCCCAGCCCGGCAGGGTGTAGCCGACGACGATGACCAGGGATCCCGCGCTGGCCATGAGGGGGCTCCACAGGACGGCGGCCCGGTCCAGGGAGGTCGTGCCGCCCCAGCGGCCGAGGACCCCGAGGAGCTTCCCGAGGATGAAGCCCAGCACGAAGACGGAGCCGACGGCGGCGAGCCGCAGCGACTGGGCGAGCCAGGGCCGGGCCAGGCCGCGCGAGGAGGGCCAGGTGTGCCGGGCGGTGTTGGCGAGGTTGAGTCCGTACGTGACGAGGAAGACGACCACGTAGGCGCCGGCGGTCGGATGGGTGGCGAAGTGGACCTCGAAGTCCACGGGATGGGCGCCGGGCAGCGGCGCGGCGAGGAACAGCCCCGTCATGACGGCGACCGCGCCGAGGTAGAGCATCGCGATCCGGGGCAGCCGGCGCCGGGCCTCCTCGGGCGAGCCGAACCAGCCGGCGACCATGACGTGCGCCGACAGGGCGCCGAGGACGATGAAGCAGTGGCCGACGAGCGTGCCCAGGTTGGGGATCCCGGTGTGCGCCCCGATCCACCGGTAGGTCACCGGGGCGAGCACCAGGTAGGCGAGCCCGTTGAAGAGGCGGGTGCCGCACAGGGCGCGCAGGGCCAGGTTGTCCGGGTCGCGCCGGAGGTCGCGCCATTTGTAGCCGAAGGCGCTGAGGCTGACGAGCCCGGAGAGGGTGTGCGTGTAGCTGAAGACGTTTTCGAGCGTCCCGCCGGTCACGTCCGGGGACCGTGGCCGTGGTGAAGCGAGCGTTCGAGCCGGGCGACGAGGTCGACCGTGTCGGGCGGGACCGCGGCGGTGTCGAGGGGAGGTCCGCTGACGAGGCGCAGCACCTGGGTGGCGAAGTACTCGGCGGCGTACTCCTCGGGGCGGCTGTAGTGGGTGCGGCCGAGCATGTGCTGGATCAGGGCGGGGTCGATGTCCTCGGGGAGGAGGACGCCGAGTCCCGGTCCGGAGGACGAGTGGCCCCACAGCAGGTGCCCTAACTCGTGCACCACGACATGGGTCTGATGGGTGGTCGTCGTGTGTGCCTCGTAGAAGACGTAGTCGACGGTCGCGGTGGAGACGAGGAGTCCGGCGGGTCCGCTGGGCGGGAACGCCAGGGGCGCAAGCCGGATGGCGCGCCCGCGCCGGTCGGCGATCTGGTCGCAGAGGTCCTCCACCGAGAAGGGGACGGCGAGGTCGAGACTCTGGATCAGATCGCCGCATTTTCGGCGTAGATGACGGCGCTTCATGGCTCCCCCTCCACACGACACTGCCCTGGTTCCATCATGTGGCAGGGATGCGCCCGGAAAAAGATCCTGTTGTCGGTCGCTCAGGCGGCGAGGCCCACGCGCTGGGCGTAGAGGGCGGCCTGGGTACGGTCGGCGGCCCCGATCTTCGGGTATATGCCGCTCAGATGGTTCTTCACGGTCTTCTCGGATATGTCAAGTCTGCGGGCGATCAGCCGGTTGCTCAACCCCCGGGCGAGCAGCCGGAGTACACCGCGTTCGCGGGCGGTGAGGGCGGGGCCGGCGGCGGGCGCCTCGGGGAGGTGGGCGGGAACCGGGGCGCAGGGCACCGCCTCGGTCAGGCCGACACGCTGGGCGTAGAGCGCGGCCTGGGTGCGGTCGGTGGCGCCGATCTTCGGATAGATGCCGCTGAGATGGTTCTTGACGGTCTTCTCGGAAATGTCGAGCCTTCGGGCGATGAGCCGGTTGCTCAACCCCCGGGACAGCAGGCGCAGTACACCTAACTCCCGGCAGGTGAGCTTCACGGCCGGCGCTTCTTCCACGTCGTGCCTCCTCCTTGCCTCTCGTGAAGGGCATGAGAAAACAGGCGCTCGGTGAATTCGTACGGACGGACGGGTGGGATTGTCCGCACAGTCACATCTGAGCGTCGTCGAAAGTCGCTCGGTTCCTTGTGGATTGGCCTCACGGCAGGCCGGGCCGGAGGCTCCATGCACACCCCAAGAACAAGTGATGGCATGGACATTGAGGGAGCACTTGGCATGCAGTAGCCTCCGTACGAGGTACTACCGTGAATGCTCCGTCGATCCCTCGTGGACACTACGTCGCCGTCACAGCCTCGTCAACTGGCGTGGCCGCCGTCGCCCCCCACGCACGCCTCCAGTTGTCAGCAAAGAGACCAGAGGAGTTGGGACATATGGGTACACAGCCACCCGGATCGCTGGCCCAGAGGCTGAACCGCCTCTTCGAGACCGTCCACCCGCGTGGCCGTGGCCCGTTCAGCAACGAGGAGGTCGCCCGGGCGATCCGGGACCGGGGCGGCGACATTTCGAAGCAGTACATCGCGTATCTCCGCAAGGGCGAACGGGGAAATCCTCGGTTGCACCACCTGGAAGCACTGGCGAAATTCTTCGGGGTTCCGGTGTCATATTTCTTCGACGACGATTCCGCGGCTCGTACGGAGAAGAAACTCGACGAACTCGCCGCCTGGCGCGACGCCGGAATCACCCAACAGGATCTGCAATCCCTGGAGCGCGCGGGGGTGACCGGCGTGGCCATGCGCGCGGTCGGCCTCTCCCCCAAGGGACTCGAATTCGCGAAGGCGATACTGGACCAGTTGCGGGCGATGGAGGGCCTGGGCCCGGGCGACGACCGCGGGCCGGCGGGCCCGGCCACGCCGCCGGGAGCCTGACGCGGCGCCCGAGCCCCCTGCGGTCGGGGCCCGGAGGGCGGGCGTCCTGGCGCCGACGACGGCGGGGAGGGGTCCGGGGCCGGAGCGGGGGTGGGGGTGTCCGGACGTGGCGGCGACCTTCCCGAGCGAAGCGAAGGGAAGCGAAGGGAAGCGAAGGGAAGCTCGCAGTCCGGACACCCCCGCCCCCGTGGAGGCCCCGGACCCCGTGAACGCACGGGCCCGGTCCGCGCCCCGCCGGGCGGACGTCCCCACGCGGGGCGCCGCGCCGGGCGGCGTCCGGGCGCGAGCGCTCTCGGGGCGGGCCTGCGCGCGGGGAGCCTGGGCCCGGCAAGGGCTGACGTCCCGTGTGCCCACCCGTCCCGCCCCAGCGGGACGATTGCCCACACGGAGGGGGCGAGCGAGCGGATCGCGGCGACGCAGGAGCGGGACGAACACCCACGGAGGAGGGACGAACGGACCCCCACGGACCGCGGCGCACCCCCGCCCCCGGAGCGGAACGCACACCCACGAACGGGCCCGCACGGAGCCGGGGCGGACATCCGCGCCGGAGCGGGGCGGAGGAGGGGGTCAGGGGGCGATGAGGACCTGGGCGGAGTAGCTGAGGCCGGAGCCGAAGCCGGCCGTCAGGACGAGCCCTCCCGGCCGCACCCGGCCGGCGGCGGTCAGGGTGTCGAGGGCGAGCGGGATGGACGCCCCGGAGACGTTCCCGTCGTCGCGGACCGTCCGCGCGACCTCGACGGAGGCCGGCAGGCCCATCGCCTTCACGGCCGCGTCGATGATCCGCACGTTCGCCTGGTGCGGCACGAAGGCCTCGATGTCCGCCGCGGTCACCCCGGCCACCTCCAGGGCCTCCCGGCACACCTCCGCGACCGCGCCGATCGCCCAGCGGAACACCTCGGGGCCCGCCATCTCCAGGAACGGCCACCGCACCAGCGGGTCGCGCCGCAGTTCGGCGAAGGACCGGCTCTGCTCGATGGCCCGCAGGTGCTCCGTGTCGGTGCCCCACACGGCGCGGCCGATGCCCGGCTCGGCGGACGGGCCCACCACGGCCGCGCCCGCCCCGTCGCCGAAGATGAAGGCCGTCGAGCGGTCGCGGGGGTCGACGATGTCGCTCATCCGCTCCGAACCCACCACCAGCACGTGCTCCGCCTGCCCACCGGACACGAGGCTGGAGGCCACCGCCAGGCCGTGGGAGAAGCCGGCGCAGGCCGCGCCGAGGTCGAAGGCGGCGGCCCCGCGGGCGCCGAGCTCGGCGGCGCAGGCGGCCGCGGCGGGCGGCGCCTGGTGGAGGTACGACATGCTCGCGACGATCACGCAGGAGACGTCGGACGGGGCGAGCCCGGCCGCGCTCAGCGCTTTCTCGGCGGCCCGCGCGCCCATCACGGGAACGGTCTCGGCAGGATCGGCGAAATGCCGCGTCATAATTCCCGACCGCGCTTCTATCCAGGCGCTGTCGGAATCGATGAACCGGCAGATCTCCTCGTTTCCGACCACCCGTCCGGGGCGGTAGGCGCCCACCCCGAGAAGGCGGGCGAAACGGCTTGGCGACGATCGAATTTCACGGTCCATCGAAGTCATCAATCCAATCGCGGAGCGGTGCACCCGAACGTTATTTCATCAAACGGCCCGCAATCCCCCACTGTCAACGAAAGGGCCTTGGGACGTTTGGCCCAGGGAGCTGCCGGATCGTCAACTTGACTTGCGTCACTGCATGTTGCGGCTGGTCGGAGCGGGCTGCCAGACTGGCGTCCTCATGTCCGGCGCTCACATGGAGGAGCGAAGTGTCAGAGGTACATGCCCCCCGCACTCACACCGCCGTACTCGAATGGCGGGATCAGGGGCCCCTTTTCGCCACCCAGGCCGACGCTACGGGTCTGTCCTATCTGCGCGGACTCATCTCGGGCGATATCGTCGCGCCGCCCGTCGCGCAGGTCCTCGGTATCGAGGTGGTCAAAGCCGACCCGGGCACGGTGCAGTTCACGATGCCGGTGAAGAACTTCTTCACGAACCACCTCGGGCTGCTCGCGGGCGGCATCCTGTCGACGGTCATCGACTCGGCGCTGGGCTGCTCGATCCTCTCCGCGATCCCCGAGGACAAGGACATCGTCACCCTCGACCTGAACGTGGACTTCCTGCGCCCGGTGCACGAGGCCTCGGGCCTCGTCACGGTGGACGCCGAGGTCGTGCACCTGGGCCGCAACCGCGGCATGGCGTCCTGCCGGGTGGTGGACTCGGACGGCCGGCTGTGCGCCGTGGGCAAGAGCAGCTGCCTGATCCGTGACAAGGCCCCGAAGGCCCCCGCCGCGGAGGTCGCCCGATGAGCGACGCCCCCGACCTGAAGGTCGGCCAGGTGCTGCGCGAGAGCCGGACGATCACCGACGAGGACATCGTCGCCTTCGCCGACCTCGCCGGGGACCGCGGCCGGCACCATCTGCCCGAGCAGGGCCGGGCGATGGCCCACGGCCTGCTCACGGCGTCGCTCGCCACGAAGGTCGGCGGGCAGCTGCACTTCATCGCGCGGCGGATGGGCTGGGAGTTCCTTCGGCCCGTCTGGTCCGGCGACACGATCACGGCGGAGGTGACCGTGCGCGCGCTGAGCGAGGTGCGCTCTGGCACGGGCGTGGAGTTCGACATCGAGATCACCAACCAGGACGGCGAGGCGGTGCTGCGCGGCGACAGCACGGGGGTGATCCGCCACTGACTCCCGTACGCGCCCGCCCCGCGCCTCCGCCGTCGCCGAAGGGCGTCGTGCGGGGCGCGGGGCGGGCGGGTGCCGGCAGCCGCAGGGACGGCGAGGACGGCGTCCGCTGACAGCGCGTACCGCCCGGGCGGGCGCCCGCCGCGCACACGGCGGTCACGAGCCCGGCGCCGGACCCGCCAGGGCGGCGAGAACGGCATCGGCGGACAGGGCGTACTGCTCGGGCGGACGGGCGCCCGCCGCGCACACGGCGGTCACGAGCCCGGCGCGGCAGGTCCACCACACGCGCAGCGCGGGGTGCGGGCCGTCCGCGACGCGGACGTGCAGCCCCCCGGCGGCGTCCTGGCGCAGCCGGTAGGCGCGCAGGGCCGGCGAGGGGCGCCGATAGGCCTTGAGGGCGGCCTCCTTGGCGGCCACGAGGACCGTGGCGAGCAGTCCCGGCGGCCCGGGTCCCGGGCCGAGCCGGGGCGGCTCGTCCGGGCCGAGCAGCCGGGGCAGCAGGATGTCGTTGCGGGCGTCGACGGGTTCGACATCCACGCCGATCAGGGAGGGCGCCCCCGCTTCGGAGACCGCGCACGCGGTCAGCTCCCCGGTGTGGGAGAGCGAGACGGCCCATCGGCGGGGTGCGCCGTGGAGGCGTGGGGCGCCGCCGGGCTCCGGCAGGATCTCGGCGTGCCGCGGCGCGCCGGCCCGGACGAGCGCGGCCTTGGCGGTGAGCCGGGTGCGGACCCATTCGGCGCGCCGGCCGCCGTCGAGCCGTGCGGCGTGGGCGCGTTCGCGAGGGCCGAGCGGGGTCTCGGGGGCGGTTCGCCCGGCCCAGTCGCAGTGCACGACCGTGACCCGGGCGGGCGCGCCGCCCGGGCCGGCCGGGGCCGCGTTCACAGACGGCCCGGGCTCCGCACCCCCGGGCCCCGTACGCCCAGGGCCCGCACCCCCGGGCCCCGTACCCCCAACGCCCGCACCCCCACGCCCCGTACGCCCCGTACGCCCCGGGTCACCGGACGCGCCGGATCGCCTGGACGAACTCGCCCAGGTCCGCGACGCTCGGCTCTCCGGGGGTGTCGACGAAGCCGCGGACCAGGCGTACGACCGCGTCGTAGGCCTCGGTGTGGTCGTAGGCGGTGGAGTCGGCGACCTTGAGGGACCAGCGCCAGTAGCCCTTCATGGTGTCGGCGAGCGGCATCCGGAAGGAGGCGATGACGTCCTTGAGGCCGGGGACCGCGGCGGCGCCGTCCCGGGCGACGTAGGCGCCGACGAGGTTGCTGTAGAAGGCGAAGTGGCGGGCCTCGTCGCGGGCGAGGCGGCCGAGCAGCTCCTTGAGGAAGGGTTCGCTGACCGTCTCGCGGAAGCGCTGGTAGAAGAGCTGGGTCGCCTTCTCCTGGACGAGCGTGTAGGTGAAGGACTGGACCGGGTGCTCGTAGGGCAGCTCGAACTTCTTGCGGCCCTCCTCGGCGAGGCTCTGCAGGATGCCCTCACGGGTCGCCATGCCGGTCTCGACCTGGTAGCGGGCGAGCGCGGAGGCGTGCCGCTCCTCGTCGGAGGCCCAGGCGACGAGGAAGCGGAAGTACTCCCGGTTGAAGCCGAAGCGCTCCAGCTCCTGCTCGGCGTCGGCGACCGGGAAGGCCTCCAGGAAGTGCGAGAGGTAGCCGGGGATGTGGTCCTCGACGAAGGTGATGAACCGCACGGCGGAGCGGTCGGCCTCGGTGAGGCGTTCGGGGCGCAGGGAGTCCCAGTCGAGGTCGGCGAGGCTCCAGGTCCGCTCGCCGGCGCGGGTCACCGCCTGGTCGACGATCTCGTGCATCTGGAGCGCCGGCAGCAGGTCGTCGAGCAGGGCGGCGGTCTCCGCCATGTCAGTCCACCACCTTGGGGCCGAGCCGCGACTTGGCCGCGGTCAGGGCGTAGTGCTTGGAGGTGTAGCCCCAGCCGGCGTTGGCGACCCGCAGGTAGCGCACGAGCGGGTCGGCCATGCCGGGGGCGGCGGCCTCGATGCGGTCCCGGTTGGCCTCGGCCCGCCGTTCCCACTCCTCGATGGTGCGGTGGTAGTGGGCGGTGAGGTCGTCGAGCGCGGCGAGGCTGAAGCCGGCCGACTCGGTCGCCTGGATGAGGTGGGAGAAGGGGACCATGTCGGCGAAGCCGAAGATGGTCTCGGTGACGTGCCGGGTGCCGGGCCGGGCGGCGAACTCCCGGTACACCTCGTCGCTGCGGAAGCAGCTCTCGGAGAGGTAGAGCCGGCCCTGGCGGCGCAGCGCGTCGTACACCTTGCGCAGCACGGCGACACGGTCGGGCATGTGGATGATGGAGCCGAGCATGGTGGCGGCGTCGTAGCGGCCGTCGATGTCGAGGTCGGTGTACGAGCCGACCCGGACGTCGACGCGGTCCGCGACGCCCCGTTCGGCGGCCTTCTCGTGGATGTACGCGGCCTGCGGGGCGGAGGGCGTGACCCCGGTGACCTCGCAGCCGTACTCCTCCGCCATGAAGAGGGTCAGGCTGCCCCAGCCGCAGCCGATGTCGAGGAGGCACTCGCCGCCGCGCAGCTGCAGCCGGTCGGCGACGAAGTGCAGCTTGGCGGTCTGCGCCTCCTCCAGGGTGGCGTCGGGTGTGCGGTACAGCGCGGAGCTGTACTTGACCCGCTCGTCGAGGAAGGCCCGGAAGACCTCCGGCGGCAGCTCGTAGTGCTCGTTGGTGGCGCGCCGGGCGTCCTCGGGGGCGAGGGCGAGGTCACCGTCGCGGCCCGCGTGCACCACCGGCGGGCGGGTGTCATCGGTCGCGTGGGTGGTCATGTCAGGCCTCCGCGCCGGCCTGGGCGAGGACGAGGGTCGCGAGCTGGCGGGGCGTGCGGACGTCGAAGATGTCCTCGTCCTCGAACTCGACGTCGTAGACGCGCTCGATCTGGGCGACGACGCGCAGCAGCCGGACCGAGTCGGCGCCGGGCAGCTCCTTGAGGACGGTCTCGTCGGCGATCTCGGAGAGGTCGATGCCGAGTTCCTTGGCGGTCTGGGCGCGCACCTCGTCGAGGACTGCGGACTCCTGGAGGGACATGGTCATCCAATCGCGTGGTCGAAGTAGTGGGCGAGGCGTTCGCGGTCGGCGCCGACGAGGCCCATGTGGCCCTCGGCCTGCTCCGAACTGATGGGCTGGTAGGCGGAGTTCGCCATGACGTGCGGGGTGCCGTCGAGGTCGAGGACGTCCGCCTCGGCGTGCACGACGCCGCTGCCCTCGCGGCTGATCCGGGCGACCGCCCGGTAGGGCGTGCCGGTCCGCAGGGGGCGCAGGAACTTGGTGCGCAGGGTGACGGAGAAGGCGAGCAGACCGCGGTCGAGCGCGATCAGGTCGCCCATGAGCTCGTCGACGAGGACGCTCACGATGCCGCCGTGGACGACGCCGGGGTAGGAGGCGTAGTCGTCGGAGAAGGTGATGTCGGTGGCGAGCCGGCCGTCGTCGAGCCGGAACATCTCCAGGGCGAGGCCGATCCGGTTGCGCGGGGAGCAGCCGAAGCAGCGGAAGCGGGGTTCGTCGAGCCAGGGCAGCTCGACGGGGGTGGCCCCGGACATCAGGCGGCGTCCTGGGGGCGGGGCAGTTCGGCGAGGACGCGGCGGATGTCGCGGAGCTTCTCGATGGGGCGGCCGGTGAGTTCCGTGAGGGTGCTGAAGAGCTGCCGGTGGATGCGGTCCCACTCGGTGCCGTCGTCGACCTGGCCGAAGTAGCGGAAGACCTCGTCGATGGTGACGTGGCCGTCGAGTTCGGGGAGGTTGCCCTTGAACTTGCTGACCGGGTGGTTGTAGCGGCCCTCGGGGTCGGCCATGTAGACGTAGAAGGTCTCCAGGACCGAGCCCAGTTCCTCGGGGCGGCTGACCAGGCGGCGGGCGGTGTAGTGGATGAACTCCCTTGCGTGGCGGGCCTCGTCGCCGCTCGCCCGCTTCATGATCTTGGCGATCACGGGCTCCTCGGCCACCCGGCTCACGCACTTGTACATGTGGTTGGTGGCGATCTCGGAGATGATGTTCGTGGCGAGGGTCGCCGACGGGGTGATGCCGGGCGGGTACGGGGCCCGCATCGCGTTGATCTGCTCGTAGCCGACGTCGGTGCCGGCCAGCCGCAGCCACTTCTTGAACGCCAGGTGGTGCTGGAGTTCCTGGTAGCCCCAGAGGCACACGAAGGCGGAGAAGTCGTAGTCGTCGACGAACTCGTTGAAGAAGCCGTGCTGCGCGGCGATCGAGTTGGACTCGCCCATCACGGCGCCCATGGCGAAGGCGATGTACTCGGGGCGCACCAGGTCGGGCCGGAACTCGTCCCAGGGGATGTCGCTCATCTCCCACGAGGCGTTCTGGTAGATCGGGAAGACGTCGTAGCTGTGCAGCGGCTCCGCTTCGAGGTCGCGGGCGGTCTCCAGCTTCTGGGGGGTGGTCACGGGGTGTCCTCCGGTTCGGTTCGGGCTGCGGCGACGGTCTCGGCGGCGCTGCCGTGGGAGAGTTCCGCGAGGCGTTCGCGGGTGCGGGCGCGCTGCCATTTGCCGCTGGTGGTACGGGTGATCCAGCGCGGCTTGACGAGGTGCACGCGGACGTCGGTGAAGTCCATCTCGCGCACCACCCGGGCGGCGATCTCGGCGCCGAGGTCCTCGCCGGCCTGCCGGGGGTCCGCCTCGACGACCACGCGGACCACCTCGCGGCCGTCGCCCTCGGTGTCGGAGAAGGCGACGCAGCGCTTGCGGTAGACGCCGGGCACGTCGCGGGCCACGGCCTCGATGTCGTCGGGGAAGTAGTTCTGGCCGCGGACGATGACCATGTCCTTGGTGCGGCCGGTGACGAACAGGTCCCCGTCGTGGGTGAAGCCGACGTCGCCGGTGCGGAACCAGCGTCCGTCGAAGGCGGCGGCGGTGGCCTGCGGGTTGTCGAAGTAGCCGGAGGTCACGGCGGGGCCGGCGATGCGCACCTCGCCGAGCTCGCCGGGCGCGCACGCGCGGCCGTCCTCGGCGACGAGGCGGATCTCCAGGCCGTGGACGACGCCGCCGAGCGCGACGACGTCCTTGGCGCCGCGGCCGCCCCGGGCCACGGGCACGGCCCGGCCGCTCACGGCGAGTTCGTCGCGGTCGACGGACAGGACGCGGACCGGGGTGCCCGGCTTGGGGAAGGTGATGCCGAGGGTGGCCTCGGCCATCCCGTACACCGGGTACATGACGGTGTCGCGCAGGCCGGCGGGGGCGAAGTGGCGGGTGAAGCGCTCGACGGTCTCGGCGCTGACCGGTTCGGCGCCGTTGAAGGCGAGACGCCAGGCGGACAGGTCGAGTTCCTTGACGAGTTCGGCGGGGGCGGAGTCCACGAACTGCTCGTAGGAGAAGTTGGGTCCGGTGATCACCGTGCCGCGGTGCTCGGCGAAGTACGCGAGGAGCTGCGCGGGGCGGCGCAGGAAGGCGGTGGGGGTGAAGACGTGCACGTCGGACCCGTTGAGCAGGTGGGAGAAGAGTCCGACGAGGCCCATGTCGTGGAAGGTCGGCACCCACTGCATGAAGACGTCGTCGGGGGTGAACTCGCCGGAGACCGCGCAGGCGAGGACACCGGCGGCCATGGCGCGCTGGGTGAGCATCACGCCCTTGGGGTCGCTGGTGCTGCCGGAGGTGAACTGCACGACGGACAGGGCGCCGGGGTCGACGGCGGGCAGCCGGTGCACGGCGCCGGGCGCGGCGACGGCCGGGTCGATCAGGACGAGGCCGGGAACCTGCTCGGTGAGCAGGGCTCCCAGGTTCTGGAAGGCGGCGCCGAGGACGAGGTGGCGGATGCCGGCGACCCGCAGCACGCGGGCGAGCCGGCGGGCGGTGCCCTGTTCGTCACCGAAGCCGGCGGGGAGCGGCAGCACGCTGCAGGCGGCGCCGGCCCGCTGGACACCGAAGAACAGGCTCAGGAAGCGGGCGTCGGTGGGGACGAGCAGTCCGACCACGGCGCCGGGGCCGACGCCGTGCTCCATGAGCCCGATCGCGCAGGAGAGGGAGGACTCGGCGAGCTCGGCGCCGGTGATCCGCTCCTCGCTGCCGGGAAAGACGGCGACGGCGTCCGGTGCCGACCTGACGTAATGCAGAAAACATTCGGTGAGGGTGTCGCCGGACAACAACGGACTCGGCAAGGGAACGTTCCTTTCCTGAGGATGACGGGCCTGCCGCCGGTGGGCACCGGGAATTCACGGACCGGAATGCGCGGTCCGGTCAGGGGACGAGGTCGACGCGGAGTTCGCTGAGGCCGCGGAAATTCACGTGGGGGCGCCAGACGACGTCCTCGGTGGTGAGCGAGATGTCGCGGTAGCGCCGCAGGAGTTCGGTGAAGACGAGTCGTCCCTCGATCTTTCCGAGGAGTGCGCCGATGCAGTAGTGCGGTCCGCCGCCGAAGGCCAGTGGTTTGATATCGGCCCGCGTCATGTCCAGCGTGTCCGGATTCGCGTACCGGCGCGGATCACGGTTGGCGGCGCCCAGCAGAATCATGAGTTTCGATCCCGCCGCGATGGTCCGCTCCCCGACCTCGACATCCGCCGTGGTGATGCGCGCGACGAGCTGGACCGGGGCGTCGTACCTGACGAATTCGTCGACGCCCTCCTCGATGAGTCCGGGATCGTCCCGCAGCGCCCGCAGCTGCTCGGGGTGGCGCAGGAGCGCCAGCATGCCGTTGCCGATCAGATTGACGGTGGTCTCGTGGCCGGCGTTGAAGAGCAGCAGGACGTTGGCGATGATCTCGTCGTCGGACAGGCGCTCGCCGTCCACCTCGGCCAGCATCAGCCGGGTGAGGATGTCGTCCTGGGGCTCGCTGCGCCGTTTGGCCAGGTGTTCCGCGATGTAGGCGCGGAACTCCACCACCGAGTCGTTCATGGCCCGCATGGTGGTCTCGTCCAGTGCGGGGTCGACGACGTGGCCGATCGCCTCCGTCCACTTGCGGCACTGGTCGCGGTCCTCGACGGGCAGGCCGACCAGGCCGCAGATCACGGTCACCGGCAGCGGCAGCGCGAGCTCGTCGATGAGGTCGATGCCCTCGCCCGCGCCCATGTCGTCCAGGACCTTCGCCAGGATCCGCGAGATGCGCGGGCGCATCTCCTGCACGGAACGCGCGTTGAAGACCGGATTCACCAGGCCGCGAATACGCCGGTGGGCACCGCCGTCCAGCATCAGCATCCACATGCGGGTGTCGTCGACGACGGGGCTGTGCCAACCGCCCCGGTGTTCCGCCCACTTCTTGTCCCGGTGGAATTCACTGGTGAGCCGTGGATCGCGCAGGAGCTGCCCGGCCTCTTCGTATCCGGACACGACCCAGAATCCGAAGGGAGTCCGGTGCACCGGTTCCGTTTCGCGCAGTCGCGCATAGAAGGGATAGGGGTCGCTGCGCATCTTCGGATCACGGGGGTCGTAGAGAATTTCCGGTTTCGCTGCGTCCATGGTGGGTCAGCGTGTCAGGGCGCCTCCTGCCGCATCAATAGGACCAAGGTCCCACGCCCTTCCCGGTGTTATCGGGTGGAGACTGCGATGTAATGCGGTGACGGTGGGACGGTGATGTCCGCCCCTCGCCCGCGACGGTACGGACGACGGCGACACTGGCGGCAAGGAGCCCCGCGGATGCTCAGCGTGAAACCCCTGAACGGATCCTTCGGCGTCGAGGTCTTCGACTCCGGCCTCGACACCCCGGAGGCCGGGGAACAGGCGGCGGAACTCGTCGAGGCCCTGTACAGACACCAGTTACTGGTCTTCTCCGGCCTCGATCTGTCGCCGGCGGAGCAGGTGCGGATCACCGGGCTGTTCGGCGCGCCGGCGCTCCCCTGGGACCCCGCCTCCGCGCACCCGGACAGCCCGTACGTCGAGGAGATGCGCGAAGCGCCGCGGGGCGCGCCCCGGCGGCCGGCCGAGCACTGGCACAGCGACGCCTCCTTCCGGGCCCAGCCCACCGACGCCACCCTGCTGTACGGCGTGGCGGTGCCGCCCGAGGGAGGCCGCACCCACTTCAACGACCTGCGGGTGCCGCTGGCAGAGCTGCCGCCGCGCCTGCGGGACCGGGTCGCACCGCTGCGCGCCGTCCACGACTTCGGGCGGAACCACGCCACCGTGCGGCGGGCGGCCAAGCCGGTCGGCGACGCGGCGGCCCGGGCCGAACTGGCGGCCTTCCCGCCGGTCTCGCACCCGCTGGTGCGCCCCCACCCGGTCACCGGCGAGGAGGCCCTGTACCTGAACGAGATGTGCCTGGACCGGATCGAGGGTCTCGCCGGGGACGAGAGCCGCGCCCTGCTCGACGAGCTGTACGCGCACACCCTGCGCGCCGCATGGCAGTACGTGCACGTGTGGCGCCCCGGCGACCTGCTGGTCTGGGACAACCCCTCCCTGATGCACCGTGCCGAGCCGGTGCCGGACGGGCACCGGCGTCTGGTCCGCCGGACCACCGCCCGCTACCCCGGACGGACCCGGTGAGCCCCACCCGGGACCCCCGGCCCGCCGTCCCGGCCGGGGCGGCGGACGATGCCCCGCTCGACGTGCTCGGCGTCGGCTTCGGACCGTCCAACCTGGCCCTCGCCCTCGCCCTCGGCGAGGCCGGGCCTGGCGGGCCGCGGGCCCGCTTCTTCGAGCGCTCGCCCCGGTTCTCCTGGCACGGCGGGATGCTCCTGAAGGACGCCACCATGCAGGTCCACTTCCTCAAGGACCTGGTGACCCTGCGGAACCCGGGCAGCCCGTACTCCTTCCTCGGCTATCTGCACGACCGGGGCCGGCTCGTCGACTTCATCAACCACAAGGCGCTGTTCCCGAGCCGCGTCGAGTTCCACGACTACCTCGCCTGGGCGGCGCGCGCCTGCGCGGAGCAGGTGAGCTACGGCAGCGAGGTCCTGCGGATCGAGCCCACGTGGTCGGGGCCCGAGGTGCACTCCTTCCGCGTGCACCTCGCCCACACCGGCCCGGACACCGGCACCGTCCGCCACGAGGTGCGGACCGCGCGGAACGTGGTCCTGGCCCCCGGTCTGCGTCCCCGGCTGCCGGACGGGGCGGCCGAGTCGGAGCGCGTCTGGCACAGCGGCCGGCTGCTCACCCGCCTGGAGGGCCTCCCGGAGGACGCCCCGCTGCGCTTCACCGTGGTCGGCGCCGGCCAGAGCGGGGCCGAGGTCACCGCGTACCTCCACGGGCGCTTCCCGCGCGCCGAGGTGCGGGCGGTGTTCTCGGCCTACGGCTACCACCCGGCCGACGACTCGCCGTTCGCCAACCGGATCTTCGACCCGGCGGCGGTGGACACCTTCTTCGGCGCCCCGGAGCCGGTCCGCTCGATGCTCGTGGACCGTCACGCCAACACCAACTACTCCGTCGTCGACCAGGAGTTGATCGAGGAGCTGTACCGCATCTGGTACCAGGAGAAGGTGACCGACGAGCGGCGGCTCGTCATCGACAACGTCTCCCGGCTGGTGGACGTACGTGAGGGGACCGACGGGCTGCGGCTGACCGTCGAGTCGCTGCCGACCCGGGAACGGCGCGAGGTCGGCACCGACTACCTGGTGTACGCCACCGGGTACCGTCCGGTCGCCCCGGACGAACTGGTCGACCCGGAGATCATGAAGCTCTGCCGGCGGGACGCCGACGGCGGCCTGCGGATGACCCGGGACTACCGGATCGCCACGGAGGACGCCGTGCGCTGCGGGCTCTACGTCCAGGGCGCCACCGAACACTCCCACGGCCTCTCCTCGACGCTGCTCTCCAACACGGCCGTACGGGCCGGGGAGATCGCCGCCTCGCTGCTGCGCCGCCGGTAGCCGCACCCTCCCCCAGCCTCCTGACACGAAGGAGTACTGCCGTGTACGTTCCCGACCACTACCGGGGCAGCCCCGCGGCGGCCCTCGAGGTCGTGCGCGCCGGTCCGCTGGCCACGCTCGTCACCGGGGCGGAGCCGGTCCCGTTCGCCACCCATCTGCCGGTCGTGCTGCCGGCCGAGGTCGAGACGGCGCTCGCCGCCGGGCCCGCCGACCTGCGCGGACACCGGCTCCTCGGACACCTCAACCGGGCCAACCCGCACTGGGAGCGGCTCGCCGAAGGCGCACAGCCCGCGCTGCTGATCTTCCGCGGACCGCACGGCTACCTCTCCCCCGAGGTGTACGGCTACACGCCGGCGGCGCCCACCTGGAACTTCACCGCCGTGCATGTGCGCGGCACGCTGCGGCCGCTGCCGGCGGGCGAGGACACGCTCCGCGTGATCCACCGGACCGTCGAGGTGCTCGAAGGGCGCTTCGGGCAGGGCTGGGACATGAAGGGCTCGCTGGAGTACTTCGAGAGGATCGTGCCCGGCGTCGGCGCCTTCGAGCTGGAGGTGGCCGAGGTCGACGGGATGTTCAAGCTCAGCCAGGAGCTGAGGCCGGACACCCGCGAGCGCACCACCTGCCACTTCGCCGCGAGCGGGCACGAGACGCACCGCCGGCTGGCCGCCATGATGGCCGGGTTCGAGAGTCCGCGGTCCGACGGGAAGGGATCCGACTGATGGAACGCTACGACGTCGCCGTGGTGGGCCTGGGCGGGCTCGGCAGCGCCGCCTGCCACGCGCTGGCCGCCACCGGACTGCGGGTCCTCGGCCTGGAGCGGTACGGGCCGGTGCACGACCAGGGCGCCAGCCACGGCGAGTCCCGCGGTGTGTGGCAGGCGTACTTCATGGGCCCCGGCTACGTGCCGTACCTGCGCCGCGCCTACGCCCTCTGGGCCGAGCTGGAGGAGGCGAGCGGCGAGCGGCTCTTCCACCGCACGGGCGGCGTGTGCGTCGGACCGGCCGACGGGGAGCTCGTCCCGGCGGCCCTCGCCAGCGCGCGGGAGTGCGGCCTGGAGCACGAGTACCTGACGGGCGGGGAAGTCCACGCCCGCTACCCGCAGTTCACCCCGGACGACAACGCGGCCGCCGTGTACGACCCCGGCTCCGGCTACGTCCAGCCCGAGCAGACGGTCCGCGTCCAGCTGGACCTCGCCCGCCGGAACGCGGCGGACCTGCGCTTCGACGAGGAGGTCCACGAGATCACCGAGAGCCCGCGCGGGGTGCAGATCCGCACGGCGCGCACGACGTACGCCGTCGGGCACGTGGTGGTCACCGCCGGCTGCTGGACACCGGGCCTGCTGCCGGGCCTCGACCTGCCCGTGCAGGTGCTGCGCAAGGTGATGCTGTGGTTCGAACCGGAAGGCGGCGCGGCCGCGTTCCAGCCGGGCCGCTTCCCGTACTGGATCTGGGAGGGCGCCGGCATGATCGGCTACGGGCATCCCGCGGCGAACGGCCTGCACGGCGGGGTGAAGGCGGGTGTGCACAGCGGCGGCACCCCGGCCGACCCCGACCTGGTGGACCGCTTCGTCCGGCCGGAGGAGATCACCGAGATCCAGGACTTCCTGCGCACCCGCATCCCCGCGCTGGGCAGCGGGCGCTACCGCCGGAGCGCGGTGTGCCTCTACGACAACACCCCGGACCAGGCCTTCGTCATCGGCAGGGCGTCGGAACACGGCCGCGTCACCGTGGCGGCCGGCACCTCGGGGCACGCCTTCAAGTTCGTCCCTGCCATCGGCGAGTCCCTGCGGGAACTCGTCACCGAGGGCAAGGCGAGCCAGGACCTGTCCCTTTTCACGCCGGACCGCTTCTGACCCGCCCGGGTCCCGGGTCCCACTCCGCGGGCGGCCCCGCCCCCACACCGCGCACCCGTGGTCCTCGTCCCGGACGGGGTTAGGCCGCCCGCAGGCGGGGGCGGGGCAGCGGCGGAACACCGCCGCGTGGGGGAAGGCCCCGGGGTGGGCGAGGCCGAGGGCGTCCAGGGCTGCGGCGACCGAGGGCCGGCACCCGGCGTCGGGGGCGTCACCGGTGGTGAGGTCGCTCACCTCCACCGCCGTCCAGGTGCCGGCCGGGCCCGCGCCCAGGTGATCTCACCGGCGGCCCGGACGGCGGCGCCCCCGCGCAGGCGCAGTGCTCACCGCGCGGGAGCGCGAGCCCCAGCCGGCCCTGGCCGTCGACGACGTACGTGCAGGGCTCGGCGAGGTCGGCCGCCGACTGCCCGGCCGCCCGCGCGGCGCATTCCTCGACGGTGCGGATCACCTGGGCTCCCGGTGATCCGCACCGTCGGCGCGCCCCGGCCGCCACGTTCTCCCCGACGCCGAGGAGCCGGAGCCGCCCGCCTTCCTCCCCCTGGCCCATGTCGGCACCGTGCCACTGGACCCATGGCACTGAGTGTGTTTTGCTGAGGGTACTCAGTGCCAAAAGTGCCACAAGCATTGCTAGGGGAGCCCCAGACCATGGCCAAGGACTTCGACCTGTATCGCCTGTCGGAGGAGCACGAGATGCTCCGTGAGACGGTCCGCGCGCTGGCGGAGGCGAAGATCACGCCGTTCGCCGCGGCGGT
>NZ_JBIDBK010000014.1:0-90462 GCF_043202995.1 Streptomyces sp. NPDC048018
CCGGCGGGGGGGGGGGGGGGGGGGGGGGGGGGGGGGGGGGGGGGGCCGCCCCCCCGGGGGCCGCGGGGGGGGGGGGGGCGCGGCGGGGGGGGCCACGGGGGGGGGGGGGGGGGGGCGCCCCCCCCCCCCCCCCCCCGACGCAGGTCGGTGGGGGTCTCAGCCCTGGCCGTTGCCCGCCGTGTTCGCGAGGGCCGCCGAGAGCTCCTCCGCGACCTGGTGGAGGATCGGGACGATCCGCTCGGTCGCCGCCTCGGTCACCCGTCCCGCCGGGCCGGAGATCGAGATCGCCGCGGCGGTGGGGGAGTTGGGGACGGGGACCGCGAGGCAGCGGACTCCTATCTCCTGCTCGTTGTCGTCGACGGCGTAACCCGTCTCGCGCACCGTCTCCAGCGCGTCCAGGAAGCCCTCGGGCGTGGTGATGGTCTTCTCGGTGGCGGCGGGCATGCCCGTACGGGCGAGCAGCGCGCGCACCTCCTCGGCCGGGGTGTCGGCGAGCAGGGCCTTGCCCACACCCGTGGAGTGCGGCAGCACCCGGCGGCCCACCTCGGTGAACATGCGCATCGAGTGCTTGGACGGCACCTGGGCGACGTAGACGATCTCGTCGCCGTCGAGCAGCGCCATGTTGGCCGTCTCGCCGGTCTCCTCGACGAGGCGGGCCAGGTAGGGCCGGGCCCAGGTGCCGAGCAGGCGGGAGGCGGACTCGCCGAGGCGGATCAGACGGGGGCCGAGCGCGTACCGGCGGTTGGGCTGCTGGCGGACGTAGCCGCAGGCCACCAGCGTGCGCATCAGGCGGTGGATGGTGGGCAGCGGCAGGCCGCTGCTGGCGGAGAGCTCGCTCAGCCCGACTTCGCCGCCCGCGTCGGCCATCCGCTCCAGGAGGTCGAAGGCACGCTCGAGGGACTGGACGCCACCGCTCGCGGCGGCGGGCTTGGCGGCGTCGGTGGTGCTGGCGCTGGACGTCGGCACGGCAACGGTCCTTTCGGGGCAGGCGGGCAATGCTGCAGCCTACCGGGCTGTGGGGCCGGGCACACGGCCACGGCCCCGGCGTCCGCGCCGGTCAGGGGGTGTTTGTCCGATGTCGGCGGCGGCCCGGAGCGGTCCTGGTCGGCCCCGCATGTGCGGAGCTACGTTCTACTGTACGAAATTCTCATTCCACTTCATGGAAACATCCAAGTAGCCCTCGCGCACGCGGGGTGCGTCGGGCGATCCTGAGGACGTGCCCTTGACGACATGTCGTCGCGGCCGCAGACTCCTTCAACAGTTCGTTGAATTTTTGATTCGCAGACGAAGTTCTGGAAGAGAAGGGGTACGGGTGGACGTCAACCTGGTCCTGCGCTCGACGCGCGTCATCACCCCCGAGGGCACCCGCGCGGCGTCCATCGCCGTCTCCGGCGGGACGATCGCGGCCGTGCTGCCGTACGACGCCGAGGTACCGGCCGGTGCCCGGCTGGAGGACGTCGGGGACGACGTCGTCCTGCCCGGACTCGTCGACACCCACGTGCACGTGAACGACCCCGGCCGCACCGAGTGGGAGGGCTTCTGGACCGCCACCCGCGCCGCGGCCGCCGGGGGCATCACGACCCTCCTCGACATGCCGCTCAACTCGCTGCCGCCCACCACGACGGTCGAGAACCTGCGCGTCAAGCAGGACGTCGCCCGCGCCAAGGCGCACATCGACACCGGCTTCTGGGGCGGCGCGCTCCCCGACAACGTCAAGGACCTGCGTCCGCTGCACGACGCCGGCGTCTTCGGCTTCAAGTGCTTCCTCTCGCCCTCCGGCGTCGACGAGTTCCCGCAGCTCGACCAGGACCAGCTGGCCGCCTCGCTCGCCGAGATCGCCGGCTTCGACGGTCTGATGATCGTCCACGCAGAGGACCCGCACGAGCTCGACGCCGCCCCGCAGCAGCCGGGCGCGAAGTACGCCGACTTCCTCGCCTCCCGGCCGCGGGTCGCGGAGAACACCGCGATCGAGAACCTGATCAACCAGGCCCGCCGGCTGAGCGCCCGCGTGCACGTCCTGCACCTGTCGTCCTCGGACGCGCTGCCGCTGATCGCCGCGGCCAAGGCGGAGGGCGTGAAGGTCACCGTCGAGACCTGTCCGCACTTCCTCACCCTCACCGCCGAGGAGGTACCGGACGGCGCGACCGAGTTCAAGTGCTGCCCGCCGATCCGTGAGGCCGCGAACCAGGACCTGCTCTGGCAGGGCCTCGCCGACGGCACCATCGACTGCATCGTGTCGGACCACTCGCCGTCCACCGCCGACCTCAAGACCCCGGACTTCGCGTCCGCCTGGGGCGGCATCTCCTCCCTCCAGCTCGGCCTGCCCGCCATCTGGACCGAGGCGCGCCGCCGCGGCCACGACCTCACGGACCTCGCCCGCTGGATGTCCGCGGGCCCCGCCCGCCTCGCGGGGCTCGACCGGAAGGGCGCCATCGAGGCCGGCCGCGACGCCGACTTCGCCGTCCTCGACCCCGACGCCACCTTCACCGTCGACCCGGCGGAACTCCAGCACCGCAACCGGGTCACCGCCTACGCGGGCCGGACCCTGTACGGCGTCGTCACCTCCACCTGGCTGCGCGGAGAGCGCATCGCCGACCGCGGCACCCTCGGCGAGCCCTCCGGCCGTCTCCTCGAAAGGAACAACTGACCCGTGACCGGAATACCCTCCTTCACCGGCGACGCCAGCCCCTTCGGCGGCGGTGACCCGTACGCCGACTACCGCACCGCGGACTTCCCCTTCACCCAGTACGCGGACCTCGCCGACCGGCGTCTGGGCGCGGGCGTCATCGCCGCCAACGACGAGTTCTTCGCCGAGCGCGAGAACCTCCTGAAGCCCGAGCCCGCCGAGTTCGACCCCGAGCACTTCGGCCACAAGGGCAAGATCATGGACGGCTGGGAGACCCGCCGCCGGCGCGGCGTCTCCGCCGCGGTGCCGCACCCCACCGAGGACGACCACGACTGGGCGCTCGTACGCCTCGGCGCCCCCGGTGTGATCCGCGGCATCGTCGTCGACACGGCCCACTTCCGCGGCAACTACCCGCAGGCCGTCTCCGTCGAGGCCACCTCCGTCGCCGGCTCGCCCTCGCCCGAGGAGCTGCTCGCCGACGACGTGAAGTGGACGACGCTCGTCCCGCGCACCGCCATCGGCGGGCACGCGGCGAACGGCTTCGCCGTCGACGTCGAGCAGCGCTTCACCCACCTCCGGGTCAACCAGCACCCCGACGGCGGCATCGCCCGCCTGCGCGTCCACGGCGAGGTCGCCCCGGACCCGCGGTGGCTCGGCGTGCTCGGCACCTTCGACCTCGCCGCCCTGGAGAACGGCGGCCAGGTCGAGGACGCCTCCGACCGCTTCTACTCGCCGGCCACCAACACCATCCAGCCCGGCCGCTCGCGCAAGATGGACGACGGCTGGGAGACCCGCCGCCGCCGCGACAAGGGCAACGACTGGATCCGCTACAGCCTCGCCGCCGAGTCCGAGATCCGCGCCGTCGAGATCGACACCGCGTACCTGAAGGGCAACAGCGCCGGCTGGGCCGCCCTCTCCGTGGCCGCCGAGGGCTCCGAGGACTGGACCGAGATCCTGCCCCGGACCCGCCTCCAGCCCGACACCAACCACCGCTTCGTCCTCGACGCGCCGGCGGTCGGCTCCCGGGTCCGGATCGACATCTACCCCGACGGCGGCATCTCCCGCCTCCGTCTCTTCGGCTCGCTCACCGAGGCGGGCACGGCGCGGCTGACCGCCCGCCACCAGGAGCTGGGCGGCTGACGCCACCCCTCACCGTCCGGGCGGGCACGACACCCCACCCGGCGACTCACGAGGGCGCACCGACCCGACAGCACCGGTGCGCCCTCGTCCTCTTCGCCTGCCACGGCCCTCGCCCCCTCCGTGGACGCGGCCTGGCCGCCGGCCGGGCCGGCCCGCCCCGACGCCGCCCGGGTCCCTCCGGCCCGGGCCCGCGCCGTCGCCGAGACCCTGAACCGTCGTCCACGGTGGGCCAGGGGCCGTCCTCTCGGATCAGGCCGGGCTCGCGGTGTCCGGCACCCGCCTGTGCCGCGTCGTCGGCGGGCGCCCTGGCTCCGCCCCGGCTCCCGCCTCCGCCCTGCGGCCGCACGCACCGGACACCGCCCCCGGTCCGGCCTGGTCCGGAAGACACGCCTCAGGCGGCGTGGCCGCCGTCCACCGCGAACTCGGCGCCCGTGACGTAGGCCGCGCCCGGGCCGGCCAGGAAGGCGACCATCGCGGCGACCTCGTCGGCGGTGCCGAACCGGCCGAGCGCCGTCATCTGCGCCTGGCCGTCCGCGTACGGGCCGTCGGCCGGGTTCATGTCGGTGTCCGTCGGACCCGGGTGGACGATGTTCGCGGTGATGCCGCGGCCGCCGAGCTCCCGGGCGAGGGCCTTGGTCAGGCCGATCAGCGCGGCCTTGCTCGTCGCGTACAGCGTGCCGCCCGGGCCCGGCACCCGCTGGGTCATGCAGCTGCCGATGGTGATGATCCGGCCGCCCGCCCCCATCCGCGCGGCCGCCGCCTGCGTGGCCAGGAAGGCCGAGCGGACGTTCACCGCGAGGACCCGGTCCACCTCGGCCAGGGGGAGGGAGTCCAGCGGACCGAGGACCCCGACGCCGACGTTGTTGACCAGCACGTCGAGCCGGCCGAGGGCGTCGGCCGCCCAGTCCACGGCGCCGGCCGCGTCGCCCGCCTGCCCGGCGTCGGCCCGCAGGGCGAGCGCCTTGCCGCCGGCCGCCTCGATCCGCGCGGCGACCTCACGGGCCCGCTCCTCCCCCTGGACGTAGGTGAAGGCCAGGTCCGCGCCCTCCTGGGCGAGCCGGACGGCCGTCGCCGCGCCCACGCCCCGGCTGCCGCCGGTGACCAGAACCGCCTTGCCGCTCATGGTGGACATCTCGTGACTCCTCGCGTCTCGGTTGTCGTTGCGAGTTCAATCAAACGCGTGGGGCGGCACGGCTGCTGGCGGGAATCGGACGCCGAGCCGATCACCGCCGCGGGCCCGGGCGGGTCCCGCCGGACGGCGCGGCGCGGCGGCGTCCGGGTCGCTCGCCACGGGGAAAGGTGTAGCCGCCACGGGAGGCCGTCGATAGGGTGATCCCCCCGTGTGAGAGCCGCCGAAGTCTCCACCCCGCCGCATGAGTCGGAGACCGCTCGCCGATGACGTCCGCTGCCGTACCCGTCCCCCTCGGCGCCCCGCGCCGCGCCTGGCTCACCGACCTGCCCGTCCTGGTCGTCGCGGTGGTCTGGGGCGCCAGCTACCTCGCCGCCAAGGGCATCACCACCGCCCACACCGTGCTCGCCGTCCTGGTGCTGCGGTTCGCCCTCGTCCTGCCGGTCCTCGTCGCCGCCGGATGGCGCCGGCTGCGCGCGCTGGACGCCGCGCAGTGGCGCGGGGCCGGGCTGCTCGGCCTGATCCTCGCCGGGATCTTCCTCCTGGAGACCTACGGCGTCGTCCAGACCTCCGCCACCAACGCGGGCCTGATCATCAGCCTGACGATGATCTTCACCCCGCTCGCGGAGGCCGCCGTCACCCGCGTCCGCCCCTCCCGTGCCTTCCTGGCCGCCGCCGCGCTCTCCGTGACGGGCGTGGTCCTGCTGACCCAGGGCGGCGGCTTCACCGCGCCGTCGTCCGGCGATCTGCTGATGCTGCTCGCGGCGCTCGCGCGGACCGTGCACGTCCTCGCGATGTCACGGATCAAGGCCGTCCGGAGCGCCGACTCGCTCTCCCTGACCACCGTCCAGCTCGGCTCCGCCGTCGCCGTCTTCGCCGTACTGGCCGCGGCCCCCGGCACCGGGGCCCCGCCCTGGGCCGTGGCGCTGGACTTCGGGCCGCGCGAGTGGGCCGGGCTCCTCTTCCTCTCCGTCTTCTGCACGCTCTTCGCCTTCTTCGTGCAGATGTGGGCCGTCCGCCGCAGCTCCGCGTCGCGGGTCAGCCTGCTGCTCGGCACCGAACCCCTCTGGGCGGCCGCCGCGGGCATCGCCCTGGCCGGCGACCGTCCCGGCGTCCTCGGCCTCGCGGGCGCGGCGCTCGTCCTGGCGGGCACCGGCTGGGGCCGCACGGCCGCGGACCGCGATGCGCGGGCCGCCTGAGCGTGTCCTGAACGCCAGGGCTTCGCCCGCCGGCCCGCCGGCGGGCGAACGCGGGGGTCGCCGCTTTCGACGGGCGCGATCGCCCCCGTCCCCGTCGCCGTCCGCTCCGCGCCGCCGTCCGATCACCCCCGTCCCCATCGCCGCCCGCTCGCGCCGACGCCCGCCCGCCGTCCGCGGCCCCTCGCCGCGGTCAGCTGCGCACCCGGTCCGACGCCACCATGAGCACCAGCCCGAGCGCCGCGATCACGATGTTCGCGAACAGCTCGCGGCCCTGGAGGAACGACACGTTCTCGGTCAGGAAGCGGGTCACCCCCATGAGCCCGAACCAGCCGTGGGTCAGCTCGCGGATCACTCCGCAGACGCCGAAGACCGTCACCAGGAAGCCCGTGACCTCAAGGAATCTCTTCATGGCCCGAGCATGATCCACCGGCCGCCCGGCCCGCGTCGGCCGCGGGTATCCCTCCGCCGCCGTCCGGTGCGACCAAAGTCGCATCCCGCGCGACTTTGGTATCGGGCGGCCGCTCCGGCGCCACGCCACCGCCCCCGTCTGCGTACATTTCCCGTATGACACGCACGGCCCGCCCGGAGCGGCACACCTGGCTGCTCCCCTCGCACCTCGCCGAGGCCGCCCGGGCCGGCCACGACCGGCCGGAGGGGCGGCCTCGGCGCACCGTCCGCGACTGGGTGGTCGACACCGTCGTGTTCCTGCTGGCCGCGTTCGTCGGCCTGGTCGCCGCCGAGACCAGCGCCAAGTACAACAGCGAGGCCGTGGCCCTCGTCGACCAGATCCTCGGCGGCCTCGCCGTCTGCTCCCTCTGGCTGCGCCGCCGCCGGCCCGCCGGGCTCGCCGTGGTCCTCTCCGTCATCAGCGTCGTCGCCCCCGCCGCGGGCGGCGCCCTCCTCGCCGCCCTCTTCAGCGTCGCCGTACGCCGCCCCTTCCGCGAGGTCGCCTGGATCGGCCTGCTCGCGATCGCCGCGTCCACCGTCCAGGTCTTCGTCCGCCCCGACCCCGAGACCGGCGTCCTCCTCGGCATCTCCGTCGGGGTCGTCCTGATCCTCCTCGTCACGACCTGGGGCATGCTCGTCCGTTCCCGCCGTCAGCTCGTCGAGGCGCTGCGCGAACGCGCCCTGCGCGCCGAGTCCGAGGCGGAGCTGCGCGCCGAACAGGCCCAGCGGCTCGCCCGCGAGGCCATCGCCCGGGAGATGCACGACGTCCTGGCCCACCGGCTCACCCTGCTCAGCGTGCACGCCGGCGCCCTGGAGTTCCGGCCCGACGCCCCGCCCGAGCAGATCGCCCGTGCCGCCGGTGTCATCCGCGACAGTGCCCACGAGGCGCTCCAGGACCTGCGCGAGATCATCGGCGTGCTGCGCTCCCCGGGCGAGGGCGCCGAGGACCGTCCCCAGCCCACCCTCGCGACCCTCGACACCCTGGTCGAGGAGGTCCGTGAGGCCGGCATGGAGGTCGTCCTCGACTCCACCGTCGCCGACCCGGACTCCGTCCCCGCCGCCACGGGCCGCACGGTCTACCGGATCGCCCAGGAAGCCCTCACCAACGCGCGCAAGCACGCCCCCGGCGCCGAGGTCACCGTCACGCTGCGCGGCCGGCGCGGCGAGGGGCTGACCGTCGACGTCCGCAATCCCGCCCCCGCCGGGCCCGTCCCGCCCGTGCCCGGATCCGGGCAGGGCCTCATCGGGCTCACCGAACGCGCCACGCTCGCCGGTGGCCGGATGGAGCACGGTCCCGCCCCCGACGGGGGCTTCGCCCTCCACGCCTGGCTACCGTGGCCCGCATGACCATCCGGCTGATCGTCGTCGACGACGACCCCCTGGTCCGCGCGGGCCTCTCCTTCATGCTCGGCGGTGCCGAGGACATCGAGATCGTCGGCGAGGGCGCCGACGGCGGCGAGGTCCCCGAACTCGTCGACCGACTCGCCCCCGACGTGGTCCTCATGGACATCCGCATGCCGACGGTCGACGGCCTCACCGCCACCGAGCGGCTGCGCGCCCGGCCCGGCGCCCCCGAGGTCGTCGTCCTCACCACCTTCCACGTCGACGAACAGGTCCTGCGCGCCCTGCGGGCCGGGGCCGCCGGCTTCGTCCTCAAGGACACCCCGCCCGCCGAGATCGTCGCCGCCGTGCGCCGGGTCGCCGCCGGCGACCCCGTGCTCTCCCCGGCCGTCACCCGTCAGCTCATGACCCACGTCGCCGGACAGGAGGACCGCGCCGGCCGGTCCGCGGCCCCGCGGCAGCAGCCCCGGCGCGCCGCCGCGGACGCCCGGCTGGCCCGACTCGCCGAAAGGGAGAGGGAGGTGGCCCTCGCCGTCGGCCAGGGCCGGTCCAACGCCGAGATCGCCGCCGCTCTCTATCTGAGCGTCCCGACCGTCAAGACCCACGTCTCGCGGATTCTGGCCAAACTGGGCCTCAACAACCGTGTCCAGATCGCGCTCCTCGTCCACGACGCGGGCCTGCTCGACCTCCCCGAGGGCGAGAACGGCACGTAGCCTGGGCCGATGTCCGTCATCGATCTGGGGGAGTACGGCGCGGACTTCACCGCCGACCCGTACCCGTATTACGCGAAACTCCGCGAGGCCGGTCCGGTGCACGAGGTCGTGACGCCGGACGGCATGCCGGCCTGGCTGGTCGTCGGCTACGAGGAGGCCCGCGCGGCCCTCGCCGACCAGCGGCTCTCCAAGTCCTTCTCCGCCTTCGACCTGCCCCTGCCCGAAGGGGAGATCATCGGGCCCCACCTGCTCATCGTCGACCCGCCCGACCACACCCGGCTGCGCAAACTCGTCACGGGCGAGTTCACCGGGCGCCGGGTGGAGGCGCTCCGCCCGCGCGTACAGCAGCTCACCGACGAACTCCTCGACGCCATGGCCCCGGCCGGCCGTGCCGATCTCGTCGACTCCTTCGCCTTCCCCCTGCCCATCACCGTCATCTGCGAACTGCTCGGCGTCCCGTCCGCCGACCGCGACCGCTTCCGGGTCTGGTCCAACGAGCTCGTCGCGCCGACCGGCCCCGAGGAGGTACAGGAGGCCACCGTGGTGGCCTTCGGCGCCTACCTCGACGAACTCATCGAGGACAAGCGGGCGTACGGCCCCGCGGACGACCTGCTCTCCGCCCTCATCGCGACCCGCGCCGAGGACGGCGACCGGCTCTCGCTGCCCGAACTGCGGGCCCTCGTCTACCTGCTGCTCATCGCGGGCCACGAGACGACCGTCAACCTGATCGCCAACACGGTCCGCGCCCTGCTCGATCACCCCGAGCAACTCGACGCCCTGCGAGCCGACTTCGGGCTGATCGACGCCGCGATCGAGGAGGGCCTGCGCTATGACGGGCCGGTCGAGAACGCCACGCTCCGCTTCGCCCGGGAGGCCTTCCCCCTCGGCGGCACCGAGATCCCCGAGGGCGGGGTCGTGCTCGTCGCCCTGGCCTCCGGAGCCCGCGACCCGGGCCGCTTCCCCGAACCCGACCGCTTCGACATCCGGCGCGACCCGCGCGGCCACCTCGCCTTCGGCCACGGCATCCACTACTGCCTGGGCGCGCCGCTGGCCCGGCTGGAGGGCAAGACGGCCATCGAGTCGCTTCTCCGCCGCTTCCCGCGGCTGGAACTCGACCCCGAGGCGGGCCCGCGGGAGTGGCTCCCGGGCATGCTGATCCGGGGCACGAGGCGGCTGCCGGTCGTCTGGTGACACCGCGCCCCGCGGTCCGGGCCTCTCGGGGGAGCCGGCCTCAGATCGCGGGGACCTCGGTGAGCCGCACCGGGCGCCGCTCGCGGCGTGACCACTCGCAGGCCTCGGCGATCCGCAGCGCCTCCAGCGCCTCGCCGCCGTCGCACGCGTTCTCCCGCTCGCCGCGCACCAGGCCGAGGAAGGCGTCCAGCTCCGCCTCGTACGCCGGTGCGAAGCGCTCCAGGAAGCCGGGCCACGGCTTCCCGGGCGGCGGCGGGCCGAGCGGTTCGACCGACTCCAGCGGGGTGCGCTCGTCCAGGCCGACGGCGAGCTGCGCGAGCTCCCCGGCCAGCTCCATCCGCACGTCGTACCCGGCGCCGTTGCAGCGGGTGGCGGTCACGGTGACGAGCGTGCCGTCGTCGAGGGTCAGCAGGGCGGCGGCCGTGTCCACGTCGCCGGCCTCCCGGAACATCGCGGGCCCCGCGTCCGAGCCCGTCGCGTACACCTCGACGACCTCCCGCCCGGTCACCCACCGCACGATGTCGAAGTCGTGCACCATGCAGTCCCGGAAGAGGCCGCCCGACAGCGGCAGGTATCCGGCGGGCGGCGGCGCCGGGTCGGAGCTCGCCGCCCGTACGGTGTGCAGCCGTCCGAGCCGGCCCTCCGCGACGGCCTCACGAGCGGCCCGGTACCCGGCGTCGAACCGGCGCATGAACCCCAGCTGCAGCTCGGTCCCGGCCTCCGTCACCGCGCCCAGCGCGCCGCGGGTCCCCGCCAGGTCGAGCGCGATCGGCTTCTCGCAGAACGCCGGCAGCCCGGCCGCCGCGGCCCGCCCGATCAGCTCCGCGTGGGCGGCCGTCGCCGAGGCGATCACCACCGCGTCCAGGGCGTGCCCGAACAGCGCATCGACCGTCGGTGCCGCCTCCGCGCCCAGCGCGCCGGCCACCCGGGCGGCCCGCGGCCCGTCCGCGTCCGCGAGGACCAGGGCCCCGACCTCCGGGTGCCGGGCGAGTGCTCCCGCGTGGAAGGCGCCGATCCGTCCCGTCCCGACCAGTCCGATCCGCATGGCCCCAAGGTGGATCGGAACGGGTCGGCTGTCAAGGAAATGTCAGGACAACAGGACGTCCCCGCTTCCCGTCTCCCGGCCCCGCCGCTACCCTCCCCAGCGTGCCCGCGCAGGCCCCGCCCCCGCAGCCGCCGGTCCCCGAGCTGTCCGTGGACCGCGGCAGCCCCGTGCCGCTGTACTTCCAGCTGGCCCGGCAGCTGGAGGCGGCCATCGAGGGCGGCGCGCTGCCGCCCGGCAGCCTGCTCGGCAACGAGATCGGCCTCGCCGCCCGGCTCGGCCTCTCCCGTCCCACCGTGCGCCAGGCCATCCGGTCGCTCGTCGACCAGGGCCTGCTCGTCCGGCGCCGGGGCGTGGGCACCCAGGTGGTGCACAGCAGGGTCCGGCGGCCCCTGGAGCTCAGCAGCCTCCACGACGACCTGGAGGCGTCGGGGCAGCGGCCGGCCACCCGGCTGCTCGTCGACCGGATCGAACCGGCCGCCGCCGGGGTCGCCGCCGCCCTCGGGCTCCCCGAAGACACCGAGGTGCGCTACCTGGAGCGGCTGCGCTCCGCGCACGGCGAGCCCCTCGCCTACCTGCGCAACCACCTGCCCGCCGGTCTGCTCGACGCGGACGCCGGGCGCCTGGAGGCCACCGGCCTCTACCGACTGCTGCGCGCCGCCGGCACCACCCTGCACAGCGCCCGCCAGACCGTCGGCGCCCGCGCCGCCACCCTCGGCGAGGCGGCCCTCCTCGGGGAGCCCGAGGGTGCCCCGCTGCTCGCCATGGAACGCACCACCTTCGACGCGCGGGGCCGGGCGGTGGAGTACGCCTCCCACCTCTACCGGGCCTCCCGCTACTCCTTCGAGTTCCAGCTGCTCGCCCGCGGGTAGGCCCCCACGGGCCCCGCTGAAGATCGGTGCCACCCCCATGACCGATACTGCAATGCACGCAGAAGGACACAAAGGAGGGCACGGTCTCGTGACCAGGGTTCCTACAGGAGGGGTACGCGCGGCCGTCGGCGCCGTGCTCGCGGTGGCGCTGACCGCCGCGCTCGCGGGATGCAGCAGCACCGGCGGCAAGCGCGCGGAGGACGCCCGCAAGGCGGCCGCGGCCCAGGGGCGGGCGGCGGTCGACACCCCCCGCTGGACCTTCGCCATGATCACCCACTCGGGCGACGGCGACACCTTCTGGGACATCGTCCAGAACGGCGCCAAGCAGGCCGCCGTCAAGGACAACATCAACTTCCTCTACGCCCACAGCGACGAGGCGCAGCAGCAGGCCCAGCTCATCGACTCGTACGTGGCGAAGAAGGTCGACGGCATCATCGTCACCCTCGCCAAGCCCGACGCGATGAGGACGGCCGTCGAGAAGGCCGTGAAGGCCGGCATCCCCGTGATCACGGTGAACTCCGGTGCCGACCGGTCCAAGGCCTTCGGGGCCCTCACCCACATCGGCCAGGACGAGACCGTCGCCGGCGAGGCCGTCGGGGACGAGCTCGACCGGCGGGGCCGCAAGAAGGTCCTCTGCGTCCTGCACGAGCAGGGCAACGTCGGCCACGAGCAGCGCTGCGCCGGCGCGAAGAAGACCTTCGGCGGGGAGCTGCAGAACCTGTACGTCGACGGCACCAACATGCCCGACGTCCAGGCCTCCATCCTCGCCAAGCTCCAGTCCGACCCGTCCGTCGACGCCGTCGTGACCCTCGGGGCGCCCTTCGCGGACGCCGCCGTCCAGGCGAAGAAGAGCGCCGGGAGCAAGGCCGAGGTCGACACCTTCGACCTCAACGCCAAGGTCGCCGGCGCCCTGGAGGCCGGCACCCTCGGCTTCGCCGTCGACCAGCAGCCCTACCTCCAGGGCTACGAGGCCGTCGACCTGCTCTGGCTGTACAAGTACAACGCCGACGTCCTCGGCGGCGGCAGGCCGGTCCTCACCGGCCCGCAGATCATCACCAGGGACCAGGCCGCCGCACTGAAGGACTACACGGAGCGGGGTACCCGATGAGTGCCGCCTCCCCACCGTCCGACGGACTCGACCACGTCGACGAACGCCTGCTGCGCACGTCGCCGCTGAAGAAGCTGCTGGCCCGGCCCGAGCTCGGCTCGATCGTCGGCGCGGTCGCCGTCTTCCTCTTCTTCTCGGTGGTCGCCGACAGCTTCCTGCGCGCCTCCAGCCTCGGCACGGTGCTCTACGCGGCCTCCACCATCGGCATCATGGCCGTGCCGGTCGCGCTGCTGATGATCGGCGGCGAGTTCGACCTGTCGGCCGGCGTCATGGTCACCAGCTCCGCGCTGATCTCCGCGATGTTCAGCTACCAGATGACCGCGAACGTGTGGGTGGGCGTCGGCGTCTCGCTGCTCGCCACCCTCGCCATCGGCGCGTTCAACGGCTTCATGCTGACCCGCACGAAGCTGCCCAGCTTCATCATCACGCTCGGCACCTTCCTGATGCTGACCGGCCTGAACCTGGGCTTCACCAAGCTGATCAGCGGCACCGTCTCGACCAAGTCGATCGCCGACATGGAGGGCTTCCCCTCCGCCCGCAAGCTCTTCGCCTCCACGTGGACCGTCGGCGGCGTCGAGCTCAAGGTCACCATCCTGTGGTGGTTCGCCCTGGTCGCCCTCGCCACCTGGATCCTGCTGCGCACCCGCTTCGGCAACTGGATCTTCGCGGTCGGCGGCGGCGCGGACGCCGCCCGCGCGGTCGGCGTCCCGGTCTACAAGACCAAGATCGGC
Source organism: Streptomyces sp. NPDC048018 (assembly GCF_043202995.1). NCBI lineage: Bacteria > Bacillati > Actinomycetota > Actinomycetes > Kitasatosporales > Streptomycetaceae > Streptomyces > Streptomyces sp. NPDC048018. The sequence goes on from NZ_JBIDBK010000014.1 coordinate 13,540, forward strand.
CTCTACATGGGCGTGGCCCTCTGCGCCTGGATCTCCGGCCAGCACCTGCTCTTCTCCTTCGACGTCGTCCAGTCCGGCGAGGGCGTCGGCAACGAGCTGATCTACATCATCGCGGCCGTCATCGGCGGCTGCCTGATCACCGGCGGCTACGGATCCGCCATCGGCTCCGCCGTGGGCGCCTTCATCTTCGGCATGACCGGCAAGGGCATCGTCTACGCCGAGTGGAACCCCGACTGGTTCAAGTTCTTCCTCGGCGCGATGCTGCTGCTCGCCACACTCCTGAACGCCTGGATCCGCAAGCGCGTGGAGGCCGCCAAGTGACCACCGCGACGAAGACCGCGACCCCGCTCGTCGAGCTCGACGACGTCAGCAAGTACTACGGGAACATCCGGGCCCTCGAAGGGGTCTCCCTGCGGGTGGACGCGGGGGAGATCACCTGCGTGCTGGGCGACAACGGCGCCGGCAAGTCCACCCTCATCAAGATCGTCGCCGGTCTGCACCGGCACGACGCCGGCACCTTCCGCATCGAGGGCGAGGAGGTGACCCTGGCCAATCCGCGCGAGGCCCTCGACCGCGGCATCGCCACCGTCTATCAGGACCTCGCCGTCGTCCCCCTGATGCCGGTGTGGCGGAACTTCTTCCTCGGCTCCGAGCCCACCCGGGGCAAGGGCCCCTTCAAGCGGCTCGACGCCGGTCTGATGCGCGAGACGACCCGGACGGCCCTGCTGCGCATGGGCATCGACCTGCGCGACGTCGACCAGCCCATCGGCACCCTGTCCGGCGGTGAGCGCCAGTGCGTGGCCATCGCCCGCGCCGTCCACTTCGGCGCCAGAGTCCTCGTCCTCGACGAGCCGACCGCCGCGCTCGGAGTGAAGCAGTCGGGTGTGGTCCTGAAATACGTGGCTGCCGCACGTGACCAGGGCCTCGGAGTGGTCCTCATCACCCACAACCCGCACCACGCCTACCTCGTCGGTGATCGTTTCGTGCTGCTCAAACGCGGTGTCATGGCGGGCAGCCACACCAGAGGATCCATCAGCCTGGACGAGTTGACCCGCCAGATGGCCGGCGGCAGCGAGCTGGAGGACCTGAGGCACGAGCTGGAACGACAGCCCGGCCCGTAGGCGCATTCGTCACGCGCCCCGCACGCCGCACCTGGCAGAATCGACACGATGAGTACCTACCGAGACCTCTCGCTCGCCCGAGCTCTCCGCGCCGGGGCAACCCCCGGCGGCTCGGCTCGCGGCACGGTCCTGCGGACCGTCGGCACCCGGGAGCGGCGCTCGCACCTGACGGCGCCCCGCGTGCCGACCGTGGGCATCGACATCGGCGGTACGAAGGTGATGGCCGGCGTCGTCGACGCGGACGGCAACATCCTGGAGAAGGTCCGTACCGAGACGCCCGACAAGTCCAAGAGCCCCAAGGTCGTCGAGGACACCATCGTCGAGCTGGTCCTGGACCTGTCCGACCGGCACGACGTGCACGCCGTCGGCATCGGCGCGGCGGGCTGGGTCGACGCCGACCGCGCAAGGGTGCTCTTCGCCCCCCACCTCGCCTGGCGCAACGAACCGCTGCGCGACGCCCTCCAGGAGCGGCTCGCCGTCCCGGTCATGGTGGACAACGACGCCAACACCGCCGCCTGGGCCGAGTGGCGCTTCGGCGCCGGACGCGGCGAGGACCACCTCGTCATGATCACCCTCGGCACCGGCATCGGCGGCGCCATCCTGGAGGACGGCCAGGTCAAGCGCGGCAAGTACGGGGTCGCCGGCGAGTTCGGCCACATGCAGGTCGTCCCCGGCGGGCACCGCTGCCCCTGCGGCAACCGCGGCTGCTGGGAGCAGTACAGCTCCGGCAACGCCCTCGTCCGCGAGGCCCGCGAGCTCGCCGCCGCCGACTCCCCGGTCGCCCACGCGATCATCGAGCGGGTCAAGGGGAACGTCCCGGAGATCACCGGCCCGCTCATCACCGAGCTCGCCCGCGAGGGCGACGCCATGTGCGTCGAGCTGCTCCAGGACATCGGCCAGTGGCTCGGCGTCGGCCTCGCCAACCTCGCCGCCGCACTCGACCCCTCCTGCTTCGTCATCGGCGGCGGCGTCTCCGCCGCCGACGACCTGCTCATCGGTCCTGCCCGGGAGGCCTTCCGCCGCCACCTCACCGGCCGCGGCTACCGCCCCGAGGCCCGCATCGCCCGCGCCCAGCTCGGCCCCGAAGCCGGCATGGTCGGCGCCGCCGACCTCTCCCGGCTGGTCGCCCGGCGCTTCCGCCGGGCCAACCGGCGCCGCGTCGAACGCTACGAGCGGTACGGGCGCTACGCCCAGGCGCTGCGCGGCGGCGCGGCCGACCGCAGCTCCCGCACCACCCCCCAGGAACCGACGTCATGACCGTCCCCACGCTGCCCCACCCCACCGGCTCCCCGGACCACCCCCGGCCCCCCGAGGGCAAGCTCCCCGAGGACCGCCGGCACATGCTGCGCCGGCGCTTCCTCACCCTGCTCACCATCGTGCTGCTCGTCGGCGTCCCCGCCGGCTATCTGGTGATCTCCGCGGGACAGAGCCGGGACAGCGGCATCGACAAGGAGCGCGAGTCCTCGGCCAGCGGCCTCCAGGACAACTGGCCCTCCCAGATGAAGCGCCGGGTCTTCGAGATCCCGATCCCCTCGGACGCGTGGAGCGTCTCCTACTACGAGACCAGCAACTGGAAGACCAGCCGGCTCTACGTCCAGTTCACGACCACGGCGGCCGGCCTGGACGGCTACCTCCACGACAGCGGCACCAGCCGGGCCGCCCTCACGCCCGGCGACCTGACCGTCGGCAGCCGCGACGCCGAGATCGTCGGCTGGGACTTCCGCCCGGACCGCAGCTGGTCCGGCACCAGCGTCGGCCGCGAGAAGCCGCGCCCCACCAGCGACATCACGGTCGACCTGACCGACCCGGCCTTCCCCCGCGTCTACGTGGTCTCCACGACGTCTCCCTGAGGCCGTCCCGCCGCCCGGGCCACGACGAGCGGCTGCAGGAGAGCGCCACGGAAGCCGCCGCACGGCCGTACGCCCGTCCGCGCGCTTCCCCGGCCTCCGCGGGCCGCGACCGCGGACGGTGAAGAACTCGTACGGACGCGTACCCCGGCTCCAGGGAGCCCCGGGGGAGATGAGAGGGTCTTGCGGGTGAGTGAGACAACGACGAACACCCTGCAATACCGCGTCGACGGGCGAGAAGACGCTCCGGTTCTCGTCCTCGGCCCCTCGCTCGGCACCACCTGGCACATGTGGGACCGCCAGATACCCGAGCTCATCCGCACCTGGCGGGTCGTCCGCTTCGACCTGCCGGGCCACGGCGGTGCCCCCGCCCACCCCGCCTCCTCCGTCGCCGAACTCGGCGACCGGCTGCTCGCCACCCTCGACGAGCTCGGCATCCAGCGCTTCGGCTACGCGGGCTGCGCCTTCGGCGGAGCCATCGGCCTCGACCTCGCGCTGCGCGCCCCCCACCGGGTCGCCTCGCTCGCCCTGGTGGCCACCTCGCCCCGCTTCGGCAGCGCCGACGAGTTCCGCCGACGCGGCGTCATCGTGCGCACCAACGGCCTCGAACCCATCGCCCGCACCTCGCCGGAGCAGTGGTTCACCCCCACCTTCGCCGCCGCCCAGCCCGCCATCGTCGACTGGGCCGTGCAGATGGTCCGCACCACCGACCCCGGTTGCTACATCGCCGCCTGCGAGGCCCTCGCCGTCTTCGACGTCCGCGAGGCGCTCGACCGGATCGGCGTGCCCGCCCTCGTCCTGGTCGGCTCCGAGGACGCGATCACCGGCCCCGCCGAGGCCCGCACCCTCGTCGCCGGCATCGCCGACGCCCGGCTGGCCGTGGTGCCCAGCGCCTCCCACCTCGCGCCCGTCGAGCAGCCCGCCGCCGTCACCGAGCTGCTCACCGGCCACTTCGCCCCCTTCGCCCAGGAGCCCTCGGGCACCCTGACGGTGCCGCCGGTGCCGCCCGTCTCGGCGCCCGTCGTCCCGGTCGCCGAGATCGCCCCGGCGGCTCCCGCGGACGAGGAGGAGGGGCCGCGCCCCGACCCGTACCGCAGCGGGCTGAAGCTGCGCCGGGAGGTCCTCGGCGACGCCCATGTCGACGAGGCCCTCGCCGACGAGTTCGGCGCCGACCTCCAGGGCCTCGTCACCCGCTTCGCCTGGGGCGAGGTGTGGGGCCGCGACGGCCTCGACCGGCGCACCCGCAGCGCCGTCACGCTGTCCGCGCTGATCGCCGGCGGCCATCACGACGCCCTCGCCGACCACACCCGGGCCGCCCTGCGCAACGGCCTCACCCCGGACGAGCTCCGCGAGATCCTGCTCCAGACCGCCGTCTACTGCGGCTTCCCCGCCGCCGAGAGCGCCCTGCGCGTGGTCAGCCGCGTGATCAAGGAGGACACCACTCCCCAGGCGTAGGCTGCGCCCGTGAAGCTGACGAAGAACACCCACGCCTGCGTCCGCCTGGAGAAGGACGGCCGGACGCTCGTCATCGACCCGGGGATGTTCACCGAGGAAGGTGCCACGCGCGGCGCGGACGTCCTCCTCGTCACCCACGAGCACCCCGACCACTTCGACGAGGGGCGGCTGCGGACGGCTCTGGAGGCCGACCCCGCCGTCGAGGTGTGGACGCTGCGGAGCGTCGCCGAGCAGCTGACGGCGGCGTTCCCCGGCCGGATCCACACCGTCGGGCACGGCGACAGCTTCACGGCGGCCGGTTTCGACGTCCAGGTGCACGGCGAACTGCACGCGGTGATCCACCCGGACATCCCGCGCATCACCAACATCGGCTTCCTGATCGACGGCGCGGTCTTCCACCCGGGTGACGCCCTGACCGTGCCCGACCGGCCGGTGGAGACGCTCTTCCTGCCGGTCATGGCCCCGTGGAACAAGATCTCCGAGGTCATCGACTACGTGCGCGAGGTCGGGCCGGAGCGGGCGTACGACATCCACGACGCCCTGCTGACCGACCTGGCCCGGCCCATCTACGACCGCCAGATCGGCGCCCTCGGCGGTACGGACCACCGGCGTCTCGCCCCGGGCGACTCGACCGAGCTCTGACGGCCCCGCGCCGGAGACCCGCCGGCTGTCACCGCCCGCCGTCGGGGCCCGCTGTCACACCCCGCCGTTAGGCTTGCGGTCATGCGCATCGCCACCTGGAACGTCAATTCGATCACCGCCCGGTTGCCCCGGCTCCTGGCCTGGCTGGAGAGCAGCGGCACCGACGTGCTGTGCATCCAGGAGACCAAGTGCACGGCCGAGCAGTTCCCCACCGAGCAGCTCCGTGAGCTGGGGTACGAGTCGGTGGTCAACGCCACCGGCCGGTGGAACGGGGTCGCCCTGCTCTCCCGGGTCGGCCTGGAGGACGTCGTCACGGGCCTGCCCGGCGGCCCGGACTACGAGGGCCTGGAGGAGCCGCGGGCCATCTCCGCCACCTGCGGACCGGTCCGCGTCTGGTCGGTGTACGTGCCGAACGGCCGTGAGGTGGCCCACGAGCACTACGCGTACAAGCTGCGCTGGCTCGAGGCCCTGAAGGCGGCCGTCGCCGACGACGCGGCGGGCGAGCGCCCCTTCGCCGTGCTCGGCGACTTCAACATCGCGCCGACCGACGAGGACGTCTGGGACATCACCGTCTTCGACGGCGCCACCCACGTCACGGAGCCGGAGCGGGCCGCGCTCGCCGGACTGCGCGAGGCGGGCCTCGGCGACGTGGTGCCGCGCCCGCTGAAGTACGCCCACCCCTACACCTACTGGGACTACCGCCAGCTCTGCTTCCCCAAGAACAAGGGCATGCGCATCGACCTGGTGTACGGCAACAAGCCCTTCTCCGACGCGGTCAAGGACAGCTACGTCGACCGCGAGGAGCGCAAGGGCAAGGGCGCCTCCGACCACGCCCCCGTCGTCGTCGACCTCGACGTCTGAGGCGCCTCCCGGGGGCCGGGACGACGATCTCCGCGCGCCGGGTGGTGCCGCTGAGGGCGGGATGCGACGCTGGTCGGATGAACATCCCCTTCCTGGACATCTGGCGCAAGCGGCATGAAGCCCAACGTTCCCCTCTGGTCTCGGCCTTCGACCGGGACCCGGAGGGGGCGGCGGAACTGCTCGCCGAGTGCGAGCTGCTGCGCGCCCGCGCCCAGGAGGCCGGGGTACGGCTCGACGACACCCCCCGCTCCCTCGCCGCGCTCGACCAGCTCCCGCCGCGCTGGCGGGACGACCCCGAGGAGCTGCCCTGGGTCGGCAACGACGCGGGCCTGTATCTGGGCACGGTCCTCGTGCGCACGGTGCCCAGGGCCCGCTGGAGGCTCCGGCCGGACGGCCAGCCGGTGGTCAGGCTCGGCTCGGGGCGGGAGATCGACGTGGTCGCCGCGGGCCTCGACTGGGCGGTGACCGGTGCGCCCGAGCTCTCCCAGATCTACGCGGAGTCGGCCGAGTTCTGAACCCCGTCCGGCCGTGGCCGGGCGGTACACGGACCCCTCTGCAGTAAATACGGCTTATGCCGCCTTCATGCGTGTCGGGAGCGAAGTCCCTTTTTCCGGTGGATAGTTTGCGCTGACCTCGACATCGGCCGAGACACGCAGGGGCAGGGCAGCACATGGCAGTGGTCGACGAACCGCTGAGCGCACTGCGAGGCGTCAACACGCACGACGGCGCGTCGCACGTCCTCCGGGACATCCACCTCACCGCCGGCGGCAGGGAGGTGGCCGTGGTCGTCGGACCCTCCGGACGCGGCGCCGGGTCGTCGGCCCGTGCGCGGGGGACCTGGCCTGCCCGGACGCGCACCGCGAGGCCTTCCCGGCCGACGGCCGGATCGGCGAGGGCCGTGCGCCCCCGGACCTCCTCACCGCCCCGCGCGGTGGGCCGCCCGGGGACCACCCGTCCGGCATCCTGACGTACCGACCGGGCCGGCGGCCGTGCAGCGAGGCCGTCGCATCCCCGGCACGCCCGTCCCGCCGTCCGCCGCGGCGACCCCCGCCGGCGGCCGCCGCACGGAGGACGGTCCGCTCGTCGGGGCTCGCCGACCGGGCCGACTCCCCGGCCACCGGGTGCGGCCGGGGTCCGCCCCGGACGGCCGGGCCGCCCGGCACCGGGCCGTCCGCCGCGGAACCGAGGCCGTGGAGCTCGCTCCCGCCGAACCGGTCACGCCGCCGCCGGGGCAGGAGTAGCCTCATGTGCCCCTGAGAACCCGGCACGGGACCTGCCCGCCCGGCAGCAGCCGGTGATCACTCCGCCCGCAGCGGTACCGACACGTAACTCGGGTCGGCCGCGGGGGAGGAGAAGGTCAGCTGCGCGCCGGTCGGGTTGTGCTCGATGTACAGCGGGTCGACGGTGTCGACGACCAGGGCGAGCCGGTGACCGGCCGGCACGTCGTACGCCGTGGAGAACAGGTCCAGATCGACGGAGAACGCCTTCCCCGGAGCCCTGCCGTGGAAGGTGTACGGGGCGTTGCTGATCAGCTTGCCGATGCCCAGCGGGCCGACGTCGTAGAGATACGCGACGAAGGTCCCGCTCTCCGCGGTCGGGGTCACGGTGGTGTGCAGCCGTGCCGTGCCGCGTACCCGCTGAGCGGTGCCGTACCGCTCCGACTGCCAGACGCCCGCGAAGGCGCGCGGGAGCAGCGGGATCGAGGCGGCGGGCGGCGCCTGGAAGAACTGGTCCAGGAGGTTGGACAGCATGACGACGCCGCCGTCGGCGCCCGAGTCGACGTTCGCCCAGAGGTGCTCGGTGCCGGTGAGCGCGAACTTGCGGTGGTTGGCGTTGACCGACTTCCAGTCCGGGTAGCCCTCGTAGCCGGCGTCGGAGCGGGGCTTGAGCTGGACCGGCTGTTCGCGGTCGACGCCGTTGTCGGCGCCCTTCAGGTAGTGGTCGAACCAGCGGTGGGCGTTCGTCCAGGTGTCGTTGGGCAGTCCCAGCAGACCGGTGGCCTCGGCGGTGGCGTGGTCGCCGGGCCGGAACTCCAGGCGCTTGGGTCCGCTCAGCTTCTCGTAGAAGCTCGCGAACTGGTTGGGCGGGAAGATGGTGTCGCCCCAGGCGTTGCCGAGCATGATCGCCGGGCGGTTGGCGTTGATCGCGTCGAGGTAGGTGACGGCGGAGCGCTCGCGCCCCCAGGCGATCATCTCGTCCTCCTTGTCCAGGTCGGAGGCGAGGAAGTCGCCGAGGACCTGCTGGAGTTCGGGCCCGGGGCGGCCGGTGAGGTAGCCCGCGCCGCCGAGCAGGGCGGCGGCCTGGAGGTGCTGGGTGCGGCCGCTGTAGATGGACTCGATGAGGTCGGCCCAGCCGCTGAGCGCCGCGACGGCCTTGACGCGCTTGTCGTGCGCGGCGGTGAGCAGGCTGATCCCGGCGCCGTACGAGACCCCGGCCATCCCGACCTTGGCGGGGTCGGCCGGGGTGTTCGCGAGGGCCCAGTCGATCACCCGGGACGCGTCGGCGATGTCCCTGGGGCCGGCGGTCTCGATCTCGCCGCCGGACTGCCAGAAGCCCCGGGAGTTGTAACTCACCACCACGTAGCCGGAGTCGGCGAGCTTCTTGGCCTGGGCGAGGTACTCGATCTGGGGTACGGCCCAGCTGGTGGGCAGCACGATGACGGGGAAGCGGGTGGTGCCGTCGGCGCCGGCCGGGGTGACGACGTTGGCCTTGAGGACGGTGCCGCCGTCCCCGGTGATGTCGACGAAACGGATCGGGCCGGACGTCCCGGACCCGGAGGCGGCGGCGTGGGCGGCCGGGGCGAGCCCGAGAGCCGTACCGGCGACGAGGGCGGCCGAGACGGCGTAGGACAGGGCTGAGCGCACGGGTCACTCCTCACTGGGTGTCACTGATGGGGGGCAGTGAAGTGACTCGACGGTAACCTCGGTGGCTTACCGGGGGTAACCGGTCGGTAAGTTACGCGAGGGTAACGATTGGCGGAACCTCGCCGTCAGCGCAGTGCGCTCTTCGCCCGCCAGTCGGCCCAGCTCAGGTTCCACTCCCCGTAGCCGTTGTTCAGCGCCTGGGTGCCCTTGGCGTCGGAACCGGTGATCTCGAACGGGTCGCCGACCTGCACCTGGTCGTACACCGACCGGGCGTTCGCGTCGCTCATCCCGATGCAGCCCGAGCTCCTGTTGGCGTTGCCGAAATAGGCCGCGTTCCACGGCGCCGCGTGGGCGTACATGCCCGACCAGGTCAGCCGCATCGAGTAGTCGACCATCTTGTCGTAGGCGTCGCCGAGCCCGACGGTCTCGGAACGCATGTTGATGGTGCCCTCCTTGGACATCAGGACGGTCCTGCCCCGCCAGGAGGCCTTCTCGCCGCCGGGCGTGCCGGCCGACATCGGCAGGTCGCGCACGACCGCGCCGTCCCGCAGCAGCCGGAGCCGGTGCGCGTCGAGGTCCACCTTCACGACCTGGTTCCTCCCCACGGTGAACGTGGTGCTGTAGTCGCGCACGAACCAGCCGCCGGCGCCCGAGTCGACCCCGTTCAGCTCGGCGTCGAGCCTGACCTTCGTACCGGACTTCCAGTACTCCTTCGGCCGCCAGTCAACCCGGTCCCGGCCCGACCAGTCCTGCATCCAGCCCCAGGAGCCCTCGGTGCGGTCCGAGGTGCTCACCTTCAGGCGCCTCTCCACCTCCGCCCTGTTCCTCACCGGGTGGTCGAACACGATCGACAGCGGCTGCGCGACGCCGACCGTGGTGTTCTTGCCGGGCGCCAGGGTCAGCTTGTTCACCTTGTCCGGCGCCGCCGTCGCGAAGCCCGTCCTCGCGGCGCCGCCATCGCTGTCCATGACGTCCACGGTGTACGCGGTCCCCGGCGCCGCCGGCCGCGCCGAGGTCCAGCTCTTCCCGTCGGCGGCGACCTTCCCGGCCAGCGTCCCGCCCTTGTCGTCCGTCACCGTCACCTGCCGGAGCCGCGGCCCCTCGGTGAGCGTGACGACCACCGGCGCGCCCGCCGTCGCCCGCTCGCCGGTCAGGTTCACCGCGATCCGCGTGCGCGGCGCGTCCTTCGCGGACCCCTTGCTGTCACCCGCGCCCCCCGCCCCTCCGTCGCACGCGCCGAGGGTGACGGCGAGTGCGGTGGTGACGAGCAGGGCGGCGGGCACGGATATGCGGCTCACGGAAACGACCTCCGGTGGTGATCTCTTACGGAGGGAGAGAGTCCCGGCGGCCGGAGTCGGTTCCGTACATGTGGACTATTTCCGTGATGTCGGATGTGAGATGGGCGACCTCAGGGACGGTCCAGGAGCGCCACGGCCTCCACGAGGTCGGTGTGCGCCTCGGTGTGGCGCTCGGCCATGACGAGGAACGTGGCACGGTCGGTGAGGGCCTCGGGGAGCGCGCGGGGATCCTCGGGCAGACGGCGGGCGAGTGCGACGCCCTGGTCGAAGAGGGGCCGCAGCGGCCCCTCGGCCTGCCGGGTCAGGCCCTCCTGACGGAGCGCCGCACGGCGGATCAGCCTGCGGTGCACCGCCAGCAGCTCCGGGAGACGCTCCTCCGCACGCAGCGCCTCCGCCTCCCGTTCCAGGGCGGGAAGGGACGCGAGGTACGCCTCCCGCACGTCGGGCGACCAGCCGTGGAGGTGGTAGGTGCCGAAGGACGGCGTCGGGGCCTCCGGGGTCGCCGCGGGCTCGGCCGCCCTTCCCGACAGCTGGAGCAGGACGACCCAGGGGGCGAAGGCGCTCCCCCAGACCCTGGTCTCACCCGTGCGCGCCAGCCCGGTGAGCACCGAGAGGGCCTCCTGCCGGGCCGCCCGGGCCGCCGCCTCCCGCCCGGCGGCGTCGAGCAGAGCGGAGAGACGGAGCAGCTCCAGGACGAGCGAGCCCCTCGCCATGTCCCCGGCCGCGGCCCCGCGGCGCGTCCCCGCCACGAGTTCCGCGAAGACCTCCGCGGCCTCCTCCCGCCGCCCGGCAGCCTCCAGTTCGGCCGACCACTCGGCCGTGCTCCAGAACCGGGACCCGGGGTCCACGGTCCGCGCCGCCCTCCCGCACAGCTCGGCCGCCTCCTCGTGGCGCCCCTCCTCGGCCAGCACGACCGCGAGCCGCCCGGGCGCCCCGGCCCCGGCCAACTCCTCGCACACGGCCCGGCCTTCCGCCCGGCGGCCGAGGGCGAACAGCCCCCGCTCGTACGCGCCCAGCGCCCGATGAAGCACCTCCGCGCGGTTCGGCTCCCCGGCGCCGATCCGCCGGGCGGCCGCCGCGGCCTCGGCGTGCAGCGCCGTCCGGGCCTCCGGGAGGTCCCGGAGCTCGTCCGTGTACCCCCACGAGACCAGCGCCCCCGCGAGCTTCGGAAGATAGGCCCGCGGGCTCACCTCCGCGAGCACGCGATACGCCCCGACCTCCTCGGTGAGGGTCCGCCGCCCCGAGCCCAGCAGCAGCACCCGCGCCCGCAGCACCGCGTCCTGGTCGTACGTCCCCGTGTTCCGGCTGTTCCCCATGTGCCCCCTGTTCTCCGTGTGATGCACGACGGAGATTCTGGGAGCCGGAGGACAGCCCGGACAAGGCTCGCGAACTGTGCGTTCCGTCCTACGAAAACCGCCTCTGACCTGTCATGATGGTGACGTCTTCACCCGAACGGGAGGGCCGGTGGGGAACACGGGCGACACACCCGACGTCTTCGACCCGCGGATCTACGCCGCAGGGATCCCGCACGACCGCTTCCGCACCCTGCGCGACCACCACCCGGTCGCCCGCCAGGAGGAGTACGAGGTCCTCGGCTGGCCCGCGGGACCCGGGTTCTGGGCGGTCACGCGGCACGCCGACGTCGTCCGGGTGCTCAAGGACCCGGCCGGTTTCTCCTCGTATCTCGGCGCCACCCAGATCCGCGACCCCGACCCCGCCGACGTGCCCTTCATCCGGCGCATGATGCTGAACCAGGACCCGGCCCCGGGGACGCCGGAGGGCTCCGGCCAGGGTGACCTGCCGCACCACGGCCGGCTGCGGCGCGTCGTGAGCCGCGCCTTCACGCCCGGCCGGATCGAGCGGTTCGCCGCGACCTCGCGCGCCAGGGCGCGCGAACTCCTCGCCGCGGCACGGGAGTCGGGCGGGCAGGAGGTCGACCTCGTGCGGGCCGTGACCGACGACTACGCCCTGCTCAACCTCACCGACCTGCTCGGGGTGCCCGCGAGCGACCGCGGTCTGCTGCACACCTGGACCGAGCGCGTCATCGCCTACCAGGACCCCGACGAGCCGCCCGTCCTCGACGCCGCGGGACGGCCGGTCAACCCCCGTTCACCCGCGATGCTCGCCGACATGTTCGGCTACGCGCGAGAGCTCGCCGCCCACAAGCGCGCGCACCCCGCCGACGACGTCATGACCGTCCTCGCCGCGTCCGAACTCCGCGACGCCGAACTGGAGATGTTCTTCTTCCTGCTGACCGTCGCGGGAAACGACACCGTCCGCAGCGCCGCGCCCGGCGGACTGCTCGCGCTCGCCGGGCACGCCGAGGAGCGGCGCCGGCTGTGGCGCGGCGAGGTCGCCATGGGCACGGCCGTGGACGAACTCCTGCGGGTCCACCCGCCCGTGCTCTCCTTCCGGCGCACCGCCGCCCGGGACACCGAGCTGGCCGGGGTGCCGATCGCCGCCGGCGACAAGGTCGTCGTCTTCCACGCCTCCGCCAACCACGACGAGCGGGTGTTCGCCGAACCGCACCGGATCGACCTCGCCCGCACCCCCAACCCCCACGTCTCCTTCGGCGACGGCCCCCACGTCTGCCTCGGCGCGCACTTCGCCCGGCTCCAACTCCGCCTGCTCTACGAGGAGACGCGGGCGGCCTGCGAGGACCTGGAGCCCGCCGGGCGGCCGCGGCGACTGGTCTCCAACTTCATCAACGGGATCAAGACGCTGCCGGTGCGGGTGAACTGGCGGGCGTGACGACGGGAGTCCGCGCCTGCCGGGTCACGTCCGCCACCAGCTCGACCACATCGGGGCCGTAGGCCTGGGAGTTGATCACCTTGAGGAGCAGCACGAAGGAGGCGTTGCGGTAACGGCGGGCCAGCCGCTCGTGGTGCCGGGCCAGATAGCGGGTCGCCGCCTGGTTGTTGATGGCCCGCTGCCCACAGAAGAGGAAGACCGGCCGGGCGCCCTCGCCGGCCGTGAGCCGCGCCAGCAGCACGTACTCGGAGACGCCCGGCTCCATGCGGTACACGTCGTCGCCGATCCGTATCTCGCCCCGCTCCTCGACCGGCTCCCGGGCCGTGTTCATCCGCAGCCCCGGCAGCAGACTGCCCAGGTGGGCGCCCATCCGGCGATTCGCGCCCGGCCCGCCCACACAGAACTCCGTGCGGTCGCCGAAGCCCTGCTGCGCCAGATCGTGCTGGACGATCTGGGCGTGTGCCCCGCAGTCCTTGACGAGCGCGGAGAGTTCGAGCAGGGCCGACACGTCGTAGCGGTGCACCGCGCTGTCGCTGCCGGCCTCCCGGTGGACCACCAGAAGGCACTCGGAGTGGTGCGGCAGCCCGAAGAAGGCCTGCTTCCTCCGGAGTCTGCGACGCCACAGATAGGTGCGGGTCAGCCAGCCGAGGGAGCCGCTGAGCCCGGTGGCGAGCACGCCCAGGACGACGTTGCGCACGTCTTCGTTCATGGGCGCGCATGCTACTGGGCATCGGCCGGCCGTTCGAGAGGCGGTCCTGACGGGAGGCGGGGGCAGCGGTTACGCTGCGCGGACGGTCGTCGACTGGAGGTACTGATGCAGTCTCGGTTGCGGCGTTCCGCCGTCCGTAACGGCTCGATCCTGACCGTCGCCGCGACGGTGCTCTCGGTGGGCGCCGCCGCGCCGCCGACCGCCGCGCCGGCCCGCCCGGCTCCCGCGAAGGTGCCCGTCGCCACCGGCTGGGGCGGCGCCGTCGCCAGCGTCGACGCGGACGCCTCCGCCGCCGGCGTCGAGGTGCTGCGCAAGGGCGGCAACGCCGTCGACGCCGCCGTCGCCGTGGCCGCCGCCCTCGGGGTCACCGAGCCGTACTCGGCCGGCATCGGCGGAGGCGGCTACTTCGTCTACTACGACGCGAAGACCCGCACGGTCCACACCGTCGACGGACGTGAGACCGCCCCCGGCTCCGCCGACGCGAACCTCTTCGTCGAGAACGGCAAGCCCATCCCCTTCGAGGAGGGCATGACCAGCGGACGCGGCGTCGGCACCCCCGGCACCCCCGCCACCTGGGAGACCGCGCTCGACGCCTGGGGCAGCAAGCCGCTCGGCACGCTCCTGCGGCCGGCCGAGCGCCTCGCCCGCGACGGCTTCACCGTCGACGCCACCTTCCGCGCGCAGACCGCCGGCAACGAGGCCCGCTTCCGCGACTTCCCGGCCTCCGCCGAACTCTTCCTGCCCGGAGGGCAGTTGCCCGTCGTCGGCGCCACCTTCAAGAACCCCGACCTGGCCCGGACGTACGAGCGGCTGGGCCGCGAGGGCGTCGGCGCGCTCTACAAGGGGCCGCTCGCCCGCGACATCGTCAACACCGTCCGGCACCCGCCGGTGCGAGAGGGCGCCACGCGGGTGGTCCGCTCCGGCGACCTCACCGAGGACGACCTCGCCGGCTACGACACGATCCGGCGGCGGCCCACGAAGGTCTCGTACCGCGGCCTCGACGTCTACTCCATGGCCCCGTCCTCCTCCGGCGGCACCAGCGTCGGCGAGGCCCTCAACATCCTGGAGGGCACCGACCTCGCCCGCGCCTCCCAGGCCCGCTATCTGCACCGCTTCATCGAGGCCGGCCGGATCGCCTTCGCGGACCGGGGCCGCTGGGTCGGGGACCCGGCCTTCGAGGACGTGCCCACCCGCGAGCTGCTCTCGCAGCGGTACGCCGACTCCCGGGCCTGTCTGATCCGTGACGACGCCGCCCTGACCAGCCCTCTCGCACCGGGCGACCCGCGCGACCCGAAGGCCTGCGCGAGCGGCGGCACCGCGGCCCCGACCACGTACGAGGGCGAGAACACCACCCATCTCACCGTCGCCGACAAGTGGGGCAACGTCGTCGCCTACACCCTCACGATCGAGTCCACCGGCGGCAGCGGCATCACCGTCCCCGGGCGCGGCTTCCTCCTCAACAACGAGCTGACCGACTTCTCCTTCGCCCCGGCGAGTCCGGCCGTGCACGACCCCAACCTGCCCGGCCCCGGCAAGCGCCCGCGGTCCTCGATCTCCCCGACGATCGTCCTCGACAAGGCCGGCCGGCCGGTGCTCGTGCTCGGCTCCCCGGGCGGTGCCACCATCATCACCACCGTCCTGCAGACCCTCACCGGGGTCGTGGACCGCGGCCTGCCGCTGGTCGACGCGATCGCCGCGCCCCGCGCGAGCCAGCGCAACCAGGCGACCACGGAGCTGGAACCGGCCCTGTGGAACAGTCCGTTGCGGGCGGAGCTGGAGGCGATCGGGCACGGTTTCCGGCAGAACCCGGAGATCGGTGCCGCCACCGGCGTCCAGCGCCTGCCCGACGGGCGCTGGCTCGCCGCCGCCGAGACCGTGCGAAGGGGCGGCGGCTCGGCGATGGTGGTGCGACCGGACGCGGGGTAGGGGCCGGGGCGCGGACCGGGTGCGGCCGGCGGCCGGGGCGGTGCCCTCCGCCCCGGCGGCCTTACCCGGGCACGCGCCCTAAAGGGCCGTCAGGATGCGTGGGCCGGCGTCCGTGATCGCCACCGTGTGCTCGGTGTGGGCCGCGCGCGACCCGTCGAGCGTCCGGATCGTCCAGCCGTCCCGCGCCGTGTAGTGGGCGTCGTCACCGCCGCCGATCAGCATCGGCTCGATCGCGACCACCATGCCGTGCCGCAGCGGCATGCCCCGGCCCGGGCGTCCCTCGTTGGGGACGTCCGGGCCCTCGTGCATCGTGCGGCCCACGCCGTGCCCGCCGAGCCCGTCCGGGATGCCGTAGCCGGCCCGCCGGCAGACCCGCCCGACGGCGTGCGCGATGTCCCCGACGCGGTTGCCCACCACGGCCGCCGCGATCCCGGCCTCCAGGGCCTCGTAGGCCGTGTCGATCAGCCGGGTGTCCTCGGGGCGGGCCCGGCCGACCGTGAAGCTCACGGCCGAGTCGCCGACCCAGCCGCCGAGCACCGCCCCGCAGTCCGCGCTCAGCAGGTCGCCGTCCGCGAGCCGGGTGCCGTCCGGGACGCCGTGCACGATCGCGTCGTTCACCGACAGGCAGACCACCGCGGGAAACGGCACCGGCGCCCAGTCCGGGTGGTAGTCCAGGAACGGCGAGCCGGCGCCCGCCGCCGTGAGCACCTCACGCGCCGTCCGGTCGAGTTCGGCCAGCGTCACACCGGGCGCCGCCTTCTCCCGAACGGCCGCCAGGGCCTGGGCCACCACCCGGCCCGCCTCGCGCATGAGCAACAGGTTCTCGTCCGTCTTGATCTCCACCATGCCAATTACTATACCGGTATTAGAATGGGTTTCATGGTGCGCACCCCCCTGACCCCCGAAGAGCGCGAGCGCGGCGAACGGCTCGGCGGCCTCCTGCGCGAGGCCCGCGGCGACCGCTCGATGGCCGAGATCGCGGCCGCGGCCGGCCTGTCCGCGGAGACCCTTCGCAAGATCGAGACCGGCCGGGCCCCGACCCCCGCCTTCTTCACCGTCGCCGCCCTCGCCGGCGTGCTCGGGCTGTCGATGGACGAGCTGGTGACGCGCTGCCTCCTCGTCCCGGCGACGGTGCCGCCGGAGGCCGCCTGAGGGCCGGCAGAGACCGGTCCAGGGGCCTCCGGGACGGCCGGGGCCGGGCCGGAGGTCCGGGCCCGGAGGTCGCCCGTCGCCGGTCCCGTGGCGCGGGGCCCTCGGGCGCGCGGGCGGTCCGACCGCTGCGTAAGCTCGGCGCTCGTGATCCCCGAAGAGCTGCGGCACGGCCGCTACGTCAGCCTGACCACCTTCCGGACGAACGGCACCGGCGTCGCGACGCCGGTCTGGTACGCGGTCGAGGGCGAGGAGCTGTACGCCTGGACCCGCACCGACTCCTGGAAGGTGAAGCGGCTGCGCCACGACCCCAGGGTCGTGGCGGCGGTCTGCGACATGCGCGGGAACGTCGCGGCGGACGCCCTGCGGGTGGCGGGCACGGCCCGACTGGTCACCGGCGACGAGCTGCGCCGGGTCCGCCGCCTCCTCTCCCGCAAGTACACCTGGCAGTTCTGGGTCGTCGACTGGCCCGCCATGCTCTTCCGTCTCGGAAAGCGCCCCCACACCGGCATCGTCGTGAGCTTCACGGCACCCTGACCGAAAACCCTGTGTAGCCGTTCCGTAACACGCCTGCGGTCCAATGCCGGTCGGACCGAAAGGCAGTGGCATGAGGGTGCACCAACTCCCGGCGGAAGTGGCGGCGTTCACGGCCTGGCTGGGCGGCCTGGCCGGCCGCCTCGACCCGGACGAAGGCTGGTACGGAGTCTTCGTCACCCGCGACCCGCAGGGCATGCGGGCCTGCCTCGACGGCACGGACATCCTGCCGTGGGACGTCGTGGAGTCCCTCCTCCACGACCTGGCCGAACCACCCGACGGCCCCGTGGCCGCCCGGGGCCGGGCCCTGTACGAGGCCGCCTCCGCGGCCCACGACCGCACCCCCGGCGGCGCGGCGGCCCTGGCGGAACGCCGCGAACTGATGCGGCACGAGGCCCGTCACGCGGAGGCGCGGATCCGGGAACTGGGCGCGTCGCCGCGGTTCGCCGACGAACGGGCCTGGGCCCAGGACGACCTGGCCCGGGCCCGCGCCCGGGAGGCGGAGCTGGCGGCCCGCCTGGCCCGCCTCGCGGCCGCCGCCGGATCGCCGGCGCCCCGCCCCGCCGATGCCGCGGCGCCGCCCGGGCCGCCGCCCCGGCGCCGCCCGCGAGGGGCGCGCTACGCCTGGCTGGAGGCACCGGAAACCCTCCCGGCCCCCGAACCGCCCCCGGCCCCGGGAGGCACTCCCGTACCGGCGGCCGCCCCGCGCGGCGCCCGCTTCGCCCCGCCCCCGCCGGCCGCCCCCGCCGCACCCCCCAGAGGCGCCCGCTTCCCGGCAACCGCCACCACCCCCGCCCCGGCTCGGCCCACCCAGCCCGCCGCCGCCCCAGGGCAGGCCGCCCGGGCCGCCGGCAACGCCGTGTACGCACTGCGCAGGCTGCGCGCCCAGGGCCGCAGCGGCGAAGCCCACGCCCTGCTCTGCGAAGCGCTCGCCGGTCCGCCCGCGTGGCTGCCGGCCCTCGCCGCCGAGCTGCACGCCGCCGGACTCGGCGCCGACTGGGCCACCCTGCTGTGGGAGGCGGCCTCCCTGCCGCCGGCCCGGCTCGCCGCCGTCGCGGGCGCCCTGGCCGACGCGGGCCGCCCGTACGATTGCGACCAACTGCTCCGCCAGGGCGTCGCCCGCCCCATCGGGGAACTCGCCGGGGCCTGCGCGGCCCTGCACGCCGAGGGCCACCACGCCGAGGTCCGGGCCCTGCTCACCGCCTTCCTCCGGGCCCGCACCCCCGAGGAGGCGGCCCGCCTCGCCGGCACCGACCCGGACGCCCTCACGCCGCCCCTGCTCGCCGCCGCCCGCGCCGTCTCCCCGGCCCGTGAACGCGACCTGGTCCACGCCCTCCGGGTCTCCGGACTGGGCTGAGACCACCGTCCGTCGGCCATGAGGTTCCCGTCGGGGTCCGTGAGGTTCCGCGCCGGGTCCGTGAGGGTCCGTGAGGTTCCGCGCCGGGTCCGTCGGGGGCCGTGAGGTTCCGTGCCGGATCGAGAGGTTCCGTGGCGGCCGGGTGGCCCCGCTCGCCGCCGGTCCGCCGTCGCGAGGCCGCCGTTCCGGAGGGGAGAAGTGTGTTCTCGTCCTCACACGGGAGGGGCACGCGAACCGGCCGCTCGCCGACCGGGCCGGGCCGATGTCGTCCCAGGTCGTGGCGGGGCCGGCGAAGCAACGGCGGGGGTGTCGCGGCGGCGGTCGGATTCGGCCTCCGAAGCGGGACCGGTACGTCCCGGACGTGTCGGTACGTGTCCGACGTGGACCACTCGGGTATGAAACATGATCGACTCAGCTGCTTCACGGCAGTGGTCTTGCTCCGGGGTGTGACGGGGCTTACGTTCTCCTCCTACGCATCGCGTCTACGTGCGTAGAGGCTCTCTGACGCCGTGCCGAAGGAGCAGCTCATGACCGACGTCGTACGCGCCGCGCTCGTCCAGGCGACCTGGACCGGCGACACCGAATCCATGATCGCCAAGCATGAGGAGCACGCCCGCGAGGCGGCCCGGCTGGGGGCCAAGGTCATCGGGTTCCAGGAGGTGTTCAACGCCCCCTACTTCTGCCAGGTGCAGGAGCCCGAGCACTACCGCTGGGCCGAGCCCGTGCCCGACGGGCCGACCGTGCGCCGCATGCAGGAGCTCGCCCGGGAGACCGGGATGGTGATCGTCGTGCCCGTCTTCGAGGTCGAAGGGGCGGGCTTCTACTACAACACCGCCGCCGTCATCGACGCCGACGGGTCCTACCTCGGCAAGTACCGCAAGCACCACATCCCGCAGGTCAAGGGCTTCTGGGAGAAGTACTACTTCCGCCCGGGCAACGCCGGCTGGCCCGTCTTCGACACTGCCGTCGGCAAGGTCGGCGTCTACATCTGCTACGACCGCCACTTCCCCGAGGGCTGGCGCCAACTCGGTCTCAACGGCGCGCAGCTGGTCTACAACCCCTCCGCCACGCACCGGGGCCTCTCCTCCCACCTGTGGCAGCTGGAGCAGCCCGCCGCCGCCGTCGCCAACGAGTACTTCGTGGCCGCCATCAACCGCGTCGGCGTCGAGGAGTACGGCGACAACGACTTCTACGGCACCAGCTACTTCGTTGACCCGCGGGGCCGCTTCGTCGGCGACGTCGCCTCCGACAAGGAGGAGGAGCTCGTCGTCCGCGACCTGGACTTCGGTCTCATCGAGCAGGTCCGCCGGCAGTGGGCCTTCTACCGCGACCGCCGCCCCGACGCCTACGACGGGCTGGTGCAGCCGTGAGCAGCCTTCACGACCGTCATCGCGCCGTCGTCCCCGACTGGGTCGCCCTCTACTACAGGGACCCCATCGAGCTCACCCACGGCGAGGGCCGCCACGTCTGGGACTCCGAGGGCAACCGCTACCTCGACTTCTTCGGCGGCATCCTCACCACCATGACCGCGCACGCCCTCCCCGAGGTCACCAAGGCGGTCGCCGAGCAGGCCGGGCGCATCATCCACTCGTCCACGCTCTACCTCAACCGGCCGATGATCGAGCTCGCCGAGCGGATCGCCGCCCTCTCCGGCATCCCGGACGCCCGCGTCTTCTTCACCACCTCCGGCACCGAGGCCAACGACACCGCGCTCCTCCTCGCCACCGCCTACCGCCGCTCCAGCCAGATCCTGGCGATGCGCAACAGCTACCACGGGCGCTCCTTCTCCACCGTCGGCATCACCGGCAACCGCGCCTGGTCGCCCACCGGCCTCTCCCCGCTCCAGACCCTGTACGTCCACGGCGGCGTCCGCACCCGCGGCCCCTACGCCCAGTACAGCGACGAGCGCTTCGTCGACGCCTGCGTCGCCGACCTGGAGGACCTGCTCGGCCACACCCGCGACGTCGCCGCCCTCATCGCCGAACCCATCCAGGGCGTCGGCGGCTTCACCTCCCCGCCCGACGGCCTCTACGCCGCCTTCCGCCGCGTCCTCGACCGGCACGGCATCCTGTGGATCGCCGACGAAGTGCAGACCGGCTGGGGCCGCACCGGCGAGCACTTCTGGGGCTGGCAGGCGCACGGCCAGGCCGGACCCCCGGACATGCTCACCTTCGCCAAGGGCATCGGCAACGGCATGTCCATCGGCGGCGTCGTCGCCCGCGCCGAGATCATGAACTGCCTCGACGCCAACTCCATCTCCACCTTCGGCGGCTCTCCCGTCACCATGGCCGCCGGGCTCGCCAACCTGTCCTACCTGCTGGAACACGACCTCCAGGGCAACGCCCGCCGGGTCGGCGGGCTCCTCATCGAACGGCTCCGCGGCATCACCGCCGGCATCGACGCCGTACGCGAGGTCCGCGGCCGCGGGCTCATGATCGGTGTCGAGATCACCGAGCCCGGCACGGACCGCGCCGACCCCGACACCGCGGCCGCCGTGCTGGAGGCCACCCGCGCGAACGGCCTGCTCATCGGCAAGGGCGGCGGACACAACACCAGTGCCCTGCGCATCGCGCCCCCCATGTCGCTCACCGTCGCCGAGGCCGAGGAAGGCGCCGCGATCCTCGAACAGGCCCTCCGGTCCCTCTAGGGTCTGTCTTTCGGATCATGCCGGGCTCGCGGCGTCTGGCACGCGCACCTGCGGCGTTGTCGTCGGTCGCCATGGCTCCCTCGTCCGCCTTGCAGCTGCACGCACCAGACGCCGCTCCCTGATCCGGCCTGATTCGAAAGACAGACCCTAGTTCGCACCCCCCGGTTCGCGAACCCGTCAGCAGTCCGCGATCCCCCTAGTTCTCAGGGAGAGGTCCCGTGAGCACCCGCACCCTCATCCGTGGCGGTCTGGTCGTCACCGCCGCCGACGAGATCCACGCCGACGTCCTCATCGAGGACGGGCGGATCGCCGCCCTCGCCGCCCACGGCTCCGACATCGCCGCCGGCTGGACCGCCGGACGCGTCATCGACGCCACCGACCGCTACGTCATCCCCGGCGGCGTCGACGCCCACACCCACATGGAGCTGCCCTTCGGCGGCACCTCCGCCTCCGACACCTTCGAGACCGGCACCCGTGCCGCCGCCTGGGGCGGCACCACCACCATCGTCGACTTCGCCGTGCAGACCGTCGGGCACTCGCTCCGCGAGGGCCTCGACACCTGGTACGCCAAGGCCGACGGCAACTGCGCCGTCGACTACGGCTTCCACATGATCCTCTCCGACGTCAACGAGCAGACGCTGAAGGAGATGGACCGGCTCGTCCAGGAGGGCGTCTCCTCGTTCAAGGGTTTCGTTCGGTCGCGTGACCAGGGGTTTTCTATCGGAGTAGGCCGTGTGCCGTGCGAGGTGGCGGCGTGAGGGGGCCGGCGGGCCGTGGCGTGGTCTCGGCCCGTGCCGGTGGTGGTCTGGTCGGTGGTCGGTGTGAAGGGATGGCTGGGGAATGACTCGGACTCTGATTACCGGCGGTCTTGTGATCACGGCCGCGGACGAGGTGCATGCGGACGTGTTGATCGAGCATGGCCGGGTGGTGGCGTGGGCGGCGCCGGGGACGCAGGAGTGGACGGCGGACCGGGTGATCGACGCGTCACAGAAGTACGTGATCCCGGGCGGGGTCGACGCGCACACACATATGGAGCTGCCGTTCGGCGGCACGTTCGCGTCGGACACATTCGAGACGGGGACGCGTGCGGCGGCGTGGGGCGGAACGACGACGATCGTCGATTTCGCGGTGCAGGCGAAGGGGGAGCGGCTGCAGGCCGGCCTGGATGCCTGGCACATGAAGGCGGACGGGAAATGCGCGATCGACTACGCGTTCCACATGATCATGTCGGACGTGAACGAGTCGACGCTGAAGGAGATGCCGAAGCTCATCGAGCATGGGATTTCCTCGTTCAAATTGTTTATGGCCTATCCGGGTGTCTTTTATTCGGATGACGGCCAGATTCTGCGGGCGATGCAAGTCGCCGGCGATTCCGGCGGGTTGATCATGATGCACGCCGAGAACGGCATCGCGATCGACGTCCTGGTCGAGCAGGCGCTCGCCCGGGGCGAGACGGATCCGCGCTATCACGGGGAGGTCCGCAAGGCCTTGCTGGAGGCGGAGGCTACCCACCGGGCGATCCAGCTCGCGCGGGTGGCCGGCTCCCCGTTGTACGTGGTGCACGTCTCCGCGCAGGAGGCGGTGGCCGAGCTGGCGGCGGCCAGGGACATGGGGTTGCCGGTCTTCGGGGAGACCTGCCCGCAGTACCTGTTCCTGTCGACGGACAACCTGGCGGAGCCGGACTTCGAGGGCGCCAAGTACGTGTGCAGTACGCCCCTTCGTCCGAAGGAGCACCAGGCGGCGCTGTGGCGGGGGCTGCGGACGAACGACCTCCAGGTCGTCTCCACCGATCACTGCCCCTTCTGCTTCGTCGGCCAGAAGGAGCTGGGCCGGGGCGACTTCTCGAAGATCCCCAACGGCCTGCCCGGGGTGGAGAACCGCATGGACCTGCTCCACCAGGCGGTGGTGGACGGGCACATCTCGCGCCGCCGCTGGATCGAGATCGCCTGTGCGACCCCGGCCCGGATGTTCGGCATCTATCCGCAGAAGGGCACCATCGCCCCGGGCGCGGACGCGGACGTCGTGATTTACGACCCGAACGTCCGTCAGACCCTTTCGGCGGAGACACATCACATGAACGTCGACTACTCGGCGTACGAGGGGAAGGCGATCACCGGGCAGGTCGAGACGGTCCTGTCCCGGGGCGAGGTCGTCATCGACCAGCGGAAATACACGGGTCACGCCGGGCACGGGGTGTTCGTGCCGCGCGGTCTTTGTCAGTACCTGGGCTGAGCAGCCCGGATCTTCGTCGCACCGATTCGAACTGGAGGTCCCCGCGTGGACTTCGGACTCGTCCTGCAGACCGACCCGCCCGCCTCGCAGGTCGTCGGCCTGATGCGCCGGGCGGAGCGCAACGGCTTCCGTTACGGCTGGACCTTCGACTCCGCCGTGCTGTGGCAGGAGCCCTTCGTCATCTACAGCCAGATCCTCGCCAACACCACCAAGCTCCACGTGGGCACGATGGTGACCAACCCGGGGACGCGTACGTGGGAGGTGACGGCGTCCACCTTCGCCACCCTCAACGACATGTACGGCAACCGCACGGTGTGCGGCATCGGTCGCGGCGACTCCGCGATGCGCGTCGCGGGCCGCAAGCCGAACACCCTCGCCCGGTTGGGCGAGGCCATCGAGGTCATCCGTGACCTCGCGGAGGGGCGCGAGGCGACCGTCGACGGCAGTCCGATCCACATCCCATGGATCAAGAACGGCAAGCTGCCGGTGTGGATGGCCGCGTACGGGCCGAAGGCCCTCGCCCTGGCCGGGCAGAAGGCGGACGGGTTCATCCTCCAGCTCGCCGACCCGTTCCTGACCGAGTGGATGGTCAAGGCCGTCCGGCAGGCCGCCACGGACGCGGGCCGGGACCCCGACGCCCTCACGATCTGCGTCGCCGCGCCCGCCTACGTCACGGCCGACGACTCCCCGGAGGCCCTCGCTCACGCTCGCGACCAGTGCCGTTGGTTCGGCGGGATGGTCGGCAACCACGTGGCCGACCTGGTCGCCAAGTACGGCGAGCACTCCTCGATGGTGCCGGAGGAGTTGACCGCGTACATCAAGGACCGGCAGGGGTACGACTACTCCCACCACGGCCGCGCCGACAACCCCGACACCACCTTCGTCCCCGACGAGATCGTCGACCGCTTCTGCCTCCTCGGCCCCGCCGAGGCCCACATCGAGAAGCTCCGCCACCTCAAGGAGCTGGGAGTCGACCAGTTCGCCGTCTACGACATGCACGACGACCGCGAGGGCACCATCGACGCCTACGGCACTCACATCATCCCGTTGTTCCGCTGACGAAGTCGCTCGGTCCAGCTTGCGATGCAGCCGGATGACGGCCGTCCACCTGTTCTCGATGGCGTATTGCGTGGAGTCCGGCGGGACGACTCGTGAGCACGCTCGGCGGGCTGGGGCGGCTATGCAACGCCATAGGGCCATTCCGATGGATTCGACGGAACAGACCGTGTGCCGTGTGAGGGGGCGAGCCGGGGCATGGTCCCGGCCCGTGCCGGTGGCGACGTGTCAGGTCCGGTCCTGCTTCTGGAGGAGAGGAACTCCATGGTCCGGCCCTGCGCGGATGCGGGGGTCACCTCCGCCGGCAAGTCGACCACCTGGCCTGATGAGGGCGTCGCTGAGGGGCCGGTACCCCCGTCGAGTCGGCAGGCGTTGCACCGGTGGGCAAGAGGCGGTGCGCTGTGGGGCGCGTGGTGGCCGCGTGTCCGATTTAGCGTGACCGGGATCCCTGACGGACATCCGAAACGAGGTTTCCCGACATGCCGTTCATCACCGTGGGCCACGAGAACTCCACCACCATCGACCTCTACTACGAGGACCACGGCACCGGGCAGCCGGTCGTCCTCATCCACGGCTTCCCGCTCGACGGGCACTCGTGGGAGCGGCAGAGCGCCGCCCTGCTGGACGCCGGATACCGGGTCATCACCTACGACCGCCGCGGGTTCGGCCGGTCGAGCCAGCCGACCACCGGGTTCGACTACGACACCTTCGCGGCCGACCTGAACATCGTCATGGAGACCCTCGACCTGCGGGACGCCGTTCTCGTCGGCTTCTCCATGGGCACGGGCGAGGTCGCCCGCTACGTCTCCACGTACGGCTCCGCCCGGGTCGCCAAGGTCGCTTTCCTGGCCTCGCTGGAGCCCTGCCTGCTCAAGACCGAGGACAACCCGGACGGTGTGGCCCCGAAGGAGTTCTTCGACGGTGTCGTCGCCGCGGTCAAGGCCGACCGCTATGCCTACTACACCAGCTTCTACCAGGACTTCTACAACCTGGACGAGAACCTCGGCACGCGGATCAGCGAGGAGGCCGTCCGCAACAGCTGGAACGTCGCCGCCGGTGGTGGGTTCTTCGCGGCTGCCGCCGCGCCGTCGACCTGGTACACCGACTTCCGAGCCGACATCCCCGCCGTCGACGTGCCGACGCTGATCCTGCACGGCACGGGTGACCGGATCCTGCCCGTCGAGGGCACGGCGCGCCCCTTCCACAAGGCGCTCCCGTCCGCCGACTACGTCGAGATCGAGGGCGCTCCGCACGGCTTGCTGTGGACGCACGCGGAAGAGGTCAACGAGGCTCTCCTGGCCTTCCTGCGGAAGTAATCGCAGTCGGCCCGTCCCCTTCTCAGACGAGGGGGCGGGTCGGATACGCCCCCTGCCCGTCCGGTCGTCCGGGCGGGCAGTCCTCTTTCCGCGGGCGGTCCCGACCGGCGGCCGGGCCGGGCACTGAGGGGCAAGACCCTTTGCGCGTAGGAGCACGGCGGTCTCCTGGCAGGCGCCTAGATTTCGGGGAGCTGTGAAGAAACATGAGGAATGAGGCGTATATGCAGTTCGGAGTCTTCTCTGTGGGGGACGTGACCCCCGATCCGGTCAACGGTCGTACCCCTTCGGAGCACGAGCGCATCAAGAACACCGTCGCCATCGCGCTCAAGGCCGAGGAGGTCGGGCTCGATGTCTTCGCGACCGGCGAGCACCACAATCCGCCATTCGTGCCGTCCTCGCCCACCACGATGCTCGGCTACATCGCCGCCCGTACCGAGAAGCTGATCCTCTCCACCGCCACGACGCTCATCACCACCAACGACCCGGTGAAGATCGCCGAGGACTACGCGATGCTCCAGCACGTGGCCGACGGCCGCGTGGACCTGATGATGGGCCGCGGCAACACGGGCCCGGTCTACCCGTGGTTCGGCCAGGACATCCGGGAGGGCATCAACCTCGCCAGGGAGAACTACGCGCTGCTGCGCCGGCTGTGGCGCGAGGACGTCGTGGACTGGGAGGGGAGGTTCCGCACCCCGTTGCAGGGGTTCACCTCGACGCCACGTCCGCTGGACGGGGTTCCGCCGTTCGTGTGGCACGGCTCCATCCGGTCCCCAGAGATCGCGGAGCAGGCCGCCTTCTACGGCGACGGCTTCTTCCACAACAACATCTTCTGGCCGGCCGAACACACCCGGCGGATGGTCCAGCTGTACCGGCGGCGATACGCCTTCCACGGCCACGGCCGTCCGGAGGACGCGATCGTCGGCCTCGGCGGGCAGGTCTTCATGCGGAAGAACTCCCAGGACGCCGTACGGGAGTTCCGGCCCTACTTCGACAACGCGCCGGTCTACGGCCACGGCCCCTCCCTGGAGGAGTTCACCGAGCAGACCCCGCTGACGGTCGGCTCCCCGCAGCAGGTGATCGAGCGGACCCTGTCCTTCAGGGAGACCGTCGGCGACTACCAGCGGCAGCTGTTCCTGATGGATCACGCCGGTCTGCCGCTGAAGACCGTCCTGGAGCAGCTCGACATCCTCGGCGAGGAAGTGGTGCCCGTGCTGCGCAAGGAGTTCGCCGTCGGCCGTCCGGCCGACGTGCCGGACGCCCCCACCCACGCGTCGCTGCGGGCCGCCCGGGACGGGGGTGCGGCATGAAGCTGGTCGCCGTGTCCGCGGGGCTGAGCACCCCGTCCTCCACTCGTTTGCTCGCCGACCGTCTCGCCGAGTCCGTCCGTGAGGACCTCAACGTCCGGGGACACGAGACGGAGGTGGAAGTCATCGAGCTCCGCGAGCTCGCCCTCGCCGTGGCCAACAACTTCGTCACCGGATTTCCCGCGCCGCAACTGGCCGCCGCCATCGACGCGGTGACGGCAGCGGACGGGCTGATCACCGTGACGCCGGTGTTCACCGCCTCCTACAGCGGCTTGTTCAAGTCCTTCTTCGATCTGATCGACCCGGCCGCTCTGACCGGCACGCCGGTCCTCGTCGCGGCGACGGGAGGAACGGCCCGCCACTCCCTGGTCCTGGAGCACGCCCTGCGCCCGCTCTTCGCCTACCTGAGGGCGGCCGTCGTGCCCACCGCTGTCTACGCGGCCTCGGAGGACTGGGGGTCCGGCGGTGACGAGTACACCGACGGCCTGCCCGGCCGCATACGGAGGGCGGGCGCCGAACTCGCCGTGCTGATGGCCGCCCGGCCGGCGGCGGAGACGCCCGAGGACGACGTCACCGCACTGGAACGCCGGCTCTCCGATCTCCGGTTCGACTGACGCCTCAGCGACGCGCGTACCCGTCTTGCTCTTCGGCGGGCACCGCGCGCCGTGCCCCACGAAAGTCCCGCTCCCCGGGCGCCGTCCTGGCGCGGCGTCGCTGACGGAGCGGGACCACAGTCGATCCATCGCCACGACAGGCAGGATCCACCGGCCGACGGGAGGATCAGCGGTCGTCGAGGAGCCTTTCCAGGAGGGTGTCCCAGTCGATCCGTGCGCTCTCCTCGCCGGGTGGGACGGCCTCCCACGTGCGCTTCAGCCACTCGCGCAGGGGTTGGACGGGGACGTCCAGCAGAACCGTGCCGGTGTCGGTGCCGAGAAGGAGCCGTACGCCGGGCCTGTTGTTGCAGCGGCACGGCGGCCAGACGCGTACGGTGCCTTCTCCGGACGGCCGGTGCATGCCTGACTGGAGGAGGTCCCGGGCGAAGGACCACCGTGCGGTGCCCGGATCCGCGGGCCCGGACATATCCAAGACCACGGTGAAGGGCTGTCGGTGGTCGTAGGAGAAACGCAGTGCGACGGGCTCCGTCTCGGTTCGGCTGATCACCGAGCCGGCCGTGACGGTCACAGCCAAAGCGCCTTCCGATTCTTGTGCGCCATCTTCCGGGAGTGGGTGCGGATTCATCGCGGAACTGCCTTTCGACATGGGGTGGGTGGGAATCGATGACGGATGCCCGGGGAGGCGGACGCGCTCCTGGGAAGCGAGAACGCATCCGGCCGGAGCGCCGGAATGAACGGGGCTGCTCGTGCCTCGTCACGTGGTCGCCGCACGGCGTTCGGCCTCGGTAGAGCCGCCCCGGACGCCGCATCGCTGCCGGGAGCGCAGGGCGAAGGAACACACGGAGCGCTCACCGGACAGCGGTCGCAGATCGCCCGTGCCGTGTCCTCGCGCCGGCGGCGGGCTCGGCCGCGTTCGCCAGTGGGGAGAAGGAGACCGAGCCGGCCATGCCGCGGCTCGCTGCCTCGGCCTGCCATGCCCACATCCGCAGAAGCGGTCTGGCCCGACTCTTCCTCGAATCCATTTCCCTGGTCGGAGCTGTCAGTGGGAATTCCCCGTGAGTGCGAGAATGGCCCGGTCGACGTCCAGGTGATCGCCCTCCGTCCCGACGGGAATCAGAGCGAACGTTCGCTGAAGAAAGAGGGCAACGTTCGCGGCATCCAGATCGATCAGCGCGGTTCCGGTCGAATTGCCGAGGGCGATGCGCAGGGAGCGGGACCGGCGGTGCTCACCGGGAGCCACGAGGACGTCGCCGGTCCCTGCGGGACGTAGGGTCCCTTCGGCGAGCAGGTCACGGGCGAAGACCCATGTGACGGGTGGTCCCACGGATGACATGAGGGAAAGGCGGACGGCATAAGGGTCAGAGACCTCGTAGCGGAGCTCCGAGGGAAGGGGTAGCCGCGGCCCATTCGGAGTGCTGACGTATGCCGTCGTTGTGCATGTGATCGAGCTGAGTCTCTGTTGCATGATGGCCCCCAAAATTAGTCACGGACGCGTCATTCCATCCGTGAACCTAGGGCCGCAGATGCCGGGGAGTATGTCGGGGCGTGCATGGGACATTGCCCAGGAAAGCACTTCTGTCTACGTACGCTGGAGAATGAGTCGACTGCCTGGACCTTGGGCGGCGCTCTTGCGGGCCCTGCGGCCGGGTGTCCGACCGGGGCCTCGTCGGCTGATCTAGCGGATTCACGCGATGTGCTCGGTGCGGCTGGTTGGGAGGCTGGTTCCCAAGAACAGCCCTGGAGGACAGAACCCATGTCGTCACCCGCTCCGATGCCGGACCCCGCGCCCCTCGACAACATCCGCTTCACCACGGACGGGGTGCCCGCCGCGCGGCGCCGGACGTACTGGCGGGAAGCCCTCGCGACGACCTTCGGCGCCGTGGACATCGGCGTGCCGGACGAGGTCCGGTCCGGCACGATCCGAATGGCGGCGCTGGGTCGCGTGCAGGCCGTCACGGTGGAGAGCGAGCCCCAGACGGCACGGCGCACCCGGAGCCTCATCGCGTGCAGTGACAACGAGGACTTCGTGGTCGTGAAGCTGCTGACCCGGGGTGGCGCGCGGGTCGAGCAGGACGCCCGGGACAGCGCCGTGCACCCGGGGCAGCTCTTCGTGTACGACATGGCGCGCCCCATCAGGATGGCCCTCCCCGAGCCCTTCGAGACCAAGTCCCTGGTGCTGCCGCGGTCCGTGTTGGGCCTCGGCGAGTCGGACCTGTGCCGGATCACGGCCTCGCCGCTCGGGTCCGACACGGCACTCGGCGGGCTGCTCGTCCCCTTCCTGTCGCGGTTGGTGGACACCGCCGACGTCTGCCCGGAGCCCGTCGGTGAACTGGTCACCCGCAACGTGGTGGACCTCCTGACCGTGCTCGCCGACGAACAGCGGGGGGCGGGCGCCACGGACTCGCCCCAGGGCGTCCGGGTGCTGATGACGCGGATACGCGCCCACATCAACGCCAACCTGGCGGACCCCGACATGACTCCGGCGACCGTGGCCCGCGCTCATCACATATCCGTCCGCTATCTGCACAAGCTCTTCGAGGGCGAGGGCATCACCGTCAGCCGCTGGATCCAGCGGCGCCGGCTCGAGGAATGCCGGCGCGCGCTGGCCCGCCGGAACGCGGCCGGAGTCACCGTCGCGGGCGTCGCCCATCGCTGGGGGTTCACCAGTGCCTCGCACTTCAGCCGGGTGTTCCGCGAGGCGTACGGGTTGACGCCGGCCGACTGGCGGGACTCCAACGTCTCGGCACGGACGGTCCCGGCCGATCGAACGGAGCGGGCGGAGGCCCTGCCCGATCGAGCCGCATGACCGCGCCCTCACCCTCCATATGTGCGATGCGCTGCGGTTTCTTGCCATAGTGACCCCCTTGGGAACGCTCCGGCGCCGGTGACGGCTGCCGCGGGCGGTCCGTGGTGGACCAGGGGAGGACAAGGTGGCGGGGTCGGGCGGGCCGCTGTCCCGGAGCGGACTTCGCGGCCGGGAGGCCGAACTCGCGGAGCTGCGTACGCTCGTCGCTTCGGTCGCCCGCACCGGCAGCGCCCGGCTCGCCCTCCTGCGCGGCGAGCCGGGCATCGGAAAGAGCACGCTGCTCGCGGAGGCCGTCGCCCTGGCCGAGGAGTTCGGGCACTCCACCGGCGTCGGCCGGGCCGACGAACTGCACCATCTCGTGCCGCTCTCCTCCCTGGCGGGGTGTCTCCGGGGCAGCGAGCGGCCCATGCTGTCCGGTGACGCCCTCGCCGACCTCGCCCGCCACCACGACCAGCGGATCCGGCTCGTGGAGCGACTCGCCGAAGCGGTCGAGACCCGGGCCGCCGAGGCCCCCGTCCTCCTCGCCCTCGACGATGTCCAGTGGGTCGATCCGCTGAGCCGGTTCGTGCTGCGACAACTGCCCGGCCGACTGCGGACGTCCCCGGTTCTGTGGCTGTTGACCGGTCGGACGGGGCCCGAGGGCGCGGGTGAGGAGATTCTCGCCGCCGGGCGCGACCGGCTGCCGGTGACCACGCTCGCCCTGGGGCCGCTGTCCTCCACGGCCATCAGCCAGCTCGCCGGTGACACGCTCGGGCCCGACTTCGACGGGCGGACGCTCAGCCTCGTCGAAGGCACCGCCGGAAACCCCTTTCTCGCGGTGGAGCTGCTCCGCGGGCTGCAGGCACCTGGAAGGGGGAGCACGGCCGTCGAGGGAGCTGCAGATCGGGGCGCCTTCCTCCCGGGGCCGGCGCCCGTGCCGCCCCGGCTCGTGGCCGGGGCACGGGGAAGAATCGGTTCCCTGGACCCGGACGTGTCGCGTTTCCTGCAGATGGGCGCCGTACTGGGGCGCCGTTTCGCCTTCGACGACGCGGCCGCGCTCTGCGGGCTTCCCCCGGCCGCTCTGCTCACCGCGCTCGACGGTGCGGTGCGGGCCGGGCTGCTCGACGACGACGGCGTACTGCTGTCCTTCCGGCACGACCTGCTGCGGCAGGCCGTTTACGCCGACATACCGCCGTCGGCGCGCAACGCCCTGCACCGGGCCGCCGCCCGCCTGCTCGTCGCCGCCGGCCACCGGCCGATCGACGCGGTGTCGCACATCCTGCTCGGCGCTAAACCCGGTGACCGCGAAGCCGTCGTCCTTCTGCGCCGGGCGGCCGACGATGTCCTGCCCGTGACACCGGGGCTGGCTGCCGACCTCATGACGCGGGCACTGGAGCTCGTACGCCCCTCTGACGCGGTACGGTTCGAGGTGGGGGAACAGGCGATCGTCTGCCTCGCCCGGGCGGGGCGGAACCGGGAGGCCCTGGCGGTCTGCGACCGGCTCCTCGCCGAGCAGCCTCCGCTGGCGGTGTTCGGACGTCTGCAGGCCGCTCTCGGCGGGGCGTTGTGGAGCATGGACCTGGCAGAGGAACTGTGTCGTCGGGCCGAGGCGGCTCTGTCCGTCGGCGGGGTGCCACCGGCGGTGGGCGCCCGGCTGTCGGCGCTGCGCGCACTCGCTCTGTCACGGGGCCGGGACCTGGACGTGGCACTGTCCGCCGGCGAGGAAGCGCTCAGCGCGGCGATCGCGGCGGGGGACCGCTCGGCCCATGTCCAGGCGCTGTCCGCGCTCGGTGAGATCGCTCAGAACGCGGGCGACGGGTTCGCCGCGGTGGCGCGTTTCACCGCACTGAGCTCGGTCGACCGGGCTTTCCTGCCCGAGGAGGTCGTAGCCCACCAGCACATGGACCGTTTCGACCGGGCCGAGGAGTTGCTGCGGCGTGCCGCGGACGACGGGGGCGTGCACCGGCAGGCCATGTTCCTGTGGGCGCAGGCTCAGCAGCACCTGGGGCTGGGCCGGCTCGACGACGCGGAGGCGGACCTCGTGACGATGGAACGCCTGGAGGACGATCTGCGGACGCCGGTTCAGCAGGTGAACGCCCGGGTGATCCGCGCCAGGATCGCTCTGCTGCGTGGCGATCGTGCGGGAGCCGGGGAGCATCTGGCAGCGGCGCGGGAGCGCATGGCGGTGAAGCCGAACCCGGGGAACCGGGCCGCGGTGTGCTTCCTCGAGTCCGTCGTCTCCGCCCACGACGGGGACGCCGCGCAGGCGATGGAGGCACTCCGCCGGCTGCAGCGGATCGGACCGTTCACGCGCTGGCGGCTGCTGCGCCCGTGGGTGGGCATCGCGGTCGGCACCGCTGTGGGGGCCGGGGACCGTGAGCTGGCGGAGGACCTGGCCGCGCAGGCGGCCGCGCATGCCGCGCGCAATCCCGAGGTGCCCACGGCGGCGGGGGTCGCGGCTCTGGCGGCCGGACTCGCGTCCGACGACCTCGCCCTTCTCGACCGGGCCGTGTCGCTGCTCGCCACCGGCCCCCGCCCTCTGGTCCTGGCCTCCGCCCGGGCCGGACTCGGACGGGCGCTGCTGGCGGCGGGACGGACGGGGGAGGCCCAGGGCGTCCTGTCGGACGCCCGGGACGGCTTCGCCGCCTCGGGCGCTCAGGCGGCCGCGGTCGGGATGGGACGGCTCCTGGCCGACGTCGGCGCGAGCGGCGTACGGGACGGCGGTCCCGGCCGGAGGAGCCCCGCTCCCGCGGGCCGTCGGCCGGTCCAGGGCTGGGAGTCGCTCACCGCCTCGGAGCTGAAGGTGGCCCGGCTGATCGCCGCGGGACACACCAACCGCTCGGCCGCCGAGACGCTCGTCATCTCTCCGCACACCGTCAACACCCACCTCACGGCCGTCTTTCGCAAGCTGTCCATCAGGTCCCGCGTACAGCTGGCTCACGTGGCCCTGACCAGGGAAGAGGCGCAGCGTGAGGCTCCGGCGGGCCGTCTACGCTGACCGGACACGTTTTCGAGCGCAGCACCGCAGGAAGGCCACCACCGTGAAAGCACCAGCAGGACCCCCGAAGCGACCTTTCGCCGCACTCGCGGCGGCCGTCGCCCTGGTCCTGGTCACCGCCGGCTGCGGCACCGGCGCACCGGCCGATTCCGGCAACGGCCGGGTGACGTCCCTCACCGCGCTCGACTACTACACGGACACCGCCGAGCACGCCCACTGGGGCGAACTGCTCACCTCCTGCGGCAGGAAGGCCGGGGTGAGCGTCGAACACCGCAGCGTCCCCGCGCCGTCGCTCGTCCCCACGGCCCTGCGACAGGCCCAGGCCGGGACCCTGCCCGACCTGCTGATGCTCGACAACCCCGACCTCCAGCAGTTCGCGCGGTCCGGCGTGCTCACGCCGCTTCGCGAGCACGGCGTCCGAGGCGACGGCTTCGGCGCGGGCATCCTGTCGGCCGGCACGTACCAGGGCGAGGCGTACGGACTGGCCCCCACCGCGAACACCCTGGCGCTCTTCTACGACAAGGCCGCGCTCGCCGAAGCCGGCGTACCGGTTCCGCGTACCTGGGAGGAGCTGCGGAAGGCCGCCGCGGCGACCACCCGGCCCGGCCGCTACGGCCTGGCGGTCGACGCCGACGCGTCCTTCGAGGCTACTTTCCAGTTCCTGCCTTTCCTGTGGTCCAACGGCGGCGACGAGCGCCATCTCGACACTCCGCAGGCCGCCGAGGCCCTCCGCCTGTGGACCGGTCTCGTACGCGACGGCGCCATGTCGCGGTCGGTGCTCGGCTGGAACCAGGCGGACGTCCACGAGCAGTTCCTCGGTGGCAAGGCGGCCATGATGGTCAACGGCCCGTGGCGGATCCCCGCGCTCGAAGCGGCGAAGGACCTGGACTGGGGAGTCGTCCCGTTGCCCGTGCCCCGGGCCGGCGACACCCTGGTCACCCCCCTGGGCGGTGAGGTGTGGACCGTGCCGCGCACCGGCTCCGAGGCTCGCCGGAAGAAGGCGGCCGAGGTCCTCGCCTGCCTGAACGAGCCCGCGAGCATGCTGGCCCTGGCCCGGTGGCACCACACGGTCCCGTCGCGCCGTGATGTAGCTGCCCGGTACGCCGAGCAGGTCCCCGCGATGGCCGCCTTCGTCCGGAGCACCGAGGGCGCCCGGGCCCGTACCCGCGAACTGGGACCCGACTGGCCGCGGACGGCCGCCGCGATCCACACCGCCGTACAGGCCGCGGTGTCGGGGCAGCAGACACCCGAGGAGGCACTGCGGCGTGCGCAACGTGCGGCGACGGGCTCCTGATCCCCGGAGCCGGTGCAGCGCGACGGCCCGGGTGCGGCGGCGGGAGGCGGCGGTCCGCGCGGCGTTCCTCGCCCCGGCCGTCGCGTTCCTGCTGCTGTTCCTGGGGCGTCCGCTCGCCGACAACCTGACGGTGAGTCTGCGCGCCGCCACCGTCTCCTCCCTCCTCACAGGCGAAGCACCGTTCACCGGCCTGGAGAACCATCTCCTGCTGCTGCGCTCGGAGGAGTTCCGACGGGCGCTCACCACCACGGCCCTGTACACCGCGGGCTCCCTCGCCGCGCAGTTCGCCATCGGCCTGGGCCTCGCCCTGTTCTTCCACCGCTGCTTTCCGCTCGGCCGGACGATCCGCGCGTTGCTGCTGCTGCCGTGGCTCATGCCGCTGGTGGTGACCGGAACAGTGTGGCGGTGGATGCTGGAGACCGACGGAGGCGCCGTGAACGAGGTGCTGCGCGCACTCCACCTCGTCCACGCTGGTGTCCCCTGGATCACCGGCACC
The DNA here is from genome assembly GCF_043202995.1 of Streptomyces sp. NPDC048018. Taxonomy (NCBI): domain Bacteria; kingdom Bacillati; phylum Actinomycetota; class Actinomycetes; order Kitasatosporales; family Streptomycetaceae; genus Streptomyces; species Streptomyces sp. NPDC048018. Next base: position 48,796 of record NZ_JBIDBK010000014.1, read on the forward strand.
GACGAGGCGTTGGCGTCGGCGGTCCTCGTCAACACCTGGGTCGGCGTCCCCTTCACCACGGCCCTCCTGTACGGCGGTCTGCAGAGCGTCCCGCGTCAGGTCCACGAGGCGGCGCTCCTGGACGGGGCCGGTGCCGTGGCTCTCTTCCGGTACGTCACCTGGCCCCTGCTGCGGCCCACCGCGGGTGTCGTCCTCGTCCTCGGCGCCGTCTACACGCTCAGGTCACCGGACGTCGTGGTCGCGCTGACCGGCGGCGGACCCGCCGGCGCCACCCGTACGCTGGCCGTCCTGGCGTACGAGCAGTCCTTCCAGGAGTTCGACTTCGGGCGCGCCGCCGCCACCGGCAACGTGCTCGTCCTGATCGCCTTCGTTCTCGCTCTGCTGCATCTGCGCGCCGACCGCCGCGCCCGGACCCCCTGAGAGAGGAGAAACCGTGCTTCCCCTCCGACCACGACGGAGCCGGGGCCTGACGTCCACCCTCCTCGCGATCGTCCTGCTGGCGCTGATGCTGGCGCCGGTCCAGTGGATGGTGAGCACGTCCCTGCAGCCCGCGAACGGCCCGCGGCAGGGCGCCTGGTTCCCGACGGATCCCGATGCCGGCGGATACGCGACGGCGCTGCGGGAACAGGGCGGTCATCTCGGCACCAGCCTGATCGTGGCCCTCGGCGCGGCACTCCTGAGTCTCGCGCTGGCCGCTCCGGCGGCCCACGCGCTGGCCCTGCGGCCGCTCAGGGGCGCCGGCCCGGTCCTCTTCGGAGTGCTGCTGCTCCAGGCGGTGCCCGGCATCACCGTGGCGAACGCCCTGCACAGCGCCTACGCCGACGCCGGGCTCCTCGACTCCCACCTGGGTCTGGTGCTCGCCGACTCCACCGCCGGAGTGCCGTTCGCGATCCTCGTGCTGAGGTCCGCCATGCGGTCGATACCCCCCGAGATCGTCGAGGCGGCTCGTCTCGACGGCTCCGGGGCACTGCGCCTGTTCCGCTCCGTGGTGCTGCCGCTCAGCAGGAACGCGCTGGTCACGGCCGGTGTCTTCGCCTTCCTCTTCGCCTGGGGCGACACCCTGTTCGCCCTGGCCCTGACGACCTCCGACACCGTCCGTCCGGTCACCCTCGGCGTCTACGACTACCTCGGCGCCCACAGCACCCGGTGGGACGCGACCATGGCCACCGCCGTGCTCGCGTCCCTCCCGGCGGCCGTGCTGGTCGTCGTGGCCCAGCGCCACATCGCCGACAGCACCGCAGCGACCGTCCGGTGACACCTCGCCGGGCACCGGATCAGAGGCCGAACTCCTCCCTGCGATCCCCGGGCACAAGATCCGTGTACTCCGGGTGCTTCCCGAGCCAGCCCCGGATGAAGGGGCAATACGGCAGGACGCGCAGGCCCCGTGCACGGGCGTCGTCCAGGGCGCCGCGCGCCAGCCGGCCGCCCAGCCCCTGACCGGCGAAGCGCGGATCGGTCTCGGTGTGGACGAAGGAGATCTCTCCCGGCGCGAGGACGTAGTCGGCGAAGCCGCCGGTCTCCTCACCGTCCTGACCGACGAGGATCTCGTACCGGGACCGGTCGGGGCGGTCCACTACGCGTGGTTCCACTTCTGCTCCTTCGTCACTGGTGTTCACAGGGTCCGCCGCACGCCGGCCTGGCGTTCCAGGTTGCGCAGCTGCACGGCGAGGTCGCCCTCGACGGCGTGGTGGGCCGGTCCGCTGCGTCCGATGGGCAGGACCTCCTCGCTGCGCATGTCCTCCAGCATCAGGGCGAAGGCGGCGTACGTCGCCACGAGCGCGACGAGGAGACCGAGGGCGCCCGCCACCTGGCCGAGCCAGGAGATGCCGGTCAGCCCGGCCAGACCCGTGGCCGCCCAGCGCGGCAGGGAGACCACGAGCACGGCCCACAGGGCCCGCTTGGGTCCGGTCACCGCCACCATCAGCGCTCCGAAGCACAGGAACGCCAGATTGAACACGCCGAGCACGCGGTGCCCGCCGGCCGCGTCCGTGCCGATGACGAGCGCGTACGCCAGCCAGCTGCCGGCGAACGTGCCCATGAGCGTCGCCGCGATGACGTCCCTGGCGCCGAAGGCCAGCACGCTCACGAGGAACTGCAGGGCGAAGGCGGGCACCACGCACAGGGCGACGGCCGTGCGGTCCTCGGCGTCGAACACCCCCAGCTGGAGGCATGCGGTCATCACGGAGGCGATGGCCACGGTGAAGAAGCCCAGCGGCATGGGCGAGGCGATGGGGCGGAGGGTGATCCGGGTCATCGACCGCAGGTCGGGCTCGAAACGGCGCCCGGCAGTGCCGGGAACGGAACCCGCCCCGGTGTCCGTGTCCGTGTCTGCGTCGGCCTGGGCTCCTGTCCCTGTATTGGCCTTGGAATTCATACGGGTTCCTCGTTCGGTTCAGTGGGTGAGGCAGGGGTCCACGAAGGACGGCGGCGTCTCGGGCCCGGAGCCCCGCGCCGCCCGCCAGCGGCGATGCGCCTCGGACTCGGCCACGGCCTGCGCCATCAGTTCGGCCTGGCGCGCGCCGCCCGACCCGTAGCCGCCGAAGCGGGCGACCGGGGACCAGTCCGGGGCGACCGGAGGCAGCGCCTCGTCGAGGCCCTCGTACTCGGCGGTCGCGTACACGATGCGTCCGCCGACGACGGTGAAAACCGACTCGATGTCGGGGATCGCGGCGTCGGGCACGGCGAAGTAGTCGTCCGAGAGGACCGCGAGGTCGCCGTAGAAGCCCTCCCGCAGCACGCCCTTGACGTCCTCCTCGCCGGTGAGCCGTGCCCCGCCGCGGGTGTAGAGGGCGAGCGCCGTCTCCCTGCCGAGCAGTTCCGGGCCCGGACGGAGGGGGGTGCCGCCGACCGTGCGTCCGGTCACCAGCCAGTGGAGCGAGACCCACGGGTTGTACGAGGAGACGCGGGTCGCGTCCGTGCCGGCGGCGACGGTGAGTCCCCGGTCGAGCATGGCCCGTACGGGCGGCGTCCGGCCCGCCTCGACGGGGCCGTACCGGGAAAGGAAGGCGCTGCCCTGGAAGGACATGCGGTTCTGCACGGACACCGCGCCGCCGAGTGCGGCGATCCGGTCCAGGCTGCCTGCCGAGACCGTCTCCGCGTGGTCGAACAGCCAGCGTCCGTCGCCGGGGAAGAGGCCCTCGGCGGCGAGCTTCTCGAAGACGGCCAGGTCGCGGCGGATGGTCTCGTCGTACGTGGCGTGCAGGCGGAAGCCCCAGCCGTTCTCGACGAGGATCCGGACCGCCTGCTCGAACTCCGCCTCGTAGCCCGCGGTGAGTTCGGGGCGGGGTTCCGAGAAGTTCTCGAAGTCGGCGGCGGCCCAGGTCAGGTTCTCGCCGGCGCCGTTGAGCCGCAACCACTCGTCGCCGTCCCCAGGCTTCACCGTCTCCGTCCACCGGCGCAGGTCGGCGAGCTCCTGGCCGGCCGTCTGCGGAAACAGGTGGTACGCGATGCGCAGCGAGAGCTCCCCCGACCGGGCCAGGTCGGCGACGGTGGCGTAGTCGTCGGGGAAGTTCTGGAAGCCGCCGGCGGCGTCGACCGCCGAGGTCAGCCCGAAACGGTTCAGCTCGCGCAGGAAGTGCCGGGTCGACGTGCGCTTGTCGGCCGCGTCGAGGGTGGGCGCCTTGGCCAGGGTGGAGTAGAGGAGCAGCGCGCCGGGCGCGGCGAGGAGCACGCCGTTCGGTTCACCGTCCCGGCCGCGGACGATCTGTCCGCCGCGCGGGTCGGGGGTGTCGCGGGTGTATCCGGCGGCGCGGAGGGCCGCCCGGTTCATCAGCGCCGACTGGTAGAGGTGCAGGACGAACACGGGGGTGTCGGGGGCGGCCGCGTTGAGCTCGGCGACGGTGGGCATCCGGCGCTCGGCGAACTGCTCGGCGGTCCAGCCGCCGACGACCCGGATCCACTGGCCCTTGGGGGTGCGCCCTGCCTGCTCGCGCAGCATCGCCAGGGCGTGGCGGAGGCTGCGCACGCCGTCCCAGCGCAGTTCGAGCACGTAGTTCAGCCCGCCCCGGATGACGTGCAGGTGCGAGTCGTTGAGACCGGGGACCACTCGGCGGCCGAGCGCGTCGACGACCCGGGTGCCGGGGCCGACGAGCGGCGCGAGTTCGTGGTCGTCGCCCAGGGCGGCCACCCGGCCGTCGCGGATCGCGACGGCGCGGGCGTGCGGGCGGTGGGGATCGCCGGTGAACACCTTGGCGTTGCGGACCAGGAGGTCGGCGTGCGCGGCCTCCCGCCGCGGGGCGGGCACGAGGCCCGCCACCGGCATGCTCGTCGACGGCCCGGTCACGCGAGGGCCTTGCGCAGGGTGGTGACCGCGAGACCGATGGCCAGCTCGGCGGCGTGCGTCTCTCGCAGCGCGTTCAGCATCACGAAGTCGTGGAGGGTGCCGAGCACGCGCAGGGCGGTGACCGGCACTCCGGCCGTGCGGAGACGGGCGGCGTACGCCTCGCCCTCGTCACGCAGGACATCGGCCTCCGCGGTGATCACCAGGGCCGGCGGCAGTCCGGCGAGCTGTTCGGTGGTGGCGCGCAGCGGGGACGCGGTGATCTGTGCCCGCTCGGCCTCGTCGGTCGTGTACTGGTCCCAGAACCACTTCATGGCGTCGCGGCGCAGGAAGTAGCCCTCGCCGAACCGGTGGTACGAGTCGGTGTCGAAGCTCGCGTCGGTGACCGGGTAGAAGAGGACCTGCTGGACGAACGTGACGTCGCCGCGCTGCTTGGCCATGAGGGTCAGGGCCGCGCTCATGTTGCCGCCGACCGAGTCGCCCGCGACGGCGATCCGCGTGCCGTCGAGGTCCTTGTGGTGTCCCTCGCGGGCGATCCACTGGGCGACGGTGTAGTTCTGCTCGATCGCGACCGGGTAGCGGGCCTCGGGCGAGAGGTCGTACTCGGGGAAGACCACGGCCGCCCCGGTGCCGACGGCGAGTTCGCGGACGAGCCGGTCGTGGGTGTGGGCGTTGCCGAAGACCCAGCCGGCGCCGTGGACGTAGAGGACGACGGGGAGCGGGCCGGTGGCGCCGCGCGGGCGGACGATCCGGGCGCGGACGTCGCCGGCCGGGCCGCCGTGGACGGTGATCCACTCCTCGTCGACGTCCGGAAGGGGGACGCCCTCGCTGCTCTGGACGTCGTCCACGGCCTTGCGGCCCTCGGCGACGGGGATCTGGTAGAGGTACGGCGGCTGGGCGGTGGCGTCGGCGAACGCCTGGGCGGCGGGTTCGAGGATGGGTGACTGCGACATGACGGATGCTCCTTGCTGAAGAGATCGAGGGGTCGGGGAAGGGTCAGCGGGTGCTGCGGGCGGCGTCGAGGATGACGCTGGCGACGACGCCCGGCCGGGACACGGGGACAGCGTGCGAGGCGGTCACCTCGGTGATGCGCGAGCCGGCGCGGCGGGCCATCCATCGCTCGGCGGCCGGCGGGATGTTCCGGTCCTCGGTGGCGACCAGCGCCCAGGACGGGACGGTCTTCCAGGCGGCCGACGCGGCCTTCTCCTCCAGGGCGGCGGTGGCGACCGGCCGCTGGGTGGCGGCCAGCACGGCGGCCTCCGTCACGGGCACGTCGGCGGCGAACTGGCGTGGGTACTTGGCCTGGTCGATGACGAGTTCGGTACCGGTGCCGCCACCGGGCAGCGGGTACGGCATCGGGTTCACCGTCTCGCCGAGGGTGGAGCCGGGGAACTTCGCGGCCAGTTCGGCGGCGCTCTCGCCCTTGTCCGGGGTGAACGCGGCGATGTAGACGAGGGCCTTCACCCGGAGGTCGCCCGTGGCCGCGGAGCTGATGACGGCGCCGCCGTAGGAGTGGCCGACGAGGACGAGGGGGCCGTCGATCCCGGCGAGGACCGCGCGCAGGGCGGCGGCGTCGGCGGCGAGGCCGCGTAGCGGGTTGGCGATGGCGACGACGGGATACCCGGCCCGCTGGAGCCGCTTGACTGTGCCGCTCCAGCTGGACGCGTCGGCGAACGCGCCGTGCACGAGCACGATGGTGGGCTTGGGCCCGGTGTACCCGCGGCCCTCGGCGGCGCCGCTCGCGGGAGCCGTGGCGGCGGTGAGGGAGGCGAGGGCCGCCGTCAGGGCGACGGCGGTGATGGTCTTCGGGACAAACATGAGATGTTCCTTGAGGGAGAGGCGGGGAATCAGCCGAGGAAGGCGAGCAGTTCGGCGTTGACCTCGGCGGCGTGGGTCCACAGCAGGCCGTGCGGGGCGCCGGGCACGATCGTCAGCCGGGCCCCGTCGATCAGGCCTGACAGCGGGACGGCGGTGGCCTCGACGGGCAGCGTGCGGTCAGCGTCACCATGGATGATCAGCGTGGGCACGTCGATGCGTGACAGGTCGGCCCGGAAGTCGGTGCGCCACGCCCGGACGCAGTCGAGGGTGCCCTTGGCGGAGGCGCCGGCGGCGCCGTTCCAGCTCGCCCGCACGACCTGATCGCTGATGCGCTCGCCGCCCAGGACGTCGACGTTGTAGAAGTCGGCGAGGAAGTCGGTCATGAAAGCGTGGCGGTCGGAGGCGACGGCCTCCTGGATGCCCTTGAGGACGCTGCCGTCGACGCCGCCAGGGTTGTCGTCGCCCTCGAGCAGGAAAGGCGGGACGACGCCGATCATGACGGCCTTCGAGATGCGCTCGGAGCCGTAGGAACCGAGGTAGCGCGTGACTTCGCCGCTGCCCATGGAGAAGCCGACGAGCACGGCGTCGCGCAGGTCGAGGGCGGTGAGTACGGCGTGGAGATCGGCGGCGAGGGTGTCGTAGTCGTAGCCGTACGCGGGCTGGTCCGAGCGGCCGAAACCGCGCCGGTCGTAGGTGACGACCCGGTGGCCCGCGGTGAGGAGGGCGGCGGTCTGCTTCTCCCACGAGGCGCCGTCGAGTGGCCATCCGTGGACGAGGACGACCGGCTGCCCGGTGCCGTGGTCCTCGTAGTAGAGCTCAACGGGGGCGGACTCGCGGTCGGCGACGTCGACGAAAGGCATGGCCGTACTCCTTCTGTGCGGGGGAGGAAAGGGGGGCGGGCCGGATCTAGAGGCCGTACGCCTCCAGGAGGCGCAGCCAGACCTCGCTGACCGTGGGGAACGCGGGAACCGCGTGCCACAGGCGGTCGAGCGGGACCTCCCCCACGACGGCGAGGGTGGCCGTGTGGATGAGTTCCGTGGCCATGGGGCCGGTGAGGGTGCAGCCGACGACGACCTGACGGGCCTCGTCGACGACGAGCGTGGCGAGGCCCCGGTAGCCGTCCGCGTGGAGCGCGGCTCCGGCCACCTCGTCGGTGCGGTACTGGACGACGCGGACCGGGAGCCCGGCCTCGCGTGCCGCGCGTTCGGTCAGTCCGACGCGGGCGATCTCGGGGCGGGTGAAGACGGCCTGCGGTACGGCGGTGCGGTCCGCGGCGGCGCTCCAGGGTTGGTGGGGACCGGCCGCCGGGCGGCGGCCGGCCGCCCTCTCGGCGATCGCCGCCGCGCAGGCGCGGGCCTGGTACTTGGCCATGTGGGTCAGCGGCGCCCGGCCGTTGACGTCGCCGACGGCGTAGAGCCAGTCGCCGTGTGGCAGAGGCACCCGGCAGGTGTCGTCGACCGGAAGCGTCTCTCCCGAGGGCAGGCCGACCGTGTCGAGGCCGAGGTCGTCGGTGCGCGGACGGTGGCCGACGGCGGCGAGGACCTCGTCGCAGACGAGGGAGGAGCCGTCGTCCGTGTCCACGATCGCTTCACCGGTCGCCGGGTCGCGTCGCACTCGGGTGGCCGAGACGCCGAAGCGGACGGTGACGCCGAGGGTGCTCAGCCCCCGTGTCACCTCTTCGCCCGCGCACGGTTCCCAGTCGGTGAGCAGGGCCCGGTCGCGTACGAGGAGGGTGACGGAGGCGCCGAGGGAGCTCCAGGCGGTGGCCGACTCGCACGCCACGATCCCGCCGCCGATGACGACGAGCCGGTCCGGCACCGCGTCGGCCGTGGTGGCCTCGCGGCTGGTCCACGCACCGATTTGGTCGATGCCGGGCACCGGCGGCAGGGCGGGGCGCGTGCCCGGGGCGAGGACGACCGCGTTCCGGGCGTACAGGGTGCGTACGCCACCGTCGGCGCCGGTCACCGTGACGCGGCGCTCGCCGTCGAGCCGGCCGTGGCCCCGCACCAGCGTCACCCCGGCGCCCTGGAGCCAGCCCGCCTGACCGGTGTCGTCCCCGCGACCGGTGAACCGGTCACGGCGGGCGAGCACGGCGGCCGGGTCCAGCGGCCCGGTCACCGCCTGCCGGGCCCCGTCGACGGCGCGTGCCGCGTCGCGTACCGCGCCGGGACGGAGCAGGGCCTTGCTCGGCACGCAGGCACGGTAGGAGCACTCGCCGCCGACCGCCTCCTTCTCGACGAGGACCGTGGTCAGTCCGGCACGTGCGGTCCGGGCGGCAGCGACCTCGCCGCCCGGACCGCCGCCGACCACGACGACGTCGTACACGTCGGTGCCCTGCATCAGCTGCGTACCAACGGGGTGTCCACCAGGTGCTCGGCCAGGAACCACACCTGGGCCTCGCCGGTGCGGATGACCTCGGAGACGAGCAGGTCGGTGCTGCCCTCGTCGCCCTCCGCCTGGATCCGGGCGGCGGCGTCCCGGGCGTCGATCAGGATCCGCTCGTGCGCGTCGAGGAGTCGCGACAGCATGACCGGGACCCCCTCGACGCCGTCCGGCGGACGGGGAATCGAGGTGAGCTCCGCGACGTGGCGCGGGTCGCCGACGGCGACACCGCCGAGGCTCTGGACCCGCTCGGCCAGCGCGTCCACGATCGCCAGCTGGGCCTCCGCGTGCTTGTCGAGCATGAGATGGAGCGAGTAGAAGGTCGCACCACGCATGAGCCAGTGGTGCTTCTTGTAGAGCGCGTACAGGATCTGCGTGTCGGCGAGGACGCGGTTCAGCCGCTGGCACGCGTACAGGCGGGTGTCGTGGCCGAGGCCGATCGGCAGCTGCTTGAGCGTGCCGAACGCCTGGGTCTCGGCGCCCTTCTGGTGCAGCAGCGGCTGGCCGCCCCCGCGCGGGGCGGTCGTGGGTGCGTTGTTCATGAGGTGCTTCCGTTACGGGACGGGGTGGGTGGTGGGCTCGGCGCGATGCAGGAGAAGCCGGGCGAGGAGCCCGGAGGCGACGCCGGCCACGAGGGCAGGCAGCGCCCACCAGGAGGGGTACGGCGTGAGGCCCAGCGCCGCGTCGGCGGACCAGGCGCCGGGGCCGGTGGCAGCCAGTGCCGTGGCGGTGCCGATGAGGACGAGGGGGTACTCGTAGCCGTCGTTCTGCACCCACAGGCCGTGAGGGAGCTTCACGGTGAGGGCGACGGTCATGACCCCGATGGCGCCGGTGGCGGCCGCCGGGGTGAGGAGCCCGGCGGCCAGGAGCAGACCGGAACCGATCTGGCCGCCGCCCGCGGCGAGGGCCGTGAGGACCCCGCCGCGGAACCCGTCGCCCCGGAACTCCTCCGCGCCGCCTTCGAGCCCCCGGCCACCGAGGTGCCGACTGACCTTCTGCACCCCGTGGCCCGCGATCAGGAGCCCCACCAGCAGACGCAGGATCAGAATGCCGGTGTCCACGAGGGTCAGCCGGCGGCGTGCGCGCCGATGACGGCCTGCGCGTACACGACGCCCAGGCCGTAGGCGCCCGCGTGCGCCTTGACGATCTCCATGACGGCGCCGTACGTCTCCTGGCGGGCCCAGTCGCGCTGCAGCTCCAGGAGCACCTGCACCCACGTGACGGGTACGGCGCCGGCCGCGATCATCCGCTGCAGGGCGTGCTCGTGGGCGGCCGGGGTGACGCCGCCGGAGGCGTCGGCGACGACGTACACCTCGTAGCCCTGCTCCAGCGCGGACAGTGCGGGCAGCACCAGGCAGACCTCGGTCCACAGACCGGACAGGATGATCTTCTTGCGTCCGGTCGCCTTGACCGCCGCGACGAGCGCCTCGTCCTCCCAGGCGTTCATGGTGGTGCGGTCGATGATCTCGTTCTTCGGGAAGACCTCGGCGAGCTGCGGCAGCAGGGGGCCGGAGAAGGACTCGGCGGCGACCGTGGTGAGGACGGCCGGCACGTCGAACGCCCTGGCGGCCTTGGCGAGGCCCACGGTGCTGTTGATGATCGCGGCGCGGTCACCGCTGCCGGTGCCGAAGAACATCTGCGGCTGGTGGTCCACGAAGAGCATGACCGCGTTGTCGGGCGTGAGCAGGTCGGAGCTGGGAGCGGCGTGCACCTGCGAGTTGTCGGACATTCAGGATCCTCTCGGAGCTGTGGGAACCCGTCGGCCGCGGTCGTGCGGCGAACGGAACGCCCCGAAGCTATGACCGCTGCGTCCCCTCGACTCGTCCGTCCGTGCACAGCCACTTACACCCCTGCGCACACCTCCTCGTGCTCCTCCCTTGCGGAGCGTGGAGGGAGGGCTTGGGGATCTGTACCAGTCGCACCTTGCGGTTCCTGATCGAACAACTGACGGCCATGCGCCATGACATCGGGACACGTTGGCTGCGCCCTCCCGCTCCGAGACAAGCCCTGATCTTCCTGGCCCAGCTGGCCGTCGGGTTCGGCATCGAGGTCCTGTCAGCCGGACACGCCCGCCGACAGGGCATGCCCTGCGCGCTTCGGTACGCCATCTCTCCTCGGCTGGCTGCACGACGCACAGGGGGCATTTCAACGAATTCAAGAGTTTCGTTCGGTCGCGTGACCAGGGGTTTTCTAGCGGAGTAGGCCGTGTGCCGTACGAGGTGGGCGGCGTGAGGGGGCCGGCGGGCCGTGGCGTGGCCTCGGCCCGTGCCGGTGGTGGCCTGTTCGGCGGTCGGCGCGAAGGGATGGCTGGGGAATGACTCGGACTCTGATTACCGGCGGTCTTGTGATCACGGCTGCGGACGAGGTGCACGCGGATGTGCTGATCGAGCACGGCCGGGTAGTGGCGTTGGCGGCGCCGGGGACGCAGGAATGGACGGCGGACCGGGTGATCGACGCGTCACAGAAGTACGTGATCCCGGGCGGGGTCGACGCGCACACACACATGGAGCTGCCCTTCGGCGGCACGTTCGCGTCGGACACATTCGAGACGGGGACGCGGGCGGCGGCGTGGGGCGGGACGACGACGATCGTCGATTTCGCGGTGCAGGCGAAGGGCGAGCGGCTTCGGGCCGGCCTGGACGCCTGGCACATGAAGGCGGACGGGAACTGTGCGATCGACTACGCGTTCCACATGATCATGTCGGACGTGAACGAGTCGACGCTGCGGGAGATGCCGAAGCTGGTCGAGCTCGGAATTTCCTCGTTCAAATTGTTTATCGCGTATCCGGGTGTCTTTTATTCGGATGACGGGCAGATTCTGCGGGCGATGCAAGTCGCCGGCGATTCCGGTGGGTTGATCATGATGCACGCGGAGAACGGCATCGCGATCGACGTCCTGGTGGAGCAGGCCCTGGCCCGGGGCGAGACTGACCCGCGGTACCACGTGGAGGTCCGCAAGGCGCTCCTGGAGGCGGAGGCCACCCACCGGGCGATCCAGCTCGCTCGGGTCGCGGGCTCCCCGCTGTACGTCGTCCACGTGTCCGCCGAGGAGGCGGTGGCGGAGCTGGCGGCGGCCCGGGACCTGGGCCTGCCGGTCTTCGGTGAGACGTGCCCGCAGTACCTTTTCCTGTCGACGGACAACCTGGCGGAGCCGGACTTCGAGGGCGCCAAGTACGTCTGCTCGACCCCGCTGCGGCCGAAGGAGCATCAGGCGGCGCTGTGGCGGGGGCTGCGGACGAACGACCTCCAGGTGGTGTCAACCGACCACTGCCCCTTCTGCTTCGTCGGTCAGAAGGAGCTGGGCCGGGGCGACTTCTCGAAGATCCCCAACGGCCTGCCGGGCGTGGAGAACCGCATGGATCTGCTGCACCAGGCGGTGGTCGACGGACACATCTCGCGCCGGCGCTGGATCGAGATCGCCTGCGCCACCCCGGCCCGGATGTTCGGCCTCTACCCGCAGAAGGGCACGATCGCGCCGGGAGCCGACGCCGATGTCGTGATCTACGACCCGCACGCCACCCAGACCCTGTCGGCCGAGACTCACCACATGAACGTCGACTACTCGGCGTACGAGGGGAAGACGGTGACCGGCCAGGTCGAGACCGTCCTGTCCCGTGGCGAGGTGATCATCGACCAGCGGAAGTACACGGGGCACGCGGGGCATGGGGCGTTTGTGCCGCGCGGTCTTTGTCAGTACCTGGGCTGAGCAGCCTGGCGTCTTGTCGCACCGATTCGAACTTGGAGGTCCCGCGTGGACTTCGGACTCGTCCTGCAGACCGACCCGCCCGCCTCCGAGGTCGTCGGGCTGATGCGCCGGGCGGAACGCAACGGCTTCCGCTACGGCTGGACCTTCGACTCCGCCGTGCTCTGGCAGGAACCCTTCGTCATCTACAGCCGGATCCTGGAACACACCACCAAGCTGCACGTCGGCCCGATGGTCACCAACCCCGGCACCCGTACGTGGGAGGTCACCGCCTCCACCTTCGCCACCCTCAACGACATGTACGGCAACCGGACCGTCTGCGGCATCGGCCGCGGCGACTCCGCCATGCGCGTCGCCGGCCGCAGGCCCAACACCCTGGCCCGGCTCGGCGAGGCCATCGAGGTCATCCGCGACCTGGCCGAGGGCCGCGAGGCGAGCGTGGACGGCAACCCGATCCGCATCCCGTGGGTGAAGAACGGCAAGCTGCCCGTCTGGATGGCGGCCTACGGCCCCAAGGCCCTCGCCCTCGCCGGCCAGAAGGCCGACGGCTTCATCCTCCAGCTCGCCGACCCCTTCCTCACCGAATGGATGGTCAAGGCCGTCCGCGAGGCGGCGCGGGACGCCGGCCGGGACCCCGACGCCCTCACCATCTGTGTCGCCGCTCCCGCCTACGTGACCGCGGACGCCTCCGCCGAGGCCCTGGCGCACGCCCGGGACCAGTGCCGCTGGTTCGGCGGCATGGTCGGCAACCACGTCGCCGACCTCGTCGCCAAGTACGGCGAGCACTCCGGCATGGTGCCGGAGGAGCTGACCACGTACATCAAGGACCGGCAGGGCTACGACTACTCCCACCACGGCCGCGCCGACAACCCCGACACCGCCTTCGTCCCCGACGAGATCGTCGACCGCTTCTGCCTCCTCGGCCCCGCGGAGGCGCACATCGACAAGCTCCGCCACCTCAAGAGCCTGGGCGTCGACCAGTTCGCCGTCTACGACATGCACGACAACCGCGAGGGCACCATCGACGCCTACGGCTCCGAGATCATCCCGGCGCTGAACGCCTGACCCGGGTCCACCGAATGCACGTCAGGCACGACGTCGCGCCGGTCCGCCGACGTGGGGAAGGCATCTGTCAGGTCCGGGCCGTGAACGGGCGTGGCGGTGACGGCGGCCGCGACATCGACGTGCGCAAGGCGGCCGCCCGCGGATCTGCCGGCTCCCTCCCGCCATGATTCTTCGTGGCCCAGCTGCCCGGTGAGGTGGCGCTACCGGCCCGCGTTCTTCGTGGTGGAGGGGCTGTCGCTGCTCCGGGTGGCAGCCCAGGAGGCGAGCAGGCGCAGTCCCTCTTCGGAGGGCGAGCCGGGTTCGGCGGTGTAGATGGTGAGGGTGAGGCCGGGTTCGGCGGCCATGTCCAGGCCCTCGAAGGCGAGGGTGAGCTCTCCGACGGCCGGGTGGTGGAAGCGTTTGGTGCCCGTGCCGTGGTGGCGGACGTTGTGGGCGCCCCAGCGGGTGCGGAATTCCTCGCTGCGGGTGGACAGCTCGCCGACGAGGTCGTGCAGGTCCTTGTCGTGCGGATTTCGCCCGGCTTCGGTGCGCAGGATGGCCACGGCGACGTCAGCGAAGAGGTCCCAGTCGGGGTAGAAGCGGCGCGAGGCGGGGTCGAGGAAGTTGAAGCGAGCCAGGTTCGCCTGGTTGCCAGGGGCGGCGTAGACGTCGGCGTAGAAGGCGCGGGCGAGCGGGTTGGCGGCCAGGATGTCCATGCGGCCGTTGCGGACGAACGCAGGACCTGCGGTGATGGCGTCCAAGGTCCATTGCAGGCTGCGGTGCGGCCGCCACTGGTCCTTCGTGCGCCGTCGGCGGGGGCGGTTGAGGACGTCGGATCCGTCGGCGGTCCGGGCCAGGTTCAGCAGGTGGGCGCGTTCGGCGTCATCGAGCTGGAGGGCCCGGGCGAGAGCTTCCAGGACGGACGGTGAGACGCCTGCGAGGTTGCCGCGTTCGAGCTTGGCGTAGTACTCGACGCTCATGTCGGCCAGGGCAGCGACCTCGCTTCTGCGGAGGCCGGGCACCCGGCGTCGGGGGCCTGCCGGCAGACCGGCCTGCTCGGGGGTGATCCTGGCTCGCCGCGAGGTGAGGAACTCGCGGACCTCCTCGCGGTTGTCCATGCCTTCGACGGTACGGCCTGCCCGGCAGAGGAGGGATGTACTGCTGGTACACCCCTCGTCAGTGACTCGCTGTCCGCGCGGGATGCGGGTTACCTGGTTGACGTGGCGCTCGCCGTCCGCCCGTCACAGCGGGCAGGCCGGGCGCCGGGGCCCCTGGGCCCGCAGGCGGCGGAATCGCGGTCTGCGCCGGGGCTCACCCATGAGAGGGCCTGCCGGAACCCACCTGGCGTCGGCAGGCTTCGACAGGCAAGGAGCCTTCCCCATGCGCGGAGCAGTCATCCACGCCCCCGGTGACATCCGGTTCGAGACCGTGGACGATGCCAAGATCCTCAAGCCGACCGACGCCGTCATCCGGACGGCCGTGACCTGCGTGTGCGGTTCCGACCTGTGGCCCTACCGCGGCGCGGAGCCGACGGAGCACGCACATCCCATGGGCCACGAGTACGTCGGCTTCGTCGAGGAGGTCGGATCCGCGGTCACCTCGGTGAAGCCGGGCCAGTTCGTCGTCGGCTCGTTCGCCACCTCGGACAACACCTGTGCGAACTGTCGCAACGGCTTCCAGGCGAACTGCCTGAACCGCGAGTTCATGTCCACCTGCCAGGCCGAGTACGTCCGCATTCCCAACGCCCAGGGCACCCTGGTCGCCACCGAGGACGTGCCGGGCGAGGATCTGTGGCCCGGTCTGCTTGCCGTGTCCGACGTCATGGGCACCGGCTGGTGGGCCGCGGACGCCGCCGAGGTGAGGCCCGGCTCGACCGCCGTGGTCGTCGGGGACGGCGCGGTCGGCCTGTGCGGCGTGATCGCGGCCAAGGAGCTGGGCGCGGAGCGCATCATCGCCATGTCACGGCACGCCTCCCGCCAGAAGCTGGCGCGCGAGTTCGGCGCCACCGACATCGTCACCGAGCGTGGCGAGGAAGGTGTCGCCCGGATCAAGGAGCTGACCGGCGGGATCGGTGCCGACTCCGTCCTGGAGTGCGTCGGCACCGCTCAGGCCATGAGCCAGGCCCTGCATTCCGCCCGGCCCGGCGGCAACGTCGGCTTCGTCGGCGTCCCCCACGAGGTCGCCGTCGATGGACAGGAACTGTTCTTCTCCCACGTCGGCCTGCGCGGCGGTCCCGCCCCCGTACGCCGATACCTCCCCGACCTGATCGACCACGTCCTTCAGGGCCGGATCGACCCGGGCAGGGTCTTCGACCTCACCCTGCCCCTGGAGCAGGTCGCCGAGGGCTACAAGGCGATGGACGAGCGCCGTGCGATCAAAGCCCTCCTCAAGCCCTGACCCCCTACCGCACAAGGAGCCACCGTGCAGATCACCCGCAGCTCGATCGACACCGTCAAGGGCCCGGCAGACTGGTTCACCGGTGACGTCTACATCGACCCCGTCGCCGCCGCGCCCGCCCCGTCCCGGGTCACCGCGGCCCTGGTCCACTTCATGCCCGGCGCCCGCACCCACTGGCACCGCCACCCCCTGGGGCAGACCGTCTTCGTCACCGAAGGCGTCGGCCTGTGCCAGCGCCGCGGCGGCCCGGTCGAGGTCATCCGCCCCGGCGACCGCGTCCTCTTCGAGGCCGACGAGGAGCACTGGCACGGCGCCGCGCCGAACCGGCTCATGGTCCACCTGGCCATCAACGAGGGCGACGCCGACCACGACGTCGTCCACTGGCTGACCCCCGTCACCGACGAGGAGTACGCCGCCACCCCGGCCATCGGCTGAACCCCGGCGCACACCGCTCCTTCCCCCGGCCTTGACGGGGCCCACTCCCACCCACGTCTCTGAGGACAACTCCCGTGACCACATTCGCTCTCGTCGGTGCCGGCCCCGCCCGCGCGCTGCGCGGCACCACAGGCCCCTCCCGGATCGTCGCCCACCACACCACCGACACCGAACACCCGCGAACCGCGGACGCCACCGCGACGTCCGCGCGCTGAACGTCCCGCCCATACACCTTCGCTGGGAGCCACCGTCATGAACCCCACGTACGACTTCACCGGCCAGGTCGCCTTCGTCACCGGCGCCTCCTCCGGCATGGGCCTGGCCACCGCCCGCGCCTTCGCCGAAGCGGGGGCCGCCGTCGCCCTCGCCGACATCAACGAGGACGCCGTCAACGCCGCCGTCAGGCAGCTCACCGACGACGGTCACCAGGCCCTCGCCCTGGTCTGCGATGTCACCGACGAGGATCAGGTCGCCGCCGCCGTCGACCGCACCGTGGAGACGTTCGGGCGGCTCGACATGGCCTACAACAACGCCGGGATCATGCCGCCGCCCACCGACGCCGCCGACGAGAGCGCCGAGCAGTTCGACCGCGTCCAGGGCATCAACCTCCGGGGCATCTGGGCGAGCGTGAAGCACGAACTGCGCCACATGCGCACCCAGGGCAGCGGCACGATCGTCAACTGCTCCTCCCTCGGCGGCCTGGTCGGCAACCCCGGCCGCGCCGCCTACCACGCGTCCAAGCACGGCGTCATCGGCCTCACCAAGAGCGTCGCCCTCGAATACGGCTCCCGCGGCGTCCGGATCAACGCCGTCTGCCCCGGCACCATCAGCACCCCCATGGTCGACGCCATGGTCGAAGGCGGAGAACTCGACCGCTCCCAGGCCGAAGGGGGCCAGGCCATCGACCGGCTCGGCACCCCCGACGAGATCGCCCAGGCCGTCCTCTGGCTCTGCAGCGACGGCGCCAGCTACGTCACCGGCATCGCCCTGCCCGTCGACGGCGGCTACGTCGCCCAATAGCCAGCCCGCCCCCCGCCGCATGCCCCGCAGCCGACCACCTCGTTGAACGAGGGATGGGGCGCGACCCGCCGGGGCGGGACGGGGGCCAGGTCGGTCAGCGGTCCTGGGAGAGTTCCAGGAGTTCGGCGAAGGTGCCGCCGCCGTGGGCGAGGTCGTCGTACCGGCCCTGCTCGGTGATCCGGCCGTGCTCCATCACGATGACGTGGTCGGCGATCCGCGTGTTCTCCAGACGGTGGGTGACCACGATCGTGATGCGGTCGGCGGCGATGGCCTTGATCTGCTCGAAGATCTGGTGCTCGCCCCGCGGGTCCATCTGGGAGGTGGGCTCGTCGAGGATCAGCAGCTCGGGCCGCCGGTACAGGGCCCGGGAGCACGCGATGCGCTGCCACTGGCCGCCGGAGAGTTCCGTCCCGCCGAAGATGTCCCGGGCGAGGAGGGTGTCCAGACCCGCCGGGAGGTCCTCGACGGCGTCGCGCAGCCCGACCGCGTCGACGGCCGCCCACACCGGGGCGTCGTCGTGGGTGCGCGGCTGACCGAGGGTCACGTTCTCGCGGACGCGCAGCGGCCACTGCGCGAAGATCTGCGGCACCAGACCGGTGCGCGCCCACACCGTCGCGGGGTCCAGCGCGGCGAGGTCGACGCCGTTCCACGAGACGGTGCCCTTGTCCGCCAGGTAGACCCCGGTGAGCAGCCGGGTGAGGGTGCTCTTCCCGGAGCCGTTCGCTCCGACGATCGCGAGGATCTGCCCGCGCCGCAGGGTCAGCGAGACGCCGTCGACGGCGGGCCTGTCCTTGCCCGGGTACTGGTAGACGGCCTCCTCCAGACGGATCTCGTCGACGGTCGAGGCGAGGCGGCGCGGTCCGCGGGCGGGGGCGCGGGCAGCGGCAGCGTCAAGGAAGGACTGCATGTCGCCGAGGTACAGGCTGGTGTGAAAGACCGCGGCACCGTTGACGACGACCTGCGACAGGGCGGCGAGCGTGGTCTGCACGGCGATGACCGCCGTCGCCGCGACCGCGAGGCCGATCCGGCCCGACACCGCCAGCCACGCCAGGGCACCCCACGTCGCCAGCAGGAACACACCGCCGGCCAGCGCCGACAGCAGCCCGATCCGGAAGGTTCGCGGCGCGGCGGCCAGGGTGCGCCGGTCGCACCGGTCGGACAGGGCCCGGTACCAGTAGACGAGGTAATCGGTCATGGAGTTCGCGCGGACCTCGTCGCTGTACTTGGACTCGGTCGCCCACCACCGCATCATCCCGCGGACGTTGCGGTCGGCCACGTTGGCGTAGTGGATCTCGTAGTCGACCCGTGCGCTCAGCACGGCCCCGACACCGGCCGGAAGGACGGCGAGCAGGAGCAGCGGCAGCATCAGCGGGTTCAGTACCGACAGCACGCCCCCGGCGGTGACCATGCGGATCACCGCCGATACGAACCGCTGGGCGTCGGTCACCATCACATGGGTCCGAAGCACCCCCATCTCCGCCGCCTCGCGCCGGTCCGCGAACCCGTCCTCCGCGTACGCCACCGCCTCCACCCGGCACACCGCCTCGACCAGCGCCGAGTCCGTCTCCGTCGTCAGCCGCGGTGTGATCCGCCGCTCCGCGTACGCGGTCACCGCCGCCGCCGTCCGAGCCAGCGCCGCGGCGAGGGCCACCACCAGCAGTGCCGGCAGCGCACCGCGCAGCCTCTCCCCGGCGGAACCGGTTCCGAGGACGGGCTGCATGGCGCGGGCGGTGGCGGTGAGCAGCACCGCGGCGGAGACGCCCGTGACCAGCTGACAGCCGACGAGCAGCTGCACGGCGCGCCGGTCGGTCCGCCACGACAGCCGCGCGATGCGGCCCAGGACGGCGGGGATCTGCGCGCACATGCGCTGGAAGGAGACCTCGGCGAGCGGGTTGATCGCGTACTGCCCGCTATAGGTGATCTCCGCGGGCGGCGGTGGCGGCGGCGGGTCCTGCTGCTCGTTCATGGGCGTCGAGGTCAACGGCGGGTCCTCCTGAGCGGTCGTCCGGTGTGGGTTGTGAAGCTCAACGATCCCGCCGGGATATCGAACTGGTGTTTTTCGGACTCCGTCGGATCCCCGGGATTCGGCGCGTGTCGGAGCATGGAAGGTGCACCGACCCGGGTTTCCCAACGGCCCCGATGAGAAGGGCGGTTGGCCGAAACGCCGACGGCAGCCCCTTGGGGGCGAAGGCGGGCGCGTGTGCGAACAACGGCCCCGCCTTACTCGTCGAGGGCGCCCCCCCGCACGCATCCCTCGCTGGAGCCGAATCCTGGCGACCGCTGATGCCGACCTCTCGGACGCTCTCGGCGTCTGCCTGGAACGCCACCCGGACGAAGCCGAGCGGCTGTCCGAGTCGCTGCGGCTCCCGGCGGAAGGCCGGGACCCCGCCTCCCGGCGCAGCCCCATGCGCGTGACCGTCGGCGCCCTGCTCGTCCGCGACGACGCCCAGATCCAGTTCATCGAGCATCTCGCCTACGCCTCACTCCTCAGCCGGACCGTCCCCACCCGGACGCGGGCGCCCCCCGCCGGAGTCCGGCGGGGGGCGCCCGCGTCTGCCCGGGACGTTCAGGACAAGCGCGTGGACAGCACCAGACCGTCACCGATGGGCAGCTCGACCGTGGCGTAGTCCGGACCGTTGACGTGCTCCAGGTACGGCTCCCACAGCCAGCGCGCGAGGTTCACGTCGTCGCCCAGCACCAGGGCGTTCGGGGCCAGCACCGGCTCCAGCATCTTCAGGACGGTGAGGTTGTCGTCCTTCCACGCGTCGAGGAGCAGCAGGTCGATCGGGCCCTCCAGGTCCGCCAGCGTCTTCAGCGCGTCGCCCTCGCGGATCTCCACGTACTCGGTGAGACCGGCCTCCGCGATGTTGCGCTGGGCGACCTCGATCTTGGACGGCATCACCTCGGTGCCGATCACCTTGCCGCCGCCGTTGTCCTTCACCCCCGCCGCCAGGTAGATCGTCGACACCGCGAACGACGTGCCGAACTCCACCGCCGTACGCACGTTGCGGTTCCGGCACAGCAGGTACATCAGGTTGCCGATGTCCCGGTGGACCGGCAGGTAGGCCTCCGCGAACATCTCGTTGAGGGCCTCGTGGCCGATCTGCTCCGGCGGCCGCCCGTCGGCGATCAGCTTCTGGATCGGGTCCGCGTCCTTGACCTTCTCGTCCTCGTAGAGACGGTCGAGCAGTGCGCTGACGTTCTCGTTCTTCAGTGTCGACATGCCACGCCTTTCGGGCGTCGGGGGAGCTGGCCGGCGCGGCCAGTCCGAGCGGAGATCGAATCGAGGAGAGCCCGTCCGGGCCCGGACCGGCCGCAAGCGCGCCGGTCTCGGTGACATCCACCTGAGCACCGGGTTCGGCGACGAGGCTAGGGCCCCGCGGCACCGACAGGACCCCGGCCGGGGTGTCTTAGGGGGGCCGGTTCCACTGATCTGGGGTCCGGTCCGCTGGCGCCCCCGATCGGCCGGGTGGCTGAATGACCGAGGCCGGGACAGGTCCCTCCGCCCCGCGCCCCCGCGCCGGTCCCGACCGGCGCCGCAGCCCCTCAGCCGACGATTGGACGAGCGAGTGGACGAACGAGTGGACGCACACGTGGACCGGCTGCGGGCAGGCCGGCTCTTCTTCGCCCACCACCACCTGACCGGATCGGCCTGGGGGCAGCCCGCCGTCCACCCCTTCCCCGAACGGGCCGCCGCCGTCGCCGCCGCAGGATCGACCGGCATCGGATTCGACGCCCAGGAACTCACCCAGCTCGTCGCCGAGCACTCCGCCGACTGGGTCCGGGACGTCCTCGCCGACCACGGCCTGCGCATCGGCGAACTCGAGGTGCTGACCTGGTGGTGGGGCACCCGTGACGACCCCGACGCCTCCCGGCCCATGGCGGAGTCGATGTTCGCCCTCGCCGACGAGTTCGGCATCGGCCGGCTCAAGGCGTCCGCCGTGTTCCTGCAGGAGGCCGACCGGCCGCCGCTGGAGACGCTCGCCGAGCGCTTCGCCGTCCTGTGCGACCGGGCCGCCGGGCACGGCCTGCGCATCGCCCTCGAACCCGTCGCGGCCTTCCCGCACTTCGGCTACGCCGACGCCGCACAGGTCGTCCTCGACGCCGACCGGCCCAACGGCGGCATCGAGATCGACGCCTGGCACTTCTTCCGGGACCCGACCGGCTTCGCCGCCCTGGACCTGCTGGACGGACGGCACATCACCGGACTCGAACTCTGCGACGGCGTCGCCGAACCGCAGGTGTCCCTCATGGAGGACTCCGCGGACGGCCGGCTGCTGCCCGGCACGGGCGCCTTCGACCTGCGCCGGCTGCTGGACGAGATCGAACGCAAGCGACCCGACGTCGACCTGTCGGTGGAGGTCCTCTCCGCCCCGCTGCGGACCCTGTCCCCGGCCGAGAACACCAAGCGGACGGTGGCGGCGCTCGACACCCTGCTCCACCGGCGCTGACCGGCACCCGGCCCGCTCCCCAGCTCCCGTCAGTCAGTCATTCAGTCATTCAGTCAGGACGGCTTCCATGACCCAGGCACCCCAGCCTCAGCAGGATGACAGGCTCCGTGACTACCTGAAGCGGGCGACCGCCGAACTGCAGAGCACCCGGCAGCAGTTGAACGCGCTGAAGGACGCCGCCCGCGAACCCGTCGCCATCGTCGGCATGTCCTGCCGCTTCCCCGGCGGCGTCGCCTCCCCGGAGGAACTGTGGCGGCTCGTCGCCGAGGGCCGGGACGCGGTCTCGCCCTTCCCCACCAACCGGGGCTGGGACGTCGACGCCCTCTACGACCCCGAGCCGGGCGCCGAGGGCAAGACCTACACCCGCGCCGGCGGCTTCCTCCATGACGCGGACCGGTTCGACGCCGACTTCTTCTCCCTCAGTCCCCGCGAAGCCGTCGAGTCCGACGTCCAGCAGCGCATCCTCCTCGAACTCGCCTGGGAGGCCTTCGAGTCGGCGGGCATCGACCCCACCCTCGCCCACGGCAGCCGCACCGGCGTCTTCGCCGGGATGGTCTACCACGACTACCCGGGCAACGCGAACATGGGCTCCATCGTCTCGGGCCGGGTCGCCTACACCTTCGGCTTCGAGGGCCCGGCGGTCACGGTCGACACGGCGTGCTCGTCGTCACTCGTCGCCATGCACCTCGCCGCCCAGGCCCTCCGCTCGGGCGAGTGCACCCTCGCGCTCGCCGGCGGCGTGAACGTCATGTCCGCCCCTGACGCCTTCGTGGAGTTCAGCCGGCAGCGGGGTCTGTCGGCGGACGGGCGGTGCAAGGCGTTCGCCGAGGCGGCGGACGGTACGGGGTGGGGCGAGGGTGCGGGGCTGCTGCTGTTGGAGCGTCTGTCGGATGCGCGGCGGCTGGGGCATCCGGTGCTGGCGGTGGTGCGGGGTTCGGCGGTCAACCAGGACGGTGCGTCGAACGGACTCACCGCGCCGAACGGGCCGGCCCAGCAGCGCGTGATCCGGGCGGCACTGACCAGTGCCGGCCTGTCCGCCGCGGACGTGGACGTGGTGGAGGGGCACGGCACCGGGACGCGGCTCGGTGACCCGATCGAGGCGCAGGCGTTGCTGGCCACGTACGGGCAGGGCCGGGAGGGCCGGGAGCCCCTCTACCTGGGCTCGCTGAAGTCGAACCTGGGCCACACGCAGGCCGCCGCGGGCGTGGGCGGTGTCATCAAGCTGGTGGAGGCCATGCGGCACGGGATCATGCCGCGGACCCTGCACGTGGACGCCCCGACCTCGCACGTGGACTGGTCGGCGGGCGCGGTGGAACTGCTGACGGAGGCACGGGACTGGCCGACGGCCGAGGACCGGCCGCGGCGGGCGGCGGTGTCGTCGTTCGGGGTGAGCGGGACCAATGCGCACCTGATCGTCGAACAGGCACCGGATGAGGCCGAGTCGGAGGCTTCCGAGCCCGGACTCGGCGGTCCGGTGCCGCTCGTCCTGTCGGCCCGGTCACCGGAGGCGTTGACGGAGTCCGCCGCCCGGCTGGCGACCTGGTGGTCCGGGCACGAGGACGTCGAACCGGGCGAGGTAGCCTCGGCGTTGGCGCACGGTCGCGCCGCCCTGGAGCACCGCGCCGTCGTGCTCGCCACCGACCGCGACGAGGCACTGGCCGGCCTGACCGCGCTCGCCTCCGAAGGGTCCGGCGCCGTCACCGGTCGGGTGACCGCGGGCGGGACCGGGTGGCTGTTCACGGGGCAGGGATCGCAGTGGCTGGGGATGGGGCGTGAACTCTGCGACTGCGAGCCGGTGTTCGCGGCTGCTTTCGCGGAGGCGTGTGAGGCGCTGGACCGGCATCTCGTACGGCCGGTGCGTGACGTGATCTGGGGTGAGGACCCGTCTGGGGTGGATGCGACGGTGTTCACCCAGGCGGGATTGTTCGCCGTACAGGCGGGTCTGGTGGGGGTGTTGCGGCACTGGGGTGTGACTCCGGATGTGCTGGTGGGGCATTCGATCGGGGAGATCGCTGCTGCTTATGCGGCGGGGGTGTTCGGGCTTGAGGATGCGGCGCGGTTGGTGGTGGCGCGGGGTTCGTTGATGCAGGCGTTGCCGGAGGGCGGCGGCATGCTGGCGCTTGCCACCGGCGTCGAGCAGGCCGAGAAGTTGATCGACGGTCTCTGTGTCGACATCGCGGCCGTCAACGGGCCCGCAGCGGTGGTGGTGTCGGGACCGGTCGTGGACCTGGAGCAGGTGGCCGGCCGGGCTGAGGCGGCGGGTGTGCGGGCGACCCGGTTGTCCGTCTCGCACGCTTTCCATTCGCGGTTGATGGAGCCGATGTTGGAGGAGTTCGCCCAGGTCGCCGCCACCGTCACCTATCGCGAGCCGAGGGTCCCGGTGGTCTCCAATGTGACCGGTGAGGTCGTGTCGGTGGAGCTGACCGATCCGGGTTACTGGGTGCGGCACGTGCGGGAGGCAGTGCGGTTCGCCGACGGTCTCGCCAGGGCGCGGGAGTTGGGCGTGACGCGTTTCGTGGAGGTCGGCCCCGAAGCCGTACTGACCGCGATGGCCCGGCAGAGTCTCGACGACACCGCCGAGCCGACCTTCGCGCCGCTGATGCGCCGGCCCAAGGACGGCGCCTCCGCTCAGGGCACCCTGCTCGCGGCCGCCGCCGCCCTGCACGTGTCCGGAGCGGCCGTGGACTGGCACCTGCCCGCCCCCCGTCGCCACCTCGACCTGCCCACGTACCCCTTCCAGCGCAGCCGCTACTGGGCCGACGCACCGGTGACGGCCCGGCACCCCGAGGACCGGGCCCGGCAGCAGGTCGACGAGTGGCGCTACGAGGTCGGCTGGGAGGCGCTGGAGGGGAACGGGGCCGCGGAGCTCACGGGGGACTGGTGGCTGCTCGTACCGGCCGGGAGCGACGACGTGGACGGCTGTCGCGTCTTCGGCGGCCTGGCCCGCCGGGGAGCCCGGCTGACCGTCGTCGACGTACCGGAGGCGGACCGCGAGGACATCGCCGCGCTGCTCCGCGCCAGGCTGGCCGAAGGGCCCGCCCCGACGGGAATCGTCAGCCTGCTCGGCGGTGAACGGCGCCCGGGGGACCCGCCCGCCGCGTCCCACGGCCTCCTCGTCAGCGTCGCCACCGTTCAGGCCGTCGTGGACGTCGGACTCGCCACCCGCCTGTGGTTCCTGACGACCGGCGCCGTCGCCGTCACCGGCCCCGAGGAGCTCACCGCGCCCGACCAGGCGTCCCTCTGGGGCGTGGCCGTCGGCACCGCGCTCGACCACCCCGACGTCTGGGGCGGCATCGTCGACCTGCCCGTCGCGTTCGGCGAGGCCGACGTCGAGGCGCTCTGCCGGGTGCTCGCCGCGGGCACCGAGGACCAGGCCGCCGTCCGCGGCGGGACCGCCTACGGACGCCGGCTGCGGCACGCCGTGGTCGCGGACCCGATCGCGGCGGCGTGGCGGCCGCGCGGGACCGTCCTGGTGACGGGAGGAACCGGCGGCGTCGGCGGCGAGGTCGCCCGCTGGCTGGCCGCGAACGGCGCCGAGCACATCGTGCTCGCCGGCCGCCGCGGGGGTGCCGCGCCCGGCGCCGCCGCGCTCGCCGAGGAACTCACCGCGGCCGGCACCCCGGTCACGCTCGCCGCGTGCGACGCCACCGACGCCGACGCCCTGCGCCGCCTCGTCGACGCCGTTCCCGCGGAGCGGCCGCTCACCGCCGTGGTGCACGCCGCCGGCCGGTCGCAGCGGCTGGCTCCCCTGACCGAGCTGTCCGCCGACGAGTTCGTCGACGTGATCCGGGCCAAGGTGGCGGGCGCACGCGCGCTCGACGAGGCCGTAGGCGACCGCCCGCTGGACGCCTTCGTCGTCTTCTCCTCCGGCGCCGCCGTGTGGGGCAGCGTCAACCAGACCGCGTACAGCACCGGAAACGCCTTCCTCGACGCCTTCGTCCAGGACCGGCGCCGCCGCGGCAGACCGGCCACGGCCATGGCCTGGGGACCGCTCGACACCGGCATGCTCGACGCGGAGGCCGCGGACTACATGCGCCGCATCGGCGCGCCCCCGATGGTCACCGCCACGGCCCTGACGGCGTTGCGCCATGCCGGCGGGTCGGCGCCGGCGCACCAGGTGGTGGCCGCCTTCGACTGGGAGCGCTTCGCGCCGACCTTCACCCTCGCCCGGCCCCGCCCGCTGCTCGACGCCCTGCCCGAGGTGCGCGCCGCGCTCGGCGGCGGCCAGGCCGAGGGAGGACCCGGCGCCTCCGAACTCGCCGACCGGCTCGCCTCGCTGCCGCCCGCCGGACAGCTCCACGCGGTGCTGGACGTCGTACGCACCCAGGTGGCGACCGTCCTCGCCTACGCGGACCCCTCGACGCTCAACCTCGACCGCCCCTTCGCCGACCTCGGCTTCGACTCGCTCGCCGCCGTCGAACTGCGCGGAGGCCTCGGCAAGGTCACGGGACTCGCCCTGCCCAGCACGCTGGCCTTCGACTTCGCCAGCCCCGCCACCCTGGCCGAGCATCTCCGCTCGCGCCTCTGCCCCGACCCGGCGGAGCAGGCCGCCGCACTGCTCGACGAGCACCTGGCAGGGCTGGAACGGGCCATCGAGGCCATGGCGCCGGCCGACCTGGAGACCACCGGGGCGACCACGCGGCTGCGGTCCCTGCTCAGCCGGCTCGACCACCCCGCCGACGACGGTGACCTCACCGACCGGCTGGAGTCCGCCACCGCGGACGACGTCTTCGACTACATCGACAGCGAGCTCGGTCTCGGCGCGAGCAACTGACCCGAAGGAAGCGGCGGAACCGATGTCCACTGACGGCAAGCTCCTCGACTACCTCAAGCGGGTCACGGCCGACCTCGCACGGACCCGGCAGCGCCTCGCCGAAGCCGAGTCCCGGGACCAGGAGCCCATCGCCATCGTCGCGATGAGCTGCCGCTACCCCGGCTCGGTGAACTCGGCCGACGACCTGTGGCGCCTGGTCCGCGACGGAGTCGACGCCACCTCGGACTTCCCGACCGACCGCGGCTGGCGGGTCGCGGCGGCCCAGCCCGCGGGCGCGGCGGAGCCCCTCCGGACCGCCGAGCGAGCCGGCCGCGCCGACGCGCCCGGCTCCGTGGACGCGACCTTCCTTGGGGTTCCGGCCGGTCCCGCGGACGCGGGCGAGGGCACGGGGGAGGCCGGCGGGGTCACCCGGGGCGGGTTCGTCACGGACGCCGCCCTGTTCGAGCCGGGCTTCTTCGACATCTCGCCGCGTGAGGCGGTCGCGATGGACCCGCAGCAGCGACTGGTCCTGGAGACGGCGTGGGAGGCCTTCGAACGCGCCGGGATCGACGCCCACACGCTCAAGGGCACGAAGGTCGGCACCTTCATCGGCTCCGGTCTGCAGGACTACGGCTACCTGCTCGAAGGCGCCCCCGAACTCGCGCAGACCTACCAGGCCACGTCCACCGCCGCGTCCGTGCTCGCCGGCCGTGTCGCCTACACCTTCGGCTTCGAGGGCCCGACGGTGACCGTCGACACGGCCTGCTCGTCGTCCCTGGTGGCGCTGCACCTCGCGGCACAGGCCCTGCGGGCCGATGAGTGCTCCATGGCCCTGGCCGGCGGAGTCATGATCATGTCCACGGCCGGGGCCTTCGTCGGCTTCGGCAAGCAGGGCGGACTCGCCGCCGACGGGCGCTGCAAGCCGTTCGCGGACGCGGCGGACGGGACCGCGTGGGGCGAGGGCGCCGGTCTGCTCCTGGTCGAGAAGCTCTCGGACGCGCGGCGGCTGGGGCATCCGGTACTGGCGGTGGTGCGGGGTTCGGCGGTCAACCAGGACGGTGCGTCGAACGGACTCACCGCGCCGAACGGGCCCTCCCAACAGCGCGTGATCCGGGCGGCACTGGCCAACGCCGGCCTGTCCGCCGTGGACGTGGACGTGGTGGAGGGGCACGGCACCGGGACGCGCCTCGGGGACCCCATCGAGGCGCAGGCGTTGCTGGCCACGTACGGGCAGGGCCGGGAGGGCCGGGAGCCCCTGTACCTGGGCTCGCTGAAGTCGAACCTCGGGCACACGCAGGCCGCCGCGGGTGTCGCGGGTGTGATCAAGCTGGTGGAGGCGATGCGGCACGGGATCATGCCGCGGACGCTGCATGTGGACGCCCCGTCGTCGCAGGTCGACTGGTCGGCGGGCGCGGTGGAACTGCTGACGGAGGTACGGGACTGGCCTACGGCCGAGGACCGGCCGCGGCGGGCGGCGGTGTCGTCGTTCGGCATCAGCGGCACCAACGCGCACGTGATTCTGGAGCAGGCCTCCGAGCCGCCCGCGGCCTCCGGGCTGTCGGAGACGCCTCAGACGCCTCAGATGACTGCGGCGTCCGAGGCGTCCGAGGCGTCTGAGGCGTCCGCGATGTCCGGGGCTTCGGAAGAGGCTGGGGCGTCTACGGTGTCTGGGCCGGCTGGTCCGTCTGGAGTGCCTGCCGCCTCCGGGGCTGCTGGGGCTTCGGATGAGGGCGGCGCGGTCGGCGCGGGAGCGTCGGCGCAGGTAGTGGGCGTCGGCGGTCCCGTCGCGGTCCGGCTGTCGGCCCGGTCACCGGAGGCGTTGGCGGAGTCCGCCGCCCGGCTGGCGTCGTGGTGGTCCGCTCGTGAGGATGTCGAAGTCGCCGAGATGGGCGCGGCGTTGGCCCACGGGCGGGCCTCCCTGGAGCATCGCGCGGTGATCCTCGCTGCCGACCGGGGGGAGGCGTTGACGCGTCTGGCCTCGTTCGTGGCCGACTGGACCGGTGCGGTGACGGGGCGGGTGTCGGCCGGTCGGACGGGGTGGTTGTTCACGGGGCAGGGGTCGCAGTGGCTGGGAATGGGGCGTGAACTCTGCGACTCCGAGCCGGTGTTCGCGGCTGCCTTCGAGGAGGCGTGCGAGGCGCTGGACCGGCATCTGTCCGTTCCGATCCGTGACGTGATCTGGGGCGAGGACCCGTCTGCGGTGGATGCGACGGTGTTCACGCAGGCGGGTCTGTTCGCTGTGCAGGCGGGTCTGGTCGCCGTTCTGCGGCACTGGGGTGTGACTCCGGACGTGCTTCTGGGCCATTCGATCGGGGAGATCTCCGCCGCTTATGCGGCGGGGGTGTTCGGGCTTGAGGACGCGGCGCGGTTGGTGGTGGCGCGGGGTTCGTTGATGCAGGCGTTGCCCGAGGGCGGCGGCATGCTCGCGCTTGCCGCCGGTGTCGAGCAGGTCGAGGAACTGATCGACGGTCTCTCCGTCGACATCGCGGCCGTCAACGGGCCCGCTGCGGTTGTCGTTTCGGGACCGGTGACCGACCTGGACCGGCTGGCCGGCCGGGCTTCCGACGTCGACGTGCGCGTCACCCGGTTGTCGGTCTCGCACGCTTTCCATTCGCGTTTGATGGAGCCGATGTTGGCGGAGTTCGCCCGGGTCGCCGCCACGGTCGCGTACGCCGAGCCGAGCGTCCCGGTGGTCTCCAACGTCACCGGTCAGGTCGTGTCGGCGGAGCTGACCGAACCGGGCTATTGGGTGCGGCACGTGCGCGAGGCGGTCCGGTTCGCCGACGGTCTTGCCACGGCCCGCGGGCTCGGCGTGACCCGATTCGTGGAGGTCGGGCCCGAAGCCGTACTCACGGCGATGGCCCGGCAGAGTCTCGACGACACAACCGAGTCGACCTTCGCGCCCCTGATGCGCCGCCCGAAGTCCGAGGGCCCGACCGCCCGGACGACGCTCCTCACCGCTGCCGCCGCCCTGTACGCGTCCGGTGTGGCCGTCGACCTGCATCTGCCCGCGCCGGTCCGCCACCTCGACCTGCCCACCTACCCCTTCCAACGCCGTCACTACTGGGTCGAACCCACCGCCTCGGTCGCCGACGTCCGTGCGGCCGGGCTCGACGCCGCCCAGCATCCGCTGCTGGGCGCGGCCGTCGGTGTCGCCGACACCGGGGGAGCCCTGCTCACCGGGCGCCTGTCCGTCGAGACCCAGCCGTGGCTCGCGGACCACCGCGTCGGGGACGAGGTGTTCTTCCCGGGGACGGGCATGCTGGAGCTCGCCGTCCGTGCCGGCGACCAGGTCGGCTGCCGCCGGGTCGAGGAACTGACCCTGCACGCTCCGCTGGTACTGCCCGCGGCGGGGGCCGTGCAGGTCCAGGTCACGGTCGGACCGGCCGACGAGCAGGGCCTGCACGCGGTGGCCGTCCACGCTCGTCCCACGGGGCCGGACGCCCCCGAGCAGTGGGTCCGGCACGCCTCCGGATCGCTCTCCGCCGCCGCGACGTCCGCACCGTCGGCCGCGATCCCGCCGGAGACGTTCGCCGCCTGGCCGCCTTCCGGGGCGCAGCCCGTCGACATCGAGGCCCTCTACCCCGACCTCGCGGCGTCCGGGCTGCGCTACGGCCCGGTCTTTCAGGGCCTGCGCCGGGCCTGGCGGCTCGACGACGAGGTCTTCGCCGACGTCGCCCTCGCGGACGGACGGGGCGGGGCCGGGTTCGGCCTGCACCCCGCCCTGCTCGACGCCGCCCTGCACGCCGTCGCGCTGTCCTCGGCGAACGAGGGGGCCGCGGCACTGCCCTTCAGCTGGTCGGGCTTCGAACTGCACGGCAGTGGGGCCGGCGCGCTCCGGGTCCGAATCCGGCCGCTCGCCGCCAACGAGGTGGCGCTGACCGTCGCCGACCGGACGGGCCAGCCGGTGGCCACCGCCGACTCCCTCTCCCTGCGCCCGCTCGCGAGCAGCGGCCGGCGTCCCGACCCGACACCGCCGCTCTACCAGCAGACCTGGGTTCCGGTCCCGATGCCGGCCGAACCGTTCGCCGTCGAGGAATGGGAGACGCTCGACCCGTCGGCCGTGCCGACCGGGGTGGTGGTGCTCCGGACGTCCCGGGCGGGCGAACGGGACGTCGTGGCCGACGTCCACGCGCGCACCGCCGAAGTCCTCTCCGTGGTGCAGCAGTTCGTCACGGAGCCGCGACTGGCCGGGGCCACCCTGGTCGTGCGCACCGAGGGGGCCGTCTCCGCCGCCGGGGAGCCGGTCGCCGATCTGGCCGGAGCCGCCGTGTGGGGTCTGGTCCGCTCGGCGCAGTCCGAGAACCCGGACCGCTTCGTTCTGGTCGACGCGGACGCCACCCGCGAGGGCGCGGCCGGCGACGGTGGAGACGAACAGGACGTGACAGGCCTCGCCGTCGCCGCCGGTGAGCCTCAACTCGCCCTGCGGGGATCCCGTTTGCTCGCCGCGCGGCTGACACCCCTCCCCGTCCCCGGCGAGCGGCCTCCCGTCTTCACCGAGCGCGGTACGACCCTGGTGACCGGTGGCTTCGGCGCGCTCGGCGGCCGCGTGGCCCGGCACCTGGTGAGCGCCCACGGAGTACGCCGCCTCCTGCTGGTCGGCCGCCGCGGCGCCGAGTCCCCGGGCGCCGCCGCACTCCTCGACGAACTGGCGCGGTCGGGAGCACAGGTCACCGCCTCCGCCTGCGACCTCTCCGACCGTGACGCGGTCGCGGACCTGCTGGCAGCGATCCCGGCAGAAGCGCCGCTGACCGCCGTCGTCCACGCCGCCGGCGTGCTCGACGACGGCGTGATCCCCGCACTGACGCCCGAGCGACTGGACGCCGTACTCGCCGCCAAGGCCGACGCGGCACTCCACCTGCACGAACTTACCCGCGACGCCGACCTGTCGGCCTTCGTGCTGTTCTCCTCCGCCTCCGGGCTGCTCGGCGCACCCGGCCAGGGCAACTACGCGGCGGCGAACACCCTGCTCGACGCGCTGGCCGAGACCCGACGCGCCCATGGACTGCCCGGGCTCTCCCTCGCCTGGGGCATGTGGGCGGTCGCCGACGGCATGGCCGAGGGCGACGAACCGGCCCGCTCCGGTGCGCTGCTCGGCCACACCGCGGAGCAGGGCCTCGCCATGCTGGACGCGGCCCTGCGCTGCGCTCCGGCCCTCGTCGTACCGCTCCGGCTCGACCTCGCCGAACTCCGCCGCGAACCCGAGTCGTCGCCCCCAATCTTCCGCACTCTGGCGCCGGTCCGCAGGCGCCGCGCGGGGAGCGCACGGCCCGGCGACGCGTCCGGGCTCCGGAGCCTGCTGCAGGACGTTCCCGAGGCCGAGTGGGAGCGGACCCTGCTGACCCTGGTCCAGCGCGAGGCCGCGGCCGTGCTGGAGTACCCGGACCCGGCCGCCATCGAGGCGACCAAGGCCTTCCGGGACATGGGTTTCGACTCGCTGGCCGGTGTGGAACTCCGGAACCGCATCAACACCGCCACCGGCCTGCGGCTGCCGGCCACGCTGGTCTTCGACCATCCCGAGCCGGCCGTGCTGGCCCGGTTCCTCCGGGAGGAGGCCGGCGATTCGGCCGCCGTCGCCGCGACACCGGCGCGCCGGACCGGCGCCGTCCCGGACGCCGAGCCGATCGTCATCGTGTCGATGGCCTGCCGCTACCCGGGCGGCGTCGCGTCCCCGGAGGACCTGTGGCGCCTGGTCGCCGAGGGCCGCGACGCGGTCTCCCCGTTCCCCGTCGACCGGGGCTGGGACCTCGCCCGGCTGGTGGACCCCAGCCGCACGGCGCCGGACACGACGTACGTCGACCACGGCGGCTTCCTCCACGACGCCGATCTCTTCGACGGCGACTTCTTCGGGATCAGCCCCAACGAGGCGCTGATCATGGACCCGCAGCAGCGCCTGCTGCTGGAGACGTCCTGGGAGGCCTTCGAGCGGGCCGGCATCGACCCCGGCATGCTGAAGGGCAGCGACACCGGCGTCTTCACGGGCGTCATGTACCACGACTATCCGCACAACACGGCGACCGGCGCGATCGCCTCCGGCCGGGTGTCGTACGTCTTCGGCCTCGAAGGCCCGTCGATGACCATCGACACGGCCTGCTCGTCGTCGCTCGTCGCCCTGCACCTGGCCGCCCAGGCGCTGCGTTCGGGGGAGTGCTCGCTGGCCCTGGTCGGCGGGGTGACGGTGATGGCGACGCCGGAGACCTTCGTCGAGTTCAGCCGCCAGCGCGGGCTCGCCGCCGACGGGCGCTGCAAGGCCTTCGCCGACGCCGCTGACGGGACGGGCTGGTCGGAGGGCGTCGGTCTGCTGCTGGTCGAGAGACTGTCGGACGCGCGCCGGCTCGGACACCCGGTCCTCGCGGTCGTGCGCGGTTCCGCGGTCAACCAGGACGGCGCGTCCAACGGCCTGACCGCACCGAACGGGCCCTCCCAGCAGCGCGTGATCCGGGCCGCACTGGCCAACGCCGGCCTGTCCGTGACCGATGTGGACCTGGTGGAGGGGCACGGCACCGGTACCCGCCTCGGCGACCCGATCGAGGCGCAGGCGCTCCTGGCGACCTACGGGCGGGGCCGGGACGGCGAGCCGCTGTACCTGGGATCGCTGAAGTCGAACCTGGGCCACGCCCAGGCCGCGGCCGGCGTGGGCGGCGTCATCAAGCTCGTGGAGGCGATGCGGCACGGCGTGATGCCGCGGACGCTGCATGTGGACGCCCCGTCGTCGCAGGTCGACTGGTCGGCGGGTGCGGTGGAGCTGCTGACCGAGCCGCGGGCCTGGCCGGCGACGGACGCCGATCGCCCGCGCCGGGCGGCCGTGTCGTCGTTCGGGATCAGCGGCACCAACGCGCACGTGATCCTGGAGCAGCCACCGGCACCGGCACCGGCGCCCGCGGCCGAGCGGCGCGCCCCGGGCGGGACCGCGGTGGCCCTCACCCTGTCGGCCCGCTCGCCGGAGGCCTTGAACGAGGCGGCCGGGCGGCTGGCGTCGTGGTGGTCCGAGCGGGAGGACGTCGAGGTCGGCGAGATCGCCGCGTCATTGGTGTCCAGACGGGCCGCTCTTGAGCATCGTGCGGTGATCGTCGCTGCCGACCGGGGGGAGGCGTTGACGCGTCTGGCCTCGTTCGTGGCCGACGGGACCGGTGCGGTGGCGGGGCGGGTGTCGGCCGGTCGGACGGGGTGGTTGTTCACGGGGCAGGGGTCGCAGTGGCTGGGGATGGGTCGTGAACTCTGCGACTCCGAGCCGGTGTTCGCGGCGGCACTCGCTGAGGCGTGTGAGGCGCTGGACCGGCATCTCGTGCGGCCGGTGCGTGAGGTGATCTGGGGTGGGGATGCGTCTGCGGTGGATGCGACGGTGTTCACGCAGGCGGGTCTGTTCGCCGTGCAGGCGGGTCTGGTGGCGGTGTTGCGGCACTGGGGTGTGACTCCGGATGTGCTGGTGGGGCATTCGATCGGGGAGATCTCTGCTGCGTATGCGGCGGGGGTGTTCGGTCTTGAGGATGCGGCGCGGTTGGTGGTGGCGCGGGGTTCGTTGATGCAGGCGTTGCCGGAGGGTGGCGGCATGCTGGCGCTTGCCGCCGGCGTCGAGCGGGTCGAGAAGCTGATGGAGGGGCTGGCCGTGGACGTCGCGGCCGTCAACGGACCCGCTGCGGTGGTCGTTTCGGGACCGGTCGTGGACCTGGAGCAGGTGGCCGGCCGGGCTGAGGCGGCGGGTGTGCGGGCGACCCGGTTGTCCGTCTCGCACGCTTTCCATTCGCGTTTGATGGAGCCGATGTTGGAGGAGTTCGCCCGGGTCGCCGCCACCGTCACCTATCGCGAGCCGAGCGTCCCGGTGGTCTCCAACGTCACCGGTCAGGTCGTGTCGGCGGAGCTGACCGACCCGGGTTACTGGGTGCGGCACGTGCGCGAGCCCGTGCGGTTCGCTGACGGGCTGGCCACGGCTCGCGGGCTGGGCGTGACGCGTCTCGTGGAGGTCGGGCCCGATGCCGTACTCACGGCGATGGCCCGGCAGAGTCTCGACGACACCGCCGAGCCGACCTTCGCGCCGCTGATGCGCCGCCCCAAGCCGGGCGGTCCGACCGCCCCGGCCACGTTGCTGACGGCGGCCGCCGCCCTCCACGCCACCGGCGCCGCCGTCGACTGGCATCTGCCGGAGCCCGCCCGACACCTCGACCTGCCCACGTATCCCTTCCAGCGTCGTAGCTACTGGCTGTCCGGGCCGGCGCAGGTGTCTGCCGGTGTGGGTGCGGCGGGGTTGCGGGAGACCGGGCACGGTCTGCTGGCCGCGTCCGTCACCACGACGGACGGTGGTTCGACGGTGCTGACGGGCCGGATCGGTGTGCGGAGTCATCCCTGGCTGGCGGATCATGCGGTGGCCGGGGTGGTTCTCGTGCCGGGTACGGCGCTGCTGGACATGGCGTTGTACGCCGCCGACGTCACCGGGTACGGCGAGGTCGGTGAGCTGGTCATCGGGCAGCCCCTCACGCTGCCCGCGCAGGGGGCCGTGGACGTGCAGGTCCAGGTGACCGCCGCTAACGACCAGGCGGAACTCACCGTCCACTCCCGCCCCGCCGACGCCCCCGAGACCCCGTGGACCGCCCACGCCACCGGCACCCTCACCCTGAGCACCGCCCCGACCCCCGCTCCCGCGGCACCGCACACCTGGCCCCCGGCCGGGGCCGCGCCCTTCGACGTCTCCGGCGGATACGCGGAGCTCCTCGAACTGGGGCTGCAGTACGGTCCGGCCTTCCAGGGCTTGCGGGCGGCCTGGCGGCACGGCGACGACGTGTACGCGGAGGTCGTGCTGCCGGAGGGCGTCGACGCAGCGGGCCACGCGGTGCACCCCGCGCTGCTCGACGCCGCTCTGCACGCCGTCGCCCTGCTCGACAGCGACACCGGAGGGAGCACCGTACGGCTTCCGTTCGCCTGGTCCGGCGTCACCCTCCTGGCGGAACGGCCGAGCCATCTGCGGGTCCGTCTCACGCTCGACGGCGCCGGTGTCCGACTGCGGGCGTGGGACCCGGCGGGGGAGCCGGTGCTCGCCGTGGACTCGCTGGCGCTGCGCGAGCTGTCGGCGACGTCGCTGGACGCGCCCGCGGCGGCCGTCGACGGCCTCTACGAACTGAGCTGGATCTCGCGGGGGCCGCTCGTGTCGCCGGGGAGGACGCCGGCGAGCGGCCGGGTGCTCGACTTCACCGAGCTGCCCGGGGACGGCGACGTGCCGGAACACGTCGTGCTGCGGGCCGGCGGCGGCGATCCGCGTGCGGACGTACACACCGCGCTCGCGGCCGTGCAGGACTGGCTCGCCGACCCGCGCACGTCGGCGTCGACGCTCGTCGTGCTCACCCGCGGGGCCGTCTCCGTCGCGGGCGAGGACGTCCCCGACCTGGCCGGCGCCGCCGTCCGTGGTCTGGTCCGTTCGGCCCAGGCGGAGAACCCGGGCCGCATCGTCCTCGTAGACGTAGACGTAGACGTAGACGTAGACGTAGACGAAGACGGAGACGGGGATGCGGATGGATGCGGCGGGGGCCTCCCCTTCGACGCGCTGACCGGTCTGGGCGAGTCCCAACTGGCCGTCCGCAACGGCGAGATCCTCGCCGCCCGACTGCTGCCCGCCACCGCACCGCCCGCGCCCCCCGGCATGTCCGCGAACCCGGCGGCGCTCCCCGCTGCCGCCGGATTCGGCGACGGCACCGTGCTCGTCACCGGCGCGACCGGCAACCTCGGCCGGCTCTTCTCCCGGCACCTCGTCACCGAACGCGGCGTGCGCAGCCTGCTGTTGGTCGGACGCAGGGGAGCGGACGCGCCGGGGATGCCCGAGTTGGTCGAGGAACTCACCGCACTGGGCGCCGACGTCAGGGTGGCCGCCTGCGACGTCGGCGACCGCGCGGCGCTCGCCCACGTCCTCGCCGGCGTTCCCGAGGACGCCCCGATCACGGCGGTCGTCCACTCCGCCGGCGTGCTCGACGACGGCGTCATCGCGTCGCTGACACCCGAGCGCGTCGACACGGTCTTCCGGCCGAAGGCCGATGCCGCGCTGCACCTGCACGAGCTGACCCGGGACCTGGACCTCTCGGCCTTCGTCCTCTTCTCCTCGGCGGCGGGCGTGCTCGGCGCCCCGGGCCAGGGCAACTACGCCGCCTCCAACGCCCTGCTCGACGCCCTCGCCGCACACCGCCGCGCCACCGGCCTGGCCGCCCAGTCGCTCGCCTGGGGGCTGTGGTCGCTCGACGGCGGCATGGCGGGCGAGCTCGGTGAGGCCGACCTCCAGCGCCTCCGCCGGGCCGGCGTCGAGCCGCTCACCGAGAAGAAGGGCACCGAGCTCTTCGACCGGGCCGGCGACTCCGACCGGCCACTGCTCGTCCCGATGCTGCTCGACACCTCCGCGAACGGCGAAGGAGAGGTGCCCGACCTGCTGCGGGCCCTGATCCGGGTCCCGGGACGGCGCCGGGCCGCCGCGGGCGCCGACCGAGGAGCCGCGCTGCGTGAACGGCTGGCCGCCCTCACGCCCGCCGAGCGCCTCGACCGCATCTCCGACCTCGTACGCGGACAGGCGGCGGCACTGCTGGGCTATTCCGGCCCGGAGGCGATCGACGCACAACGCCCCTTCGGCGACATGGGATTCGACTCCCTCGCCGCCGTCGAGTTCCGCAACGGCCTCGGCACCGCCACCGGCCTGCGCCTGCCCGCGACACTCGGCTTCGACTACCCGACCCCGGCCGGCCTGGCCGCCCACCTCGCCGAACAGCTCTTCCCCGAGGGACAGTCCGACCCCACCGCGGAGCAGGACGTCCGGTCCGCCCTGCAGAGCATCCCGCTCGCCCGGCTGCGCGACGCCGGGCTGCTCGACACCCTGCTCCAACTCGCCGGTCGCGCCGGTACCGACTCCACCACCCCGCCCGTCGGCTCCGACACCGACGACGCCGGCTCCGGCGCCGTGGACGTCGACGCCATGGACGCGGACGCCCTGATCAACCTGGCGCTCGAAGGCGCCGACTTCGACGACGTCGCCGAGGATGCGTGAGGCTGCCATGACCGGAACCGACGAGAAGCTCGTCCACGCGCTGCGCGCCTCCGTCAAGGAGACCGAGCGGCTGCGCGGACAGCTGCGACAGGTCACCGCGGACAGCCGCGAACCCGTCGCGATCGTGTCGATGGCCTGCCGCTACCCGGGCGGCGTCGCGTCCCCGGAGGACCTGTGGCGCCTGGTCGCCGAGGGCCGCGACGCGGTCTCCCCGTTCCCGGCCGACCGCGGCTGGGACGTCGACGGGCTCTACGACCCCGAGCCGGGCGTCGAGGGCAAGTCGTACACGCGCGAGGGCGGCTTCCTCCACGAGGCGGCCGCCTTCGACCCCGCCTTCTTCAACATCAGCCCCAACGAGGCCCAGCTCATGGACCCGCAGCAGCGCCTGCTGCTGGAGACGTCCTGGGAGGCCTTCGAACGGGCCGGCATCGACCCCGGCACGCTGAAGGGCAGCCGCACGGGTGTCTTCGCGGGCGTCATGTACCACGACTACCCGTACAACTCCGCGACCGGAGCCATCGCCTCCGGCCGCATCTCCTATGTGTTCGGTTTCGAAGGCCCCGCGGTGACGGTGGACACGGCGTGCTCGTCGTCGCTCGTCGCCCTGCACCTGGCGGTGCAGGCGCTGCGTTCGGGGGAGTGCTCGCTGGCCCTGGTCGGCGGGGTGACGGTGATGGCGACGCCGGAGACCTTCGTCGAGTTCAGCCGCCAGCGAGGGCTCGCCGCCGACGGGCGCTGCAAGTCGTTCGCCGACGCGGCGGACGGGACGGGCTGGTCGGAGGGGGTCGGTCTGCTGCTGGTCGAGAGGCTGTCGGACGCGCGCCGGCTCGGACACCCGGTGCTCGCGGTCGTACGGGGCTCGGCGGTCAACCAGGACGGTGCGTCGAACGGTCTCACGGCACCGAACGGACCGTCGCAGCAGCGCGTCATACGGGCCGCCCTCGCCAACGCGCGGGTCGGCGCGGACCAGGTCGACCTGGTGGAGGGGCACGGCACCGGCACGCGGCTCGGCGATCCGATCGAGGCGCAGGCGCTGCTCGCCACGTACGGGCAGGGCCGCGAGGTCGGCGAGCCGCTCTACCTGGGGTCGGTGAAGTCGAACCTCGGCCACACGCAGGCGGCCGCCGGAGTCGCCGGCGTGATCAAGCTCGTGCAGGCGATGCGGCACGGCGTGATGCCCCGGACCCTGCATGTCGACCAGCCGTCGTCTCAGGTCGACTGGGCCGCGGGAGCGGTCGAGCTGCTGGCGGAGGCGCGCCCTTGGCCGGTGGTGGACGATCGCCCGCGGCGGGCCGCGGTGTCGTCCTTCGGCATCAGCGGCACCAACGCGCACGTCATCGTCGAACAGGCCCCCGACGAAGCGGAGTTCTCCGTCCCGAAGACCGGGCGACCGGTGGCGCTGACCTGGTCGGCGCGCTCGCCGGAGGCGCTGACCGAGTCCGCCGCCCGGCTGGCGTCCTGGTGGTCCGGACGTGAGGACGTCGAACCGGGAGAGTTGGCCTCGGCGTTGACGCACGGACGTGCCGCACTGGAGCACCGGTCCGCCCTGCTCGCCACCACCCGCGAAGAGGCTCTGGCCGGCCTGGAGGCGTTCACCTCGGAAGCCCCCGGAGCCGCCGTCACCGGACGCGTGATACCCGGTCGGACGGGGTGGTTGTTCACGGGGCAGGGGTCGCAGTGGCTGGGGATGGGGCGTGAACTCTGCGACTCCGAGCCGGTGTTCGCGGCTGCTTTCGCTGAGGCGTGTGAGGCGCTGGACCGGCATCTCGTGCGGCCGGTGCGTGACGTGATCTGGGGTGAGGACCCCGCTGCGGTGGATGCGACGGTGTTCACGCAGGCGGGATTGTTCGCTGTGCAGGCGGGTCTGGTCGGCGTTCTGCGGCACTGGGGTGTGACCCCGGACGTGCTTCTGGGGCATTCGATCGGGGAGATTTCCGCCGCTTACGCCGCTGGGGTGTTCGGGCTTGAGGACGCGGCGCGGTTGGTGGTGGCGCGGGGTTCGTTGATGCAGGCGTTGCCGGAGGGTGGCGGCATGCTCGCCCTTGCCATCGGCGTTGAGCAGGTCGAGAAGCTGACCGACGGTCTCTCTGTCGACATCGCGGCTGTCAACGGGCCCGCTGCGGTTGTCGTCTCCGGCTCGGTGGCGGAGTTGGAGCAGGCGCGTGAACGGGCTGAGGCGGCGGGTGTGCGGGCGACGCGCTTGTCCGTCTCGCACGCCTTCCATTCGCGTTTGATGGAGCCGATGCTGGAGGAGTTCGCCCGAGTCGCCGCCACGGTCGCGTACGCCGAGCCGAGCGTCCCGATGGTCTCCAACGTCACCGGTCAGGTCGTGTCGGCGGAGCTGACCGACCCGGGTTACTGGGTGCGGCACGTGCGCGAGGCGGTCCGGTTCGCCGACGGGCTGGCCACGGCCCGCGGGCTGGGCGTGACGCGTTTCGTGGAGGTCGGGCCCGAGGCCGTACTGACCGCGATGGCGCGCCAGAGTCTCGACGACGCGGACGAGTCGGTGTTCGTCCCGCTGATGCGGCGTCCGAAGGAGGGCGATCCGGGCGCCCACGCCACGCTGCATGCGGCGGCCGCCACCCTGCACGTGTCCGGTGTGGCCGTGGACTGGCACCTGCCCGCCCCCGGTCGCCACCTCGACCTCCCGACCTATCCCTTCCAGCACCGCCACTTCTGGCAGGGCTCGACGTCAGCCGGCGTCGATCCGCGGCAGGTCGGGCAGACGGCGACCGGGCATCCGTTGCTGGGCGCGGCGGTGGCGGTCGCCGAGACCGGGGGCGTCGTGCTCACCGGGCGCTTCTCGGTCGAGGCGCAGCCCTGGCTCGCCGACCACGACATCAACGGGACGATCATCTTCCCGGGGACCGGCTTCGTGGAGCTCGCGATCCGGGCGGGCGACGAGGTCGGGTGCACCGCCCTGGAGGAGCTGACGCTGCGGACCCCGCTCGTCGTTCCGGCGTCCGGTGGTGTCCAGGTGCAGGTGAGCGTGGGTGCGGCGGACGGCTCGGGGCGGCATGCCGTAGCCGTCCACTCGCGGCCCGACGACGGCGGGGACGCCGGGGACGCCGGCGACTGGACCTGCCACGCGGAGGCGCTGCTGTCGACGGCCGACGCTCCGGCCGCCTTCGACCTCGCGACGTGGCCGCCTGCCGGCGCCGAGCCGATCCCGGTCGACGGCGGGTACGAGCGGCTGGCCGAGCGCGGCTACCGCTATGGC
This sequence comes from Streptomyces sp. NPDC048018, assembly GCF_043202995.1. Taxonomy (NCBI): domain Bacteria; kingdom Bacillati; phylum Actinomycetota; class Actinomycetes; order Kitasatosporales; family Streptomycetaceae; genus Streptomyces; species Streptomyces sp. NPDC048018. The sequence goes on from NZ_JBIDBK010000014.1 coordinate 89,309, forward strand.
CCCACGTTCCGGAACCTCCGCGCGGCCTGGCGGCGGGGCGGCGACGTCTTCGCCGAGGTCGTCCTGCCCGACTCCGCCGACGCCGAGCACTACGGCCTGCACCCCGCGCTGCTCGACTCGGCCCTGCACATCGACCTGATCGCCGGGGACGAGGAGGCGGAGGGGCAGACCTTCCTGCCCTTCGCGTGGACCGACGTCGCGCTGCACGCGTCCGGGTCCCGGGCCCTGCGCGTGCGCATCGAGCGGCGCGAGGGTCAGGCCGCCTCCGCGGTGTTCGTCGCCGACCAGAGCGGACGGCCGGTGGCCACCGTCGGGTCGGTGACCTCGCTGCCGATCGCCCCCGACCACTTCTCGCCCGCCGACCCGACGGCCGAGGCGCTCTTCGGCGTGGCCTGGAAGCCGGTGACGATCGGCACGTCCGAGGGCGCCGCCGCGGCCCCGACCGTCGCCCCCGACGAACTGGGCTCCGCCGAGGGCCCGATCGTCGTGTGCGACTGCACGCCGCCCGACGGGTACGTCCCCGAGGTGACGGCCGCAGCGGCCGAGGCCGCGCTGGGCGCCGTGCAGACCTGGCTGGCCGACGGGCGGCCCACGGACCGCACCCTGGTGGTGCTCACCCGAGGCGGCATGGGGCCCGACGGTCCGGCCGGCCCCGCGGCGGGCGCCGTCTGGGGGCTGGTCCGGGCGGCGCAGGCGGAGAATCCCGGACGCTTCGTCCTGGCGGACGTCGACCACCCCGCCGGCCTCGACCCCGCCGTGTGGCCGGCCGTCGTGGCCTCGGGGGAGACCGAACTCGCCCACCGGGAGGGCTCCTGGCTCGTACCGCGCCTGGAGAAGGCGACACCCGCGGCGGCTTCTGATGGTGGGGGTGTGGTGTCGCGGTGGGGTGGGGGGACGGTGTTGGTGACGGGGGGTACGGGTGGTCTGGGTGCTGTGGTGGCGCGGCATCTGGTGGCGTCGGGGGTGTCGTCGTTGGTGTTGGTGAGTCGTCGGGGTGTGGGGGCTCCGGGGGCTCGGGAGTTGGTGGAGGAGTTGTCGGCGGCCGGTGCCGTGACCGGTGCCGGTGCCGTAGCCGGTGTCGTATCCGGGGCTGGGTCGGCTGGTGGTGGGGTGCGGGTGCGGGTGGTGGCGTGTGATGTGTCGGATCGGGATGC
>NZ_JBIDBK010000015.1:0-87923 GCF_043202995.1 Streptomyces sp. NPDC048018
CCGTTCTCCGGTGGCCGGCGGTCACCGAGCGGGTCGGGTGACCCGCAGCTGTAATAAGGTCTGCTTCTGTGGGGGTGGTGCGACGGACGGTTGTCCGCCCCACCACCGGAAGGGGTGAATGCACGTAACTTTCCCACCACGGTCGCGTTCCGTCGCGGTACGAGGCGGTTCGGTCACCCTCGGTCAGGCGGCGGCGGCCTCCGGGACGAGGCCGCGCCGGTGCTCGCGGCGCTCGGCGGCGAGCACCGGGTCGAGGGACGGGACGGCCGCCAGGAGCCTGCGGGTGTACGGGTCGCGCGGGGCGCCGTACACCTCCTCGACGGTGCCCTGTTCGACGATCCGGCCGCCCCGCATCACGGCGACCCGGTCGCTGACCTGGCGCACCACCGACAGGTCGTGGGCGATGAAGACGAGCCCGAGGCCGAGTTCGGCCTGGAGGTCCGCGAGGAGGGCGGTGACCTGGGCCTGGGTGGTGACGTCGAGGGCCGAGACGGGCTCGTCGCAGACGATCAGGCGGGGCTCGGCGGCGAGCGCCCGGGCGATGCCCACGCGCTGGCGCTGGCCGCCGCTGAACTCGTGCGGATAGGCGTCGTAGCGGTCGGGGTCGAGCCCCACCCGGTCGAGGAGTCCGCGCACCCGGGCCCGGATCCGCGTGTCGTCGGTGGCTCCCGCCGCGCGCAGCGGGTCGGCGACGGACTCGCCGACCGAACGGCGGGGGTTGAGCGAGGAGACGGGATCCTGGAACACCATCTGGAGCTCGCGCCGGTACGGGCGCAGTTCCCGGTCCGACAGGCGCCCGATCTCCGTGCCCCGGTAGCGCAGCGTGCCGTCGGTCGGGTCGAGGAGCCGGACCAGCATCCGGCCGAGGGTGGTCTTGCCGCTGCCGGACTCGCCGACCACGCCGAGGGTCTCCCCGGCGCGCACGGTGAGCGACACGCCGTCGACGGCGGTGACGCGGGCCGCGCCGCGCCCGAACTCCCGGCGCAGCCCGCTCGCTTCGAGGAGCGGCTCACCCCGAGCGGGCCGGGGGTTCCGCAGCGGGCCGTCCAACCGGGGCACGGCGGCGAGCAGTTCGCGGGTGTACGGCTGCCGGGGCGCGCCCAGCACCCGGCCGACGGGGCCGCGTTCGACCTCGCGTCCGCCCCGCATGACGAGCACGTCGTCGACGCTCTCGGCCGCCACGCCCACGTCGTGGGTGACGAGCAGCAGCCCCATGCCGGTCTCCCGGCGCAGCTCGTGCAGCAGATCCAGGATCTGGGCCTGGACGGTGACGTCGAGGGCGGTGGTCGGCTCGTCGGCGACGAGCAGCCGCGGTTCGCAGGCGAGGGCCATGGCGATGAGGGCGCGCTGGCGCATGCCGCCGCTGAACTCGTGCGGGCGGGAGCGGGAGCGGCGGACGGCGTCGGGGATGCCGACCCGGTCGAGGACCTCGACGGCGCGGGCCCGGGCGGCCTTCCGGGTGCCGCGCCGGTGGACCCGGTACACCTCGGCGATCTGGTCGCCGATCGCGTAGTACGGGTCGAGGGCGGACAGCGGGTCCTGGAAGACCATGGCGGCCACGGAGCCGCGCAGCGTCCGCAGGGCGGCGGGGCTCGCGGTGGCGACGTCGATGCCGTCGACGGCGACGCGCCCGCCGACCCGGGCGCCGGTGCCGTGGTGGAGGCCGAGGAGGGCGCCGGCGACGGTGGACTTGCCGCTGCCGGACTCGCCGACGAGGGCGAGCGCCCGGCCGGCGTCCAGGGTGAAGGACAGGTCGTCGACGGCGCGCACGCCGTCCTCGTAGGCGACGGTCAGCCCTTCCACGGTGACGAGCGCGGTCATGTGAGTGCCACCCTTCGGTCGGCGAGGGCGTAGAGGAGGTCGGCGACGACGTTGGCCAGGACCACGGCGACGCCCGTCAGGAGCACGACGCCCACGACGATCGGCAGGTCGACGTGCCGGACGCCGTCGATCAGGGTCTTGCCGAGGCCGGGGATGCCGAAGAGGGACTCGGTCAGCACGGCCCCGCCGAACATGGTTCCGAGGTCGATCGCGCTGAGCGCGATGACCGGCGGCACGGCGCCGCGCAGGGCGTGCCGGGTGACCACGGAGCGCTCCCCCACGCCGTACGCGCGGAAGGTGCGGATGTGGTCCTCGGCCAGCGTCTCCAGGGTGGAACTCCGGGTCAGCCGGGCGTATTTGGCGGACTCGAAGAAGCCGAGGGTGAGCCAGGGCAGCAGCATGTTCCAGGCCCACTGCTCGGGGTCCTCGCCGAGCGGCACGTAGGTCGGGAAGGGCAGCCACCGGAGGTAGGCGCAGACCGTCATCAGGAGGAGCAGGCCCAGGATGAAGACGGGGGTGCCGGTGCCGGCGAGGGTGAGCACGGTCAGCGCCCGCTCGGTCGGTCCGCCGCGGCGCAGCGCGGAGAGGAGTCCGGTGCCGATGCCGACGACGAGCCAGATCACCATGGCGCCGAGGGCGAGCGAGGCGGTGGCGGGCAGCCGCTCCAGGATGACCTGGGTGACCTGCTGGTCGGTCCGGTACGACAGGCCGAGGCAGGGTGCGTCGCAGTGCAGGAGGCCGGTGCCGGCGGAGTAGTCGCGGCCGGCCGCGACCCCCTGCAGGAAGCGCAGGTACTGGACGGCCACGCCCTCGTTCAGGCCGAGTCGCTCGCGCACCTGGGCCACCTGCTGCGGGTTGCAGCGTTCGCCGCAGGCGAGCCGGGCCGGGTCGCCCGGTGCCAGGTAGAACAGCCCGTAGACGAGGACGGAGAGCGCGAGGAGGACGAGGACGGCGCTCGCGAGCCGCTTCAGGACGTAGCGGGTCATGCGGGACGTTCCTTGGGTCGGGCCTTGCGGGTGCCGACGGTCAGCCGGCCGGCCTCGCGCGGGTCGAGGGCGGTGCGGACGGCGTCGCCGAGGACGGTGAAGGCGAGCACGGTCACGAAGAGCAGTCCGGCCGGGAGCAGCACGAACGCCGGGTCGGCGCGGAACCAGGTCTGTGCGGTGGACAGCATCTGGCCCCAGGACGGGGTGGGCGGGGTGACGCCGACGCCGAGGAAGGAGAGCGAGGCCTCGACCACGATGTTGGTGGGGACGAGGATCGCCGCGTACGTGATGACGGGCGCGGCGAGCGAGGGCAGCAGCTCGCGCCGGGCGGTGCGCCGCGCGCCGGAGCCGGCGAGCCGGGAGGCGGCGACGAAGTCGAGGCTCTTGAGGGTGAGGGTCTGGGCGCGCACGATCCGCGAGGTCCCGGCCCAGCCGAGCAGCCCGATGACGAGGATCAGCAGCAGGGGGCGCGGGAAGTCGCGGGGCACGACGGCGGTGAGCGCGATGGCGAGGACGAGGAACGGCAGGGCGAGGAACACGTCGGTGACCCGGCCGAGGACGGCGTCGGCCCAGCGGTTGCCGAGACCGGCGGCGAGGCCGACGAGCAGTCCGGTGAGGACCTGGACGGCGGTGGCGCCGACGGCGACGAGCAGCGAGATCCGGGCGCCGTACAGGAGCCGGACGAACAGGTCGCGTCCGGTGCCGGGTTCGACGCCGAGCCAGTGCTCGGGGCTGATGCCGCCGAAGGAGCCGTACGGGACGCCGCCGCGGGCGGAGTCGACCAGGTCGTCGTGGTAGGTGTGCGGGTCCTGCCCGGCGAGGGCCGCCAGCAGCGGCGCGGCGAGGGCGAGCAGCACGAGGAGGACGAGGACGGAGGCGGCGGTGAGCGCGGACGGGCGGGTGCGCAGCCGCCGCCACACCTGCCGGGCGGCGCCGGGGGCGGGGGTGCCCGCCACCGGCGCCGGGACGTCGGTCGGCAGGCTCACTTGACCGCGACCTGCGAGACGTCGAGGACACCGGTCCAGTCGCTGATGACGACGTTCTTGACGTTCTTGCCGACGAGCCGCTTGTAGACGGGGTGGAAGAGCGGCACGTCGAGGGCCTGCGCGCCGATCTTCCGGTCGAGGGCGCCCCAGCGGGCGGCGGCGGCCTTGAGGTCGGTCAGCTTGTTGATCTCGTCGATCTCCTTGTTGACCGCGGGGTCGTTCAGCTGGGCGTGGTTGTAGTTGGAGCCGTTGGCGACGATCTGCCGGCCGTCGAAGATCGGCGCGAGGAAGGGGCCGCCGGCCGGCCAGTCGGCGCCCCAGCGGGAGAGGAAGAAGCCGGGGGCGTCCTTGACGCTCCAGCGCTTCTCGTTGAAGGAGTTGGGCTCCTGGCCGTCGAGCTTGACGGTGATGCCGGCCTTGGCGAGCGCCTCCTGGACGGCGGTGGCTATCTCGGGGCTGGTGGTGCGGTTCTGGGCGGTGGAGTGCAGCAGGGTGACGGTCAGGCCGTTCGGGTAGCCGGCCTCCTTGAGGAGCTGCTTCGCCTTCTCCGGGTTGCCGGTCTTCCCGGCCGGGAAGTGGTCGTAGGCGGTGAAGCCGAAGGCCTGCTGCTCGGGCAGGAAGGTGGTGGCGGGCTCGGCGAGCGCGGAGCCGCCGGCGGCGTTGACGACGCTGGTGCGGTTGACCGCGTAGGAGATCGCCTGGCGCACCTTGGCGTTGTCGAAGGGCTTCACCTTCGGGTTGAAGGCGATGTAGTTGGTGAAGCCGAAGTGGCCGGTGCCGACGCGGGCGGCGAGCTCCCGGTCGGAGCCGACCTGGGCGAGTTCGGCCGGGCCGAGGTTGGTGTCGGTGGTGACGGCGGCGGCGTCGGCGCCCGCGGAGGTGGCGAGGCGCTGGTTGATGACGGCCTCGTCGAGGCCCGAGCGGACGTCGATCCGGTCGGGGTAGGCCTTGCGCTCCTCGTCGGTCTTCGGGTCCCAGTGGGCGTTGCGCTCCAGGACGAGGTGCTCGCCGTCGTTCTCGTTCCTGACGACCTTGTACGGGCCGGACGAGACCGGGTGCTCCTCGTACTTCGCGCCGGTGTCCCTGGCCTTGGGCACGGGGGCGAACTGGGTCTGGGTGGCGACGAAGGGGAACTCGCCCTCGGGCTTCCTCAGCTTGAAGACGAGGGTCCGGGCGTCGGGGGTGACGATCGAGGCGAGGCCCTTGGGGTCCTTGTAGGGGCCCTGGTAGGTGTCGCCGCCGACGAGCCAGTCGCGCAGGTAGGGGGCGCCGCCGGAGAGTTCGGCGGCGAAGGAGCGCTCGATGCCGTACTTGACGTCGGCACTGGTGATGGGCGTGCCGTCCTCGAACTTCAGGCCCTCCTTGAGGGTGTACGTCCACTCGGTCGCGTCCTTGTTGGGGCGGCCGGTGTCGGTGGCGAGGTCGGGGACGACCTCGGTGCCGGCGGCGCCCGCCTCGCGGTTGCGGGTGGTGAGCGTGCGGAAGACGAGGGAGGGGACGTTGCCGCCGCCGGAGGTGTAGAGGCGCGCCGGGTCGAAGTCGCTCTGGGCCTCGTTGTTGAGGACGGTGAGGGTGCCGCCCTTCCGGGGCGCGCCGTCGGCGCCCTGGCCGGCGGCCCCGCCGCCGGAGGCGTCCTGCGGTCCGGCGCAGGCGGCGGCGCCCGAGGCCAGGACGAGACTGACGGCGGCCGCTGCCACGCGGCGCGAGATGACGGACGATGGACGCATGGGAAGGTACCTCTCGGGGTGAACTGCGGGAAAAGGAAGGCGACTTCCGCAGGCACGGCGCGACGGGCACCGAAAGGGTCCGGGAGGGAACAGGAACGCGCGCCTGCGGGACGACCCGGGCGCGCGGAGAGAGGGCGGCGGCGAGAAGGCCGACGCGTGCGCTCGGGCAGGCGTCAGCGACAGAGAACGTCGGCGACCGCGTGTCCGGTCACGCCGAAGAGCGCCAGCTCAAGGGCGGCGCGATCGGAGGCGACGGGACGGTGCGACATGCCGAGAAATATGGACGACCACCCGGACGATGTCAACGCGCCTGCCCGCGTTTTCGAGACGCCCGTCTCACGGACCGGACGCGGTGCGGCGCGCAGCAAGGGCGCGCCGACCGGACGGGACGTCAACTCCCCGGGTGCACCCAGGGGTTGGGGCGGCACTTGATGTCGTCGATGTCCAGGGACTTCGTCTGCTGCTGCATCACGGGGGCGAGCGCGCCGGGCGTCCGGCAGCTCACGTGGCCGTGGCCGAGCCGGTGCCCGACCTCGTGGTTGATGAGCATCTGGCGATAGGCGTACATCGCCTTCGGGCCGAAGGTCACCGAGCCCTGCGCCCACCGGAAGGCGTTGATCATCACGCGCTCGGTGGAGGCGGAGTCGCAGGACACGTTGTCGACCGTCGTGTCCAGGCCGGACTTCCGGCACCAGTCGCCCGTGGTCCCCGGACTCGCCAGGGTGATCACGAACTCGGGCTCGCCGCTGGAGATCCGCTCGAAGGTCATCTCGCCCCTCCCCGCCCAGCTGCGCGGGTCGTTGAGCGTCTTCTGCACCGCCTGGGCGAACAGCACGCCGTCGAGCCCGAGGCCCTTCTCCACATCGACCCGGTAGCGGATCTTGCGGCCCTTCCCCGGCGCCCTGTCGAACCCGGGCACGGCCTGGAACTCCCCCGACGCCTTCGACTTCGGGTCGATGGGGAACTGGCGGGCCATCAGCTGCTCGTACGTCGGCAGCGCGGCCGGGGCCGGCCGCACGGGAGCCGCCCGCTCGTCCGAGCGGGAGGCCGGGCTCGCGGCGCCGACGCGGTCCGCGGACTCGTCCGCCGCGCTGGTGCTGCGCCCTCCGTCGTTCTCCTGCCCGGCGACCTGGCCGGCGACGACGACGGCGAGCACGGTGGTGATCGCGGCCGCGGCGATGCCGGTGAGGGTCCGCCCGAGCCGGGCCGGCTGCCGCTCCGGTGACGAGGCGTCCGGCTCGTCCGCGGCGGGCTCGTGCGCCGTCTCCCCGGAGCGCGCGCCGGGGTCGGCAGGCGCGGGCACCGGCCGGTCGGCGCGGCGCGGCCCGGGGATGAAGGGTGCGGCGGGCACGGCCTCGTCCTGCACGGGATGTCCGCCGCGGGTGGCGCTGTCGTGGGGCCCCTGGTAGCGGGGCGTGCCGTGCATCGGCGTGTCGAAGGCGGGCGCGGCCGGAACGCCACGGGCGGGCGTGTCGCGGAGGGGGGCCGCCGGGCGGCGCGGGCCGCCCTGCCCGGGAGCCGGCCGGCCCTGCGGGCCGTAGCCGGGGACGCCGTTCGCGGGCGTGTCGTACGGGGGGCGGGCCTGGCTGCGCGGGCCCTGCGCCGGGGCCGCCTGGCCCCGCGGGCCGTAGCCCGGGGCGCTGCCGCGTCCCGGGGCGGTCCGGCCCTGCGGGCGCTGGTCCGGGGCGGTGCCGTGACCGGGGGCGGCCTGCCCCCGCGCGCCGTACCCGGGGACCCCGTGCGTCGGCGTGTCGTGTCCCTGCGTGTCGTAGGGGGCCGGCTGCTGCGGGGGCGCCGGGGGCTCCTGCCCCTGGCCGCGCCTGCGTCGCCCCGTCCCCGGGCCCGGCCCTGTGGCCTCCCGCTGCCCGGTGTCCGCCACCGGGGCGACGGGGCCCTTGCGACTATGTCGTCCCACGGTCCGGCTCAGCTCCCGCCCTCGGCCGCCGCCTGGTGCGCGGCATCGGTGATCAGCTCGCGTACCGCCGCGGCGACGGTCTCCGGATACTCCATCATCGCGACGTGCCCGGCCTCGGGGAGCGTCAGGAGGCGTGAACCGCGGAACGCCGCGGCCGCCCTGCGCGCCATCCGGTACCCGACCAGCTGGTCGCGGCCACCGTAGACCAGGAGCGTCGGTGCGAGCACCCGCTCGGCCTGACGCCACAGCCCGTGCTGGCCGCCCAGCGTGTACGCGTCGACGATGCCGCGCGAGGAGCGGGCCATCGCGTCCCAGAAGTAGGGGAGCTCCAGGCGCCGCTCCATCTCCTCGACGGCGTGCCGGAGGCCTTCGTCGGTGACGCGGCCGGGGTCGCCGTAACAGAGGGAGAGCACGCCGCGGACCCGCTGCTCGGGGGTCCAGTCCCGGCTGAGCCGCGCGAACAGGGAGGCGACGCCGGGCAGTGCGAGCAGCGCGGTCGGCCAGGCGGAACGCTGGGCGCGCAGTTCGGGCAGGGCCGGCGAGATCAGGGTGAGGGTGCGGACCAGGTCGGGGCGCACGGCGGCGACCCGGGTGGCGACCGCGCCGCCCAGCGAGTTGCCGAGGAGGTGCACGGGGCCCCGGCCGCCCGCGTCGAGCAGCCGGATGACCGCCCGGGCGTGGCCCGTGACCGAGTAGTTGCCGTCGTCCGGCGGCGGCGAGTCGCCGAAGCCGGGCAGGTCGACCGCCTCGCCGTCGACCAGGTCCGCGAGCAGCGGCATCAGGGCCGACCAGTTCTGGGACGAGCCGCCGAGCCCGTGCACGTACAGCGCGGGCGCGAGTCCGGGCCGGGCGCCGGGCCGGGCGCGCACGGTGAGCGTGAGGCCGGGCAGCGCGACGGAGCGCAGCTCCTCGCCGTCGGCGATCCGCACGGTGCGCGACCGGGTCGCGGGTGGTGCGGCGGTCCGGGTTTCCGGCAGCTCGGTCGAGGACATGGAGGCGATATTACGAGACGATCACGCCCGGGCGTGTGTGTGCGGCGTCACAGGATCGGGTGCGGCACGCCGGGGTACCTCCTAGGCTCGGACATGAGAGTCATCGCGACCGGAAGGAACCGCATGACTACCGACCCGACCGAGCCGGACACATTCGCCGGGAAAGAGGACGTCGTGCTCGACGAGGAGACCCCGGAGGCCGACGCGGCCGAGCAGCACGCCGCGCTGCAGCAGGACGAGGACGAGCCGCTGAACCAGATCGCCCACGAGTCGGCGGACGACGCGGACGCCGTCGAGCAGGCGCGCGTGGTCACGCTGGACGAGGACGACTACCGCTGACGTCCGGCGGTCGCCGCACCCGTGGCTCCGGGCTTCCGCGCGCGCCCGTCGGCCACGGCTTCCCCGGTCTGCCCCGGCGCCGCCGGTGTGCCTCCGGCCGTCGGGCGCGCCCCTTCGGCTACCGCCGGGTAGCGTCGCGGACCCCTGCCGTTCTGTTCGATTCCATGACCATCTTCTTGCCCGGTGCCTCTCGCCCCGGGCGTCCGGTCCGTGAAATTCTGCGTTCGCACCGCGCACAGCCGGGTTACCCAAAAGTACGATGGCGGCGCGACGCATATGCGCGCATGGATCGATTTTGGGAGGCGGCGTGAGCGCCATCGAGCAGACAGAGGCAGCACGCCCGCGGGGCACGCGCCTGCCGCGCCGTGCCCGACGCAACCAGCTTCTCGGCGCCGCCCAGGAGGTGTTCGTCGCCCAGGGGTACCACTCGGCCGCCATGGACGACATCGCCGAGCGGGCCGGGGTCAGCAAGCCGGTGCTCTACCAGCACTTCCCCGGCAAGCTCGAGCTCTACCTCGCGCTGCTGGACCAGCACTGCGAGGCCCTGCTCCAGTCGGTGCGCACGGCACTCGCCTCCACCACCGACAACAAGCTCCGGGTCGCCGCGACGATGGACGCCTACTTCGCGTATGTGGAGGACGAGGGCGGCGCCTTCCGGCTGGTCTTCGAGTCCGACCTCACCAACGAGCCGGCCGTGCGCGAGCGCGTCGACCGGGTCTCGCTGCAGTGCGCGGAGGCCATCTCGGAGGTGATCTCCGAGGACACCGGCCTCTCCAAGGACGAATCGATGCTCCTGGCCGTGGCCCTCGGCGGCGTGTCCCAGGTCGTCGCCCGCTACTGGCTCTCCAGCGAGTCACCGGTCCCCCGCGACAAGGCGGTGGCCCTGCTGACCTCGCTGGCCTGGCGCGGCATCGCCGGCTTCCCGCTGCACGGCGCGGACGGGCAGCTCAGCGCCGAGGGGCACTGAGGCCCCCACCGGCTCTGTTCGCTCCTGGCGTTCCGCGCCCGCGCCGTGTCCGTCCCCTTACCGGGCTAATGTGTGCCAGGTACGGCGCGGGACCCACGCGCAAGGCTGACCGTTCGGAGGGACATAGCCGTGGAGGTCAAGATCGGCGTGCAGCACGCACCCCGGGAGATCGTGCTGGAGAGCGGGCAGTCCGCCGAGGAGGTCGAGCGCGCGGTGGCCGACGCGCTGGCCGGCAAGGCGCAGCTGCTCAGCCTGACGGACGAGAAGGGCCGCAAGGTCCTGGTGCCGGCCGACAAGATCGCATACGTCGAGCTCGGTGAGCCGGCGGTGCGCCGAGTGGGCTTCGGCGCACTCTGATCGGCGGATCGAAGACGGAAGGCCCGGTGGACACAGGTCCACCGGGCCTTTCGCATGTCCGGCCGCGGTACGGCCACGGCTCCGCCACCCGGCCGTCATCGGCGCACGTCAGGGGGTACGGGAAGGATTGTCCTCACGAGTGACCGGGTAGGACGGGTGTGACCGACCTGCCCGCCCCGCACCGACGCGAGGTGATTTGCCGTGTTTCTGGAAGCCCTCGGTTCCGCTCTGCTCGGCTTCGCCCTGGCCTGGGCCGCCCTGCACCGGTTCTCCGACCGCCTCCCGGCACGGGGCGTCGTCCTCGTCACGGGTTCGCTCGGCGGAGTCTTCGGCGCCCTGGTGACCCACGGAGCCCTCGGTCCCGGTCACTTCCTCGCCACTCTGGTCGGTGCCGTCGCGGTCGCGGCCGTGCTGCTCTCGCTGCTGCTGCGGCCGGCCTCGCGACGGCTGCGCCGATCAGCCGCGGCCTAGGCCCCGTCGCCGAACTCCCGCCTGCCCTCCGGGCAACGACAGGACTTTGACGACAGGACCCAGGGTCGGGGCCGGGAGACAGACCCCAGGGGCCTCCGGGCCGTCAGGCCGCGAGGCCGAGGGCCGCCATCCGCTTGGTGTGGGCCTCGGTGATCCGCGAGAACATCCGGCCGACCTCGGCGAGGTCGAAGCCCGCGGCCATCCCGTCGACGCCGCCGACCAGCATCGTCGACAGCGCGTCGCGCTCGGCGACCACGCGCTGCGCCTGCGACAGGGCCTCGCCCATCAGCCGGCGCGCCCACAGCGCGAGGCGGCCGCCGACGCGGGGGTCGGCGTCGATCGCGGCGCGGACCTTCTCGACGGCGAAGTTGCCGTGGCCCGTGTCGTCGAGGACCGAGAGCACCAGCGCGCGGGTGTCGGAGTCGAGACGGGCCGCGACCTCCCGGTAGAAGTCGCTCGCGATCGAGTCGCCGACGTACGCCTTGACCAGGCCCTCCAGCCAGTCGGACGGCGCGGTCTGGCGGTGGAAGTCGTCCAGCGCCTTGGCGAAGGGCTCCATCGCGGAGGTCGGCTCGGCCTCGACGGTCGCGAGCCGGTCGCGCAGCTGCTCGAAGTGGTGGAACTCGGCGGAGGCCATCTTCGCCAGCTCCGCCTTGTCCGCGAGGCTCGGCGCCAGCTTGGCGTCCTCGGCGAGCCGCTCGAAGGCCGCGAGCTCGCCGTACGCGAGCGCGCCGAGCAGGTCGATCACGGCGGCGCGGTACTGCGGCACGGCGGAGGCCGTCGCCCAGTCCTGGGCGGCGATACCGGTGTGTGTGGCGTTGTCAGGCGTCTCCATGAAGCGCACAATAGCCCGCTCCGCCGACGGCCCCAGGCCCTGGTCAGTGACTGTGACCGTGACCTCCTCGGGAATTCTTCCGACACACATGCGCGATTCCGGGGTACAGTGGTAATGCGCCTGCTGAGTATGCGGACATGCTTTCGCACGTTCGGACGTACACGGTAGGCCGACGCATGAATGAGGATGCCCGGTCGGTGGCCCGATCGGCTCCGGCCCGACAGCCCTTCCGGCGGCCCGCCGAGGGGTCCCTCAGCGGCACGACGCTCGAGCGGCGGCAGTGGTCCCGCGCCACCCGGTGGAGATCTTTCCGATCCTGCCGGAGGTTCCCGGCACGGTGAGACCCCCTTCGTTCGCCTCGCGCCGCGTCTCACAGAAGAGGCAGCACCCTGACTACGTTCCGCGACCTCGGGATTCTTCCCGAGACGGCCGAGGCCCTCGAAGCCGTCGGCATCGTTTCCCCCTTCCCCATCCAGGAGATGACCCTCCCGGTCGCCCTCACCGGCACCGACATCATCGGCCAGGCCAAGACCGGTACGGGCAAGACCCTCGGCTTCGGCCTCCCGCTGCTGGAGCGCGTCACCGTGCCCGCGGACGTCGAGGCCGGCCGGGCGAAGCCCGAGCAGCTGACCGAGGCCCCGCAGGCGCTCGTCGTCGTCCCCACCCGCGAGCTGTGCCAGCAGGTCACCAACGACCTGCTGACCGCGGGCAAGGTGCGCAACGTCCGCGTCCTCGCGATCTACGGCGGCCGCGCGTACGAGCCGCAGGTCGAGGCCCTGAAGAAGGGCGTCGACATCATCGTCGGCACCCCGGGCCGTCTGCTCGACCTGGCCGGCCAGCGCAAGCTCGACCTCTCCCACGTCAAGGCCCTCGTCCTGGACGAGGCGGACGAGATGCTCGACCTCGGCTTCCTGCCGGACGTCGAGAAGATCATGAACATGCTCCCGGCCAAGCGCCAGAGCATGCTGTTCTCGGCGACCATGCCCGGCGCGGTCATCGGCCTGGCCCGCCGCTACATGTCGCAGCCGACGCACATCCGCGCCACCTCGCCCGACGGCGAGGGCGTCACCGTCGCCAACATCAAGCAGCACGTCTACCGCGCGCACTCGATGGACAAGCCCGAGATGGTCTCCCGCATCCTGCAGGCCAACGGCCGCGGGCTCGCGATGATCTTCTGCCGGACGAAGCGCACGGCGGCCGACATCGCCGAGCAGCTGGAGCGGCGCGGCTTCGCCTCCGGCGCGGTCCACGGCGACCTCGGCCAGGGCGCCCGCGAGCAGGCGCTGCGCGCCTTCCGCAACGGCAAGGTCGACGTGCTCGTCTGCACCGACGTCGCCGCGCGCGGCATCGACGTCGAGGGCGTCACGCACGTCATCAACTACCAGTCCCCCGAGGACGAGAAGACCTACCTGCACCGCATCGGCCGCACCGGCCGCGCGGGCGCGAGCGGTACGGCGATCACGCTGGTCGACTGGGACGACATCCCGCGCTGGCAGCTGATCAACAAGGCGCTGGAGCTGGACTTCAACGACCCGGTCGAGACGTACTCCAGCTCGCCGCACCTCTACGCCGAGCTCGACATCCCCGAGGGCACCAAGGGCATCCTGCCGCGCGCCGAGCGCACCCGCGCCGGCCTCGACGCCGAGGTGCTCGAGGACCTGGGCGAGCCCGGTGGCCGCCGTGCCCGCGGCGGTCGTCCGGAGAAGACCGAGGAGCGCCCGGAGCGCACCCGGACCCCGCGCCAGCGCCGCCGCACCCGCGGTGGCACGGACGCCCCGGAGCAGACCGTCGCCGAGGCCCCGGCCGCCGACGCGGACTCCGCCGAGGCGACCGCGCGTCGTCCCCGTCGCCGCCGCACCCGCGGCAACGCCCCGTCGGCCGGGATCCCGGTCGCCGGCGCCGCCACCGCCGTCGCGGAGCCGGCAGAGGCTCCGGCCGCCGAGGCCCCTGCCGTGGAGAGCCCGGCCGCGGAGACCCCCGCCGCCGAGCCGCGCACCCGCCGCGCCCGGTCCCGGGGCGCCCGCGCGGCCGAGGCCGCCGGCACGGACACCGTCGTCGCCGAGGCCCCGGCCCCCGAGCCGGTCGTCGCCGAGACCGCCGTCACGGAGACCCCCACCGTCGAGGACCGCCCGCGCCGCACCCGTGGCCGGTCCGGCAACGGCCGCACGGCCGAGGCCGTCGGAACGGAGGCTCCGGCCGCCGAGGCACCGGCGGCGCCCGTCGCCGAGACCCCGGCGCCCGTCACCGAGTCCGCTCCGGCCGAGCCCAGGCCGCGCCGGCGTCGTGCCCGTGGTGGTGCCCGCCCGGAGACCGGCGAGACGACGGCCGCCCCGGCCGCCCGCCCCGCCGCCCCGGCCGGCCGCGCCGCGACCGCCGTCGAGACGCCGGCACCGCGCCGGCGTCGGGTGCGGCGCCCGGCCGCCGAGGACAGCGTGACGTTCCAGACGGTCGAGACGGCCGCCGCCGCGCTCGCCGCCACCGCCACGGTGCCGGCGCAGAGCACGGCCGAGCCGATCCCCGCCGCGCAGCCGAAGGCCGCCGCCGTGCAGCCGAAGGCCGCCACCCAGGTCGTCACCGCCGCCGTCCCGGCGCAGGCCGCCGAGCCGGTCGCGTCCGGGCCGCGAGGGCGTCGCCGCGCCACCCGCCCGGCGACGAGCTCGACCGCGACGACGGTCCAGGCCCCGAAGGAGCCGGAGGCTCCGGTCGCACCGGCCGCACCGGTCGAGGAGCCGAAGCCGGCCCGTCGCCGCGCGACCCGTAGGGCGTCGAGCCCGGTGACGTCCACCCCGGCCCCCGAGGCCGTGGTGATCGTCGAGACCGCCCCGGTCGAGGCCGCCCCGGTCGAGGCCGCTCCGGTCGCCGTGGCGCCGGTCGAGGCCGAGGCGCCGAAGAAGGCGGCCCCGCGCAAGCGGGCCGTCAGGAAGGCCGCCGAGCCGGTCGCCGCCGAGGCCGTCGCCGAGGTGGCGGAGGCTCCGAAGGCCCCGCGCAAGCGCGTCGCGAAGAAGGCCGTCGCGGCCGAGGCGCCGGTCGCCGAGGCCGGGACCGCGGAGGCGCCGAAGAAGGCCGCACCGCGCAAGCGGGTCGCCAAGAAGGTCGCCGAGGCCGTCACCGACGTCGTCGCCGAGGTGGTCGAGGCCGCGCCGAAGGCCCCGCGCAAGCGGGTCGCCAAGAAGGCCGTCGCGGCCGAGGCGCCGGACGCCTCGGAGCCGAAGACGCCGGCCCGTCGGCGCACGGTGAAGAAGGCCGCCGAGGCGGTCGACCCGGCGGAGGCGCCCAAGAAGGCCGCACCGCGCAAGCGCGTCGCCAAGAAGGCGGCCGCCGAGCCGGAGGCGTAGGCCCTCCCGAGCAGCACCCGCCGCGGCCCGGTCCCTCCCCGAGGGGCCGGGCCGCGGCGCGTACGGAACCGGGCCGCGCACCGTCCGGACCTGCGCCGACCGGCCGGAAGCCGGCCCCGACGGTGCCGGTTACAGTCCCTGTATGAGCAAGCCCCGGTCCCTGGCGCTGCCGCCGCGCACCCGTGCCTACCGTCTCGGCACCGCGCGCGGCGACTTCGCCGTCCTCGACACCGCCCCCGTCGGCCCCCCGCACGGGACCGCGCTGCTGCTGCCCGGCTACACGGGCAGCAAGGAGGACTTCCTCGCGCTGCTCGCCCCCCTCGCCGAGGCCGGCTACCGCGTGGTCGCCGTCGACGGACGCGGCCAGCACGAGACGCCCGGACCGCGCGGCCGGGCCGCCTACCGCCGCAAGGCGCTGGCGCTCGACGCGGTGGCGCAGGCGGCGGTGCTCGGCGACGGCCCGGTGCACCTGCTCGGGCACTCCTTCGGCGGGCTGGTGGCCCGTGCGGCGGCGCAGCTCGCGCCCGAGGCCTTCGCCTCGCTCACCCTGCTGTCCTCGGGCCCGACCAGGGTCGCCCGTTCGCAGCGCGTCCGGGTCCGGGCGCTGCGCGGCGCGCTCGCGCTGCTGCCGAAGGAGCGGGTGTGGCAGGCGACCCGATGGCTGGACAGCCGGGGCGAGGAACCGGGCCCCGGGGACCCCCCGGAGATCGTGCGGTTCCTGCGCCGGCGCTGGATGCGGACCCGGATCGCCCAGCTGTCGGGTGCGGGCCGCCTGCTGCTCGGCGACCCGGACGGCACGGCGGCGCTGGGCGCGCTGCCGCTCCCGCTGCACATCGCGTACGGCGACGAGGAGACGGTGTGGCCGGTCCCCGATCTGGCCGCCGCGGCCGCCCGGACGGGCGCGCAGCACACGGTGGTGGCGGGAGCGGGCCACTCCCCCAACGTCTCGCATCCGCAGGAGCTGGCGGCCCGGCTGACCGCGTTCTGGGACCGGGCCGCCGAGGTCAGTACTGCGCCCGCAGGTGCTGCCAGAAGCCGTCCCTGAGGGAACGGCGCAGCGCGGCGTGGCCGCGCATGGAACGGCTGAGCAGGCGTTCCGCCTCGACGAGGAGGTCCTGGTCGACGGGGCCCGGCAGATACGGGTGGCCGGGGAGCAGCTCGCCGAGCTGGTCCCGGCCGCGCTCGGCGAGCCAGGTCGCGGCGATCTGCGCGCCGATGAAGCGGACCTCGTCGCGTGAGGGCGGGGGCTCGCTCTCGTTCTCGTACAGCGTGACGGGCTTGCGGGTCACGTAGGGGCGGCAGAAGTCGAGGTCGAAGACGCGCTGGCTGTCGACCTCCCAGAGCAGCGGTTCGGCCTGGTTGCCGCCCTCGGCCGCCTCGATGCCCCAGAGGTGGACCCGGGCGCCGTAGCCCTGGGCGGCCTCGACGGCGGAGACGAGGTCCTCGTCGCCGCCGACGAGCGCGGCGTCGCTGATGGCGCGGTGCCTGGCGAGGGACTCCAGGTCGGAGCGGATGAGGGAGTCGACGCCCTTCTGCTGGTTGTTGGCGTTGAGGTTGCCGAGGCGGACCTTGACGTCGGGCAGGGCGGCGACGGCCTGCTGTTCGGGGGTGTGGATGCGGCGCCGGGCGCCGTCGTACCAGTAGACGCGCAGCAGGCGGCTGTCGGCGAAGATCGTGCGCGCCGTGTCGATGAAGGCCTCGATGAGGCCCTCGGCGTCCAGGTCGAAGTTGCGCCGGTCCTCGGTGCCCGCGACCAGCAACCCGGCGGAAGCATAGACGTAACCCGCGTCGACGAAGATGGCATGCGTGGAGGGGGTCTTCGCCACCTCGGCCAGCATCCGCTGGAGGAGTTCGTTGGTGCGCTCCAGGCGGGCCTCGATTCCGATCGGCTCCTCCCTCCCGACCTGTGAGTAGTTAGTCATCCGAAAAATTTCCTTAGCGTAGGGAATGTTTGCAGGATGCATGCCGTTGAACCCCTACGTAACGCAGTTCTCCACCAGGAGGATCAACTCAGACGAAGGGAGAAGCCCATGCGCTTCGAAATCCTGCGACTTGACGACATCGACGGTACGCCCGTCGACCGGACCGTCGTGGACGCCGCCTCCGTCAACGGGATCGTGCAGCAGGCCGCCGCTGTCGGCCAGCGCATCTGGATCCGTCCCGCCGAGGCCACGGCCTCGTAACGGGCACACCTTTCACGCACCGCGCCCCCGCACGGACTCCGCAGACGCGGAATCCGTACGGGGGCGCAGTGGTGTGCGGGGGCCTCAGGAGGCCTGGATGACCTGGGTGACGCCGTTGATGATCTGCTGCACGGCGATCGCGGAGAGCATCATGCCCGCGAGCCGCGTCACCAGGACGACGCCGCCGTCCTTGATGACCCGGATGATCACCAGGGAGTAGCGCATGGTCAGCCAGAGGACCACGTGCATGGCGACGATGGCGGTCCACACGGAGACCTGCGAGGCGACGCCGTCCGCGTGCTGCACGGCGAGGATGACCGACACGATGGCGCCGGGGCCGGCCAGCAGCGGCATGCCCAGCGGGACGAGCGCGACGTTGACGTCCTTGGTCTGCTTGGGCTCGTCGGTCTTGCCGGTGAGCAGGTCGAGCGCGATGAGCAGCAGCAGCAGACCGCCCGCGATCATCAGCGCGGGGACGGAGACGTGCAGGTAGTCGAGGATCTGCTGGCCCAGGATGCCGAAGACGGTGATGACACCGAGGGCGACGGCGGCGGCCTGCCAGGCCATGCGGCGCTGGACCTTGGCGGCGCGGCCGGAGGTGAGGGCGAGGAAGATCGGCGTGATCCCGGGGGGATCCATGATCACGAAGAGAGTCAGGAACAGCGAGCCGAAGACGGCGACGTCGAACACGGTGAAGGGCCTTGCGGGAAAGGGGTGTACAAGAGCATCCGGAACAGGGGGTTCCGGCGGAGGGGCAGGGCGGACCCCGCGGACAGGGAGGGCGGACGCACCACGCCGGAGCGCACGGCGTCAGGCCGCGCGGCGCCCGGGCAGGGCGGAACGTGGTGGTGTCGGACGGCTAGCGGCGTCCGCCGGCGCCCGGCACCGGGAAGGCACCGGTGGCCCGGCGGGTGATCTCGCCGAAGATCTCGGGGTCGGTGGTGAAGTCCCCGAGGGCGCAGGTCTTGCGGCTGCCGTGGTAGTCGCTGGAGCCCGTGGCCAGCAGCCCCAGTTCCTTCGCGAGGCCGCGCAGCCGGGCCCGGGTCGGCTCGTCGTGGTCCATGTGGTCCACCTCGATGCCGTCGAGACCGGCCTCGGCGAGCCGGGCGATCGCCGACTCGGGCACGCACTCGCCGCGCTTGACGGCCAGCGGGTGCGCGAAGACGGTGACCCCGCCGGCGGCCTTGACCAGCCGGACGGCCCCGAACGGGTCCAGCTCGTGCTTCTCGACGTACGCCCGGCCCCCGTCGGCGAGCCAGTCGGAGGTGAAGGCGCCGGAGACGTCCGGCACGACACCCAGCTCGACGAGGGCCTCGGCGACGTGCGGGCGGCCCACGGAGCCGTCGCCGGCGATCCGGGCGACCTGCTCCCAGGTGACGGGGACGCCGAGCTCCCGGAGCTTGCCGACCATGGCGCGCGCCCGCGGCACCCGGTCGTCCCGGACCAGCTCGCGCTCGGCGGAGAGGGCGGGCTCCTCGGGATCGAAGAGGTACGCCAGCATGTGGAGGCTCACGCCGTCGAGACGGCAGGACAGCTCGGCCCCGGTGACGAGGGTGAGTCCCTCGGGCAGGGCGGCGATCGCCTCCGCGTACCCGCGGGTGGTGTCGTGGTCGGTCAGCGCGACCACGTCGAGCCCGGCGGCGGCTGCGTTGCGGACCAGCTCGGCCGGGGTGTCCGTGCCGTCCGAGGCCGTGGAGTGGGTGTGCAGGTCGATGCGCACGACGCGGGACTCCAGGGTTCGGGGCGGACGGTGGGGACGCTCCAGCATAACGGGCGAAGAGCGCACATCCGTACGGATCCGGTGACGTCCTCGCCCCTTACCCCTGGGCGCGGCTCCGCGTGCCCCGACGGGCCCCGCGCCCGTATGCCACCGGTCGCACCGGCGGCCCCGGCGCCCGGACCACCGTGGCCCGCGCCGCCGCGCCGCCGGCCGCCGCGCTCGCCGGCACACGGCGCACCCCCGGCGCCGTCGCCGCGCAGACGTCCGCGGCCGGCGCCCGGACCGCGCGTACGCCACCGGCCGGCGCCGCTGCGACGCCCGCCTCCGCGGCGCGCCGCGACCGCCGTCGCGGCCTCAGGTCAGCAGCCTCGGGGTCAGCGCACCGCACGGCAGCAGCTCGACCTCCGCGCCCGCGTCCCGCAGGTCGGTCAGGACCAGCTCGTCGTACATCAGCAGGCCCGACTGCTCGGGCCAGACGATCGCCCACAGCCAGAGCCCGCACGCCTCGCCGGCGAAGACCGCGCGGTCCTGCGGGGCCCCGGTGACGTGCCAGAGCGGGGTCGGCCGGCCGGCGGCGAGCACCTTGACCTGCGCCGGCTTGTCGATCGCCATGCCGGCACCGGGATCCGGACCGTCGATGCCCGCGTACCGGGCGCCGAGCCCGACGCCGAGCTCCTCGGCGACGAGCAGCAGCTCCCCGATCCCGCCGAGCGGACCGGGTCCCGAACAGGCCACGGCGGTCGCGCGACCGCCGCTGCGGTCGTCACCGGCGTACGCGACCCCGGTGAACAGCCATCCGACGGGAAGGGGCCACGGCATCCACACCGGCACGTGGGCACGGTGCACCACGACACCGAGGGCCTCGACGCTGGGCGGGATCACGGGCTGGAGCGGGTGCACCGAGCCGTGCACGTCGCACTGCCAGGAGTCGGCAAAGAGACCGGGCGCCCTGACCCGGCCACCGCACTTCGGGCAACTGGGTTCGCCCCTCATAGGGCTCAACGGTCCTACCCCTGGGGCCTCGCGTCAAGGACGATCACCGATGATCACCCGTCCGGCCGGAGCTGGTCACGCTCCGCCGGTACGCGATCGGATCCCGAACCCGTTCAGTCCAGCGTGACCGACCTGCGCAGCGGGTCGCGGAGGTCCGTCCCGTTCGCCAGCCAGCGCTCCTCCAGGGCCTGCGCCCCGTGCACCCGCTTCCACGCCGCCTCGTTCGAGGTCATCGGCAGCAGCGGCAGGAAACGCACGGGATCCATGGGCTCGTCGAGCTCCAGGTCCTCCACCAGCCCCCCGGATTCGGCGACCAGCACCGAGCTGAACGGGGCACCCGGCCACAGCGGCTCGCCCACGTCGAGCGAGGCGCCCGGGGCCACGACCACCCCCTCCACCTGCGGGGTGGCGGCGAGCACCGCGAGCGGTCGGAGCACCTTGTCGGTCTCGGCGAGCCCGGCGCGCACGGAGAGCACCAGTTCCGCGCGGGGACCCTTCACCGGATCGGCGAGCGCGGCGGTCGGATCGGCCATCGGCTGCGCGGACATGCCGAGGGTCGCGTAGCGCACGAGGCCGGCGTCGGCGTCGACGAAGCGCAGGACCTCGATGCGATCGGTGCCGAGGAAGGTGATCGCCGCGCGTGCGTCCGGCTCACCGAGGGCCGTGCGCAGCCGGGCCTCGACCAGAGCAAGAATTTCTCCCATGCCGCGAGCATAAAGCGCGTATGGAACGGGCAAAATAAGGGATTGACCCTCTGTCGGCTGATAGTCTTGGCCACTGGTCGGGACTCCCGACTGCTCGTCACACGTCATCCCTCACGGGGGACCGGCCGGAGGAGGTGGGACTGCGATGGACCGAAGTCGATCGGGCAGTACCAGCAGGCTCTTCCGCCGCAGCGCACCCGGCCCGGTGCGTCTCTCCTCCCGGTGATCCGGGGACCGCATCCGGTCCCTTTCTCCCCGGCATCTCGCACGACGGAAGAGCATCCCTCTTTGCCTGTCTGTAGCGAACGCCGTCACCGCGATCCTCCGGTGCCGCCCGCTTTGTGGACGACGTGGCTCCACGTCCTCATTCCGGGCTGTTCCACGGTCGCCGACGGCCTCTCCGTGAAGGAGCACGCCCATGTCGATGATCCGTGACCTGCGCGCCGCCGTACGTCCGTCCCTGCGGCACTCCCTGCGCAAGACCACGACCGTCTCCTCGTACGCCAACTACGACGCCACGCGCGACCCCACGGCCGCCACCGCCGTCGTCGACTGCGCCGTCTACCGCGACGGCCGCCGGGTCGACGACCGGGCGTGCCTCACCCCGCGCGGCGCGATGCGCCAGGTGCGGGAGAGCGGCGGCTTCGCGTGGATCGGCCTGCACGAGCCGACGGAGGCCGAATTCGCCGGTATCGCCGCGGAGTTCGGGCTGCACCCGCTCGCCGTCGAGGACGCCGTCCACGCCCACCAGCGGCCGAAGCTGGAGCGCTACGACGACACCCTGTTCACCGTCTTCAAGACGATCCACTACGTGGAGCACGCCGAACTCACCGCGACCAGCGAGGTCGTGGAGACCGGCGAGGTGATGGTCTTCACCGGCCCCGACTTCGTCATCACCGTCCGGCACGGCGGCCAGGGCTCCCTGCGCAACCTCCGGCACCGGCTCCAGGACGAGCCCGAACTGCTCGCCAAGGGCCCCTCGGCCGTGCTGCACGCCATCGCCGACCACGTCGTCGACGGCTACATCGCCGTCGCCGACTCCGTCGAACTCGACATCGACCAGATCGAGATCGACGTCTTCTCTCCGCCCGCCAAGGGTTCCACCCGCGGCGCGGACACCGGCCGGATCTACCAGCTCAAGCGCGAGGTACTGGAGTTCAAGCGGGCCGTCACGCCGCTGCTGCGCCCGATGCAGCTGCTCAGCGAGCGCCCCATGCGGCTGGTCGACCCCGACATCCAGAAGTACTTCCGGGACGTCGCCGACCACCTGGCCCGCGTCCAGGAGCAGGTCATCGGCTTCGACGAGCTGCTCAACTCGATCCTCCAGGCCAATCTGGCGCAGGCGACCGTCGCCCAGAACGAGGACATGCGCAAGATCACCTCGTGGGCGGCCATCGTCGCCGTCCCCACGGCGGTCTGCGGCGTCTACGGCATGAACTTCGACCACATGCCGGAACTGCACTGGAGGTACGGCTACCCGATGGTGCTCGGCGGCATCGCCGTCATCTGCTTCGCCATCCACCGCACCCTCAAGCGCAACGGCTGGCTGTAGCGGTCCCGGCCACCGGGGTCGGGGTCCCCCGCGATGGCTAAGCTGCGGGCATGACAGACGCGCAGCTCGGGCCCGCCCTCGTCGAGGAGGCCACGAAGAAGTCCGGCCTCATCTGGGTCCGGGGCGACGCCCCGGCCGCGCGGGCGCTCTGGCACGTCTGGCACGACGGCGCCGCCCATGTCGTCGGCGACGGACCCGGTGAGCAGCCGCTGCCGGGACTGGTGGACGGCGGCACCGCCGAGGTCACCGTACGCAGCAAGGACAAGGGCGGCCGGATCGTGGCCTGGACGGCCGCGGTGCGCGAGCTGCCGGCCGGTTCCGAGGAGTGGGACGCCGCCGTCGCCGAGCTGAAGGGCAAGCGGCTGAACGCCCCCGACGGCGAGGCGATGCCGGACCGCTGGGCCCGCGAGTGCCGCGTGGTCCGCCTCGACCCGCGCACCTCGACGACCGACCTCCCGGACGGCTCGCTGGCCGCCGTCCCGCTCCCGTCCCCGGGCATCACCCGCCGACCCGTGCCCGCCGGCCTGCCGAAGCTGCTCCTGAAGAGGAAGCGCCGCGCGCGTTAGGTCCGGGGCGGGCGGGAGTTCGACGACAGGGCCTGGTCGCGCCCGCGGTGCCGCGGGCCGCCGTCTCCCCCGGCCTCAGCCGCGCGGCAGCTGCTTGCCGTAGTCCACGGTCTGGCCCTTCGCGGGCTCGGCGAGCGGGAAGTCCCTGTCCCACTCGGACAGGACGACCACGCCCGCCCCGCCGCCGCGGGCGAAGCGCACCGGGAAGGGGGTGCCCTCCAGGGAGACGTCGAGGGAGCCGCCCTCGCCGTCCTCGCCGCCCCTGACGTTGATCGTGCGGACCCCGCCGATCCTGTCGTAGTCGCCCTTGGCGACGTCGCCGTGCAGTCCGATGAGCCCGTCGAGCAGCAGGTCCATGTCGGTGAAGCCGCGCAGTTGCTTGTACGAGGGGTCGTCCTGCGGCACCTTCACGTACTTGTCGTCGAGCTTGTCGGCGGCCTCGGAGCCGGAGTCGGAGTCCCCGCCGGATTCCGAGGAGGAGCCGGAACCCGAGCCGGAACCCGACGACGGGGCGTCCGAGGGCTCGCCCGAGGTGGGGTCCTCGTGCTCCCAGAACGCCGCGTCGGCCTTGAGGAAGAGCTCGTCGCCGACGCGCAGCAGCTCGAAGGTGCTGTTCTTGATGGTCACCGAGCCGGACGCGCCGTCCTGCTTGAGGCGCATGTTCAGCTTGTACGTGCCGCCCTTGCTGACGAGCGTGCCGGACAGGCGCACCGCCTTGGCGGCGTCCGCGGCCGACTGGGCCTTCTTCTCGATGGCCATGGCGTCGAGCTTCCCGACGCCGTTGGTCCCCTCGTCCGGGTCGGAGGCGCAGGCGGTCAGCGACGTCATGAGACCGGCGCACAGCGCCAACGGCAGGACGGCCCGGCGGATGCGCGAGGACGGACGGAGGACGGTCACCTGGGCGCCTCTCGGTCGGTGGGGGGGAACGGGCCCGGTCGGGGCCGGGTGCCGGTGGGGTCGGCAGACCGCAGCGTACCCGGGCCGGGTCACGGCGCCGCAGGCAGCCGGACGGGGGCTCTGCCGGAGCGGCACGCAGCGGCACGGGCTAGCCTGAACCCGGCAAGCGGGGTGTCGACCCCGGATCGACCCGAATCGTGCGGCACCGAGGAGGCGCGTGGCATGGCGGCTGGCGCCCCCCGGATCTTCGTCTCCCATCTCGCCGGAGTCCCCGTCTTCGACCCGGTCGGCGACCAGGTCGGCCGGGTCAGCGACCTGGTGGCGATGCTGCGGGTCGGCCGCCGCCCGCCCCGGCTCCTCGGCATGGTCGTCGAGGTGCTGTCCCGGCGGCGTGTCTTCGTGCCCATGACCCGGATCACCGGCGTCGAGTCCGGGCAGGTCATCACCACCGGCGTGGTCAACATGCGCCGCTTCGAGCAGCGCCCCACCGAACGGCTCGTGCTCGGCGAGCTCCTCGACCGCCGGGTGACGCTGGTGGAGTCCGGCGAGGAGGTCACCGTGCTCGACGTGGCCATCCAGCAGCTGCCGGCCCGCCGCGACTGGGAGATCGACAAGGTCTACGTACGGCGCGGCAAGGGCGGTGCGCTGCGCCGCAAGGGCGAGGCGCTGACCGTCGAGTGGTCGGCCGTCACCGGCTTCTCCCTGGAGGAGCACGGGCAGGGCGCCGAGAACCTGGTCGCCACCTTCGAGAAGCTGCGCCCGGCCGACCTCGCCAACGTGCTGCACCACCTCTCCCCGAAGCGCCGGGCCGAGGTGGCCGCCGCCCTCGACGACGACCGGCTCGCCGACGTCCTGGAGGAGCTGCCGGAGGACGACCAGGTCGAGATCCTGGGCAAGCTGAAGGAGGAGCGGGCCGCCGACGTCCTGGAGGCCATGGACCCGGACGACGCCGCCGACCTGCTCTCGGAACTGCCGGAGGAGGACCAGGAGCGGCTGCTCACCCTGATGCAGCCGGACGACGCGGCGGACGTGCGCCGGCTGCTGGCGTACGAGGAGCGGACCGCGGGCGGTCTGATGACCACCGAGCCGATCGTGCTGCGCCCGGACGCCACGGTCGCCGACGCGCTCGCCCGGGTGCGCCAGCAGGACCTGTCCCCCGCGCTCGCCGCGCAGGTGTACGTGTGCCGCCCGCCGGACGAGACGCCCACGGGCAAGTACCTGGGCACGGTGCACTTCCAGCGGCTGCTGCGGGATCCGCCGTTCACGCTGGTCAGCGCGCTGGTGGACAGTGATCTGCCGCCGCTCGGCCCGGCCACCCCGCTGCCGGCCGTGACGAGCTACTTCGCCGCGTACAACCTGGTCGCGGCCCCGGTGGTGGACGAGGGCGGTTCGCTGCTGGGCGCGGTGACGGTGGACGACGTGCTCGACCACCTGCTGCCGGACGACTGGCGCGAGACCGAGTTCCACGAGGAGGGGGTGCACGGTGGCTGAGCGCACCCAGGAGCGGGACCGCGAACGCGACCGGGAGCGGGACCGCGCGCTGCCGCGGATCCGGCTCGACCAGCCGCGCGTGCGGCGCCCCCGGCTGCTCCCCGAGTACGACCCGGAGGCCTTCGGGCGCCTCTCCGAGCGCATCGCGCGCTTCCTGGGGACGGGGCGGTTCCTCGTCTGGATGACGCTGCTCATCATCGCCTGGGTGGTGTGGAACGTCTCCGCGCCGGAGAACCTGCGGTTCGACAGGTACCCGTTCATCTTCCTGACCCTGGTGCTGTCCCTGCAGGCGTCGTACGCGGCCCCGCTGATCCTGCTCGCGCAGAACCGGCAGGACGACCGGGACCGGGTCAACCTGGAGCAGGACCGCAAGCAGAACGAGCGCTCGATCGCCGACACCGAGTACCTGACCCGGGAGGTCGCGGCGCTGCGGATGGGCCTCGGCGAGGTGGCCACGCGCGACTGGATGCGCTCGGAGCTCCAGGACCTGCTCAAGGAGCTGGAGCACCGGGACGGGGACCGCCGGGATCTATTCCCGGACGAGGCCGCCCGCGGGAGTGACGTACCCGACCGTTGACAGGGCTTTCATGAGCCGGTGGTCGTCGCCGTACCATCTCTACTATGGCTACGGAAGACGCGGTGCGCGAAGCACTGGCGACGGTGAACGACCCAGAGATCAACAAGCCGATCACCGAGCTCGGCATGGTCAAGTCGGTGGAGATCGGTTCCGACGGGCGGGTCGCCGTCACCGTCTATCTGACGGTCTCCGGCTGCCCCATGCGCGACACCATCACCCAGAGGGTGACCGACGCCGTCTCCCGGGTCGAGGGCGTCACGGGCGTCGACGTCTCGCTGGACGTGATGAGCGACGAGCAGCGCAAGGAGCTCGCGGCGGCGCTGCGCGGCACCACCGCCGAGCGTGAGGTGCCGTTCGCGAAGCCGGGCTCGCTGACCCGCGTCTACGCGGTCGCCTCCGGCAAGGGCGGCGTCGGCAAGTCCTCGGTGACGGTCAACCTGGCGGCCGCGATGGCCGCCGACGGTCTGAAGGTCGGTGTCGTGGACGCCGACATCTACGGCCACAGCGTGCCCCGCATGCTGGGCGTGGACGGCCGTCCGACCCAGGTCGAGAACATGATCATGCCGCCGTCGGCGAACGGCGTGAAGGTCATCTCCATCGGCATGTTCACCCCGGGCAACGCGCCGGTCGTGTGGCGCGGCCCGATGCTGCACCGCGCGCTCCAGCAGTTCCTCGCGGACGTGTACTGGGGTGACCTGGACGTCCTGCTGCTCGACCTCCCGCCGGGCACCGGCGACATCGCGATCTCGGTCGCGCAGCTCGTGCCGACCGCGGAGATCCTGGTCGTCACCACCCCGCAGCAGGCCGCGGCCGAGGTCGCGGAGCGAGCCGGCTCGATCGCCGTGCAGACCCACCAGAAGATCGTCGGCGTCGTCGAGAACATGTCGGGCATGCCGTGTCCGCACTGCGACGAGATGGTCGACGTCTTCGGCTCGGGCGGCGGTCAGCGGGTGGCGGACGGCCTGACCAAGACCACCGGCGCCACCGTCCCGGTGCTCGGCTCCATCCCGATCGACGTCCGCCTCCGCGAGGGCGGCGACGACGGGAAGCCGGTCGTCCTGGCCGCCCCCGACTCCCCGGCCGGCGCGGCCCTGCGCACCATCGCGGGCAAGCTCGGCGGCCGCCAGCGCGGTCTGTCGGGCATGAGCCTGGGCATCACGCCGAAGAACAAGTTCTGAGCCACGGGGGCGGGCACCCGTCCGCCCCCGCCCGCGGACCCGGCCGTCCTTACGGCCACCGCGCCATGACGAAGGGGCACCCCGCGAGCGGGGTGCCCCTTCGTCATGCCCTCAGCCCGTCAGGCGTACGCGCCGAGGTCCTTCACCTGCGCGAAGCCGAGCCCGTAGGCGCTCATCCCCCGCCCGTAGGCGCCGATGTGCACCCCGGGGGCCGAACCCGCCAGCACCCAGCCGAACTCGGACTCCCGGTAGTGGAACGGCACCGGGACGCCGTCCACGGGAAGGGAGAGCGTGGACCAGGCGGGGCCTTCGAGGTCGTCGGCGAGCTCGAAGGCCGTCTCGGTCTGCTGGTCCAGCCAGTTGTCCCGCAGGGCGTGGTCGAGCTGGGCGGGCCAGGTGTGGGCCAGCAGCCCCGAGCCGGCCAGCCAGGCCGCGGAGGACACCGTCGTGGCGTCGAGGACGCCCGTGCCGTCACCGGAGCGGCGCACGGGGTGGGCGGCGACCGTCACGACGACCGCGAACCGCTCCTTCTCCGCGCCGCCGGCCTCGGACTTTATCGACGGCTCGTCACCGTGCCCCATCGACCCGTGCTGTACGGTCCCGTCCGCCGCCGTGCCGATCTGCATCAGCCGGCGGGGCCCGGTGAACGCCTCGTCGAGCCCGTACCAGGCGAAGGGTGCGCGCAGAAACCCATCGGCTTCCACCCGACTCGTCGTCTTCATCTCCGGCAGCCTCCTCGTTGCGTCAACAGAGGGAGGATAGCCACCGGGACGCACCGGAGCGGTGACAGGCCGTCGTCAGGTGGCGTCCGCGTCGTACGGCGGGCGCTCGCCGGTGTCCGGCTTGTCCTGCTTCTTCAGCAGGTCCGGAGAGCCGTTGACCGCGGCGGGCGCCGGGGCGGCCGCGACCTCCCGGCCGTGCACCGCGTCCGCGACCTCGTTCATCTCCTTCTTGAGGTCGAAGGTGGAGCGGAGCTCCTTGAGGTCCTTGAGGTCCTCGTTGCCCTCGAGCTGCTTGCGGATGAAGTTCTTGGGGTTGAGGTCCTCGAACTCGAAGTCCTTGAACTCCGGGCCGAGCTCGTTGCGGATGTCCTGCTTCGCGCTGTCGGAGAACTCGCGGATCTTGCGGATGAACCGGGACACGTCCTGGATCACCTTGGGCAGCTTCTCGGGGCCGAAGATGAGCACGGCGAGCAGCACGAGCGTCACCAGCTCGAGCGCGCCTATGTCGCTGAACACCCTGTAGCTCCTTCACGCCGGTCCCCGGACCGCTCCACGGTACCCGCCGAACCTGTCGGGCGGGTACCACGTGATGTCCTCCACATGGCGGTCAGCCGCCGGTCGAGGTACCGAGGGTCAGGGTCTTGGTCTGCTCTTTGCCGTTGCGGGTCAGCGTCAGCTTCAGCCGGTCGCCCGGGCGGTGCGCGCGGATCTTCACGATCAGCTCCTCGCCGCTGTGCACCCGCTGCCCGTCGACCTTGGTGATGACGTCGCCGGGCCGGATGCCGGCCTTGTCCGCCGGGCCGCCGGGCGTGACGGAGGCGGCGCCTCCCTTGCCCTTCGCGCCGACCCGGGCGCCGTCGCCGCCGTACTGCATGTCGAGGCTCACGCCGATCACCGGGTGGGTGGCCTTCCCGGTGTTGATGAGCTCCTCGGCGACCCGCTTGCCCTGGTTGATCGGGATCGCGAAGCCGAGGCCGATCGAGCCGGACTGCCCGCCGCTCTCGCCGCCGGAGTTGCCCGCCGCGCGGATGGCGCTGTTGATGCCGATGACCCGGGCCTGCGAGTCGAGCAGCGGGCCACCGGAGTTGCCGGGGTTTATCGGGGCGTCGGTCTGCAGCGCGTCGACGTAGCTGATGTCGCTGCCGTCGCCCTTCTCTCCGCCGGCGGTGATCGGGCGTTCCTTGGCGCTGATGATGCCGGAGGTCACGGTGTTGGAGAGGTCGAAGGGGGCGCCGATGGCGACGACGGGGTCGCCGACGCGGACGTTCTCGGAGTTGCCGAGCCGCAGCGGTTCGAGACCGGAGACGCCGGACACCCGGATGACGGCGAGGTCGTAGCCGGTGTCGCGGCCGATGAGCTTGGCGCGGGCGGACTCGCCGTTGGAGAACGTGACGGAGATCTCTCCGGCGGAGGCCGCCGCGTCCACCACGTGGTTGTTCGTGAGGATGTGGCCGCCGGTGTCGAGCACGAAGCCGGTGCCGGTGCCGGAGGAACCGCCGCCGCTGACGTGGATGGTGACGACGCCGGGCAGGGCGCGCGCGGCGATCCCGGCGACGCTCTCGGGGGCGCGGCCGATGTCCTCGGGGTCGGACTGGGGCAGCTCGACGGTGCTGATGCCGCCGTGCCGCTCGATGTAGGCGCCGACGCCGCCGCCGATGACACCGGTGACGAGGGCGAAGGCCAGCGCGCCGGCGAGCGCGAGGCCGCGGCGCGGCTTCCTGGGCGGCTTGCCCTCGGCCGGAGCCTGCTGGGGTACCCCCCAGGGGTCGTAAGGGGGCGCCAGGGGGGCCGTGGGGGGCTGCGGTGCCGCGTGGGCCACCTGGGCCGCCGGCACCGGCGGTACGGGCCGCTGGACGGGCGGCGCCGGCGCCCACGGACCGGGCTCGCCGTAGGGCGGGGTGCGGTACGGATCGGGGGCGTGCAGGGGCTGCGGGGCCGGCTGCTCGGGGGCGGCGGTCTGCGCCGGTACGGGAGCGGGGGCCGTCTCGGGCCCCGGCTGGACGGCCGGATCGGGGGCGGGCGCCGCGGGGGCGTCCGTGACGACCGGCACGGCCGCGGTGACCTCGGGCTCAGCCGAGGGCGCGGGGACCGCCGGGGCGGCCGGGACCTCGGGGGCGGGCCCGGGTATGACGGGTCCCGCCGGGGCGTCCGGGCCGGCTGCCGGTGCGGGTACGCCGGGCGGGGGCCCCTCGGTCCCGGGCCCCGGTGCGGCCTCGGGCTCCGGTGCGGTCCCCCTCGCGACCGGCGCCGGGGCGGCGAGGGTGAAGTCCGTGTCCTCTGCCGGTTCGGCGGGTGCGGCGGGCGTCGTGGGTGGTGTGCTGCTCGACGGCCGGCTCCACCAGGTCGGCTTCCCGTTCTTCATGCTCTCCCCGCACCAGATGACCTGTCCGCGCCGCCCGCATCGCCGGGCGGCGCGCCCCTGCCCCTGGATTCAACCAGGTCGCCGGTCAGTGGTGGGAGGGGCTGGGGGCCGGGGTGACCGTCGGGATGTTCAGGTCGGCGCCCGGAGCGTACGACAGGCGCAGTGCCGGGCTCGCGGGACGTATGAAGGGGGACAGCTCGAGGCGGGCCGGCACGACCGTCGGAGGCGCGGGTTCCGCTCCGGGGTCGCGGCGGGAGCCCGACGCGAAGGTCGCCGGGGCGCGCAGCGGGGTGAGGTTGTTGCCCGTGCCCTGGCCGCCGCGGGTCGTGTCGAGCTGCATGGTGCCGCTCAGCGCGATGGCCGCGAAGGAGACCGCGCTGGCCGCCACGAAGGCGAAGCGCCGGCCGCGCCCGGAGGAGCGGTCGCCGACCTCGTGGATGCGGAAACCGCTGTCCGGGGTGCCGGGCGCCGCCGTGGCGAAGCCGTCGGAGCGCACCCCTCCCCGGCGGAGGAGGTCGTCGAAGGGACCCCCCTGGTCATCCGGTCCCCCCGGCAGCCCCTGGAGGCGTGCCAGCAGCCCCTCGGACGGCGGCGGGGGCGCGCTGGCCGCGAAGACGTTCTTCAGGCTGCGCTGGGCGTCCGCCTCGGCCTTGCACTTGGGGCAGGTCGCGAGATGGGCGAGGACGCGCTCGCGGGTGTCGTGACCGAGTTCGCCGTCGACGAGCGCGGCGAGCCGGTCCCCGAGGTGGTGCTCCGCGGGGGTCGGTGACGGACTGGTGCCACTCACGCCGTTCCGCCCTCCCAGCCCACGCCGGCGAGGGCACGCTCCGCACGCGCCGCGGGAGAGCGGTGCTTGAGCGCCTTGCGCAGGTGGGAACGGCCGCGGTGGATGCGGCTGCGGACGGTGCCCAGCTTCACGCCGAGGGTCGCGGCGATCTCCTCGTACGAGAGGCCCTCGATGTCGCAGAGGACGACCGCGGCGCGGAACTCGGGCGCGAGGGTGTCCAGGGCCTGCTGCACGTCGGCGTCGAAGTGCGTGTCGTTGAAGGCCTGCTGAGGAGACGGCTCGCGGCTGGGCAGCCGCTCGGCGGCGTCGTCGCCGAGCGCGTCGAAGCGGATGCGCTGCTTGCGCCGCACCATGTCCAGGAACAGGTTCGTGGTGATGCGGTGGAGCCAGCCCTCGAAGGTCCCCGGCGTGTAGGAGGACAGGGAGCGGAAGACGCGGACGAAGACCTCCTGGGTGAGGTCCTCGGCGTCGTGCTGGTTGCCGGTCAGGCGGTAGGCGAGCCGGTACACCCGGCCACTGTGCGTGCTGACGATCTCCTCCCAGCTGGGCGGAGTCCACGCCTGCGATTCCGCATCCGATGCGAAGGTCGCGGTGGTGGGTGCGGAATCGGTGGTGCGGGAACGGTCAGCGGTGTCGGTCACGGATTTCGGCTCACCTGCCGAACGAAGAAGGCGACGGAGCACTCCTCTCCGATCCACAGGCGCAGCCGCACCTCCCCTGTCGGCTCTGGTGGTGTCCAGTGGAGCCCCTACCATAGCCACCTCGCCCGTTAGCTCCGGATAAGAATCTTTACGCGAATTTGGGTCCGGCCCGCGTCCGCGACCCGCCCCGCTTCCTGTCTCTATGAACGCGCGGTCCCATCTGCGGGTTCCCGCGCGCAGCGGATACAGTCGACGCCTGCGTCAACTACGGCGTCCATGACGGGGACAGGAGAGGGCCATTACCGCCAACCGGCAGACGAGCTTGGCGTTCGCCGAGGCCTTTGTCGCCGAGGACGAAGCGCTGCGCTGGGCCCGTGACCGGGCCCGTGAGGCGGGGCTGCCCTCGGTGTCTCCGGGCACCGGCGCCGCGCTGCGCCTGCTGGCCGCGACGGCGGACGCCAAGGCGGTGGCGGAGATCGGCACGGGTACCGGCGTGTCCGGGATCTACCTGCTGCTGGGGATGCGGCCCGACGGGGTGCTGACCACCGTGGACATGGAGCCGGAGCGGCAGGCGCACGCGAAGGCGGCGTTCCGCGCGGCGGGTTTCGCGGGCAACCGGGCCCGGTTCATCCCGGGCCGGGCGCTGGAGGTCCTCCCCCGGCTCGCGGACGGCGGTTACGACCTGGTCTTCTGCGACGGGGACCGGCTGGAGCTCCTGGACTACCTCGCTGAATCGTTGCGCCTGCTGAGACCGGGCGGTCTCGTCTGCTTCGAGGGCGTCTTCGCGGACGGCCGCACGGTCGACTCGGCGGCGCAGCCCGCCGAGGTGCAGCGGATACGCGAGCTGCTCCGGACCGTGCGCGAGAGCCGGGAGCTGCTGCCCACGCTGCTCCCCGTGGGCGACGGTCTGCTGTGCGCGGTACGCCGGGGCGCCTGAGCCCCTCCCTGCGGCACCCCGCCCCCGACACACCGCTGCCCCGGCGCGGTGATCACCGTGCCGGGGCAGTAGCGGAAATGCGCGCGAGGCGCGGGTCAGCCGACGACTTCTCGCAGGGCTTCGCCGAGCGCCTTCGCCTCGTCCGGGGTCAGCTCGACGACGAGCCGGCCGCCGCCTTCGAGCGGAACGCGCATGACGATGCCCCGCCCCTCCTTGGTCACCTCGAGCGGGCCGTCACCCGTCCGCGGCTTCATGGCCGCCATGCTCGTTCCCCTTCCTGAAACCAGCTCACGTCAGCATCGAACACGATTGCTTCCAGGTCATTATCCCGCATCACAGGACCCGATGACCAACATCAGGTGGCATCGCTTCCGCAACGCGCTTTCACAAAGCCGCACATTTCGCCGATCCACCTGCGATACTTCGCCGCCATCGGTCGGCGTCCGGGCGGTGATTCTTTGACGCAGCTCACATGTGCGGACCGGGTGATCTCCGCCATGCTGGGCCGGTCAGACGACGCGAAGAAGCGAAGGGACCCCTTGATGGCCGACACGGTGCTGTACGAGGTGAGCGACGGGCTCGCCACCATCACGATCAACCGCCCCGAGGCCATGAACGCGATGAACGTGGCGGCGAAGGTCGCCCTGCGCGACGCGGCCGAGGCGGCCGCCGCGGACCCCGCCGTACGGGCGGTGCTGCTCACCGCGGCCGGTGACCGCGCGTTCTGTGTGGGCCAGGACCTCAAGGAGCACGTGGGCCTGCTCTTCCAGGACAAGGAGACCGGCACGAGCGACACCATGAACACCGTGCGCGACCACTACAACCCGATCGTGCGGGCGCTCACCGGGATGGCGAAGCCGGTCGTCGCAGCTGTGAACGGCGTCGCGGCCGGCGCGGGCTTCGGCTTCGCGCTCGCGGCCGACTACCGGGTGGTCGCGGAGACCGCCTCCTTCAACACCTCCTTCGCCGGCGTGGCCCTCACCGCCGACTCGGGCATGTCCTGGACCCTGCCGCGTCTCATCGGCCAGAGCCGGGCCGCCGACCTGATGCTCTTCCCCCGCTCGATCAGCGCCCAGGAGGCGTACGAGCTGGGCATCGTGAACCGGCTCGTGGCCGCGGACGCGCTCGCCGAGGAGGCCGCGAAGGTGGCCCGCAAGCTGGCCGAGGGCCCGACGGTCGCCTACGCGGCCCTGAAGGAGTCCCTCGCGTACGGCGCCGACCACTCGCTCGCCGAGGCCCTGGAGAAGGAGGACGAGCTCCAGACGAAGGCGGGTGCCTCGGAGGACCACACCATCGCCGTGCAGGCCTTCATCGCCAAGGAGAAGCCGGAGTACCTCGGCCGCTGAGCGGGCCGGGCGGGTGCGGGCGCCGGCTCAGCGGCCGGCGCCGCGCGCCAGGCAGTCGGCGAGGTGGTCGTCGACCAGACCGCAGGCCTGCATCAGGGCGTACGCCGTGGTCGGGCCGATGAAGCGCAGGCCGCGCTTCTTGAGGGCCTTGGACAGGGCGGTCGACTCGTCCGTCACCGCCGGCACCTCGGTGACGGACACCGGGGCCCGGCGGCGCGCCGGATCCGGCGCGTGGGACCAGATCAGGGTGTCGAGCTCGCCCGGCTTCCAGTCGGCCAGGACCTTCGCATTGGCGATCGTGGCGTCGATCTTGGCACGGTTGCGGATGATCCCCTCGTCCGCGAGCAGCCGCTCCCGGTCGGCGTCGGTGAACCGGGCCACCTCGGCGATCCGGAAGCCGGAGAACGCCGTCCGGAAGCCCTCACGGCGGCGCAGGATCGTGATCCACGACAGCCCGGACTGGAAGGCCTCCAGGGACAGGCGCTCGAAGAGGGCGTCGTCGCCGTGGACCGGACGGCCCCACTCCTCGTCGTGGTACGCCACGTAGTCCTCGGTCGACAGACCCCAGGGGCAGCGCAGCCGGCCGTCCGGCCCCGCGATCGCCCTGCCGTCGCTCACTCGCCCTCCTCGTCGCCCCGCCGCCGGGCGCCCGCCAGGGCGGCCTCCAGATCGGCGATCCGGGCGTCCCGCTCGGCGATCTCGGCGCCGAGCCGGTCCAGGACGTCGTCCACGTCCCCCATCCGGTAGCCCCGGGCCACGACGGGGAGGCGCAGCGCCTCGACGTCTCCCGGTCCGACCGGGCGGGTCGCGGGCAGCGGATCCACCAGCTGCTCGGGCGCAGCCTCGGGCAGCACCTCACTGTCACCGCCGCCGACCACCGCCAGGGTGACCGCCGCGACGACCACGACCATCGTGATCAGCAGAAACCAGAACACCTGCGCGCCTCTCCCCGTCCGTGGAAAACGTCCCGTGCCGATCGTGCCATGCGCCACCGACAGTTAGGGTCGCAGACGAGGCAGGCGACCGGTCGCGAGGGAGGACATAAGGGATGCTGCGCTTGGGACGGCGTGAATTCGGGCCGCACGAGCCGGTGATCATGGCGATCGTGAACCGGACCCCGGACTCCTTCTACGACCAGGGGGCCACGTTCCGCGACGAGCCGGCGCTCGCCCGGGTCGAGCAGGCCGTGGCCGAGGGCGCCGCGATCATCGACATCGGCGGGGTCAAGGCCGGCCCGGGCGAGGAGGTCACGCCCGAGGAGGAGGCGCGGCGCACGGTCGGCTTCGTCGCCGAGGTGCGGCGCCGCCATCCGGACGTGGTGATCAGCGTGGACACCTGGCGGGCGGACGTCGGCGAGGCGGTGTGCGAGGCGGGCGCGGACCTGCTCAACGACGCGTGGGGCGGGGTCGATCCGCGACTCGCGGAGGTCGCGGCGAAGTACGGCGCGGGGCTCGTGTGCACCCACGCGGGCGGGGTGGAGCCGCGGACCCGGCCGCACCGGGTCGCGTACGAGGACGTGATGGCCGACATCCTGGACGTGACGGTGGGCCTCGCGGAGCGCGCGGTGGCGCTGGGCGTGCGGCGGGACGGGATCATGATCGACCCGGGGCACGACTTCGGGAAGAACACGCGGCACAGCCTGGAGGCGACGCGGCGGCTGGGGGAGATGGCGGACACCGGCTGGCCGGTGCTGGTCTCCCTGTCCAACAAGGACTTCGTCGGCGAGACGCTGGACCGGCCGGTGAAGGAGCGGGTGCTGGGGACCCTGGCGACGACGGCGGTGTCGGCGTGGCTGGGCGCCCAGGTGTACCGGGTGCACGAGGTGGCCGAGACGAAGCAGGTCCTGGACATGGTGGCGTCCATCGCCGGGCACCGGCCGCCCGCGGTCGCCCGCCGGGGCCTGGCCTAGGCACCGGCCGGCCCCGGCCGGCGGACGAGCCGCCGGCCGCCGTCCCCGCCGACCGGCCGGAGACGGGCCTGGGGACCGGAGACGGGGCCGGCGGACCGTTCACGTCCGCCCGGCCCCCGCGGCCCCCGGCTAGCGGCCGACCTCCTTCGTCACGAGGGCGACCGCCTCGTCCACGTCGTCCGTCACATGGAACAGGAGCAGGTCCTGCTCGGAGGCCTTGCCGCCCGCGACGACCGAGTCGCGGAGCCAGTCGACCAGGCCCTTCCAGTACGCGCTGCCGAAGAGGACGATCGGGAAGCGGGTGACCTTGCGGGTCTGCACCAGGGTCAGGGCCTCGAAGAGCTCGTCGAGGGTGCCGAGACCGCCCGGCAGGACGACGAAGCCCTGCGCGTACTTCACGAACATCGTCTTGCGGACGAAGAAGTAGCGGAAGTTGACCCCGATGTCGACGTGCGGGTTGAGGCCCTGCTCGAAGGGCAGCTCGATGCCGAGCCCGACGGAGACGCCCTGGGCCTCGCGGGCGCCCTTGTTGGCCGCCTCCATGGCGCCGGGACCGCCACCCGTGATCACCGCGAAGCCGGCTTCGACGAGCGCGCGGCCGAGGCGCACGCCGGCCTCGTACTCGGGCGAGTCGGACCGGGTGCGTGCCGAGCCGAAGACGCTGATCGCGCTGGGCAGTTCGGCCAGGGCGCCGAAGCCCTCCACGAACTCGGACTGGATGCGCATGACCCGCCAGGGGTCGGTGTGCACCCACTCCGAGTCGCCCTCGGTGTCGAGCAGGCGCTGGTCCGTGGTGCCGGGCTGGATCTGTTCACGGCGCCTGAGCACCGGTCCCAGCCGCTGCTCCTCGGGCTTCTTCGGCTCCTCGGGTACACCCATGGCCGGCTCCTTTCACCGTTCCACTGATCTTCCGGTCCGGTCAGGGTAGGACCACAGAGGTGACGAAAAGCGAAATTCCGGGAATCAGTCGGTCAGCCAGTCGCGGAGACGTGCCTCGCAGTGGTGGATCCGCTCGACGTGCACGTGCTCGTCCCGCTTGTGCGCGTAGAGCGGGTCGCCCGGGCCGTAGTTGACCGCGGGGACGCCGAGCGCGCTGAAGCGGGCGACGTCGGTCCAGCCGAACTTGGGGTGGGCGCTGCCGCCGACCGCCTTCATGAAGGCCGCGGCGGCCGGGTGGGACAGGCCGGGAAGCGCGCCGCCGCTCTGGTCGTCGATCACGAACTCGGCGACCCCGCAGTCCGCGAAGACCTCCCGGACGTGCGCCTCGGCCTGCTCCGGGGAGAGGTCGGGGGCGTAGCGGTAGTTGACGGTGACGACGCACTCGTCGGGGATGACGTTGGTGGCGACGCCGCCCTCGATGCCGACCGCGTTGAGGCCCTCGTGGAACTCCAGGCCGTCGATGACCGGCCTGCGCGGCTCGTACGCGGCGAGCCGGGCGAGGATCGGGGCGGCGCTGTGGATGGCGTTGGAGCCCATCCAGGAGCGTGCGGAGTGGGCCCGCTCGCCCTCCGTGCGCAGCTTGACGCGCAGGGTTCCCTGGCAGCCGCCCTCGACCTCGCCGAAGGACGGCTCCAGGAGCACGGCGAAGTCGCCCGCGAGCCAGTCCGGGTGGGCGTCGGCGATGCGGCCGAGGCCGTTGAGGTGGGCGGCGACCTCCTCGTTGTCGTAGAAGACGAAGGTGAGGTCGCGGTTGGGCGCGGGGACCGTCGCGGCGATGCGCAGCTGGACGGCGACGCCCGACTTCATGTCGGAGGTGCCGCAGCCCCAGAGGATGCCGTCCTCGTCGAGCCGGGAGGGCACGTTGTCGGCGATCGGGACGGTGTCGATGTGCCCGGCGAGGACGACCCGCTCGTCCCGGCCGAGCTGCGTGCGGGCGACGACGTTGTTCCCGTGCCGGTCGACGGTGAGGTGCGGCAGGGCCCGCAGGGCCTGCTCGATCGCGTCGGCGAGCGGCTTCTCGGTTCCGCTCACGGAGGGGAAGTCGACGAGGGCGGCGGTGAGCGCGGCGCCGTCGAGCGCGAGGTCCAGCGAGGTCGCGAGAGGAGCGGTGTCAGCCATGTGTCGACCCTAACTCGGCCTCCAGTACGGTGGGGCGCGTGTCCGAGCCCAGCCGTGTCTCCCGTCCCGCCCGCCGCGGTCGTCCCGCCCGGTTCGCGTCGGCGTTCGCCGTGCTCCTCGGCCTGGTCGCGTATGTCGCGGTGCACTACGTCACCGGCAGCATGGGCGCGCCGCGCTGCACGGTCGGAACGGGGGCGAACCGGTACGAGTTCACTCCGGAGCAGGCGTCCAACGCGGCGACGATCGCCGCCGTGGGCACCACCCGGGGGCTGCCGGAGCGCGCGGTCACCATCGCCCTGGCGACGGCGCTCCAGGAGTCGGGGCTGCGGAACATCCGGCACGGCGACCGGGACTCGCTCGGCCTGTTCCAGCAGCGGCCCTCGCAGGGCTGGGGGACGCCGGAGCAGATCCTGGACCCGGTGTACGCGTCGGGGAGGTTCTACCAGGGCCTGGAGAAGGTCCCGGGCTACTCGCGGCTGCCGCTGACGGTGGCGGCGCAGAAGGTGCAGCGCAGCGGTTTCCCGCAGGCGTACGCGAAGCACGAGCCGGACGCGACGCTGCTCTCGGCCGCGCTGACCGGCCGGGCGCCGGCCGCCCTGTCCTGCACGGCGGACGTCAAGGAGGGCCGGCCGGGCGATCCGGGCCGGGTGCGCGCCGAACTGGTGCGGGCGTTCGGCCCGGAGACGGCGCCGAGGCCGGAGGTGAAGGGCGCCGGGGCGGCCGGGGCGATGGCGGCCGGGGCGGGCGCGGTGGAGCTCACGGTGCCGGTGCGGGAGAACCGCCGGGATCACGGCACCCGGGAGCAGGGCGGCTGGGAGCTGGCGCAGTGGGCGGTCGCACGGGCGGGCGAGCTGCGGATCGCGGAGGTGTCGTACGGGGACCGGGTCTGGGTCGCGGACGACGCGTCGGGCGCATGGGAGCGGGCGAGGTCCCGGGGCACGGACGGTTCGACGGTACGGATCAGGCTGGCGCGCTAGGTGCAGACCCCGCCCCGACGGGGAGGCGGCCCCGGGGACCCGCAGGAACCGGGAGGCCGCCGCCGGGTGTCCGTCCCGACCGGATCGGCCGGGCGGGCGTCCGTGCGGGATGTCACCCGGACGTGTCATAGGGCGGATGCCCGGAGAAGCTCTGCGGACAACTTCCCAGGAGGCTGACATGTCACCGCAAGGCCCTTGCGCCGCAAGGGAAGTGACGGTTCGGCACACCCCGCCGCACTGACGCCTTCGTCCGGTTTCCTCCCCGCCCGACCGGACGACGCATTACCCAGTCTTTGCCTTCGGCGTCCGCAACCTCCCCCGCCCCGGGGCCGGTTGTCACCGCGTAATCGACCTCGTCGTCCTCTCCGTCGAAGGAGCACCATGTCCCTCCCCCTGACCCGCCGGATCGCCCGCGCCGCCCTGCTCGTCGCGGCCGGAGCAGCCCCCGTGGTCGGTGCGGCCGGCTCCGCGAGCGCCCTGGACCACGGCATCGTGCCGGCCGGCGGCCTGTCCGGACTGACCGCCCTGGACACCGCCGAGGCGGGCTCCACCGTCGACGGCGCCTCGCAGACCGCGACCGGCGTCGTCGGCGACACCGGCAAGACCCTCGGCTCCGCCGGCAAGACCGCCACCCCGGCCGCCCGGAAGGTCACGGGCGACACCGCCGGCAATGCCGGCGAGGTCCTCGGACGGACCGCGGGCGCCGCCACCGAGAGCGCCGAGGCTCCCACCGGCGGCGCGGTCGGCGCCCTGCCGACCGGCAACCTGCCGACCAACGGCCTGATGGGCGGCCTGCCGATCGGCGGCTGACCACCACCGCCGCACCACGCGTGAGGGCCGGGGAGCGCTACTCCCCGGCCCTCACGCGTGCTCCGCGGTCGCGGACGTCACCCCAGGCGCTTGACGGCCGCCTCGACCCGCTCGTCGGTCGCCGTGAAGGCCACCCGCACGAAACGCTCGCCGGCCGTGCCGTAGAAGTCGCCGGGAGCCACCAGGATGCCCTTGTCGGCCAGGTAGGCCACCGTGTCCCAGCACGGCTCGTCCCGGGTCGCCCACAGGTACAGGCTGGCCTCGCTGTGCTCGATCCGGAAGCCGTGCGCCTCCAGGGCCGCGCGCAGGGCCGCGCGCCGGGCGGCGTACCGGGCCCGCTGCTCCGCCACGTGCGCGTCGTCGCCGAGCGCCGCGACCGTGGCGGCCTGCACCGGGGCGGCGGTCATCATGCCGCCGTGCTTGCGGATCTGCAGCAGCTCGCCGAGGACGGCCGGGTCGCCCGCGATGAACGCGGCCCGGTAGCCGGCCAGGTTGGAGCGCTTGGACAGCGAGTGGACCGCGACGATCCCCTCGTACGAGCGCCCGCAGACGTCCGGATGCAGCACGGAGACCGGGTCGGCCTCCCAGCCCAGCTCCAGGTAGCACTCGTCGGAGAAGACCAGCACGCCGTGCTCGCGCGCCCAGGCCACGATCCGGGTCAGCTCGTCCTTGCCGAGGACCCTGCCGGTCGGGTTGGACGGGGAGTTGAGCCACAGCAGCTTCAGCCCGGCCGGGTCGAGCTCCGTCGGGTCGTCGTAGACCACGGGCTCGGCGCCGCACAGCCGGGCGCCGACCTCGTAGGTCGGGTACGCGAGCCGCGGGTAGGCGACCCTGTCGCCGGGGCCCAGGCCGAGCTGGGTCGGCAGCCAGGCCACCAGCTCCTTGGAGCCGACCACCGGCAGCACGTTCCCGTGCGCGAGGCCGACGGCGCCGAGCCGGCGCCCGCACCAGCCGGTGAGCGCGTCCCGCAGTTCCCTCGTTCCCCACACCGTGGGATAGCCCGGCGAGTCCGCCGCCGCGACCAGGGCTTCCCGGATCACCGCGGGAACGGGGTCGACGGGGGTGCCCACGGACAGGTCCACGATGCCGTCCGGGTGGACGGAGGCGGTGGCCTTATAGGGCTCCAGCCTGTCCCAGGGGAAGGCGGGCAGACGCGAAGAGACGGCGTTCACGGAATGACTCCTCGTAGGTGCGGAAACACGCATCGGTCCCGTACAGCGGCGAGGCCGTACGGGACCGAGGGCGAATGATCAGCCGTTCTGCGGCGGCAGGGCGGCGATGAAGGGGTGGTCGCGCTCGATCAGGCCGAGCTTGGAGGCACCACCGGGCGAACCGAGCTCGTCGAAGAACTCGACGTTCGCCTTGTAGTAGTCCTTCCACTCCTCCGGAGTGTCGTCCTCGTAGAAGATCGCCTCGACCGGGCAGACCGGCTCACAGGCCCCACAGTCGACGCATTCGTCCGGGTGGATGTACAAGGACCGCTGGCCCTCGTAGATGCAGTCGACGGGGCACTCCTCGATGCACGCCTTGTCCTTGACGTCGACACAAGGCTGCGCGATGACGTAGGTCACGCTGTCGTTCCTCCTCGATAGGGCTGGTCTGCGCGGGAGCGCGGTGTCGTCGATGCCCGCCCCTAGTATCTCCGTTCTTGGGGACGATCCGAACAGGAGGGGCGCAGAAGCTGTGGAATTCACCGGTGGAGGACGTCTCGAAGTCCGCATTACCGCCGCTGACGTGGGAAAACG
This sequence comes from Streptomyces sp. NPDC048018, assembly GCF_043202995.1. Taxonomy (NCBI): domain Bacteria; kingdom Bacillati; phylum Actinomycetota; class Actinomycetes; order Kitasatosporales; family Streptomycetaceae; genus Streptomyces; species Streptomyces sp. NPDC048018. Next base: position 40,887 of record NZ_JBIDBK010000015.1, read on the forward strand.
CGTCTCGGTGCGGTACCTGACGGACTCGGGTGCGCCGGGTGAGACCTTCACCGACGCGGTCGGTGTTCTCACATCGTGGGAAGCGGGTGTGCTGCTGATCACACGCCGGACCGGCGGGGCCGTCCGCATCGCGGAATCGGCGCTCGTCGCGGGCAAGGTCGTCCCGGCCGCACCGGCCCGCCGGCGCGGCCCCGCCGCCTCCTACGCCGAACTCGCCCGGGTCGCGGCCCGCGGCTGGCAGCCCCTGGAGAGCGAGGCGCTCGGCGAGTGGACCCTGCGGGCCGCGGCCGGGTTCACCCGGCGCGCCAACTCGGTCCTCCCCCTCGGTGACCCGGGCCTGCCCCTCGACGCCGCGCTCGACCGCGTCCGGTCGTGGTACGCGGCCCGCGGCCTGCCCGCGTACCTCCAGACCGCGACCGGCGCCGAGGGCACCCAGGAGGTGCTGTGCGTGGAGCTGGAACGGCGCGGCTGGACGCGCGAGGTCTCGGCCGAGATGCGCGTGGCGGGCCTGGCACCGATCGGCGACCTGGACGCCGACGTCACGGCGGTCCGCCTCGCCCCGTCCTTCGACGAGCACTGGCTGCGCCGCTACCAGCGCTTCGGCGAACCCGGCCCGCACGTCCTGAAGGTGCTCGGCAGCGGCCCCCGTGTGTGGTTCGCGTCCGTACCGGGCACGGAAGACATACCGGCGGCGATCGGACGCTGCGTGGTGGACGGGCGCTGGGCCGGCTTCATGGCGGTCGAGGTCGCCCCGGAGCACCGCCGCCGCGGCCTGGCGACGGCCGTCATGACGGCTCTCGCCCGCCGGGCCCTCGACGAGGGCGCGTCGGCGGCCTGGCTCCAGGTGGAGTCGGACAACGAGGGCGCCCGTGCGCTGTACGAAGGGATGGGCTTCACCACCCACCACCACTACCACCACTACCGAGAGACGGACGCGTGACCGACGGAGGCGGCGTGACCGACTGGCGGCGGGAGTTCGCGGAGGAGGCCCGGGCGGAGCGGCCCGACCTCGTCCGGCTCTGCCTCCTCGTCGGCGCGGTGGCCGACCCGGCGGTGACGCAGGCCGACCTCGACGCCGCCGAGATCGAACTGGACCGGCTGGCCGGACTCGTGCCGTACGGAACGCGGAGCGCCGACGCCTGGGTCGCGGCGCTCGCCGACCTGCTCGGCCGGCACGAGGGCTTCCAGGGCGTTCCCGCCGACTACCAGCGCCTGGAGTCCTCGCTCCTGCACGAGGTGCTGCGGCGTCGCCGCGGCCTGCCCATCCTCCTCTCCGTGATCTGGATGGAGGTGGCCCGCCGGGCCGGGGCCCATGTCTACGGCCTGGGGCTGCCCGGGCACTTCGTGGTCGGCTTCGGCGACCCGGAGGACCTGCACCTGGCCGACCCGTTCGCCGGCGGCCGCGCCATGACCGGTGCCGACGCGGAACTCCTCGTCGCGGGCGCCACCGGGGAGGCCCTCGACCCGTCGATGCTGCGCCCGGCGACACCGGCGGCGATCGTGCTGCGCATCCTCAACAACATCCGCGCCTGGGCCTCGGCCCGCCCCGAGCGCTCCGACGTGGCCCTCTGGGCCGTCGAGCTGTCCCTGCTGCTCCCCTCCCACCCGGCCCGGCTCCGCTACGCGCGTGCGGAACTCCTCGTCCAGCGCGGCGACTTCCTGACCGGCGCGGCGGAGATGGAGGCGTACGCGACGATCATGGACGCGGTGGAGCCGAGCGCGGCGGAGACGATCCGCCGGAAGGCGAAGGCGGCGCGGGCCCTGCTGAACTGACCCGGCGGGAGGGCGGGGCGGCCGGATTCGAACCGGCGTCCTCGCGGTTTTGGAGACCGCGCGCGACGACCGCTGCGCTACGACCCCGCCCCGGGGAGCAGCCTAGAAGAAGGAGCCCCCGGCGGGCGAGCCCATGACGTCCGCGTCCGTGGCGTCGCGCGTGCCCCGGGCCGGTGCCGCCGCGATCCGCGCCCTGTGTGACGCACGAGCACACCGGGCGGAAGGCGCACGACGAACACCCCCACGGTGGCAGGCCCCCGGGGCGCGGCGGGGGTGGTAGGCCCCGGGGCGCGCAAAGGGCCGCGTGCCGCACCGTGCGTGCGGCCCGCGGCCCGGGTGCGTGCAGGTGCCGGTCAGCCCTCGCCCGTCAGGTCGATCGTCTTGGTGCGCTCCGCGACCGTCTTGCCGCGCAGGGCGTCCCGCATCACGAAGGCCACGTCGTCGGCCGACACCTGGTGCTTGCTGCCGTCCGCCTTGGTGATCATGATGCCGTCGAAGACGCCGTCGAGGAGCTCGTCGATCGCCTGCTTGTTGTAGACCTCGATCAGGCGCCCGTCGACGGCCTTCATGGAGAGGATCTTCGGCAGCGACTTCGCCGGGCCGAAGTCGATGGACTTCGAACCCGCCTTGATCTTGATCTTGCCGGACATGGCCGGTTCCGCGAACTCCTCCATCGCCCGGTCCAGCTCCGCCTTGGTGATGGTCGGCCGGCGGGTGACGACGGGCAGGTCCACCGTGTTCGGGTGGCCGGTCTCGACCTGGGCGCGGTACGCGTCCTTGACCGCGATCATCGAGCGCTGGACGTCCAGGCCCTTGCCGGGCTTGCCCTCGACCGCGGTGGCCTTGCCGGGCGAGAAGACGATCGTGCCCTCGACGGCCGAGCCGGAGCTGCCCGCCAGGTCGGTGAGGGCGACGCCCAGCTTCTCCTCGTCGACCGGGAAGACCGGCTGGACGACCCGCTCTCCGCCGAAGAGCGAGCCGATGACGCTGACCGGGTTGTAGTCGCTGCCGGCCGCCGCGCGCACCGTCTGCTGCGCGTCCAGGGCGAGGCCGGCCTTGTCGGGGGCCAGCTCGGCCTTCTTGCCGCCGACGTTGAGCTGGAGCGGCGCGTGGGCGCGCGTGCCGAGCACCGCCTCCAGCTTGGTGACGGCCTCGTCCTTCGTGCTGCCGCCGATGTCCACGCCGAGGACGGTGGTCCCCTTCGGCACGTCGGCGTGGTTCATGAGGAGTCCGGCGCAGTAGGCGAGGCCGGCCAGGCCGATCACGCCGGCACCGGCCAGCACCAGCTTGGAACGCTGCTTCTTCGCGGGCCTGGCGGGGGCCGGCCTCGGCTGCGCCGGGAGCTCGGTCCGGTCGGGGACGCGCGGGGTCAGGTCCGGTCCGCCGGCCGGGACGACCGGGATGCCGCTGGTCAGCGTCGAGCCGGAGACGTGCCCCTGGTCGCCGCCCGGGCCCGGCACCGGGGCCGGGGGCTGGGGCGTCAGGATCGCGGTGTCGTCGGACATCCGCGGCGGCTGCGGGCCGCGGTCCGGCAGACCTCCGCGCCGGGCCGCGCCGCTCTGGTGGCCGGGGCCGACGACCGGGCTGCTGCCGGTGACCGGGCCGGTGGTCGGTCCGCTGGGTGCCATGGGCTCGCCGACGACGGGCGTGCCGCCGGCCGGGGTGTGGCCGGGGCCGCGGTCGTAGAGGGGGTTGGCGGGGGCGCCCGGCCCGTCGAAGACGGGGGTGCCGCCGGCCGGGGTGCCGTCGTACATCGGCGTGCCGCCCGCCGGGGTGCCGTCGTACGCGGGCGTGCCGCCGGCCGGCGTGTGGCCGTACGCCGGAGCGCCGCCGGCCGGGGTGCCGTCGTACGCCGGGGCCCCCCTGTCCGGTGCGCCGCCGGTGAGCGGGGTGACGATCGGCATGCTCTGGGTGGTGCTGCCGGCGGTCGGGACGCCGTCGGTCGCGGAACCCGCGAAGCCGGAGCGCGGGGTGGCGGGAGCCGCGGGGGCGGCCGGGGCGGGGGCCGACGGTCCCGGGCCGAGGGCCGGGGCGCCCGCGGCGGGCTTCGGCGCGGACGCCTTGCGCGGCGCGAACCAGTCGCTGGTCGGCCGCTCGTCCGCCTGCGGCGCCTGCTCGGCCCGGGCGGCGGGTTCCGGCCTGGGCGCGGGCTCCGGCGCCGGGCGCACGGGCTCGGCCGGGGCCTTCGGCTCGGGCGCCGGGGCCGGACCCTCGCCCGCCGCGCCGCCGCTGTCGCCGACCGGCTTGCGGACGACCACGGGCGGAATCGGCCGCGAACCCGGGATGTTGATCCGGATGCGGGTGGTCAGTGTGGTTTCGGTCTTCGGCTCCTCGGAAGGCGCGGAGGCACCGGCCCCCTCCACCGCTTCCTGGCCGCCGCGGAGGCCGTACGGCGGGGTGCCCGAGGGGTACGCGGCCCCGCCGCGCCCCTGGGCGCCGGAGGACGAACTGTCAGTCTCTCGACCAGTTTCACGACTCAAAGCAGGATCTCCCGGTTGGCTCCGCCGCCCGCTCTTGCTGATGCTCGTGGTGATCCGGGCGGTCGGCGGCGCGCACCACCATACTGGCCGCCGCCGATCCGTACCCGACCCGGCGTGGATCCGCCACGGGCATTCCGGCCGAAGTCAGGACAGCACAGGGTCAAGTACCCCTGTTCAGGGGGCCGGTCGGGACAATCTGGTCATCGTGGCGCACATCACAGCGACGGCCATGCCGCCGAGCAGGAACACCATCTCCCCGACGCCGCCGCCGAACAGGCCGTCCCCTTCGGGGCGTCCGAAGCTCAGCAGCACGATGGCGACGAGCCAGCCGCCGCCCGCCGCGGCGACGCCGAGCTGGTTCCCGGTGGCGCGCCGTCCGCCGTAGAAGAGGGCGGCGGAGCCGAGCAGGGCCAGGAGCAACCCGGCGGGGAACCACGCGGCTTGGACGAGCGAGCCGGCGGCGCCGACGAGTGCTCCGAGGACGACGAGCACGGCATACCAGGCGTACCGGGCACCGGGGGCGAGTTCCCCCGTGGTGTGCGCGGGGTGCGCGACCCGTCCGGGCCGGGCGGGCTGCTTCTGCGCGGTCATCCGGCCGCCTCCGACCCGGTCGCGCCGGACCCGGCGGGCGTCGTCCCGGACGCGGCGGGCGCCGCCTCCGTGGCGCCCGGCTCCGTGGCGCCCGGCTCCGTGGCGCCCGGCTCCGCGAGCCCCGCGAACAGATCGGTCTCGCGCTCCCCGGCGGGCGCGCCGGACGCGCCCCGGACCAGCTCGTAGTACTCGGTCGTGAAGATCGGCTGGGCCAGGTTGTTGGAGAGGGCGAAGAAGGGGCCGTCGACCGCGACTTGGGTGGCATGGGCGGCCATGGCGGCGCTCTTGCGGGCCGCGTGGGCCTCGCCCGCCACGATCTCGGTGGTGATGCGGGCGTCGTCGACGACGCCGGGCACGTCGTCGATCCGGGCGTCGGCGGGGAAGACGGAGCCCTCGGCGCGCAGCCGCGCGAAGCCGGCCTCGGCGACCGGTCGCGGGACCCGGTTCCAGTAGATCTTGGCGATGGCGTGGGCCGGACCGAGATCGGGACGGTAGGCGGGGTCGGCGGCGAGCTCGGCGGCACGCATGGCGACCCGGTGGGCCTGGATGTGGTCGGGGTGGCCGTAACCGCCGTCGGGGTCGTAGGTGACGAGGACCTGCGGGCGGGTCTCGCGGACGACCGCGACGAGGTGGGGAGCGGCGGTGTCGACGTCGGTGTTCCAGAAGGCGTTCTCGCGCCGGTTCTGCTCGACGCCCATCATCCCGGAGTCGCGGAAGCGTCCGGGGCCGCCGAGGAAGCGGTGGTCGGTGACGCCCAGCTCCTTCATCGCGGCCGCGAGCTCGCCGACGCGGTGGTCGCCGAGGCGGTCCTCCCGGTCGGGCGCGAGGTGGGCGAGCTCGGGCGGGATGACCTCGCCCTCCTCGCCCAGGGTGCACGTCACCAGGGTCACGAGCGCGCCCTCGGCCGCGTACCTGGCCATGGTGGCGCCGTTGTTGATCGACTCGTCGTCCGGGTGCGCGTGCACGAGGAGCAGACGACGGGCTGGGAGAACCGTCATGGCCCCACCCTACGAGGCGGGGCCACGGAAAGACCGGCAGGTCAGAACTTGAGGCCCCCGATCATGCTCGCCACGTTCGTGGTGAACGTACTGATGGACGGGGCGATGGACGAGCTCGCCAGGTAGAAGCCCAGGAGCGCGCAGACCGCCGCATGCCCAGCCTTGAGCCCGGATTTCCGGATCAGCAGGAAGACGACGATCGCCAGCAGCACCACCGCCGAAATCGAGAGTGCCACGGCGGTTCACCTCCACACTTCTTCGGTCGGACGTTCGGTTGGCATGTGCCTGGTGGATGCATACCCACCTAGCGCTACGGATCATAACTATCCGTGCCATCGCATCGATCGGTGTACGGGGGCATGAGGGGGCGCACGGACGCTAGTTTCGGTCATATGACGTCGCCACAGGAGCAGTCCTCATCCCTCTCGTTCCCCCGTCAGCACGCCCGGACGCAGCGCTTCACCCTGGGTGCCCCGCGCGGCTTCACCGTCTCGCCGGACGGCGAGCGGGTGGTCTTCCTCCGCTCCGCCTCGGGGACCGACCGGTCGCACGGGCTCTGGGTGCTGGCCCTCGGCGAGGCGACCGGGACGACCGGAACCACCGGTGCGGTGGAGCGGCTCGCGGCCGATCCGGAGGTGCTGCTGGCGGGCGCCGCCGAGGAGTTGTCGCCGGAGGAGCGGGCCCGCCGCGAGCGCAGCCGGGAGGGCTCCGCGGGGATCGTCGGCTACGCGGTGGACGGAGCAGTGGAGTTGGCGGCCTTCGCGCTGTCGGGTCGGCTCTTCACGGCGGAACTGCGGGCCGGCACGACGCGCGAGCTGCCGGTGCCCGGGCCCGTGGTCGACCCGCGGCCCTCGCCGGACGGGCGGTCGGTGGCGTACGCCGCGGGCGGGGCGCTGCGGGTGACCGGCGCGGACGGCGCCGGCGACCGGGCGCTCGCGGAACCGGAGGCGGAGGGGGTCACGTACGGACTCGCGGAGTTCGTGGCCTCGGAGGAGATGAGCCGCTCCCGGGGCTTCTGGTGGGCGCCGTCCTCGGACCGGCTGCTGGTGGAACGGGCGGACGCGCGGCCGGTGCGGCGCTGGTGGATCGCGGACCCGGCGCACCCGGACCGGGAGCCGCAGGCGGTGGCGTATCCGGCGGCGGGCACGCCCAACGCGGAGGTCGGTCTCCTCCTCGTGGATCTGTCCGGAAACCGCACCGAGGTGGTGTGGGACCGGGAGGCCTTCCCGTACCTGGCACGGGTCCACTGGGGGGCCGGCGGACCGCCGCTGCTCCTGGTCCAGGCGCGGGACCAGCGCACCCAGGCCTACCTGGCGGTCGACCCGGAGTCGGGGGCCACCCGGACGGTGCACGTGGACGAGGATCCGGTGTGGCTCGAACTCCTCGGCGGAGTGCCGGCCTGGACACCGGACGGGCAACTGGTGCGCATCGAGGACCAGGCGTCCGAGAACGGCGCCCGGGTGCTCGTGGTCGGGGACCGGACGCTCACGGACGCGCGGCTGCAGGTGCGGGCCGTGCTGGACGTCGGCGCGGAAGATGTCCTGATCTCGGCGTCGGCGGGCGAGGCTGCCGAGGCCGGCGGGACGCCCGGGATCGGCGAGATCCACGTGTACCGGGTCGGCTACGCGGCCGGCGGCGACCCGTCGCCGGAGCGCCTGTCCGCCCCGGCGGGCGTGCACGGCGCCGTCCGGTCGGGTGCGGTGACGGTGCTGTCCTCGGCACGGACGGACGCGCCGGGCAGCGTGACGCGGGTGCTGCGGGACGGGAAGCCGGTCGCCGAGGTCTCCTCGTACGCGCAGCGCCCGGTGCTCTCGGCCGGGGTGCGGCTGACCGCGGCGGGCGCGCGCCGGATCCCGTGCGCCGTCCTGCTGCCCTCGAACCGGACGGAGGACGACGGGCCGCTGCCGGTCCTGATGGACCCGTACGGCGGTCCGCACGGACAGCGGGTGCTCGCCGCGCACAACCCGCACCTGACCTCCCGGTGGTTCGCGGAGCAGGGCTTCGCGGTGGTCGTCGCCGACGGGCGGGGCATGCCGGGCCGCTCCCCCGGCTGGGAGAAGGCGATCAGCCGGGACCTCACGCTGTCCCTCGACGACCAGGTGGAGGCGCTGCACGACCTGGCGGGGCGGTTCCCGCTGGACCTCGGGCGGGTGGCCATCCGCGGCTGGTCCTTCGGCGGCTATCTCGCCGCGCTGGCGGCACTGCGCCGTCCCGACGTCTTCCACGCGGCCGTGGTGGGCGCCCCGGTGACGGACTGGCGGCTCTACGACACCCACTACACCGAGCGCTATCTGGGCCACCCGGACGAGGAGCCCGAGGTCTACGCGGCGAACTCGCTGCTGTCGGACGCCGGGTTGACGGACCCGCGGGAGCCGGCCCGGCCGATGATGATCGTGCACGGTCTCGCCGACGACAACGTGGTGATGGCACACACCCTGAGGCTCTCCTCCGCCCTGCTCGCGGCGGGCCGGCCGCACGAGGTGCTGCCCCTCTCGGGCGTCACGCACATGACGCCGCAGGAGCAGGTGGCGGAGAACCTGCTGCTGCTCCAGGTCGACTTCCTGCGCCGGTCCCTGGGCCTCGGGCGCTAGGTCCCGTCGTCACGCTCCCGTCGTTGCCCGGAGGGGCAGGCGGGAGTGTGACGGGAGGGCCTCTTCGCGCCGGGTGTCACCAGCCGGGCGGGCGCCGGGTGGGCGGGGCCGGCGGCAGGGCCGCGGCGGGGCGGTACGGGGCACGGCGCGAGCGCCCCGACCGCCCGAGCAGCGCCATCACGGCGAGCCCGGCGAGCAGCGCGAAGCCGGACGCGAGGTCGTAGGCCGCGGAGTAGAGCTCCAGCTCGGGGACGAAGGTGTGCCAGTCGGGCCGCAGGGCCGCCGCGACCCCGCTCGCCCCGACGCCCGCGAGCAGCAGCCCGGCGAGCAGGCCGAGCGACCGGGCGTGGCCGGCGCGGGCGAAGGCGCTGCCGGCGGCGGCGAGGAGCAGCAGCACGAGGACGGCGTTCAGCCAGCCCGGCGGGACGGCGAGGGCGGGCAGGAGCAGGGAGCGCCCGCCGGTGAAGCGGCTGACGGTGTAGTCGGCGGGCAGCAGCGTCGCCCAGCGCAGCTCCCAGGCGGCCCACATCAGCCCGGCGAGCGCGCACAGGACGCCGGCGGTGACGGCGGGTCCGGTGCGGACGGGCGGCGCGGCGGCCGGCTCCGGCGGGTCCTGTCCTTCGGCGAGCCCGGTGCGGTCGTCACGGCCGGCGGCGGCGGTGACGACGAGCGCGCCGCCGAGGGCGAGGCTCACGAGGGCGGTGACGAGCTCGTCCACACCGGAGGCCCACAGCCCGGGCAGCCGCAGGGCGAGCGTGGTGAGACCGGTGACGGCGAGCGCGGGCCCGGCGAGGGAGGAGCGCAGGGCGGTGACGGCGGTGGCGGCGTAGGCGACGAGCAGCAGCGGGTCGACGAGCGAGGTGGCGGCGCCGGCGTGGGTCCGGAAGCGGTGGTCCCCGGCCCAGGACCAGAGCAGTCCGGTGCTCGGACCGAAGACCGCGAGGTCGCGCAGCAGCCAGACGACGATGACGAGGGCGAGCGCGGCGCAGAGGGCCGCGCCGGCCAGGCGTGCCGTTCGGGTCACAGTCACGGGGCCGATACTCACGGTCGCCGTGGGCCGGGACAAGCGGTTCCGCATATGCGGGAAGCGTGTGCGTCAAGTCGGGCCGCGGGGCGACCGGCCGGGGCGACATGGCGCGCCCCGGCCGGTCCAACGGCACCCGCACGGCCGTACGCTGTGCAGCTTCCCGCGTCCGTATATCGGATCCGATTCGGTGAAGTTGCCTGCGCGTTAAGGCGCTTCGAATCCGGGACCGGACCCGGGGTCCCTTCCGGGATCCGCCCCGGAGCCGGATCCTGAGCCGGCGTCCGGGCCGGCGTCCGGGCCCAGGCCCGGGCCTGAGGCGGGTCCGGCGCCCGGGCCTGAGGCGGGTCCGGCGCCCGGGCCTGGGGCGGGTCCGGCGCCCGGGCCTGAGGCGGGTCCGGCGCCAGGCACCGCACCCGTGCCCGGGCCCGCGGGTCCCGAAGGCGGCGCGCCCTTCTCGGGTCCGGCGTCCGGTCGGAGCTCCTCCGGCGGCACCACCCGCTTCTCCTCCGCGAAGTGGCAGGCCGAGTCGTGCTTCGCCGGGGACTCGGTGAGCCGGAAGACGGCGGGGACGGCGAGCAGCGGGACCTCCAGGGCGCAGCGCTCCTGGGCCTTCCAGCAGCGTGTGCGGAAGCGGCAGCCGGAGGGGATGTTGGCCGGAGAGGGCACGTCGCCGGTGAGGATGATCCGCTCGCGGTGCTCGCGCGCCTCGGGGTTCGGCACGGGCACGGCCGACAGCAGCGCCTGGGTGTAGGGGTGCGTGGGGTGGTCGTAGATCTCGGCGTCGCTGCCGATCTCCACGATCCGCCCGAGGTACATGACGCCGACCCGGTCGGAGATGTGCCGGACGATGGACAGGTCGTGCGCGATGAAGACGTACGAGAGGCTGAACTCGTTCTGGAGGCGTTCGAGCAGGTTCACCACCTGGGCCTGCACGGAGACGTCGAGCGCCGAGACCGGCTCGTCGGCCACGATGATCTCGGGCCGCAGGGCCAGTCCGCGGGCGATGCCGATGCGCTGGCGCTGGCCGCCGGAGAACTGGTGCGGATAGCGGTTGATGTACTCGGGGTTGAGGCCGACGACGTCGAGCAGGTCCTGCACCTTGCGCCGCCGGTCGCCCTTGGGCGCGACCTCGGGGTGGATCTCGTACGGCTCGCCGATGATGTCGCCGACGGTCATGCGCGGGTTCAGCGAGGTGTACGGGTCCTGGAACACCATCTGGATGTTGCGGCGCACGGCCCTGAGCGCCTTGGCCGAGAGCGTGGTGATGTCCTCGCCCTTGTAGGCGATCGACCCGGAGGTCGGCCGCTCCAGGTTGACCAGCATCTTCGCCACGGTCGACTTGCCGCAGCCGGACTCGCCCACGATGCCGAGGGTCTCGCCCGCCTTGAGGTCGAAGTCGACCCCGTCGACGGCCTTGACCGCGCCGACGTGCTTCTTGAAGAGGATGCCCTGGGTCAGCGGATAGTGCTTGACCAGGTCGCGGACCTGGAGAATCGCCTCAGCCATGGAGGCACTCCTTCCAGTAGTGGCAGGCGCTGGTACGCGGGACGGGCGATTCGGTGACGTCGTACAGCGGCGGCACGTCGGTCCGGCACCGTTCCCGGGCGAGCGGGCAGCGCGGGTTGAAGGAGCAGCCGGAGGGGATGGCCAGGAGGTTGGGGGGCAGGCCCTTGATGGCGTAGAGCTCCTGGCCCTTCTGGTCGAGGCGCGGGATCGAGTCGAGCAGACCCCGGGTGTAGGGGTGGGCGGGAGCCTTGTAGATCTCGTGCACGGGCGCCTGCTCGACGATCTTCCCCGCGTACATCACGGCGATCTTGTCGGCGACGTCGGCGACCACACCGAGGTCGTGGGTGATGAGGATGAGGCCCATGTTGAGCTCACGCTGCAGTTCGGCGAGCAGGTCCATGACCTGGGCCTGGACGGTGACGTCGAGGGCGGTGGTCGGCTCGTCGGCGATGATCAGCTCGGGTTCGAGGGCGAGGGCCATCGCGATCATGATGCGCTGGCGCATACCGCCGGAGAACTGGTGCGGGTACTGGCCGACGCGCTCCTTGGCGGCGGGGATGCGGACCCGGTCCATCAGTTCGACGGCCTTGGTCCTGGAGTCCTTCCGGGACATGCCCCGGTGCACCTGGAACATCTCGCCGAGCTGGTCGCCGACGCTGATGACGGGGTTGAGGGAGGACAGCGCGTCCTGGAAGATCATCGCCATCTTGGCGCCGCGGATCTTCCGCCGCTCCTCCTCCTTGAGGGTGAGCAGGTCCTGGCCCTGGAAGCGGATCTCACCGCTGGTGATCTTGCCGGGGGGCACGTCGAGGATGCCCATGACGGCCTGGGCCGTGACGGACTTGCCGGAGCCGGACTCGCCGAGCACGGCCAGGGTCTCCCCCGCGTCGACGGAGTAGTTGACGCCGTTGACCGCCTTGGCCACCCCGTCGCGGGTGTGGAACTCCACGTGCAGGTCGCGCACTTCGAGCAGCATGGTCGGCTACCTCAGCTTGGGGTCGAGGGCGTCGCGTACCGCGTCGCCGAGCATGATGAAGGCGAGCACCGTGACGGCGAGCGCGCCGGCCGGCCAGAGCAGCATGTGCGGGGCGTTGCGGATGTACTGCGAGGCCGAGGAGATGTCGATGCCCCAGGAGACGGTCGGCGGCTTCAGGCCGACGCCGAGGTACGACAGGGTCGCCTCCAGGGCGATGTAGGTGCCGAGCGCGATGGTCGCGACGACGATCACGGGGGCGATGGCGTTGGGCGCGATGTGCCGCAGCATCATCCGGGAGTTGGAGGCGCCGAGCGCCCGGGCCGCCTGGACGTAGTCGTTCTGTTTGGCGGTGATGACGGAGCCGCGGGCGATGCGGGAGAGCTGCGGCCAGCCGAGCAGCACCATGAAGCCGATGACGGGCCAGACGGTGGAACTGGTCACCACCGACAGGAGCACCAGACCGCCGAGGACGACGGGGATGGCGAAGAAGACGTCGGTGATCCGGGACAGGAAGCCGTCCCACGCGCCGCCGAAGAAACCGGCGAGGCCGCCGAGGATGCCGCCGAGGATCGCGACGCCGAGGGTGGCGCAGACGCCGACGGTGACGGAGGTGCGGGCGCCGTAGACGACCCGGGTGTAGACGTCGCAGCCCTGGCCGTTGAAGCCGAAGGGGTGGCCGGGCTGGGAGCCCTCCTGGGCCTTGGACAGGTCGCAGTCGAGGGGGTCCCCGGAGGCGATCAGCGAGGGCCAGATGGAGATGACGACGAGGAAGAGGATGATGAGCCCGGAGACGATGAAGACCGGGTTGCGCCGCAGGTCGTGCCAGGCGTCGGACCACAGCGAGCGCGGCTTCCTGTCGACGCCGGCCTCCGGGCCGGCGTCCGGGCCGTTCTCGAGGTTCTTCTCCAGCGTCTCGGCCTCGGCGGTGCCGAAGTCGGCCGCCCCTCCGGCTCCGGTCGATGCCACGGCGCGTCCTTCCTCGCCGTACGACTCGAGCGGCTCGAACGGCTCAATCGGCTCAGGCATAGCGAATCCTCGGGTCAAGGACGGCGTACAGGAGGTCGACCAGCAGGTTGGCCAGGAGGAACACCAGGACGAGGATCGTCACGAAGCCGACGACGGTCTGGGTGTTCTGGCGGACGATGCCCTGGTAGAGCTGGTAGCCCACGCCGTGGATGTTGAAGATCCGTTCGGTGACGATGGCGCCGCCCATGAGTGCGCCGATGTCGGCGCCGATGAAGGTCACCACGGGGATGAGGCTGTTGCGCAGCAGGTGCCGGGTGATGACCCGGCGGCGCGGCAGGCCCTTGGCGACGGCCGTGCGGACGTAGTCGGCGCGCTTGTTCTCGGCGATGGACGTGCGGGTGAGCCGGGTGACGTATGCGAGCGACACCGAGGCGAGGACGAGCCCGGGGACGATCAGTTCGCTGAACGGCGCCTCGGGCGAGACCGCCGGTTTGATCCAGCCCCATTCGACGCCGAGCAGCAGCTGGAGCAGCAGGCCGGTGACGAAGGTGGGGATGGAGAGGACGACCAGGGTCAGCAGCAGCACCGAGGTGTCGACGGGGTGCCCGCGCTTGAGGCCGGTGACGACGCCGAGGGTGATGCCGATGACGACCTCGAAGAGGATGGCGACGATGGTCAGCCGGATGGTGACGGGGAAGGCCGCGGCCATCAGTTCGGTGACGGGCTGGCCGTTGAAGGCGGTGCCGAAGTCGCCGGTGAAGACGTTGCCCATGTAGGTCAGGTATTGCTGCCAGACCGGCTTGTCGAGGCCGAACTCCTTCTCCAGCTGGGCGGCGGTGGCGGGATCGCAGGCGCGGTCGCCGCACAGGCCGGCGATGGGGTCGCCCATCACGTTCACCATCAGGAAGATCAGCAGCGTGGCGCCGAAGAAGACCGGGATCATCTGCAGCAGCCGTCGGATCACGTAGCGACCCACGAAAGCCTCCAGGGGTGGGGGGAGGAAGCCGGGCGGGGAAAGCTGCACGGCCCGGCGCGGGGGTTCCGCGGGCCGGGCCGTACGCTGCCGACCGGTACGGCCTGCTAAGGCGTCACTTGACCTTGATCTGGTCGTAGACCGGGACGCTGAACGGGTTGAGCGTCACGTTCTCGACCCGCTCCGAGTAGCCGGCGCTGCCGTTCTGGTACCAGAGCGGGATGGCGCCCATGTCGCCCTTGAGCACCTCTTCGGCCTGCTGGAAGAGTCCGACGGCCTTCGGGGTGTCGGTCTCGGCGTTGGCCTCGTTGACCAGCTTGTCGAACTGCGGGTTCGAGTACTTGCCGTCGTTGGAGGAGGCGTTGGTGTAGTACAGCGGCTGCAGGAAGTTCTGGATCAGCGGGTAGTCCATCTGCCAGCCGGCCCGGAACGGACCCTTCATCTTCTGCGTGCTGACCTGGCTGCGGAAGTCGGCGAAGGTGCCGATCGGGTTGCCGACGCAGGCCCGGTTGTTGCCGAGCGCGTTGTTGATGGAGTTGCAGACCGCGTCCACCCACTCCTTGTGGGAGCCGGTGTCGGCGTTGTACGAGATCGTCATCGTGCCGCCGGGGATGCCGCCGCCTTCGGCGACCAGCTTCTTGGCCTCGGTCGGGTTGTACGTGCAGGCGTCGCCGCAGATGTCCTTGAAGCCGCCGGCCTCGCCGAGCACCGGGGAGGTCCAGTCGACGGCGGGGGTGCGGGTCTTCTGGAAGATCGTCTGGGTGATCTGGTCCCGGTTGATCGCCATGGACAGGCCCGTGCGGAGCTTCTCCTGGCCGGGCTTGTTCCAGGCGGGGTCGTAGAACGGGAAGGAGAGCGTCTGGATGATGCCGGCCGGGGTGTTGATGTAGCGGTTCCCGAGGTCGGCGGAGACGTTCTTGAGCTGCGAGGCCGGGATGTCGTCGACGAGGTCGAGGTTGCCGGCCGTCAGGTCGGTGTAGGCGGTGTTGTTGTCGGTGTAGACCTTGAGGGTGATGCCGCCGTTCTGCGCCTTGTCGGGTCCCGGGTAGCCGTCCCACTTCGTGAGGACCATCTGGGAGCCCTTGGAGTAGGTGTCGACCGTGTACGGGCCGTTGCCGACCGGCTTGCTCAGCCAGCCGGCGTGGTCGGTGTAGAAGACCTGCGGCAGCGGGGAGTAGGCCGCGTAGCCGAGGGTGTCGGGGAAGGTCGAGAACTTCTGCGTCAGCTTGATCGTGAAGGTCAGGTCGCCGGTGACCTTGAGGCCCGACATCGTCGTGGCCTTCTGCGCCCCGGAGTCGGGGTGCACCTGGTCGTAGCCCTCGATGTAGCTGAAGAAGTAGGCGTTCTTCTGGTTGTTCTTCAGGCTCGCGCCGTAGTTCCAGGCGTCGACGAAGGACTTGGCGGTGACCTTCTCCCCGTTGGAGAAGGTCCAGCCGCTCTTGACCGTGACGGTGAAGTTGGTCGAGTCGGTCGTCTCGATCTTCTGGGCGAGCATGTCCTTCGCCGCGCCGGTCTTCGGGTCGTACTGCTTGAGCCCGCGGAAGATCATGGACAGGACCTTGCCGCCCTGCACCTCGTTGGTGTTCGCCGGCTCCAGCGGGTTCTGCGGGTCGCCCCACGAGGAGGACACGACGCCGTCCGCGCCTCCGCCGCCGCCGCTGTCGCCGCCACCTCCGCAGGCGGTCGCCGCGAGGGCGACGGCGGTGGCCAGAGCGGCCCACTTGGCGTGCGTGGCTCCGCGCATGGAGTGCCTCCCGATGTCCTGAGCATTACTTAGGCCCCAATATCACCCCATATTGACGGGAGTGCACTTTTATGGCGTCCGGATGAACAGGCCCTCGGGCGCCGGGGCGGCGCGCCCCGAGCGGCGAGCACGCGAGCCGGTCGCGGAAGGCTCCCGGTCGCGCACGGCTCCCCCGCCGCCGGCGCCTCGCGCTCGGTCCGGACCCCGGTCGCTCCCGCCCGGACGGGCACGCCTCCCCGGGCATGCGGAAACGGCCGGTCCCCGGCGCCTTGTGGCACCGGGGACCGGCCGTCGGCCGGGCTCGGGGAGCCCGGAGTCGAGTGCTCGGCACTCAGGACGCGTGCACGACGTCCTTCTCCTCGGCGAAGTGGCACGCGGACTCGTGCGCGGCCGGGGTGTTCTGACCCTGGAAGCGCTCCGGGACCGCGAGCAGCGGGGTCTCGGTGGCGCAGATGTCCTGGGCCTTCCAGCAACGGGTGCGGAAGCGGCAGCCCGACGGCGGGTTGGCCGGCGAGGGCACGTCACCGGTGAGGATGATCCGCTCGCGGTGCGCGCGGGCCTCCGGGTCCGGCACCGGCACCGCGGAGAGCAGCGCCTGGGTGTACGGGTGGGTCGGGTGGTCGTAGATCTGGGTGTCCGTACCGATCTCGGCCATCTTGCCCAGGTACATCACGCCGACGCGGTCCGAGATGTGCCGGACGATCGACAGGTCGTGCGCGATGAAGATGTAGGACAGGTTGAACTCGTCCTGCAGCTTCTCCATCAGGTTGATGACCTGCGCCTGGACGGACACGTCCAGGGCGGAGACCGGCTCGTCGCAGATGATGATCTCCGGGTTGAGCGCGAGGCCGCGGGCGATGCCGATGCGCTGGCGCTGACCGCCGGAGAACTGGTGCGGGTAGCGGTTGATGTACTCGGGGTTCAGACCGACGACGTCGAGCAGCTCCTGCACCTTGCGGCGCCGGTCACCCTTCGGGGCCACCTCGGGGTGGATGTCGAAGGGCTCGCCGATGATGTCGCCGACCGTCATGCGCGGGTTCAGCGAGGTGTACGGATCCTGGAACACCATCTGGATGTTCCGGCGCACGGCCTTGAGGGCGCGGCCGGAGAGCCGGGTGATGTCCTGCCCCTTGTAGAAGACCTCGCCGGCGGTGGCCCGCTCCAGGTTCATCAGGAGCTTGGCGACCGTGGACTTGCCACAGCCGGACTCGCCCACGATGCCGAGGGTCTCGCCCTGGTAGAGGTCGAAGGAGACCCCGTCCACGGCCTTGACCGCGCCGACCTGCTTCTTGAAGAGGACGCCCTGGGTGAGCGGGAAGTGCTTCTTCAGGTCACGGACCTGGAGGATCGGCTCACCGCGCCCGATCGGAGCCTCGATGGCGGCTACGGCCTCCGCCTCGGACACGCCCCCGGCCTCGTTCGTCTTGCTCAGCTCAGCCATGGATCGTCTCCTTCCAGAAGTGGCAGGCGCTCTTGCGGCCCGGCAGCTCGGCGCCGTTCTGCTCGGTGACCGGCGCCAGCGGCGGGATCTCCGTACGGCAGATGTCGTCGGCCTTGGGGCAGCGCGGGTTGAAGGCGCAGCCGGTGGGCACGCGAAGCAGGTTGGGCGGCAGGCCCTTGATCGCGTAGAGCTCCTGGCCCTTCTGGTCCAGGCGCGGGATCGAGTCCAGCAGACCGCGGGTGTACGGGTGGGCCGGGCGCTTGTACAGCTCGTGCACCGGCGCCTGCTCCACGATGCGGCCGGCGTACATGACCGCGATCTTGTCCGCGACGTCGGCGACGACGCCGAGGTCGTGGGTGATCAGGATCAGACCCATGTTGTATTCCCGCTGGAGCTCCGCGAGGAGGTCCATGACCTGGGCCTGGACGGTCACGTCGAGCGCCGTGGTGGGCTCGTCCGCGATGATCAGGTCCGGCTCCAGGGCCAGCGCCATGGCGATCATGATGCGCTGGCGCATACCGCCGGAGAACTGGTGGGGGTAGTCGGAGACCCGCGCCTTGGCGGCGGGGATCTTGACCTTGTCCATCAGCTCGATGGCCTTGGTCTTGGCGTCCTTCTTGGACAGGCCGTGGTGCACGCGGAACATCTCGCCGAGCTGGTAGCCGACGGAGAGGACCGGGTTCAGGGAGGACAGCGCGTCCTGGAAGATCATCGCGATCTTCTGGCCGCGGATCTTCCGGCGCTCCTCGTTGGACATCTTGAGCATGTCCTGGCCGCGGAAGAGGATCTCGCCCTGCGGGATCTTGCCGGGCGGCATGTCGAGGATGCCCATGATCGCCTGGGCGGTCACGGACTTGCCGGAGCCGGACTCACCGAGCACGGCCAGCGTCTCACCGGCGTCGACCGAGTAGTTGACGCCGTTGACCGCCTTGGCCACACCGTCGCGGGTGTGGAACTCGACGTGCAGGTCGCGGACTTCGAGCAGCGGACCGGTGTGGCCGCCGTCGCGCGGTGCGGGGACCGTCGCGGTGTTGTCGATGATGGTCACGTTCGCCCTCCTCAGCGCATCTTCGGGTCGAGGGCGTTGCGGACTGCTTCGCCGAGCATGATGAATGCCAGCACGGTGATGCTCAGCATGATCGAGGGCCACAGCAGGATGTGCGGGGCCACCCGGATCTGGTCGACGGCGGTGGAGATGTCGACGCCCCAGGAGACGGTCGGCGAGGCGAGACCCAGACCCAGGTAGGACAGGGTGGCCTCGGCCGAGATGTAGCCGCCGAGTGAGATGGTGGCGACGACGATCAGCGGGGCCATGGCGTTCGGCAGGATGTGCCGGAACAGGATCCGCGTGGTGCCGGCGCCCAGAGCCGTGGCGGCGTGGACGTAGTCGGCCTGCTTGACCGTGATCACGGCACCGCGCATCACGCGGGCCATCTGGGTCCAGCCGAGGAACGCCAGCGCGCCGACGACGACCCAGACGGTGCGGTCGGTGAAGGACTGGAGGACGACCATCGCGCCGAGCAGGAACGGGATGCCGAAGAAGATGTCGGTGATCCGGGAGAGGACCGCGTCGAGCACGCCGCCGAAGTAGCCGGCCAGCATGCCGATGAGGCCGCCGAAGATCGTGACGATCGCGGTGACGCAGACGCCGACGATGATCGAGGCACGGGTGCCGTGGATCAGGCGGGCGTACACCGAACGGCCCTGGCCGTCGTAGCCGAGCCACTCGGCCGAGCCGATGTGGCCGAGCTCCGGCTTGCCCAGGAAGTGCTTCACCAGGTCACCGGCGGTGGGCGAGGCACTGGTGAACAGGCTCGGGACGGCGGCGATGAGCAGCAGGAAGAAGATCATCACCGCGGAGACGAGGAAGTACGGGTTCCGGCGCAGGTCCGACCAGGCGTCGCCCCAGAGGCTGCGGGCCTTCTCCGACTGCGGCGCCGGCGCGGCCGCCGCGTCGATCGACGGGGGAGCGATGGCGTCCTCGACGGCGTCGGCCGCGGTCTTGGTCACGTCAGGCATAACGGATCCTCGGGTCCAGGACCGCGTACAGCAGGTCGATGAGCAGGCTGGTGACGAGGTAGACGATCACCAGGATGGTGACGAGGCCGACCAGGGTGCCGCCCTCGCGACGGGAGATCGACTCGGCGATCAGGCCGCCGATGCCCTTGATGTTGAAGATCTTCTCGGTGACGACCGCACCACCCATGAGGGCACCGATGTCGGTGCCGAGGAAGGTGATGACCGGGATCATCGAGTTGCGCATCAGGTGGACGCCGATGATGCGGCGCTTCGGCAGACCCTTGGCGATGGCCGTGCGCATGTAGTCGGCGCGCAGGTTCTCCGCCATGGTGGTCCGGGTCAGACGCGCCACGTAGGCGAGGGAGAGGCCGCCGAGCACGACGGCCGGGGCGATGAGCTCGTCCCAGCTCTGCTCGGTGGACACGTTCGGGGCGATCCAGCCCAGGTTGAACGCGAACTGCATCTTGATCAGGAAGCCGAGCACGAAGACCGGGATCGAGATGATCAGCAGCGTGAAGATCAGGATGGCGTTGTCGGCCAGGCGGCCGGCGCGCAGACCCGCGATGATGCCGAGGCCGATACCGAAGATCAGCTCGAACGCGAAGGCCAGCAGGGCCAGTTGGAGCGTGACGGGGAACGCCTCGCCCAGCACCTCGGTGACCGGCCGCCCGTTGCGGATCTGGGTGCCGAAGTCCAGGTGCAGGATCATGTCCCGCATGTAGGCGAAGTACTGCTCCGGCAGGGACTTGTCGAGACCCAGCTCGTGGCGCTTGGCGGCCAGGGTCGCGGGATCCGCGCCCTTGTCACCGAACATCGCCAGCACGGGGTCACCGGGCAGGCTGTGAACCATGAGGAAGATCAGCAGGGTTGTCCCGAGGAAGACCGGGATCATCTGGAGCAGTCGTCGTGCGACATAGCGCCCCATCATGCCTCCGTTGAGATGTGACGGCCGCAGCCGACGGGCCCTCCCTCGACGGTCTGCCCACACATGGGCATGACGATGTCGTGGAAGGGCCCCCCAGCCACTGCGTAAGGCACCGCGACGGGGCTGACGTTCCGTCAGCCCCGCTGCGGCGAGCGGACTACGCTTGGGTGATTACTTCTTGACCTCGACGCCGGTCAGGATCGGGTCGCCGTCCTGGCCGTACGCCACGCCGGAAACCTTCTCCGAGAAGCCCGCGTTGACCTTGTAGTACCAGAGCGGGATCGACGGCATGTAGTTGACCAGGTCCTTCTCGATGGCCTGGTACGCCTTGACCGACTCGTCGAGCGTCTTGGCCGAGTCAGCCTTGGCGATCTTGGCGTCCAGCTCCTTGTTGGAGAAGTCGCCCTGGTTGCCGCCGGCACCCGTACGGAACAGGTCCGAGATGAAGTTGGCGTTCACCGGGTAGTCGAGCACCCAGCCGGAGCGGTACAGGGACTTGACCTGCTTCGTCTTGCGAGCAGTCAGGTCGGCCTGGAAGTCCGGCTTGCCGTCACCGACACACTGGACGCTGGTGGCCTGCTGGATGGAGTTGCAGACAGCCTCCACCCACTCCTTGTGGCCACCGTCGGCGTTGTACTGGATGGAGATCTTGTTGCCGGGCACACCGCCGCCGGCCTTGATGAGCTCCTTGGCCTTGGCCGGGTCGAACTTGGTGACCTCGACCGCGTTCGGCTGGTAGCCGAGCACGCCCTTGGCGACCCAGCCGGTCGCGGGCTCACGCGTGCCGTTCAGCACCGTCTTGGTGATGGTGGCACGGTCGATCGCCATGGACAGACCCTGGATGACGCGCGGGTCGATCTGCTTCGGCTTCTTCCACTGGTCGGCGTAGAAGGCGACGGCGATCGTCTGGATCGCGGAGTACGCCTGGTCGACAGCGCGGTCGCCGAGGTCCTGGCGGTAGACCGGCAGGTCCTTCGGGGCGATCTGACGCAGAACGTCGACGTTGCCCGACTTCAGGTCCTCGTACGCGGCCTCGAGGGTGGTGTAGTTCTTGAAGACCACACCGCCGTTCTTCGCCTTGTTCGGGCCCTTGTAGCCGTCGAAGCGGGTGATCTCGATCTGCTTCTTGTGGTCCCAGCTCTTGAACTTGTAGGGACCGTTACCGACCGGCTTCTGACCGCCGGCGACCGGGTCCTTGTAGAAGGAGGCCGGGAGCGGGGCGAAGACGATGTAGGCGAGCTTGTGCGCGAAGTACGGAACCGCGGTGTTCAGCTCGATCGTGAAGGTGTTGTCGTCGACGATCTTCAGACCCTCGAGCTTGTCCGAGCTCGGCTTGGCGCCCTCGGCCTCGGGGTGGACCTTGTCGAAGCCCTTGATGTCGGCGAACCAGGACGCGAGGCCCTGGGCGTTCTTGACGTTGGCGTTCCAGTTCCACGCGTCCACGAAGGACTTGGACGTGACCGGCGTGCCGTCGTGGAACGTCCAGCCCGGCTTGAGCTTGACGGTCCAGGTCTTCGAGTCGGTCGTGGTGACCGACTCAGCGTTGATCATCTCCAGGGAGCCGTCGGCCTTGTAGTCGACCAGGGTCGAGAACAGACCGGCCATGACCGCGGAGCCGTTGGACTCCATCGTGTCACCGGTGAGCAGCGGCTTCTCCGGCTCACCCAGCTCGATGGAGAAGATGCCGTTCGGGTCGACAGCACCCGAGGCACCCTTGCCCTCGTCGCTCTTACCCCCGCCACAGGCGGTCGCTGCCAGGGCGACGACGATCGCGCCCGCTACCCACTTGGCGCTCTTGGCACCGCGCATGGGTTCCTCCTCATGAGTCCACTTGTCACTACAAGAGAGGCACTTCGAGTTCTGCCGACACCCCTGACGGCGTTGCACTCAAGTGCCCCGAGTGTGCTCGTGAGTCGGCACTCCCCACAGTGCGTGACCCATTGACCCGAGCTCAATGGAGCCAACTATTAAGTACGTCCGGGCTGTAAACCACACTTAAGTGGTCTCGTTTTGACAACATCGCCAAGCCCCCGAAGACCGAAATCCGGACAAAGCGATCACAGACAGACAGCGACGAAACGGACCGTTAACACACGTTCCGGAGAGCGACGACCGATATCCGGACGCACGGCCCGCTAAATGTGGTTGACGAAACGTTGACAACGGGGCCGGTTCCCGACCCCGGCGGGGGCACTCCGGTCACGCTCCGGAAGCAGGTCGGAGGTACGCCGGGGCACGCCGGGGGTACGGCGAAGGGCCCGGCCCCCCGCACAGTGTGCAGGGGGCCGGGCCCTTGATGTGAGCTTTCGCTCAAACCCCGGAGGGTCAGCTGTTCTTGGCGCGGGACGCGGCGCGGGCACGCTCGCGCTGGTCCAGGTTGACCTTGCGGATGCGGACGGCCTCCGGGGTCACCTCGACGCACTCGTCGTCGCGGCAGAACTCCAGGGACTGCTCCAGGGAGAGCTTCCGCGGCGGCACGATGGCCTCGAACGAGTCGGCCGACGAGGACCGCATGTTCGTGAGCTTCTTCTCCTTGGTGATGTTCACGTCCATGTCGTCGGAGCGCGAGTTCTCGCCGACGATCATGCCCTCGTACACCTCGGTGCCGGGGTCGGTGAACAGCACGCCGCGCTCCTGCAGGTTGGTCATCGCGAAGGCGGTGACGGAACCGGCGCGGTCGGCGACCAGCGAACCGTTGTTACGGGTCTGCAGCGGGCCGAACCACGGCTCGTGGCCCTCGTGGATCGAGTGCGCGATGCCCGTACCGCGGGTCTGGGTCAGGAACTCCGTACGGAAGCCGATGAGGCCACGGGACGGGACGACGAACTCCATGCGGACCCAGCCGGAGCCGTGGTTCGACATGTTGTCCATGCGGCCCTTGCGGACACCCATGAGCTGGGTGACGGCGCCCATGTGCTCCTCGGGCACGTCGATCGTCATGCGCTCGACCGGCTCGTGGACCTTGCCGTCGACCTCCTTGGTGACGACCTGCGGCTTGCCGATGGTCAGCTCGAAGCCCTCGCGGCGCATCTGCTCGACCAGGATGGCGAGCGCGAGCTCACCACGGCCCTGGACCTCCCAGGCGTCGGGACGCTCGGTGTCGAGGACGCGCAGCGAGACGTTACCGATCAGCTCGCGGTCCAGACGGTCCTTCACCTGGCGCGCGGTGACCTTGCGGTCCTTGACCGCGGTCTTGGCGTCCGCGCCCTTGCCGGTGCCGCCGCGGCCGACGAGCGGCGAGGTGTTGGTGCCGATGACCATGGAGATGGCCGGCTCGTCCACCGTGATGAGCGGCAGCGCGACCGGGTTCTCCGGGTCGGCCAGGGTCTCGCCGATCATGATGTCCGGGATGCCGGCGACGGCACAGATGTCACCGGGGCCGGCGACCTCGGCCGGCTTGCGGGTGAGCGCCTCGGTCATCATCAGCTCGGTGATGCGGACGTTCTGGATCGAGCCGTCCCGCTTGATCCACGCGACCGTCTGGCCCTTGCGCAGCTCGCCCTGCTCGACGCGGAGCAGCGCGATACGGCCGAGGAAGTTGTCGGCGTCGAGGTTGGTGACGTGGGCCTGGAGCGGCGCGTCCTCCTCGAACGTCGGGGCCGGGACGTGCTCCAGGATCGTGGAGAAGAAGGGCTCCAGGTTGGTGGAGTCCGCCGGGACGGTGCCGTCCTCCGGCTTGGTCAGCGAGGCGATGCCGTCACGGCCGCAGGCGTAGACGATCGGGAACTCGATCTGGTCCTCGTCGGCGTCGAGGTCCAGGAAGAGGTCGTAGGTCTCGTTGACGACCTCGTCGATCCGGGAGTCCGGGCGGTCCGTCTTGTTGATGCAGAGGATGACGGGCTTGCGCTGCATGAGGGCCTTGCGCAGCACGAACCGGGTCTGCGGGAGCGGACCCTCGGAGGCGTCCACCAGGAGGACGACGGCGTCGACCATCGACAGACCGCGCTCGACCTCGCCACCGAAGTCGGCGTGACCGGGGGTGTCGATGATGTTGATCGTGATCGGGGCCCCGCCGTCCTTGGGGTGGTACTTCACCGCCGTGTTCTTGGCGAGGATCGTGATGCCCTTCTCACGCTCCAGGTCGTTCGAGTCCATCATGCGGTCGTCGAGCTGCTGGTGGGCGGCGAAGGCACCGGCCTGCTTGAGCATGGCGTCGACGATGGTCGTCTTGCCGTGGTCGACGTGGGCGACGATGGCGACGTTACGGATGTCGTGGCGCGTGGGCATGGGTGGCTTGCGCTTCTCTCGGATCGTGGGAATCGGCGTCAGTTCCTCTTACGCCCGCCGGGCGGACGCGCCACGGCTATGTCCTATGGTACGGGGCTGCCGTGCAAGGGGCTTCCCCGGAGGGATCCGAGAGGGTCTACTAGGAGATTTCAGGGTGTGGGGAAGATCATGCGACCGGGTCAAGGGGTCGACATGATCCTGCCCGCCGGGGTCACCGGCGGGCAAGGAAATTGAGCTGCTTCTGAGCTTGCGACTTGGACTTTCGGCGGCTTTAGGGTATTGCGCTCACTTGCGGGTGTTGCGCTCCGCGCCCTGGGCCGACTCCGGCTTCTTGTAGCCGATGTCCTGGTAGCGGGGGGCCGCGAAGCCCCAGGCTCCGGCGTTCACGATCTCGGGCCTGGCCGCCACCAGCTGGGGGCGCTGGTAGAGCGGGATGGAGCCGGCCGCGGCCCAGATCCGGGCGTCGGCCTGGCGGACCAGGTCGCGGGCCTCCTCCTCGTCGAGGGTGGCCGCCGCCTGGTCGAAGAGCTGGTCGATGCGGTCGGTGCCGACCCGGGAGTAGTTCTGCTCCACCAGGAGCGAGCCGTCGGAGGCCGGCTCGGGCTTGGCGTAGATCGGCCGGGCGTCGGTCGCCGGGAAGGCGGTCGCCGGCCAGGAGTAGAGGGCCAGGTCGTAGTCGCCGGAGGCGATGTGGTCCTTGAAGAAGCTCTCGTCGGAGACCTTGGTGACCTCGGTGCGGATGCCGACGGCGTCGAGCATCCGCACGATCCGGTCGCCGACCGCCCGCAGCGACTCCGAGCCGGGTCCCGAGGGCAGGACGAAGCGGAGGCTGAGCGCCTTGCCGTCCTTGCCCAGGCCCTTCGCGGCACCGTCGGCCGCGGCCGGGGCGGCCGTACCCCGCGGGGCGTAGGCGCCGGCCACCGGCTTGGCGGGGTGCGCCTGGAGCTGCGACTGCGCCTGGGGGCCGGGGCCGCCCGTGTCGAGGGCGGCGGCCTGACGGAGCAGCGCCGCGCTCTGGAGGGCGGCGACGGGGGCCGGGGCCAGGATGTTGGTGCCGTTCTCGGGGCCGCCCGCGCCGATCAGCGGGGCGGTCGCCCGGCGCCCGCCCGGCTTGTCGTCGCCGACGATGTAGAGGCCGTCGTCGGAGGCGGCGTCGGCCTCCTTCGCCGGCGCCTTCTCGTCGGTCTTCTTCTCCGCCTTCTTCTCGGCGTCCGGCTTCCGGGACTGCTTGTCCGTGGCCTCGCTGCCCGCCTTCGTCCCGGCGGACGGCTTCTGCAGCGCCCCGCCCGGCACCCAGCCCGCGTCGGCCAGCAGCGCCCGCGCCTCCTTGGTGTCCTGGCTGCCGAGCGCGTCGCTGCTGTCGGTGTACGCGGCCTGGCCGGCGAGCGCGAGGTGGCTGCCCGGGGGCCTGGCCGGGAGCCCGAGGGGCTTGAGCACCGTCTCGGCCAGCTCCTGGCGGTCGATGGCGCGGGCGACCGCCCGGCGCACCCGCTCGTCGGCGAGCGGCCCGGACTCGCCGTTGAGGGAGAGCTGGGTGTAGGCGGGCTCCAGGGACTTGCGGACCACGAACCGGGCGAGGCCGTTCTGCTCGGCCGCGTACCGGGCGACGGCCTGCTGGTTCTTCTCGCGGGCGGCCCGTACCTCCTCGGCCTTCTCCTCGTCGGAGCCGTAGGCGAGCGCCCAGGACTTCAGGGCGGCCGCGGGGGTGGTTCCGGAGCCGGGCCCGTGGGCGGGCGGCTGCGCGCCGCTCCGGCCGGACCGGGCATCACGGGCGGCGAGGGCGATCCGCTCGGCGACGGCCCGGTCGATCTCGGCGAGGTCCAGCTTGCCGGCGGCGAGCGCGGTGGCCCGTTCGGCGCGGGGCACCGCGGTGAGGACGAGCGTGTCGAGCTTGGCGTTCTGCCCCCACCAGCGGGGGTTGCGGGCGAGCGTGACGCTGCCGGTCTTCCGGTCGATCGTCTTGAGAAGGAACGGTCCTGCAGTGGCCTTCAGGGAGGCGCGGGCTCCGTCGTTGAAGGCGCTCGGGGAGCCCATCACCTCCTTCGGGTAGAGGGGGGTGAAGAGCGAGCGCCAGTCGGCGTAGGGCTTGCCGAAGGTGACCCGTACCTGCAGGTCGTCCTTGCCGCGCTCGATCTTCTCGATCCGCTCGTAGCCGGCGTTGCGGGCCGTCCAGTAGGCGCTGTCCCGGCCGCTGAGCGCGCGCCACTGGGCGACGAAGTCCGGGGCGCCGATCTCGCGCCCGTCGCTCCACACCGCCTGCTGGTTGAGCTTGTAGAGGACGACCTGCTTGGGCTCCGTCTCGATGACTTCGGCGGATTCCAGGTAGTCCGGGTTCAGCCGCGGCCGGCCGCGCTCGTCGAGGGTGTGGAGGGCGGGCAGCACGGCGCCCGCGATGCGGGCGGTGGTGCCGTCGGCGTCGGCCTGGAAGGCGTTGAGGGTGGTGGGCAGCGCGTCGACGGCCCAGCGGAGGGTCCCTCCGTCGGCGACCCGGTCACGTGCGGCCGGCGCGTTGTCCTGGGCGGCGGCCGGCGGCTCGTCGCCGCTGTCGCCGGAGCTGCATCCCGCGAGGACGGCGAGCGCGAGGACCGCGCTGCCGAGGGTCGCGACGGAGCGGAGCGTGCGGGAGCGGGGGCTCCTGGAGCATGTCCTCCCGCGAGGGGCGCCGACCTGGGACATGACTTGTACCCCTTCGTCCAGTTTCATGCCATTTGGAGATGATCACACCTATTGCTCATCCACTGAAAAGGACGGAGCGGATCCGGCGACGGCGACACGGCGGCACGACCGGCAAACCCCACTCGTGCGGCCCAATCGCCCGGCGGCCGGGCGATTGGGCCACCGGGCCACTGGGCCCCCGGGCCCCGGTCGGGGCATCGGGCCGCCAGGCCGCCGCGGACGGGCGGTGGCGCGGACAGCGCGTCGGGGCGCCGGGCCGCAGACGGGCGGTGGCCGGGCCGCTGGGCCGCCGGGCGTCGGGGCGCGGACGGGCGGTGGCGCGGACAGCGCGTCGGGGCGCCGGGCCGCAGACGGACGGTGGCCGGGCCGCCGCGGACGGGGTGTCGCGGCGCGGACGGACCGCCCTACCGCCGAGCCCCGGGCCCCGGCCGGGGCGTCGGGCCGCCGCGGACGGCCGGTGCCGCGGCCACGGCCGCGGACGGCCGGCCCAAGGGCCGTCGCGGCCGATCAGGTCAGTGCCAGCCCTCCCGGTACGCCCGCCAGTCGCCCTCCTGCGCCGCGAAGTCCACGTACAGCGCCAGCCCGAAGCGCTCGCGGTCCGGGTCCGTGCGTCCGAGTCCGAGGCGCGCGCCGCGCACGGCGGCTGCGACGGTCTCGGCGGACTCGTGGTGCCCGAGGTCGTCCTCGTGGAAGAAGGGCAGACCCATGAGCAGGTCCGTGCCCTCGGGCGTCACCTCCAGCGCGAGGCTGGTCTGCTGGGCGACGTAGCCGCCGTACATCCCCTCCAGAGGCATCCAGGTGTCGTACGACATGACCGCGATCTGGTCGACCCTCCGGGCGACCTGTCCGAAGAACTCCTGCGACCACCATTTCTCGCTGCCGGAGAGCGCGCCGAGGGCGGAGTGGGCGCCCGGCAGCGGGTCTATCTGGTGCGAGGCGACCGAGAGCAGCGCCTTGCGCTGCCGGGTCAGCGCCCCGAGATCGTCGAGCAGTGACAGATAGTCACGGTCGTCGGAGTGCAGCGGCTCCAGGTCGAAGTGGACGCCGTCGAATCCGGCGTCGAGCACCTGCCGGGCCGAGGCCACGACCGCGGCCCGGGAGGCGGCGTCCTCCAGCCGCAGCCCGTCGGGCCCCTCGCCGGCGAGCACGTCGCCCAGCCAGGCGTGCACCCGTATGCCCGGCATCGTGCGGTGGACGGCGTCGACGAACGGGCGCGCCCGCGGATGGCGGGCGGCGGGCAGGGTGCCGTCGTGTTCGAGGGGCCCCGCATGGACGTACAGGTCACGTATGCCCGTGCCCTTGATCCGCTCGGCGAACGCGGCGAGGTCGGCGTCCTTCTTCCGGCCGTCGACCCAGGCGTGGCCGAGCCAGATGGCGTCCTTGCCCCGGGTCCTCGTCCCCTCGCGCACCTCGCCCGTGTAGTTGAGACGCAGGGCCGTGCCCGCGGCCAGCACCGGCACGACGAGCACGAGGACGAGACCGAGGACCCACCAGCGCCCCCGTCGCCACACGCTCTTCCATCGTCCGTTCACCCGGGCCCCCGAGGGTCGTCGTGTCACTGGAACCACCGTAACGATGGCTACCGACAGTGACGCGCCCCTGTGGAGAACGGTTTCCGCACGTCCGGCCCGGCCCGGTCGCGTGCCCCCCAAGCCCGGACATAGCCTCATTTCTGTGACACGGACAGCCGCCCGAGCCCTGCTGTCGGTGCTGGTGGCGGCGTGCTGGCTGGTCGGGCCCGCCGTTCCCGGCGCCCACGCCGACGACCCCGTCGTCCTGTCCCGGGAGGGGCAGATCACGGACCGCGTCGACGCTCCCGGCGACCGGCGCCCCGCGGTGGTCCAGGCCCTCGACCGGCTCCACGACGCCCGGCGAGTTCGGTTCCCCGGCGTCTCCGTACGGGACTTCTCCGGCCGCCCCGCTCAGGGCTGGGCCGACGCCACCACCGACCGCAGCGGCCTCGGCCGCGACGACGTCCTGCTCGCCGTCGTCACCCACGACCGGCGGTTCGGCCGTTCCGCCGCCCCGGACGCGCCCCTCACCCAGACCCGGCCCGACGACGTGGCCCGCACCGCCGTCGAGCCGGCGCTGCGCCGGAGCGACCGGGCGGGCGCGGCAACCGGCGCCGGGGACGGCCGCACGGCCGTCCCCGCCGGCCGGCCCGTGCCCGCCCCCGCGATCACTCCCGGACCCGCCGAGGCCGGCGGGGCGGCCGGTGACGCGACCTCCGCGACCGACCTGGTGCTGCCGGTGGTGCTGGTCGGAGGCGCCGGCGCCATCGCCGCGTACGCGTACACCAAGCGCCGCCGCCGGACCGCCACCCGCACCACGCCGGGCGGCGGGGGCTGGGGCTCCGCCGCCGGCGGCAGCGGCTGGGGCACACCGAAGGGACCCCCGCCGCCCCGCCTCGAGGAGCTCGACGGGCAGGCCCGGCAGGCGCTGGTCGCCACCGACGACGCGGTGCGGACCAGCCAGGAGGAACTGGGCTTCGCGACCGCCCAGTTCGGCGAGGAGGCCGCCACCCCGTTCACCGAGGCGGTGCGGTACGCGGAGAGCGAGCTCACGGCCGCGTTCCGGCTGCGGCAGCAGCTCGACGACGCGTTCCCCGAGGACGACGCGACCCGGCGGTCCCTGCTCGACGAGATCCTCAGGCGCTGCGCCGACGTCAACACCCGCCTCGACGCCGAGGCCGAGGGCTTCGACCGGCTGCGCGACCTGGAACGCAACGCCCCGCAGGCACTGGAGTCCGTCGAGGCGGCCTTCCGCGAGCAGGCCGCCCGGATGGGCACCGCGGAGGCGACGCTGACGGCGATGCGCGCGCGGTACACCGAGTCAGCGGCCGGCCCGGTGTCCGGGGACGTCGAACAGGCGAAGGACCGGCTGGTGTTCGCGACGACCACCGTCACCCGGGCCCGGCAGCGGCTGGACGCCGGTGACAGCGGCGGCGCCGCCGTGCAGATCCGGGCCGCCGAGGGCGCCGTCGACCAGGCCGCCCGGCTGATCGAGGCCGTGGACCGGCGGGCGCAGGAGCTCGCGGCGGCGGTGGGGAGGCTGTCCGGGGCGCTGGCCGGGACCGAGGCGGACCTGGCGGACGCCCGCGGGCTGCTCGAAGGCACCCCGGAGGGGGTGCCGGTGGCCGACCTGCGGGGCCGGATCGGGCGCGCCGGGGCGGTGCTCGCCGGCGTGCGCGCGAGGGTCGAATCCGAGCGCTACGACCCGATCGACGCGCTGCGCCGGGTCGATGAGGCGGATACGGCGCTCGACGAGGCTCTGGAGGGCGCGCGGGGGCGCGAGTCGGGCAGCAGGCGCGCTCGTGCGCTCCTGGACCGGGCGACGCTGACGGCCCGTTCGGCGGTCGGGGCGGCCTCCGACTTCGTCACCACGCACCGCGGGGCCGTGGGCGCGGAGGCCCGTACGCGCCTGGCCGAGGCCCAGCGGCGCCTGGAGCGCTCGGGGCAGCTGGCCGACGAGGACCCGCGGGCGGCGCTCGCGGAGGCGCGGCAGGCGGACCTGCTCGGCCGGCGGGCGCAGGAGCTGGCCGAGCGCGATGTGCGGTCGTACGGAAACCCGAACGGCCTGGGCGGTGTGCCGGGCGCGGGAGGTGCCGGCGGGGGCGGGCTGGGAGGGGCGGTGCTCGGCGGCATCATCCTCGGCGGACCGTTCGGGGAAGGACGGGGCCGGGGCGGCCACGGCGGTGGGCCGGCCGGGGGGTTCGGGGGCGGGGGCCTCGGCGGGGGGCCCGCCAGCTTCGGCGGCGGGGGTACACGCGGCCGGCTGGGCGGCGGCGGGCGTTTCTGAGGCCCGTCCCGGCGCTCGCCGGCCGATCCGTACAGCGCGTACGGCGCGTACGTCGCGTGCGGCGCGTACCCGAGGAGACCGGGCATGAGCAGGCGGACCGTCCCGGGCCGGGTCACCCGGTCGGCGAAGGCCGGCATCGACGCGCTCCCCGACCGGGCCGGGGATCCGCAGAAGACGCTGGACCAGCTGATCCGGGACGAGCTGGTCCGGGACGAGCTGATCCGGGACCGTGCGGCCGCCGGGGCTCAGGGGCGGTCGTGGACCGGCCGGGGCTGCGCCCGGACCGGTCCGGGGACTCAGAACATGCTGAGGAGCTGATCGACCGTCGGCTCGGCAAGGCCGTCGCCGTCGGGCAGCGGCAGCTCGAACCAGACGGTCTTGCCGCGCGGGGTGCGCCGCGAGCCCCAGGCCGCGCTGAGCAGTCCCACCAGCTGAAGTCCCCGCCCGCCCTCGTCGGTGTCCTTGGCCCGGCGTCGCCGGGGCTGGACGAGACCTGCGTCCCACACCTCGCAGACCAGGGTGCGGTCGCGCAGCAGCCGCAGCCGGATCTCGCCCTCGCCGTAGCGCAGGGCGTTGGTGACCAGCTCGCTGACGAGCAGTTCGACGGTGTCGATCAGGGGCTCCAGCTCCCAGGCGGTGAGCTGGGCGCGGGCCAGTTCGCGGGCCCGGCCGACCGAGCGGGGCTCCCTGGGGAGCCGCCAGTCGCCGACGGCCTCGGTGGGCAGCCCCTGGATGCGGGCCATGAGGAGGGCGATGTCGTCCTCGCCGTGCCGGGTGTCGAGGGTGGTCAGGACGTGGTCGCAGACGTCCTCGAGGGGTCGGCCGTGGTTCGCGAGGGCGCTGCGGAAGGCGCTCAGTCCCTCGTCGAGCGCGTGATCGCGGGATTCGACGAGCCCGTCGGTGTAGAGGGCGAGCAGGGCGCCCTCGGGCAGCTCGACCTCGACCTCCTCGAAGGGCTCGCCGCCGACGCCCAGCGGCATCCCCGGCGGTACGTCGAGGAGCAGCGCCTCCTCGCCGGGTTCGACGAGCACGGGCGGCAGGTGGCCCGCGTTGGCGAAGGTGCAGCGCCGGGTGACGGGGTCGTAGACCGCGTAGACGCAGGTGGCGAGGTAGACCTCGGAGAGCTCGGGGCCGCGGGCCTTGTGGGCCCGGGCGGACTGCTGGGCGCCGGCGGGGGCGCCGAGGCCGCGGGCGATCTCGTCGAGGTGGGAGAGGACCTCGGCGGGTTCGAGGTCGAGCTGGGCGAGGGTGCGCACGGCGGTGCGCAGTTCGCCCATGGCCACGGCGGCGCGCAGGCCCCGGCCCATGACGTCGCCGATGACCAGCGCGGTTCGGTGGCCGGGGAGTTCGATGACGTCGAACCAGTCGCCGCCGACCTCGGAGCCGACGGTGCCGGGGAGGTAGCGGCAGGCGATGTCGAGTCCGGCGGCCTCGGGGTCGCCGGGCGGCAGCAGGCTGCGCTGGAGGATGAGGGCCCGCTCGTGCTCGCGCCGGTAGAGGCGGGCGTTGTCGATGCAGACGGCGGCACGGGCGGCGAGTTCGACCGCGAGGGCGCGGTCGCGCTCGCCGAAGGGTTCGCTGCCCTTGGCCCGGGAGAACTGCACGAGGCCGACGACGGTGTCGTGGGCGACCATCGGAACCACGAGGGTGGACTGGACGAGGCTGCCGTCCGCACCGGGCACCGTGCGCACCCGGCCGGTGCGCAGGGCTCCGGCGCAGGGCGAGTTGAAGGGGTAGCGGTGGACCGAGCCGACCTCGATGGGCCCCGTGTCGCAGCACACCTCTCCGTCGGGGCCGGGGGCCCGGGTGGCCGTGTCGTCCCCGCTGGGGCGCGGCTTCCCGATCCGCGCGGGGGTGTCGGAGACGGCGCTGGCGACGGCGACGCGGCGCAGTTCGGCGCTGCCCGCCCCGTAGCCGACGTCGTGGGAGCTGCCCCAGCGCCCGGGCGGGGCCTCGTCGCCGGTCAGCAGCCCCTGGTAGAGGTCGACGGCGGCGAGGTCACAGAAACCGGGCACGGCGACGTCGAGGAGTTCGCGGGCCGTGGCCTCCAGATCGAGGGAGTTGCCGATGCGGGCGCCCGCCTCGTTCAGCAGGGCGAGGTTGCGGCGGGCGCTGGCGGCCTCGCGGGCGGCGTTCTGCCGGCGGGTGACGTCGATGCCGAGGCCGGCGACGCCGACGGGGCGGCCGGAGCCGCTGTGCACGCGGTAGAGGTTGATGGACCAGTGCCGCCGGTCGGTCGAGCCGGGAGCGGCGCCGGCGATCTGGAGGTCGGCGACGGACTCGCCGGTCTCCAGGACCTTGCGCAGTGCGGCGGTCATCCGCTCGGCCTCGGGCCGGGCGAGGTAGTCGTGCACGGTACGGCCGCGGTGGTCGTCGGCGCTGCCGCCGAAGACGGTGGCGAAGCGGCGGTTGGCCCGCTTCACGGTGAGGTCGGTGCCGAAGAGCAGGAAACCGAAAGGGGATTGGCCGAAAATGGCCTGCGAGGCGGCGAGGTCCGTCTCGATCCGGCGCAGCGCCCGGACGTCGACGACGATGCACAGTGCCGCCTTCTCCCCGCGCTCGGTCTCGCTGGGCATGACGTACATCTCGGCGATGCCGCGGGGCCTGTCCTCGCCGGGCATCCGGAAGGGGACGAGGCCCGTCCACTCCCTGCCGTCGAGGATCTCCTTGACCCTGCGATGTCCGCGCTCACGCAGGTCGGCGGGCATGAAGGCCTCGACCGGGTCCTTGCCCCTGGCCTCCTCGGCGGTCACGCCGAAGAGGTCCACGGCTCGTCTGCTCCACTGGTCGACGAGCCCGTCGGGACCTATCGAGAAGGAGGCGACCCGGATGTAGTCATAGATCGACCCGGGCGGGCTGCTCTGCCACACGACACCGCTCGGCGTCTCAGGTATCTCGCTCACGCGACCGTCCCCTCCAGCTCACCGCACCGGACCGGCCATGACCGAAGTATTCAGCACCACGGCCCCCGTCGGCACGACGTTCACGATCACAGGGTGGTCTCGTTCGTTTCCGGCCGAGTCCCGCTGATCGTCGTCCCACTCTCTTTACTCACCAGGGAGGGCCAGCTCGAACCACACGGTTTTCCCGGACCGCCCGGCACGGGTGCCCCAGCGGCGGGCGGAACAGGCCACGAGCTGGAGTCCGCGGCCTCCCTCGTCGTCGGGTCCGGCGGGACGTTCGGTGGGCTCGTCCGGAAGCGGATCGGAGACTTCCACGAGGAGGGCGGGGCCGTGTCCGGGGCCGGTTCCGTCGGGCTGCCGCCGGACCAGGCGCACGCCGATCGGCCCGGAGGCGTAGCGCAGGGAGTTGGTCACGAGCTCGCTGACCAGCAGCACGGTCACGTCACCGATCACCGAGTCGAGCTGCCAGGCCCTCAGGGTGTCCCGCACCGCGTGACGAGCCGTGCGCACGGCGTTGGCCTCCGCCGGAAAGTGCCACTCGGCGCAGTCGCCTTCGGTGTCGATCACGAGGCCCACGTCCTATTTCGGGGGGTTAATGGGCACATACCCGATATTCGGAGCGGGATATCGCGCCGGACTCCCCGGTGGGCGCACGGTGGCACGAACGGCGTAGGAGGTCAGTCGCGTACGCCGTCCGCCGGGGCGGCGGGGGCTTCCGGGCCGGGCGGCAGCAGCCGGGCCGCGGGGGCTTGCGGGCCGGGAGGCAGCAGCCGGGCGGCCTCGGCGACGGCGGGACGGTCCTGGTCGAGCCAGTCGACGGAGTCCAGCTCGTCGCGGGCGAGCCAGCGCAGCTCGTCGTGGTCCTCCAGCGGCTTCGGCTCGCCGGAGACGAGCCGGGCCGCCCACACCCGCAGGACGTATCCGGGCTTGAGCGGCCAGTCCCCGGGGATGCGCTCACCGGTCTCGGTCTCGACGCCGAGCTCCTCGCGCAGCTCGCGGACCAGCGCCTCTTCGGGGGTCTCCCCCGGCTCCTGCTTGCCGCCGGGCAGCTCCCAGCGGCCGGCGAGCTCGACGGGGGCGCTGCGTCGGGCGGCGAGGAGGCGCCCCTGGTGGCAGAGGGCCCCGGCGACGACCACGACAGGGTCGGGCGTCCCGGGG
Organism: Streptomyces sp. NPDC048018; assembly: GCF_043202995.1. Classification (NCBI taxonomy): domain Bacteria; kingdom Bacillati; phylum Actinomycetota; class Actinomycetes; order Kitasatosporales; family Streptomycetaceae; genus Streptomyces; species Streptomyces sp. NPDC048018. The sequence continues at coordinate 75,659 of NZ_JBIDBK010000015.1, forward strand.
TCCGTTCGGCGATCGGTCATGGTGCGGAGCGTAACCCGGGCGTCGTCACCGGCCGCCCGGGCAGCGGCCGAGGGTCAGAGGGCGTGCTGTCCGACGCGCTCGACCCAGTAGAGCTGCTTGTGTCCGCGGTCGTCGAGGCTGTCGGCGACCTTCTGGGCCTCGTCCTTCGTCGCGTACCGGCCGACGCGGTAGCGGTTGCCGTTGTCGTCCTGACGTATGACCAGCCAGGCAAGGTCGGGACCGCTGTCGCTCATCGGGCTTCTCCCTCCGCCGGACCGGCCATGTCTGACGATCTCCTGGAAACCGCACTGCGCATATGCCGGAGCTTACGCCTGACCTTTACACAGCGGATACGGGTTTTCACAAAGAGATACGTATCTGGCCAGTAACAAACGGCGGAGGGAGGGCGACCGCTTAGCGGACGGGGCCGGCGGGGTCCGCGGAGGGTGCCCCCGGCACGGTCGGGACCGGCATCAGAACGGGTCCGGCCGCCGCGGGGTCCTTGCGGCAGACGTCGCCGCACGCCGCGTCGAGCGAGCAGCACAGCGAGCAGACCGGGCCGGAATGGGCCGGGCAGTCGACGATGTCGGGCAGCTCGTACGCGGTCTCGCAGACCCCGCACACATGGGTCGCCGTCACGTCGGCCACGTCCACGCCGGGTCCGTTCACCGGGTTCGGCCGGGCCAGGTAGTAGCGCCCCTTCGTCGCCCAGGCGATCAGCGGGCACAGCACCAGGGCGAGACCGGCCGCGAGGAAGGTCGAGAAGGCCTCCGCGTACGGCCCGAAGAGCCCGAAGAAGGCCAGGATGGAGACCACGGAGGCGATCACCATGGCCCCGAAGCCGGCCGGATTCACGGCGTACAGATAGGCACGCTTGAACTCGATGTAGGGCGGGCTCCAGCCGGCCCGCTTGTTGATGACGAGATCGGCGGCGACGGCGGCGATCCAGGCGATGCCGACGTTGGAGTAGAAGCCCAGCAGCCTGCCCAGGGCCGCGAACATGTTCATCTCCATCAGCGTCAGCGCGATGGCGAGGTTGAGGAAGATGTACCAGACCCGGCCCGGGTGGCGGTGCGTCAGCCGGGAGAAGAAGTTCGACCAGGACAGCGAACCGCTGTAGGCGTTGGTCACGTTGATCTTGATCTGGGAGACGATCACGAAGAGCGCGGCGGCCGGCAGCGCGAAGGATCCGAGCCACGGCTTCAGCGCCTCGATCTGCGGGGCGATCGGCTCCAGGGCGTGGGTCTTGCCGACGGCCTCCAGGGCGACGAACGCGAGGAACGCGCCACCGAGCTGTTTGGCCGCGCCGATGACCACCCAGCCCGGCCCGGCGGCGAGCACGGCGAGGTTCCAGCGCCGCCGGTTCTCGGCGGTCTTCGCCGGCATGAACCGCAGATAGTCGGCCTGCTCGCCGATCTGCGCGATGAGGGACAGCGCCACACCGGTGCCGAGCCCGAAGCCGATCCACGAGAAGCCGGCGCCCGCGCCCTCCGTGCCGCCGAAGGAGGCGAAGGCACCCCAGGCGTCCGGCGCCTCGAAGGCGAGGGCGAGGAAGGGCAGCACCATGCCGACGATCCACAGCGGCTGGGTCCAGGCCTGGACCTTGGCGAGCGCCCCCATGCCGCGGAAGACGATCGGGATGACGATCAGCGTCGTCACCAGATAGCCGACCTCGACCGGCAGCCCCACGGCCTGGTGCATGGCCTGGGCCATGATCGAGCCTTCGAGCGCGAAGAAGATGAAGGTGAAGGAGGCGTAGATCAGGGAGGTGAGGGTGGAGCCGAAATAGCCGAAGCCCGCGCCCCGGGTGATGAGGTCCATGTCGAGGCCGTAGCGGGCACAGGCGCGGGCGATCGGGATGCCGGTGAGGAAGATGATCACGGCGGCGGTCAGGATCGAGGCGAGACCGCTCGTGAAGCCGTAGGTGAAGACGATCGAGGCGCCGATGGCGAAGTCGGCGAGATAGGCGATCCCGCCGAGGGCGGTCCCGGCCACCGTGCCGGGCGACCAGCGCCTGAAGGAGTGCGGGGCGTAGCGCAGCGAGTAGTCCTCGCGGCTCTCGTCGGCGGCCAGCCGCGCATAGCGGCGGCGGGGCGGCGGGGCCGCGGAGGAGGAGGTGTCACGGGTGACCGTGTCCGTCATGGGGGCTCCTGTCGTCCGACCGGGGTGCGGGTACGGACGTGGAAGCTAGGAGCGGGGCGTGACGAACCGTCGCGGCCCGGCGTTGCCCCCGCGTTACGGAATCCGGCGCCCCGTCAACTCGGCGTGAACGCGCCCGGACACACCGCACCGCCCTTCGGTCGGCCCGCCCCTCACCGCACCGGCAGGTGGTACGCGATCCGGTAGCGGTCGGCGGGGACGACGACGTCGGCGGTCTCGACGGCCAGCCCCGACGCGTAATAGGTCCGCGCGACGACCATGACCACATGGCCGGGCACGCCCCCGAGGGTCAGCAGCTCCTCCGCGAGTCCGGGGCGGGCGCCGACCTCCTCCACCACGTTGTCCACGACCACGTCGATCGCGGCCATCCGCTCGACCACGCCGCAGCCGCCCAGCGGGCCCTCCTCGGGCAGCATCACCGGGGTCCGGCCGGTGACCCCGAGCGGCTCCCAGGAGGTGGAGAGCATCATCGGCTCACCGCCGTCCCGGAAGACGTACCGCGTGCGCATCACCCGCTCCCCCGGCTCGATGCCGAGCCGGGCGGCGACCTCGACGCTCGCCGGCTCCTGCTCGCTGCTCGACTCCCAGGTGCCGCGCGCCCCTTCGGCCGCCTGCTCCTGACGGAAGGGGTTGGCGCCGGACGGCGGCCGGTACCCGGAGCGGGCGATGCGGCGCGGGACGGGCCGCTCGCGGACATAGGTCCCCGAACCCGAGCGGCCCTCGACCAGACCCTCCGCCATGAGGACCTTGCGCGCCTCCAGTGCGACGGTGTCCGAGACCCCGTACTCCTCCCGGATGCGCGCCTGTGAGGGGAGCCGGGTGTGCGGGGGAAGCGAGCCGTTCGCGATCTTCGCCCGAAGATCACTCGCCACGCGCAGATAGGCGGGCTGCTCACCGAACGTCACTGGACACTCCCCTCAGCTTGACTGTGAGCTACAGCCTGACAACCGAGGGTGCGCACCCGCAAGCATGGGCCAGAGTTTCACCCGAAGTGATGATTCACCTTTACGTAAACCCTTCCCGCAGGTATAGCCACCGAACTCCCGTCGGAATCCTTGACGTTAATGGTCCAGACCAATACGTTCCTGTCCGCACGCTCCCTTCCGGCACCCGCACAGGAACGAGCCCCATGCGTCGCAGAACCCTTTCCCGGCTGTCCGTCGCCGCGGTCTCCCTCGGCCTCCTCGCGACCCTTGCGCCCTCCGCGGGCGCGGCCCCCGGCGCCCCGCCCGCGCACGACCACGGGGCGCGGCCCGCGTACAAGCGCGTCGGGTACTTCACCCAATGGGGCGTCTACGGACGCAACTTCCAGGTGAAGGATCTGGACACGAGCGGCACGGCGGCCAAGCTGAGCCACATCAACTACGCCTTCGGCAACATCGGCGCGGACGGCCGCTGCTTCACCGGCAACGTCCCCGGTGAGGCCGACGCCTGGGCCGACTACGTCCGCCCGCTCGACGCCGCCGGCTCCGTCGACGGCGTCGCCGACACCGCGGACCAGCCGCTGGCCGGCAACTTCAACCAGCTGCGCGAGCTCAAGGCCAAGCACCCCGGCCTCAAGGTGATGATCTCGCTGGGCGGTTGGAGCTGGTCCACCCACTTCTCGGACGCGGCCCGCACCCCCGCCTCCCGCAAGGCCCTGGTCGCCTCCTGCATCGACCTCTACATCAAGGGCGATCTGCCCGCCGACGGCACCCGCGGCGGCGCGGGAGCCGCCGCGGGCCTCTTCGACGGCATCGACATCGACTGGGAGTGGCCCGGCTCCGCGGGCGACACCGACACCGTCTTCCGCCCCGAGGACAAGCAGAACTTCACCGCGCTCGTCAGGGAGTTCCGCACCCAGCTCGACGCGTACGCGCGGTCCCGGAAGCAGCGCACGCACTACGAGCTGTCGGCCTTCGTGCCGACCGCCCCCGCCAAGATCGACGCGGGCTTCGAGGTCCGGAAGATCATGCGGGACCTCGACTTCGTCAACCTCCAGGGCTACGACTTCCACGGCAGCTGGGAGTCCACCACCGCCCAGCAGTCGGCGCTCTTCGCCGCCCGGGGCGACTTCAGCGTCGACCAGACCGTGAACGACTGGCTCCGGCGCGGCGCGCCCGCCCGCAAGCTCGTGGTCGGCATGCCCTTCTACGGCCAGGGCTGGACCGGGGTCACCGGCGGCGGCGACGGCCTCGGCCGACCCGCCACGGGCGCCGCGCCCGGCACCTGGGCGGCCGGCTCCGAGGACTACAAGGCGCTCAGGAAGCTCGCGGACGGCGGCGCGTTCACGGTCCACCGCGACCGGAGGAACGCCCACGCGTGGCTCTTCGACGGGACCACCCTGTGGACGTACGACGACCCGCAGGTCCTGCGCGCCAAGTCGGCGTACGTACGGGCCAGGGGCCTCGGCGGCGCGATGTTCTGGTCGCTCGACGGGGACACCCCGGACGGCGAACTGATCACGGCGGTGAACGGCGTCCTGGGCGGCCGCCGCTGAGGCACCGCCCTCGGCGCGCGGAGCCTTCGGGGTCGCGGCCCGTCGCGCGGCGCCCCCGGCGAGGTCCTCTCGCCGCAAGCCTCTCCCCCGACGCCTCCCGAGGCGTCACCCGGACCGCGGGCCGACCCCGCCTCGGACGGTCCGGCCGGGGCGGCGGTCGGTCACGGGCCGCCGTCCCCGGCCCGCCGTTCCGGCCCGCTGCCGGCGGGGCCGGGCCCCCTCCCGGGGCCCGGCCCCGCCGGCCTTCCCTGCCCGGCGCGGACACCGCCGCCCCGGACCGGCCCGGCCCCTCGGGCCCCGCCGGAACCGCTGCCCCACCGGGACGGCCGCCCGAACTCCGTACCGGCCCCGAGATCCCTCCCCGCCCGAACCCCGCACCGGCCCCGAATCTTTCCCCGCCCGAGCCCCGCACCGGCCCCGGATCCCTCCCCGCCCGGCCCCCGGCCCGCCCGGCCGGCCCTCCGCCCGGCCTCACCTCAGGCCTTCTCGCCACTGTCCTCCAGCGTGTCGGTGAGCCCCAGCGCCGAACGCGGCGCGGTCTCGAAGTCCGTGGAGAGGGCGTCGAAGGCGAGGTCGTACGAGGCCCAGAAGGCGCCCGCGTCCTTCGCCGTCGCCAGCTCGTGCCAGGTCCGCGCGGCGGCGTCCAGCTTCTTCGCCAGCTCGCCGACCGGCTTCGCGGACGCCCCGGACCAGCTGTGCCCGTGCAGTCCGGCGCTCGCCGCGGTGACCGCGTGGTGCACCTTCCGCGCCCAGGCCCTGTTGGCGGCGAGGTCGGTGTCCGCGTCCTCCTCGGGCTCCTCGACGAGGGCGTCGTCGATCGGGTTCATGCTCCTCAGGTAGTGCACCTGGTGGACGTCGAGGGTGGTCGCGTCGCTGCGCAGGGAGCTGGTGAGGGGCGTCTTCTCGGAGGCGAACGCGCAGGTCACCGTCCGGTCGCCGGCCCGCCAACTCTGCTTGCTGGGCAGGTAGTAGTAGGTCACCGCCGACTCCGGGACGGCCCACGCGTCCATCGCGTAGGCGCTGTTCGTCGAGTCGCAGCGCTGCTCGGCGATGCGGTCGATCGCGTCCTCGCCGGGCCATGACGAGAAACCGGTGACCTTGAAGCCGCCGGTCACCTCGCCCTCGTGCGGCTTGGTGCACGGGACCGTCTTCACGTCGGTCGTGTACGACTCCATCTTGCCGTCGATACGGAAGCAGTCGCCCTTGCGCAGGGTGAACGGCGAACCGGAGGCCGCGGCCTCGTCGAAGCCCTTCTTGAAGTCCCGCCAGGCGTCGCCGAATCGGCCGGTCGCGAGGCCGAGCATCAGCGACAGGCAGGCGAGGGAGGACAGGATGATGCCCGCGATGGCCAGCCCCTTGCCCTGCTGCTGCCGCTTCCGGATCTGCGGCAGGGCGATGAGGCCGAAGACGAGGCCGAGCGGCGGCAGGCAGCACACGATGCCGGAGACGAGGGAGGCGACGGCCAGGCCGTTGGTGGTCCGGCGGGGCACGCCGTAGGGACCGGGAACGCCCGGAGCGCCGGGCCCGTAGGGTCCGTACGGTCCGGCCGGCGGCGAGGTGTACGGACCCGGGGACGCGTACGGGCCCGGGGCCGCGTAGGGCCCGGTCGCAGGCGCCCGGCCGGGCGGGGGCCACTCCGCAGGCGGCTGCGGGGGCTGCTGCGGGGCCGGGGAATCCTGAGGCGGCTGGGACGGGTCCACGAGTACGGTGCTCCTGATGGGGCGGGAGAGTCGGGGAATCGAACGGGCGCGCGCATCGTACGTGGTCCGGGGGCGGGGGCGGAATGCGGGTCTCGACGGTACGGGCGGTCAACCGCCTCGCAGCACGCTGGGCCGGCGCCCTCCCCGCGGACGGCGGGGACACCGTGCTGTCCGCGACCGGCGTCTGGCCGCTGCTCGCCTTCCTCGCGGACGGCGCCGCCGGCCCGGCCCGGGACGAGCTGGAGGACGCGCTCGGGCTGCCCGCCGACCGTGCGGCGGAGGCGGCGCGCGAACTGCTCGCGGGACTCGCGGCGATCCGCGGGGTCGCCTCGGCCGTCGGCCTGTGGGCCCGGCCTGACCTGGAGCTGCGCGCCCCCTGGGTCGCGGGGCTCCCCCCGGCGACGCTCGGTCGCTTCACCGGCGACGGCCCGGCCGACCGGAAGGCCCTGGACACCTGGGCGGCCGAGTGCACGGAGGGCCTGATCCCGGCGATGCCCGTCCCCGTGGACGAGCGGACGGAGCTGGTGCTCGCCTCGGCCCAGGCCGTACGGACGACCTGGCTTCGCCCGTTCTGGGAGCGCCGGACGCGACCGGCGCAGGGACCGTGGGCCGAGCGGACGGTCTCCTTCCTGCACCGGACCACGTCCCTGCTCGACCGGGTCGGCGTGGCCGAGACGGCGGCCGGCCCGCTCACGGTCCTCAAGGTGCTCGGTGCCACGGGTGTCGACGTGCATCTCCTCCTGGGCACCGAGGGGGCGGGGAGCGCCGACGTGCTGCGGGCCGGACTCGACGTCCTCGGGGGCGGACGCCCGCTCGTCACCGGCGACCGGCTCCCGCCCGGCGCGCCGGGCCCGGGTCTGCGCGTGGACACCGTGCGCAGTACCGGCCGCGACCCGCGGCTCTCGGTGGCGACGCCCGCCTTCTCGCTCGCCGCCGGGCACGATCTCCTCGCGCACCGCGAGGTCTTCGGCCTGACGACCGCGAGCGACAGCGGCCGCGGGCACTTCCCCGGGGTCGCCGAGGAGCCGCCGGCGATCGCGGAGGGCCGTCAGTCGGCGGTCGCCCGCTTCGACGCCGAGGGCTTCGCGGCGGCGTCGGTGACGGCGTTCGGCGTGGTGGGCTGCGCCGCCCCCCGCACCACGTACCGGGTGCGGCGCGTCGCTCTCACCATCGACCGCCCCTTCGGGTTCCTCGCCGTGCACCGCACCTCGCGGCTGGTCCTCACGGCGGGCTGGGTGGCCCGGGCATGACGGAGGGGCGGCCGCCGGTCCGGCGGCCGCCCCTCGTCTACGGGTTCGGCAGGCGACGCGGGGGCGTCAGAACTGCAGCGCCCAGGAATCGATCTTTCCGGTGTCGTAGTTCGCGTTGTCGGTGACGCGGAGCTTCCACGTGCCGTTCGCGGCCTCGGAGGAGGCGTTGACGGTGTACGTGGTGTTGATGTTGTCCGCGCTGCCGCCGGTGCCGAAGGCCTTCAGCGTGTACGCCGATCCGTCGGGGGCGATCAGCTGGACCTGGAGGTCGCCGATGTACGTGTGGACGATGTTCACCGGCACCTGGAGGGCGGCCGGGGCGTTGCCCGTGACGCCGCTGACGGTGACCGGGGACTCGACGGTCGCGTTGTCGTTGATCGCGTAGTCCGCGGTGTTCTCGAACCGCGGCCCCGGCGGGGTGGTGGTGCCGCCGCCCACGTAGAGCAGCCGGTTCGGAGAGCCGGTGCCCGGGCTGGTGACGACGTTCGGGGTGGCCGCGGCGACGAGGGCGGAGGAGACCTGCGCCGGGGTGGCCGTCGGGTTGGCGGCCAGGTAGAGGGCGGCGGCGCCGACGACGTGCGGGGTGGCCATCGACGTTCCGGAGATGGTGTTGGTGGCCGTGTCGCCGGTGTTCCACGACGAGGTGATCGAGGAGCCGGGCGCGAACAGATCGAGGCCGCTGCCGTAGTTGGAGTAGCTGGCCCTGGCGTCGCTGGACGTCGTCGCGCCGACGGTGATGGCCTCGGCGACGCGGGCGGGCGAGTGGTTGGCCGCGTTGTCGGTCTCGTTGCCGGCGGCGACCCCGTACGTGACGCCGGAGGCGATCGAGCGGCGGACGGCGTCGTCGAGCACGGTGTCGACCCCGCCGCCGAGGCTCATGTTGGCGACGGCCGGCTTCACGGCGTTCTGGGTCACCCAGTCGATGCCGGCGACGACCTGCTCGGTGGTGCCCGAGCCGGAGTTGTCGAGGACGCGGACGCCGACGATCTTCGCCTTCTTGGCGACGCCGTACGTGTTGCCCGCGACGGTGCCGGCGACGTGCGTGCCGTGGCCGTGGCCGTCCTGCGCGGTGTTGTCGTTGTCGATCGCGTCGTAGCCGTAGGAGGCCCGGCCGCCGAAGTCGCTGTGGGTGATGCGGACGCCGGTGTCGATGATGTACGCCGTGACGCCCTGGCCCGCCGTGTCCGGGTAGGTGTAGCTCTGGTTGAGCGGGAGCGCCTTCTGGTCGATCCGGTCGAGGCCCCAGGACGGCGGGGAGGGCTGCGTGCCGTCGACGTGGAAGACGCGGTTCTGGCTGACGGACTCGACGGCCGGGTCGGCGGCGAGCTTCCTGGCCTGCGCCTCGGGGAGTTCGACGGAGTAGCCGTTGAGGGCCGCGGTGTACGTGCGCCGGATCTTGGCGCCGAACTTCGTCGCGACGGCACGTCCCTTCGCGGTCTCCGCCTGGGCGGCGGACTCGCGCAGGGTGACGATGTAGCTGTTCGCAACGGTCCCCTCCGCGCCGGCGTTCAGGATGACGCCTTCGGCGGTGGTCCCGGCGGCGGTGGCCGGGAGGGCGGAGAGGGAGCCGAGCGCAAGGGCTGCGACGGCTATGGCACCGGCGGCGGCGAGTCTGCGCCGCGAGTCACGCATCACGGACATGTGAGGGGTCCTCCTCATCGGGTGGTGCGCTGCTGTGGGGGTCGTGGTGCTGGGGAACGGGGGTGGCACCGGTGGAGCTGTTGAACCGGCAACCGACTATCAGGTACATGACAAGACGGCAGAGGGAAGCCTCCGCCGCCCGCCGTCTCCGGCGTCATGTCCGGCTGCCGAGCGAAAGATTGACCGATCCATAGGAATCCCACAAGGGCTACGGGCCGCACGTCACACAGCCGCCACACGCCTGCCATGCTGGGGATCATGAGCGCCTACGTGTGCCCCCGCTGCCGGACGCACGCCCCCGCGTCCGCCCTCACCTGGTGTTGTCCGCACTGCCGTGGTCCGTGGGACCTCGACTTCACCGCCGCGCCGGTGCCCCTCGCGTCCCTCCCGTCACGTGTGAATTCCTTGTGGCGTTACACGGAGGCCCTGCCGCTCGCCACGGGAACACCCCGGGTGACCCTCGGCGAGGGCCGGACCCCCCTGGTCCCGCTCACCGACACCGTCTCGGCCAAACTCGACTTCCTCATGCCCACGTTGTCCTTCAAGGACCGGGGTGCCGTCATGCTCGCCGAGCTGGCGCTGCGGCTGCGGCCGCGCACCGTGATCGCCGACAGCAGTGGCAACGCGGGCACGGCCGTCGCCGCGTACTGCGCCCGCGCCGGCCTCGACTGCGCCGTGTACGTCCCGGAGGGGACCTCCCCCAAGAAGCTGGAGCAGATCCGCGCCCACGGCGCCCGCGCGGTCGTGGTGGCCGGCGACCGGGAGGCGACCGCCCGGTCGGCGCGCGAGGCGGCGGACGCGCCCGACGTGTTCTACGCCTCGCACGTGTACAACCCGCACTTCCTGCACGGCACGAAGACCTACGCCTACGAGCTCTGGGAGGACCTCGGCGGCCGGCTCCCGGACACCCTCGTCGTCCCCGTCGGCAACGGAACGCTCCTGCTCGGCGTGGCCCTCGCCGTCGAGGAGCTCCATGCCCACGGGCTCGTCGACCGCCGCCCCGCGCTCGTCGCCGTCCAGGCCGAGGCCGTGTCCCTGCTGGCCGCCGCCTTCCACGCGGGCGCGGACGACCTGCCGGGCCCGGCGGAACCGCGCCCCACCCTCGCCGAGGGCATCGCGATCCCGAACCCGCCTCGCGCGGCCCAGATCCTGCGGGCGGTACGCGCGAGCGGCGGCACCTTCCTCACCGTGACGGAGGGCGCGATCCGCACCGCCCAGGCCGACCTGGCGCGCCGCGGCCTGTACGTGGAGCCGACGGGCGTCGCCTGCTGGGCGGCCGTCCGCGCCACGCCCCGCCCCGGAACCACCGTGGTCCCGCTGTGCGGCGCGGGCGCGAAGACGGGAATGGCCGGTCAGTCGGTCCAGTAGGTGTCGTGCCTGACGAAGAACTCGGTGCGCTCCTCGTCCGTCATTCCGGCCACCGTCGACACCTTCTCGAAGTACTCCTCGCGGGGCGCGCCGGGCGCGAACAGCAGCAGCATGGAGGCCGGCTCGTCCGCGTCGTTCCGGAAGGCGTGCAGCCCGCCGGTGGGCACGTACAGGAAGTCGCCCTTCTTCGCGTCGACCCACTGCCCGCCGTCGTAGAGCCGCACGGTGCCGTCGAGGACGAAGAACGTCTCGGAGATGGTCCGGTGGAAGTGGGTGGCGGGCCCGCCCGCCCTGGCCTGCATGTCGATCCGGTAGAGCCCGAACTCACCGCCGGTGGAGGCGGTGGTCGCGAGATAGTGCGTCCGCGTGCCGCCCGGCGAGACGAACTCCGGGGGCGTGCCGGCGGGCCGGAAGGCGGCGCTGATCTCGCCCGTCTCACCGTGGTAGCGGGCTTCGGGGTACGACATGGGCGGCTCCGTTCGTCGATGCCACGGGGGCTGTCCCCTTCCTACCGGAACCGCCCCCGGACCGCCGCCGATTCCCCGCGGGGATCAGAACTCGTCGGCGCCGTTGCGCAGTTCCGGCGTCCAGTACCCGGTCTTGGCGGCGGCCTCGTCGACGGCCAGGCCACCGGCCGGAGCCTTCACGACCACACTGCCCTCGGCGGGGTCGCTGCCGGCGAACAGGTTCACGTTGAACGAGCTCACGACCTTGTTGTCCTCGTGCGCCCCACCGAGCGCGACCCGCACGTTGGCGTACGCCGGGGCGCCCGGCTCCAGGACCACGGGCGCGGCCGGCTTGCTCTTCGCCACCGCCGGAACGTCCTTGGCGGTCTGGATCTCGCCGAAGGCGATCAGCGGGTAGCCGTCGAGCCGGCAGGCGCGGCCCGACGTGTTGGTCGCGGTGAGCACGATGTGCTCGGTCGGCGTCTCGTCCACCTTGGCCGCGGTGATCTTCACGTCCCGGTAGGTGCAGGACGCTGCCTGGGAGGAGCCCTTGGAGGTCTTGGACGTCTTGGTGGCGGACGTACCGCCGGTGCCGCTGTCGCTGCCGCCGGCGGACCCGCCGCCCGACGTGCTGTTCCCGGCCACGACGGAGGACGTGGACGCCGAGGCGGAGGCGGCGGCGCTCGGCGCGCCGGCGCTCGCGGAGGCCGCGGCACCCTCGTCCCTGGTCCCGTCGTTCCCGCCGCAGGCGGTGAGGCCCAGCGAGAGGGCGGCGATGCCGGCGACGGCCAGGACGGTGTACTTGCGCTGCGTACGCATGGTGGTTCTCCCCCGTAAGAAGGTCCGGACGGCCCGAACCCGGTGACGTCTACACCTTCCCGCGCGCTCTTACCGTCCTGCTTGCGTACGGCTAACGCCCCGCTGTCGCCCCCCGGCGACCGGCCCCATACGCCCCCGGGCCTGCCCTCGGTGTCGCATGGAGGGCGGGGTGGAACGATCCGTCACCGGAAGGCAGGAAGGCCGCCATGCACCTGCGCACATCTACGCGACGGGTGATCCGGAGCGTGTCGGCGGGGCCGCCGAAGCCCCTCGTTACGGCCGTACACCGCATCGCTGACGCCGGCCTGTGAACGCAGAAAAGCCCCGCACCATAAGGTGCGGGGCTTTCCCACAATGATTGTTCGGCGGCGTCCTACTCTCCCACAGGGTCCCCCCTGCAGT
>NZ_JBIDBK010000016.1:0-64353 GCF_043202995.1 Streptomyces sp. NPDC048018
CGGCCGGCCCGTGGGACTCCGGTCAGCGTAAGGCCGAGCGGGCCCGCGCGGTCTCCGCCGACAGCCGAGGTGGCGCACATCACGCCGGCGCCCCCCCCCAGGCGGCCCCCCCCCCCCCCCCCCCCCCCCCCCCCCCCCCCCCCCGGGGGCCCCCCCCCCGGGGGGGGGGCCCCCACGCCGGGGGCCGTCCCCGACTGCCGGATGGACCGGCGGCTACTTGCCCTTGCCGCCCTTGTCCTTGTCCTTGTCTCCGCCGGAGCCCATGGACTCGTAGATCTCCTTGCACATCGGGCACACCGGGTACTTCTTGGGGTCGCGCCCCGGTACCCAGACCTTGCCGCAGAGTGCCACCACGGGAGTGCCGTCGAGGGCGCTCGCCATGATCTTGTCCTTCTGGACGTAGTGGGCGTAGCGCTCGTGGTCGCCGTCACCGTGGGACACCTGCGGCGTCGGCTCGACGAGGGTTCCCGTACCTGCCCCGCGCTCGGGCTCGAGAGTGCTCATGCGCTCCAGGGTACTGAAAGACACGGGGCCCGGGCGCCCGCCCGGCCCGCCTCAGTTGAGCGAGGGATCGTCGGGGTACGTGGCGACCATCGCGAGGTCACCGCGCTGGCGGCGGAGGACCTGGCGCCAGAGGGTCTCGGGGCGGGGGGAGGAGACGTCGCCGGGCTCGGACTCCACGACGTACCAGGCGCCGTCGCCGAGCTCGGTCTCCAGCTGTCCCGGCCCCCAGCCCGCGTAGCCGGCGAAGATGCGGAGGGCCCCGATGGCGGGTCCGAGGAGTTCGGGCGGGGTCTCCAGGTCGACCAGTCCGATCGCCCCGTGCACCCGCCGCCAGCCCAGCGGACCCTCGTCGCCGGGGATCACGGCGAGGCCGAGGGCCGCGTCGAGGGAGACCGGACCGCCCTGGAAGACGACGCCGGGTTCCCCCGCGAGGTCGGCCCAGGGCGCGAGGATGTCGCCGACGGTCACGGGGGTCGGCCGGTTCAGGACCACGCCGAGGGAACCCTCGTCGTCGTGGTCGAGCAGCAGGACGACCGCGCGGTCGAAGTTCGGGTCCGCCAGCGCGGGCGTGGCGACCAGCAGTCGCCCTGTGAGCGAGGACACCTCGGTCATGCGACACATGATCCCGCATCTTCGGCGATCGCGGGGGTTGTCCGGCCGGGTCCGGGGTAGGCGTCCGCCACCGCAGGTCAGCACCGGCTCCCGGCGAGTGATCGGAGACAAGTGGACGGTGACGCTCCGCAAGATCACGGGAACGGAGGGTGTTGTGCCGAATTCATTACGTTCGCGGGGCACCCTCAGCCATACAAGTGGGGTCTCCTTGACCCTTACCCTTTTCTCTGGCCACCCGACCGACGACCCGGAACGCGAGATTCATGACCGGCACAGACAGCCATGATGTACTGCTCGTCCATGGCGGAACCCCGCTGGAGGGCGAGATCCGCGTCCGCGGCGCGAAGAACCTCGTGCCCAAGGCGATGGTCGCCGCACTGCTCGGCAGCGAGCCGAGCCGCCTGCGCAACGTGCCCGACATCCGTGACGTCCGCGTCGTGCGCGGACTGCTCCAGCTGCACGGTGTGACGGTCCGCCCCGGCGAGGAGCCGGGTGAGCTGATCATGGACCCGACGCACGTCGAGTCGGCCAACGTGGCCGACATCGACGCCCACGCCGGCTCGTCCCGCATCCCGATCCTCTTCTGCGGCCCCCTGCTGCACCGTCTGGGGCACGCCTTCATCCCGGGCCTGGGCGGCTGCGACATCGGCGGCCGGCCGATCGACTTCCACTTCGACGTGCTGCGCAAGTTCGGCGCGACGATCGAGAAGCGGGCGGACGGGCAGTACCTGGAGGCCCCGCAGCGCCTGCGCGGCACCAAGATCGCCCTCCCGTACCCCTCCGTCGGCGCGACCGAGCAGGTGCTGCTCACCGCCGTGCTCGCCGAGGGCGTCACCGAGCTGTCGAACGCGGCCGTGGAGCCGGAGATCGAGGACCTCATCTGCGTGCTGCAGAAGATGGGCGCGATCATCGCCATGGACACCGACCGGACCATCCGGATCACCGGTGTCGACAAGCTCGGCGGCTACAACCACCACGCCCTCTCCGACCGTCTCGAGGCGGCCTCCTGGGCCTCCGCGGCGCTCGCCACCGAGGGCGACATCTACGTGCGCGGCGCACAGCAGCGCTCGATGATGACCTTCCTCAACACGTACCGGAAGGTCGGCGGCGCCTTCGAGATCGACGACGAGGGCATCCGCTTCTGGCACCCGGGCGGCTCGCTCAACGCGATCGCCCTGGAGACGGACGTGCACCCCGGCTTCCAGACCGACTGGCAGCAGCCGCTGGTCGTCGCGCTGACCCAGGCCGCGGGCCTGTCCATCGTGCACGAGACGGTGTACGAGTCGCGGCTCGGCTTCACGTCCGCGCTCAACCAGATGGGTGCCCACATCCAGCTGTACCGCGAGTGCCTGGGCGGCTCGGACTGCCGCTTCGGCCAGCGCAACTTCCTGCACTCGGCGGTCGTCAGCGGCCCGACCAAGCTGCAGGGCGCCGACCTGGTCATCCCCGACCTCCGCGGCGGCTTCTCGTACCTGATCGCCGCCCTCGCGGCCCAGGGCACGAGCCGGGTCCACGGCATCGACCTGATCAACCGCGGCTACGAGAACTTCATGGAGAAGCTCGTGGAGCTCGGCGCCAAGGTCGAGCTTCCGGGAAGCGCGCTCGTCTGACCCGACGACGGACACGGCCCCCGGACCCCTGCGAGGGGTCCGGGGGCCGTGTCCGTCGCGTGCCCGTCCGGCGCTCCCAGCGGCCTCCTGAGGGCACAGGAGAGGGCGGCCACCCCCTGACAGGGTGGCCGCCCTCTCCGCTCGCCTCAGGCCGCCTGAGCGGCCTCAGCGCGCTGCCTGCAGGCCCTTACTTGCCCTTGGCGGCTTCCTTGAGCTTCGAGCCCGCGGAGACCTTCACGCTGTAGCCGGCCGGGATGTTGATCGGGTCGCCGGTCTGCGGGTTGCGCGCGGTGCGAGCGGCACGGTGGGTGCGCTCGAAGGTCAGGAAGCCGGGGATGGTGACCTTCTCGTCACCCTTGGCGACGATCTCGCCGACGGTCTCGGCGAGCGCGGCCAGAACGGCGTCGGCGTCCTTGCGGGTCACCTCGGCACGGTCGGCCAGGGCGGCCACCAGCTCACTGCGGTTCATTTCGTTACTCCCGTGTTTCTTCTTGCCTGTGAGGCGGGTTGCCTGTGAGGCGGGCCACGCGGCGGGGCCGCATGATGGGCACTGCGAAGCCGATGCTGCCAGGGCCCTCGGACAGTGCCCGGACCCGGGTCTGGTGCCAGACCCTCGCGCCCAGACCGCATCCTGCCCCCACCAGCGGCGGGAACGCCAATCCGGCACCCTCCGGGGTCACACGAAAAGCGCCGGTGCCCCGCGGTGGTGACGTAGCGTCGACTCCCCACGAACCGTGCGGAGCCGGACTACCACCCTAAAGGCGGGTTTGGGGTCCGGCGACCCGCGACACGCGCCGCGGACCGCCTCCCCACCCGTCAGACCAGCGTGGAGGAACCGTCGTTGGCACCCGCGCCGGCGGCCTTGGCCGCGGTGCGGACGGCCCCGGCGACGGCTCCCGCGACCTTGTCGTTGAAGACCGACGGGATGATGTAGTTCGGGTTGAGCTCGTCCTCGGTGACGACGTCGGCCAGGGCGCTCGCGGCGGCCAGCATCATGTCGGTGTTCACGGTGCGCGACTGCGCGTCCAGCAGACCGCGGAAGACACCCGGGAAGACCAGCACGTTGTTGATCTGGTTCGGGAAGTCGGAGCGGCCGGTGGCGACCACGGCGGCCGTCTGGCGGGCGATCGCCGGGTCGACCTCGGGGTCGGGGTTGGCGAGCGCGAAGACGATCGCGCCCTCCGCCATGGCGGCGACGTCCTCGGCGCCCAGCACGTTCGGTGCGGAGACGCCGATGAAGACGTCGGCGTCGACGACGGCCTGCTTGAGGGTGCCGGTGACGCCCTCCGGGTTGGTGTTGTCGGCGATCCAGCGCAGCGGCGAGTCGGGCGTGGCGTCGACCAGGTCCTCGCGGCCGGCGTGGACCACCCCGTGGATGTCGGCGACGACGGCGTGCTTGACGCCGGCCGCGATGAGCAGCTTGAGGATGGCCGTACCGGCGGCGCCGGCCCCGGACATGACGACCCGTACGTCGCCGATGCCCTTGCCGACCACGCGCAGGGCGTTGGTGAGGGCGGCGAGCACGACGATGGCCGTGCCGTGCTGGTCGTCGTGGAAGACCGGGATGTCCAGGGCCTCGCGCAGCCGGGCCTCGATCTCGAAGCAGCGGGGCGCGGAGATGTCCTCCAGGTTGATGCCCGCGAAGCCGGGGGCGATGGCCTTGACGATCTCGACGATGGCGTCGGTGTCCTGGGTGTCCAGGCAGATCGGCCAGGCGTCGATGCCGGCGAACCGCTTGAAGAGGGCGGCCTTGCCCTCCATGACGGGCAGGGCGGCCTTCGGGCCGATGTTGCCCAGGCCGAGGACGGCGGAGCCGTCGGTCACGACCGCCACGGCGTTGCGCTTGATGGTGAGGCGGCGGGCGTCCTCGGGGTTCTCGGCGATCGCCATGCACACCCGGGCCACACCCGGGGTGTAGACCATGGACAGGTCGTCACGGTTGCGGATGGGGTGCTTCGACGCCATCTCGATCTTGCCGCCGAGGTGCATCAGGAACGTACGGTCGGAGACCTTGCCGAGGACGACGCCCTCGATGGTCCTGAGCTGCTGGACGATCTCGTCCGCGTGCGCCGTGGACGTCGCGGCGATGGTGACGTCGATACGGAGCTTCTCGTGGCCGGAGGCGGTCACGTCGAGGCCCGTGACGGAGCCGCCGTGGGTCTCGACGGCCGTGGTGAGCTGGGAGACCGCGGTGCCGCTCGCGGGCACCTCCAGGCGGACCGTCATCGAGTACGAGACGCTGGGCGCCGTTGCCATGGCCGTGTTCCTCTTTCCCTAGCTTCGTTGCTACGCCGGCCCGGCTGGTTGCCCGGCGGCGCCCTCCGATCGTCGCACCTACCTGCGGGTAGCAGGTAATACGGTCATTTCGTTTTCGGAAAGTAGTTTCCACCATACGAGAGACCGAGGGGAAACAGAAGAGGCCCCCGTCACCCGAAGGTGACGAGGGCCTCCACACGTGAGCGGCACCGACCCGCCATGCTCGCCTCGCGGCAAGTGGTCCCTCTGAGGGACGAAGGTTGGGCCCGGGGGCTTGGATCGAGCCGGTGCCACGACCAGGCTAACAAACCGCCCCGGCAAGTGATTCCTCCGGCGCGAGTTGACCGGAAATCAGTCCCGCAGCAGGTCCGGCACCCCGTCGGCGTCCGGCAGGTCACGGTCGCCCGCGACCACGGTGAGGGCCTGCGTGGAGCGGGTCAGCGCCACGTAGAGCACCCGCAGACCGGCCGGCGACTCGTCCGCGATCTCCGCGGGCGAGACCACCACCGTGGCGTCGTACTCCAGCCCCTTCGCCTCCAGGGAGCCCAGCGCCACCACCCGGTCGCCGAGCCCGGCGAGCCAGCGGGCGGCCTGCGCGCGCCGGTCCATGGCGACGACGACGCCGACCGTGCCGTCCACCTCGGAGAGCAGCCGCTCGGCCTCCGACCGTACGGTTTCGGCCAGCCGGCTCTTGTCCTCCACGGCGACGAAGCGGGGTTCGACGCCCGTCGAGCGGACCGCCCTCGGCGACTCCTTGCCGGGCATCGCGAGCGCGAGGACCTTGGCGGCGAGCTCGGCGATCTCGGCCGGGTTGCGGTAGTTCACGGTGAGCTCGAAGCGGCGGCGCGGGCGGGTGCCCAGGGCCTCGTCGCGGGCCGCGGCGGCCTCGTCCGGGTCGGACCAGGAGGACTGGGCCGGGTCGCCGACGACCGTCCAGGTGGCGTGCCGGCCGCGGCGGCCGACCATGCGCCACTGCATGGGCGTGAGGTCCTGCGCCTCGTCGACGATGACGTGGGCGTACTCGGTGCGTTCGGCGGCCAGCCGCTCGGCCCGCTCGCGCTGGGTCTCCTCGCGCACCGGCATCAGCTCCTCCAGGCCGGTGAGCTGGTCCAGCGGGTCGTAGGAACGCTTCTTGCGGGGCCGGGCCGGCGTGCCGAGGAGCATGGCCAGCTCGTCGAGGAGCGCCACGTCGTGCACGGAGAGGCCGGGGCGGCGCAGCGAGCGGGCGAGCCGGCGCACCTCGCCGGGGTTGAGGATCCGGCGGGCCCAGCGCCCGAGACGCTTCTCGTCGCCCATGGCCTCCAGGACCCGGCGCGGGGTGAGCTCGGGCCACCAGGCGTCCAGGAACGCGAGGAAGGAGTCCTCGGTGGACACGTCCTCGTCGAAGGAGGAGCGCAGTTCGGCGGCGAGCTCGGGGTCGCTGTGCCGGCCGGCCGCGCCGGACTTGGCGTACAGCGCGTCGAGCAGCAGCCTGCGGGCGCGCGGGCGGAGCAGGTTGACGGGGGCGGTGCCGCCGAGGACGTTGTGGCGGATGCGCCTGAGCTCGTCGGCACCGAGCTCCAGGCGGCGCCCGAAGGCGACGACGCGCAGCAGGGTCGGGGTGCCGGCCGGGGCCCGGGGGGCCTCGTCCTCGTCCCCCTCCCCCAGCGCGAGCTGTCCGCCGTCGGCGGCCGGCCGGGGCGCGGGCGTCTCCAGGGCGCCGCGGGCCGCCTTGCGCAGGACGGCGACCATCCGGGAGGAGCCCTTGATCCGGGAGACGGCGGGCTCGTCGTACGCGTCGGCCTCGGCGCCGTCGACCAGCGAGCCGAGGGCCCGGATGGCGACCTGGCCCTCCTCTCCCAGCGAGGGGAGCACGCCCTCGGTGTAGGAGACCAGCAGCGGGGTCGGGGAGACGATCAGGATGCCTCCGGAGTAGCGCCGCCGGTCCTGGTAGAGCAGGTACGCGGCACGGTGCAGCGCCACGGCGGTCTTGCCGGTGCCCGGCCCGCCCTCGACGTACGTGACGGAGGCGGCGGGGGCGCGGATGACCAGGTCCTGCTCGGCCTGGATGGAGGCGACGATGTCGCGCATGGTGTGGCCGCGGGCCTGGCCGAGCGCGGCCATGAGGGCGCCGTCACCGATGACCGGGAGCTCCTCGCCGTCGAGGGTGGCCGTGAGCTCGGGGCGCATCAGGTCGTCCTCGACGCCGAGGACCTGGCGGCCCTTGGAACGGATGACGCGGCGCCGGACGACCCGGCCGGGGTCGACCGGCGTGGAGCGGTAGAAGGGCGCGGCGGCGGGGGCGCGCCAGTCGATGACGAGCGGGGCGTAGTCGGCGTCGAGGACGCCGATGCGGCCGATGTGCAGGGTCTCGCCGATGTCGGCGTACTGGCGGGCGCCCTCGGTCCGCACGGCGTCCTCGGCGGGCTCGACGGAGGTGTAGGCGCCGTCGGGCCCCTTCTTGCCGTCCTTGCCGAAGAGCAGGTCGATCCGTCCGAAGAGGAAGTCCTCGAACTCGTTGTTGAGCCGGTTGAGGTGGATTCCGGCCCGGAAGACCTGGGCGTCGCGTTCGGCGAGGGCGCCGGGCGTGCCGACCTGGCCCCGCTGGGCGGCGTCGTTCATCAGGAACTCGGCCTCGTGGATCTTCTCTTCGAGACGTTGGTAGACCCGGTCCAGATGTTCCTGTTCGACACCGATCTCGCGGTCTCTGACCGTGTCGACGGCTTCCTGCGCGGCCACCTGGCCCCCTTCTCACGTGCACTGAGCAGCCTTCGAGGCTACGCCACCGGGGGGCGCCGTGTCAGGCCTGGTCGCGGGTGGGCCGGGGGTGGGCGGCGCGGTGCCGGGCGGCGCGGGCCCGGTTGCCGCAGACCTCGCTGGAGCACCAGCGCCTGCGCCGGCCGCGGGAGGTGTCGAGGTAGCAGCGCCGGCAGCCCGGTCCCTCGCAGCGGCGGAGCAGGGCGCGGGCGGCCGGATCGGTGAGCAGGTCGACCGCGTCGCGGGCCACGGCGGCGAGCAGGGCACGGCAGTCGGGCTCTCCGCCGAGGGTGCGCACGAGAACACCGGATCGAGTGCGTACGGCGCGGGGCGCGGGTGGCGCGGAGGCCGCGGCGAGGGCGTTGAGGAGCTCCAGGGCGGCGGGCCGGGCGGGCCGGGCCTCGACCTGGCCGCCGACGAGCTCGGCGACGCAGTCGCGCAGCTCGCGGAAGCCGGCGAGCCAGCGTGTGTCGAGAGCGCTCAGCCGGGTGCCGGGCGGGACGAGGCCGGTGGCGCGGAGGAAGCGGGCGAGGGCCTCGGGGCGGTCGAGGGGCTCGTCGGTGAGGTCCAGGCAGACGCGTCCGGAGCGGAACCGCACTGTCATGCCCCTGCCACCCCCTGAGCCCGGAACGTCTCGTCCAGAGTGCCCGCGGAAGGGGCGGGTGGCCAGGCCGTGTCCGGCGGATCACGCCGGGTGCGCGCCGCCCCCGCGCGGGGGCGGCGTGGCGGAACAGGCCGGCCCGGGCGTACGGGGGAGCCGCCCGGGCCGACCGGGAACCGGACCGCTCGGGGGAGGGCTGTCCGGTTGTCCGGGTGCGTCCGTGCAGGTCAGCACGGGGCCCCCACAGCATTAACGTTCAACTGTTTATTATCTACGGACTGTTTTTCCTACCAATTCACACACGGACTTATCGCGGGGGGTGCGGTGAACAAGACGGCGCTACGGGCGCTCCTCAAGGAACGCCGCGAGCTGATCGCCCCCGAGGCCCACGGCCTGTCCCGGCCCACGGGCCGCGGCCGCCGCGCCCGCGGGCTGTCCCAGCACCAGGTCGACGAGCTCACCTGCCGCGCGGTCGACACGTACAACCGCCTGGAGACCGGCCGCTACCCGAACCCGCCCGTCGACTACCTGCGGCAGGTCGCGCGCCTGTTCGGCCTCAACGAGCAGGAGTGGGTCCTGCTCTGCCGGTACGCGGGCATCGGCGACCCGCCCGGTCCCCTGCACGCCTCCTCCGGCCTGGAGGTCCCCGGCGTGTGGCAGGAGGCCGTCGACGGCATCGGCCACATGGCGTACGTGACCGACGCCTCCTGGAACCTGATCGCGCACAACCGGCACTTCGCCGACCTCTACCCGGGCGGCCGGGCCCCCGCGAACACGATGCGCTGGATGCTCCTGGACAGGCAGGCCCGCGAGACGACGATCATCGACTGGCACAGGGTGTGGGCCCCGCTGATCCTCCCCCAGCTGCGCGCCGCCCTGGCCGTGCGCGGCGAGGACGAGACCCTGCGCGGCATCGAGCGGGAGGTCCGCGCCGACCCCGACCTCGGCCCGCTGTGGGCGGCCGGGGGCGTCACCGTCCACCCCGACGGCGACGAACGCCCGCTCCGCCACGCCCTCCTGGGCCCGGGCCACGTCAGCATCTGCGCGGCCCAGCCCCTCACCGCCCCCGGCGCCCGCCTGATCATCATGATCTTCCGCCCGGGGCTGCAGAAGTCCCACCCCCGGGCGCCGATGCTGCGGGCCCGGTGACGGCGCGGATCACTGCGGGACCGGCTCCGGGGGCCGCCGGAGCGGGCGTACGGCGCCGTGGGGGCGTGGACGTTCGCGTATGCCGGTGCGACGCCGGACCATGTCCCGCGTTCAACCCCCGCTCTTGAATGCAGACATGACACAGAGCAGCAGGGACGGAAAGGGCGCCGGGGCGGTCCTCGGCGCGGCGACGGCGGCGACCGGACTGGTCGCGGGGATCTGGTTCGCGTACGGGTGCTCGGTGATGCCGGCCCTCGCGCGCAGCGACGACCGGGTCTACGTCGAGGTGATGCGGAACATCAACGACGTGATCCAGAACCCGGTGTTCTTCACGCCGTTCTTCGGAGCGCTCCTCCTCACGGCGGTGGCCGCCTGGCAGCACCGCGCCGGCCGCGCCCGCGGCTGGACCTGGGCCGCCCTCGCGCTCTACGCGGCCGTCTTCGCCGTCACGTCGGCGGCGAACGTCCCCCTCAACGACGCCCTCGCCGCGGCCACGGATCCCGGCCGGGCCCGCGCCGCCTTCGAGGGGCCGTGGGTGGCCTGGAACCTCGTCCGCGCGGTGCTGACCGCGGCAGGGTTCGCCTGCCTCCTGCGCGCCACGGCCGTGCGCGGCCGCGGCCGGCGGGACGGCCACGACACCGCGTACGACGCGCCCCGCCGCGGGACGACGAGGCCCTAGACGCTCACGCGCGGGGCCGGGAGACCCCTGGACCCCGCCTCGGGCCCCGTTCCTCGGCCCCGGGGCCCCTACGCGCCCGGGCTCCCCTCCTCGGTGCCGTACTTGGTGTCCGCCACCGGGTCCAGCGCCAGCCGGTAGCCCCGCTTCACCACCGTCTGGATCAGCTTCGGGGTGCCCAGGGCCGTCCGCAGCCGGGCCATCGCCGTCTCCACCGCGTGCTCGTCGCGGCCCGCGCCCGGGAGGGCGCGGAGGAGTTCGGGGCGGGCGACGACCCAGCCGGGGCGCCGGGCGAGCAGGCCGAGGAGGGCCATGCCGGCCGGCGGGACCGGCCGCAGGGCGCCGTCGACGAGGACCGCGTGGCCGCGGATCTCGATCCGGTGCCCGGCGACCGGCAGCACCCGCGCCCGGGCGGGCAGTTCCCGGCCGAGCAGCTGCACGAGCGGGCCGAGCCGGAAGCGCTCGGGCTGGTGGGTGTCGACGGCGAGGGCCTGCAGCGGCAGCGCCGTCACCGGGCCCACGCACACCGCGAGCACATCGTGCCGCAGGGCCGTCAACAGCTCGTCGAGCAGACCGCGTTCGCGCGCCCGGTCGATGAGCGAGGCGGCGGCCGGGGCACTGGTGAAGGTCACCGCGTCCAGCCCGCGGGACACGGTCGCGTCGAGCAGCCGGTCGAGCGGGCCGATGTCCTCGGGCGGCATCCAGCGGTAGACGGGAACGGACACGACCTCCGCCCCGCCGGCCGTCAGCGTCTCCAGGAAGCCGGGCAGCGGCTCCCCGTGCAGCTGCAGGGCGATCCGCCGCCCGGCGACGCCCTCGTCGAGCAGCCGGTCGAGGACCTCCGCCATCGACTCCGACGACGGCGACCAGCTCTCGGTGAGCCCGGCCGCCCGCACCGCGCCCTTCACCTTGGGCCCCCGGGCGAGGAGTTCGACCCCGCGGAGCCGGTCGAGGAGCTGCTCGCCGTATCCCCATCCGTCGGCCGCCTCGACCCAGCCGCGGAAGCCGATCGCCGTGGTGGCGACGACGACGTCCGGGGCGTGGTCGATGAGGTCCTTGGTGGCGGCGAGCAGTTCGGTGTCGTCGGCGAGCGGCACGATCCGCAGCGCGGGGCCGTGGACGACACCCGCGCCCCGGCGGCGCAGCAGCGCGATCAGCTCGTCCGCGCGCCGTGCCGCCGTGACCCCGACGGTGAAGCCCGCCAGGGGGCCCTGTTCCTGCTGCTCGTCCATGTCGTGCTCGCCCCTGTCGTCCTCGTCCCTGTCGGCCGAGCGTGCCGGGGCCGCGTGTCGGTCTCGGTTCACGCGTATTTCCTGGTCGTTACGGCGTGCGGGCCCACCGTGAATCACACCTCGGCGGCTTCGCGCGCACCGGCGCCGGTCGGCTCGGCACCCGCCGCGGTGTCGGGAACGGGCGCCACGGCGGTGGGCCGGCGAAGGTATACCGCCCAGGTGACGAGCATGCACGCCCCGTAGAACACGAGGAAGGCGACGAAGGCGCCCGTGCCGGAGCCGACCGTGAGGAAGGACTGGCGGAAGGCGAGGTTGATGCCGAGGCCGCCGAGCGCGCCGACCGCGCCGATGAGGCCCATGGAGGCGCCGGAGAGCCGCCGCCCGTACGCCTCCGCCGCCTCGCCCGACAGGCCCTTGCGGTGCCCCTGGGTGAGGAAGATCGCCGGGATCATCTTGTACGTGGAGCCGTTGCCGAGGCCGCTGAGCGCGAAGAGCGCGATGAAGCCGACCAGGAAGATCCCCAGGGACGCGACGACGGACGCGTAGAGGACGACCCCGGCGGCGACGCTCATCGCGGCGAAGGTGGCCAGGGTGATGCGGGCGCCGCCCTTCCGGTCGGCGAGCGCGCCGCCGACCGGCCGGACGAGCGAGCCGAGCAGCGGGCCGACGAAGGTGAGCGAGGCGGCCTGCAGCGGGGTGCGGCCGAACTGGGTCTGCAGGACCAGACCGAAGGCGAAGCTGTAGCCGATGAAGGAGCCGAAGGTGCCGATGTACAGGAAGGCCATGATCCAGGTGTGGCGGGACCTCACGGCGTCCTTCACGGCGCCGGTGTCGTTCCTGACCGGGGCCAGGTTGTCCATGAACAGCGCGGCGCAGACGGCGGCCACGACGATCAGCGGCAGGTAGACACCGAGGACGATCCTCGGGTGCGCGGCCCCGGCGGTCCCGATGACCAGCAGGCCGACCAGCTGCACGACGGGGACGCCGATGTTGCCGCCGCCCGCGTTCAGGCCGAGCGCCCAGCCCTTCTTCCGCAGCGGGAAGAAGGCGTTGATGTTGGTCATCGAGGAGGCGAAGTTGCCGCCGCCGACCCCGGTGAGCGCGGCGACCAGCATGAACGTGCCGTACGAGGTGCCCGGCTCCATCACCGCGTAGGCGAGGCCCGTCGGCAGCAGGAGCAGCAGCGCGCTGCAGACGGTCCAGTTGCGCCCGCCGAAGCGGGCGACCGCGAAGGTGTACGGGACCCGGACGAAGGCGCCCACCAGGGTGGCGGTCGCGATCAGGAAGAACTTGCCCGCCGGGTCGACTCCGTACTGCGGTCCCATGAAGAGCACCATGACGGACCACAGGGTCCAGACGGAGAAGCCGATGTGCTCGGCGAACACCGAGAACCACAGGTTCCGGCGCGCGACGCGCTCTCCCCCCTCACGCCAGAAGGTCTCGTCCTCCGGCTCCCACCGTTCGATCCAGCGGCCGCCCATGTCGTACCTCCACGGTGTCGTGTGTCTGTGCCACGGTGTCGCGTGTCTTTGCGGTGACGCTAGGAAAGCCTCGTTTCAGCGCGGTGCCGGGAGGTGACGGATGCGGAACCTTGCTCTCACCCGGCGCTCGGGACTGCTGTGAGCGCCCCCAGGTCCTCCCCGTCCGGCAGCCAGGAACCGGCCGGGCGCTCGTACCAGCCCTCCTGCGCGGAGAGCTCGGCGGCGGCCCGGCGCAGGGCGTCGAGGCCGGGGTGCCGCAGCCCCCTGCGCCAGACGAGGCTCACCGGCGACAGCGGTACCGGGTCGACGAGCGGCCGCAGGACACTGCCCGGCATCGGAGGGAAGTCGACCACCGCGAGCACCGGCGTCGGGGTCTTGGCCATGACCCGGCGGAACTCCTCCCTCCCGACGACGAGCGGCGCGGGCGGCGCGACGCGGATGCCGTGCCCGGCGAAGAGCCGCGCGGCGAGCTCGGTCCACTCGGGCGTACGGTCGTTGCCCGCGCCCGCGTAGACGTCACGGCCCGCCAGGGCGGCGAGCGGGACCTCGGGCAGCGCGGCCAGCGGGTCGCGCTCCGGAAGCAGCACGGCCATCGGCTCGTACCGCACGAACTGCGCCTCCAGCCGGGTCCGCAGCCCGGGCGCGAGCCCGCCGTAGCGCCCGAAGGAGGCGTCCAGGCGCCCGGCCAGGATCTCGTGGACGGCGCCGGTCAGACCGCTCTCGTAGCGGGCCATCAGCTCCAGCTCGGGGGCGAGTTCACGGGCCCGGTGCACGACGCGCTCGTGCCCGAGGCCCGCGCTGTTGAGGTCCACGAGCAGCGGGCGGGGCTCGCCGCGGAAGGCGTCGGCGAGTTCGTCGTGCGCGGCGAGCACCGCGTGCGCGTACGGCAGCAGCCGCTCGCCGTCCGGCGTCAGCGAGACCTGCCGTGTGGTCCGCACGAACAGCTCGGCGCCCAGCTCCCGTTCGAGCCGCCGGATGTCCCGGCTGAGCGCCTGCTGGGCGACGAAGAGCCGCCCGGCGGCGCGGGTGAAGTGCAGTTCCGCCGCAACGGCGACGAAGGCGCGGAGGAGGCGGGGATCGAGGTCGTACGAGGAGGCCACGGCCGGTATCCAACAACACAGGTGCGTGAATCACCATCGAACAGGTGTTGGACCGCGCGGGGCCCGCCCACGGACGCTTGTCCCATGCCCCACCCGGACACGACACAGACAGCGCAGACAGCACTCGCGGCCCGCCAGGCACAGGCAGCACAGGCAGCACAGGCAGCCCACGCCGCTCCCGAGGCCCGGGAGACACGGGTGCCCCGTAGGGCCGCCAAGACCCGTGAGACACCGCTGCCCCACAGCGCTCCCGGGCCCCGCGAAGCCCCCGCCGGGCCCGCCGCCGTGGCCACGACCCCCGCCAATCCCTACCGCCGGCTCTTCGCCGTCCCCGGCGCGCGGGCCTTCACCCTCGGCAATCTGATCGCCCGGCTGCCCGCGGGCATGTTCAGCGTCAGCTCCGTCGTCATGATCGCCGGGGCCTACGGCTCCTACGCCCTCGCCGGCGCCGTCAGCGCGGCCGGCCTGGTGGCCGGTGCGCTGACCGCGCCCTGGATCGCCCGCCTCGTCGACCGCCACGGCCAGGCCCGTGTCGCCGTACCCGCCACCGTCTGGGCGGTCCTCGGCCAGCTGACCCTGCTGCTCTGCGCCCACGCCCAGGCCCCCGCCTGGGCCCTCTTCGCGGCCACCACGGCCTCCGCGACCGCGCCCAACACCGGCGGCATGTCCCGCGCCCGCTGGGCCCACCTCCTCAGGGACGACCCGGACGCGCGCCACACCGCCAACGCCTTCGAACAGGCCGTCGACGAGCTGTGCTTCATGCTCGGCCCGGTCCTGGCCGCGTTCCTCTGCTCGGCGCTCTTCCCGGAGGCGGGCACCCTCGCCGCCGCCACCCTCTTCCTCACCGGCGTCCTGCTCTTCGCCGCGCAGCGCGCGACCGAGCCCCCGATCGCCCCGCGCACCACGGCCGGCTCCCCGCTGCGCGCCCCCGGCATGCCGGCCCTGCTCGCGGTCTTCCTGGCCACCGGCGCGGTCTTCGGCTCGATGGAGGTGGTCACCCTCGCGTACGTCGACTCCCCGGTCGCCGGCCCGATCCTGGCCCTCCAGGCCACGGGCTCCTGCGCCGCCGGCCTGGTCTACGGCCACGCCCGGCGCTCGGCCGGTCTCGCGAGCTGCCTGGCGGCGATGGCGGTCCTGATGACCCTGCCGCTGCTCGCCGCGCTCAGCGGCTCGCTGCTCCTCCTCGCGGGCGCGCTCCTGGCGGCGGGGACGGCGACCGCCCCGACGATGGTCACGGGCATGACCCTGGTCCAGCGGCTCACCCCGGCGGCCCAGCTGAACGAGGGCATGACCCTTGCGGTGACCGCCCTCCTCGGCGGCATCGCCCTCGGCTCCGCCTCCGGCGGCTGGCTCGCCGACCACGCCCCGGCCACGACGTACGGCTACCTGATCCCGCCCCTGGCGGCGGCGACCGCACTCCTGGTCCGGAGCATGACGCAGGCCCGGCGGTCGTCGAACGACCACCGGGCCTGCGCCCACATGGGATGAGGTGTCCGAGCGAGGCAGGGCCTCCTCGGACTCTCGGTGGAGATGGCGGGAATCGAACCCGCGTCCAACGGTGCGGAATCAGGGCTTCTCCGTGTGCAGTCTGGTACGAGTTTCTCAGCCCTCCGGATCACCCAGACAAGTCCGGAACGGGCTCAGTCACTGTTGGATTTCCCTCTTCACCCCGTGACCGGGATCAAGGTTTAGTTCCCTGGATGATGCCAGGATCCGGGTCGGGAACAGCCCCGGGCTGACACTTCGCAAGTCGCTACTTAGGCAGCGAGGGCGAAGGAATCGCGCTTGGTGTTGGCGATTATTGGTTTCGGCGCGTGGTTAACGAGATCATTGCCGCTTCCTCGACACGCTTCCCCTGCTTCGACATCCGCTGTCGAAACCGATCATCCCCATGTTGATTTTTCAATCCGCGCACCCTCTGTGGGGTGCGTGGTCCATCGTACGTGACCAACGCGCACGGTTGCCAGCGCATTCCGGCGACGGTCGCCAGGAGGGCTACCTGGCCTCCGCCGCACGCTGCCGGCGACGGGCCGCCGCGATGGCGCGGCTCGCCTCACGGGTGTCCTGCTTCTCCTTCAGCGTCTGCCGCTTGTCGAACTCCTTCTTGCCCTTGGCCAGCGCGATCTCGCACTTCACCCGGCTGCCCAGGAAGTACAGCGCGAGCGGCACGATCGTGTGACCGGTCTCGGAGGCCTTCTGCTCCAGCTTGTCGATCTCGGCGCGGTGCAGCAGCAGCTTGCGCTTCCGCTTCGCCGAGTGGTTGGTCCAGCTGCCCTGGGTGTACTCGGGCACGTGGATGTTGTGCAGCCAGGCCTCCCCGCCGTCGATGTGGACGAAGCCGTCCGCGAGCGACGCCCGGCCCATGCGCAGCGACTTCACCTCGGTACCCATGAGCACGACGCCGCACTCGTAGGTGTCGAGGATGTGGTAGTCGTGCCGCGCCTTCTTGTTCTGCGCGATGAGCTTGCGCTCCGGCCCCTTGTCCTGGGCCTTCTTCTTCGCAGGCTTTCCCTGCACGTTGACGAGTCCCTTAGCCATAGTGCGGTCATTTTCGCACTACGGGGCCCCTCCGAGGCCACTCAATACCGTGCGGGCCCGTTCCTCGGCCCGGTCCCCGACCGCTCCGCCGACCGCGACGTCCGGGGTGATGCCGCGGCCGTCCACCGCGTGCCCCGCGGGAGTGCGGTAGTGGCCGACGGTGAGCTCGGCGACGGAACCGCCGGGCAGGGCGCTGGGCATCTGCACGGACCCCTTGCCGAAGGTGCGCGAGCCGACCGTGACCGCCCGGCCCCGGTCCTGCAGGGCGCCGGTGAGCAGCTCCGCCGCACTCATGGTGCCGCCGTCGACCAGGGCCACCAGCGGCCGTACGGTGTCGCCGCCGCCCGCCGCGTACACCGCGCGCTGCTCGCCGTCGACGTCGTAGGTGGCGACGAGGCCGCCGTCGAGGAAGGCGGAGGCGGCGGTCGCGGCCTCGGCGAGCAGTCCGCCGGAGTTGCCGCGCAGGTCGAGCAGGACGCCGGCGCCGGGCGGCGCCTCGCGCACGGCCGTCCGCACCCGCTCGCCGGTGCCCTTGGTGAAGGCGGCGACCCGGATGAGGACCGTCCCGTCGTCGTAGCGGCGCACGGTGACGGGGTCGGTGGCGAGCCGGGCCCGGCGCAGGGTCTGGGTCCAGGTGGCGCGGCCGCGTTCCAGCCGCAGGGAGACGGTGGTGCCGGAGACGCCGCCGCCGCGCAGCAGGGAGACGACCTCGGAGACGGAGAGCCCGCCGACCCGGCGCCCGTCGACGGCGGTGAGCCGGTCCCCGGGGCGCAGTCCGGCGCGCTCGGCGGGTCCGCCGGGCTGGACGCGGCTGATCTCGACCCGGTCCGGGGCGGCCTTGCGGGCGGAGAGCCCGACTCCGGTGTAGGCGCCGTCGAGGGCCTGCTCGAACTCGGCGTACTCCCGCTTGTCGTAGACGGCGCCCCAGCGGTCGCCGCTGCGGCTGACGAACTCCTCGGCGGCCTTCTTGCCGGACTTGCCGTCCGCGATGGCCTCGGCGGCGGCACGGGCGAGAGCGGCCCGGTCGACGGTGGCGCGGGTGGCCACGGGGGCCGGGGCGGCCTCGGCGGCGTCCTCACGGCGGGGCAGCGAGCCGGTGGCCGCGGCGGTGCCGAGCACGCCGGCGAAGAGCAACGTCAAGGCGGCCCCACGGAGAACTCCGCGGGGCCGTCGACAGAATTCGGGGCCGACACCGGCACGCATGTCGCCCACTCTAGGACAAGCGCATGGCGTCGCACGGCGGTTGGCCGTACGACGCCATGGGTGGACGTCGAGTGAACTGTCACACCTTCAGGTACTTGCGCAACGCGATAAATGCCGCCAAGGCGGGCATCAGGAGGCCGATCGCGATGACGAGCGGCAGCTTGGCGAGGACCGCGTCCCAGCCGATGAAGTTGACCAGCTGCATCTTGTCGGCGAGGGCGATGCCGTGGTCGATCAGGAAGTACCGGCCCACGAGCAGCATCACGCAGGCGACGGCGCCGCCGAGGAGACCGGCGAAGGCGGCCTCCATGATGAACGGCATCTGGATGTAGAAGTTGGTCGCGCCGACCAGCCGCATGATGCCGGTCTCGCGGCGCCGGCTGAAGGCGGAGACGCGCACGGTGTTGACGATCAGCATCAGCGCGATGACCAGCATCAGGCCCATGACGCCGAGGGCCGCGATGTTCATGCCGTTCATGAGGTCGAAGAGGTTCTGCAGGATGTTGCGCTGGTCCTGCACGGACTCGACCCCGTCGCGCCCGGCGAAGGCGGTGGCGACGACCTTGTACTTCTCCGGGTCCTTGAGCTTGACCCGGAACGACTCCTGCATCTGGTCCGGGGTGACGACCGACGCGATGGCGGTGTCGCCGTACTGCTCCTTGTAGTGCTTGTAGGCCTCGTCGGCGGTCTCCTGGTGGACCGACTCGACGATGTCCATCTTCCTCAGATCGGCCTCGATCTGCTCCTTCTGCTGGGCGGTGACGGCACCCTTGGCGCACTTGGCCGAGGTGGCGCCGTCACTCTTGTTGCAGAGGAAGATGGAGACGTTGACCTTGTCGTACCAGTAGTCCTTCATCGTGCTGACCTGCTCGCGCATGAGCAGGGCGCCGCCGAAGAGGGCGAGCGACAGGGCCACGGAGACGATGACGGCGAAGGTCATCGTCAGGTTGCGCCGGAGACCGACCCCGATCTCCGAGAGCACGAACTGAGCGCGCATGTGTGTGTATCCCCTACTCGCTCAGTGCTGGTAGCCGTAGACGCCGCGCGCCTGGTCGCGGACGAGGCGGCCCTTCTCCAGCTCGATCACGCGCTTGCGCATCTGGTCGACGATGTTCTGGTCGTGGGTCGCCATGACGACGGTGGTCCCTGTCCTGTTGATGCGGTCGAGCAGCTTCATGATGCCGACGGAGGTCTGCGGGTCGAGGTTGCCGGTGGGCTCGTCCGCGATCAGCAGCATCGGGCGGTTCACGAAGGCCCGGGCGATGGCGACGCGCTGCTGCTCACCGCCGGAGAGCTCGCCCGGCATGCGGTCCTCCTTGCCGCCGAGGCCGACCAGGTCGAGGACCTGCGGGACGGCCTTGCGGATCTCGCCGCGGGGCTTGCCGATGACCTCCTGGGCGAAGGCCACGTTCTCCGCGACGGTCTTGTTGGGGAGGAGGCGGAAGTCCTGGAAGACGGTCCCCAGCTGGCGCCGCATGTGCGGCACCTTCCAGTTGGACAGCCGGGCGAGGTCCTTGCCCAGGACGTGGACCTGCCCCTGGCTGGTGCGCTCCTCGCGCAGGATCAGCCGCAGGAAGGTCGACTTTCCGGAGCCGGAGGAACCGACGAGGAAGACGAACTCCCCCTTCTCGATCTCCAGGGAGACATCCCGGAGCGCGGGGCGGTTCTGCTTCGGATAGGACTTGGAGACGTTGTCGAATCGGATCACGGATGCACCACGGTCGGCCGGGAGTAGGTGTGCGTGACCATACGCGAACGGGGATGGCCCGCGCAGTCGCGGTCCGGGCTTGTGTGCTTTATCCTTTTCATCCCTCCGATCGCGGTTCCGTGGGGCGCGCCGAAAAGCCGCGGAGCTGGCACAGTGGTAGGGGAACGCGCGGCTCACCCGGAGCGTTCTTCCGGTGAGGACCCCCGTGCGGGAGGAGGAGAGCGCATGACCTATGACCGTCTGGTGTGCGCCAACTGCGCGGCCCCCGTCGCGGAGGGCCGCTGTCCCGTCTGCCGCGCGAACCGCGAGCGACTGCCCCAGCCGACCGGGCTGACCCCGGCGATGCTGCTGACCCTGGTGATCGCCCTGGTGGCGACGATGGCCCTGCTGGCGGCCCTGAAGGGTACGTAGACCGCCCGAGCAGCACGAGAAGGGCCCGGATCCCCCCGAGGGGTTCCGGGCCCTTCTGTACGTCTCCGCGGACCGCGCCGGCCTTCGTGCGGGGACGTCTAGACGTCTACGCGGCCCTCACGGACTCAGACAGCGGTACGCCCGCCGCCGACGAGACGCGGCAGGAAGCGGAAGCCGATGCCACCGGCGATCATGGTGGCGGCGCCGATGATCAGGAACGAGGTCTCGGCGGCGCCGGTCTCGGCCAGCTCCTCCTTGGCCTTGCCCTGCTCGACGGGCTGCGAGCCGGCGTTGTTGGTGCCCGGGTTGTTGTCGACGCACTCGGCACCGTCGAGGTCGACGGTGCAGGTGCCGGCGCCGCCGTTGCCGGAGCCGCCGGTGGTGGCGGTGCCGCCGTTGTCGCCGGAACCGCCGTTGTCGCCGGAACCGCCGGTGGTGGCGGAACCGCCGGTGGTGGCGGTGCCGCCGGTGTTGCCGGTGCCGCCGTTGTTGCCCGTGCCGCCGTTGTTGCCGGTGCCACCGTTGTTGCCGGTGCCACCGTTGTTACCGGTGCCACCGTTGTTGCCCGTGCCACCGTTGTTACCGGTGCCACCGTTGTTGCCCGAGCCGCCGGTCTCATTGCCGCCAGTCTCGTTACCGCCGGTCTCGTTGCCGCCGGTCTCGTTGCCGCCGGACTCGTTACCGCCGGACTCGTTACCGCCCGACTCGTTACCGCCCGACTCGTTACCGCCCGACTCGTTACCGCCGGACTCATTGCCGCCCGACTCGTTACCGCCGGTCTCGTTACCGCCGGTCTCGTTACCGCCCGACTGGTTACCGCCGGACTCGTTACCGCCCGACTCGTTACCGCCCGACTCATTGCCGCCGGTCTCGCAACCCAGCGGGTCGGTCTCGCAACCGTCGTTCTCGCCGGTGATCTCGACGGTGACCCCGCCGGTGATCCCGGCCGCGGAAGCCACACCGGCGACAGTGAGCGACGCGCCGGCCGCGATCACCGCACCGGCCGCAACGCGCGCAACGCGAATCCGCGTCTTCTTCGTCATCTGGCTGCTACCCCCAGTAGCTCAAATCGTCTGTAGAGCTGCGCTCGGGGCTGCGGACACCAGGGGCCGTCACACGCACCGGACTCTCCCCCGTTCACACGCGCCCCAGACATACGCATGCCGCGGGTCACCCTTTCGAGTTTCCGATGGCTCGTCAAGGTCGTTGCGCGTGCGATGACCGAAAGATCCACTTCTGCCCGCCATGCGGGGATGCAACTGTGACGTAAACCCGGAACTCCGGGCCCTGCCATGACAGTTCCCATGTCGACAAAGCGTCAGGATCGCCTGTCCGGTGCTTGCGCCAGCGAATTCGGCTGCGCGGCGCCCGTGCGAACGAGACCGGGCCCCGCTCACCGAGTGGTGAGCGGGGCCCGGTCGACGTGTGCGGGTGGGCGCCCTACTGCGCCTGCTCCTGCTGCTTGCGCCAGCGGATGCCCGCCTCCAGGAAGCCGTCGATCTCGCCGTCCAGGACCGACTGCGGGTTGCCGACCTCGAACTCCGTACGGAGGTCCTTGACCATCTGGTACGGGTGGAGGACGTACGAGCGCATCTGGTTGCCCCAGGAGCTGCCGCTGTCCTTGAGCGCGTCCATCTTGGCGCGCTCCTCCTGGCGCTGGCGCTCCAGGAGCTTGGCCTGGAGGACGTTCATGGCGCTCGCCTTGTTCTGGATCTGGGAGCGCTCGTTCTGGCAGGAGACCACGATGCCGGTCGGGATGTGCGTGATGCGCACCGCCGAGTCGGTGGTGTTGACGCCCTGGCCGCCGGGACCGGAGGCGCGGTAGACGTCGATGCGGAGGTCCGAGTCGTCGATCTCGACGTGGTCCGAGGACTCGACGACGGGGAGGATCTCGACGCCGGCGAAGGAGGTCTGGCGGCGGCCCTGGTTGTCGAAGGGCGAGATGCGGACCAGACGGTGGGTGCCCTGCTCGACGGAGAGGGTGCCGTAGGCGTAGGGGGCCTTGACGACGAAGGTGGTCGACTTGATGCCGGCCTCTTCCGCGTACGAGGTCTCGTAGATCTCCGTCGAGTAGCCGTGGCGCTCGGCCCAGCGCAGGTACATGCGCTGCAGGCGCTCGGCGAAGTCGGAGGCGTCGACGCCGCCGGCCTCGGCCCGGATGTTCACCAGGGCCTCGCGCTCGTCGTACTCGCCGGAGAGGAGGGTGCGGACCTCCATCTCGTCGAGCGCCTTGCGCACGGCCGTGAGCTCGGTCTCGGCCTCGGCCCGGGTGTCCGGGTCGTCCATCTCCTCGGCCAGCTCGAACAGCACCGCGAGGTCGTCGATGCGGCTTCGCAGCGCCTCGGCCTTGCGGACCTCGGCCTGGAGGTGCGAAAGCTTGCTCGTGATCTTCTGCGCGGCCTCGGGGTCGTCCCACAGGGACGGGGCCGCGGCCTGCTCTTCGAGCACGGCGATGTCTGCCCTCAGCTTGTCGAGGTCCAGGACGGCCTCGATCGACCCCATGGTCGAGGAGAGGGACTTCAGCTCTTCGGATACATCGACGACTGCCACGCGTCCAGCGTAACGGCTCGTGGCAAGGACCTGGACCCCTCGGCTACGGCCGGGCCGACGGGCGGCTGTCCTGGGGCGGGGACCCGCCGTCCCCGGAGGCCGCGAGATAGCCGCCGGCGCCGAGCGCGCCCGCGATCACCACGGCGGCGACCGTGAGGGTGATCCGGCGCTTGCGGACGGCATCGGCCTTGTGCCGGGCGGAGCCGGGCCGCCGGGCACCGGACGGGCGGGGGGCCCGGGCGGTGCCGAGCGGGCCGCCGGAGAGCTCGTCGGGGCCGGGGACCCGCATGGAGGTGTGGGTGTCCCGGTTGGAGTCGGGGGAGGCGCCGGGGACGAGCGGCACGGCGGCGCGGCGCGGCGGGGGCGCGTCGGCGCCCCCCTTGGCCGGGTACGGGTCCTCGTCGTACGACGGCTCCGCCCCCGGGTCGGCGTCCGGCTCGTCCACGTCGAGCGGCGGGATGCCCTTGAGCGTCGGCAGCACGTCCCGCAGCCGGGTCCCGAGCTCGGAGGCGCGCAGCCGGGAGGCGGGGGCCTTGGCGAGGCACTGGACGATCAGCTGCCACAGCTCCTCGGGGATGCCGGGCAGCGGGACGACGGTCTCGGTGACGTGCCGGCGCAGGACGGCGCCGGAGTGGCCGCCGCCGAACGGGGTGAAGCCGGCCAGCAGCTCGTACAGGACGGTCGCGAGGGCGTAGATGTCGACGGCGGCGCGCGGCGGCAGGCCCTCGACGATCTCGGGGGCGAGGTAGTCAGGGGTGCCGATGATGCGGGTGGCCTTGGTGCGGCCGGGGGTGTCGATGAGCTTGGCGACGCCGAAGTCGGTGAGGAGCGCCGGGTGGGCTCCGCCGGGGCCGAGCGGCCCCTCCATGTCGAGCAGGATGTTCTCGGGCTTGACGTCGCGGTGGACGACGCCGGCCTTGTGGGCGGCGGCGAGGGCGTCGGCGACGTCGGCGATGATCGCGACGGCGGCCTCGGGCGCGAGCCGGCGCTCGCGGTCCAGGCGGGTGCGCAGGTCGGTGCCGCGGACCAGGTCCATGACGAGCGCGAGGTCGTTGCCGTCGACGACGAGGTCGCGGACGGAGACCACGTGGGGGTGGTCGAGTCCGAGCAGGGCGGTGCGCTCCTGGACGAAGCGACCGACGAGCTCCTGGTCGGAGGCGAGGTCCTCGCGCAGCAGCTTGATGGCGACGGGACCCTCGGGGCCCTCGCCGAGCCACACCGTGCCGGCGCTGCCCCGCCCGAGGATCTGGTGGGCCGTGTAGCGGCTGCCGATATTCCGTGCCAAGACTGCTCCCTCAGCGGCTGCGGTTCGCGTCAAAGTTACGCGGCCGAGGGCGCCGACCGGCACTTCCGAGGGGAAATCACCCCTCGGAAGTCGACAAAGCGACAGAATCGCCGGTCTTTACCGGTCCTTACTGGCCCGTACCGCCGGTGGATCCGCTGCCGGTGCCGGTGTCCGCGCTGTCGAGGAGCGAGGAGACCCAGTCCGTGAAGGAGCTGATCCCGTCGCCGATCGCCTGCCAGTAGCCCTTGCCCTCGGCGACCCAGTCCTGCAGCGGGGTGAGCTCCCAGATGAGCCAGCCGGCGACCACGAAGAGCACGATCGTGAACAGGCAGCCCTTGAGGCAGCCCAGTCCGGGGATGCGCATCGGGTTGGCGCTGCGCCGGCGCGGCTCACGGGGCGCGGGGGCCTGCGGGGGCGGCTGCGGGGGCACGTACTGCTGCTGGGGCGGCTGAGGCGCGTACTGCTGCCGCTGCGGCGGCTGCGGGGCGTGCGGCTGGGGCCGGCGGTCCTGCTGCTGGTAGGGCTGCGGCGGGCGCTGCTGGTACTGCTGCGGCGGCTGCTGCTGGTACTGCTGCGGCTGTTGGTACTGCTGCGGTCCGCCCTGCGGCGGCTGGGGGCGCCGCTGCGGACGCCGGCGCAGCGGGTCCTCGCTCGGGTCGAGGTACTGCACCTGGGTCTGCTCGTTGCGGTCCCGCAGCGCGCCCAGCTGGGTCTGCCACGGATGCGGCTGCTCGCCCGGCGGGTCCTGCGGGACGGGCGGCATGACCGCGGTCGGGTCGGCGGCGTCCGCCGGGCCGCGGCCGGTGGTGGGCAGCATGGCGGTCGGGTCGGCGGCACCGGCCGGGCCGTTGACCGGGAGCACGCCGGTCGGGGCCGCGGGGTCGTACCGCGGCGGCTGCGGGGCGCCGCTCGGCAGGACCTGGGTCGCGCCGGCCGGGTCCACGCCCGGGGCGGCGGGCGGCACCGGCGCCGGGGCCGGGTCGGGCGCGAGGAGTGCGCCGACGCCGTCGGCGGCCTCGATCTGGGCGGGGGTGGCGTGCACGCCGACGCCGGCGGCGACCGTACGCAGCCCGCGGGCCAGGTTCTCGGCGCTGGGCCGCCGGTCCGGGTCCTTGCTGAGGCAGCGCTCTATCACCGTCCACAGCGGGCCGGGCACGGTCGAGGGGCGGCGCGGCTCCTCGCTCAGGTGCCGGTGCAGGACCTCCAGGGCGGTGCCGCCGGCGAACGGGGGCTGCCCGGTGACCAGCTCGTACAGCAGGATGCCCGCGCCGTAGATGTCGACGGCGGACGTCTGGGGGCGGCCCTCGGCGGACTCGGGGGCCACGTAGGCGGGGGTGCCGACGAACTCGTGGGTGCGGGTCAGGCCCGGGGAGTCGGCGAGGCGCGCGATGCCGAAGTCGGTGAGCATCGGGAACATCGCGCCGTCCCGCTCGGCGAGCAGCACGTTCGCGGGCTTGAGGTCACGGTGCACGACGCCGTCGGCGTGGCTGGCGGCGAGCGCGTCCGCGATCTGGGCGGTGAGCAGGGCGGCGGCGACCGGGGTGAGCGGACCGTTCTCGCGGATGTAGCGGTGCAGGTCGGGGCCCTCGACGAGGTCCATGACCAGGGCGAGGACGTCGCCCTCCACGACGAGGTCGCGGGTGCGCACGATGTTGGGGTGGGTGAGCCGCAGCAGCACGGACCGCTCGCGCAGGAAGCGCATCACGATGTCCGCGTCGTTGGCGAGCTCCTCCTTGAGGACCTTGATCGCGACGGTCTCGCCGGGCTGCCCCGCCACCGCCGCCTCGGCGCCGGCCGTCTCCCGCTGGCGGGCTCGCCAGACGGTGCCCGTGGCGCCGCGGCCGAGCGGCTCCTCGAGCAGGTACTTGCTGCCGATAGGCCGCACGTCACGCGCTCCCTGCTGATCGTGGTCCTGGGGTCCCGGGCCCCTGGGTCCCGGGATGGTCCGTGGAAGTGTCCCCGGGGTCCCTGTGTGTTCTGTGACCCGTCCGGGTGTCCGACCCACTTTAGTGCCGCCGAACGGGTCACCGACTGTCCGCGAGACGGCCGATTCCGACGCCGTCCGTGTCCGGAAGGAAGACGCCCGGATCGCGCCACGGGTTGCCGGAAGCACCGCGAGACATACGCAACCAGGCGAATTCCCGTCCGGAGAGGCGTCGAGCGCGATCGAACAAGATCACTTCCGGGCGACCCGTGGGCGGGTTGTCACTGGCAGGTGCGAGGATGCCTACAGCACGTCGTGTCGGGGGTCGGGAGCCCCCGCGCCGTGCCGACCTGTACCGGACGACGCGTCCGTGCCGGGTGGGGGGAGCGAGTGGGATTCCCCTGCCGGGCACGCCGCGCAGAAGGGACCGCTGACGGCGATGCAGATCCGGCTGACCGTCCTCGCGCCGCACGCCGGCCACGGCGCCGGGCGCGCCTGCGACGTGCTCGTCACCGCGCCCGCGGGGACCGAGCTGGCCGCCGTGGCCTCCTCCCTCGCCGCGGCCGTCTCCGGCCCGGACACCTCCTCCTCCGGGACCACCGTGCTCTACGCGGGAGCGGAGCGCCTCGACACCCGCCGCTGCCTGCTCGGCGTGCCGCCGCTGGTCGACGGCGCCGTGCTCTCCCTCCAGGTGCCCGGCGCGGACGACGGCGTCGGCGAGGGGGCCCCCGCCAGGCTCCACGTGGTGGCCGGACCGGACGCCGGCGGAGTGCATCTGCTGCACGGCGGAGCGATCAGAATCGGCCGTTCCGTCGACGCGGACGTGCCGCTGGACGATCCGGACGTCTCGCGCTCCCACTGCACGGTGACGGTCGGCACGGACGGCCGCGTCACGGTCACCGACCCGGGCTCCACGAACGGCACGAGCGTCGACGGCGTCCCCGTCGGCCCGGAGCCCGTCCGTCTCCCGCCCGGCGCCCTGCTCCGGGTCGGCGAGTCCGCCCTGCGCCTCACCGGCCCCGGGGGCGCCGGCGAGACCGACCGCGCGCTGTCCACGAGCGCGGACGGCGAGGGGCACCTGCGGGTGGCCCGCCCCGAGCCGGCCGGCCCCCTCGACCCGCCCGGGGCGGCCCCCGCGGCCTGCGCCCCGCCGTACGCGACGGGTGCGGGCGCCGAGGACGCGACCCACGGCGCGGGCATCGCACACCCCGACGGCCACGGGCACGCGCGTGCGGAGGAGCCCGCCGGGCCCCAGGGCGAGATCGAGCCGCACAGCAGGACCCGGCAGACCCGCAGACGGGGGCTCGGCGCCTGGGCCCGGCGGCTCGCGGGCGGACGCGAGGATCCGTCCTCCGGCGAGTACGGGGTCGAGCCCGTGCCCGCCTTCGGCGGCGGCGCCCCGGGGGCCGCGCCCGGTGCCGGACCCTCGCCGGACAGCTGGCCGGATCCCGCCTCCGTGCTGCTCACCGCGCTCGGCCCCGGACCGCGCCTGTGGGAGCGGGGCGCCGAGCACCCGGAGGCCCTGGTGGTCCGGCTCGGGACCACGGACCGCGCCGAGCTGTCCGGTGTGCCCGTCACCGTCGGACTGCGCGAGGCCGGATCGCTCGGCCTCGCCGGACCCGCGCCGCGGCTCGCCGGGCTCGCCCGCTCCGTCGTCGCCCAGCTCGCCGCCCTGCACTCCCCCGCGGACCTGGAGATCGTGCTGGTCAGCGCCGACCGGCACCGCCCCCTGGAGGAGCGGCGCCGGGCCTGGGGCTGGCTCGGCTGGCTGCCGCACGTGCGGCCCGCCCACGGACAGGACTGCCGGCTGCTCCTCGCGTACGACCGCGAGCAGGCGCACGCGCGGCTGACCGAACTCGCCCGCCGCCTCGACGACGGCCCGCTCGGCCCGGGCTGGCCGAGCGCCGACCGGGCGGCGGTCGCCGAGGCGGCCGCGCGCTACGAGGGGCCCGCGACGGTCGTGGTCGTCGACGGTGATCCGGGCTCCGCCGCGCTGCGGGAGACGGCGGCGCGGCTCGCCGGGGCGGGCGCCGCCGCCGGCATCCATCTCGTCTGCCTCGCCGAGGCGCCCGCCTCCTCGCCCGCCTCACCGGTCGCGGCGACGTACGAGGAGGCCTGCGCGGCCTCCTTCGCCTTCCGCGAGTGCGGGGCGGCGGCCCTGCTCAGCGGGGACGTGGCGACGGCGCTGCGGCTGCTGCGCACGGCCGGCGGCCGGGTCGCCGGGCACGGCACGGTCGGCGTGGTGGACGCGGTGTCCGTCGCGTGGGCCGAGCGCTTCGGCCGGGCCCTCGCCCCGCTGCGCACGGAGACGGCCGGGGGGCCCGGACCGGGGCGCGCGGCGGCCGCGCTGCCGCCGTCGGCCCGGCTCCTCGACGAGCTGGGCCTCGCCCGGGCCACCCCCGCCTCCCTGATGGCCCGCTGGGCCTCCTCGTCGGAGGGCACGGCGGTCCTGGGCGCCGGACCGCGCGGGCCGGTCGCCGTGGACCTCACGCAGGAGGGCCCGCACCTGCTGATCGAGGGCCCGGCGGGCAGCGGCCGCACCGAACTGCTGCGCTCGGTCGCCGCCTCCCTGGCGGCCGGGGGCCGCCCCGACCGGCTCGGCCTGCTCCTGGTCGACGGCGCGGGCGGCGAGCGCGGCGAGGGCCTCGCGGCCTGCACGGAACTGCCGCACGTCACCGAGCACCTGGTGGCCTCCGACCCGGTCCGCATGCGGGAGTTCGCCCAGGCCCTGGGCGCCGAACTGAAGCGCCGCGCCGAGCTCCTCGGCGACACCCCCTTCGCGGACCGGCGCTCGGGCCGCCTGATCGGCCAGCGCTCGCCGAGCCCCGCCGAGTCCCTCCCGCCGGGCGCGCGTGCCACGGCCCGCATCCCGGAAGCCCGGACAGGGGCCGACCTGTCCGACGCGGGCAGCGGCCGCGTGTCCCGCACCGCCGCCACGCCCCTGGGCGACCGCACCCCGCCCCCGGGCACGGACCTCCTCGGCGACCGCGCGAGCGGCCGCACCCTGCGGGTGGCCCCCGACGGCGCGGTCGGCGACACCCCGAGCGGCCGCCTTCCCCGACACGGCTCGGCCTCCTTCGCCGACCGCACCCCGCCCCCGGCCCCGGACCTGCTGGGCGACCGCCCGAGCGCCAGGACCCACCGCACGGGTGGCGGCGCGGGAGTCCCGGCCGACCGCACCCCGCCCCCGGCCCCGGACCTGCTGGGCGACCGCCCGAGCGCCAGGACCTCCCGCGCGGGCGCGGGCGCCCTCGACGACGCGCCCAGCAGCCGTACGCAGCGCAGCGCCCCCGGCGAGGTGTACGACCAGGACGGCGGAGTGGGCTTCCGCACCCCGTCGCCCGGCCGGGACCTGCTCGGGGACCGCCCGAGCGCCAGGACCCACCGCACGGGCACGGGCGCGCCGGACGACATCTCCAGCGGCCGCACCCTGCGCACGGACGCGCCGGACGAGCCGGGCACCGCGCAGCCGGGCGGCCGGGCCGGCGCCGGGGAAGGGGCCGGCGCGCTCCCCCGGCTCATCGTCCTCGTCGACGACTTCGACGCACTGGTCGCGCCCGCGCTGGGCGCGCCGGGGCGCCCGGCGGCCGGGTCCGTGGTGCGGGCCCTGGAGGCGGTGGCGCGCCACGGGGCGCGGCTCGGGGTGCACCTGGTCGCCACCTCGGCGCGGCCGGACCGCACGGCGGACACGGAGCTGGCGCACGGGGCGCGGCTGCGGATCGTGCTCGACCCGCCGCCCGCGGCGCCGGGCCAGGGACCGGACGAGCCGCAGCCCGGTCGCGGGCGGCTGGGGCATCCGGACGGCCGGGTGACGCCGTTCCAGGCGGGCCGGGTCACGGGGCGCATCCCGCGCACGGCGACCCAACGGCCCACGGTGGTCCCGCTGGAGTGGGAGCGGATGGGCGACCCGCCCACCCGTCGCCCGGTCCGCGAGCTGGGCAACGGACCGACGGATCTGGCCCTGTTGGCCAGTG
This sequence comes from Streptomyces sp. NPDC048018, assembly GCF_043202995.1. Classification (NCBI taxonomy): domain Bacteria; kingdom Bacillati; phylum Actinomycetota; class Actinomycetes; order Kitasatosporales; family Streptomycetaceae; genus Streptomyces; species Streptomyces sp. NPDC048018. The sequence goes on from NZ_JBIDBK010000016.1 coordinate 29,551, forward strand.
CTCTCGACCGCGCCGCCCGGTCGGTGGAGGCCACGCCGGTGGCGCCGCTCACCTCCCCCAGCCACGCCTGACGGCACGTCACGAGCCCATCACGATCCCCCGTTCGACAGGGAAGGCGGTATTGCGGGCCCTCCGGCACCGGGCGTAGACCTGAGCGCACGGGACCGGTACACGTGGGAGAGGCGGGGCTCGGATGCGTAACGGCAGAACTCTTCGAATCGGCGTCGTGGCGGCGACGACGGTCGCCGTGCTGGCGGCCGCGGGCTGCGGCGGCGAGGACGAAGGCGGAGGTACGGGCAGCGCGCCCGGCGCGAAGGCCCCCACGAACGGCTCCGGGCTGGTCCTCCCGTCCCTGAAGGGCGAGAAGATCGAGGTCGCCGCCGTCTGGACCGGCCCCGAGCAGGCGAACTTCACGAAGGTCCTCAAGGAGTTCGAGAAGCGCACGGGCGCGACCGTCACCTTCGTGCCGGCCCAGGACCCGATCGTCAACTTCCTCGGGACGAAGATCGCCGGCGGCTCCCCGCCGGACGTGGCGATGCTGCCGCAGGTCGGTGCGATCCACCAGGCCGCGGCCCAGAAGTGGCTCAAGCCGCTGGGGCCGGAGGCGAAGGCGCAGCTCGCGAAGAACTACGGGAAGGGCTGGCAGGACCTCGGCGCGGTCGACGGCACGGCGTACGGGGTCTACTTCAAGGCCGCCAACAAGTCCCTCGTCTGGTACAACGCCGCCGCGTTCGACAACGCGGGCGCGAGCGAGCCGAAGACCTGGAAGGACTTCGTCGGCACCGCCGAGACGATCTCCGCCTCCGGCGTCACCCCCGTCTCGGTCGGCGGCGCGGACGGCTGGACGCTCACCGACTGGTTCGAGAACGTCTACCTCTCCCAGGCGGGCCCGGAGAAGTACGACCAGCTGGCCCGGCACACCCTGAAGTGGACGGACCCCTCGGTGGGCAGGGCGCTGACCACCCTGGCCGAGCTCTTCGGCAAGCCGGCCCTGCTCGCGGGCGGCACGAACGGCGCGCTGCAGACCGAGTTCCCGGTCTCCGTGACGCAGACCTTCACCGGCGGCGACCGGGCCAAGGCGGCGATGGTCTTCGAGGGCGACTTCTCGGCGGTCAACATCGCCGAGACCGGCGCGAAGATCGGCACGGACGCGAAGGTCTTCCCGTTCCCGGCCGTCGGCGACGGCGCGGCCCCGGTGGTGACCGGTGGCGACGCCGCGGTGGCCCTGAAGGACACCAAGGGCGCACAGGCCCTGCTCACCTTCCTCGCCTCGCCCGACGCGGCGCGGATCTGGGCGGCCGAGGGCGGCTTCCTGTCCCCCAACAAGGCACTGGACCCGGCGGCGTACCCGAACGACGTGCAGCGCAGGATCGCCACGGCGCTGATCGGCGCGGGGGACGGCTTCCGCTTCGACATGTCGGACCAGATGCCGCAGTCGTTCGGCGGGACGCCCGGCAAGGGGGAGTGGAAGGCGCTCCAGGACTTCCTGAAGAACCCGAAGGACGTCGCCGGGACACAGGCCCGGCTGGAGGCCGAGGCCGCCAAGGCCTACAAGGGCTGAGCCGTGACCGGCACCGAAGCGCACGCCACGCCCGAAGGCCGGGCGGCCGCGGACGAGGCCGGCACCGACGGCCTGGTCCGCACCGAAGGCCCCGGCCGCTCCGCACGCTCCGGCCCGCCGGGCCGGAGCCGCCGCCGCGGCACCCGCACCACGCTCACCGCCGCGGCCTTCCTCCTGCCCGCCCTCGTCCTCCTCGGCGCGCTCGTCGTCTACCCCATCGGCTTCTCGGTCCAGCGTTCCTTCTTCGACCGGTCCGGCGACTCCTTCGCCGGCCTGGACAACTACGTCACCCTGTTCACCGACGAGTCGATCCGCACGGCGGTCCGCAACAACCTGATCTGGGTGGCCGTCGCCCCGACCGTGGCGACGGCCCTCGGCCTCGTCTTCGCGGTGCTGACCGAACGGGTGCGCTGGGGAACGGCGTTCAAGCTGCTCGTCTTCATGCCGATGGCGATCTCGATGCTCGCCGCGGGCATCATCTTCCGGCTGGTGTACGAGCAGGACCCGGACCGCGGGGTCGCCAACGCGGTCTGGGTCGGCGTGCACGACACCTTCGCCGAGGCGTCGGTCTTCCCCCGCGCCCGCCCGCTTCCCGTGCACCCGCTGGCGGCGGCGGGCGGCGGGGCCTACGTCACGAGGTCCCCGGTCCGCACGGGGGAGGTCGCCCGGCTGCCGCTGGTCGGCGTGGCGCCCGCCCAGATGCCCGGCGACGCCCGGCCGGCCCGTACCCCCGCCGCGGCGGGCGAGGGGGTCACCGGGGTCGCCTGGCTGGACTTCACCCGGGGCGGCGGCGGACGCCCGAACGCGGTGGACCCGAAGGAACTCGGCCTGAAGGGACTGCGGATCGAGGCGGTGAAGGACGGCCGGGTGGTGGCACGGGCCACGGCCGGCGCCGACGGCACCTTCACGCTCCCGGCCGCCGCCGACGGGGCGGTGCTGCGGCTGCCCGCGAGCAACTTCCGCGAGCAGTACGACGGCGTGGAGTGGCTCGGCCCCACCCTCGTCACCCCCGCGATCATCGGGAGTTACGTATGGATGTGGGCCGGCTTCGCGATGGTCCTCATCGCCGCCGGGCTCGCGGGCCTGCCGCGCGAACTCCTGGAGGCGGCGCGGGTCGACGGGGCCGGCGAGTGGCAGGTGTTCCGCCGGATCACGGTCCCGCTGCTCGCACCGGTCCTCGGCGTCGTCCTCGTCACCCTGATGATCAACGTCCTGAAGGTCTTCGACCTGGTCTTCATCATCGCGCCGGGCTCGGCGCAGGACGACGCCAACGTGCTGGCGCTCCAGCTCTACCGCTCGTCCTTCGGCACGGACGCGGACCTCGGGGTCGGCTCGGCCATCGCCGTGCTGCTCCTGCTGCTCGTCCTGCCGGTGATGGCGGTCAACATCCGCCGTGTCCGCCGCGCGCGAAGGGAGACCCGCCGATGAGCGGCCAGACGAGCCCCCCGGTCGGCAACCCGCCGACTCCCCCTGCCGGCGGGAGGCCGGGCGGACCGGCGGGCGGGAGGCCGGGCGGACCGACGGGCGGGAGGACGGGCGGGAGGACGGGCGGACCGGCGGGCGGCGCGGTGTCCCGGATCGCCGCCCGCGCCGGCTCCGGCGGGGTGCGGCTCCTGCTGGTCCTGGTCGCGCTGTTCTGGCTGATGCCGACGGTCGGGCTGCTGGTCTCCTCGCTGCGCTCGCCCTCCGACATCGCCTCGGGCGGCTGGTGGCAGGTGTTCACCGCCCCCGCGCAGCTGACCACCGAGAACTACCGCCACCTCCTCTCCAACGAGGCGATCACCGACTCGCTCGTCTCCACCGTCCTGATCACCGTCCCGGCGACCGTCCTCGTGGTCGTCATCGGGGCCTTCGCCGGCTATGCCTTCGCGTGGCTGGACTTCCCGGGCCGGGACTGGTGGTTCCTGCTGGTGGTCGGGCTGCTCGTGGTGCCGGTGCAGGTGGCGCTGGTGCCGGTGTCGAAGCTGTTCGGCGCGGTCGGGATCTTCGAGACGACGCTGGGCGTGGTGCTGTTCCACACCGCCTTCGGGCTGCCGTTCGCGATCTTCCTGCTGCGGAACTTCTTCGCGGAGATCCCGCGCGAACTCCTGGAGGCGGCGCGGCTCGACGGGGCGGGCGAGGTGCGCCTGTTCACCCGGGTGGTGCTGCCGCTGGGCGGCCCGGCGCTGGCCTCGCTCGGGATCTTCCAGTTCCTGTGGGTGTGGAACGACATGCTGGTGGCGCTGATCTTCGCGGACGCCCAGTCGCCGCCGATCACGGTGGCGCTGCAGCAGCAGGTCCGGCAGTTCGGCAACAACGTCGACGTGCTCGCGCCGGGCGCCTTCGTGTCGATGGTGATCCCGCTGCTGGTCTTCTTCGCGTTCCAGCGGCAGTTCGTGTCGGGCGTGATGGCGGGCGCGGTGAAGTGACCCGTACGGCACGGTGAGACGGACCGGGTGACCGTGCCGGCCCGCCCCACGCCGTCACGCCGCCCGGCGCGCCGTCGCCCCGCCCGGCGCGCCCCACGCCGTCACGCCGTCAGCGCGGCGACGGCCGAGCGGGTCAGGTCGTCGAGGTAGCCCTCCGGCGGCTCGGTGCGCACCACGACGAGCCGCCAGTAGAGCGGCCCGATCACGAGGTCGACGGCCCGGTCGGGGTCGGCGCCCGCGGGCAGTTCGCCGCGCTCGACGGCCGCCCGGACGACCTGGGCGACGACGCCCTTCTGGGGGTCGAGGAGGGCGGCCTTGAGGGTGTCGGCGATCTCGGGGTGCCGGACGGCCTCGACCAGGAGGTCGGGGATGACCTGCGAGGCCACCGGGTGGCGCAGGGCGTGGGAGGCGACCTCCAGGAGCGCGCGGACGTCGCCGTGCAGGGAGCCGGTGGCGGGCGCGGGCAGGCCCTGGAGGGCGACCGCGCCGACGAGGTCGAGGACGAGCGCGAGCTTGGACTTCCAGCGCCGGTAGACGGCGGTCTTGCCGACGCCGGCGCGGCGGGCGATGCCCTCGATGGACATGCGGGCGAAGCCGACCGCGGCCAGCTCCTCGAAGACGGCGGCGCGGATGGCCTCCGTGACGTCCTCCCGGAGCACGGCGGCTCCCGCGGGGGCGCGGCGAGGGGTTCCCGGGGGTCCGGAGGGTGTCGTCATGCACAGGATCCTAACCAGCGGTCACGCGGCGGAGCGCGTGACGACGACACGGTTGCGTTGCGACGTGAGGGCGTCCTACTCTCCTCGTAGCGACGATACGGACCCGTTCCGTCGGACGGGTTCCACCGCCCCACCGAAGGCGATGCACGTGACGACCCAGACCCTCGCCCCGCCCGAGCGGCCCGCGCCGCCCACCCCTCCCTCCTCGGAGGAGCTGCGCGCCCTCGCCCTGCGCCACGGGCTCACCGTGAGCGGCGCACGCCCCTCGCTCCCCGCCTACGTGCGGCAGCTGTGGTCCCGCCGCGACTTCATCACCGCGTTCGCGACGGCCAAGCTGACCGCGCAGTACAGCCAGGCCCGGCTCGGCCAGATCTGGCAGGTGATGAACCCGCTGCTCAACGCGGCCGTCTACTACGCCATCTTCGGCGTCCTGATGGACGTGCAGCGGGGCGTCCCGGACTACGTCCCGTTCCTGATCACCGGCGTCTTCGTGTGGACCTTCACCTCACAGACGATCATGACCGGCACCCGTGCCATCAGCGGCAACCTGGGCCTCGTGCGCGCCCTGCACTTCCCGCGCGCGAGCCTGCCCATCGCGCTCGCGATCCAGCAGCTCCAGCAGCTGGTCTTCTCGCTGGGCGCCCTGGTCGCGATCCTCTTCTGCTGCGGCGAGTTCCCGCGCTGGAGCTGGCTGCTCGCGATCCCCGCACTGCTGCTCCAGACGCTCTTCGGCACCGGGCTCGCGATGGCGATGGCGCGGCTGGCCGCCCGCACGCCCGACATCGCCCAGCTGATGCCGTTCGTGCTGCGCACCTGGATGTACGCCTCCGGGGTCATGTGGTCGATCGCGCACCTGACCCACGGCCGCGACCTGCCGCACGCGGTGATCCTGCTGCTCCAGGCGAACCCGGCCGCCGTCTACATCGACCTGATGCGCTTCGCGCTCGTCGAGAGCTTCACCGGCTCGCAGCTGCCGCCGCACGTGTGGGCGCTGGCGGCCGGCTGGGCGGCACTGACCTTCGCCGGGGGGTTCGTCTACTTCTGGCAGGCGGAGGAGAGGTACGGCCGTGGCTGAGCGAGCGGAGCGGGAGCCGACGGTCGTCGCCGACGGCGTCCACGTCACCTACACCGAGCGGGGCGGCAAGCGGGCGGTCCACGCGGTCAGGGGCGTCAGCTTCGCCGCGTACCGGGGTGAGGCGATCGGCCTGATCGGTTCGAACGGATCGGGGAAGTCCACCCTCCTGAAGGCCGTCGCCGGCCTGCTGCCCACCAGCGCGGGCCGGGTCTACACGCGCGGCCGCCCCGCCCTCCTCGGCGTCAACGCGGCGCTCATGGGCGATCTGACGGGCGAGCGGAACGTCATCCTGGGCGGGCTCGCGATGGGCATGAGCCGCAAGGAGATCGCCCACCGCTACGCCTCCATCGTCGAGTTCTCCGGGATCAACGACAAGGACGCCGAGGCCGTCTCCCGTCCGATGCGCACCTACTCCTCGGGCATGGGCGCCCGGCTGCGCTTCGCCATCGCCGCCGCCCGCAGCCACGACGTGCTGCTCATCGACGAGGCCCTGGCGACCGGCGACGCGCCGTTCCGGCGGCGCAGCCGGCAGCGGATCGACGAACTGCGGGCCGAGGCGGGCACCGTCTTCCTGGTCAGCCACGCGAACTCGACCATCACCGAGACCTGCGACCGCGCACTGTGGCTGGAATCGGGGACCCTGCGGATGGACGGCCCGGCGGACGAGGTGGTGAAGGCCTACGAACACTTCACCGGGACGGACGTCCAGAGAAAGGGCAAATAGGGCATAGCGGTCTAGAGTGCGGAGGAATGACGACCGACCCGCCTCCGTACGAACCCGCCACCGGAAGCCCCCCGACCGGAGCCGCCGCCCCGGGAAGCACGACCGGTCACCCCGTTGGGCCGCCCGCCGGGCAAGGCGGCGCCCCCCGCACCGGAGCGGCGCCGCCCGCCCTCACCCGGTCCCCCTTCGAGTCGGAGACCTTCACCTCCGCCACCTTCGTGACCGTGGGACGCGGCCCGCTGCTCGCCCTCGGCATCACGTGGCTGCTCACCCGGGCCGGCATGCTGTTCCTGCTCGACCGCGACACGCTCGGCATCGGCGGCGTGGCGAGCGAGGTCCACGTGCTCTACCGGCACTGGTACGGGCAGTTCGCCCAGGGCACCTTCCCGCCCGACGACGTCACCTGGCAGTACCCGCCGGGCGCCGGCCTGGTCATCATGGCGCCGGGAGCCCTGCCCTCGCTCACGTACTTCCAGGGCTTCGTCCTGCTCACCCTGCTCGCCGACCTGGCGGTCGCCGCGGCCCTGGCCCGCGCCGACCGCGCCCGGCTCACCCACGGCGCCTGGTACTGGGTGCTCGGGCTCCCGCTGCTGCTGCACATCCCGCTCGCCCGCTACGACGTGCAGACCACCGCGCTCGCCGTCCTCGCCCTGCTCGCCTTCACCGCCCGCTCCCCCGCCGCCCACCGGATCGGCGGGGTGCTCGCCGGACTCGGCGCCATGGTCAAGGTCTGGCCCGCGCTCACGCTGATCGGCACCCCGCGCGGGCGCACCACCCGCGAGGCCTGGACCGCCGCGGCCGTCACCGCCACGGCCCTCCTCGCCGCCCTGGCGCTGCTCTTCTCCGACTCCCTCGGCTTCCTGCGCCAGCAGGGCAGCCGCGGCGTCCAGATCGAGTCCCTCGGCGGCACCGGCCTCGCCCTCGCGAAGGCCACCGGCACCTGGCCGGGCGCAGTGGAGTTCCGCTACGGCGCCTTCGAGTACGTCGGCCCGTACGTCTCCACCGTCGGGCACCTCGCCCTGCTGCTGACCACCCTGGCCTTCATCTGGCTGCTGCTGTGGCGGGTCCGGGCCCGCCGCTGGACCGCTGCCACCCCGCTCGACGCCGCCTTCGCCGCCGTCCTGCTCTTCACCGTCACCAGCCGGGTGATCAGCCCGCAGTACCTGATCTGGCTGCTCGGCCTGGCCGCCGTCTGCCTGACCTCCCGCAGTACGGTCATGCGCCCGGTCGCGCTGCTGCTCCTGCCCGCCGCGGCCCTGAGCGCCCTCGCGTACCCCGTGCTCTACGAGGACGTCGTCACCGGCACCTGGCCGGGTCTCACCGTGATGGTGCTGCGCAACGCCCTCCTGCTCGCGGCGGCGGCGCTCGCCGCCCGGCGCCTGTGGACGTCCGCGGTCGGCCCGGCCGTCTGACGCGCGAGAAGAGGGACGCCGCGGGCGGGCCCGCACGCGGAGAAGCGGACGCCCCCGCCGGTCCCGAAGGACCGGCGGGGGCGTCCCCGTGCCGCCGGGCGGTCAGCTGTGCGTACGGAGCAGCGAGCGCATCGTCCGCATGGCGACCGACAGGTTCGCCAGGTCGAAGTCGTCCGAGCCCTGGATCTCCTCCAGGGTCGTGCGCGCACGGCCCAGGATCGCCGCGTTGTCGTCCTCCCAGGCCTTGAACCGCTCCTCCGGGGTGGAGGTGCCGTTCCCGGCCGCGAGGACGTCCGAGGTCAGCGCCGCGTGCGCGGCGAACAGGTCCTCGCGGATCGAGGCCCGGGCCATCGACTGCCAGCGGTCGGCCCGCGGCAGCTCGATGATCCGGTCCATCAGGCTGCTGATCCGCAGCCGGTCGGCCAGGTCGTAGTAGACCTCGGCGACCGCCAGCGGGTCCTTGCCGGTGCGGTCCGCGATCGCGACGATGTCGAGCGTCGGGAAGGCCGAGGAGAAGCCGGCCACGCGCAGCGCGAGCTCCTCCGGGACGCCGACCGCGGTCAGCTCCGCGAGGATCGACTCGTACCACTCCAGGTCCGCGCCGCGCAGCAGCTGCGGCAGCTTCTCCCAGACCTGTCCGACCCGCTCCGAGAAGAACTCGATGGTCTCGCTGAGCTGGAGCGGCTGCGGGCGGTTGTTGAGCAGCCAGCGGGTGCCGCGCTCGACCAGCCGGCGCGAGTGCAGGCGCATCCGGGTCTGGAACTCGGCCGCGACCTTGTTGTCGAGGTCCTCGACGGCGTCCCAGACCTCGCCGAGGCGGAAGATCTCACGGGCCGCGGTCTGCGCCCGCACGATCTCCTCGATCGACGCGCCGGACTCCTCGCGGAGGCGGTGCAGGAAGGTCGAGCCACCGGTGTTGACGGTGTCGTTGACCAGGACCGTGGTGATGATCTCGCGGCGCAGCGCGTGGTTGTCGACGGCGTCCGTGAACTGCTCGCGCAGCAGCGTCGGGAAGTACGCGTGGAGCAGCCCGCGCAGGTACGGGTCGTCGGGCAGGTCGGTGCCGATCAGCTCGTCGGCCACCGTGATCTTGGTGTAGGCGAGGAGGACGGCGAGTTCGGGCTGGGACAGGCCGCGGCCGCCGTTCAGCAGTTCGCGGATCTGCCGGTCGTTGGGCAGGAACTCGAGCGAGCGGTCGAGCGCCCCGTCTCGGCCCAGACGGCGCATGAAGCGCTGGTGGGCGTGGAGCAGGGACGGCGACTGGGCGACGGCGTTGGCCAGGGCGGTGTTCTGCGCGTAGTTGTTGCGCAGCACGAGCGCGCCGACCTCGTCCGTCATCTCGGCGAGGATCTTGTTGCGCTGCTTGACGGTCATGTCGCCCTCGGCGACCAGCCCGTTGAGCAGGATCTTGATGTTGACCTCGTGGTCGGAGGTGTCCACGCCGGCGCTGTTGTCGATGGCGTCGGTGTTGATCTTGCCGCCCTCGCCCCCGGGTCCGCCGGAGCGGGCGAACTCGATGCGGCCCAGCTGGGTCGCACCGAGGTTGCCGCCCTCGCCGACGACCTTGGCGCGGACGTCCTGGCCGTCGACGCGGATGGCGTCGTTGGCCTTGTCGCCGACGTCGGCGTTCGACTCGGCCGAGGACTTCACGTACGTGCCGATGCCGCCGTTCCACAGCAGGTCGACGGGCGACTGCAGGATCGCCTTCATCAGCTCGGCGGGGGTCAGCTTGGTGACGCCGGCCTCGATGCCGAGGGCGGCCCGCATGTGCGCGTTGACCGGGATCGACTTGGCGGTACGCGGGTGGATGCCGCCGCCGGCCGAGAGCAGCTCGGTGTCGTAGTCGGCCCAGGAGCTGCGCGGCAGCTCGAAGAGGCGGCGGCGCTCGGCGTACGAGGTGGCCGCATCCGGGTTCGGGTCGATGAAGATGTGGCGGTGGTCGAAGGCCGCGACGAGGCGGATGTGCTCGGAGAGCAGCATGCCGTTGCCGAAGACGTCGCCGGACATGTCGCCGACGCCGACGACGGTGAAGTCCTCGGTCTGGGTGTCGTGGCCCAGCTCGCGGAAGTGCCGCTTGACGGACTCCCAGGCGCCGCGGGCGGTGATGCCCATGCCCTTGTGGTCGTAGCCGGCCGAGCCGCCGGAGGCGAACGCGTCGCCCAGCCAGAAGCCGTAGGACTCGGCGACGCCGTTGGCGATGTCGGAGAAGGTCGCGGTGCCCTTGTCGGCGGCGACGACCAGGTAGGTGTCGTCCTCGTCGTGGCGGACCACGTCGACCGGGGGCACGACCTCGCCGGCGACCAGGTTGTCGGTGATGTCGAGGAGCGCGGAGATGAAGGTCTTGTACGAGGCGACGCCCTCGGCCAGCCACGCGTCACGGTCGACCGACGGGTCCGGCAGCTGCTTGGCGACGAAGCCGCCCTTGGCGCCGACCGGGACGATGACGGTGTTCTTCACCATCTGCGCCTTGACCAGGCCGAGGATCTCCGTACGGAAGTCCTCGCGGCGGTCGGACCAGCGCAGTCCGCCTCGGGCGACCTTGCCGAAGCGCAGGTGGACGCCTTCGACCCGCGGCGAGTACACCCAGATCTCGAAGGCGGGGCGCGGGGCCGGCAGGTCCGGGATGGCCTGCGGGTCGAACTTCATCGACACGTAGGAGTGCGGCCTGCCGTCGGCGGCCTTCTGGAAGAAGTTCGTCCGCAGGGTGGCCTTGATGACGGTGAGGAAGGAACGCAGGATGCGGTCCTCGTCGAGGGAGGCGACCTGGTCGAGGGCGCCGTCCAGCTCCTCCAGCAGGCCGTCGATCAGCTCGGTGCCGGCGCGCTGCCGCTCCGGGGCCATGCGCGCCTCGAAGAGGTTGACCAGCAGCCGGGTGGTGTGGACGTTGTTGCGGAGGGTGTCCTCCATGTAGTCCTGGCTGAAGGTCGAACCGGCCTGGCGCAGGTACTTCGCGTAGGCGCGCAGCACCATCGCCTCGCGCCAGTTGAGCCCGGCGGACAGGACGAGGGAGTTGAAGTTGTCGTTCTCGGCCAGGCCGGTCCAGGTGGCCGAGAACGCCTCCTGGAAGCGCTCGCGGGCGTCGTCCGCGAGGTAGTCGCCGCCGGTCAGCGGCATCCGCAGGCCGAAGTCGTAGATCCAGACGTGGGTGCGGTCGGAGCAGCGCAGCTCGTACGGGCGCTCGTCGGTGACCTCGACGCCGAGCCGGTTGAGGACCGGCAGGACGGCGGACAGCGAGATCTGCTCGCCCGTCTTGTAGATCTTGAAGCGGCGCTCGCCGCTGCCGGAGGCCACGGGCTCGTACAGCGACAGCGCGAAGTCCTTGTCGCTGTCGGCCAGGGCCTCCAGGTGGCACAGGTCGGCGACGGCGGCGCGCGGCGAGTGGTCGGCCTTGTAGCCCTCGGGGAAGGCGTTGCCGTAGCGGCGCAGCAGCTCGGCGGCGCGCTCCTCGCCCAGCTCGGCGTTGAGCGCCTCGCCGAAGCCGTCGGACCAGGAGCGGGCGGCGTCGGCGAGCCGGGACTCGATGCGGTCGACGTCGGCGTCGGTCAGCTTGCTGAGCACGGTGCCGGGCTCGACGCGGATGACGAAGTGCAGCCGGGACAGGATCGACTCGGTGTTCCAGGCCGTGAAGTCGACCGACGTGCCGTTCAGCTCCTCCTTGAGGAGCTCGATGATCCGCAGCCGGACGCGGGTGGTGTAGCGGTCGCGCGGCAGGTAGACGAGGGCCGAGTAGTAGCGGCCGTACTCGTCCTGGCGCAGGTAGAGGCGCAGCCGCCGCCGCTCCTGCAGGTACAGGACGCTGGTGACGATGGACTGCAGCTCGTCGGCCGGGGTCTGGAAGAGCTCGTCGCGCGGGTAGGTCTCCAGGATCTGGAGCAGGTCGCGGCCGTCGTGGCTGCTCGGCGCGAAGCCGGCGCCCTCGAGGACCTCCTGGACCTTGCGCTTGACGACGGGGACGCGGCGCACGGACTCGGTGTAGGCGGCCGAGGAGAACAGGCCGAGGAAGCGGCGCTCGCCCACGACGTTGCCGTCGGCGTCGAACTTCTTCACACCGACGTAGTCGAGGTACGAGGGCCGGTGGACGGTCGAGCGGCTGTTGGCCTTCGTCAGGATCAGCAGCTTGTGCTCGCGCGCCTTGGCGCGGGCGTCGGCGGGCAGCCGGCTGAAGGACGGCGAGACGGGGTGGGCGTGGTGGTCGTCGCCGCTGTGGTGCGGGTCGGAGCGCAGGATGCCCAGGCCGGTGCCGGGGACGGCGGACAGGGCGTCGCCGTTGACCAGCTCGTACTCGCGGTAGCCGAGGAAGGTGAAGTGGTCGTCGGCCAGCCAGCGCAGCAGCTCCCGGGCCTCCTCGACCTCGGTGGGCCGCAGGTCGGAGGCGGTGGGCTCGCCGGGCAGGCCCTCGGCGATGCGCAGCGCGGCGTCGCGCATCTTCTCCCAGTCCTCGACGGCCTCGCGGACGTCGGACAGGACGCGCAGCAGGTCGGCGGTGATCTGCTTGAGGTCGGCCTTGTCGGTCTCGCGGTCGATCTCGACGTGGATCCACGACTCGGTGAGCACGTCGTGCGGCAGCTCGCCCTTGGGCTGCTTGGCGAGCACCTCGATGAGCTTGCCGGTCAGGTCGCGGCGGACGGTGACCTGCGGGTGGATGACGACGTGGATGCCGCGCCCCTGGCGCGACAGCTCGTTCGTCACGGAGTCGACGAGGAACGGCATGTCGTCGGTGACCACCTCGACGACGGAGTGGCTGCAGGTCCAGCCGTTCTCCTCCACCGTGGGGGTGTGGACGCGCACGTTCGCGGTGCCCTGCGGACGGTTCTCGGCGAGACGGTAGTGCGAGAGCGCGGCGCCGAAGACGTCCTCCGGCTCGCGGCCGGTGAGGTCCTCGGGCGCGGTGTGCAGGTAGTAGCGCTGGAGGTAGTCGAGCAGGGTCGCGCGGTCCGGACGCTTGCCCTTCTCCGGCCCTGTCGGAAGTAGCCCCCCGACCGGGCTGTTCTCAGCTACCCGGGCAGCCCGATCGAGCAGCTCGGCCTTGGCTTCGTCCAGCTTGGTCTGCATGTCCTCTGACTCCTGTCGCGCGCCGTTGCGTGACGTCGGTGGAAGAAAGGACACAACGCCACGACGCGGTGGTACCGGTCGCAAGAGACGTTATGCCGCGATGAGAGATGTCCGGGCGCTTCTCGGCCACCGGACGGGGGATCCCCGCGAACGCGCCGTCGGCCCGGCCGCCGAGGCGGACCGGGCGGAGGCCGGGGGCTGCGCTGCCCCCTCGGCGTATAGCGCTGATCACGGGAAAAGCCTATCGCTGATGCCCCCCCGGCCGTCATGAGCCTTATGTGTACAAAAGCGGGTCGGTAAGTTTGACGATCTGGACAGCGACGAATGGTTCTCCGGGGCACACGGCCACAGACGGATCCGACAGACCGGGGAGAGTCGCCATGGCGAAGATCTTGATCGTGACGGGAGACGCGGCGGAGTCGCTGGAGGTGATGTACCCCTACCAGCGCCTGCTGGAGGAGGGCTACGAGGTCGACATCGCGGCCCCGGCCCGCAAGCAGCTGCGCTTCGTCGTCCACGACTTCGAGCCCGGTTACGACACGTACACGGAGAAGCCGGGGTACACCTGGCCCGCCGACCTGGCGTTCTCGGAGGTCGACCCCGGCGAGTACGTGGCCGTGGTCATCCCCGGCGGCCGCGCCCCGGAGTACCTGCGCAACGACCCGGAGCTCCGCAAGATCCTGAAGTCGTTCTTCGACGCGGACAAGCCCGTCGCCCAGATCTGTCACGGCCCCCTCCTCACGGCCGCCCTCGGCAGCCTGGAGGGCCGCCGCGTCACCGCGTACCCGGCCCTGGAGCCGGACATGCAGTCCGCGGGCGCCACGTTCCAGGACACGGCGGCGGTGGTCGACGGCCGGCTGGTCTCGTCCCGCGCCTGGCCGGACCACCCGACGTGGATGCGGGAGTTCCTGAAGGTCCTCCGCGAGGCGAAGGCCTGACCCGGGGCCGCCCGCCCCGTTCCGGCCGGGGCCGTGACACCACACCCCGGCCGCCCGGAGCCCACGGCCTAGACCAGCTCGTCCGCCACGGCGACCGCCTCGGCGAGCGAGTCGACCACCGGCACCCCCACCCGTGCCAGGGACGCGCGGCTGTGCGAGCCCCCGGTGTACAGCACCGCCTTCGCCCCGACGAAGCGCGCCGCGATCGCGTCGTCCGCCGCGTCGCCGATGACGACCACCCGATCGGCCGGCACCCCCTCCAGGGCCGCCAGATGCCGCACCATGTGCCCGGACTTCCCGTCCGTGGACCGGTCGGTCCGCCCGTCGACCCGGACGAACCGCTCCGCGATCCCGTGCCGCCGCACCAGCGGTACGAGCTCCGTGTGCGGCGCGAGCGAGAGCAGCGACTGGGTGAACCCGGACGTCTGCCGCGCGGCGAGCAGCTCCGCCGCGCCGACGGTCAGCCCGCAGCCCTCGGCCTGCTGCCAGTAGTGGCGGTGGAAGGCGTCGTCCATGACGATCCACTCCGCGTCGGTGGGCAGCCGCCCCATCAGGCGCTCGTAGAACTTCGGCACCGGCACCGTGTACAGGTCCCGGTACCGCTCCAGCGTGATCGGTTCGAGTCCCAGCTCGGCGAAGGCCGCGTTGGTGGCGCCGATGACCGCGCTGATGTCGTCGAGCAGAGTGCCGTTCCAGTCCCAGACCAGATGCTTCGCGTGCTTCCCCATGGGAAGCACCGTACCGGCCGAACGGGTGAGGCCGACCCGGCGAGGCCTCAGCCGAGCAGGGCGGGGATCTCCTGCACGCCGTACCAGAGAAGCTCGTGGTCCTCGGCACCGTCCACGACGAACTGGGCGTCGTCGTCGCCCTGGTCCGCCGCCCCGAGCGCGTCGGCGGCCGCCGAGACGTCCGGCTCGGCGTCGTCGGCGTCGGCGTGCACGGCCGCGGCCTTGGCCAGCGCAACGGTGCCCGCGATCCGCACCTCGCCGAGCGAGCTCGCGTCCAGGCCGCGGTCGGGGTCGACGACGGCCTCCTTGTCGGCCACGTCCACGGCGACGACGACACGCCGCCGGGCGGCCTCGGGGTCGCCGGCGAGCAGGCGCAGGGAGGCGGCGGCGGCGCGGTTGAGCGCGGCGTACTCGAGCTCTTCGATGTCGTCGGAGACGTACCACTCGCGCAGCGCGGGCGTGACGGCGTAGGCGGTGAGCGGGCCGGGGCCGAGCTCGCCCGCCTTGTGCGCCTGTGCGAGACCGGGGAGGGTCAGGGGGACGTACACGCGCATGGCTGGCCGCTTTCGTAGTCGGAGACAGCCTCAGGATACGTGCGGAGTCCCCCTTCGGGGGCAGCTCCCCCCCGCACCTCCCGGCGCCGTCGGCACGGCCCCGGCGCCGCCCCTTCGCACGCCCGTGCACCCTTCCGCGGCGCCTGTCCCCCTGATAGGTGAATCGCCCTGCGTGACGGGCGACCCGGACGCGCGCCTTGCCGGTGCGTCCCGTCCCCCCGTAGAAGGTCCCCAGCGAAGTTACCGCCCGGTACCGCTCGCGTACCCAGCGCTACGAACGGGGATCCCATGACCACGCCGATGACCACGCGCCGGCCCGCCGCCCCACGCCACCCCTCCGGTCCCGCCGGCACCCGTCCGCGGGGCCGTGCGGGCGCCGGCCCGCGCCGGGTGCTGCCGGCCCACGTCGTGTTCGCGGAGCGCCTGCTGGCCGTCCTGAGCGGCGAGCGCCCGGTCCACTGGATGCTCGGGTACACGGTCGGCGAGGCGTACGAGCAGCTGGTCCACCTGGCCCCGGCGACGCCCTTCCGGTCCTCCGGCCCCCGCCCGGTCCTCCAGCGCTGCCACGGCCACGTGCCGGCCGACGACACCCTGGAGGCCTGCGCGACCGTCACCACGGGCGACCGGGTCCGCGCCATGGCCTTCCGCCTCGAACGCGGCCGGGACCGCCGCTGGCGCTGCGCGGCCGTGGAACTGGACGGCCTGCCGAACCCGTAGGCCCCTGGCGACACCGGGCCTGCGACACCGGGCTTCCGCGGGCCCGGCCCGGCACCGGGCGAAGCCTCCCGCCACCGGGCCGGACCTGCGACACCGGGCCGGCCCTCCGCCACCGGGCCGGACCTGCGACACCGGGCCGGGCCTCCGCCACCGGGCCGGGCCTCCGCCACCGGGCCGGACCTGCGACACCTGGGGCCGGCGACACCGGGCGGGGCTCGCGACACCGGGCCCCGCCGAGCCCCGTGTCCGGAGGACGCGAAGGGTGCGGGCCCGGGCCGCGGGGAGCCCCGGCGGCCCCCCGCGGCCGAAGCGCGCACCGCCACCCCGTCGCGCCCCGGCACGCGAAAGGGCCGGTCGCCTGGCGACCGGCCCTTCAACGGCGCCGGGGTGCTCCCGGCGCCGCACTCCTGCTCGCGACGGCTACTTCTTGCGCCGGCGCCCGCCCGCGCTCTTCTGCGCCTTGCGGCGCTCCGCGCGGGTCATGCCGTCGCCTGAGGGGTCGCCGTCCGAGGCGAAGTCGCCCTCGATGACCGAGCCGTCGCCGTCGACCTTCGGCGCGGAGAAGTGCAGGCGGTCCGGACGCTGCGGGGCGTCCAGGCCCTTGGCGCGGATCTCCGGACGGCCGGCGCCGGCCGCGACCGCGTCCTGCTTCTCCAGGGACGGGGCGTCCTGCACCGGGACCTCCTCGACCTGCTGCTCGACCTGGACCTCCAGGTTGAACAGGTAGCCGACGGACTCCTCCTTGATGCCCTCCATCATCGCGGAGAACATGTCGAAGCCCTCGCGCTGGTACTCGACCAGCGGGTCCTTCTGGGCCATCGCGCGCAGGCCGATGCCCTCCTGCAGGTAGTCCATCTCGTAGAGGTGCTCACGCCACTTGCGGTCGAGGACCGAGAGGACGACGCGGCGCTCCAGCTCGCGCATGATCTCCGAGCCGAGCTGCTTCTCGCGCTGTTCGTACTGCTCGTGGATGTCGTCCTTGACGGACTCGGCGATGAACTCGGCGGTGATGCCCGCGCGGTCGCCGACGGCGTCCTCCAGCTCTTCCACGGTCACCTTCACCGGGTAGAGCTGCTTGAACGCGGTCCACAGCCGGTCCAGGTCCCACTCCTCGGCGAAGCCGTCGGCGGTCTCCTGGCGGATGTAGTCGTCGATGGTGTCGTCCATGAAGTGGCGCACCTGCTCGTGCAGGTCCTCGCCCTCCAGGACGCGGCGGCGCTCGCCGTAGATGACCTCGCGCTGGCGGTTGAGGACCTCGTCGTACTTCAGGACGTTCTTACGCGTCTCGAAGTTCTGGGACTCGACCTGGCCCTGCGCGGAGGCGATGGCACGGGTGACCATCTTGTTCTCGATCGGCACGTCGTCCGGCACGTTGGCCATGGCCATGACGCGCTCGACCATCTGCGCCTTGAAGAGGCGCATCAGGTCGTCGCCGAGCGACAGGTAGAAGCGGGACTCGCCCGGGTCGCCCTGACGGCCGGAGCGGCCGCGGAGCTGGTTGTCGATGCGGCGGGACTCGTGGCGCTCGGTGCCCAGGACGTAGAGCCCGCCGAGCTCCTTGACCTCCTCGAACTCCGCCTTCACGGCCTTCTCGGCGCGCTCCAGGGCGGCCGGAAGGGCCGCGGCCCACTCCTCCACGTGCTCGACCGGGTCGAGGCCCGCCTGGCGCAGCTCGGCCTCGGCGAGGTCGTCGGGGTTGCCGCCGAGCTTGATGTCCGTACCGCGGCCGGCCATGTTCGTGGCGACGGTGACGGCGCCCCGGCGGCCCGCCTGGGCGACGATCGCGGCCTCGCGCTCGTGGTGCTTCGCGTTGAGCACCTCGTGCGGGATGCCGCGCTTGCTGAGCTGCTGCGACAGGTACTCGGACTTCTCGACCGAGGTGGTGCCGACGAGGACCGGCTGGCCCTTCTCGTGCTTCTCCGCGATGTCGTCGACGACGGCGGCGAACTTGGCGACCTCGGTCCGGTAGATCAGGTCCGGCTGGTCCTTGCGCTGCATGGGCTTGTTCGTCGGGATCGGGACGACGCCCAGCTTGTAGATCTGGTGGAACTCGGCCGCCTCGGTCATGGCCGTACCGGTCATGCCGGAGAGCTTGTCGTAGAGGCGGAAGAAGTTCTGAAGGGTGATCGTGGCGAGCGTCTGGTTCTCGTCCTTGATCTGCACGCCCTCCTTGGCCTCGATGGCCTGGTGCATGCCCTCGTTGTAGCGGCGGCCCGCGAGGATACGGCCGGTGTGCTCGTCGACGATCATGACCTCGCCGTCGATGACGACGTAGTCCTTGTCCTTCTTGAACAGTTCCTTGGCCTTGATGGCGTTGTTCAGGTAACCGACGAGGGGAGTGTTCACCGACTCGTACAGGTTGTCGATGCCCAGCCAGTCCTCGACCTTGGCGACACCGGACTCGTGGATGCCGACCGTGCGCTTCTTCTCGTCGACCTCGTAGTCGCCGGTCTCCTCGATGCCCTTGAGGGGGTTGCCCGGCTCACCCTTGACGAGGCGGGTGACGAGCTTCGCGAAGTCGCCGTACCACTTGGTGGCCTGGTCCGCCGGACCGGAGATGATCAGCGGCGTACGGGCCTCGTCGACGAGGATCGAGTCGACCTCGTCGACGCACGCGTAGTTGTGGCCGCGCTGGACGAGCTCGTCCTGGGACCACGCCATGTTGTCGCGCAGGTAGTCGAAGCCGAACTCGTTGTTCGTGCCGTACGTGATGTCGGCGGCGTACTGCTCGCGGCGCTGGGCCGGCGTCATGTTGGCGAGGATGCAGCCGACGTTCAGGCCCAGGAAGCGGTGGACGCGGCCCATCATCTCGGAGTCGCGCTCGGCCAGGTAGTCGTTCACCGTGATCAGGTGCACGCCCTTGCCGGACAGCGCGTTCAGGTACGCCGGGAGGGTACCGACGAGGGTCTTGCCCTCACCGGTCTTCATCTCGGCGACGTAGCCGAGGTGGAGGGCGGCGCCGCCCATGATCTGCACGTCGTAGTGACGCTGGCCGAGGACGCGCTTGGCGGCCTCGCGGACGGTGGCGAACGCCTCCGGAAGCAGGTCGTCGAGGCTCTCACCGTCGGCGTAGCGCTGCTTGTACTCATCGGTGAGCGCCCGCAACTCGGCGTCGGAGAGGTTGACGAAATCCTCTTCGATGGAGTTGACCTGGTCCGCAATGCGGTGCAGTTTGCGCAGGATCTTACCTTCGCCTGCACGCATGAGCTTGTTGAAGACGGACACTGAGGCTGGTCTCCTTGCCGGTCGGGCCTGGCACTGGGTCTTGTCATGACTCGGGCGCGGGCACGGCAGGTGGTCCCCACCGCAACGGCCATCGTAAGCGAGACCGCCCTCACGAAGGGAGGCCCGCAGTGCCGGAGCTCCGTTCGCGCCCGTGACGCCTCCCGTGAAGGGAGAACGCGCGAGGCCCCCCGAAGGTGCCGCCTCCTCCGGAAAACGGTTCGCACAGGCCGGGGCGGGTCAGCAGAATTCCGTCATGGAGCCCATCACACTCACCACAGAACGGCTGCGCCTGCGCCCCTTCACGGCGGCAGACGCCGACGCCGTGTACGAGGCCTGTCAGGACCCCGACATCCAACGCTGGACCACCGTCCCCTCCCCGTACGCGCGTGCGGACGCCGAGCTCTTCGTGACCCGCCTCGTGCCCGAGGGCTGGCAGCAGGACGGCGAGTACGCCTTCGCGGTCGAGCCCCTGGACGGCGGCCCGCTGCTCGCCGCCACCGGTCTGCACGCGCGCGCCCCGGGCGTCCGCGAGATCGGCTTCTGGCAGGCCAGGGAGCACCGCGGCCGGGGCTACATGACGGAGGCCGTCGGCGCCGTCGCCCGCTGGGCCTTCTCGATCGGCGTCCACCGCCTGCTGTGGCGCGCCGAGGTCGGCAACGGCCCTTCGCGCGCGGTGGCCGAGCGGGTCGGTTTCACCATCGAGGGCGTCGAGCGGGCCGGCCTGGTCCAGAACGGCACCGTCCGCGACTCCTGGCTCGGCTCGCTGCTCCCCTCCGACCTGGGCCTCCCCTCGCCGCTGCCGTACCTGCCGGCGAAGGTCACGACGGAGGCCTGAGCCCCGCCGGGGCCGCCCGCGCGCCGGGCCCCGGCCGGGTGTCAGAGCCGGGTCCTAGGCTGCGGACCATGACGACCGCTCCGCGCCCCGCCGCCGAACTGTCCGCCGACGACGCCCGCCGGATCGCCCTGCGGGCCCAGGGATTCCTCGGCGCCCCGGACCGCCGGGCCGGGGTCCGGGGCGTGCTGCGCCATCTCGGTCAGGTCCAGCTCGACACCATCTCGGTCCTGGCCCGCTCGCACGAGCTCATCCCCTACGCGCGCCTGGGCGCCGTCGGCCGCGGCACGGTCGAGGACGCCTACTGGACCGAGGGCCACGCCTTCGAGTACTGGTCGCACGCGGCCTGCATCCTGCCCGTCGAGGAGTGGCCGCTGTTCGCCTTCCGCCGCCGCGCCTACCGGGACCGCCCGCACTGGGGCCACCAGCTGTCGGACGGCGCCTACGAGGCGGTCATCGCCCAGCTCAGGGCGGAGGGGCCGCAGACCGCGACCGAACTCGGCGGCGCCAAGAACAAGGGCGAGTGGTGGGACTGGTCCGACTCGAAGATCGCCGTCGAGCGGGCGCTGATGTACGGCGAGGTGGTGGTCACCGAGCGGCGGGGCTGGAAGCGCGTGTACGACCTGGCCGAGCGCGCCGTCCCGGCCGCGCTGCTCCACGACGACCTGGACGACACCGAGTGCCTGCGCCGACTGGTCCGCCAGGCGGGCGAGGCGCTCGGCGTCGGCACGCGGGCGGACATCGCCGACTACCACCGGATCAAGGCCGAGGCCTTCGACGCGGTCGTGGCGGACTCGGGCCTGGTCCCGGTGACGGTGGCCGGCTGGGGGAAGCCGGCCTGGGCCGACCCGGCGGCGCTGGCGACGGAGCCGCGCGGCCGGCACCGGACGACGCTGCTGTCGCCCTTCGACTCGCTGATCTGGGAGCGGGCCCGCACCGAGCGCATCTTCGGCTTCACGCACCGCCTGGAGGCGTACGTGCCCAAGCCGAAGCGGGTGTACGGGTACTTCGCGATGCCCGTCCTGGCCGGCGGCCGGCTGGTCGGCCGGGTGGACCCGGCACGCGACGGCCGGACCCTGGTCGCGCGGCAGGTGTCGCTGTCGGGCCCCAAGGCGGTGCCCGCGGTGGCGACCGCGCTGCGCGAGGCGGCCGCGTGGGTGGGCTGCGACGCGGTGGCGGTGGAGCGCGTGGACGCTCCGGAGCTCGCCCCGGACCTGGTGAAGGCCCTCGGCTGAGGGCGGCCCGGTCCCGGGGCCCTGTGGTCGGCGGCGGGGACGTGAGCCGGGGACGGGTCAGCGGATCTCGAGGATCTTCTCCCGCATCGCGTAGACCACGGCCTCCATCCGGGAGTGCAGCTGCAGCTTCTCCAGGATGTTGCGGACGTGGTTCTTCACGGTGTTCTCGGAGATGAACAGCTCCTTGGCGATGTCCCGGTTGTTCATCCCGGTCGCGACGAGCTTGAGGACCTCCAGCTCGCGGTCGGTCAGCCGGGGCGCGGGCACCAGCCGGCGCTCGTCGGTGCGCTGGATCATCGACTTGAACTCGGTGAGGAGCTTCGACGCCATCGACGGGCTGATCTGCGACTGCCCGTCGGCGACCGCGCGGATCGCGGTGGCGACCTCGTCGGTGGAGATCTCCTTGAGGAGATAACCGGTCGCGCCCGCCTTGATCGCGTCGTAGAGGTCCGCCTCCTCGTCGCTGATCGTCAGCATGATGATCTTCGCGCTGGGGGCGACCTCCTTGATGGAGGTACACGCCTCGATCCCGCCCCGCTTGGGCATCCGGACGTCCATGAGGACGATGTCGGGAAGCAGATCGGCGGCTTTGTCGACGGCCTCCGCGCCGTCCCCCGCCTCGCCGACGACCTGGATGTCCTCCTCCTGCGCGAGGACGATCTCCAGACCGCGGCGGAAAAGGGCGTGATCGTCCACGACAAGAACCCGGATCGGCTCGTCTCGTGACGAACCGTTGGCCGATTCCGACCCCTCCGAGTTCACCGGGCCGTGCCCGCCCCGCCCGCTGTGCACCGGCCCGAAGCCGTCCGCCATCGTTCCTCCCCCTGAAGGCCGTGGCCTGAAGTCGTCTTTTGATTGTGCTTTCGGCCCTCCAACCGCTGCTCGGGGAGCACCGGTTGGTGTGCACGCCATGATTTCATGCCGCGGCGGTCGCGCGGTGATCCTGTGGGCGCGTGGGGGCGCACAGGGGTGCCCCTGGGAGCGCGAGGGGCGCTCCAGGGGCACCGGGGGTCGTGGTCTGCGGTGTCGTGTTCCTGCGGCCGGGGGTCAGCCGCCCAGCGCACCGCCCGCGCCTCCGCCCTCGGCGAGCGGGTCGCTCTCGAGGTGGATGACGCCGTAGTCGTAGGCGTGCCGCCGGTAGACGACACTCGGCTGCTTCGTGTCGGAGTCGACGAAGAGATAGAAGTCGTGCCCGACCAGCTCCATCTCGTAGAGCGCTTGGTCGAGGGTCATGGGGGCGGCCCTGTGGGTCTTCTCCCGGACCACCAGCGGTCCTTCGCCCTGGACCTCGATCGAGCCCATCATCGTGGTCGGCACGCCGGGCTCGTCGGCGACCAGCTCGCCGTTCGCGTTGAGCTGGGCGACACCGGGCACGACGTCGGGGACCTCCGCGGCCGACAGCCTGCCGTTGCCGCGGCGGGTGAACCGCTTGTCGTGCTGCTTGCGCAGACGCGCTTCCAGCTTGCCGTGGGCGAGGTCGAGCGCTGCGTACGGGTCGCCTGCCGCCGCCTCCGCCCGGATCACCGGGCCTCGGGAATGGACGGTGATCTCCACGCGGTCGGACCGGTCGGCCTGCCGCGGATTGTGTTCCTTGGACACCTCGACGTCGAGGCTGATCACCTTGCCGTCGAGCTTCTGGATCTTCTCCAGGTTCAGCTTCTCGGCCACGTGCTTCCGGAAGCGCTCGGGCACCTCGGTCTTGCGGCCCTTGACGACGATGTCCACGCAGAACTCCGTTCCCGGATCGCTCGGTCCGGCTCCTTGGCCGGCGAGCATCTCCCTTTGCACCAGACTCCGGTGGTTACCGAAGTGTCGGACTTGGCGAACTGACCTCCTCCTCCCCCGTGATCACGCTTCCCATCCCACCAACCGGAGGTTAATTCGCCCTGAACTCCTGTCCTGAAGGCGCACCCGTGCATTCGGCGAGGCGTGGCATTCGCCATTCCTCACAACCGAACATAGCCCCTTCCGACGGGTGTCGGCACCCGCTGCGGCCAGTTACCTCCATTCGGGTGCATTCACCTCTCACCACCTGCAACGATGCAACTTCTCCGCGAGTTCCTGTTTATCTCGAACGAGGACGGAGAGGATGCCACCACAGCCGCCGCCGGGTGTTCGAATAGTGCTTCCGTCACGGCTCCCTCCGGACCGTCCGGTAATCCCGGAATGAACGGACGGTGGACACCGGGCCGGGCCTTCGCGAGCGCCCGCGCCGCCTCCGCCAGTGACGCCCCGGTGGTCATCAGGTCGTCCACGAGCACCACCCGGCCGCCCGCCCGCGCGGCCCCGTCGAGCAGCCGCACCGCGCCCCCGGCGACCTCCAGCGCTCCCGTCAGGTTCGCGAGCCGCTCCCGCGCGCCGAGCCCCGCCTGGTCGGCCACCGGCCGCCGCTGGCGCAGCACCGGCAGCACCCGCGCCGCCCGTCCCCCGCGCCGCAGCCGCCCTGCCGCCGCCAGCGCGATCCGCCGCGTCGGATCGTGGCCACGCGCGCGCACGGAGCGCCGGGAGGACGGCACCGGTACGAGGAGCAGGGGCCCGGCCCCGGGCCCGCCAGAGACCCGCTCGGCGGCCTCCACGGCATCGGCCAGCGCGCCGCCCAGCGGTCCGGCGAGCGCCAGCGCGCCACGCTCCTTGTGGGCCAGGATCAGCGCGCGCACCCCACCCTCGTACGGCGCCGCCGCGTGCACCGCCGGCAGTCCCCGGGGCTCGGGCGTCGGCCGCACCCTGCGGGGCCCGCTCCCGTGGAGCCCGGCCGCGCACGGCGGGCACAGCGCCGCCCCGGCGCTCCCGCATCCACCGCAGGAGACCGGCAGCATCAGCCCGGCCATCTCTCGCCACCACCCCCGCATGGGTCCACTGTCCCCCTGCGGGCCGGCTCCGGCCACCCCTGTGGAAAACCCCCGGCCGGACGACCGGACGGGGGTTCCAGGAGGGGGGGCGGCGACGCCGGGAGGGCGGTTCGCCCTCGTCCCGCAGGGCCCGCCGACAGGGCGGGGCCGCGAGCTCGGGTCAGCCCGGGTAGACCGGGGAACTGCCCTCCTTGACCACCGGCTGCCAGTTCGCGCCCGGCACCAGGCGCACGATGCCGTCCGGCTTGGAGTCCGCGACCACCGGGGCCTGCTCGCCGTGCGGAGCGGCCACCGCCGTGACCCCGTTCAGCCCCGGCAGGACGGACGTCGTCGACGTCGAGCCGTCCGTCTGCACGTACCGCACCTGCTGCACCCCGCCGGCCTCCGTGCCCACCACGACGAGCCGGCTCGGACCGGCCCAGGACACTGCGGTGACGGACTCCAGGCGCGGCGCCGCGTTCTGCAGGTCCATGACCGACACGACCTCGTGGCCGTCGGTGTAGCTGCGCTCGACCCGGCCGATCTGCAGGGTGGTCTTCTTGTCCTTCGTCACCAGCAGCGCGATGCGCACGCCGTCCGCGGAGACCCGCAGCGACTCGACGCGGGCGCCGTCCTTCAGCCACGGCGTGCTCACCTCGACCCGCTCGCCCCGGCCGCCCGGCACCATCCACAGGCGCGGCTTCACCGGATTGCGGTCGGCGACCCACAGGTCGCCGCGGCCGTCCCAGCTCGGTGCCGACAGACGGTCCTCGGGCCGGAGCGCGCTGCTGATCACGACCGGCGCCGGCAGCTCCTCCTCGGAGCTGAGGGATCCGACGCGCAGCTCGCGCCCGTCCTGCACGACACCCGCCGCCTGGCTCTCGTCGCGGTCCACCGCCACGTAACGCAGCGGCGCCACGCCCCTGCCGAACGGCCCGGGCGCCTCCGTCGGCCGGTCGGCCTGCTTCGCGCCGACCGACATCATCATCAGCTTGCCGTGGTCGTCGACGAAGTACGGGTTCTCGCCCCGGCGCGGGTCGCGCACCGGCGAGTACTCCTCCAGGGCCTGCCCCTTGCCGAGGCGGCACAGGGAGTTGCCGTCGCTGCCCAGGATCTCGACCTGCTCCACCCGGACCGAGGTCAGGTCGCCGAGCGTGAACAGCAGCTGCGCCGCCATGCCCTTGCAGGCGGGCGAACTCACGTGGTCGGCCTTCGCGTTGAGCGGCACCTTCAGCGTGGACTGGTCGTCGGTCGTCAGCGACGTCACGCCGGTACGCAGCTGCGTACCGGACGGGAAGCGCGAGTCCACGGCGCGGCCGAGCCAGCCCGTGGGCCCCTCCAGGAGCGCCCTGACGGTCTGCGTTACCGGGTCCATGCGGGTCACCGGGTCCTGCCGCTGCCGGATGTAGACGGGGTCGGCGACGACCCAGTTCTCACCGGAGGCGAAGTAGTACTTGTTGACCGAACGGTAGTTGCGCAGGAAGTCCGCCTCGCCGAGCACCAGGCCCTGCGGCAGGTTGTCGATGCGCCATTCCCTGGTCTTGCCGTCCGCCGAGAGCTGCTGCACGACGTGGACCGACTGGTTGAACTCGGCGGGCGCCTGCGGCTGGTAGGCGTGACTCGCGTCGACCGTCGCGATCCGGCGCCCGGACAGCGGATACGTCCGCCCCTTCGACTCCGGGTCGGCCAGGTGGTCGGCCTGGTCGCGGTCGGGCGCGTTGGTGAGCACCGTGATGCTCTCCTCCGGCTTCCACGTCCGGGCCGCCTGCTTCGTCAGGTACTTCCGCGCCGTCGCGAAACCGGGGTCGTCACTCGTCATGGCCTCCAGGAAGCCGTCGACGATCTCGTCCGGATCCGCGTTCTCGCGCGGCGCGACCGCGTAGACCCGCACCTGGGAGTCGCCCGGGTTGGACGCCTTCACCGCGCGCACGTCACCGCTGTCGGGCATGGTGGCGCAGCCGGCCACCAGCAGCGAACCGCACGCCGCGAGGACCACGCCCCGCACCGACCGTCCCCGCCCCAGGGCCTCCCGCGCCCCTCGAAGGTCAGCGCCCACGTGTTCCGTCCTCCCGCTCGGCGCGCGTCGACGCCATCGCCTCACCACCGTCGCCGTCCGCCCCCTCGGCGTTCCTGGCCACCACCCGGGCACCGTTGCCCGGCAGAGCCGTCGGGTCCACCGTCGCCCTCGGCACGGGCGGCATCCGCGGCGGTACGGACAGGCCCGCCGTGCGGTCCCCGGCCGGCTGCGCCGGCACCGACGTCAGACGCGCCCCGGCACCGGTCCCGGCCGCCGCCTGCTCGCGGTTGCGCCGCGAGTCCTCCGGCTCCAGCGGGATCGGGGAGCCGCGCAGCGGCTCGTCCGCGGTGCGCGGCAGCGTCAGCCGGAACTGCGAACCGCCGCCCGCCTCGCCCCAGGCCTGGAGCCAGCCGCCGTGCAGCCGCGCGTCCTCCACCGCGATCGACAGGCCCAGGCCCGTACCGCCGGTGGTGCGGGCGCGTGCCGGGTCGGCGCGCCAGAACCGGTTGAAGACCCGGGTCGCCTCGCCCGGCTTGAGGCCCACGCCGTAGTCCCGGACGGCCACCGCGACGGCCCCGCCGGCGGCGGCGAGTCGCACGATCACGTCCCGGCCCTCGCCGTGCTCGACGGCGTTCACGACCAGGTTGCGCAGCACCCGCTCGACACGGCGGGCGTCCGCCTCGGCCACCACGGGCTGCTCGTCGCCGACGACGACGATCCGGCAGCCCTTGCGCTCGGCCAGCGGCTCCGCGCCGCCGATGACGCGCCGGACGACCTCGCGCAGGTCTATCGGCGCGGCCTCCAGGGCCGCCGCGCCCGCGTCGAAACGGCTGATCTCGAGCAGGTCGGCCAGCAGCGACTCGAAGCGGTCGAGCTGGTCGCCGAGCAGTTCGGCGGAGCGCGCGGTGACCGGGTCGAAGTCGGCCCGCGCGTCATGGATGACGTCGGCGGCCATCCGCACGGTCGTCAGCGGCGTGCGCAGCTCGTGCGAGACGTCCGAGACGAAGCGCCGCTGCATCCGGGACAGCTCCTCCAGCTGCATGATCTTGTGCTGG
The DNA here is from genome assembly GCF_043202995.1 of Streptomyces sp. NPDC048018. Classification (NCBI taxonomy): domain Bacteria; kingdom Bacillati; phylum Actinomycetota; class Actinomycetes; order Kitasatosporales; family Streptomycetaceae; genus Streptomyces; species Streptomyces sp. NPDC048018. The sequence goes on from NZ_JBIDBK010000016.1 coordinate 56,628, forward strand.
AGGTTCTGCGCCATCTTGTTGAAGGCCTCACCGAGCCGCGCGATGTCGTCCTCGCCGGTGACCTTCATCCGTTCCTGGAGCCGGCCCGCCGAGAGCCGTTCGGCGATCCCGGCGGCCATCCGCACGGGCGTGACGACCTGCCGTACGACGAGCCACGCGATGGCGCCGAGCAGCACCACGACGAACAGACCGGCCGTCGCCAGGGTGCCCTTGACCAGGGCGAGGGAGTCCTCCTCCTGCGTCAGCGGGAAGAGGTAGTACAGCTCGTACGGGGTGCCGTCGGCGTCGTTGAGGCGCTTGCCGACCACCAGGCCGGCCTCGGAGGCCTTGCCGCTCGTGTAGTGGATGCGGGCGTACGACTGGAAGGTGCTTGTGCCCTGCGCGACGCTGTGCCGCAGATTGGCGGGGATGCTCGTGGTCGGGTCGACCTCGCCGGAGGCACGGGCACCGCGACTCGCGGTGTCCCCGGTCTCCAGGGAGAGCGCGACGACGTTGAAGGCGCTCTGGCCACCGCTCGCGAGCTGCTCGACGAGCGTGGAACGCCAGTTGACCGAGGACCCGGCCCGGCCGCCGTCCTGGTCCCCGCCCGGCGCGGACGGCGTGGTCGCCGCCCGGTCCTGCGCGGCGGAGAATCCGCCGGCCGCCTGGCTCTGCGCGGCCTTCTCCTTGGCGTCGAGCAGGCCGTTGCGGACCTGGCCGATGACGACCAGGCCGAGCAGCAGCACCACGCCGAGCGACATCAGCAGGGTGCCGGCGACGACCCGCACCTGGAGGTTGCGGCGCCACAGCCGCACGGCGGGCAGCAACGGCCGGCGCACCCAGCGCGCGAGAAGCCGGAACACCGGTCCACCCGGTGTCCCGTCCTGGAGCAGACGGCCAAGACTCGAGCCCCCCCGCCCCGGTCCGGCAGCCCGCCCCGTACGGACTCCCGGATCCCCGGGCTTCGGAGCAGTACTGCCTGCGTTCATGTCAGCTCGGCCCTGCCTTGTAACCGACACCGCGGACGGTCACCACGATCTCCGGGCGCTCGGGGTCCTTCTCGACCTTCGAGCGCAGTCGCTGGACGTGCACGTTCACCAGGCGCGTGTCGGCGGCGTGCCGGTAGCCCCAGACCTGCTCCAGGAGCACCTCGCGGGTGAACACCTGCCACGGCTTACGGGCCAGGGCGACGAGCAGGTCGAACTCCAGCGGCGTCAGCGCGATGGACTGCCCGTCCCGCTTCACCGAGTGGCCGGCCACGTCGATGACCAGGTCACCGATGGTCAGCTGCTCGGGCGCCGGCTCCTCCGACCTCCGCAGCCGCGCCCGGATACGGGCGACGAGCTCCTTCGGCTTGAACGGCTTGACGATGTAGTCGTCGGCCCCGGACTCCAGGCCCACCACGACGTCCACGGTGTCGCTCTTGGCCGTGAGCATCACGATCGGCACGCCGGACTCGGCCCTGATGAGCCGGCACACCTCGATGCCGTCCCGACCGGGCAGCATCAGGTCGAGCAGCACCAGGTCCGGCTTGACCTCACGGAAAGCGGCGAGCGCCTTGTCTCCGTCCGAGACGAACGACGGCTCGAAACCCTCTCCTCGCAGCACGATCCCGAGCATCTCGGCCAGTGCGGTGTCGTCGTCGACGACAAGAACGCGTCCCTTCATATCGACATCATCCCATTTCCGTATCAGTCTCAAGGCGGCTGGTGAGATACCTCACTGACCTGCGGTGACGTCGGTGGTCGCCCGTCGTGAACCGTCGGTGTCCGTGAGTGTCGATGTCAGACGTGGATGTCACACCCGTGGCCCCCGTGCCGCCCTGAACCGTACCCTGCGCCGTCCGGCACTGCCCATGGATGAGGCCGACCGATGCGGCCCGTGCACGCGCGACTGCGTTCCGCTGCCGTCACCGGGACGCCGACCGGCCCCCTGCACACCCGCCCCGGGGCGGCCCCCGCGCGTGGCGCGGGGTGGTCCCGGCGGACCGGCCCGGTGCGCGCGCCCGGATCGGGCATCGGCGCGACCCCGCCCGCGCCGCCCCCGCGGGCAGGCCGCGGGAGGAAGGCCCGGGCCGGCCCGCGGGTGGGTCCCGCGTGGCACGATGGCTCCCGGCCCGCCGCTCCAGGCGGTCGGCCGCAGAGACCGAGCCGGTTCGCCGATCCGGCCCCGCGACCATTCCTCGAGGTGGACGACCGTGAACGACACTCCGGGCTGGGCCTCGCCCGGATCTGCTCCCTCCGACGGCCAGGACGACCAGGGAGTACCCCGGCCCGCCCCGCCCGGCGACGCGAACGGCTCCGCCCCCCAGTGGTCCGAGAATCAGCCGCCCGCCGGCCAGTGGCAGCCGCCGACCGCCTCCGCGCCCGCCGCCCCGAGCCCGGCCCGCGCGAACAGCGGCTGGGGCGGGCCGCCCCCGCAGGGCCAGTGGGGTCAGCAGGGCCAGTGGGGGCCTCCGCCGGCCGCGAAGCCCGGCGTGATCCCGCTGCGACCGCTGACCCTGGGCGACATCCTCGACGGCTCCGTGGCCACCCTGCGCCGCTACTGGCAGACCGTCCTCACCGTCTCCGTCACCATCGCCGTACTCATGCAGGTCGCGGAGATCCTCGCCCAGCGCTATCTGGTCCCCGCGCCCCCGCAGATCAACCGGGACGCGAGCCCCGCCGAGGCCCTCTCGCAGAGCATCGACGCCCTGCAGAGCAGCATGATCGCCATGGGCCCGGCCTACCTCATCATGGTGGCCGCGACCCTCGTCAGCGCCGCGCTGCTCACCGTCGTCATCAGCCGCGCCGTCCTGGGCCGCCCCGTCACCCTGGGAACCGCCTGGCAGGAGGCCCGCCCGCGGCTGCTCCAGCTGCTCGGTCTGACCCTGCTCGTGCCCGTGATGGCCGCCGGCATCATGTTCGTCGGCCTGCTGCCCGGCCTGCTCCTCGGTGGTGGCGGCGGCGCCGGACTCGCGTTCCTCGGCGGCACCTGCGCCTTCGTGGTCGTGATCTGGCTGACGATCCGCTTCAGCCTCGCCTCGCCCGCGCTGATGCTGGAGCGCCAGGGCGTGGTGAAGGCGCTGAAGCGCTCGGCCAAGCTGGTCCAGGGGTCCTGGTGGCGCATCTTCGGCATCAACATCCTGACCCAGCTGCTGATCTTCCTCTTCTCGATGCTGATCGCCTTCCCCTTCGCCTTCCTCGCCCTGGGCGTCGCGGGCGACGGACTCGGCGACATCCTCGACGGCACCGTCCCGGAGACCAGCTGGTCCTACCTGGTCGTCATGGGCATCGGCGGTGTCATCACCAGCGCGATCACCTACCCCATCTCCGCCGGCGTCACCGTCCTCCTCTACATCGACCAGCGCATCCGCCGCGAGGCCCTCGACCTCGAACTGGCCCGCGCCGCCGGACTCCCCGGCTACGGAGGCTGATGGCGTGACGATCACGGGGGGCACGGCCGGCGACGTGCCGGTGCAGGTTCCCCGCGTCCCCGCCCGGGAGGCGGGGGAGCGGGAACTCTCGAAGCCGCTGTACCACGAGAACGATCCCAGCCTTCTCCAGCGCGGCCTCGACCGCTTCTGGGACTGGGTCGGCGGCCTTCTCGACGCGGCCTCCGGAGCCACGCCCGGGGGCGTCGTCGGCCTCGTGGCCGTCGTCATCGTCGTGCTCGCCCTGATCGCCGCCCTCTGGTGGCGCCTGGGCACCCCCCACCGCACCCCGACCGGGGGTGGCGACTCCCTCTTCGACGACGGCCCGCGCACGGCTGCCGCACACCGCGACGCGGCCGCCCGCCACGCCTCCGCCGGCCAGTGGAACCAGGCCGTCCAGGAACGCATGCGGGCGATCGTCCGCTCTCTGGAGGAACGCACCCTGCTGGACCCGCGTCCGGGCCGCACCGCCGACGAGGCGGCCGCCGAAGCGGGCCGGTCCCTGCCCGCCCACGCCGACGGGCTGCGCTCCGCCGCCCGCGCCTTCGACGACGTCACATACGGCGGCCGCACCGCCGACGAACCCGCGTACCGGCGCATCGAGCAACTGGACACCGCCCTGGAGCGGACCAGGCCGACCCTCGACCCGGCCGCCGCCGGAGCCTTCACGGAGGCCCCCCGATGAACCGGACGGCCCCCAGCGCCACTTCCACGTCGCTCACCCCCCGTCAGCTCTGGCACCGCGCCCGCGGCACCCTTCTGGTCCTCGCGCTGCTCCTGATCGGCGGCGTCGTCCTGGCCACGGCCCGCTCCACCGGCCAGCACGGCCTCCTCGACCCCCGATCCGCCGACCCCTACGGCAGCCGGGCCGTGGCCGAACTCCTCAAGGCCCAGGGCGTCACCGTCGACATCGCCGGCACCCTCGCGGAGGCGACCGCGGCCACCGGGGCCGACACGACGCTCCTCGTCACCACCCCGGACCTGCTCACCCCCGGCCAGCAGTCCACCCTGCACACCGCGATGACCGGCTCGGCGGGCCGCACGGTCCTGCTCGGCCCCGGCATCCCCTCCCTCGACACCCTCGCGCCCGGCCTGGACACCGGCACGAGCACCGACGTCACGCCCCTGGAACCGGCCTGCACCCTGCCCGACGCCCGCCGCGCGGGCAGCGTCGATCTCGGCGGGGAGCGCTACGAGACCGGAGCCGTCACCGCCGACTCCTGCTATCTCTCGGACGGCCTGCCGACCCTGGTCCGGATCCCCGGCCCCGGCACGGCAGACACGGTCCTGCTCGGCTCCCCCGAACTCCTCTACAACAAGCGTCTCGACCAGCAGGGCAACGCGTCCCTCGCCCTGCAACTCCTCGGCTCCCGGCCTCATCTCGTCTGGTACCTCCCCTCGCTCTCCGACACCACCGCCGACGCCGGCTCCGCCGACGACACCACCGGCACCTTCCTCGAACTGGTCCCCTCCGGCTGGCTGTGGGGCACGCTCCAGCTCGCCGTCGCGGCCGTCCTCGCCGCCGTCTGGCGCGGCCGCCGCCTCGGCCCGCTGGTCCCCGAGCATCTCCCCGTCGCCGTCCGTGCCTCCGAGACCACCGAGGGCCGCGCCCGCCTCTACCGCAAGACCGACGCCCGCGACCGCGCGGCCACCGTCCTGCGCACCGCGACCCGCGGCCGGATCGCCCCGCTCCTCGGCGTCCCCGCGAAGGACGCCCATTCCCCCGATCTGCTCCTCCCCGCACTCTCCGCCCGGCTCCCCGCCACCGCCGGGACCCACCAGGAACTCCTCTTCGGCCCGGCTCCCGCCGACGACGCCGCCCTCGTCCGCCTCGCGGACCAACTCGACGCCCTCGAAAGAGAGGTACGCACCTCATGAGCGCCCCGACCCCCGAGACCATGACGAGCTCGGACAGCGCCCGCGCCTCCCTGGAGGCCCTGCGCACCGAGATCGGAAAGGCCGTGGTCGGCCAGGACCCCGCCGTCACCGGTCTCGTCGTCGCCCTGCTCTGCAGGGGCCACGTCCTCCTCGAAGGAGTCCCCGGCGTCGCCAAGACCCTCCTGGTGCGCGCGCTCGCCTCCGCTCTCGAACTCGACACCAAGCGGGTGCAGTTCACCCCCGACCTGATGCCGAGCGACATCACCGGCTCCCTCGTCTACGACGCCCGGACCGCAGAGTTCTCCTTCCAGCCCGGCCCGGTCTTCACCAACCTGCTGCTCGCCGACGAGATCAACCGGACGCCCCCGAAGACCCAGTCCTCACTCCTGGAGGCCATGGAGGAACGCCAGGTGACGGTGGACGGCACGCCCCGTCCGCTGCCCGAGCCCTTCCTCGTGGCCGCGACCCAGAACCCCGTCGAGTACGAGGGCACCTATCCACTGCCCGAGGCCCAACTCGACCGCTTCCTGCTGAAACTGACGGTCCCGCTGCCCTCACGCGAGGACGAGATCAACGTCCTCACCCGGCATGCCCAGGGGTTCGATCCGCGCGACCTGAAGGCCGCCGGGGTCAGCCCCGTCGCCGGCCCCGCCGAACTCGAGGCCGCCCGCGAGGCCGTCACCAAGGTCGCGGTCTCCGCCGAGATCGCCGGCTACGTCGTCGATATCTGTCGTGCCACGCGTGAATCCCCCTCGCTCACCCTCGGCGTCTCCCCCCGAGGAGCCACCGCCCTGCTCTCCACCGCCCGCGCCTGGGCCTGGCTCACCGGCCGGGACTACGTCACCCCGGACGATGTGAAGGCCCTGGCACTGCCGACCCTGCGTCATCGCATCCAACTGCGGCCCGAGGCCGAGATGGAGGGAGTCACCCCCGACTCCGTCCTCCACTCGATCCTCGCCCACGTCCCCGTACCCCGCTGAGAACGGCGCCCCATGGCCCTCACCGGACGCACCGCCCTGCTCGCCGCCATCGGGTCGCTCCCCGTGGGCATCCTCGCCCCCAGTTGGACGGGGATGCTCGCGGTGAACGCGCCCCTCACCCTCGCCATTGTGTGCGACTACGCGATGGCCGCGCCAGTGAGAACGCTCCAGTTCACCCGAAGCGGTGATACGTCTGTTCGACTGGGTGACGGGGCGGACGTCCAGCTCACCGTGACCAACCGGTCCCGCCGCCGCCTTCGCGCCCAGCTCCGCGACGCCTGGTCCCCCAGCGCCGCCCAGTCCCCCGCCCGCCTGCGGCTGACCGTCCCCGCCGGCGAGCGCCGCCGCGTCACCACGACGCTGCGCCCCACCCGCCGTGGCGACCGCCGCGCCGAGCGCGTCACCGTCCGCTCGTACGGCCCCCTGGGCCTCGCCGCCCGCCAGGGCAACCACGACGTCCCCTGGACGATCCGTGTCCTGCCGCCCTTCGCCAGCCGCAAGCACCTGCCCTCCCGGCTGGCCCGGCTCCGCGAACTCGACGGCCGCACCAGCGTCCTGACCCGCGGTGAGGGAACGGAGTTCGACAGTCTCCGCGAGTACGTCCCCGGCGACGACACGCGATCCATCGACTGGCGGGCCACCGCACGCCGGACCACGGTCGCCGTCCGCACCTGGCGCCCCGAACGCGACCGTCACATCCTGATCGTCCTCGACACCGGCCGCACCTCCGCCGGCCGGGTCGGCGACGTCCCCCGCCTCGACGCGGCGATGGACGCCGCCCTCCTCCTCACCGCGCTCGCCTCCCGCGCGGGCGACCGCGTGGACCTCCTGGCCTACGACCGCCGCCTCCGCGCCCAGGTCCAGGGCCGCTCCGCGAGCGACGTCCTGCCGGCCGTGGTGGACGCCCTCGCCCCGCTCGAACCCGAACTCGTCGAGACCGACGCCCGCGGCCTGGCGGCCACCGCGCTGGCCCGCGCCCCGCGCAGCTCCCTCATCGTCCTGCTCACCGGACTGGACGCCGCCCTCGTCGAGGAGGGCCTCCTCCCGGTCCTCCCGCAGCTCACCCGGCGCCACACGGTCCTGGTCGCCTCCCCCGCCGACCCGCACATCAGCAGCATGGCCGGCAACCGCGGCACGATCGAGGGCGTCTACGAGGCCGCAGCCGCGACCCAGGCCCAGACCCAGCGCCTCCGCACGGCGGAACAGCTCCAGCGGCACGGCGTCACCGTCGTCGACGCCACCCCCGACAAGCTGGCCCCCGCCCTGGCGGACGCGTATCTCGCCCTGAAGGCAGCCGGCCGTCTGTGACCCGCCGGTGGGGGCCTCCGTTTCAGAGGCCCCACCGGCAAAGGTCTCTCGGCCACCGCGACGCGGAAAACAGCCCGTGAACGCAGAAAAGCCCCGCACCAGAAGGTGCGGGGCTTTCCCACAATGATTGTTCGGCGGCGTCCTACTCTCCCACAGGGTCCCCCCTGCA
>NZ_JBIDBK010000017.1:0-50058 GCF_043202995.1 Streptomyces sp. NPDC048018
TGGGCAGTCGGCTTATGCGGCGGCGAACGTGTTCCTGGACGCCCTGGCCGTGCACCGACACGCGCAGGGACTGCCCGCCACCTCCCTCGCCTACGCCCTGTGGCAGACCGAGACCGGTCTCAGCCAGTGGCTCAGCGACATCGACCTGCAGCGCATGCGCCGTACGGGCATGCCGCCACTGACGGAGCAGGAGGGCCTCGCCGACCTCGACGCCGCCGTGGCGACCGGGCGGCCGGCGGTGCTGTCGATGCACCTGGACCTCCCGGCGCTGCGCCGGCTGCCCGAACTCCCGCACCCGATGCTCCGCGCCCTCGTGCCGGCCCCGCGGGTGGTGCGGCCGAGCGGGGGGCCGGGGCGGGACGACGCGCTCCGCCGACGGCTGCGCGAGCTGTCCGGGGCGGAGCAACTGGCAGAGCTGCGCCGTCTCGTCCGCGGACGGGTCGCGGCGGTGCTCGGCTTCGACGACGAGGCCGACGTCGATCCCCGGCGGGACTTCCTGGAGTCCGGCTTCGACTCACTGGCCGCGATCGAACTCCGTAACCAGCTCAACAAGGCGCTCGGGCTGCAGCTCCCGGCCATGGCCGTCTTCGACGGACAGAATCCGGAGCGCCTCGCCGCGCTCGTCCAGGCCGAACTGGTCGCGGCAGGTGCCGGTTTCGGCGCCGCCACGGAAGCCGATGCCGATGCCGATGCCGGTCCCGAGCCAGGCCTCACCGCCGCCGCCGCCGACGCCGACTCCGACTCCGACGCCGACGCCGACCCCGACTCCGCCCACCCCCACTCGGACTCCGGCCACCGACGCGACCTCCGCCCCGCCACCGGCTCCCGTCCCGCCTCCGACCCCCGCCCCGACCCCGACCCCGACCTCGGGCTCGGGCTCGGTAGCGACGGAGCCGCCGCGACCGGTCGCGCCACGCCCCCCGAGGGCGGCGCCGCACCGGCCGTCTCTCCGGAGCCCGGCGCCGGTGCCGACTCGCTCAGCGGTCTGTTCCGCGAAGCGGTGCTGGCGGGCAGGGTCGCCCAGGCGTTCGGCGTCCTGCGCGCCGTGGCCGAGCTGCGTGACAGCTTCGACACCGAGGGACTGCCGACCGCCCTGGCGTCGGCCCGGCTGGGCGACGGACCCGGAGGACCCCGGATCGTCTGCGTCTCGACGCCGATGGCAGGCGGCGGTCTGCACCAGCACGCCAGGCTGGCGTCGCACCTGCGCGGTGCCCGGTCCGTCTCCGCCCTGGCCCTGCCCGGCTTCGCCGCCGCCGAGCCCCTGCCCGCGTCGGCCGAGGCGGTCGTCCACGTCATGGCCGAGAACGTGCTGGCCGCGGCCGAAGGCCGGCCGTTCGTCCTGCTCGGGTACTCCTCCGGCGGACTGATCGCCTACGCCACCGCGCACCACCTGGAACAGGTGCACGGCGTGGTGCCGGCCGGCGTGGTCCTCCTGGACACCTACCGGGTGCAGGACGAGGCCATGGTGGTCGGCATGGACCGGCTGGCGCGGAGCCTGCTGGAGGTCGAGCGGACCGTGGGCCGCTACGACAGCACCCGGCTGTCCGCGATGAGCCGCTACTTCGACATCCTGCCGGACTTCAAGCTGGACGCCGTCTCCGCGCCGGTGCTGTTCGTCACCGCGACCGGCGACTTCCTCGACCGTACGCAGTACCAGGGCGACCCCGGCGACCTGAAGGCCCGGCCCTGGGACCCGGACCACGAGCTGCGCGCGGCGCCGGGCAGCCACTTCACGCTCATCCAGGACGACGCCGCCAGCACGGCCGCCGTCGTCGAGGACTGGGTCGGGCAGCTGTAGGGGGAGCGCCGCCCCCTACAGGGGGCGGCAGCGGGTCCGCGGGCGCGTTCCCGTCACTACCGTCGCAACCGAATGCCGGACCCGACCCGCCGGCCGTGCGCTCCGCGCCGGGCCCGGCGGCCGCCGCCGGGTGCGGCGCATCCGCGCGCCGCGTCCGGTGGGGAAGGAGAAGTCGCATGGCGCTGCCACCGAGTGCCCGGGGGACCGTGGCCTTCGGCCCGTACCGGACCTGGTACCGGGTCACGGGGGACCGCACCGCCGCCCGGCCGACCGTGGTCCTGGTGCACGGCGGGCCGGGCAGTACGCACGACTACTTGCTGAACCTCGCCCGGCTCGCCGAGCACGGCTGGCCGGTCGTGCACTACGACCAGATCGGCAACGGCGGTTCGACACACCTGCCGCAGGCGGGCGCGGACTTCTGGACCGTCGACCTGTTCCTCGACGAACTCGACAACCTCGTCCACGCGCTCGGGATCGCCGACGACTTCGTCCTGCTCGGGCAGTCCTGGGGCGGCATGCTCTCCGCCGCCTACGCGGCCCGCAGACCGAAGGGCCTCAAGGGCCTCGTCGTCGCCGACTCACCCGCCTCCTATCCGCTGTGGCGGGAGGAACTCCGGTCGTTGCGGGCCCAGTTGCCGCCCGGTGTGAACGAGACGCTGCTGGCGCACGAGGCGGCCGGCAGCACGGACAGCCCGGAGTACCTGGAGGCCATGAACGTCTTCTACTCCCGGCACGTCTTCCGCCTGCCGACGAAGCCGACCGAGCTGACCGCGTCGCTGATGGAGATCGCCAACGACCCGACCGTCTACTTCACCATGAACGGACCGAGCGAGTTCCACGTCGTCGGCACCCTGCGCGACTGGTCCGTGACCGACCTCCTGCCGCGCATCCAGGTTCCCACGCTGCTCGTGTCCGGACGCCACGACGAGGTGACCGTCGGGGCGGTGCAGCCCTACCACGACCTGATCCCCGATGTGCGCTGGGAGATCTTCGAGGAGTCGAGCCACGGCCCGCACCTCGAGGAGCCCGCGCTGTTCATGAAGGTGCTCGTCGAGTACCTGCGTTCGCTGGACTGAGCCGAGCACACCGAGCAGAACACGAGGACCCGTGGACACCCAGGTTGACCAGCTGGTCGAGGCACTTCGCAACTCCCTGATCGAGAACGAGAAGCTGCGTGAGGCCCATGACGCGCACCTCGCCGCGGCGCGGGAACCGATCGCGATCGTGTCGATGTCCTGCCGGTTCCCCGGCGGCGTCGGCACCCCCGAGGACCTGTGGCGGCTGGTCGCCGAGGGCCGTGACGCGGTCTCGGTCTTCCCCACGAACCGCGGCTGGGACCTCGACGGCCTCTACGACCCGGAGCCCGGCGTCGACGGCAGGTGCTACACGCGCGAAGGCGGCTTCCTGCACGACGCGGACCGTTTCGACCCGGGCTTCTTCCACATCAGCCCCGGCGAGGCCCTGATCATGGACCCGCAGCAGCGCCTGCTGCTGGAGGTGGCCCACGAGGCGTTCGAACGCGCCGGCATCCCGCACACCAGCCTCAAGGGCAGCCGCACCGGCGTCTTCGCGGGCGTCATGTACCACGACTACGGCCTCGGCGACGACGACGGCAGCACCAGCGGCGGCAGCGTGGTCTCCGGGCGCGTCGCCTACACCTTCGGCCTGGAGGGTCCGGCGGTGACGGTGGACACGGCGTGTTCGTCGTCGTTGGTGGCTCTGCATCTGGCGGCGCAAGCGTTGCGTTCGGGGGAGTGTTCGCTGGCGTTGGCGGGTGGGGTGACGGTGATGTCGACCCCTGAGACGTTCGTGGAGTTCAGTCGGCAGCGGGGTCTGTCGGTGGACGGGCGGTGCAAGGCGTTCGCGGAGGCGGCGGACGGTACGGGGTGGGGTGAGGGTGCGGGGCTGTTGCTGTTGGAGCGTCTGTCGGATGCGCGGCGGCTGGGGCATCCGGTGCTGGCGGTGGTGCGGGGTTCGGCGGTCAACCAGGACGGTGCGTCGAACGGTCTGACCGCGCCGAACGGTCCGTCGCAGCAGCGGGTGATACGTGCCGCACTGGCCAACGCCGAGCTCTCCACCGGTGACGTGGACCTGGTCGAGGCGCACGGCACCGGGACGCGGCTCGGTGACCCGATCGAGGCGCAGGCGCTGCTGGCGACGTACGGGCGGGACCGGAACGGCGCCGAACCGCTGTACCTGGGTTCGGTGAAGTCGAACCTGGGGCACACCCAGGCCGCGGCCGGCGTCGCCGGAGTGATCAAGCTGGTGGAGGCGATGCGGCACGGGGTCATGCCGCGGACGCTGCACGTCGACGCACCGTCGTCGCAGGTCGACTGGTCGGCGGGCGCGGTGGAGGTGCTGACCGAGCCGCGGGCCTGGCCGGCGACGGACGCCGATCGCCCACGGCGGGCGGCGGTGTCGTCGTTCGGGATCAGCGGCACCAACGCGCACGTCATCATCGAAGCGGCCGTGGACGAGCCGGAGTCGCCCGCCCAGGGTCCCGCTCCGGACGGTCCCCCGGTGCTCGCGCTGTCGGCCCGGTCACCGGAGGCGTTGACGGAGTCGGCCGCCCGGCTGGCGTCGTGGTGGTCCGAGCGACATGACGTGGAAGTCGGCGAGATGGCAGCGGCGTTGGCCCACGGGCGGGCCTCCCTGGAGCATCGCGCGGTGATCCTCGCTGCCGACCGGGGGGAGGCGTTGACGCGTCTGGCCTCGTTCGCCTCCGACGGGACCGGTGCGGTGACGGGGCGGGCGTCGGCCGGTCGGACGGGGTGGCTGTTCACGGGGCAGGGGTCGCAGTGGCTCGGGATGGGGCGTGAACTCTGGGACTCCGAGCCGGTGTTCGCGGCTGCTTTCGCTGAGGCGTGCGAGGCGCTGGACCGGCATATGTCCGTTCCGATCCGTGACGTGACCTGGGGCGAGGACCCGTCTGCGGTGGATGCGACGGGGTTCACGCAGGCGGGTCTGTTCGCCGTGCAGGCGGGCCTGGTGGGGGTGTTGCGGCACTGGGGTGTGACCCCGGACGTGCTTCTGGGGCACTCCATCGGAGAGATCTCCGCTGCGTATGCGGCGGGGGTGTTCGGTCTTGAGGATGCGGCGCGGTTGGTGGTGGCGCGGGGTTCCTTGATGCAGGCGTTGCCCGAGGGCGGCGGCATGCTCGCGCTTGCCGCCGGTGTCGAGCGGGTCGAGAAGCTGACCGACGGTCTCGCCGTCGACATCGCGGCTGTCAACGGGCCTGCGGCGGTTGTCGTTTCGGGACCGGTCGTGGACCTGGAGCAGGTGGCCGGCCGGGCTGAGGCGGCGGGTGTGCGGGCGACGCGCTTGTCCGTCTCGCATGCCTTCCATTCGCGTTTGATGGAGCCGATGCTGGCGGAGTTCGCCCGGGTCGCCGCCACCGTCACCTATCGCGAGCCGAGCGTCCCGGTGGTCTCCAACGTCACCGGTCAGGTCGTGTCGGCGGAGCTGACCGATCCGGGCTACTGGGTGCGGCATGTGCGGGAGGCAGTGCGCTTCGCCGACGGTCTTGCCACGGCTCGCGGGCTGGGCGTGACGCGTTTCGTGGAGATCGGCCCCGAAGCCGTACTCACGGCGATGGCCCGGCAGAGTCTCGACGACACCGCCGAGTCGACCTTCGCGCCCCTGATGCGCCGCCCGAAGTCCGAGGGCCCGACCGCCCGCACCACCCTCCTCACTGCCGCCGCCGCCCTGTACGCGTCCGGTGTGGCCGTCGACTGGCACCTGCCCGCCCCGGGCCGCCACCTCATCCTCCCCACGTATCCCTTCCAACGCCGCCGTTACTGGCTGCCCGCCGCCGAGCGGGGCATGGACGCCGGCAGTCGCGGCCTCATCGCGGTGATCCACCCCTTGCTGGGGGCGGCGGTGCAGGTCGCGGACACCGGCGGGACGATCCTCACCGGACGTCTCTCGGTCGAGGCACAGCCCTGGCTGGCCGACCACGCGGTGAACGGCACGGTGCTCCTTCCCGGCACGGCCTTCGTCGAACTCGCTCTGAGGGTCGGTGACGAGGTGGGCTGCGACCGGATCGACGAGATCACCACGGTCGCCCCCCTGGTGCTCCCCGAGCGGGGCGGTGTCCAGATCCAGGTGGTGGTCGGCGCGGCCGACGACGAGGGCCGGCACGAGCTGACCGTGCACTCCCGTCACGACGGTGAGGAGTGGGTCTGCCACGCGCAGGGCACCCTGTCCGCCGGGGAGGCGCCCCCCGTGGACCTCGACCTCTCCGCCTGGCCGCCCGCGGGGGCCGAGCGGGTCGCGACGGGAGACGCGTACGCGACCCTCGCCGCCGACGGCTACGACTACGGCCCGACGTTCCAGGGCCTGAGGGCGGTCTGGCGCCGAGGCGACGAGCTGTTCCTGGACGTCGCGCTGCCCGAGGATGCCGACGGAGGGGCGTTCGGGCTGCACCCGGCCCTGCTCGACGCGGCGCTGCACGGGGTCCACCTCGGCCGCCCCGATCCGGCTGCCGGACCCGCTCTGCCCTTCTCCTGGCACGGTGTCACCCTGTGGGCGGCCGGTGCCTCCCGACTGCGGGTCGCCGTGGACGCGGGTGGCGGGCTCCGGTTCGCGGACGCGGCCGGGCGTCCGGTCGGCGTCGTGGACCAGCTGGTGGTACGGCCCGTCACGACCGCCGACCTCGCCGGTGCCGCGGGCCGTACCGACGTACTGCACCGGATCGAGTGGACACCGACCCGGCTGCCCCGGCCGGTGGAGCCGGTCGGGCAGGAGCCTGGCGAGGGCGAGGGCGAGGGCGCGGGACTGGTTGAGGGGGAGGGACCGGTCGAGGGGGAGGTTCCGGTTCGGTCCGCGCCGCCGCGGCCGGTCGTGGTCACGGCGGAGTCCCTGGCCGGTTCGCGTGCCCCCGTGGTCGTGCTCCGGACCGGCGGCGGCGACCCCGTGGGGACGCTCACCCGGGCCTTGCAGGAGTGGCTGGCCGACGAGGAACGGCACGGGACCGTCCTGGTCGTCGCCGCCGACGGAGCCACCTCCGGCGGGCCCCTGCGCGCGGCCCTGGCGGGCCTGGTCAGGGCGGCCCAGGCCGAGCACCCGGGGCGCTTCGTCTTCACGGACGTCGACGATGTCGACGCGGTCGACCCCACGGCCTGGCACGCCCTCGCGCTCTCCGGCGAACCCGAGTGGCGGCTGAGGGACGGCGCCTGGTCCGTCCCGCGTCTGATCCGCGTGACATCCGTATCGGGGGCGTCATCCGCATCCGGGGTGTCGTCCGCATTCGGAGCGTCGTCCGTGACCCCCGCGAACTCCCCGAGCGACGGGACCCCCGCGAACACGGTGACCCCTGCGAGCGACGGGAGCCCGGGGACCGAAGGCGCTTCCTCTGGTGCGCAACCCGCGACGGACGGCACCCCGTCGACCGACGCGGTCCCTCCTGCCTGGGGGGCGGGCGCGGTGCTCGTCACGGGCGGTACGGGCGGGGTCGGCGCCGAGATCGCCCGGCACCTGGTCGTCGGGCACGGCGTCCGCGACGTCCTCCTGCTGTCCCGTTCCGGTCCCGACGCCCCCGGCGCCGACGCGCTGGTCGAGGAGCTGGCCGCGGCCGGCGCCCGGGCGCGGGCCGTCGCCTGCGACGTCGGCGACCGTGCCCAGCTGGCGGCCGTACTGGAGACCGTGGCCGACCTCGGCGCCGTCGTGCACGCCGCGGGCGTCCTCGACGACGCCGTCCTGACCGAGCTCACGCCCCAGCGGCAGGAGCGGGTCTGGCGTCCCAAGGCGACGGCCGCCGACCATCTGGCCGAGCTCACGGGGGAACGCGAGCTGTCGGCCTTCGTGCTGGTGTCGTCGATCGCCGGGGTGCTCGGCGCGGCGGGCCAGGCCAACTACGCGGCCGCCAACGCCTATCTCGACGGCCTGGCCGAGAGCCTGCGGCACGACGGCCGCCGGGCCACCGCCATCGCCTTCGGGCTGTGGGGCGAGGTCGGCATGGGCGCCGCGCTCGACGTGGCGGAGCTGCGCCGTACCGAGCGGGCCGGCCTGCCGGCACTGACCACGGCCGAGGCCCTGGTGGCCTTCGACCAGGCGGTGTCGGGCGGGTACGACGTCGTCGTCGCCGGCCGGCTGCTGCCCGCGCTGGCACAGCACGCCGGACAGCGCGCCCCCCTGCTCGCCGAACTGTTCCGCGGAAGCGCGCGGCGGACCGCACGGACCGCCGCGGGCGACTCCGGCGCCCTGGCCCGCCGACTCGCCGAGACCGACCCCGCCGAGCGGTTCGACGTCGTCCTCGAACTCGTCCGCAGCCAGGCGGCCGCCGTCCTCGCCTACGACGACGCGGCCGCGATCGACCCGGCACGCCCCTTCTCCGAGCTCGGTTTCGACTCCCTCAGCACCATCGAGATGCGCAACCGGCTCGGCGCCGCGACCGAACTCCGGCTGCCCGCCACGCTGCTCTTCGACCACCCGACCGCGCACGCCCTGACCCGGCACCTGCTCGACGAGATCGGCGGCCGGGCCGCACCCGCGGTCGAGAGCGCCCCGCCGCCCGCCGCCCGCGACGACGACCCGATCGCGATCGTGTCGATGGCCTGCCGCTACCCGGGCGGAGTCACCTCCCCGGAGGAGCTGTGGCGGCTGGTCGCCGAGGAGCGCGACACCGTTTCGGCGTTCCCGGCCGACCGCGGCTGGGACGTCGACGCGCTCTACGACCCCGAGCCGGGCGTCGACGGGAAGACCTACTCCCGGCACGGAGCCTTCCTGCACGACGCCGACCTGTTCGACCCGGCCTTCTTCAACATCAGCCCGGCCGAGGCCCTGACCATGGACCCGCAGCAGCGTCTCCTGCTGGAGACGTCCTGGGAGGCCTTCGAACGCGCCGGCATCGATCCCGTCGCCCTCAAGGGCAGCCGCACCGGCGTCTTCGCGGGCGTCATGTACCACGACTACGGGCCGGGCACGAGCAGCGGTGCGATCGTCTCCGGCCGGGTGTCGTACGTGTTCGGCTTCGAGGGTCCGGCGGTGACGGTGGACACGGCGTGTTCGTCGTCGTTGGTGGCTCTGCATCTGGCGGCGCAGGCGTTGCGTTCGGGGGAGTGTTCGCTGGCGTTGGCGGGTGGGGTGACGGTGATGTCGACCCCTGAGACGTTCGTGGAGTTCAGTCGGCAGCGGGGTTTGTCGGTGGACGGGCGGTGCAAGGCGTTCGCGGAGGCGGCGGACGGTACGGGGTGGGGTGAGGGTGCGGGGTTGTTGTTGTTGGAGCGTCTGTCGGATGCGCGGCGGCTGGGGCATCCGGTGCTGGCGGTGGTGCGGGGTTCGGCGGTCAACCAGGACGGTGCGTCGAACGGTCTGACGGCGCCGAACGGTCCGTCGCAGCAGCGGGTGATACGTGCCGCGCTGGCCAACGCCCGGCTCGCCGGCTCCGACGTGGACGTCGTGGAGGGACACGGCACCGGGACGCGGCTCGGTGACCCGATCGAGGCGCAGGCGCTGCTGGCGACGTACGGGCGGGACCGGAACGGCGGCGAGCCGCTGTACCTGGGGTCGGTGAAGTCGAACCTGGGGCACACCCAGGCCGCGGCCGGCGTCGCCGGAGTGATCAAGCTGGTGGAGGCGATGCGGCACGGGGTCATGCCGCGGACGCTGCACGTCGACGCACCGTCGTCGCAGGTCGACTGGTCGGCGGGCGCGGTGGAGGTGCTGACCGAGGCCCGGGAGTGGTCGGCGGTGGGGGAACGGCCGCGGCGGGCGGCGGTGTCGTCGTTCGGGATCAGCGGCACCAATGCGCACGTGATCGTCGAACAGGCCGCCGTACCGCAGGAGTCACCCGCCCCGGAGGACGCCCCCGAGACGCCCGAGACGCCCGAGACCCGCGAGGCCCCCGTGGCCCTGGCGCTGTCGGCCCGGTCACCGGAGGCGTTGACGGCGTCCGCCGCCCGGCTGGCATCGTGGTGGTCCGAGCACGGCGATCCCGAAGTCCGCGAGGTCGCGGCGGCGTTGGCGCGGGGGCGGGCCGGGCTGGAACATCGCGTCGTGGTTCTGGCCTCGTCGCGCGAGGAGGCCCTCGCATCGCTGACCGCGTTCGCGACCGACGGTTCCGGTGCGGTGTCGGGGCGGGTCTCGGCCGGTCGGACGGGG
This sequence comes from Streptomyces sp. NPDC048018, assembly GCF_043202995.1. Classification (NCBI taxonomy): domain Bacteria; kingdom Bacillati; phylum Actinomycetota; class Actinomycetes; order Kitasatosporales; family Streptomycetaceae; genus Streptomyces; species Streptomyces sp. NPDC048018. The sequence goes on from NZ_JBIDBK010000017.1 coordinate 9,899, forward strand.
TGGCTGTTCACGGGGCAGGGGTCGCAGTGGCTCGGGATGGGGCGTGAACTCTGCGACTCCGAGCCGGTGTTCGCGGCGGCATTCGCTGAGGCGTGCGAGGCGCTGGACCGGCATCTGTCCGTTCCGATTCGTGACGTGATCTGGGGTGAGGACCCCGCTGCGGTGGATGCGACGGTGTTCACGCAGGCGGGATTGTTCGTTGTGCAGGCGGGGCTGGTGGGGGTGTTGCGGCACTGGGGTGTGACCCCGGATGTGCTGGTGGGGCACTCCATCGGAGAGATCTCTGCTGCGTACGCCGCCGGAGTGTTCGGGCTTGAGGACGCGGCGCGGTTGGTGGTGGCGCGGGGTTCGTTGATGCAGGCGTTGCCGGAGGGCGGCGGCATGCTGGCCCTTGCCGCCGGTGTCGAGCGGGTCGAGAATCTGATCGACGGTCTCTGTGTCGACATCGCGGCTGTCAACGGGCCCGCTGCGGTTGTCGTCTCCGGTTCGGTGGCGGAGTTGGAGCAGGTGGCCGGCCGGGCTGAGGCGGCGGGTGTGCGGGCGGCGCGCTTGTCGGTCTCGCATGCCTTCCATTCGCGGTTGATGGAGCCGATGTTGGAGGAGTTCGCCCAGGTCGCCGCCACCGTCACCTATCGCGAGCCGAGGGTCCCGGTGGTCTCCAATGTGACCGGTGAGGTCGTGTCGGTGGAGCTGACCGATCCGGGTTACTGGGTGCGGCACGTGCGGGAGGCGGTTCGGTTCGCCGACGGTCTGGCCACGGCCCGCGGGCTCGGCGTGACCCGATTCGTCGAGGTCGGGCCCGAAGCCGTACTCACGGCGATGGCCCGGCAGAATCTCGACGACACCGCGGAGTCGACCTTCGCGCCGCTGATGCGCCGCCCCAAGCCGGACGGTCCCACCGCCCGCACCACCCTCCTCACTGCCGCCGCCGCCCTGTACGCGTCCGGTGTGGCCGTCGACTGGCATCTGCCCGCCCCGGCCCGCCATCTCGACCTGCCCACCTACCCCTTCCAGCGCAGCCGCTACTGGCAGGACTCGATGCCCGTCGGCGTCGATCCGCGCCAGGTGGGGCAGACGCCGACCGGGCATCCGTTGCTGGGCGCGGCAGTCACGGTCGCCGAGACCGGAGGCGTCGTGCTCACCGGTCGCCTGTCGGCCGAGGCGCATCCATGGCTGGCCGACCACGCCGTCGACGGTGTCGCGATCGTGCCTCCTTCCGTCTTCGTGGACCTCGTGCTGCGGGCCGCCGAGGAGGTGGACTGCGCGACCGTGGAGGAGCTGGACCTCCGTGCCCCGGTCGTCCTGTCGGCATCCGCGAGCACCCCCGTGCAGGTGAGTGTCGGCGTGGCCGACGACGCGGGCCGACGGGGCGTCGGCGTGCACGTCCGGAGCGGAGACGGGGCCGAGTGGGTGCGTTGCGCGTCCGGCACGCTGAGCGCCGTACCCGCCGCACCCGCCGTACCCCCGGCCGCGGCGGCGCCCGCCTGGCTCACGCCGGAGGCCGTACCGCTGGACCTCGACACCCTGCACGAGGCGCTCGCCGGCCGCGGGCACGCGTACGGGCCGGCGTTCCGCACGGTGCGGGCCGCGTGGCGGGACGGCACCGACCTCTTCATCGAAGCGGTTCTTCCCGACGCGCCCGACGCCCGGTCGGCCGCGTCGTCGTTCACCCTCCACCCCGCCTTGCTGGAGGGTGTCTGCCAGGTCGTCACAGCGCTGGGCGGCACTGCGGCCGACGAGCCCACCGCCGCGGCCGACACGCCGATGCTCGCCACGTCCTGGCGCGGCATCACGGTGGCCCCGGGAGGCGCGGGGGTGCTGCGGGCGGTGTTCCGCGGTGGGCGGCTGTCCCTGCTCGACGAGGAGGGAGTGGCGTTCGGCACGGTGGCAACGTTGGGACTGCGGTCCGTGACCCGCGCCGAGTTGACCGCTGCTGCCGCCGCCACCGCCTCCTCCTCCGCCCTGGACGCCCTCCATCGGGTGGCGTGGACGGCCACCCCGCTTCCCGAGCCCCGCGCGGCCGCACCGGTCGCGGTCGTCGGGCCGGCGGACGTGGCGGACGCCGAGGGCGACGTCGTCGTCTGCGTCTGCCCGCTCCCGGCCGCCGCCGACGCGGAGTCGGCGCGTTCGCTGACGGCTGCGGTGCTCGCCGTGCTGCGGGCCTGGGTGACGGACCCCGCCAGGGACGGCGGCACGCTGGTGATCGCGACGGCCGCCGGCGGAGACGCCGCAGGTGCGTCGATGCCCGCTGCCGCCGCCGTGGCCGGACTCGTGCGCGCCGCACAGGCGGAACACCCCGGCCGCTTCGTCCTGGTGGACCTGGACGTCGACGTGGCCCTCGATCTCGACGTGAGGCGGGACGTCGACGCGGCCCTTGATGCCGACCTGGATCTGAACGCCGACGTGGCCCTCGATCTCGGCGTGAGGCGGGACGTCGCCGGTGTCCGGGAGCGAGCCGGAGCCAGAGAGAGGACCGGCGGAAACGACAGCGGGAGGGACAGGGGCGGCGACGAGGACACGGACCGCGGCCCGGACGCGGCCGCTGCCACAGCCGGGCCGGCCGACCGGCCCGCCGCCCCCGCTACCTCCCTCGACGCCCGGACCTGGCAGCCGCTTGCCGCGGCGGACGAGCCGGAGTGGCGGCTGCGGGAGGGGGCCTGGCACGTGGCCCGCCTGGAGCGCCGGTCCCCGGCCGCGGACGCTCCCGACTGGGGTGACGGCACGGTCCTCATCACCGGCGGTACGGGGGGCCTGGGCGCGCTCGTCGCCCGCCGCCTGGTGACCGGGCACGGAGTACGGACCCTGGTCCTCGCGTCCCGCCGGGGCGACGCGGCGCCCGGTGCGGGGGAGCTCCTCGCCGAACTGCGCGACGCGGGAGCCGACGTCAGGGCCGTTGCCTGCGACCTGACCAGCCGGGATTCCCTCGCCGCCCTGCTGTCGACGGTCGACGACCTCACCGGCGTCGTCCACGCGGCCGGTGTCCTGCACGACGGCGTGCTGAGCGAGCAGACCGAGGACCGCCTCGACGTCGTGTGGGCGCCGAAGGCGGCCGCGGCCTGGGCCCTGCACGACCTCACGCGGGAACTGCCGCTGCGGGCCTTCGTGCTGTTCTCCTCCGTCGCCGGCGTGCTCGGCTCGGCCGGGCAGACGAACTACGCCGCCGCCAACGGCTTCCTCGACGGCCTGGCCGCACACCGCCGCGCGCAGGGCCTGCCCGCCGTCTCGATCGCGTACGGACTCTGGGAGGGCGGCGGCATGGGCGCGGCCCTCGACACGGCGGAGCGGGAGCGCGGCGCGCGCGTCGGCCTGCCCGCGCTCTCGGTCGAGCAGGGCCTCGCCCTGTTCGACGTCGCGGTCACCATGGAGGAGGCGGCGGTCGTCGCCACCCCGCTGCTGCCCGCGGTGGTCGACCATGCCGGGCAGCGGGCGCCGCTGCTGGCCGGACTGTTCCGCACGGCCACGGCCCGGGCCGCCGCCGGGCGCGCGGCGGGCGGCCGGCTGGCCCGTCGACTGGCGGCCGCACCGGAGGCGGCGCGGCCGGGCATCGCGCTCCGGGCCGTCCAGGAACAGGCCGTCCGGGTGCTGGGGCATCCGGAGGGGACGGTGCTGGAGTCGGACCGCCCGTTCTCGGAGTTCGGCTTCGACTCGCTCACCACGATCGAGATGCGCAACCGGCTCGGCGCGGAGACGGGCCTGCGACTGCCCGCCGGTCTGCTGTTCGATCATCCGACCCTGCGCGCGCTCGCTCGCCACCTGGTCGAGGAGCTGTCCGGCACCGCTCCCGACGCGACCGCGACCGCGACCGCGACGGCGGGGGCGGGGGCCCGCCGGGTCGCCGCGGCGGCCGCCGACGAGCCGATCGCGATCGTGTCGATGGCCTGTCGCTTCCCGGGCGGGGTCACCTCGCCGAGCGACCTGTGGCGCCTGGTCGCCGACGGCGTCGACGCGGTCTCCGACTTCCCGGCGGACCGCGGCTGGGACGTCGACGCGCTCTACGACCCCGAGCCCGGCAGGCCCGGCCACACCTACACGCGCAGCGGGGCCTTCCTGGCCGACGCCGACCGCTTCGATCCCGCGTTCTTCAACATCAGCCCGGTCGAGGCGCTGGCCATGGACCCGCAGCAGCGCCTCTTCCTGGAGACGACCTGGGAGGCCCTCGAACGGGCCGGTATCGACCCCGTCACCCTGATCGGCAGCGACACGGGAGTCTTCACGGGCACCTCGTACCAGGACTACGGCACCCGGCTGCAGCGGATCCCCGACGAGGTCGCCGGCTACGTCGGCAACGGCACGCTCGGCAGCGTCCTGTCCGGCCGGGTCTCGTACGTCTTCGGTTTCGAGGGCCCGTCGATGACGGTGGACACGGCGTGCTCGTCGTCGCTGGTCGCGCTGCACCTGGCGGCGCAGGCGCTGCGCTCGGGGGAGTGCTCGCTGGCGCTGGCCGGCGGCGCCACCGTCATGTCGACACCGGAGACCTTCGTCGAGTTCAGCCGCCAGCGCGGTCTGTCGGTGGACGGCCGGTGCAAGGCCTTCGCGGACGCCGCGGACGGCACGGGCTGGGGCGAGGGCGTCGGTCTGCTGCTGGTCGAGAAGCTGTCGGACGCGCGGCGGCTGGGGCATCCGGTGCTGGCCGTGGTGCGGGGTTCGGCCGTCAACCAGGACGGTGCGTCGAACGGTCTGACCGCGCCGAACGGTCCGTCGCAGCAGCGGGTGATCCGCGCGGCCCTGGCCAACGCCGGCCTGACCGCCGCCGATGTCGACCTCGTCGAGGGACACGGGACCGGCACACGGCTCGGTGACCCGATCGAGGCGCAGGCGCTGCTGGCCACGTACGGGAAGGACCGGGAGGCGGACGCACCGGTCTACCTGGGGTCGGTGAAGTCGAACCTGGGGCACACGCAGGCCGCCGCGGGTGTCGCGGGTGTCATCAAGCTGGTGGAGGCGATGCGGCACGGGATCATGCCGCGGACGCTGCACGTCGACGCCCCGTCGTCGCAGGTCGAGTGGCCGGAGGGGGCGGTGGAGCTGCTGACGGAGGCGCGGGCGTGGCCGGTGGCGGACGGCGATCGCCCGCGGCGGGCCGCGGTCTCGTCCTTCGGCATCAGCGGCACCAACGCCCATGTGATCCTCGAACAGGCCGCGGAGGAGCGGAGGTTCGTCACCCCGGCGGCCGAGGGTCCGGTGGCCGTCACCCTGTCGGCGCGATCGTCCGATGCCTTGGCGGAGTCGGCCGAACGCCTCGCGGCGTGGTGGACCGAGCGCGGGGACGCCGAAGCCGTCGAAGTGGCATCGGCGTTGGCCCACGGGCGGGCCGCTCTGGAGCATCGTGCGGTGATCCTCGCCGCCGATCGCGAGGAGGCGCTGGCGCGTCTGGCCTCGTTCGCGTCCGACGGGACCGGTGCGGTGACGGGGCGGGTGTCGGCCGGTCGGACGGGGTGGTTGTTCACGGGGCAGGGTTCGCAGTGGCTCGGTATGGGGCGTGAACTCTACGTCTCCGAGCCGGTGTTCGCGGCTGCCTTCGAGGAGGCGTGTGGGGCGCTGGACCGGCATCTGTCCGTTCCGATCCGTGACGTGATCTGGGGCGGGGATGCGTCTGCGGTGGATGCGACGGTGTTCACGCAGGCGGGTCTGTTCGCTGTGCAGGCGGGTCTGGTGGGGGTGTTGCGGCACTGGGGTGTGACTCCGGATGTGCTGGTGGGGCATTCGATCGGGGAGATCTCTGCCGCTTATGCGGCGGGGGTGTTCGGGCTTGAGGATGCGGCGCGGTTGGTGGTGGCGCGGGGTTCCTTGATGCAGGCGCTGCCCGAGGGCGGCGGCATGCTCGCGATTGCCGCCGGTGTCGAGCAGGTCGAGAAGCTGACCGACGGTCTGTCCGTCGACATCGCGGCCGTCAACGGGCCTGCGGCGGTCGTCGTTTCGGGACCGGTGACCGACCTGGACCGGCTGGCCGGCCGGGCTTCCGACGTCGACGTGCGCGTCACCCGGTTGTCGGTCTCGCACGCTTTCCATTCGCGTTTGATGGAGCCGATGTTGGCGGAGTTCGCCCGGGTCGCCGCCACGGTCGCGTACGCCGAGCCGAGCGTCCCGGTGGTCTCCAACGTCACCGGTCAGGTCGTGTCGGCGGAGCTGACCGACCCGGGCTATTGGGTGCGGCACGTGCGCGAGCCCGTGCGGTTCGCCGACGGTCTCGCCGCGGCTCGGGAGTTGGGCGTGACGCGTTTCGTGGAGGTCGGCCCCGAAGCCGTACTCACGGCGATGGCGCGCCAGAGTCTCGACGACACCGCGGAGTCGACCTTCGCGCCGCTGATGCGCCGCCCCAAGCCGGACGGTCCCACCGCCCGGACGATGCTCCTCACTGCTGCCGCCGCCCTGTACGCGTCCGGTGTGGCCGTGGACTGGCACCTGCCCGCGCCGGCCCGCCACCTCGACCTGCCCACCTACCCCTTCCAGCGCAGCCGCTACTGGCTGTCCGGGACCGGGCCGGACCAGCGGCCCACGGCAGGGGTCGGCGCGGCGGGGCTGCGGGAGACCGGGCACGGTCTGCTGGCCGCGTCCGTCACCACCGCGGACGGCGCGGCGACGGTGCTGACCGGCCGGATCGGTGTGCACAGCCACCCCTGGCCGGCCGACCACGCCGTGGCCGGCGTGGTCGTCCTGCCGGGCACGGCGCTCCTCGACATGGCGCTGTACGCCGCCGAGGCCACCGGGTACGGCGAGGTCGCCGAACTCGTCACCGGGCAGCCCCTCGTCCTGCCCGCCCACGGCGACAGGGACGTCCAGGTGCAGGTCACCAAGGCCGACGACCGCGCGGAACTCACCGTCCACTCCCGTCCGGCCGACGACTCCGAAGCGCCCTGGACCGCCCACGCCACGGGCATCCTCACCCCGAGCGCCGCTCCGCCCGCCCCCGGACCGGACACCTGGCCCCCGACGGAGGCCACGGCTCTCGACGTCGACGAGCTGTACGCCCGCCTCGCCGCACGCGGCTTCCGACTGGGCCCGCGGTTCCGGAGCGTGCGGGCGGCCTGGCAGGGCGAGGGCACGCTCTACGTGGAGGCGGCGGCGCCCGAGGACGTCGACACCGCCGCCCACCGGATCCATCCGGTGCTGCTCGACGGGCTGTGCCAACTGCTGGCCGTCGACGCCGACACCGGGCCGGACGGCGTGCCGCTCGGCTCGACGTGGCGCGGCGTCCGGTGGGCGTCCGACGCGGCGTCGTCCGCGGCCCCGGTCCTGCGCATGGCGTTCACCGGCGAGGGCCTCTCCGTGACGACGCCCTCCGGGATCCCGGTGGCGTCGGCCGCCTCGGTGAGCCTGCACGCCGTGCCGCTCCCCGAGGGGGCGTCTCTCGGGGAGCCGCCGGACGCCGCGGGCCCCGGCCCTGCACGGCCGGCGGACGCGCGGCGCGGGTCCGCCCGGCGGGCCGACCCCGAGGCCTTCGTGCGCGGACTGCGCGCGCAGGACGACGAGGCACGGGCGCGGACGCTGCTGCGGTTGGTACGCGAGCAGGTGGCCCAGGTCCTCGGGCACGCGGGCGCCGCGTCGGTGGACGCCGACAAGGCCTTCTCGGAGCTCGGCTTCGACTCGATGGCCGCAGTCGAGGTGCGCAACCGGCTGAGCCGGCACACCGGGTTGTCACTGCCGAGCACCCTGGTCTTCGACCATCCCACCGCGCGGCGCACCGCGGCGTGGCTGGACGAGGAGCTGCGGCCGCGGGCCGAGGACGACGCCGAGGCGCTGCTGGGACGGATGAGCAGCCTTGAGGCGCTGCTGTCGAGCGCGTCCCCGTCACCCGAGGAGGGGGACGCGATCCTGGCCGGTCTCGAATCGCTGCTGCAGCGGTGGCGAACGCGGACCAGGGGCGCCGGCGCCGAGGGCGAGGAGACGGTCGTGCTCGACGACGCGAGCGACGACGAGCTGTTCGCGGTGCTCGACGGGGAGCTCGGCGGCGGCTGATCCGCGCGGCCGAGGTGCCCCTCCCGTGAGGCGGCCCCTGCCCGTGCCGGGGTGCGGCGGCGGCACGGGCAGAGGCCTGATCCGCGCGGCCGAGGCCGCCCCTCCCGTGAGGCGGCCCCTCCCGTGAGGCGGCCCCTCCCGTGAGGCGGCCGCCCCTGCTCGTGCGGGGGTGCGGCCGTGGCACGGGGAGTGGCCCCGACTCAGGGGGACGATAGGGGTACTTCGGCGTCGGAGGCCCGCCCTAGCGTGGGGCTCGCCCGCGCGGAACCGCGCACCCGTCCCCACGCGCACCCGTCCCCGACGCGCCGAGATGCCCTGGGAGTTCCACGATGACGACCGAGCCGAGCACCGTGACGCCGGACGACGCGGTGATCGAACTGTTCAGCCCGCCGCAGCCGGCGGACCCGTTCCCCCTGTACGACGTGCTGATGGAGACCAACCGCGTCTACCGCAGCCCGTCGCTCGGGCTGTGGGCCGTGACGGGCTACGCCGAGTCCTCCGAGATCCTGCGCGCCAACACGACGCGCAACGGCCCGCGCGCGGCGAGCACCATGCGCCCGGACTGGGCGGACCACGAGGCGCTGCGCATGTACCTGAACGCCCTGATCACCCTCGACCCGCCGGACCACAGCCGGGTCCGCGGGCTCGCGGGCAGGGTCTTCACCCCGGCCGCGGTACGCGCCCTGGGACCCAGCATCGAGCGTCTGATGCGCCGTCATCTCGACGACATCGTCGAGCAGGCCGACGCCGGCGCCCCGGTGGACCTGATCAAGGCCCTGGCCAGCCCGTTCCCCGTCGCCGTCATCAGCGAGATGCTCGGCGTGCCGGACGAGGACGGCATGCACTTCTACCACGTGGCCAACAACTGGTCCCGGGTCTGGGCGGGCGGCTACTACTCGGAGGAGGACCTGACGCGCGCCGACGAGGCGGCGGTGGAGCTGCGCGAGTACTTCAACGGCATCCTCGACGAGCGCCGCAGGAGCCCGCGCGAGGACCTGCTGTCGACGCTGGTCCGGGAGGGCGACAACGCCCGGCTGTCCCCCGAGGAGACGATGTCGCTCGCGACGTTCCTCTTCGTCGCGGGCTTCGAGACCACCACGTCGCTCATCAGCGCGGGACTGATCTCCCTGCTGGAGCACCCGGACCAGATGGAGCTGTGGCGCAAGGACGCCTCCGTCACGCCGACGGCGGTCGAGGAACTGCTGCGCTTCAACACGCCGATCACCGCCGCGAGCCGGGTCATGAAGGAGGACACCGCGCTGGGCGACCAGGTCGTCCCGGCGGGCAACCTCGTCGTCGCGCTGCTGGCCGCGGCCAACCGCGACCCGCGCCAGTTCACCGACCCGGGCAGGCTGGACCTGACCCGCAGCGAGGGCGCCAACCTGGCCTTCAGCGCGGGACCGCACTTCTGCATGGGCGGCAACCTGGCCCGCCTGGAGGCCTCGGTGCTGTTCCCCGCCTTCCTGGAGCGCTTCGGCAGCATCGAGGTGGTGGGCACCCCGGCGCGCCGGGACGCCATCGGACTCAACGGCTACGAGGAGCTCCGGCTGGTCCTCGCCTGAGGCAGCCGGCCCGAAGCCGTTCCGGAAAGGATCCGAGGGACCCCGATGTCAACCATTGACCCCGCCGCGTGGCTGCGGCGCTACCACCCCGTCGGCGACACGGTGCCGCGGCTGATCTGCTTCCCGCACGCCGGCGGGTCGGCGAGCTACTACTTCCCGTTCTCCCGCGCGGTGGCCGACACCGGGGCCGCCGAGCTGAGCGTCGTGCAGTACCCGGGACGCCAGGACCGGCACCGGGAGGCGTGCCTGACGGATCTGCGGGAGCTGGCACGGCAGGTCGTCGAGGCCGTCCTTGCCTCCGACGACGGCCGGCCGGTGTCGTTGTTCGGGCACAGCATGGGCGCCCTGCTCGCCTTCGAGGTGGCCCTGCAGCTCGAGGAGCGGGCGGGGCTCCGGGCCGACCGGCTGTTCGTCTCCGGACGGCGTTCGCCCAGCAGCCCCCGGAGGGAGGACGTGCACCTGCGCGACGAGCAGGGCCTGGTGCGCGAGGTCCGCGCACTCGACGGCACGGGGGCGTCGATGCTGGACGACCCCGACGTACGGGCGATGATCCTGCCGCCGCTCAGGGCCGACTACCAGGCGCTGGAGACCTACCGGCACAGTCCCGGGCGGCGCCTGACGATCCCGGTCGACGCCTTCGTCGGCGACAGCGATCCGCGGACGTTGGTGGACGACGCCGGACGGTGGGGCGAGGTCACGGCCGGGGACTTCGACCTGTGCGTGCTGCCCGGCGGGCACTTCTACCTCGTCGACCAGTGGCCGACGCTGGCCGGCCTCCTGGGCGGCAGGCTCGCCGGCACCGGCCCCGTCCCGCTCTGACCGTTCGGGACAGCGTCGGCGCCCGCCGTCCGCCCGGACGCCCGTCGGCCCCGCCGCTCCTCAGGACCCCTCGGCCCCCGCCGTCCGCCCGGACGGCGGGGGCCTTCGGGCCGTTCGAGGTCCGGCGGCAGGCTCGCGGGCCTACGCGATGCCGGTCATGGCGATGGCCGTCACGACGATGTCCCGGTCGACGAGCCAGCGCCCGTGGAAGCCGGTGAGCCGTTCACCGGTCGGGGCGAATCCCGGGATCAGGACGCGCACGCTGAACGTCCCCTCGGGGGCGATCACTATGGAGGCCTCGTCGAAGTCGAGCCAGCTCCGGGTCACCGGGAACCAGGCCTTGTAGACCGACTCCTTCGCGCTGAACAGGAGCCGGTCCCAGGCGATGCCGCCGGCGGTCGGCAGCGCGGCCAGCGAGGAGCGCTCCTCGGGCCGGGCTATGGTGTCCAGGACCCCCTCGGGCAGCGCGGCATGCGGTTCGGCGTCGATCCCGAGCAGCGCGATCTCGTCGCTCGGGGCGACCACGGCCGCGCGGTAGCCGGCGCAGTGCGTCATGCTGCCGACCACGCCGTCCGGCCAGACGGGCGCGCCCCGCAGCCCGGGGAGCAGCGGTACGGGCGGATGGCCGAGCTCGGCGAGGGCTTCTCTGGCGCAGGCGCGGACCGTGGCGAACTCGGCGCGGCGTTTCTCCACGGCGCGTGCCACGAGGGCGAGTTCCTCGGGGAAGAGCGGTTCGTCGCGGTCGCCGAAGCTGTGTGACCAGCGCACCGCGGGCGGCAGGATGCGGTCGATCACGAGGCTCCCCCTCCGGTGCCCGCGCTGGTGAAGGGGCGCCGGGCGGCGGGCTGCGCGGGGAGGATCTGGCGGGCCAGGTCGGAGCGGAGTCCGAAGCGGCGCCACTCCCTGGGGTAGCCGAGCGAGACCTCGTGGAAGGGCACGCCGTCGTACGCGGTGGTGCGGGGGATGTGCAGATGGCCGTAGACCACCGCCGCCGTGCCGAAGCGGAGGTGCCAGTCGGCGGTGTGCACCGTGCCGCACCACTGGACGAACTCCTGGTGCGTCATCACCTCCGTGGGGCGGCGGGTCAGGGGCCAGTGGTTGACCAGGACGAGCGGCAGCTCGCCCGCCGCCGCTTCGAGCCGCCGCTCGGTCTCCGCCAGCCGCGCCGCGCACCAGGCCTGCCGGCTCGGATAGGGGTCGGGGTGGAGGAAGTACTCGTCGGTGCAGACGATCCCGGCCTCGCGCGCCGCGGCCAGCGACTCCTCCACGGTGGTCGTGCCGGGGGTGAGGAAGGAGTAGTCGTAGAGGAGGAAGAGCGGGGCGATGCGCACGGGGCCGCCCGGTCCCTGCCACGTCGGGTACGGGTCCTCGGGCGTGAGGACGCCCAGGCGTCGGCACAGGGCCACGAGCTGCTCGTAGCGCGCGACGCCGCGGAGCGCGCCCGGATCCTCCGGGTGGGTCCACAGCTCGTGGTTCCCGGGTACCCACACGACCTGGGCGAAGCGTTCGCTGAGCAGGGTGAGCGCCCAGACGATGTCCTCCATGCGTTCCCCGACGTCGCCGGCGACGATCAGCCAGTCGTCCGGGGAGGAAGGCCGGAGGGCCTCGACGACCTCACGGTTGTCGGCGTAGCCGACGTGCAAGTCACTGATGGCTCGCAGAGCCCCCTGTGTCGACATGCTTGTCACCCTAGATCAGCGGGAGTCGGTGCTCGGTCCGGATCGGCAGACGCGAGGCCGTGAGGTTCAGTACGTCCTGGGTCAGACCCGCGGTCGAGCGGAGCGGGCCGGAGTCGGGCGGCCGGCGCGGCCCCGACACGCGCGCGACGAGGCGGCGGCACTGCTCCGTTATCGACTCGCCGACGGTGGTGGCCGGTTCGGGCAGGAGCACGACCGGGGCGGTGCCCTGTCGGCGGGCGACGCCCGCGGCGATCAGGTCCGCGTACAGTGCGCCGGGGCCGAGTCCCAGGACGGCGCGGACCCGGAGGCCCCCGGCGGTCACGCCCTCGAGCCACGGCGTGAGGCAGCGGTGGAGGTCCAGCCCGCGGGGGCGGTGTCCGGGCGGACGGCCCAGGGCCTGCCATACGGTGTGCTCGGTGTCCAACAGCGGTGCCACCGGCCGGAGATCGGTGCCCGGCGGTCCCAGCAGCGGACGGCCTATCGCGAGGATCAGTTCGGGCGACTGCCCGCGGTGCAGTTCCTCCCAGCAGCCGGGAGGGTGCCCGCGCTCGCCCCGTACGAGATGCATGGTCGGCCTCGCATGCGTACGCCGCCCGTCGGGGACGGGCGGGCGGGGAGCGGTGCGGAGAGAGGAGGGGACGCGGAAGCCGTGCGCTCACCCCCTACGGGGGATGGAGAGGGGGTGTCGCACGGCTTCCGCGGGCCTCGGTGGCACCTTCGGCGGAGCTCCGGGTCAGGCGCGCTGCCCGGTCACCGTCATCCGGCCGAAGCTGCCCGCGACGGTCGCGCCGGTCAGGTTGTCCTCGGCGACGATCAGGTCGAAGTCCATCTTCATGGGCATCGGACGCGTCATGTTGATGGTGAACTGGGCGCGGTCGCCGTCGAGGCGTCCGTTCTCGATGTCCACGGTGCTGCCCATCGCCGTCGCGGTGCCGGTGAGCGCGCCCCCGTTCCGGGTGACGTCGATGCTGCCCTCCTGCGGGCCGATGGGGGAGGCGATGGTGATGGACCACTTGCCGTCGATGGCGCTCATGGGTTCTCCAAACTGGTTCGGTGGCCGAAGGGCCGGGTGGGCACGCGGTTCCCGCCGGGGCGGCTCAGCGCTGGATCGCTCGCTCCGCCAGGGCTCCGGCGTCGATCTTCAGCTGTACGCCGGTGAGGTACCGCGATTCGTCCGAGGCCAGGTAGACCACGGCGTGGGAGATGTCGAGCGGATCCAGCAGCGGAACGCCCATGGCGTGGAAGTTCCTGAACAGGACCTCCGCGTCGGCCTCGGTGGGATGCTCGAGGTCGGGGCGGTAGGTGCGGTAGGTGGACTCGTTCTGCACCATGCGGGTCGCGACGTTGCCCGGGTGGACCGCGTTGACGCGGGTGCCCTTCGGCGCGAGCTGCACGGCGAGCCAGTTGACGTAGTCGACGAGCGTCTTCTTGGCGAAGCTGTAGCCGTATCCGCCGGGGCCGGCGACGGCGTTGCCCGCGAGCTCCGGGGCCAGGCCGGCGACCGAGCCCATCACGATGACCGACGCGCCGTCGGCGAGATGGGGGAGTGCGGCGTGCACGGTGGAGATCGTGCCGAGCAGATTGACGTCGATGGTGTCGGTGAACGCGTTCAGCGGACGGTCCATGCCGACCGGGCTGATGCCGGCGTTTGCGACGACGGCGTCGAGCCGGCCCAGTTCCCCGACCGTCTCGGCGAAGGCCCGGTCGAGCGCCGCCCGGTCGCGGATGTCCACCTGCCGGACCGCGGCGCGCCGTCCCGACTTCCGCACCAGCTCGGCCGTCTCGTCGAGTTCCGTGCCCGTCGACATGCCGTAGTCGGCGACGGGGATGTCCTGGCAGATGTCGAACGCGATGATGTCCGCGCCTTCCTCGGCAAGGCGCAGCGCGTGGCTGCGGCCCTGTCCGCGGGCGGCGCCGGTGATTGCGACGACCTTGCCATCGACCCGGCCCATGATTCGCCTCCGTAGGCACTGGAAGGGATTGCGCGTGCGCGGTGGTGCGGCGGCGTCGCGCGGGATGCCGGCGAGGTTCCGGTTCCGGTCGCCGCGTCCCGGCCTCTTTATAGCCACGCGGGCCGAGGGCGGACGACCCCTAGATTGCTGCTCACCGCAGACCTAGGGGTGGCCCGTCGGCGGTGTCCGGCGGGGCGTCCCGGCGTTCAGTCGAGCACCCAGCCGTGGCCGCGGGCCACACCCAGCAGCCGCTCGCGCAGCCGCGAGATCTGGGCCGCCGTCACCGACGGGGCGCAGGAGATGATCACGTCGGTGAACTCCTGGAGGAGCTCGGCCGATGTGACCCTGCGGCCGGCGGACGCGGGCGCCGGCCCGGCGCCCGCGGGGTGCCGGTCGTCGGCCCCGGCGGGCGGCACCTGGGCGAGGGGGCGGACGTTGACGGCCCGCGGACCCCGCTCGCTCTCGGTCTCCTCGAACTGGACGGGCACCCCGGGCGTGATGAGGTGCCGGTCGCAGAGGATGTCGTTCGCGTGCATGAAGGCGTCCTCGCCCGAGGGACGGCTGACGAAGCCGTAGCCGTGAACGCTGTCGAAGCTCACTACACGACCTACAGGCATGGGTTCCGCCTTTCTGGGTGGGGGGTCGGGACGCCGTGGAGCGTCGGGGACGCCGTACGGTGCCGTCCTGGTCAGCTGCCCGTCAGCCGGTCGGGGCCCGAGGTCACGTCCCCCGGCCGGGCGGCCGGGGCCGGGACCGTGGGGCTGTCGCCGCGGGCCGGGGTGGCGGCCTCGTCCGGGTGCTGGGCGAGGTATCCGCTCAGCCCGGGGAACTCCTCCTCGAAGTCCTCCGGGTACTCGGCCGGGGCGTTCCGCAGCGTGAACAGCGCCACGAGCGCGACGACGCCGAGGATCACCACGTTGAGCAGCACCGCGCTGTGCAGACCGCGCATGAAGGCGGCGTCGGCCGCGTCGATCACGGCGGCGGCCGTCTTCGCGGGCAGCGCCGCGGTCGCCTGCAGAGCCCCGCCGAGGGAGTCCCTGGCCGCGCTCGCCACCTCGGCCGGGATGCCCTCGGGCAGCTTCAGGGTGTGGGTGTAGCGGTTGTTGAGGATGGTGCCGAGCACCGCCATGCCCAGCGCGCCACCGAGCTCGGCCGCCGTGGTGGCCAGGGCGGACGCGGCGCCGGAGCGCTCCTTGGGCGCGCTGTTGACGATGGTGTCCGAGGTGACGGTGAAGGTGGACACGGCACCGATCGCCTGGAGGACGACCGGGATGACGACGATGGCGTAGCTCGTGTCGACCTCCAGGACGCTGTAGAAGGCCATCGCTCCCGCGCCGACCGCGAGACCCAAGGCGCACAGCTTCGCCCGCCCGATCTTCGGCACCAGCATGCCGATCATCGGGGCCACGATGATGGCCACCCCGGCGGGCGGCAGCATCGCGAGACCCGACTTCAGCGGCGACCACCCGTGCACCAGCTGGAAGTACTGGCTGAGCAGCAGCGTCGTGCCGATGAAGGCGAACAGGGCGAAGGTGTTGGACGCGACGGCGCCGGAGAACGCCATGTTCCTGAAGAGCTTGACGTCGATCAGCGGGTGCTCCATGCGGGCCTGCTTCAGGCCGAAGAGCACGAGGGCGACGACGCCGACCGCCGTGGCGATCAGCACCCGCTTGTCCGTGAAGCCGTCGTGCACCGACTCCTGGATGGCGTAGACGATGCCGACGACGCCGACGATCGACAGGACCACGCTGACCGGGTCGATCCGGCCGGGCAGCGGGCTGCGGGACTCGGGCACGACCACGACCGCCACCGAGAAGAGCAGTACCATGATGGGGACGTTGATCAAGAAGACCGACCCCCACCAGAAGTTGTTGAGCAGCGGGCCGGCGACGACGGGGCCGATCGCCATGCCGCCGCTGATCATGGCGGCCCAGATGCCGACCGCGGTGGTGCGCTCCTTCGGGTCGGTGAAGATGTTGCGGATGATGGAGAGCGTGGTCGGGTAGACCGTCGCGCCGGCCACACCGAGCAGCGCCCGCCCCGCGATGAGCCACCCCGGCGAGTCGGCGTAGGCGCAGAGCACCGAGGCCGCGGCGAAGGAGAAGGAGCCCGCGAGGAGCAGCTTCTTGCGGCCGATCCGGTCGCCGAGGTTACCCATCGTGACCAGCAGGCCGGACAGGGCGAGCCCGTAGATGTCCGCGATCCAGAGCACCTGGCTGGACGTGGGCTGCAGGTCCTGGATGAGCGAAGGGATGGCCAGCTGCAGGACGGTAAGGTCAACGCTCAACAACAGTGCGGCCATGCAGATCACGACGAGCGCGACCCAGCGACGCCCCCCGAGTTCGGGCGGGGCGGCTAGGCGGGGAGCGGTTGGAGAGGTAACCATCAGAGGTCTCCGGTTCTACGCGGGATTCGACTACGCGTGACTCGACGAGCACGGTAACTGTGTATGCCGTACTCACTTGTGTAAGCTATACGCAGAAGTGCGGGGCGGTCAATCGCTCCGTGCTCGATCACTGGAGTGTCTGTGTCGAAACAGGACAGCGATGACTTCTCTCGGACCCTTGAGCTGCTGTGGGGCGGACGGGGGCCTTCCGCCCGCGGGCCCAAGCCGGCGCTGACCGTCGAGCGCATCGTCGAGTGCGCCATCGACATCGCGGACCGGGAGGGCTTCTCCGCCGTCTCGATGCAGAGAGTGGCCAAGGAGCTCGGCCGCAGCACCATGTCCCTCTACCGCTATCTGCCAGGCAAGAACGATCTGGTCAGCCTCATGATCGACGCCGCCCTCGGTGATCCGCCGATCCTGGAGGACACGATCGGTGACTGGCGCGCCAAGCTCGAGGTGTGGGCGCACTGCTACCTCGTGGTCCTCAACGACCACCCCTGGGCCGTGCTCGCGGCGACCCTGGGTCGGGCCATGGGGCCCAACGAACTCGGGTGGCTGGAATCCGCCGTCTCCGCCCTCGGTGGAACGGCGCTCAGCGGCAGCGAGAAGACCGACGCGGTCGTCGCCGTCAACGGCCACGTCCGAAGCTGGGTGCAGTACGCGGGCAACGCGCCCGCCGGCCCGACCGACATCTCCAACGAGCACTGGGGCACGGCCATCGCCGGCCTGGTCCGCGATCACGGCGAGCGCTACCCGGCGCTGCTGGAGGCCATGGAATCCGGCGCGTTCGACCCGACGGACGACGGCGGGCCGGCGTTCGGCCTGCGGGTCGTGCTCGACGGCATCGGGGTGCGGATCGCCGAGCGCGAGGCGACGAGGAGCCGCGGCCGCCGGACCGCCCGTCAGTCCTGACCGGGCGCGGCCGGCCCCTGGCCCCGCCGGCTCCGGTCCGCCGGCCCCCGGCCCCGCCGGCTCCGGTCCGCCGGCCCCCGGCCCCGCCGGCTCCGGTCCGCCGCCGTGGGGTGCGATCCGCCCGCACCCTCCCGACCGGTCCGGCCCGTGCGCCGCGTCTGCGCACCGTGGGTTCCGGTCCGGCTCGTGGGCTCCGCACCGGCCCCGCCTGTTCCGGGCCGTCAGGCGGGCTTCGCGGCTGCCCCCTCCGCTCCGGTCCGGGCCGTCAGGCGTGGTCCGGGACGAGCCCCGGCTCGCGCGATTCCGGCCTGATCCGAGCCCGGCCGGAAAGCTCCTTGCGGTCGATCTTCCTGTTCGAGTTCAGCGGGAACTCCACCAGGTGCCGGAACTCACGCGGAAGCGCCCCACCGGGCAGCAGGGGCCTGAGGTGGCGGACGAAGGCGGCAGGAGCGACGGGCTCCCCGGTGTAGAAGACCACCAACTCGAGCGAGTCGTCGGCCGGGCGGGCCACCGCCACCGCGTCGCTCACACCGGGGCATGATCGCGCCGCGTCGTCGACCTCCGCGAGCTCCACCCGGAGGCCCTTGATCTGCACCTGTGAGTCGAGCCGTCCCACGTAGCCGAACTGGTCGGCCGTGCGCACCACCCGGTCGCCGGTGCGGTACCACCTGACCCCGTCCGCGACGAAGAACCGACCCGCGTCGTCCTCGGCGTTCAGGTAACCCTGCGTCAGCTGCGGCCCGCTCACGCAGAGTTCCCCGCCCTCCTGGTTCTCCTCGCCGTCCTCGTCCAGCATCCGCGCCCGGAGCCCCTCGTGCAGGGCGCCGATCGGCACGATCCCGTTGACCGCGAGCTCGCCGGAGACCTGCGCCGACCAGCGGTGCGCGCTCACCGTGATCGTCAGCTCGGTCGGACCGTAGAGGTTCTCGATGACACCGTGGTCCGCCGCCCGGTGCCAGTCCGCCGCGTCGGCGCACTTCAACGCCTCACCCGCGAAGAAGCTCCAGCGCAGCCCCGGCATCGAGCCGGGAGCGAGGCCGCCGGTCCGCCGCACCAGGGCGATGGCGCTCGGCGTGGAGAACCACACGGTGATCCTCCGCTCCCGGACGAACCCCGGCAGGTCGAGATACGCGGTCGGCGGGACCGGGTGCACACAGGAGCCCGCACCCCACGCGCAGAACAGGTCGAAGATCGCGCAGTCGAAGTTCAGCTCGACGGTCTGCGCGAAGGCGTCACCGACACCGAAGTCGTAGCGCGCGTCGACCACGTCGAAGTAGTGCCGGAAGTTGGCGTGCGTCAGCGGCACTCCCTTGGGGCGCCCGGTGGAGCCCGAGGTGAACAGCACATAGGCGAGGTCGTCGGGGGCGACGCCGGCCGGCTCCGCCAGCGCGTCACCCGGCTCCTCCCGCATCAGCCCGGCGACCGGCCCGGCGTCGCGGGGCAGGTCCGGGCACAGCACCGGCAGCTCCGGCGCGCACTCCCGCACCGCGGCCAGACCGTCCGGATCGGCGATCACCGCCTCGACCTCCGCCGCCCGCAGCATCTGCGCGATCTGCCCGGCCGGCCACCGCACGTGCAGCGGCACGGCGCTCGCCCCGGAGTAGAGCGCGGCCAGCACCCCCGCGTAGCCGGTGCGGTTCTTGCCCGCGAGCACCGCGACCCGCCCCGGGCGGCCCCCGAGACGGCGGGTGAGCGTGCCCGCCCAGCGCAACGCCGTGTCGTGCAGCTCGCGGTACGCGTACTGCTCCCGGGCGCCCAGCCACAGTGCGGGACGGTCGGCGGCGACCCGCAGGCCGTTGAGGAAACGGTGGTGCACCCCGGCGTCCGCTACCGGCTCGATCATCGTGGTCTCCTGCCAGGGTTAGGGGTTGTTGCCGGCTCAGGGGCGCCCGTAGGTTGGCGCCGAATTCGCCGAGGGGGAAGGGCCCGACCATGTGGGATTCCGAGTTCGAGCAACTGCTGCGCCGCCACACCCCGTTCATGGGGCCCGACGAGCCGCTCACCGAGGACCTGCCGCTCAGGGACCTGGGACTCGACTCCATGGCGACCGTCGAACTGCTCGCCGAGCTCGAGGCGGCGTACGGAGTGCGCTTCAGCAACGACGCCATGAGCATGGAGCGCTTCGCCACCCCCGGACAGCTCTGGCGGACCCTCACGGAGGTGCGGGCCGCCGCCTGAACCGCGGGCCGGCGGCCCCACCGCCGCCGGCCGCCCGCTCATCCCGTGCCCGCCGGCAGCCGGCGGGCCCGCGGCACCAGGGCGCGCCGGGGAGTGAGCGTGGTCACCGTGAAGTTGTCGGTGCTGGCGCGCACCCGCCCCCACAGACTGTCCTGGCCGGCGACGACCAGCTCGGTCACCCCGCGGGCCCGCAGCGCCGCCACGACGCCGGGCCAGCGCACCGGGGCCACGATGCCGTCCAGCACCATCTCCCGTACCTGCCGGGCCGTCCGGACCGTGCCGCCGTCGTGGTCGTCGACGAGCGGCAGCACCGGGTCGGTGAACTCCAGCCGCGAGAACACCTCGCGGTCCACCTCCTCGCGCAGTGCCGCGAAGGACGGCGAGTGCATGGGCGGCCGCATCGTGGCGAGCGGCAGACCGCCCCGCGCCCGCATCTGCTCCACCAGCCAGGGCAGCCGCGCCTCGCGCACCGAGACGATCACGAAGTCCGTGTCGACGTAGCAGGCCACGTCGTGCCACTCGTCCGCCGCCCGCAGCTGCGCGAGCACCGCCTCCAGCTCGGCCTCCGGGAAGCGGGCGCAGGACTGCGAGACCGTGTCGGAGTGGTGCTCCGCGAAGTACCGGTCCACGCAGGCGCTCCAGCCGGCGCTCATCCGCACCGCGTCGGCCAGGCCGACCGCGCCCGCGTACACCGCGGCCGCCATGCCGCCGAAGCTCGGCCCGACGACGACGTCCGGCTCCAGCCCGGACCGCAGTTCGGCGTCCCGGGCCAGCGCCAGACAGCTCACCAGGAAGGCCACCCGGGAACTCTCGGTGAACCGCCCGTCGTCGGCCTTGTACCGGTCCAGCAGGTGGTATCCGAGAGTGTCGCTCGCCTCCGCGACCAGTGCGCGGGCCGATCTGCCGAGCATCAGGAACTTCGCGAGGTCGGCGTAGGGTGTGGCGCTGATTCCGGGGAAGACCATCGCCGTTCCCGTCGCTCTTCCGTGGTCCACGCGCCCTCCAGAGTGGCCGATCAACGGCGTGCGGGCGCCTCGTCCAGCCGTTCGCACGCCTCGTCGTGCCGAGTTTCCTGACGCCCGCAAGCGCACAGAACCCCTAGCGTCCCCTAAGCCCCGGGAGGCCGCTGCGAAGCAGCCGCCAAGGCGCTGCCGGCATGCCCCGGACTCACTAGATTCGGCGCCCGGAAGGTGCCGCGGAACTCGCCGCGACGCACCGCCGACCCCCTCTTCTCCGACAGGAGCTCCCGTGACGCCGCAGCCTCCGCCCTCGGTCCGCTTCGCCTGCGCCACCGACGAGAACGACAACCTGCGCGGCTACCTGCTGGCCGCGGCCGCCACCACCCCCGACGCGCCCGCCCTGGTGGAACGCGCCCCCGGCGGCGGGCTGCGCACCTTCACGTACGCACAACTGGAAGGCCTCGTCGACGACTACGTCGCCGCACTGGACCGGCTGGGCCTGGACGTCGGCGAGCGGGTCGTCGTGCAGTCCCACCACTGCTCGTCGGCCGTCGCGGTGCTGCTGGCCTGCGCCACGCTCGGGCTGCCCTTCATCCCCGTGGCGCCCGACATGCCCGACGAGCGCCTCGCGCTGATCGTCGACAGCGCCGGGCCCGCCCTGTTCCTGCAGCACGGCGGCGGCACGCGCGACGCCCTGCCCGACACCGTGGGCACCGGCCGCTTCGGGGACGAGGGCCTGTCCATCGAGCGGGCCCCGCGCACCGGACCGCGGATACGCGGCGGAGTGACACCCACCGACCCCGTCTACATCATCTTCACCTCCGGCACCACCGGCCGCCCCAAGGGGGTGGTGATGACCCACCGCGGAGTCCTGGCCTTCCTGCGCGGCGTGCGGCGGCTCGGCTTCGTCGCCCCCGGCGACCGGGTCGCCACCACGTCCCCCCTGCAGTTCGACTTCTCCCTCGTCGACACCGGCATGGCACTGGGCTGCGGCGCCACCATCGTCCCCGTACCGCGGGAGGAACTCGGCTGGCCCCGCCGCTTCCTGGACTTCCTG
The DNA here is from genome assembly GCF_043202995.1 of Streptomyces sp. NPDC048018. Taxonomy (NCBI): domain Bacteria; kingdom Bacillati; phylum Actinomycetota; class Actinomycetes; order Kitasatosporales; family Streptomycetaceae; genus Streptomyces; species Streptomyces sp. NPDC048018. The sequence continues at coordinate 31,359 of NZ_JBIDBK010000017.1, forward strand.
ACCGAGGCCGGGGTCGGGCAGGTGCACGGCGTGCCCTCCATCTGGCGGCCCGTGCTGCGCACCGCCCCGGCCGAACTGGCCGCGATGAGCTCCCTGCGGCGGATCGTCTACTCCGGCGAGGAGTTCCCGCTGCCGGAGATGCGCCGGCTGTCCGAGCTGCTGCCGCAGGCGCAGATCGTCAACGGCTACGGCGCCACCGAGTCGATGGCCGCCTCGCTCACCGCCGTACCCACCCCCCTCCCCGACACCCTGGAGCGGCCGTCCATCGGCTGGGCGCACCCCGGCGCGGAGATGGCCCTGGTCGGCCCGGACGGCCGGGCGGTCACCGAACCCGGGCGCACCGGCGAGATCTACCTGCGCAGCCCCGCCCTGTTCAGCGGCTACTGGAACGACCCCGAGGCCACCGCCGCGGCCCTCGTCCCCGACCCCTTCGACCCCGCCTCCGGCCAGATCGTCTTCCGCACCGGTGACCTCGCGTACCGCGGCCCGGAGGGCGAGCTCTACTTCTGCGGCCGCGTCGACTCGCAGGTGCAGGTGCGCGGCAACCGGGTGGAGCTCGGTGAGATCGAGCGCCGGCTGCAGCAGCACGAGGGCGTCGCGTCGGCCGTGGTCGTGCTCGACGAACGCGGCGGCGCGGAACCGGTGCTGAGCGCCTTCCTGGTACGCGAGGACGGCGCGGCCGGCCGGGGAGCGACGGCGGCCACGGTCCGCGCCTTCTGCGCGGCGGCCCTGCCGTCCTACATGCTCCCGCAGAGCGTCCACTTCGTCGGCGACATCCCCCTGACCAGCAACGGCAAGGCCGACCGGCGCGCCCTGCTGGCCGGCGTTACGCGCTGAACGCGCCGTGCTCCGGGGCCTGTTGCGCCGCCGGCAGGTTCTGGGGCGGCGCCGTCCTCCGGGCCCGGTCGGGTTCCGCCCTCCGCACCGGGCCGGGCCCGCGTCCGCCGTCCGCCGCTCCGTCGCCGGGCGCGCCTGCGGGGCCTTGGGTGCCTGCCTCTGCGGCGCCGTCGCCGGCCCCCGCCCCGCCCCCCGCCCCGCCCCGGACCCCGCTTCCGCGGCCCCGCCCCGGACCGCCGCTCCCTCGGCCCGTCCGGCCCCGCGCCCGGGGGGCGGCCCCTAGGGGGAGTAGTCCCAATCGCAGGGGTGGGGCGGATTCCCGCCGAAAGCTACCGTCGAGCCGCGAGACGCACCCGCTCTTCCCGTCGGAACCCGAGGTGTCGAGGTGACAGCCCAGTGAACCCCGCCGATGACGCCGGCTCCCACGAGGAGCGCGGTGCCACCACTCCGCAGCCGAACGCCGCGACGAGCGCGGAACTGACCCGGCTGCTGCGCGAGCAGCTGCACGAGATCCGGCTCCGCACCGACCCGGAGGCCGAGGGCGAGATCGACCCCGAGCGCCCGTTCCGCGACCTCGGGCTCGACTCGCTGGGCCTCGTGGAGCTGCACGCGCGGCTGGTCGCCAGGACCGGGCTCGACCTGCCCGTCACGGTGGGCTTCGAGTACCCGCGGCCCGCCCTGCTCGCGCGCTACCTGCGGGCCCGGCTCCTCGGCACCCCGGAGGAGGCGCCCGCACCGGAGCCGCACCGGATCCGCGACGACGAACCCGTCGCGATCGTCGGCATCGGCTGCCGCTACCCCGGCGGGATCGCGTCCCCCGACGACCTGTGGCGGGTGGTCGCCGGCGGCCGGCACGTCGTCGGCGACTTCCCCGAGGACCGCGGCTGGGACCTGGACGCCCTCTTCGACCCCGACCCGGACGCGCCCCGCACCAGCTACGTCCGCAAGGGCGGATTCCTCCCCGACGCGGGCGACTTCGACGCGGAGTTCTTCGGCATCGGGCCGAAGGAGGCCGTCGCCATGGACCCGCAGCAGCGTCTCGTCCTGGAGACCGCGTGGGAGGCGCTGGAGCACGCCCGCATCGACCCGACGACCCTGCGCGGCAGCCGCTCCGGCGTGTTCGTCGGTGTCGAACCGCACGAGTACGGCCCCCGCACCCACGAGGCGCCCGACGGGGTCGACGCCCACCTGCTCCTCGGCAACCTGCCCAGCGTCGTCTCCGGGCGCGTCGCCTACACCCTCGGCCTGGAAGGGCCCACCCTCACCGTCGACACCGCCTGCTCCGGCTCGCTCACCGCCCTGCACCTCGCCGTGCAGGCGCTCCGCCGCGGCGAGTGCGGCCTGGCGCTGGCCGGAGGCGTCGCCGTCATCTCCAGCCCCGGCACCTTCACCACCTTCAGCAGGCAGCGCGGCCTGGCCGCCGACGGCCGCTGCAAGGCCTTCGCCGCGGAGGCGGACGGCACCGCCTTCGCCGAGGGCTCCGGCATGCTCGTCCTGGAACGACTCGACGACGCCGTCAAGGCGGGTCACCCCGTCCTCGCCGTGGTGCGCGGCACCGCCATCAACCAGGACGGCGCCAGCAACGGGCTCACCGCCCCCAGCGGCCAGGCGCAGAAGAAGGTCATCCGGCAGGCCCTCGCGGACGCCGGGCTCACCGGCGACCAGGTCGACGTCGTCGAGGCGCACGGCACCGGCACCCGGCTCGGCGACCCCATCGAGGCCCGCGCGATCCTCGACACCTACGGGCGCGACCACTCGGCCGGGGAACCCCTGTGGCTCGGCTCGGTGAAGTCCAACATCGGGCACACCGGCGCCGCCGCGGGCGTCGCGGGCGTCATCAAGGCGGCCATGGCGATGCGGCACGGCGTGCTGCCCGCCACCCTGCACGCCGAGAACCCGACCCCCCACGTGGACTGGTCGGCCGGCACCGTACGGCTCGCGACGGCGTCCCGGCCGTGGGAGCCGCGCGAGGACCGCCCGCGCCGGGCCGGCGTGTCCTCCTTCGGCGCCAGCGGAACCAACGCGCACGTCGTCCTGGAGGAGCCGCCCGCCCCGCCCGCCCCGACCCCGCGCCCCGGCGCCCCACGCCCCGTCCCCCTGCTGCTCAGCGCCCGCGGGGAGGCGGCGCTGCGCGCCCAGGCCGCCCGCCTCGCCGAGCGGCTCACCGGGGCGTCCGCCGAGGACACCGACCTCCGCGACGTCGCCTTCTCCCTCGCGACCACCCGTGCCGCCCACGACCACCGGGCGGTGGTCCTCGCCGACGACGCCGACCACGCTCGCGCCCGGCTCACCGCCTTCGCCGCGGGGGAGGGGCCCACCGGCCGCGTCGCCCACGGCTCGCTCGCCGTCCTCTTCACCGGCCAGGGCGCCCAGCGCCTGGGCATGGGCCGGCTGCTCCACGAGCGCCACCCCCTGTTCGCCCACCACTTCGACGTCGTCGCCGACCACCTGGACCTGCTCCTCGAGCGGCCGCTCGCCGATGTCGTGTTCGCGGCCGAGGGCACGCCGGAGGCGGCACTCCTCGACACCACCGAATACGCCCAGCCCGCGCTGTTCGCCCTGGAGGTCGCGCTCTACCGGCTCGTCGAGTCGTGGGGCCTGCGGCCCGACTTCGTCGCCGGCCACTCCGTCGGCGAACTGGCCGCCGCCCACGTCGCGGGGACGCTCTCGCTGCCCGACGCCGCGATGCTGGCCGTCGCGCGCGGCCGGCTGATGCAGGAACTCCCGGCCGGCGGCGCGATGAGCGCCGTGACCGCGAGCGAGGACGAGGTGCTGCCGCTGCTCGGCGACTCCGTGTCCGTCGCCGCCGTCAACGGGCCGAGGTCCGTCGTCGTCTCCGGCGCAGAGGACGAAGTGGCGCGCATCGAGCGCCACTTCGCCGACCAGGGCCGCCGCACCCGGCGGCTGCGCGTCTCGCACGCGTTCCACTCGCCGTTGATGGAGCCGATGCTCGACGAGTTCCGGCGCGTCGCCGAGGCGATGACCCACGCCGAGCCCGGCATCCCGCTCGTCTCCACCCTGACCGGCGCCCCGGCCGCGCCCGACGCCGGCCACTGGGTCCGGCACGTCCGCGGCACCGTGCGCTTCGCCGACGCCGTACGCCACCTCCACGACGCCGGGGCGACCACGTTCCTGGAGATCGGCCCCGACGCCGTCCTCACCGCGCTGACCCCCGGCTGCCTGCCCGACACCGCGGACGACGTCGTCGCGCTGGCCACGCTGCGCGCCGGACGCGACGAGGAACACGACCTGCTCGACGCGGTCGGCGCGGCCTGGGTGCGCGGCGCGGCCGTCGACGGCGCCGCCCTGTTCCCCGGCGCCCGGGCCGTCCCCCTGCCCACCTACGCCTTCCAGCGGCGCCGCTACTGGCTGGACCTCCCGACCACGCCCGACGTCGGCGGCGCCGGACTCACGCCGCTGCACCACCCGCTGCTCACCGCCCAGATCTCCCTCGCCGACGACGACGGCACCCTGCTGACGGGCCTGCTCTCGGCCCGTACACAGCCGTGGCTGCGCGACCACGTCATCGCCGGGGAGCGGATCCTGCCCAGCACCGGCTGGCTGGAGCTGGTGCTGCGGGCCGGGCTGGCCGTGGACTGCCCGCGGGTCGACGAACTCCTCGTGCAGGCCCCGCTGACGCTGTCCGACGACGCGTCGGTCCCCGTGCAGGTCAGGGTCGCCGCACCCGGTCCCGACGGGCGCCGGGAGGTCCGGGTCTCGTGCCTGGACCCCGCCTCCGAGAACTGGGTGACCCACGCACGCGCCCTCGTCACGGCCGGTCCGGGCGCGCCCGCCGGGAGCGGCGCGCCCGCCGCGCGGCCCGGGTCCGACGGCCGGTCCGGGGCCTGGCCGCCGGCCGGTGCCGAACCCCTCGACCTCGACGCCTTCTACGCCGACCGCGCCGACGCCGGATACGGCTTCGGTCCGGCCTTCCGCAATCTGCGGGCCGCCTGGCGGCTGGGCGACCGGGTCCTCGCGGAGGTGGCGCTCGACGAGACCACGCGGGCGGGGGCCGAACGGTTCCTCGTGCACCCCGCCCTGCTGGACTCGGCCTTCCACGCCGCCGACTTCCTGCCCGCCCCCGACGCGGGCGGCACCCGCATCCCCTTCTCCCTCGACGGCGTCACCGTCCACGCCCCCGGCGCCACCTCGCTGCGCGTCCGGCTGGAGCGCACCACCGGCGGCCTGCACGCCGAGCTGACCGACGCCGCCGGCGGACCCGCCGCCACCGTCGAGACCGTCGTGGAACGCCCCCTGGGCGCCGCCCGCCCCCACCGCCCGCTCTACCAGGTGCGCTGGGAACGGATCCCCGCCGGTACGGGCACGCCCCGGCTGGCCCTGCTCGGCACCCCGGCCGTGCCGCTGCCCGGCGAGCACCACCCCGACCTCGCCGCACTGCGGGCGGCCCTCGCCGAGGGGGCCGAAGCGCCCGACGCCGCCGTCGTGTTCGTCCGCACCGGTGAGGACGCCACCCCGGCGGCCGCCCGCGCCGCCACCCTCCAGGTCCTCGCCCTGCTGCAGGAGGCGCTCGACACCGACCTGGGCACGCTCCGGCTGGCCTTCGTCACCGAGAGCGCCGTCGCCGCCGGCGCCGACTCCGTCCGCGGACTGGCCGCCGCCCCCGTGTGGGGCCTGGTCCGCGCCGCCCAGGCCGAACACCCCGGACGGTTCCTCCTCCTCGACACCGAACCCGGTGCCGAGAGCGCGCAGTTGACCGCCGCGCTCGCCGCCGCGCTCGATCCCGGCCGGGGCGAGGACCAGCTGGCGATCCGCGACGGCGCGCCGCACGCGGCCCGGCTGACCCGGCTGCCCGACGCCGACGCCGACGCCGACACCACCGCACCCTGGACCGACGGCACCGTGCTGATCACCGGCGGCACCGGCGGCCTCGGCCGCCGCGTGGCCCGTCACCTGGTCACCCGGCACGGCGTGCGCTCCCTGATCCTGACCAGCCGTTCCGGCGAACGAGCCCCGGGCGCCACCGAGTTCGCCGAGGAACTGCGGACGGCCGGAGCCGCCGTACGCGTCGAGGCCTGCGACGTCGGCGACCGCGACGCCGTGGCCCGGCTGCTCGCCGGCATCGACCCCGGCCGGCCGCTGACCGGCGTCGTGCACACGGCCGGCGTCATCGCCGACGGCGCCGTCACCACCCTCGGCGCCGACGACGTCGACAGCGTCTTCGCGGCCAAGGTCGACGGCGCCTGGCACCTGCACGAACTCACCCGCGACGCCGACCTCGCCGCCTTCGTCCTGTTCTCCTCGGCCGCCGCCACCATGGACGCGGCCGGCCAGTCCAACTACGCGGCCGCCAACGCCTTCCTGGACCGGCTCGCCGAACACCGCAGGACCCTCGGCCTGCCCGCCACCTCCCTGGCCTGGGCCCTGTGGGCCGGCGACGAGGGCATGGGCGGCCGGCTCGACGAGGTCACCCTGCGCCGCTCCCGGCGCTCCGGCGTGACCCCGCTCACCGCCGAACAGAGCCTCGTCCTCTTCGACGACGCGCTCACCCGCGACACCCCCGTGGTGCTGCCCGTCCGGCTCGACCTGCCCGCCCTGCGGGCCCGCACCGGCCCCCTGCCGTCCGTGCTCGGCACCCTCGTCCCGCGCCGGCCGCGCACGACGCCCGGCGCGCCCGGCGCCGCGGGCGACCCGGCGGGCGGCGAACTCGCCCGCCGCCTCGCCGCCCTCACCGAGCGGGACCGCCGCCCCGTCGTCCTGGACCTGGTCACCCGGCACGCCGCAGCCGTCCTCGGACACGAGCACGGCGGCGCCATCGACCCCCGCCGCCCGTTCAGCGAGGTCGGCTTCGACTCGCTCGGCGCCATCGAACTGCGCAACGCGCTCGGCACGGCCACCGGACTGCGCCTGCCGTCCTCCCTGATCTTCGACTACCCCACCCCGACGGCCCTGGCCGACCACGTGCTCGCCCTGCTGGCCCCCACCGACGCCGCGGACACCGCCGAGGAGGTTTCCGTACCGCTCGACGACGACCCGATCGCCGTCGTCGGCATGGCCTGCCGCTACCCCGGCGGCGTGACCACCCCCGAGGAGCTGTGGCGGCTCGTCGCCGACGGCGTCGACGGCATCTCGCCGTTCCCCGTCGACCGCGGCTGGAACACCGCCGATCTGTACGACCCCGAGGTCGGCCGCACCGGCAAGACCTACGTCCGGGAGGGCGGCTTCCTCCACGACGCCGCCGACTTCGACGCCGAATTCTTCGGCATCAGCCCCCGCGAGGCCCTCGCCGTCGACCCGCAGCAGCGGCTGCTCCTGGAAACCTCCTGGGAGGCCGTCGAACGCGCCGGCATCGACCCCGGCAGCCTGCACGGCAGCCGCACCGGGGTCTTCGCCGGCGTCATGTACCACGACTGGGCCAGCCGGCTGCGGGACGTCCCCGACGACCTCGCCCCCTACCTCACCAACGGCAGCTCCGCCAGCGTCGCCTCCGGCCGGGTCGCCTACGTCCTCGGCCTCGAAGGGCCCGCCGTCTCCGTCGACACCGCCTGCTCCTCCTCCCTGGTCGCCCTGCACTGGGCGATGCAGGCGCTGCGCCGCGGCGAGTGCACCCTCGCCCTGGCCGGCGGCGTCACCGTGATGGCGACCCCCGAGACCTTCACCGACTTCAGCCTCCAGCGCGGCCTGGCCGCCGACGGCCGCTGCAAGTCCTTCGCCGACGCCGCCGACGGCACCGGCTGGGGCGAGGGCGCCGGCATGCTGCTCCTGGAACGCCTCTCCGACGCCCGCCGCAACAACCACCCGGTGCTGGCCGTCGTCCGCGGCTCCGCCGTCAACCAGGACGGCGCCTCCAACGGCCTCACCGCCCCCAACGGCCCCTCCCAGCAACGGGTCATCCAGCAGGCCCTGGCCGCCGCCGGACTCGGCCCCGCCGACGTCGACGCCGTCGAGGGCCACGGCACCGGCACCCGGCTCGGCGACCCCATCGAGGCCCAGGCGCTGCTCGCCACCTACGGCCAGGACCGGCCCGGCGACCCCCTCTACCTCGGCTCGATCAAGTCCAACATCGGGCACGCCCAGGCGGCGGCGGGCGTCGCCGGCGTCATGAAGATGATCCTTGCCATGCGCGCCGGCGTACTGCCCGCCACCCTGCACGTCGACACCCCGTCGACCCAGGTCGACTGGACCGCCGGCAACGTCGAACTGCTCACCGCCCCCCGCAGCTGGCCGCGGGTCGGCCGCCCCCGCCGGGCCGCCGTGTCGTCCTTCGGCGTCAGCGGCACCAACGCCCACGTGATCCTGGAATCCGTGGAACCGCCGCCCGCGCCGGCCGCCGACGCCACCCCGGCCGCGCCGGTCTGCTGGCCGCTGTCCGGACACAGCGAGCAGGCCCTGCGCGACCAGGCCGCCCGGCTGCACACCGCACTCGACGGCGCCCCCGCCCTTCTGACCGGCGCGGTCGCCCGCAGACTCGCCCTCGGCCGCAACGCCCAGCCCCACCGCGCCGTCGCCGTCGGCACCACCCCCGCCGAACTCCTGGCCGGACTCCGGGAGATCGCGGCCGGCCGGGCCGCCGTGGCCGGCCGCAGCCGGACCGGACGGGTCGGCTGGCTGTTCACCGGCCAGGGCTCCCAGTGGGCCGGCATGGGCCGCGGGCTGCACGCCCACTGCCCGCCCTTCCGCGAGGCCTTCGACGCCGCCTGCGCCGCCCTCGACCGGCACCTCGACTCCCCGCTGCGCGACGTCCTGTGGGACACCGGCGGCAGCGGCGACCTGGACCGTACGGCCTGGACACAACCCGGCCTGTTCGCCGTCCAGGCCGGCCTCGCCGGCGCGTTGCGGCACTGGGGGCTGCGCCCCGACGCCGTACTCGGGCACTCCGTCGGAGCCCTGGCCGCCGCCCACGTCGCCGGAGTCCTCGACCTCGACGCGGCCGCCCGCCTGGTCGCCGCCCGGGGACGCCTCATGCAGGCCCTGCCCGGCGGCGCCATGCTCGCCCTGAACACCACCGAGGAGCACGCCGCCCGCCTCACCAAGGGCCTCGGCCTGGACCTCGCCGCGGTCAACACGCCCACCTCCGTGGTCGTCTCCGGCCCCGGACCGGACGTCCGCCAGGCCGCCGAAAGGGCCGCCGAGGACGGCGTACGGCACAAGCGGCTCACCGTCTCCCACGCCTTCCACTCCCGGATGATGGAGCCGATGCTGGCCGACTTCGCCGAGGTCGCGGCGAGCGTCGACTACCGCGAACCGGAACTGACCTTCGTCTCCGACGTCACCGGCCGCCCGGCCGGCCCCGGCGAACTCACCGACCCCGCTTACTGGGTCGAGCACGTCCGCCGCGCCGTCCGCTTCGCCGACGGCGTCACCGCCCTCCACCACGGCGGCGTGACCCGCTTCGTCGAGATCGGCCCCGACGCCACCCTGACCGCACTGGCCCGCGAGACGCTCGCCGACGCCGCCGGCACCGCCTTCGTGCACCTCCAGCGCGCCGGCCGCGACGAGGCCGGCGAACTGGCCACCGGCCTGGGGAGCGCCTTCACCGCCGGGATCGAGCCCGACTGGGCCGCCGTCCTCGCCGACGCGCCCGACGACCCCGAACTCGTCCTGCCCACCTACGCCTTCCAGCGCCGCCGCTTCTGGATCGACGCCGGCACCGCGGCCCACGACGTCACCGGCGCCGGCCTGGACGCCCTCACCCACCCGCTGCTCACCGCCGCCGTGCCCGACCCCGACACCGGCCGGACCGTGCTCACCGGCCGTCTCGGCGCGGGACGGCACCCCTGGCTCGCGGACCACGCCGTCCACGGCGTCACCCTCCTGCCCGGCACCGGCTTCGTCGAACTCGCCCTCGCGGCGGGCGAGGAGACCGGCGCGCCCACGGTCGAGGAGCTGACCCTGGAAGCGCCGCTGGTCGTGCCCGCCGACGGATCGGTCACCGTCCACGTCGTCGTCGGGGAACCCGACGCCGCGGGCCACCGCTCCGTCGCGGTGCACTCCCGAACCGACGGCCGGACGACCTGGACCCGGCACGCCGGCGGCACGCTCGCCGCGGCGCCCGAGACCCCGGACGTGGCCCCGGCCGCCTGGCCGCCGCCGGGCGCGACGGCCCTCGACGTCACCGACGCCTACGCCCGCCTCGCCGCCCAGGGCTACCACTACGGCCCGCTGTTCCAGGGCCTGCGCGCCGCCTGGGCCGACGGCGAGGACCTGTACGCCGACGTGGCACTGCCGGAGCCGGCCGACGCCGGCCGCCACCGCCTGCACCCCGCCCTCCTCGACGCCGCCCTGCACGTCGAGTCACTGGGCGGCGGGCGGACCGGCGAGACCCTGATCCCCTTCGCCTGGGAGGGCGTCCACGTCCGCCGTCCCGGCCGGGCCGCGGTCCGCGTCCACCTCCACCGCGCCACCGGCGCCGAACACAGCTCGCTGCACCTCTACGACACCGACGGCGCGCCCGTCGCCACGGTGCGGTCCGTGCGCGGCCGCCCGGTCAGCGCACAGCAGCTCGCCGAGGCCCGCCGCAGCCCGCTGTACCGGGTGGACCACCAGCCCCTCGACGTCCCCGCCGACGGCGGCGCATGGGCCGTGGTCGGTCCGCCCGGGGCCGGCTTCGGACTCGCCGCCCCCGTCGCCCCCGACATCGCCTCGCTCGCGGACGCCCCCGGCAATCCGCCCGCGCTGCTGCTGCTCGGCTGCCCGACGGACGACACCGGTCTGCCGGAGTCCCTCCACGCCGTCACCGGACGCGTCCTGGAGGAGCTCCAGCGGTTCCTCGCCGAGCCCGCCCTCGCCGGCAGCCGGCTGGTCGTCGTGACCGGCGGGCTCGCGGCCGGCCCCGTCGCCGGGCTGGTGCGCGCGGCCGAGGCCGAACACCCCGGCCGTCTCGGCCTGGTCGACGTCGACACCGACCCCGCCTCGCACGCCGCCGTGCCGGCGGCCGCCGCCTCCGGGGCGTTCGAGGTCCGCGTCCGCGGCGGCCGGTGCTCGGTACCCCGGCTCGCCCCGGTGACCGACCCCACGCCGGACCCGAAGCCGTTCGACCCCGAGGGCACGGTCCTGGTGACGGGCGGGACGGGCGGTCTGGGAGCGATGCTCGCCCGCCACCTCGTCACCCGGCACGGCGTACGCCACCTGCTCCTCGCCAGCCGCCGCGGCCCCGCCGCCCCCGGCGCCGACCGCCTCGCCACCGACCTCCAGGCCCTCGGCGCCACCGTCCACATCACCGCCACCGACCTCACGGACCGCGACACCACCGCCCGCCTCCTCGACACCATCCCCCCACACCACCCCCTCACCGCCGTCTTCCACCTCGCCGGCACCCTCGACGACGCCCTCCTCACCGACCTCACCCCCGACCGCACCCACCCCGTCCTGCGCACCAAAGCCGACACCGCCTGGCACCTCCACGACCTCACCCGTCACCACCCCCTCACCCACTTCGTCCTCTACTCCTCCGCCAGCGGACTGGTGTCCGGAGCGGGCCAGGCCAACTACGCGGCGGCGAACACCTTCCTCGACGCGCTCGCCGCACACCGGCAGGAGGCCGGACTGCCCGGCCAGTCCCTCGCCTGGGGCCTGTGGGCCGAGGCGGACGGCATGGGCGGCACCCTCTCCGCCGCCGACCTCACCCGACTGGAGCTCGCCGGCAGCGCCGCCCTGCCCACCGACGAGGGCCTCGCCATGCTCGACGACGCGCTGGCCCGCCCCGACGCGCTGCTCGTCCCGCTCCGGCTCCACCTCGCCGCCCTGCGGGCCGGCTACGACCGCCTCCCGGCCCTGCTCCGGGACCTCGTCGCCCCGCCGGCCCGTACCGGCGACGGCGCCGGCACCCCCGGCCCGGCCGCCGCCGACGAACCGATCGCCCGGCGGCTCGCCGCCGCCGACCCCGAGCGACGACCCGCCCTCGTCCTGGACCTCGTACGGCAGCACGTCGCCCACGTCCGGCACGACGACCCGGCGGCCATCGACCCCGACACGCCGTTCACCGCCTTCGGCATGGACTCGCTCGCCGCGATCGAACTGCGCAACGGGCTCAGCGCCGCCATCGGGACCCGGCTGCCCGCCACCATGACCTTCGACTACCCGACCCCCGCCGACCTCGCCGGCTTCCTGCTCGCCGAACTCGCCCCGGACATCGAGGCCCTGGCCGCCGAGCACGCCGACGACACCCTGCGGGCCGTGATCTCCGCCATCCCGCTGTCGGCGCTGCGCACCGCCGGACTCCTCGACGCCCTCCTCGCGCTGAGCCCCGAAGGCCCCGGAACCGCCGGGGCCGCCGCCGGCCAGGACGCCACCCCGCCCGAGACCGGCACCCCGGACGCCCGCACACCCGGCGAGACGGCCGGGGAGCCCCGCACGCCCGCCGCCGCGCTGCAGACCATGAGCGTCGAGGAACTGCTGCTCGCCGCACAGCGCAAGCGCAGCAGCTGACCGGCCCCGATCCCGCCCGACACCCTCACCGTACGAGCTGGAGACCCGAGTCATGACGACCCTCGTGCCGCGCACCGCGGAGCGCGCCGACAGCCCCACGGCCCGCCGCCTGCCCACCGACGAAGCACTCCTCCACCGGGTGCTCACCCCCTACCGCGCCAAGCGGTGCGAGTACCTCAAGACCGCCGACGTGATCGTCGACGGCAACCCGAACGACGGCGGCCGGCTCGCGGCCGACTGCACCTTCGAGATCCCCGAGTCGTGCTACATCGACGACACCGGGCACTTCAACTCCGTCGAGTTCAACATCTGCTACAACCAGATGGCCTACTACCTCATCGCCAAGTCCGTGCAGGACGCCCTCACCGAACCGTTCAACCAGTGGGGCATGGACGACTTCTGGCACCGGCAGCTCGGCGACATCCTCATCACCGACTTCTCCAGCTCCTTCCGCGTGCCCATGCGCGGCCGGTTCTTCCAGGGCTCGATGGAGATCCTCGACATCGTCGCGTGGGACGCCAACGACATCCGCGACGCCCTCGTCGTCGTCAAGACCTCCTGCCGCTACTACGACGAGCACGGCGGCGACTCCAAGGGCAACGTCACCGCGGCGATCACCAACCCGCCGCCCCTGCAGGGCTGATCCCCGGCACCGCTCCGGCACCGACTCGCACGGCACCCCCGGGTCCCCCATGCCACGAAGGAAGCCCATGACCGTCCCCGATCCCCGCCCCGGCGGCACCGCCGCCACCGGCCACCGGTGCGCGCACCCCGGGCACGGCACCGAGCCCGCCGACACCGCCCCGACCGCGGCACCGCAGCCCTGGCCACCCGCCGACAGCGCACCCGTCGACATTCCCGACCTCTACGAACGCCTCACCGCCCGCGGCATGGACTACGGCCCCGCCTTCCGCCTCCTCCGCGCCGCCTGGCGCCACGGCACCGAGGTGTACGCCGAAGTCCCGCTCGACGACCCGGCCCCGCCCGCCACCGGCCTCCTCATGCACCCGGCGCTGCTCGACGCCGCACTCCACGCGGCGAGCATCCCCTTCCTCGACCGGGACGACGACGCCACCTACCTGCCCTTCGCCTGGCGGGGCGTCCGCGTGCACCGCCCCGGCGCCACCACCCTGCGCATCCGCATCACCCCCACCGAGGGCGACAACCTCGCCCTGACCGCCACCGACACCGACGACCGGCCGGTCCTGTGCGCCCGTTCCCTCATGGTGCGTCCCGTCAGCCGCGAACAGCTGCGCGGCAACGGCGCCTCCGGCGTCCTCCTGCGCCCCGAATGGCGGCCCCTCACCGAACTGCCCGCCCGCCCCGCGGCCGACGAACCCTGGGCCTTCCTCGGCACCGACCACCTCGGCATCACCGGCGAACTCAAGGCCACCGGCAAGCCCTTCGAGTACTACAGCTCGCTCCCCACCATGGACACGGCCCTGCGCCGGGGCGCCCCCGTGCCCTCCGTCGTCCTCGTCAGCTGCGCCGACGGCACCGACACCGCCGACGACGCACGCGCCGAGGCCCAGCGCTGCCTCGCCCTCGTCCAGGAATGGCTCACCGACGACCGCCTCGCCGACTCCCGCCTCGTCTTCGTCACCCAGCAGGCCCAGGCCTGCGAACCCGGCGAGACCCTCACCAGCCTCGCCGCCTCCGTCGTCTGGGGACTCGTCCGCAGCAGCCAGGCCGAACAGCCCGGCCGCTTCGCACTCGTCGACATCGACGAGGCCGACGGTTCACGCCGCGCCCTCGTGTCCGCCGTCTCCGCCCTCACCGGCCCCGACGCCGTCCACCCCCAAATGGCCGTCCGCCGCGGCAGCCTGCTGCGCCTGCGCCTGCAGCGCTCCCGCCCCGACGACACCGCACGCCCCCGCCGTACCGAACGCGCCCACGGCACCGTCGTCCTGACCGGCGGCACCGGCGCCCTCGGCGGCGTCCTCGCCCGCCACCTCGTCGAACGCCACCACGTCGAGCGTCTGCTGCTGCTCAGCCGCTCCGGCCCGGACGCCCCCGCCGCCCGCCGCCTCGTCGCGGAACTCGGCGCACTCGGCGCCCACGCCACCGTCGCGGCCTGCGACGTCGCCGACGCCGACGCGCTCACCCAGGTGCTCGCCGGCCTCCCCGCCGAGCATCCCGTGACCACCCTGATCCACGCCGCGGGCGTCACCGACGACGGCGCCGTCGGCACCATGACACCACGCCGCCTCGCCCGGGTCATGCGCCCCAAGGTCGACGCCGCGCTCGCCCTGCACCAGGTCGTACAGACCCTGCCCGCCGCCTGCGAACTCGTCCTCTTCTCCTCGGTGAGCGGCATCGTCGGCGGCGCCGGACAGGCCAACTACGCCGCCGCCAACACCTTCGTCGACGCCCTCGCCCAGCACCGCCGCTCCCACGGCCTGCACGCCGTCTCCCTCGCCTGGGGACTGTGGGACGAGGCCGGCATGGGCGAACAGCTCGCCGCCGCCGACCTCAGACGCATGGAGCGGGCCGGCATCTCCGCCCTGCGCGTGTCCGACGGACTCGCCCTCTTCGACACGGCCCTCGGCCGTGACGACGCCGTCCTCGTCCCCGTCCACCTGCACGAACCCGCCCTGCGCGAGCACTCCCCGCAGATCCCCGACGTCTTCCGCGACCTGTGCCCGCCCCGACGCCACGACCCCGCGCGCCCCACCCGGCCGGCCACCCGGGTCGACGCCGGCGAACTGCGCCGCACCCTCGCCGCCCTCCCCGAGGCGGACCGCACCGACGCCCTCCAGCAGCTCATCCGCACCGAGGTCGCCGGGGTCCTCGCCCTCACCGGACCCGACGCCGTCGAACCCGGCGCCGAGTTCTCCGCCATCGGCTTCGACTCCCTGACCACCGTGGACCTCAACCGCCGGCTGGCCGCCCTGACCGGCCTGCGGCTGCCCGCCACGCTCCTGTTCGACCACCGCACCCCGGCCGCCCTGGCCGCCCACCTGCTGCGGCTCACCCAGCAGGACTGACCGCTCCGCCCCGGCGGAGCAGACCGAATGCTCCGTCGCGCGGCGCCCGGGCCTCCTCCGCTCCGCGCCCCGCGCGGAGCGGAGGAGGACCCATGCGCGTCATCATCGTCGGCGGCGGCGTCATCGGCCTGGCGACCGCCTGGCGCTGTGCCCAACGCGGCACCGACGTCACCGTCGTCGACCCCGAGCCCGGCGGCAAGGCGTCGGGCGTCGCCGCCGGACTGCTCCCGCCCTCCGGCGACATGCTCCTCGGACGGCCCGAGTTCGCCCGGCTCGTCCTGCACTCCCGCGCCCTCTACCCCTCGTTCGCCGCCGAGCTCGCCCACGCCGCCGGGACGCCCGTCGGATACCTGCGCAACGGCATCCTCGACATCGCCTACGACGCCCGGGCCGCCGAAGGCCTCCACCGCCTGCGGAAGATGGCCGACGACGCCGGCGTCCGCTACGAGATGCTCACCCCGGACGACTGCCGCCGCCTCGAACCCCACCTCGCCGGCGACGCGCACACCGGCATGCTGTCGCCCGACGACGGCTCCGTCGACCCCCGCTCCCTCACCCGCGCCCTCACCGCCGCCCTCCGGCACGCGGGCGGCCGGCTCGTCCGCGAACCCGCCACGGAGCTCCTCCTCGACACCCGCACCCCGGCGGTCCGGCTCGGCGACGGCACCGTCCTGCGCGCCGACCGGCTCGTCCTCGCCGCGGGCCCCTGGACCCACCTGCTGCCCGGCCTCCCCGAAGGACTGGTTCCCGAGATCAAGCCCTACAAGGGACAGGTGATACGCCTGCGCGGCGACACGCCCCTCCACCACACCGTCCGATGCGGCTACGAGGACCGCGCCGTCTACATCGCCCCGCGCGCCGACGGCGAACTCGCCGTCGGCGCCACGTACGAGGATGCCGGCTACGACGAGCTGGTACGCGCGGAGGGCGTCGCGGACCTCCTCGACCGCGTACGCCGGGTCCTGCCCGCCGCCTCCACCATGCACTTCGCCGGCGCTGCCGCGGCCCTGCGCCCGGGGTCACCCGACGGCCGGCCGATCCTCGGCCCCACCTCGCGCGACGACGTCCTGCTGGCCACCGGTCACCACCGCGTCGGCGTCCAGCTGACCCCGGCCACCGCCGAGGCGATGGCCGAGGCCGTCGTCACGGGCCGACTCCCCGAGATCGCCCGCCCGTTCGCCGCCACCAGGTTCGCGGACACCACCCCCACGCCGGTCTGACGCGCTCGGCCCGACACGAGAGGCCCGGCCCCCTGGAGGCGAATTCCAGGGGCCGGGCCTCCGCGTTGCCGGCGGGTGTCAGACGGTGGCCAGGGTGCCGGTGGCGTTCCTGGTCCACGCCTCGTCGTCGGTGTCGCGACTGTAGATCGTGATCGGTCGACGTCCGGAGTCGTCGACCGGACCGGCCAGGAGGTGCAGCACCTTCTCCCGGTCGGCGGAGAGGGCCACCGGCACCTGGAAGAGCAGCTCCTCCACCTCCTCGCAGCCCGTTCGCAGACCGGCGTGGAGCGCCAGCTCCAGGAGGGCCGTGCCGGGCAGGAGCACCGTGCCGGCGATGGTGTGGTCCGCCAGCCAGGGGTGGGCGGTCGTGTCCAGGGTGGTCGTGAACAGGTGCGTGCCGTCCGGCAGTTCGGTGGCCGTGGCCAGGAGCGGGTGCTCGGTGGCACTGAGACCGAGGTGCCGGGCCGACGCCTGCGGCTGGGGAGAGAGCCAGAGGCGGGTGCGGGTGAAGGGGTACGTGGGGAGCAGGACGGGGGGTGCGCCGTCGGACGGGGAGGTGACCCGGGCCAGGCCGCGGCGGGTGGTGGTGTGAAGGGTCGCCAGTGCGCCGTCGAACACCTCCGTCTGTTCGGCGCGCGGGTTCTGGGTGGCGATGCAGGCGACGGTGTCGTCTGTGTTGTCGGCGAGGGTGGTTCGGGTGAGGTGGGTGAGGGTGGTGTCGGGTCCGATTTCGAGGTAGGTGGTGACGCCGAGTGTGGCGAGGGTGGTGATGCCGTGGTGGTAGTGGACGGCGGTGCGGGCTTGGGCGGCCCAGTGGTGGGGGTCGGTGAGCTGTTCGGTGGTGGCGATCTGACCGGTGGTGTTGGTGACGATGGGGATGGCGGGAGCGTGGTGGGTGAGGTTCTGGGCGGTGGTGGTGAGTTGGGGGAGGAGGGGGTCGAGGTGGCGTGAGTGGAAGGCGCCGGAGACGGTGAGGGGTCGGTGGGTGATTCCGGCGGTGTCGAGGTCTTGGGTGAGGGTGGTGAGGGCGTGGTGGGTGCCGGCGAGGGTGGTGTGTCGGGGTGAGTTGTGTCCGGCGATGTCGATCTCGGGGTGGCGGTCGAGCACGGCGTGGAGTTCGGTGGCGGATGCGGTGACGCTGAGCATGCCGGTGTCGGTGGGGAGTTGTTGCATGAGGTGGGCGCGGGTGGTGACGAGGGTGATGGCGTCGTCGAGGGAGAGGGTGCCGGCGACGTGGGCTGCGGTGACTTCGCCGATGGAGTGGCCCATGAGGTAGTCGGGTGCCAGTCCGCGTTCGGTGAGGTAGGTGAAGAGCGCGGTTTCGAAGGCGAAGAGGGCCGGCTGGGTGTAGCGGGTGTGGTGGAGGAGAGCGGCGAGTTCGGTGTGGGGTGCTGCCCACATGACGTCGATCAGCGGGTGGTCGAGGTGGTGGTCGAAGCGTCCGGCGATGTCGGTGAGGAGTTCCCCGAACCGGGGGTGAGTCTCGGCGAGGTCGCGTCCCATGCCGGGGTATTGGGCGCCTTGTCCGGTGAAGAGGACGGCGAGTTTGCCGTCGTGGGCGTGTCCGGTGGTGAGGCCCGGGTGGGCTTGCCCGGTGGCCAGGGCGCGTGCCTGGGTGAGGAGTTCGTGGCGGTCGGCTCCGTGCAGGACCGCGCGGTAGGGGTGCTGGTGTCGCCGGGCGAGTGAGTCGCCGATGGCACCCGCGGTCACCTCGGGATGAGCGGTGGCGTGGTCGGTCAGACGCCCCGCTGCACGCGCGAGTTCGTCCTCCGTCCGCGCCGAGAGGTACCAGGTGACGCGGCCGGACTCGGGCCGGGGCTCGGGCGCAGGGTGGTCGGCCGGGCGGTGGGTGAGCGCGGCCGGCGGCTCTTCGAGGATGACGTGGGCGTTGGTGCCGCTGATGCCGAAGGAGGACACGGCGGCCCGGCGGGGCGCGTCGGTGCGGGGCCAGGGCCGGGCGTGCGTGATCAGCCTGAGCGGGGTGTCGTCCCAGTCGATGTGGCGCGTCGGGTCGTCGGCGTGCAGGGTGGCCGGCAGCTGCCGGTGGTGCAGCGCCTGGATCATCTTGATGATGCCGCCGACGCCGGCCGCGGCCTGGGTGTGGCCGATGTTGCTCTTGAGGCTGCCGAGCCACAGGGGCCGGTCGCCGGGGCGGTCGGATCCGTACGCCTCGTGCAGGGCTTGTGCCTCGATGGGGTCGCCGAGGGTGGTTCCGGTGCCGTGGGCTTCGATGATGTCGATGTCGTTGGGGTGGAGGTTGGCGTTGGTGAG
>NZ_JBIDBK010000018.1:0-44831 GCF_043202995.1 Streptomyces sp. NPDC048018
CCGGTACGACAAACTCGCCGTCCGTTACGAAGCGACAGTGCTGGTCGCAGCCATCAACGAATGGCTGTGACCAGCACTTTCGCAACAGGCCCTAGTGCTGGGCTCCGACCTGATCGGGGCCGACGAATGCGTGGTGGAGATCCAGCACGCGAGCATGTCCCCAACGAAGATCATGGGACGCGAACTGGACCACGGTCACATGGCGTGGATCTGGGACGGCCGCGCCGCCTAGGTGTATTGATCACGAGCGTTGTCGACACTGGTCTGGACTTGGACATGGCGAAGACCTCCGGTGTGGTGGGAGCTGTCTAGGAACTCACCGCACGGAGGTCTTCGTGGTCCACTGTAATGCCCGGCTGACGGTCTTCGGTAGGAGGCTGTTGGTCGAACGTGCCTGTTCGGGCCGTCCGGTCGCTCATGTGGCGGCCGAGATGGGCATCTCGCGGGCTACGGCCCACAAGTGGATCCGCCGGTGGCGGGCCGAGGGCGATGCGGGGCTGCATGACCGGCCGAGCCGGCCTCGCACGACCCCGCACCGGACCCCGGCTGCGCTCGAGGACCGCGTCGGCGGGCTGCGGCGGACCCGCAAGCTCGGGCCCGCCCGGACCGGGCCGATCCTGGGACTGCCCGCCTTCACCGTGCACCGGATCCTGACCCGCCACCGCCTGAACCGGCTGGCCTGGCTGGACCGGCCGACCGGAGTCGTGATCCGCCGCTACGAACGCGACCGGCCCGGCGAGCTGATCCACGTGGACGTGAAGAAACTCGGTCGGATCCCCGACGGCGGCGGCCACAGGACAACGGCCGCGAGGCCGGCCGCCCGGTCCGCGGCATGGGCTTCGACGACGTCCACTCCGCCGTCGACGACCACTCCCGCCTCGCCTACAGCGAGATCCACCCCGACGAGAAGGTCGCGACCTGCGCGGGCTTCCTCACCCGCGCGGCCGCCTTCTTCCACGACCATGGCATCACCCGCATCGAGCGGGTGCTGACCGACAACGCCTGGGCCTACCGCAAGGGCCTGGCCTGGAAGAACGCCCTGGCCGACCTCGGCGCCACCGGCAAACTCACCCGTCCCTACCGGCCTCAGACCAACGGCAGGGTCGAACGCTTCAAGCGCACCCTGCTCGACGAATGGGCCTACCAGCGGCCCTACACCTCAAACGACGAGCGGACCGAAGCCCTGGCAGACTTATTCGCCGGCGTGTCCGGCGAGGCCGTGCAGCAGTGCGATGGGCGGCCCCGAGCTGCCCCGGTCGCGGCAGGACAGACGGACACCCTTGCGTCCCACGGTGCGTTCGGACCAGGTTCTCCGGTGCCCCTTCGGGGCTGGTGGTGCGGTGGCGTTCATCAGAAGCGGAACATCTCCGCGAACCGGCTGAGCAAAGCGGGATCTCCTTCCAGACGCACACTGCCCTCGGAGACTGCTTCGGCAGGGGCCTTGCTGCCGCTCATCAGTTCCATGATCGCCTGGTCGGCAAGCCTTTCGATGACGAGGTCCGGAGCCGGGTGCGTGCCGATGTCGACAGCCAGTTCGCCATCGGTGACCTGCAGGCGGATGGTGAAGTCGCCCATGCGGACTTCAAAGCCGACGGTGCCGCCCTGCGCCGCTTCGGGCCGGTAGGTGGTGCGGAAGGACATGGCCACCGACTCCGCGGTGATGGCCTCGCCGGGGCGGGGCGCCGTCATCGTCCGGGCGCCCCAGCGTCCTAGCGCGATCAGCGCGGGTTCGAGATCACGTCCGTAGTCAGTGAGTTCGTAAACGACTGCGCGCGCGGGGTGGGACAACGCCCGGCGGGTCGCCAGTCCGGCCTCTTCGAGCTGCTTGAGGCGGGTCGACAGGACGTTGGTGGGAATGGCGGGCAGGCCGTTGCGCAGGTCCGTATAGCGCTGGGGCCCGCTGAGCAGGTTGCGGACGATGAGCATGGCCCACCGTTCGCCAACCATCTCCATCGCGCGGGCCAGGCCGCAGAACTGTCCGTACTCGCGAGTCGCCATGATGCACATCGTAATGCAAGGTTCTGTTGACAAAGTTCACTTGCAAAAGACAAGCTCACTTCTTGTTCGGATGTCGCAAGTTCGCCGAGGGACTCTCATGAGGAGTGATCACATGACAGCAGGACGCAAGATCGTGGCCGGACTGTTCGTCTCGCTGGACGGCGTCGTGGAAGGCCCGGAGAAGTGGGGCATGCCCTACAACACCGGTGAGGCGGCCGAGGCGGTGACACGGCTGTTCGATGATGCCGACACCGCCCTGCTGGGCCGCAGCACCTATGAGATGTGGAGCTCGTTCTTCCCGCACGTCACCAACGAGCAGGTGCCCACTGCCGACTGGCTGAACGCCGCGCCGAAGTACGTCGTCTCCTCCACTCTCACCGAGGTCGGTCAGTGGCAGAACAGCCGCCTGATCACGGGTGACGACATCGCCGGCCAGATCCGGGCCCTCAAGCAGCAGTCCGGCGGCAACATCAACGTCGGCGGCAGCATCACGCTCGTCCAGTGGCTCATGAGCAACGGCCTGCTGGACGACCTCTACCTGCAGATCGCCCCCGTCATCGCTGGCATCGGCCGTACCCTCGCCGACGGCGAGCAGATCCCGATGCACCTGGCGGCCACGCGGGCCTTCGCCAACGGCGTCATCGAAGCCCACTACACCCCCCAGCCCCGCTGACCCGCCAGACCGTTCCGTCCACCCGCGACCAGGAAAGACCTCCACGTGTCCCAGACGCTCGACGCGCCGGCCGCCGGCCTCGACGTGGCCCCGGCCCGCCCGGCACCACGGCTCCAGCTGGCCGCCGGCATCGCAGCAGGCCCGCTCTTCCTCGCCGCGGGCCTGGCCCAGGGCCTGACCCGGGACGGGTTCGACTTCACCCGCAACGCCCTGAGCCAGCTCAGCCTCGGCAGCCTCGGCTGGATCCAGGTCAGCGTCTTCCTGCTTACCGGCCTGCTGGTGATCGGCGGCGCGATCGCGATACGCCGGACACTGGGCGATGGACCCGGCGGCACCTGGGCGCCCCGGCTGCTCGGGGTGCTCGGCGCCTCGTTCCTCCTCGCCGGGGTCTTCCCCGCCGATCCGGGGGCCGGGTTCCCCGCCGGTGCCCCCGAGGGCCGGGTCGTCTCACTGAGTGCACACGGCACCGTCCACATGCTCAGCGGCACGGTCGGCTACCTCGCACTGTGCGCCGCGTGCCTCGTGTTCGCCCGGCACTTCGCCATCCGCCGTCAGCGCGGCTGGGCCCTCGTCTGCCGCCTGGTGCCGGTGGGAGTCCTCGCCGGCTTCGCGGGCTCCTCCGTCACCGTCATGGCCTTCACCGCCGGAGCGGGACTCGGCCTCCTCTGGCTCACCGCAGTGTCGGCCCGGCTTCTCACCGCCGCGCCGACAACACAGCGGTAGGCACGCCCCTGCGGCTTGCAGGTCAGGCGAAAGCAACGCGACAATCCAAGATCACTACGCACGGATAGACGGGACACTGCGACATGACTGAACCGGTGAAGGGCCCTGCCGGCTACTTCCCTTCGATCGAGAAGAAGTACGGCCGCCCGATCGCGGAGTGGAAAGACGCCATCAGGGCCTCGCCCCTGACCAAGCACATGGAACTGGTCTCCTGGCTCAAGGCCGAGCACGGTCTGGGCCACGGCCACGCCAATGCGCTCGTCGCGCACACCCTCGCCGAGGACACTGGACAGTGAACCGCGCGTAATCCCGTACAGGGGGCAGACCAGCGGCTACAGGGGGCAGACCAGCGGCTTCTCGCATGCCCCGGGTTGCGTGTGCTGTCCTGCCGGGCGGGGGCAGGGCGGCAGACGACGCGAAGTAAAGACTTCAAGCATCGGGTGCAACCAGTTGGCTGGTCGTGGCGGAATGCCTCCTCACACAGAGTTCGAGACCTTCTCGACCGGATGATGGGGATGATCGTCATGACCGCTCGTTCCGCTGGTGCGGCTCTCACCGCCGCTGTTGCCGTCGCACTGTCCGTCACCGCCGGCGCTCCCGCGTTCGCCCAGCCGCAGGCCGAGGCCGACGGGCAGGCCACGGTGTCGGTCCTGCACGCCGTGCCGGGCCTGACCGTGGACGTGTTCGCGGGGGACAAGGAACTCCTGCCGGACTTCAAGCCGGGCACGCTCACCGACCCGCTGAAGCTGGACGCCGGCTCCTACGACATCAAGGTCTTCAAGGACGGTGAGGGCCCTAAGGGCACCCCGGTGATCGAGAAGACCGTCGACGTGCCGGCCGGAGCGAACGCGACGCTGGTCGCCCACCTGACGGCGGACGGCAAGCCCGCCCTCGACGCGTTCGTCAACGACACCTCCAAGGTGCCGGCGGGCAAGGCCAGGCTGACCGTCCGCCACGTGGCAGCGGCCCCGGCGGTCGACGTCCGCGCGGGCGGAACCCCGGTGTTCAAGGGTCTGGAGAACCCCAAGGAGGCCACGGCCGAGGTGGCGGCCGGCACCGTGAACGCCGACGTCGTGCTCGCCGGCACCGACACGGTGGCGATCGGTCCGGCGAAGCTGGATCTGGCCGAGGGGAGCAACACGATCGTCTACGCCTGGGGCAGCGCGACGGACAAGAACCTCGCGCTGAAGACCCAGACGATCACCGGCATGCACTCCGCGCCGAACGGCGTGCCCGCCGGCGAGACCGGCCAGGCGGCGGGCGGGAACAGCGACGTCGCCCTGGGCGCTCTGGGCACCGGCGCGGTCCTGGCCCTGGGGGCCGGCGGGTACTTCCTGCGCCGCCGCACCGACGCCGCCTGATCCCCGGACTGCCCCGTTTCGAACACGTCATGTGGTGCGGTCATCCCGATCATCCCCGTCCATCCGGGTGACCGCACCACCCGACATCCCTCACGCCGGAAAGGCGGACCATGACCAGCACGCGCAGGATGGCACCTCGCAAGGCCCTCGGAGTGACTGCCGTACTCCTCGGTGTCCTGCTGTGCGCGGTGTTCCTCGTCCTGATCGTGCGTGAAGAGCCTGGGAGGGCCGCCGACTTCGGAAGCACTCCGGCCGGTACGGCTTCCGCCCTGCCGCCGGTGACCAGCACGCCTGCACCGCCCCCCGCACGGCCCACCAGCGCAGCGACCGGTTCGCCCTCTGCTGTCAACGCCGGCCCTTCACGCGTCTCGCCGCCGCAGAAGTTGTCGATTCCGCGCCTGGGCCTGAGTGCTCCGGTTGATCCGGTGGGTGTGGCTGAGGACGGCCAGACGGAGGTTCCGCCCGATCCCGACCGGGTCGGCTGGTACCGCTTCTCACCCGCACCCGGCTCCGACACGGGTTCTTCCGTGATCGTCGGCCATGTCGATGCCAAGGGCCGGGGCCTGGGCGTCCTCAACGCTCTGAACGAGGTCCGCCAGGGGGACCGGGTGCTGATCGGGCGCGAGGACGGCAGCACCGTGGCTTATGAGATCACCGCGCGCCGCACCGTGGGCAAGAAGGCTCTGCCCGCTTCGGATGCGTTTCGCCGGGAGGGGCGCCCGGTACTGACGCTGATCACCTGCGCCGGCCCCTACCTGCCGGACGCGGGCGGATACCAGAACAATCTGGTCGTCACTGCGGTGGAGGCAGCCAAATGACAGCAGTGTGGGGTGGGGCACGGGTGCTGGCGGCTAGTGTGGCCGCTGTGACCACCGTGACCGATGACGACCTGGGCGACGGGTTCGCCAAGGGCGACGAGTCGTGCCTGGCCGAGGCATACCGTCGCTGGGGCGCGCTCGTCTACACCGTCGCCACCCGCAAGGTCGGTGATCCGGAAGAAGCCAAGGACATCACCCAGCAGGTGTTCGTCGGTGCGTGGAACAGCCGGGGCACATTCGATGCGAGCCGCGGCTCGTTGAAGACCTGGCTGATGGGCATCACCTACAAGAAGATCGCCGACGCCCTCGACAAGCGCTCCCGCCATCTGCGCAGCATCGAGGCCGCCACCGCGGAGGCCGCCATGCCGACGCAGCCCACGCCCGTGACCGAGACCCTGCTGGACCACATGGTGCTGACCCGCGAGATGGAAGAGCTGCCCGATCAGCAGCAGCTCGTTTTGAAGATGGCCTTCTACGACGATCTGTCCCAGTCGCAGATCGCCGAGCACACGGGCCTGCCACTGGGAACGGTGAAAAGTCATACCCGGCGTGGTCTGATGCGGCTGAAGAAGCGGTTGGAGGTGGACGGTGAAGCACACCGATGAAGAAACCCTGGCGATGATGGCCCTCGGTGAGGAAACCGACCCCTGGACCTCTCTCCACCTGCACGAATGCGAGCCCTGCCGCAAGGAGTACGACAACCTCCGCCGCATCGTGACCACCATGAAAACCCCCGCCCCCGCGGAACACGACCTGCTTGCCCCACCGGACGACCTCTGGCAGGCCATCGCCGCCGAACTGCAGGTCTCTGACGGCCAGGTCCCGAGCCGCAACCCGCTCCCGGCACCCGACTCGGGCGCCGCCTCTTCGGCAGGACGGCCTCGCCTGAACGTAGGGCGACGCATGGGCCGCAACACCCTGGTCCTCGCCGCCTGCGCCGCGCTGCTCGGCGCCGCCTCCGGCAGCGCGCTGACCTGGTGGCTCACCCGCCCCCCCACACCAGCGGTCCAGGCCGTCGCCGACGGCAAACCCCTGGACTCCCTGCGCCCCTCCTCGGTCGGCTACGCCAGCCTCAAGGACACCACCCAGCGGCGCTCGCTGGAGATCACCGTCAAGGGCCTTCCCAAGACGACCGGATACTTCGAGGTCTGGCTCATGGACCGCACTCACACCAAGCTGGTCTCCATGGGAGTCCTCGGCCCCGACGGGCACGCCACCCTGCCCGTCCCCGCCACCATCGATCTGAACGAGTACCCGGTCGTGGACGTCTCCGTCCAGGCCTACAACGGCAAGCCGGACCACTCCGGCGACAGCATCGTCCGAGGCACCTACACCAGCTGAAGCCACCGCCTCCCCGTATCACCACCACCGCGAGCAGCCCGATCACCAGTACTGCAACGGTCTTTGACGTGATGGTTGGGCAGTTTCTGGTGGTGTGTGGCCACGTTGTTTGTAGTGGCTGATGCGGGCTTGGTGCTGGCGTCGGTGTCGCCAGGTCGACCAGTGCAGGACATGGCCGACCGAGGCCGGCCGGCGGTGGGTGAGGTGGTGGATCAGCCTCTTAGCTCGGGAAGCCTGAGGGGGACAAGGCCGGAGGATCCGTTTCTGCTTTATCGGCATCGAGCCCGCGGGCCCGCAGAACGGTCAGGCAGGCATGGGCGGCCATGGCCAGGGTCATGTGCCGGTGCCAGCCGGGATAACGCCGGACCTGGTAATCGTCCAGACCGCACTCGCCCTTGGCGCTCTGGAAACACTCCTCGACCGCCCACCGGGCCCCGGCGACACAGATCAGCTGGTCAAGTGTGGTGTCGGCGGGGCAGTGGGCGATGTAGTAGGAGATCTCCTGGGGCCGGCTCACGCTGCGGCGAGCAATCACCCAGTGCCGCCGGTCCTCCCGGTGCCGGGGCCGGACCTCGACTCTGGCCCAGTCGAACACGGGGCCCGTGCGAGCCGTTCCCGCAGGACCGGCGCCCCACTTCTGCCGGGGCAGATCGTCAAACAGCTCGTGGACGGGGTGGCCGATGGACCACCGGTCGACGACGGTGTCGTGGCGGGTGGTGGCCATGACGTGGAAGACAATCCGCCCGCTCCAGCTCGGTCCGCCTCGACCGCCCGGCGGACCGTGGCCCGGGCCATCGCGACCTTTTGAGGGAGCCGCGCCCTTACGCCCAGCGCCGGGGCCCGTCCTCCTTGCGCAGTCCAACGTCCCCCACACGCCGGGACCGTCGTGCGGGAGGGGAGGCGCGGCGTGGGCAGGCGTCGCCGAATGACGATCGCTTAGGTCTTGACCGTGGATGACATTGAACCGGCCTTTGACAGCAGCGTGGTCTTCCCCGGGAAGCAGCCCTGGGACGTGGTGTTCGATGCGTTGTGGGTGACTCATGGGGAGTTCTGGCTCGTCGCCGGGAGCGGTCCAGGAGCTGACATCACTTCTGCCGTCCCTGAGGGAGATGGAGTCCAAGGGAACGGAGAGGCCGTTGGCATCCCCGCCTCGGCGAGCGGACGCGTTGGTGTCGCGCTTTCCGTCTGGGCCGGTCCCGCCCCGGACGGCCAAGGCGTGACTCTTGGCGCGTCCCTGATCTCGGTCCCAGACAGAGAGCTCGCCCTGGTCAACGTCGAGGGGAGGGAGCCCGGCCCCGTGCTGGTACTTCCTGATGACGGAGACTACGAGGTGAGGGCCTGGCGGTGCCCTCCAACCGAGGAGCAGACGCTCGTTGAGCGGTACGACATCCGGGCGTGGCTGTGCCCCACGCAAAGGGACTAGTGAGGCACAGCCAGGGACGCTATTCGTCAGAGCTTGAGGACGACTCGCCGCGGCCCGCACCAGCCTCCGCCGCATGATCCGAGACCAGAGCCGTTGACACAACGACTCCGTTACCTGGAGCTTGGCCTCGTTGGACGACGACCCTGAATATGAGCGGCTCGACCGGCTCGACCGGCTCGTCGAGGTGGTCGAGCAGGGCCTGGCGACTGCCTCGGTAGCCGCGTTCCTGGATCTCCAGGAAGAGGCGGCTACCGCTGACCTGGCCGAGACTCTCGGTGAACCGGGTATTGAGGTATGGCTTGAACGGTTCCAGCACTCCTGCCGGGCGTCGTTGGTTGGCGGAGGCGAGCAACTGGTCGAGGTCAGTGTCGCGGAACCGTCGGACGGTCTTGCGGTCGAGGTGGAGACGACGGGCGATGGCGCTGATCGTCCAGCCAGCCGCAACGAGTTTCTGGACGTCGGTGTAGCGGTGCCGGGTCCGTTCGACGATCTGGGTCCGGGGTAATTCGTGGACTGGGACCTGTATGGGCGGTGGTGCCTCTCGGATGTGGCCGGTCTCCTCGTCGGCCGATTTGCGCAGGCAGGCGCGGTGCTGGTGGCAGGTCTTCTCCACTGCGGCGGCGAGGTTTTGGAGCAGGTGCCAGCGGTCGGCGACTTCCACGGCGTCGGGGGCCGCTTGCTTGATTGCCCGCGTGTAGGCCGAGGCCCGGTCTCGGCAGATGATCTCGGCGCCGGGATGGTTGCGCAGCCAGGCGGCCAAGGTCTCGGAGGTGCGGTCGGGCAGGACGTCCACGACCTGGCCGGCCTCCACGTCGACCAGGATGGTTCCGTACCTGCGGCCCTTGCGAAAGGCGAACTCGTCGACGCCGAGGACCCGCGGGGACCGTTCCGGCACCATCGGGGGCTGCAGAAGTCCCAGCAGCCGCGTCCGTCCTGTGACGAGATGCAGGCGACGGCACAGCCGTTCGCCGGCCCGGCCGCCGAGCTCGACCGCGAGTCGGCGGAGCCATGTCTTCAGCCCGAGGCTGGAGCGACGGTAGCGCTCGCTCAGGCCACTGACCTGTTCGACCAAGGTCCGCCGCCGGCACGTGGCCCGTCGCAGAAGAATCGTCGGACGCGCAGCCTGACCAGTAGCCTTCTCCCGGCCAAAGGCCGCTCGGCCAGGCGCCTCTCGTAGCAGGAATGCACCCGTCGAGCCCTGGCGTTGCATTCCGGGCATCTGGGCGGCGGACCGCACGCAGCCGCCACGACGACCAGGATGTCCGCCGTGAACTCCACACCCTCCAAACGCACGTCGACATCCGGAAACAGCACATCATCCAGCGAGTAAACCCCCACCAGCAATGGATGCCCTGCCGGAACGTTCCTTCACGCACCCCCTGACCTGGGGATTCACGGAACTGCGGTCAGAGTCTCGAATTTCCCCGGCCTCGCTCTCAACTCCTCAGATGGTCGTCTGTTGAAGCAAGTGAGGACTTCAGTGAGCAAGGAGGCGGGCGCTCGGATCGGATCACAGCGGGGGCGGGGGGCCTGGCCTGATTGCGGGTGGCAGGGTCGACGTGACTAAGCTGCGGCTTCCCGGAGTGATCACTGTTCCCTCACAGAAACGGACCCTGATGCCCGCCACCACCAACGAGCGTCTGGACCCACAGGAGATGGTCGTCCTGCACCGGGTCTTTCGCCGCGAGATACCGCTCCTGGCCGACCTGATCGAGGCTGCCGTCCCGGGCGACCGGCGGCGCACCGCTGTGCTCGCCGACCACCTTGACCTGGTCCTCGGCGCCCTGGGCGAACACCACGAGGGGGAGGACCACCTGCTGTGGCCCAAGCTGCGCAAGCGCGCCGCTCCCGGCGAGGACGTGGTCGCGCGGATGGCCGACCAGCACGAGGCCATCGCCGGCGCGCTCGCCACGGCTACCGAGTTGTCGCACCACTGGCGCACCCGGACTGACCGTGACACTGCCCTGCGCCTCGCCGGAGCCCTGCGCGTGCTCGACCGGCACGCCGCCGACCACATGGACGACGAGGAAGAACACCTCCTGCCCCTGATGGCCGACCACATCACGCCCCGCGAATGGACCGAAGTCGGTGAACGCGGACGCCGCAGCGTCCCCAAGGCCAAGCTCCTGGTCTTCCTCGGAGCGATCCTCGAGGACGCGACCGCGCAGGAACGCCGACTGTTCCTGTCACAGATGCCCGCTCCGGCCCGCGTGCTGTGGCGCACCCTCGGCACCCGGCTCTACGACCGCACCACCACCCGCGTCCGTCGGAGCGACGCTGCTGTCCCGCGGGTGTAGCACCGATCCCACGCGTGGCAGGGCGGGTTCCAGGCCCTTCCACTGCAGGCGGGGAACAGCGCGAGCAGCTCCGAGGAACACCCGAGCGTGAGGTGAGGAAATCCAGGGAGCCCCATCAACCTGCGGTCGCGCCCTTTTCAAGCCCTTGTGTTCATGAACACGCTTGCGTTCGTTGCTCGTCCTTCGGCCGGACCCGGCCCCAGCGCGGCCGATTGGAGGAGATCCGCGACAACCTCCTCGCCCGCATCGCCGAAGCCGAGAAAGAGGGTTGGCTCGGCGAAATGGAGGGCCTGCGCGTCCGCCGGCGCCGAATCCAGAATCGACCAGATCGACTCCGCGCCCGGCAGCGTGGCGATCAACCTCGGCATGTCGCGCAAGGCCCCGACGCACCCCGCGCAGAAGGAGGGAGCAGGGTCGCTGAGACAATCGCGGATGATCAGCAATGAGATCCGGTTCGATTGCCAGCACCGTGGCGACAGGGGTCCGCTCGTGGTCGTCCCTCACATCGACGGAGCACCACTCACCGAGCTGATCGATGAGTACGAGATCGCGGCCGGGATGCAGCCTGCAGGTGATGCCTACGGTGGTCTGATTCCGGAGTTCTTCCGGTTCGGCCCGATGCAGGACCACTTCCTCGGACTGTCCACCAGCGCGATGGGGCCGAAGATCCCCGTCCTCGGTTGTGAATGCGGTGAGTGGGGTGCTGGCCGCTCATGGCCCGCATCACCGCGACCGCGGATCTCGTAAACCTGGGACGCCTTCGAGCAACCCCACCGCAAGACCCGCGACTACGTGGCATTCGGTCCGTTCCAGTTCGACCGCCACCAATACGATGACGCCTTGCAGGCCCTGCGCGCGGTGATCGGCTCCGCCGCCGACGACACGAGCGCATGAACACTGCCGTCAGTCCGTCTTGCCGCACATGGAGTCCAGGGGCGGAGGCCAGCGGCGGGGGACTCGTCCTCACCCGTCGGCGACGGGCAGGTTGTGCCACCAGTGACCGCATCCGCCGGAGCAGAAGCGTTCGCGGCGCCGTTCGTCTGCGACCGCGAGGACCTCGACCAGTAGCCGGAACGCCTTGCGTCGTTCGTCGACAGGGGTGAGGCCGGCGATCTTCCCCAGTTGCTGGTCGATCGGGCCGCAGGTGATCAAGACCGCCGGGGTGTGCGTCGGGCGCAGCCCGGCACGTCGGATGCTCTCCGGTCCGTCTTCGGTGACGGCGCGCGCCTGCACGCAGTGGTGGCGCAGGAACAGGAGTATCTCGGCCTGCTCCTCCGGGCTGTGGGTGTCGAACCACTCGATGCCCTGTGACATCGGGCGCAGTCCTTGGGCGAGTTCGTTGAGGATGATGTCCCGCTCGGTCATGATCAGCTCCCGCAGGCCAGCGAGGAGAAGAACTCAGCGGTCTCGTCGACGAAATCGCACAGTTGCTGCACGTCCTGCCGGCAGTCATGCGGGTCGAGAGCCGCCAGGGCCCGGACTTCGAGCCATCGGTCCCAGGGACCGGCCGGGGCAAGGAACCGTGTCGTGTACTCGGAGCCGAGAAACTCATCGAGGTACAGAAGCGTCCCAAGGACGACTGCCTGGTCGTAGTCGAGGTCGGGACGCGACAAGTAGTGATCAAGGTATGCGCTGAGCAGTTCGGCATCCGCTGCAGTGCCGAACTTCGCAAGGGCGACGCAGTATGCCGCGCCCGCATACGGCCCCTCGCTGGCCAGCAGGAGCCGGCCTATGAGCTCGCGGAACTCGGACCTGTGGGCCACAGCAACCAGCCAGGCGGCAGTCTTGCGCTCGCGCCATCCACCCTCGAAGAGGACGCCGAGCTCCGCCGGAGTGATTTCGTACGCAGCCTGAGCCAGAACCCGCACAAACGCGGAGCGCTCGACCGGGCTCAACCGGAAAACGCTCCCGCCCAACCGAAGGTATCGCCGATCAGGCGTGACGAACCGCCGAACCAGATCCTGCAACTCGGGATCGCTCTGGACATCACGCATAGCCGCATCCTGGCCCGGGACGGTACTCATGTGCCACAGGTTTGCCGACTGCCTCAACGGACCCGTCGACGGTCGCGTAATTCCCCAGGGCTGCGGTCACGTAATTCCCCAGGCCCTGGCCTGACTCACTCGTCCAAGATCGTGTTGCCTGACGGCAGGTGAGCCACGACGAGGGCGGCGGCTTCCTCTGGTGTCGCTGCTTCGCCGAGGAGGGTGGAGTAGGCGGAGGTGTAGACCTTGTAGGGCGGTCCGCCGCAGACGATGTAAGGCAGGTCGTCGTGGTCCCCGTCCCATGGCGGGGCAGATCGCAGGAACTTCAACGTGCCGTGGCTCGGCCACGGGTAGAAGCCGCGGAGTTTCGGCTGGGCGTGCGCGGCTTCGACCACCAATGGATCCCCTTGCCGGGTTCCCGGGGTTCGTTGCAGTAGCTGGCGCCAGGCAGTCGGAATGTCAGGAGCTTCAGGCATGGGCCGATCTTCCAAGATCGCGGGGCTTCGAACAAGTGGCATTGCCCGCAGCCCCACGTCGTCAGACTGGTCCTATTCGGTCGGCGGCTTGGCGGGCTTGTCGGTGGGGTTCTTAGACGGTGTCTCACGTGGTGATCTTGGCGAGCTTCTTGTAGCAGGTCATGACTGCCGCGAGCCCGAGGAAGGCAAGGAAGTGGCTGCCCTTGCGTTCGTAGCGGATGGTCAGGCGGCGATACCCGAAAAGCCAGGAGATCGATCGCTCGATCTTCCATCGGTGCCTGCCGAGGCGTTCGGAGGACTTCACGCACGGTCGGGCGATCCGTGGAGTGATGTGGCGTTCGCGCAGCCACGCCAGGTTGCCGGCGGAGTGGTACGCCTTGTCGGCCCGGACCTTGTCGGGACGTCGCCGGCGAGGGCCGCGGCGCGAGCGGACGGCCGGGATCCCGAGGATGAGCGGGCGAAGCGCTTGGACGTCGTTGACGTTTGCGGCGGACACCCCGATGACCCCGGGCAGTCCCTGCGCGTCGGTCAGAACGTGCAGTTTGCTGCCCGCTTTGCCTCGGTCGACCGGATTCGGTCCCGTCAGGGGACCCCCTTCTTCGCGCGCACCCAGGCGACATCGGCGATCACGGAGCAGTCGAGTCCGCCACGGGCTCCGATCTCGTCCAGCACCACGCGGTGCAGCCGACGCCACACTCCGGAGGCGGTCCAGACGGAGAACCTCCGGTGAGCCGTCGCCGGCGATACCCCGAATGTCGGTGGCAGATACCGCCATGCGCACCCCCTGGCCAGCACGTACACGACGGCCGTGAACACGGCACGTTGGTCGATCGGTGCGGTGCCACCGCCCTGCGGGCCGCGAGCGGAAGGGCGGCAGTACCGGCTCGACCATGGCCCATAGATCATCCGGCACGAGCCGCTGCGACAGATCCCCACCCATGAACGATCATGATGCCGCTGCCGGCCACCCCGGCCACCCCGGCCACCCCGGCGACGGCCGGTGGAGCGTTGGGCGGGTTGCCCCGTCACCTCAGAATGGGCGCATGGCACCTCTTTCCATCGACCCGCGACCGTTGAACGCCGACGAGCGCGCAGTACTTGAACACATCCTGTCGGCGGAGTTCGTCGGCTCGTCGCAACTGCGGAGTCAGCTGGACCGCACCGAGGCGATCGCCGTCTGGGGGCCCGATTCCGTCAGCGTCGATCTGCAGGTCCGGGAACCGTGCGAGCACGCAGCACTGGCGACAGAGCTCGTGCCCGTCGACGCGCACGTCCATAGCCTGTCCGGCGCCTACGTTGGCGAGATCCTCGTATGGACGGACCGCGGAGCCACGCTCGCGGCCCTGGAGTTCGCCTGGGTCACCGACGAGATGCCCACGTCTCTCCCGGCCGTCGTGGACGGCCACCTGAGCTGGCCGTCCACGACGGCTGTGCCCGTCCGCACCACCTATGGCTCCGCAGCGGACGAGATCGCCACGTGAGACACCGTCTTAGACCGTGTCCTATGTGGTGAGGCGGACGAGTCGCTTGTAGCAGCAGATGGCTGCGGCGAGACCGAGGAAGGCCAGGTAGTTGCGGGGATGGCGTTCGTAGCGGTGGTTCAGGGCCTGGCTGTCGTGGACGTTGGCCGCGGTGACACCGACGACGAGGGGCAGTCCGTTCGCGTCCGACAGGACGTGCATCTTGGAACCCGGCTTGCCCCGGTCCACGGGGCTCGGACCGGTGAGTTCGCCCCCTTTTTCGCCCGCACGTGGGCGGAGTCGAGGACGGCGCGGGACAGGTCGAGCAGGTCGGCGTCGTCGAGGCGGTGCAAGATCTCCTCGTGCAGCCGGCCCCACACCCCGGCCCGTGACCAGATCAGGAACCGGCGATGGGCGGTGGACTTCGATATCCCGAAGCAGGGTGGCAAGGCCCGCCAGGCGCAGCCGCTGACCAGGACGTAGATGATCGCGGCGAACAGCGTCTCATCAGGCGTGTCCTGCGTTCCGCCACCGTGCGGCCGCACCTTCGACGGTGGGATCAGCGGCTTCGCAATCTCCCACAGTCCGTCTGGAACAATCCAACTCCACGTGCCCCGCCCTATGACGTCCTCAACGACTGCCTCACCACATAGGACACGGTCTTAGAGAGCCAAATAGAGTTGCGGGTGGAGTACCGCCGTCCGGCTGGTCCTGGTCGTCGCCTCGTCGGCGCAGGGCCGTGTGTCCTCGAGGCCAAGAGCCAAGGGGCCCGCAGTACAGCTCGGAATGCCGGGAGCCAGGGACACCGAGATCTGCACCGACATCCGCAAGAACGAGAACGCGCCCCGCATCGTGGCGACCCTCGCTGACTGAGCCCGCATCCTGGTGACGGCAGCACCTTCCCGACCGCGGACCACCTCGCCGCTAAGCCGGACCCGCCCCTGCCACCCGGAGCTCGGGCTCCTCGATCCGCGGCAAACAGCCCTCCAGACAAGGAAGCAAGCAGCTCAAACGAGCCTTCTCTCTCCGCATTCGCCGCCCTGGGTGACTCATCCCGGGCCTACTACGACACGAAGATCACCCAGGGAAAGCACCACACCCCGGCCCTGCTCTTCCTTGCCAGCCGACGAGCCAATGTCCTCTTCACCATGCTCCGCGACGGAACCTTCTACGAACCCCAGCCATCGGCCGTAGTCACCTGACCAGCGGGTCTGCGAGGACAACGACTCGATCGGCCTCGACGTCGAAGCCAAGCACCGGATGGCCATCGTCGCCTTCCGGGTCCATCAGCACCGGCTCGCCCAGCCGCTCCGATCTCCCGAAGGAACCCGCAGAACACAACAAGTCGCGCCTGGTCCTGCAACTCCCGC
Organism: Streptomyces sp. NPDC048018; assembly: GCF_043202995.1. Lineage (NCBI taxonomy): Bacteria > Bacillati > Actinomycetota > Actinomycetes > Kitasatosporales > Streptomycetaceae > Streptomyces > Streptomyces sp. NPDC048018. The sequence continues at coordinate 15,926 of NZ_JBIDBK010000018.1, forward strand.
AGGTCGACATCGAAGTCGACTTCATCGGCAGCATGGAAACGGAAGATCGCCAGCACATCGGGCGCCGGCCAGACCCGCAGGTCCGGGCACTCGGCATCCGCCGGACGGGACAGCACGGCCTCCGCCCGGGGCACCGGAAGCACTGTTCCTCCCTCGGAGTACTGGCACTTCCAGCCCTTCTCCGCGACCAGATCAAGGACCGCCTGCCAGCCCTCCACCGAGGCATCCGGGACACGCACATCCGGCAACGACCCCATCAAGTCAAGGTCGAAGAAGCACTTCACGTCATCCCACAGCAGATCAGCCACCCCGCCATGCTGCCCCGGCCCACCGAGACCCGACGCACCCCCGTTTTCCTTGACCAAAGACATAGGGGCACCACCCCCCACCGGCCACTCCTCCATCCCTGCCCCCTCTTCGTTCAGAGCGCGATCGTGGCAACGCCGGTGCGCTCGTGTGGGTCATGGCGTGGTGGAGGACGTTCGGGACGGGTGGTGGCGTGCGCTGGTGACGATGAGTGAGACGTTTTGCCCGCCGAAGCCGAAGGAGTTGCTGAGTACGGCCTCTTGGGGGACGTCTCGTCGATCTGTGACGACATCGAGGTCGATGTCGGGACCGATGCCTGCAGTGGTGAGGTTGCGGGTCGGCGGGATGACACCGTGCTCCACGCTGAGGACGGCGATGAGCGCTTCGATAGCGCCGGCGGCGCCGAAGAGATGGCCGAGCGCCGCCTTGGGGGCTGTCACGGTGGCACGGCCGAAGACTTTCCCGATCGCGTGCCCCTCGGCGACGTCGCCGAGGGGGGTTCCGGTGGCATGGGCGTTGATGTGGCTGATCTGCTCGGGAGCCAAGCCGGCTTGGGCGAGGGCCTTGCGCATGGCGGAGATCTGGCCGGAGCCGTCGGCAGCGGGGGCCGTGATGTGGTGAGCGTCGGCGGCGATGCCCGCGCCCGCGAGTGCCGCGTGGACGCGCGCGCCTCGGGCGCTGGCGTGCTCGGCGCTTTCGAGCACCACGACAGCCGCGCCTTCACTGAGGACGAATCCGCTGCGGTCCGCGGCGAACGGCCGGGAGGCTGAGGCGGGTTCGGCGGTGTAGCGCGACAATGCCTGTGCCTGGACGAAGCCGGCGACCGTGATCGGGGTGATCGCGGCCTCGGTTCCGCCCGCGATGACGACGTCCGCCTCGCCGGCACGGATGAGCCTGGCCCCCAGGGCGATCGCCTCGGCGCCGGAGGAGCACGCCGAGACGGGCGTGTAGACCCCGGCCCGCGCGCCGTATTCGATGCTGATCAGCGCTGCCGCCGCGTTGGGCATGAGCATCGGGACCGTGCGTGGCGAGACACGCCGTGTCCCGGCCGACTCCAGTAGGTCGTCTTGCTTGAGCAGCGTGCCGACGCCACCGATGCCCGTGCCGATCGCTGATGCGAGCCGGTCCGGATCCACTTCGGGGGCGCCGGCATCGGCCCAGGCTTCGGCCGCCGCAGCGAGGGCTGCCTGCTGTGAGCGGTCGAGCCGCCTGGCCTGCACCGGCAGCAGCAGCGTGGCGGGGTCGATCGCCATGGCGCCCCCGACGATGTCGGGAAGGCCGGTGTCCTCGTGGTCCGGCAGGACGCCGCCGCGGATGCCGGACTCCCCGGCCAGCAGGGCGTCCCAGGTGGACTCCACGTCTCCACCGAGTGGCGTGATCGCGCCGAGTCCGGTCACGACGACTTCAGTCCCATGCATGCCCTTGGGCCTTTCTTGTATGCGATACAAGCGAATGAAGCCTTGTTGTATCACATACAATCAGGGCGTGGAAAAGAAGCGAACCGAAGGACGATCAACGTCGGCCCGGTCGCGGGACCGCGGTCGCGCGACGAGACGCCGGCTGATCGAGGCGACCGCACGGCTCTGCCGTGAGCGGCCCGGCGCCGAGGTCAGCGTCGCGGAGATCGCGGACGCGGCAGGCGCCTTCCCCAACCAGGTCACCTACTACTTCGGCTCCAAGGACTCGCTACTCGTGCACGCCGCCTTTCTCGGCTTGCTGCACGACGCCCGACGGATCGAGCGCATCGGCCGCCAGGCCCCCGACGCGGCGGCCTTCCGACGCAACATCGCCCGCGCCGTACTGGCGATGCCCTCGCTCCCATCGGTCGCGCGAGCACTCGCCGCCGGGATCTCCAAACCGGAACTCGCCCCCGTGGTCGACCGGCACCTCCAGCTGCTGTTCCGGCAATCCGAACGGTTCATGAGCCAGATCGTCGACAGTCGCGGCTGGGGAACCCGTCGACCGCTCAGCGTGGAGACGAGGACGTTCTGGAGCACGGCGCTCGGCGCAGTGCTGCTCGTTCGCGCCGGGGCACACGGCACCGTCGCCGACCTCGACCTCGCCGGAGCACTGACCCTCCATGACGAGCCCAAGAACGGCTAGGTCGGTTCGTTTCGATCACTTTCACTGACCGAGGGCTGTCGTTGACGGTGTCGCTGCGAATCACCGCATCAGCGCTCTGTCTCGGCCTTCGGCGTCCTGCCGGCCTGGTGCGGCTCGTGGTGCCGTTGACGAACACCCCTCCGGGGGCATCGGCCCTACAAACGTCGGGCCCTTGGTCCTGAATCCCGCCCCTCCCCTGCGGCGGGTGCGCCCGGACCGGGTCCGGGCGCACCTCGCGCGTGCATGTCGGAGCCCGTGGCGTCCGACTACGCCGACGCCTCGGCCCCTGCGCTGGGGGCGAACCCGCTGCCCTGATCGGCGAACACCTTGATCGCGGCGCCCAGGAACTCCACCAGCCGCGGGTCGTAGGAATCGTGGAACGCTCTCATGGCCTCGTCCTCGGCGTAGAAGAGCGACATGCCGACGTAAGCCTCCCTGGAGGGAACATAGAACCGGCAGACGACGTCGAAGTGCCTGCGCACGAGCTCCTGGACCTGCTCGTCCCCGGGAAGACAGCCGCCGTCCAAGAAAACCGTGATCTCCCGGTACAGCACGTCCCAGTCCTGGTGGACCCGCTCCCTGTCCACATGCTCCCAGCCGTTGGTCTCGGCAAGGCTCCTCGCCTGCTCCTCGGCCAACGCACGGCGACACTCATCCTCGTAACTGTTCCCCACTCCACCACTCCCCATCGTTTCCTCACCTCTCCGGGACATCCCCAAGAGGCCGCCCGGCACATCGACACCGACGGATCGCCGATGATCAACTCCTGGGCCAGGCCGAAACATGGCATACAGTCACAAGGCTGGCAAAACATTATCTTTGGAGGAGGGGCTTGGCCGGCACCGGGCCCGATCCACGACGGCCAGTCGAGCGGTCTGGGCAACGCGGGTCGTCCCTGCGCGAGCCGGGCCGTCCGTCACGCGGCCGAGGGAGCTGAGGTGGGATACGCGGCACCGGCCGTGGAGAACCCTACGTCAACTGCGAAGCCCGGGTCCGGGGCTGCTCGTTGTCCACTGGCGGCGCGGCCCAAGAAGCGCCGTGCCGGACGCTGACTGCGGATCCCGACGCTCGATGCAGGAGTGACCCGTCCGAGAGCGCAGTATGTGGCGCGCGCAGAGTGGACTAGCTGTAGCAGCGCCCGAACATCTGCACATACGTCGCCGCCGGCTCAGTCGACCCGGTTGTCGGGTCTGCGCTGCCCAACATCACACGCACGCTCATCGAGTTGAATTCCGGATTGAGAATGTTGGCCCGGTGCCCCGGACTGCTCATCCACCAGTCGAATGCAGCCTTCGGCGTCACCAGGTCGTTGCGGCCTGCCGCCGTGTATACGTTCTCGGCCATTTTCCAACCGCCACTGCAGTTCCTTCCGTAACCGCGTTCCTGCGCACGCTGTTGGGGTGTCGATCTCGTCACAGGATTGACGTGTGGATCACATAGGAGGCTTTCATCTCGGCTGGTATTGGTGTCATCTTTCCTGGGCGTACAGGACGGGTAGTTCGCCACAGTAGTCCACCAGCGCAACTTCACCGCTTCGCTCGCGTGGTCGTACGCCGCGCCCCCAAGCCCGGCCGGAGGACACTTGGCTCCTGGCCCTATTCGGCATAGGATCCTCGGGACACTTACCCCGGGCAAACCTTGAGCCGCCCGCTCTTGGTTCACCAGGCAGGCGACGGCTATTTCCATCCTGCTACTCTGCAACCGATAGTTTTGCTCACCGATTTTGGTATCCGGGTAGGCGGACCTCGGCCTGATCACCTTGTCCCGGTCCGCGCAGTACGCCGCCGTCAACACCTCTGCCCTGCCGTCGACGCGTGAGACGGCAGACGCCTGGGCTGTCGAAAAAGTCGGCGCCATGAGAGCAGTTGCCAAAGTGAGAGGCATCACGAGCGACGAGGTCACAGCTTCCTTGGCGTACATACTGACTCCTTTTGGGGTCGGCGAGACAACCGAAGCACTAGGAACGTCACAACCGGGAAGCGCCGTAGAGGGCTCGCCCTTGTTTTACCGAAAAGGTCGCAGAGTGCGGCGTCCAACGGGCCCAAACGACTATCCGACGGAGCGTATCCTCAAGGCCTGGTTTCCGCCGCCGTGGCAGCGCCAGATTTGCAGGTGTGCCCCTAGCTGGGGTGTCCCGGATGGGCTGTAGATATCGAGGCATTTACCGCTTTGGGCGGAACCGATCTCCCACTGTTTGTCGCCACGGCGCCAGAGGTACCACTTCTGATTGCTGTTGCCGGTGCATCGGCACTGCTGGACCCTCGTGCCGCTCTGTGTGCTACCCCATTCGACATCCAGGCATTTACTGCTGTGCTTCGCCACGATTTGGAAACTGTTTCTGTAGACGGTTCCGTCCACGATGCGTGGGGCTTTGAAGTAGAATTTCTGGTTGTCACCCCGTGCCTGCCCCACACGCCCAGCTTGATCTCGTCGGCCTCGCTTGCGGCGAATACGTCGACCACGAGCGATTGTCGGGCGATCCGTGCCCCCGCTGGTGATCGTGTACGCCTCGCCGCTGACGTCGAACGGATGCAGGACGGTGCGGATGTCGCGGTCACGGCTGGCAGTGCCTGCCCTACCGTAAGTCTTCGGTGCGCGGCTCTCTATTACCAGGGTCCCACTGTGGCCAGATTGGCGCACCGCGGAGAAGCCGTCACCGAACCCGGGATCACGTCGACGGGATCTTCCATTCCGCGGGCGAGGTGATGTGTCACCACCCTCTGGCCACGAGATCGACGCGCTGGTTGACGTACCGGCATGATTCGGCCGCTCTCATATCCAGACAGGCTGTCAGACTGCTGGCTTAGCGCGGGTGTGGGGGCGTTCAGGGGCCAGCACGGCTCATACCCTGCGGCCCACATCGCGAGGTGTCCGGCCCCACGACGCCGGCGCACCCCGGCGACGTGACAGCACCCGATCAGCACCCCTCGACCGAAGGGACCGACGAGTCGTGAGCACCCTCCCCGGACCACGCCGCCCCGGCAGGACCTGGACGGTCTGTCTCACCGGCCACCGGGACCGCACCGCCGCCGTCACCTGCACCAGCGAGGCCTGCCGCATGCCTCCGCGCTCCGGAGACCTGACGGCCCTGCGGCGCTTCGCCGACCAGCACGCCCGCGCCCACGCCCGCGTCACCGGTCCGCGCCCGGACGCCGCCTGCGCCTGCGGCGCGACGGGCTGCCGCTACCACTCCGCCCGCGCCGCCTGCAGCGGCCGCAGCCTCCTCGTCCTCATCCACAACCGGGCGGTCGCGGAGATCTGGACGGTCATCGAGATCTGCCAGGCCTGCGCCCCACTCGTCGCCCACGCCACTGTCCTGGCCGGAGCCCGGCAGACGTCGGCGCCGGTACGCACGACCGGTGTCGTCAGGACCCCAGCGGCGCCACGCGCCGTCCCCATGGGCTTCTCCGCCCCCGAGCCCGCGGGCGGCGGGGAACCGCCGCCCCGCCGCCGTCCCCGCCCGAGGGGACCCCGCGACGAGCGGCGCGCCGTTCTGCGCAGCCCGCGCTAGATCCCTGCCCGCCCGGCACGGGTACGCCGCGCCGCGTACGGCCCCGGTCCGGGCCGGCCGCCGCGTTCCGCCCCCTCACGCGGGAACCCTGCGTCCCTTCCGTCCGACTTCCTCACCGCACGGGCAGCGGCGGAGGTGAAGGGCGCGCGATGGGCGGACTGGACATACGGATGCGGGGCGTCGGCTGCCGACACGGCCGCGTCGAGGCGGTCACCGGCGTCGACCTGGAGATCGCCGCGGGCGAGCGGGTCGCGCTGACCGGGACGAACGGGTCCGGCAAGACCACGCTGCTGCGCGCGGTCCTCGGACTGCACCGGCCGGGCAGCGGCGTCATCGAGGTCGGCGGGCGGACCGCCCGCACCCCGGCCGAGTGGGCGTGGCGGCGGCGGGCCTGCGCCTGGATCCCGCAGAAGCCGGCGGCCGGAAGGTTCCCGCTGCGCGGCGAAGAGCTCCTGGCCAGCAGCGGCGCCCCCGCGGAGGCGGCCACCGCCGCCGAGCTGCTCGGCGTCGGAACGCTGACGGGCCGCCCTGTGGACACCTTGTCCGGCGGCCAGCTGCAGCGCATGTACCTGGCCAGGGCCATGGGTTCCGTCGGGGCGGGCGCGCAGGTGCTGCTGGCCGACGAGCCGACGGCCGCCCTCGACTTCGCCGGACAGGAAGCGGCCGCGGACGTGCTGACCGCCCTGCCGGTCACGCTCGTCGTCGTCACGCACGACCGGGCTCTGGCCGAACGGTGCGACCGGGTGCTGGAGATGGCGGCCGGGCGCCTGAGGGAGGTCCGGTGAGTGTGCTCGCGGCGGCGGATCTCGGCGCCATGCTGCAGCTCGTCCCCGTGCAGCGGGCCGGAGCCGGCCTGCTCCTGGCGGCCGTCGGGCTGCCCGTCGTCGGCGTCGTCATCGTCGGGCTCGACATCATGCCGGTGCGTTTCGCGATGATGCACGTCGCGCTCCTCGGCATCGCGGTCGGCCTGCTGACCGGTCTCGACCCCGTGCTGTGCGCGCTGGTGGCCTGCGCCCTGTCGGGCGCCGGGGTCGCCCCGCTGGCCCGTACACCCGGCGGCCTGTCGGGAGCGATGGGCCTGCTCATGAGCCTGGCCATCGCCGCCGCCCTGCTGGTCCTCGCCGTCTCCGGCGTCAACGCGTCAGGTGCTTTCGCCCTGTTGTGGGGATCGATCCTGTCGGTCGGCACCGCCGATCTCGTCGTCCTCGGCCTCCTCGCCGTGGTCGTCCCGTCCTTGCTGTGGTGGAAGCGGCGGGACGTGGCTCTCCTGCTGTACGACCGTGAACTGGCCGAGTGTTCAGGAGTGCCGGTCCGCCTCCTCACCACCGTGCTCCTCGTGCTCGTGGCCGTGGCGGTCGCCGGCGCGATCAAGCTGACCGGCGCCCTGCTGGTCGACGCCCTCACCCTGCTGCCCGCGCTCGCCGCGCGGCGGCTGGGCCGCTCGCTGTGGTCGATCACCCTCTGGGCGGTCGGCATCGGCGTCACCGTCAACCTCACCGGCTTCCTTCTCGCCCTCTGGCTGGACTGGCCTCCGGGCCCGGTCCTCGTCCTCACGGCGGGGGCCGTCGTCCTTGCCGCACACCTCTTCCCCGAACGGAGCAACCCCTCATGGCGCGCACCTGCGTCCGCAACGCACGAACCATCCGTAGGGCATCCCTCGTCGCACTGAGCGCGGCGCTTCCGCTCATCGCCGCGTGCGGGACCGAGGACGCCGCAGGTTCGGAGCACCACCACAAGGGCGCCGACCACAAGCCGGTGGTGGTCGTCACGACCACGTGGGAAGGTGCGTTCGCCAAGGCCGCCGGCGCCGAGGACGTCACGGTGATCGTGCCGCAGTCGGTTCACCACGCCCCCGACTACGACCCCAAGCCCTCCGACCTCGCGGCTGTCGCGGAGGCCGACTTCGTGCTCTACGCGCCGTTCGAGCCGTACGCGGCGAAGATCAAGGAGGCAGCCGGCTCCCGGGCGAGGCTGGTGGAGGTGAACCTCGACAACGACCCGGCGAAGGCAGGCGCCGAGATCACGCGGCTGGGAGGCCTGTTCGGCACGAAGGACGCCGCGGCCCGGTTCAGGGCGCGGCTGGACGGCGAGGTCGCCGAGCTGAACGGCGAACTGAAGGCGGCCTGGCCCGGCGGGAAGAGCCCGAGGGTCGTCACCCAGGCCTTCACCGGCTGGGCGGCCGGGCTCGCGGGCGCGACGACGGTGGGTACCTACGGTCCCGAACCGGTCACCCCGGGCCGGCTGGCCGAGCTGTCGGCGAAGAAGCCCGCCCTCGTCCTCGACAACGCGCACATGACGACGGGCACGGTGCTCCCCGACTCGGGCGCCGGCCAGGTGCAGATCGTGAACTATCCCGGCGAGGACCTGGACCTGCTCGCCGTGTACAGCGGCGCCGCAACCGAGCTGAAGAAGGCCATGAGCAAGGGCTGAACGAAGGACAAGGGTGAAGGGCCGCCCCGGCGGCCCTTCACCCTTGTCCTTCAGCCCCGGACGGGTACGGCGTCCCGGTCGGCCGCGGCCTGCCGTCGGAGCGCGGCACGGTCCGGCTTGCCCGCGGCGTTCAGCGGCAGTTCGTCCAGGATGAGCACGTGCTCGGGGTGCTTGTGCGGGTCGACGCCGCGGGCCGTCAGATACCTGCCGAGGTCGTCCGGGGTCGGCCGCGCCTCGCTCCTGGCGACCACGCACGCGGTGAGCCGCTCTCCCATCAGCGGGTCGGGGACGGCGACACAGACGATGTCGCGGACCGCGGGGTGCCCGGAGAGTTCGCGTTCGACCTCGGCGGGGCTGATGTTGACTCCGCCGCGGATGACGACGTCCTTGAGCCGGCCGGCGACGTGCAGGACTCCGGCCTCGTCGAGGTAGCCCAGGTCGCCGGTGCGGACCCAGCCGTCCGCGGTGCGGTAGCGGGCGTCGAGTTCGGGGGAGGCGACGTAGCACAGCGGGGTCATGGGGCCGCGCGAGATGATCTCGCCGATCTGCCCGCCGGGCAGCGGCTCGATGCTGCCGGGCGCGGTGATCCGGATCTCGGCGACGCGTGGGTCGGGCCGTCCCGCGACCACGCCGGAGCCGTCGGCGGGCGGGACCTTGTCGTCCAGGCCGGTGTGGCAGTTGACGCCGTCCGCGGAGCCGTAGAGGTTCACGACGTGGCATCCGAACACCTCGGCCGCGGCGGAGGCGGTGGCCTCGTCGAGCGGGGCGCCGCCGAGCACGAGAGCCGTCGGAGCGGGCACGTGTTCCCCGGTCCGCTCCAGGTGCTCCAGCATCATCCGGACCATCGTGGGGACGCCGAGGACGTGGGTGGGCCGGTGCGCGCGCATCGCCTCCAGCGCGGCCTGGGGCGTGAAGTGGTCGAGCAGGACGAGGGAACCGCCGTGCCGGGCGAGGGTGACGGCCGTGCCGTTGGAGCCGAAGGCCGATCCGAGCGGGACGAGGAAGAGGGCGCGGAGCGGGGTGGCGTCGGGGATGAGGGAGGCGAGGAAGTTGCCTCGTCCGCCGGCCAGGGCGTTGTGGGAGTACGCGACCATCTTCGGTTCCGCTTCGGAGCCGGAGGAGACGAGGATGCGGGCTGCCGCGTCCGGATGGGGCCGGGCGGCGACGAAGCCATGGGCGTCTGTGCGCAGGAGGTCTCTGAGCGGAATCGTTCCTTCGGGCGGGTTTCCCGGTCCGGCCGAGATCACGTGCCGCAGCGCCGGAAGGGCGGGCGCCAGCGTGACGAGGTCGGCGGCGTGCGCGCGGCCCCGGTGCTCGGTGACGGCGATGACAGCGACGGCTTCGGCCCGGCGCAGCAGGCACTCCGATTCCACGGCCCCGCGTCCGACCGGGTAGGGGAGTGCGACGGCGCCCAGGGCGGCGATGGCCAGGTCGGCGATGACCGCGTTGCGGCCATTGGGCAGCTGGACGGCGACGACGTCCCCGGCGCCGATGCCGAGGCCGCGCAGCCCTTCTGCGAGACTGCGGACCTTGCGGTCCAGGGCCGTGTAACAGAGCTTGCCCTTGGCGTCGTGGAGGGCCGTCCGGTGAAGGCCGGCGATCTGCCGGGCGCGGAACAGGCTGTACAGGTCGAGGTCCGGGCAGGTGCCGTCCGTCGCCCACGAGCGGCGGAGTGCGGAGGGCACCAGATCGGTGAGGGCGACGGTCACGCGAAGCTCCAAGGGTCGGGGACGGCCGGGCACCGTGCGCGTCCCGGCTGATCGAGCCGGACAGACGCACGTCGTGGTGCAGGGCGGACAGGTCGGTGGTGACGGCGGTCGCCGTCAGGGCGAGCAGGGTGCCGGACACGCCCAGGAGGGAGGAGCCGACCCGTACGCCGCGGCCGGTGTGCTCGCGCAGCGGCAGGCCGGCGAGCACGGCCTCGGCGCCGTGCAGGCCGCCCAGGAGGTCGAACAGCGTCATGAGCGAACGGGCGGCTGACCGCGTTGCGCGTGGGCGCTGGTGACGCCATGCCTCTCCTCTCCTCGCGCGGCGAGGGCCGGCGCTCGGGACCGGGACGGTCGCGGGAACCGGCGGACCGGTACGCCCGACCACCTCCTCGGGCAGACAGTCGGACGCGTGTTCTGTCAAGTTCCCAAGACGGAGGAAACAGTGACGGGTCATGACGTAACGGCGGTCTGCAAAGGCATCGAAACGGGCCATTCCGCGCTCACGGAGCGGGTTTCCACATTCGTCCGCGACCGCGTGTTCCCCCACGAAGCCGGCCTCGACGCCGGTGGACCGGACAGCCACCAGCTCAGGGACCGCCTGCGTACGCAAGCGCGCGCGGCCGGACTGTGGGCGCTGCCGCTGCCCTCCGAACTGGGCGGCGGGGGAGTTCCGCTGCACGCCTACGCGGCCATCGCCGAGGCCGAGGGAGCCAGCGACCACGGGCCCGCCGCACTCGGCTCGGCACCCCTGCTGGACGTGACCATGCTGGCCCGGCACGGCACTCCCCACGTCCGGTCGGCCTACCTGCGCCGCCTGGTCGCCGGAGACCTCCGCACCTGCTACGCCATGACCGAGCCGGACACCCCCGGTACCGAGCCGCTCCTCACCGCCACCCGCGCGCACCGGCGCTCCCCCGGCGGCTGGACGCTCACGGGACGCAAATGGTTCGTGTCGAACGCCGCGGACGCGGACCTCGTGACCGTGCTGGCCCGCACCAGCGGCACGACCGGGGACCGCGACGGCCTGTCCCTCCTCCTCGTCCCCACCGACGCCCCCGGCTTCCGGGTCGTCCGCGAGCTGCCCGTACTCGGTGCCACCGGCCAGTACGAGATCGCGTTCGACCACGTGGAGGTGCCGGACGACCACCTCGTCGGCGAAGCCGGCCAGGCCCTCGCGATCGCCGGCGAACGACTCCAACTCGGCCGCATCCTGCGCGCCCTGCGCTGGACCGGTCAGGCCCAGCGTGCCTTCGACCTTCTGTGCGACCGCGCCGTGCGGCGACGCGGCGCTCGCGGACCGCTCGCGGACCGGCAGCTGGTCCAGCAGCACGTCTTCGAATCCCTGCTGGCGCTGCGGACGACCCGCCCTCTCGTCCACCAGGCGATGGCTTCGGTCGTGGAAGGGCGCGACGCCCATGTGGAGGTGGGCCTGGCGAAGACCGCGGCGGCCCGCACGCTCCAAGAGGTCACCGACCGGGCGATCCAGGTATTCGGTGCCGCCGGACTCGGTCCGGACACCCCGTTGCCGGCGATGTTCCGTACGGGTCGGACTGCGCGGATCCTCGACGGGCCCGACGAGCAGCACGTCTCGTCCGTCGCCCGCCGGGTGCTGCGGAGCCGGCCGTCGGAGCCGGCCGCCGCGTCCGCAGGGGTGGTCCGGCCGACGAGTGGCCGAGTCGCCGACGGAAGAAGCCGCCGGACGCATCCATGAGCCGCTCTGACCGACGGCGCCCTGCACGACGCCCCCCTTACCGAAGTCGACCGCTCCGCCGTCGACTTCGGTAAGTCGTCGCGAGCACCCGTCAGGTTCCCGGGGACCGCTTGTGGGTGAAACACGGTCGCGTAGTCATGAGGGGACAGGTCGAGGGGGCGGCCGCTACCGCCGTGCCCGCACTCACGTCTCCGAAAAGGACTGCGAGGACCCGGCACGCCATGACACCAGGCCGATGTGCGCGAGGTACACGGGCTGCGCTGTTCGCGGCCGTCTGTGTACTGCTCGCGGCAACCGGGCACACCCTGATGTCAGGTCAGGACCTGCCCGCTCCGGTGCTCGTTCTCGCGTTCGCGGGGAGCCTCACCGTCGCCTGGACCCTGGCCGGGCGCGAGCACGGCCTCATCGCGGTGACGGCGACGACCGTGGCCTTCCAGGGCACGCTGCACGCCGTGTTCTCCGGGTACCGGCACGACAGCCTGACGGGCGCACCTCGCCTTTCACCGGGCCGGGCAGGAGCGACGGCCCACGCCTCGATGGATCACCTGAGCACGGCCCACGCGGCCATGGGACATGCGGCACCGGGCCCCACGACTCTCGCCCACGACATGACGGGCATGACCCCCTCGCTGGGCATGCTGTCCGCACACCTTCTCGCCGCGCTCCTGAGCGGTCTCTGGATGGCCTACGGCGAACGGGCGTTCTTCCGCCTCGTGCGGGCCCTGCGCCTGTGGCGCTTGCGATCACTGCGCCGGCTGTGCCTGCTGCTCGCCCACGCCGCCCTCGTCCCTCCGCCGCATCCGCCGCTCCGGCCCGCTCACGTCGGACACGAGCGCGTCCCCCGACAGCCTCTCCTTGCCGATTCCGTCATCTCCCGAGGGCCGCCACCGGTAGCCGCTGTCGCCTGACAGCCGGCTCCCCGAGTTCGACGGCACTGCACCCTTCACTTCCGTCGCTCGGGCCTCGGCCATGCCGCCCCGGCAGGCCGTGACCGATCCTCTCTCCCGGCGCCGCCGCCATGCGTACGCCGCCGGAGACCCTCGAAAAGGACGTGCGGCGATGACCACTGCCCATGACACCCTCCACCAGGAACCGACGAAAAGCTCCCCCACCTCCCACGCGACGCACGCCGACAACGACGCGGCAACCACCCGGCTCGCACTCGCGGCGCGGAACGGGGATCCGGCCAAGGCCGACCTGTTCGTCCGAGCCCTGCACCGCGACGTCTGGCGATACGTGGCCTACCTGAGCGCCGACCGTCAGGCGGCCGACGACCTCACCCAGGAGGTCTTCCTGCGCGCGATCACCGCCCTGCCCCGGTTCCAGGGGCGTTCGTCGGCCCGCACCTGGATTCTCTCGATAGCCCGCCGCACCGTCGCCGACAGCCTGCGGCACGCGGCCGCCCGTCCCCGGCTGTCCGACCGCGACGACTGGCAAGCAGAGGTGGAGCACACGCAGCGGCCGGGCCTGCCCGGCTTCGAGGACGGTGTCGCCCTTGCCGAGCTGATGGCCGCCATCCCCGCCGAGCGGCGTGACGCATTCGTGCTCACCCAGCTCCTTGGCCTGCCGTACGCGGAGGCGGCCGCCGCCATCGGCTGCCCGATCGGCACCGTCCGTTCACGCGTCGCACGGGCCCGGACGTCACTGGTCTCCCTTCTGCGGGGTGAGGAGGGCATCGACCAGGCCGCGGTCCGGCCCACGCCGACCGGCCCGGCGCAAGCACCCAGGCCGTTCACCAGGGCACTGGCTCTCGCCTGACCTGCGCGCCCTTTCGGACCGGGGCCGCCCGGCGGCCCCGGCGTGGGTGAGGGGCCTGTGCTTGCGGGTTCACGTACCACCAGGGCCGGCTGGCAGGGGACCGCTCAGACGGCCCCTCGTGCGGTTGCCGTCACGTCCCGGCGAGGATGGCCGCGGGCAGGTCCTGCGGCCCTTCGCCCGTGGCCGACCGGGACGAGCACCGTCGGCTCTGATCACGCGCGGGGCCGCGGTCACCCTTGCCGGGGGCAGGCCCGGTTCACTGTCCGGCGTCCTCGGCGAGAGTGTGCGCGACGAGAGCGTTGGCATGGCCGTGGCCCAGTCCGCGTTCGGTCTTCAGCCATGAGACGAGCTCCATGTGCCTGGCCAGGGAGGAGGAGCGGATCAGGGCCTGCCACGCAGCGATCGGGCGCCCGTACCTCGATCGACGGGAAGTAGCCGGCGGCCACTACCCCGGCTGCATCAGCGGAGTGCTCTCGGCTCGAGCGGGGGTGAGCGGGGATTTTCCCTCGCGTCGAGTTCGAGGCGCAGGTGCTGTCCGCTCGGGCGGGTTGCGCGGTCTTTCCTGGCATCAAGAGACCCCGGGCTTTGGAGGGGTGCGGGGTCCGGTCACGGTGCTGGGAGTGGTCAGGTGCGATCTCTCGGGTTGGTGTCGGTGGTGGTGAGAGTCGGTCGGGCTGGTGCATGGGTTGGTGTTACGGGGCTGTTCAGTGGGTGCTTTTGGGTGGGTGGGCTGCTGTCATGAGGTGAGAGATTGATGGGTGGGATCGCTGTCGTGGGGCTTTATCGCATGGCAGCTGATGCTGTCTCAGGTTTGAGAGTTCTTATGCGCTGAGGTTGGCCCGGTCGGTGTGATCGTGGGGTGGATCAAGAGGTAAGGGCCGGTCGTGGTCCTGTGCTGCCCCGGGGGTTGGTGGTGCGTCGTTTGCTGGAGCGGCAGCAGGCGGGGGAGCTGGCCACGCGGCATGTGCGTGCGGTCGCGGAGACGGTGGGTGTCTCGGAGCGTACGGTGTGGCGCTGGCTGGAGCAGGCCAAGACGACCGGGCAGCTGGAGGCGCCGGTCCGGCAGGGCTATGCGGTGTCGGACGAGGTGTGGGCGTTGCTGGGCGAGGTCGGAGGGAATGTTGCTGAGCTGAGGCGCCGGCTGGCCGCGGCTGGCGGCGGGGATTCGGTTCCGTCGGCGTCGACACTGCACCGGGTGATCCGCCGGGACCGCCGGGCGGGCCGGGCGTTGATGGTCGAGCGAGAGCCTGAGGTGGCCGGGCCGCGTAGGCCCGATCCGCTCAGCGAGCTGGGCTTGAACGTCGTGGCCGGCCAAGGTACCGGCGGGCAGGTCTTCCTGCGGGAGCAGAAGCATCTGGCGCAGGTCCCGGTTCTGGTGCCGGGCGCGCAGGTGGTGCACACGCCTGCTGTGCGGTCGGTGCTGCGGACGGTCGCGCACGCGGCCGCGGTGGGGGCGGTGGTGTGTCTGTACGGCGACGCTGGCTATGGGAAGACCGTCGCGTTGCAGTACGCCCTGTCCCAGCTGCCGCACCCCGCCCGGGTCCGTCGGGTCCACGTCGGTGTGCACCCGACGGTTCCCGAACTGCGCCGGGTGCTAGCGGACGCCCTCGAGCTGGGCAGGCGTCTGCCGCGCGGGGCGGGGGAGGCCGACCTGACGCTGGTGAACGCGCTACGGCAGCCCCGCGTGCTGGTACTGGACGAGGCACAGCGCCTTCCGGGGCCGGCGCTGGAGTTTCTGCGCGGGCTGTGGGACCACCCGGACACGGACACGGCCCTCGTGCTGGCGGGCGCGGGCAGCGAACGGGCGCTGCGCCGCGTGCCTGCGCTGGCCTCTCGGGTGCTGACCTGGGAGTTGGTGCCGCGCCTCATCCCGCGCGAGGTGGCCACCGTCATGGCTGCCTTCCATCCCCTTTGGGAGGACGTCAGCGAGGACGATGTCGCGTGGGTGGACGAGCATGTGGGACACGGCAATTTCCGGACCTGGGCGAAGCTCACCTCGCACCTGACCGCCGAGACCTACGGCAAGAGCCGGCCGGTGGTGGACCGCCGGATGCTGGAGCGGGCCTGCGCACGGCTCATGGGGCCGCTGTGACCGGCGCGGCCGGGCCGACAGAGGGCGCTTCCCGCTCCGGAGTGCACGGGCACGGCCCGGACGCGCGGGGAGGTCTGCCTTCTTCCTCCCTGTCGGCGCTGCGCGGCCCTGCCGTGCGCAGGCTGCTGGCCCTGCGGCAGGAACAGAAGCTGACGACCCGGCATGTACGGCTGATGGCTCAGTCGTTGGAGGTGACTGAGCGCACGGTGTGGCGGTGGCTGGCCGCTGCCGAGCGTGACGAGTCCGCGGCCGCGGAGCCCGGGGCGCGGGCCCAGACCCGGGACCGCTTCACTGTCACCCCGGAAGTACGCCGCCTGCTCGCGTTGTGGAAGGGCAACGTCGCGGCGGTGCATCGTGAGCTGACGGCCCGCGCTGCCCGCCGGTCCCCTCCGGCGGCTCCGCCGCCGTCGCTGCCCACCTTGCACCGCGCGATCCAGCGGGATCTGACGCCGGGGGAGCGGGCCGGGCTCGCGGGAGGAGAGCGCGCGGCGCGCAAGCATGATGTGTTCCTGGCCCGGCCGCGCCCATGGCGGAACAAGGTGTGGGAGACCGACCACGTACAGGCCCCGGTTCTGGTCGAGGTCGACGGCAAGCCCCGCAGGCCGTGGATCACCTGGTTCACCGACTGCGCCACCAACGCGATCACCGGCGTCGCGGTCACGCCCGGGCATCCGTCGCGGGAGTCGGTGCTGGCCGCGCTGCGCTCCGCGGTCCTGCGCGAGGAACCCTACGGCCCGTTCGGCGGGCTGCCCGAGAAAGTGCGGGTGGACCGCGGCAAAGACTTCCTGTCGAGGACGGTGACCGCCGCGTTCGATCTCCTCGACGTCACCGTGGAGGACCTGCCCGCCTACACCCCTCACCTCAAGGGCACGGTGGAGGGCCTGAACCGGGCGGTGGAGAGCATGTTCCTGGTCGCGCTGCCCGGCTATGCCCGCCAGCCACGCCCGGGCAAACGGGCTTCCCGCCCGAAGGACGAAGTGCTGCTCGGCTTCGAGGACTTCACCGCCCGGCTGCTGGATTGGACACGGTGGTGGAACACCGAACATCGCCCCTCGCCGTTGCGGGGCAAGACCCCGCTTGAGGCGTGGCAGGACGATCCCACCCCGCTGCGGGACGTGCCGGCTGCGGATCTGTGGACGTTCACCCTGGAGGACGCCGGCACCCGCACGCTGACCACCCGCGGCATCCGCTTCCGCAGACGCGACTACGTGGGGCCGTGGATGACCGGCCAGGCCGGGATCCAGGTCCGCATCCGCTTCATGCACCACCACGACCACCGCATTGAGGTCTACGACGCCGCCACCGGCCGCTACCTCGGTCCTGCGGACCTGGCTGACCAGGCAACCGAAGAACAGCTCCGCGCCGTACGGCGGGCGCGGTCTGCCCGTGCCCGCCGTCTGAAGAAGGATCTCGAAGCTTCCCAGCGGGAGCGCTACGCCGCCGCCACCCAGGCCGAGGCACCTCAGCGGATCGGCGCGCTGACCACCGCGCAGGCCGAGGCCGAACTCGCCCAGAATGCCGACTCCGACCTCGCGCAGCTCGCGATGCCGGACCTCATCCCGCACGCCGCGCCCCCGGCCGACTGGCGCACCCCGGCTTCCCTGGCCGCGCTGACCACGCCAGGCCCGCCCGTCCGGTACCCGTACGGCCGTGACGGCGCTTCCGCCCCGGACGGCCCGGGCGGGCGGGCCGCACCTCCCACCACCGATGAAGACGGAGACGCCTCGTGACCGCGGCCACCTATCAGTACGTCGACCTGCCCGACGCATCCGTGGTCACCACCCGCGCCCTGCTCACCGCCCGGGAGAACATCACCGACACCGTCGCCGCCCGCGCCATGATGTGCATCCACGGCGGCGCCGGCTTCGGCAAGACCCTCGCCGTCAACACCTGCCTGCGCGAACTCGAACCCGGCGAGGACGTCCGCAAGATCACCTTCCGTGCCCGTCCCACGGCCCGCGCGGTGCGCTACGAACTGTTCACCGCCCTCGACCTGGCCGGCGAGCCACCGCGCCACCCCAGCGAGTTCGACCGCCTGCTGAAAACGGTCCTGGCCGAACGCCCCCGTACCTTCCTCGTCGACGAGGCCCAGTGGCTCAACGGGGAGGCGTTCGAATACTTCCGCTACCTCTGGGACGAACCCTCCACCCAGCTCGCCATCATTTTCGTCGGCGGCGCGGGCTGCCACACCGTGCTGCGCCGCGAACCGATGCTCTCCTCCCGCGTCTTCATCTGGCAGCAGTTCACCCGCCTCACACCCGACGAGGTCCTCGAGGTGATTCCTCTGTTCCACCCGGTCTGGGCTGACGCCGACCCCGAGGACATCGCCTTCGCCGACCAGCACGCCGCGCACGGCAACTTCCGCGCCTGGGCCCAGCTGACCGCCCACACCCGTACCGCACTGGCCCGTACGGGACGTGCCCGCGTCGACCAGGAGCTGCTGCGCTGGGCCTTCAGCCGCCTCGCCTGACCACACCGTCCATGCCTCCTGCCCCGCCGCTGCCGTCCGTCACCGTGGTTCTCGACCGTCACGACGACGTGCTGCACACGCACACCGCTCTGGCCGCCCACCATCCGCCGTCCGGCCGGATCACCCTGCACCCCGGCCCGGGCACCACCAGCCAAACCGGCCTTGCCCACGACCTTCTCGTCGCCCTAGGCAAACCGCCCCTGCTCCCGGGCCGCTTCCCCGGCGGCCGCCAGCCCGCCTGGGAAGCCGCCACTGCCTGGATGACCGCCCTGCCCGTCACCCGGCTGACCGTCCTGCGCGCTCACCGCCTCACCGCTCGCCGCACGATGCGCCTGCTACAGCTACAGGCCCGCACCGGTATCCACCTGACCCTGATCTGCCACCGCCCTCACCTTCCCGCCGCTCTGCACCAAGCCCTGCGGACGGCCGACTACTCCGTCACCGCCGACATCGAAACTGCCCGCCGCCACTACTACGGCACGCCTACCGCCGAACCCCCGCCCCCAGACGAGCCCGCCGCGCCGGCTAGCCGGTGGCTCACCCTGCCCGCACTGGACCGCCTCGTCTCCTACGACAGCCCCCGCCCCTGCACCGCCCCGTGCACACCGCCCCCGATCGCCTGGCGGCACCGCCCACCGCCCGCGCCTCTCACCGCACCCACTGCCCAGCGAGTCGCCCACCGGCTGCACGCAGCGACCGCACATCCCCGCCTGGCCGCAGCCGTCGCCGCCGCACTGTTCACCGGCGCCTCCCTCCAGCAACTCGCCACCGCACGCCCCCGCGACTACGACACCGCCGCGGCCACGCTCGCCCTGCACGACCGCGCCCGCTACACCGACGGCTGCGCCGCCTACCCTGTACCGCCCTGGGCAGGCTTCTTTTTGCGGGCCGCGGCCTGCTTCACCCGGCTCGTATCCGGCGAGGACCAGGAACTGCTCGCCGCGCCAGGTGACCGTGGGCACCTGCTGCGCGTGGCGGAGACGGCTAGGTTGCGCCCGCCTCAGCCGCCCGCAGCCCGCCGCAAAAGCCCGGTCGGCCGGGTGGAGTGGGACTGGCGCGAGCGGCAGGAAGCCGAGAGGTACGAAGCGATGCCGGCCAGACGCGCCGGGTCCTCGCGACGCTGAACCCCCTGACGCGGTCGCTTGAAGAGGCAGGCTCAGCCGATCGAAAATTCAGCGAACTCGACGTCGCTGAAGGCGATGTGCAGACCGTGTGCGCGGCGGCCCCATTCGCGGAAGTAGGCGTGTCCCAGCGCGCGGGCCAAGATCACCGTCTGCTGCTGTTCGCCCGCGCCGGCGTCCCGAGCGGCGAACAGTTCACGGGCCACCTCTCCTGGCAAATACTGAGTGATCCACCGCACCCGCGGATCGTCCGAGGACCCCGCAGGAGCCGCGAACCCGAATCGCGCACGGGTATGGAAGACGAAGCCCTCCGCCTCTGCCTGGGCACGCCGACGGGCCCGTACCCGGGGCTGCCACCGAGTCAGAACCGCTTCCTCGATCGCCCGGACCTGCAGCGGACCCGGCGGACGACGTGCCTCGGCTCTCTTTGACACCCACCGCTGCACAGTGCGCTGCGAGACTCCCAGCATCGTGGCCACCTTCCGGGTGGAACCCCGGTTCCTCGCCAGCAGGAAACGTAGGCGGGCGTCAGTGCTTAAGGGAATGGGCCGGGTGCGCAACGCGCGCTCCAGTCCCTGCTCGATCTGTCCCACGTCCGCCTCCCCAAGCGACCAGCCCGCACGGCTGGCGCCCCCACAGTCGGTAGTGTCAGTTCTCCCGCATCGCCCGCCCCTGCCTGCCAGTTTCTGCATTCTCGGGACAGCGCCGGATGACGCAGGCTACGAGCCCCTTGGGGGCACCGGTGACAAGCCGGCGGCGCGCGTCAGGACGGACGTCGCCGGCACCCCGGTGCTGTCCTTCGATACCGAGTCCCATCAAGGTATGAGGCCGAAAAGTCCCGCCGGATGGAGGCCTGGACTGTCCGGATGCCGCACCCATCCAGGCCGTGTGATCTTGAGGAGCCGGGGCGGCCAGGCGGAGTCGGAGAGGGGCGTCGTGCCGGACAAGGCCACACCAATTCCGTCACTGGTGCGGCGCGTTGCACGTCCGCTGCGATGCGTCGTCGGCGATTCCTCACATTTCGAGGGCTGTTGGCGGTGGGATGCGTGAGACTGCCAAGGTGCTGCTCGGTCTCCTCTTCGCGATCACTCCATGGTTCGCCTTGGTCGCAATGGCTCTGTTCCTCTTTCCTGGGCCAGTTCAGCGCTGGGGATTGGAGTCTTTGGAGCGCTTCGAGCGATGGCGTGCCGACTCGGGGGTGCGTCGAGCTGCTCCGCTTCTGACGCAGATGCTGCTGGTGCCGCCGCGCATACAAGATCGTGTTGGCGGCCATGGGTTGGCGCCTGGGTATGTCGTGCGGTGGTGGCGTGCCCGGCCTCTGGCCGGGCCGTTCAAGGTCGTCCGGTTTGCACTGCTGCTGTACATTGTGGCGCATATCGACGACATGGCCGACTGGGAGAATCTGCGGTTAAGCGCTGAGCCGGGTCCGCATTCTGGTGTGGTGCAGGGGTTGCTCAGCAGTTTCGTGGCCATGCCGATGGCGGTTCTTACTGGGGGTTCCTCTGCAGTCGGCCGAGTGTCGGCAGTTCTGTTCTGGGCCTTGGTTCTGACCGCTGAAGTGCGGCTCATCAAGCGCATGAACCTGACCAGCTCGGGCAGAGGTGCAACGCTTTCCGCCTACGACCTGGAGGGCCTCACCCGGTACGCCGACGGGGACAGTGCCCGCATGGAGGACCGACGCTGCTGGCCGGTCGTGGCCCTGCTGACGGTCGCTGCCCAGTGCGCCGCGGTTCTGCGGCGCTGGGAGGAAACCCAGCCGGACTGCCAGATCCCGCGCGTCTCCGTGCAGCCGGTCGAGCGCGTCATCTGGAGGGCCCACCGCACCCGCCGCGCCAGAGCCAGACGACACAACGAACGGCAGTTCAAAGCCCATGCCGCCCTGGTGGTGGGCGCGCTGCGACAAGCCGAAGCACGACAGGACTCCAAGCCGGGCCCTGCTCTGGAGGACCTCACCGTGATGCTCCTGACCATCGCCGAACGCTACGCCGAGGGCCGTATTGACGACCTTCTCGACGCAGACCACCTCGCAGGCGTGACTCCAGCCGCACCGAGAGAGCGTCTGCGGGGGATCGTGGTGGGGCTCACGGTCGTCCTGGTGATGGCTGGAGCAGCAGTCCTCGGCCTACCTGACGCAGCTCTCATCCCTCTGCTGCCGGTCGTGGCCATTTTCGTCGCGGTCGTAGTCAACCGCGGGCGGATGCCAACCGCGGGGCAGCTCACCGATCTGATCATCCCCCGATGAGGCGGAAGACCTCGATGAGCAGCGTCCTGTCCTGAAGCCCGGCGGGGAGCTGATCCACGGTGCCTCCTTCAGAAGATCCTTGAAGGCCGTGGCTGGACCTCACTCGATGAGTGTGCGGAGCACCGGGACGCTGACACCGGCTGCGGTCAGACCAGCCAGAACAGCAGCGGCCACGGCACCGCCACTGAGGAAGGTGAGCCCTCCGGCGACCAGGCCGATGACGACCGCGATCAAAAGGACGACGGCCGTGTGGATCGTCAGGAACGGGGCCGGCCCTTGCGGCGTCGGCACGGGCGAACTCACTATTTCTCCCCATAGGTTGATGATGTGACGTCCGCTCGTAAGTGCCCGTCCGAGCCCCACCCCACGGCCTGATTTCCCGGCTCCGAGGGCCGCAAAAGAATCTTGGAAAAGTCCGTGGGGTGGCCGTGGAGGGCGCACTTACAAGGGGTCGTCTCGGCGCCGGCCGCGGCGGCCCGGGAGCTTGCGAGTGGGCTGGCGCGGTTGGTGGTGAGCCGTCCCCTTGCACAGCTAAAGGGGGCGGAGACGACAACCGGAAGGGGAGGGCATGCAGGGCGACGGCGCGGGTGAGGAGGTCGCGGCCGCGCGCGCCCGCAACCTACAACCTAACGACGGCCCGCACGACGCGCAGCGGCTGCTCGGTGCCCCGGTCACCCCCCAGGACGTGCGTGCCATGAACGGCCGCCAGGCCAAAACCGCCCGGCGGCTGCAAGAGAACATCGACCGCCGGCTGGCCGACGGACGCCTGGTGGCCCTGCTCGAACAGGACGGCTTCACCGGCCCGCGCTACGACCTGTTCGTGGAAGAACTCGTCCGCTACGGGATCTCTGTCCTGCGCGGCTGGATGCATTCCGGCTACATCTTCGACCTGGTCGCCCAGCGCGGCTTCAATCTCAACCCCCACGAACTCGACTTGGAGGACCTTGCCACCGACAGCGACCTGCGCGAGGAACTGGCCACCATGACCATCGCCCGAGCCCTGCCGCGTTTCCGCCAGCAGGCCCTGGTCGACAAGGGATGGACCCCCGAAGGCGGAGCAAGCATCACCACCTACTTCATGGGGGCGTGCGCCTACGACTTCCCCAACGAGTTCCGCCGTCACAGAGCCAGCGAGGCCCGCCAGCACCGCGCCCTGCGCCGGGAGAAGGAGCTCTACAGCCCACCCGTCAGCACACTCAGCGTTGCCCAGGAGGTCCTGGGCAATCTGAGCGTCCTTGACGAACTGGGAGAGATCACCGACCCACGCGTCCAAGCCATCGTCGCGCTGACCCTGGACGGCTACTCGCAAGACGAGATCCGTGAGCTGGTCGACGCCACGACTGTCCGAGCCGTCGAAGGCTCGCTCTACCGCTGGAGAACCAAAGCCAAGCAGAAGAGGAGGGGGGACCGTGATGACTAGCCGAGACGACGAGTTCAACGCACTGCTCAACGCGTCATCGCTAGGCACTGACGCGGCACGACGCCTCCGGGAGCGGACCCCGAAGAGCACCGCCCAAGCCATCCGCGCCATCACCCATCTGCGCAACACCATCGTCCACCAAACCAACCCAGTATCGGAGCAGGACGTCACTGGGGTCCTCACCGCGCTCGACTCCTTGACCAGCGACGACACCGGCCTGCGCAGGCTGCGTGACGCCATGGCCCGCCTTCATGCCCAGGAAGGGACTGAAGCGATCGACGACCTGCCCGAGGCTATGGAAGCCCTCAGCCTTTTGCCCTTGGACGGACTCGACGCCGCTACGTCGCAGAAACTACGAGCGGCTCTCGCGGTCGTCGCCACCCGCCTGGCAGCACAGGCCGCGCCTGTCCTCCTCACCGTGGCTGAGACCGCTTCGATCATGAGGGTGTCGAAGATGACGATCTACCGCTTGGTGCAGAGCGGACACCTGCCGTCCATCCGCTCCGGCCCCTCCGGCCGGTCCTTTCGCATTCCCGAAGCCGCTGTACACGAGTACCTGCGCACGTCATTCATGGGAGCGCCGGTCAACCCGCCGCAGTGATCACGATGGGTTCGCGGAAAACGACGCACGCTGGCGGAGCCGCCACAACAGGGTTCCTTGCCCGCAGCCGTTCAAGAGCTCGCTGTCCTGAGTCTCCTTGTAGGCCCAGGCCCGTACTGAAGTGGCTACCGTGCCGCATGCGCGGCCGGGGGTCGGGGCACGTTCGGTCCGGTTGCGCGGCGGCCGGGCCCGCCGCGCCGCACCCGCCGACAGCCTCCCGGGCCGGGACGGAAGTTGCCGACACCCTGGTGCTTGAGGGAACGGGGCGGGTACGCAGCGCACACTCCATCCCCTGCGCGATCTCTCCCATGTCCTGCCTCCAGTGCCCTGCCGACAGCCGGCTTTCTGCGCCGTGCTCTCAGGTCTCCCACACCCGCCCGCCCCTGCCCGCTGGTTCTGGCATCTTCGGGACGCACCGGCCAACGTCGGCTACGGAGGCGCTTTTCGGTTGAGCAATGGCATGACGGGGCCTGTACGTCCCGTGCACCGCGACATGGGTGAACGACGTCGTTCTGACGCAAGTCCGGGCCACCGCACCGCGCTGGCAGTGCCGCTGCTGGCCGCGAAACCTTCAGTCCTGCAACACCGCATGGCGGCCTGCGCTGGCTCGCCTTGCACGGCAAAATGCCTGATGAGCGTGCATGGAAGCGTGGGAGCATATGGCCATGGGTGAGGATGGGGAGCCTAACGAGTTCGAGGATCCGGACCAGGCTCAGGGCCAGGAGTCCGGCGAGTCCGAAGAAGCGGGCATGACGGGACCGATTGATCTCTCGGGCTTCTACGCGGCGGCGTTCAATCCGCTGCAGGACTATGTGCGGAAGCAGAACGCGTGGATCGGCAAGATTCTTGCTGAGTCCGCCGCAGTGAGGATGCGGCCGGTTCTTCCACGGATCGTGTTGGATTCTCCGCTGATCCGTATGAACGCCGTGACGGAGAACCTCCGCAGGCAGATGGCAGACCTGACGGGCTTCAACGACATGGTCCGCCAGGCCCTGCAGCCGCTCGGCGGGACCTACCAACCGCCCCAGTGGCACGGCGTTTTCGCCTCCCTCGGCGACATCATCAACAGGCTCTACCCGGAGAACCTGCGCGACGTCACGCCAGACCTGGATGACTTGGAAAAGCTCCTGGTCGACGAGGGCATCCCTCTCATGTGGGTGCCCGGGACCCAGACGGTGCGCGCCCTGCTGGAAGCGCCGGATGCCGCCACTCGACGCCGCATCATCGGCCGACGTTGGAAGAGCATCGTCAACGACTGCGAGGCAGTACTCGAAGAGGTCCACCACCCAGCGGTCCAGGATGCCCGCGGCTTCGCCCTCGATGTCGTCCATGCCCTACGAGCCGGCCACACCAGCGCAGCTCAGGCACTGGCCGCCAATCTGCTCGACTCCATCCTCCAGCGCCACTTCGACAAAGCTGCCCGCATCCAGCTCACGAAGAACGACTTCAAGGCCAAGGGCATCAAGTTCAAGCTGGACGACTACAAGTTCAAGGTCGCCTGCACCTTCGCTCCGGTCTGGTACGCGCACGCCAAGTATTTCCCGCAGAACGGCGACCCCATCCCGCGCACCTTCGGCCGTCACCCCAGCGCACACGGCGTCTCCCGAACTCAGTACTCGCGGATCAACGCGGTGTACGCCCTCATGCTGTTCACCTCGGTGATCAAGTTCTTCGACACGGGGTCTTCTGTGCACTGGTGTGTCCGGCCAGACCAACGACCTGCGACTGGCGGCGTCACGCCCACTCCACGCCCAGCTCCCGCAGCGCGTCCAGCTGGTCCTGGGTGAGCTTGTCGCGGCGGCTCTTGGTGTTCGAGACCCATACGCCCAGTTTCACGGTCACCGGCTCGGCCTCGCCGTCGACCGTGATCTCTTCGGCGTGGCTGCGTGGTACAGGCTGATGGCCTTCCCGTTCAACCCACTGCGCGAGGGCCGTCAGGCCCCGCTGGAACGCCTGCTGCGCCTTGCTCGGACCCTTCGTCGCACGCCCGGCCGCCTGGGCCGGAGACGGCGCCTGAAGCGGCTTGATGCCTAGCCTGGACAGCCGCTCCTGCTGCTCGTTCGACAGTTGCGCCCAAGTGGCCGGCTGCTTCTGTCGCTCCAGCCACCGGCCGATGTCGTCACCGTCCATGAGTACGCCGGGTGCGATGTCTGGCAGGTGGCCGTCGGCGTCGACGAGGTCGGCGAGTACGCGGTAGTGCCGCTGCCAGTCCAGGGGCCACGGGCAGTCCCAGTCGGGGTCGATCGCGGTGAGCTGCGCCGCACGCTGCTTGGCGCGCTTCGGGTCCTTGCCCAGGCCGTTCTTCGCGCCCTTCCGACGGAGGTTGGCCATGTGCTGCCCGACCGGCACAGGCCCGTTGCCGGCCGGATCGTCCCAGACGGCGTCCTGGCGGGGTGCGAGGTGCCCGGTGGCCCGCCGGTACGACCTGAGTGCGGCGAGCTTGGCCTCCCACGCCTCCTCGCCGGGCTCCCACACCATTCCGGCCTCCGGCAAGTCGAGCAGTTCCTTGCGGCGCGGCTCCAGCTCTCCGGCCCGCAGTGCCTTCCTCTGCTGATGCACCCACCTCCCAAGGGGAAACGACTTCGTGACGCCGACTTCGACCTCGGTGTCGTAGGGAACGGCGTAGAGGCCGGTGATCTCGTTCTCCTTCCGCCACCGCAGCAGGGCCTGGTAGCCCTCCAGCCACACCAGCGACTCCGGCCGGTAGACGCGGGTGCGCAGGAAGGCCGCGATGGTCGCGGCGTCGCGCGGGCTGGAGAAGTGCAGCAGCGCCGCTTCGGCAGCGGCCTGCGTGTCGTCCTCCTGGTCCTCGCCGTCACCCTCGCCGCCGGCCCCGACGATCTGCCCGTCCTCGTCTCGCCGGATGTGAACCTTGCGCTTGCCGCTGGTGAGCGCGCGGGAGGCGAGCTGCTCGACGAGTCGTTCATCGTGACTGCGCAGGCCCTGGAGGACGGCTACGAGGGGGCGGTACGAGGCGCTGGCGACCATGTCGGTCGGGTTCTCGCCGGGCTGGAGGAAGACGGGCACGATGATGCGGGCAACCTTGGTGGAGCCGTCGCGGTTGAGACGGAGCGCCCGGCCGATGTTCTGGACGATCTCCACCTGCGAGCCGCGGGTGTCGGCGAAGCAGACGGCCTCCACCCCCCGCTCGCCGGTGATGTCCACGCCTTCCCCGAGCACGCGACAGCTCGCAAGGAACGCCCGGTGCACCCGCCGGCCCGAGGCGTCGATGCCGTTGGCGAACTGGCGCAGTACTTCGCGTCGCTCGGCTACGAGGTGGTCGCCGCATAGCCAGGCGGACCAGACGCGGTCCGGGGGTACGTGGCGGCCGGCCTCGAGTTCGTAGAACTCCGCGTCGATGGAGGACTTCGGCAGTTTCTCCGCCTGCGTCAGGTCCTCATCGGAGGCGTCGTTGACGTACAGGTGCGCGGCCGTCTCCGGCATCTTCTCCGCGAAGGCCATCGCCTCCTCGACCTTCTGGTGGAAGGTCATGACCGTACGCAAGTTGTACGCCGCCGCGTGCTCCAAAAGTGCGGTCTGCAGCAGGGCCAAGCGCCGGCCCCGCTGCGCCTCTTCCGATTCCCCGAGGACGGGTGAGGGGTCGCGGATCTCTAGCACGTCGATCTCGAATCCGGCGAGGATGCCCCGTTCGATCGCCTCGCTCAGCCCGAGCTCGGCCAGCCAGGGGCCGTAGGTCCGGGAGTCTTGGCCCATCGACGCGAGCACCAGCTCCTGGCCGTCAGCGCCCTTCTGCGGCCGGGGCGAGGCGAGGATGCGCGGGGTCGCGGTGAGGTACAGCCGGAAGTCGGCGGGGATCCGCTGATTGTCGTGGATCGCGGCCCACGGTCGACCAAGATCACCGGCGGTGCCGTGTGCCTCATCCACGATCGCGAGGTCGAAGCCTGCCATCTGCTGGCCGTAGAGCCGCTCTCCGCCCGCCAGAGCGGTCTCCAGCGGCCCGCGAACCTTCCCCTTGCCCATCGGGTCATCGAAGTCCTCGCGGTCCACGAGAGAGGCGTACGTGGCGAACACGACCACAGGCCCCGACCCTGCCCACAGGGCGAGCTGGATCGGGTTGGTGGTGGTGCGCACGCCCAGCTCGTTCAGGACCGGGTCGTTCTCCAGCGAGCACACCGCCACCATCGGGGAGCGGTGGCCCACTAGGCGCCACGCCTGGGCGGTCTGCACGAGCAGGTCCAGGGTGGGCACGGTGACGAGGATCCGGCCGTGCGGGAAGCACTCCAGCGCGCACGCGGCAGCCGTGATCGTTTTTCCTGAACCGGTCGCTGACACGATGGTGCCCCGCGCCCCTTCCGGGGGCACAGATGATCTTGCAGGGAATCCAACCCACTTGTGGAAAGTCGATTTCTGGTCGACCTGGTGTTCCCGAAGCTGAATACCCGGCATTTAATGATCCTCCCCTAGCTCGTTTCCTGGCCGCTTCGGGAAATCAGCGGGACGGCGTGAAGGGCGGGACTGACACCGTACCGTCCTCGCCCACCACGACCCGCTCGGCGAGCTGCGCCAGGACCTGGGCGGGCATGAGCCCGGCCCGATCGGCTGCCGCCCGGACCAGCCGGCTGGGTGCGGCAGACAGCCACAGCTCCGCCCGCAGCTCATCCGCCTCCTCCCGCCGCCGCGCCTCGAAGGCGGCCCGGGCCGCGAGAGCACCGTCACGCCGCTCTTCGCGCTCCTGAGCCCACTTGGAGCCTTGGGTGTCCCGCTCCGGCTCGTACTCGCCCCAACCGGCCCGAGCCATCAAGTCCCTGACGCGCTGCCACTCCACATGCCTTGCCGCCCAGACGGCAGCCGGCCGCTCCGGGTCCGCCTCGAACTCGGAGAAGGAACCGCCTCGCCTCAACTGCTCCACTGTCTCACGCTCGCGGACAGCAGCCTCCGCGACCTTCTCCGCAACGGCGGCCATATCGAGGCCGTTTGCCTGGCGCCTAACCTGATCCCGCGCCACATCCTGAGCACTCCACATGTTGTTTCCCTTTTCCTGTCACCGAACCCAGACCCGGCCCTGGGTTGGAGGGCGTCCTGCATTTCCGCCAACGGTACATGCTGCATCAACCTGATGCAGCCACTACACTAGAACCCGACACGAACGAGCGACCCCCAACCTCGTAGCCAGCCTGGCCCGCGACAGCGGGCCCCAACGGTCCTGGAGGCGCAGCCGAAAGGACCGTTGGGCGGGGGAGCGCAGCGGACCTGCCGGCCAGGCTGGAGCGAAGCGAAAGCCTGGTAGCGGGACGAAGTCCCGTCGGTCCGGGAGCGCAGCGGACGGACCGTCACCCCTCTTGCGCAGCAAGAGGGGTGAGCGGGTGGCGCAGCCACCCGCCAGCGCTCCCGCGGAGCGGGAGCGCAACACCCGCGCGCAGCGCGGGTGTTCGCTTGCACATCGCGCAGCGATGTGATACCCGCTCCGCGGG
>NZ_JBIDBK010000019.1:0-42940 GCF_043202995.1 Streptomyces sp. NPDC048018
TTCCTCCGGGCGCTTCCTTCGTTTCCGACTCTATCAGATCTTTCCGACCCGATTTCCTCGGTGCTTTCCGGTCCCGGCTTTCCGACTTTCGTCTTTTCTCCGAGGCCTTCCGGCGCGTCCCGACTTTATCAGAATCATTTCCGTCGGCCTAACGGGCGACTTCGTGATCGAGATAGGGAATCGGGGTGGCTCCGTCATTGTCGATGTCCGACCGGAGCGAGAGAGAGTCTAACTCGTCGACCTTGAGCTTGTCCAGCTCCAGGCAACCGTTTGAATCTACCTCCCCACGCCACCCGTGTCAACGGGTTTTGCGGGCGAAGAGGAGGCTAGCAGCTCGGCGGGGTGCTCCGCACATCAGGCCGCGGTGGGCAGCTCGGCCGTGCGGTCCGCCTCCTCGACGTCGCCCATGTCGCCGGCGCGGGCCGCTCGACCGCCCAGGACGTAGACGTACGCGAGGAATGCCAGTTCGGCGACGACACCGATGGCGATGCGGGCCCACGTCGGAAGGCCGGAGGGGGTCACGAAGCCCTCGATCAGGCCCGAGACGAGAAGGACCAGGGCGAGACCGACGGCCATGCCGATCGCCGCACGGCCCTGCTGGGCGAGGGCGGTACGGCGGGTCATGGGGCCGGGGTCGATGACGGTCCAGCCGAGGCGGAGGCCGGTGCCGGCGGCGACGAAGACGGCGGTCAGTTCCAGGAGGCCGTGCGGGAGGACCAGGCCGAGAAAGACGTCGAGGCGGCCGGCGGACGCCATGAGGCCGATGCCGACGCCGAGGTTCAGCATGTTCGCGAAGAGGACCAGCAGCACCGGGAGGCCGAGGAAAGCCCCGAAGACCAGGCACACGGCCGCCGCCTGGGCGTTGTTCGTCCACACCTGCGCCGCGAAGGAGGCGGCGGGGTGGCTGGAGTAGTAGGTCTCGTACCGGCCGCCGGGGCGGGTCATCTCGCGGAGCTCGGCCTGGGCGCCCATGGCCGACTGGACCTCCGGGTGCGTCCCGATCCACCAGCCGATGAGGGCGGCGAGCAGGGTGGAGAGGATCGCGGTCGGTATCCACCAGTGACGTGAGCGGTAGACCGCCGCCGGGAAGCCCCCGGTCAGGAAGGCGGCCGCGTCGCGCCACGAGGCGCGGCGGGTACCGGTGACCGTGGCGCGGCCGCGGGCGACGAGCTGGGTGAGCCGGGCCGTGAGCATCGGGTCCGGAGCGCTGGACCGGATGAGCGAGAGGTGCGTGGCCGTGCGCTGGTAGAGCGCGACGAGTTCGTCGGCCTCGGCTCCGGTGAGGCGACGGCCGCGGCGCAGCAGGTGGTCGAGGCGGTCCCACTCGGCCCGGTGGGCGGTGACGAAGACGTCGAGGTCCATGATCGACTGCTGCTCCAGGCACTGGGTGCGTACGGGTCCGTACTACTGCGGCGCGCTGCGGGTCAGCTTGGCAGACTGGCGTTCGGACGGGGATCGGCAGGCCGACGAAGGGTGGGCGCGGTGAGCGGGGTCGTGACGGGGGATGCCGTCTATCTGGGGCTGCAGCCGGCTCGGCTGCCGAGCCGGGCGCTGGCGCTGCTGCTCGACCTGGTCGTCGTGTGGGCCGGCTACCTGCTGATCAGTGTGGGGATCGCGCTCGCCACGGCCTCGCTGGACGAGGCGGCGGTGATGGCGCTGTCCGTCGCGTCCTTCGTGCTGGTCCTGGTCGGGGCGCCGATCGCCGTGGAGACGCTGTCCCACGGGCGGTCGCTCGGGAAGCTGGTGTGCGGGCTGCGGGTGGTGCGGGAGGACGGCGGGCCGATCCGGTTCCGGCACGCGTTGGTGCGCGGGGCGATGGGGGTCGTGGAGATCCTCATGACGATGGGGGTCGTCGCCTGCGTCGCCTCGCTGGTGTCCGAGCGGGGCCGGCGGATCGGCGACGTCTTCGCGGGGACCCTGGTGGTGCGGGAGCGGGTGGCTCCCGCGTCCGCTCTGGTCGTGCCCCCTCCCCCGCCGTGGCTCGTGGGGCGGTTCGCCGCGCTCGATCTGTCGGCCGTGCCCGATGCCCTGTGGCTGGAGATACGGCAGTACCTGACGCGTATGGGCGGGCTCGACCCCGCGATCGGTCAGCGGCTCGCGGAACGCCTGGCGGACGAGCTGGTGGCGCGGACCGGGACGCCTCCGCCGCCGGGTGTGCCGGCGGCCGCGTATCTCGCGGGTGTCGTGGCCGAGCAGCAGGCGCGGGACGCGCGGCGGGCCTTCGCCCCTGCGGCCGCGCCGGCAGCGGGGGGCGCCTCACCGGCCCCGTCGGGTGGTGCGGCGGCTCCCGCCGCGACCGCTCTCCCACCCGTCTCCTTCGGGGGCGCTCCCCCGGCTGCTCCCGCCTCCGCGCCGGCCGCTCCCGTACGCCGGCCGGAGCCCGCGGACGGTGAGGGGCCGCGCGCGACCGGGTTCGCTCCCCCGGCCTGAGGGGCCGCGCAGCGCGGATGCGGGGGCGGCGGTCGGCGTCAGCGGGCGTTCGGCGGGGTGTCGAGCTCTTCGAGTTCGATGCCGGGGGCCGCGAGGACCACGTCGCCGGCGATGTGGACGGTGTGCCGCTCGCCCGTGTCGAGGGCGCTGACCTGGTACTCGTCCACGATCAGGGGGCCGTTGTCAGTGGCGTGCGCTTCACTCTTCACCAGGGCCCAGGACTGGTCGACCGTCAGGGGGGCGAGCACGGGATCCGTGAAGGCGACGAGCCGGACGCGGGTCTCCGGGGAATCGGGGGTGAGGCGCAGGAGTCGGGAGATCGCGACGAGGAACGCCGGGGACGTGCCGGTGAAGGCGTGCGCGCGCACATTGCCTTCGGTGGCGTGGGTTCCGGTGGGGTCGGTACGGACCCAGGTGACGCCGTCGAGAGCGGCGCCGCGGACCTGCCAGTCGGCGGCGTGGAGTTCGAGACGGATGGGGCGGCCCAGGTCGTCGACGGCCAGGTCGACGGAGCCGCTCGGTTCGCCGGAGGGGGTGGTGGTCCGTGCGACGTAGCGCCAGCCGGAGGGGCCGGGCGCGCAGTGGAAGTGCTCTTCGCCGAGGGGGGTGTGATCGTGCGGATCGTAGAGCGAATAGCGGCCGCGGGGCATGGGTCCTCGGGGTGCGTCCTGGGGCGGTAGTCGGGACGGGGCAGGCCCCCGGCACGGGGGTGCGGGGGCCTGCCTGTTCCGCTCCGGGTTTCCGTGACGGGCGGGTGCCGGTGTCTGCCGTCACCCGCCGGTCGTGGATCAGTAGCGGTAGTGGTCCGGCTTGAACGGGCCCTCGACCTTGACGCCGATGTACTCGGCCTGCTCCGGGCGGAGGGTGGTGAGCTTGACGCCGAGGGCGTCGAGGTGGAGGCGGGCGACCTTCTCGTCGAGGTGCTTGGGCAGCACGTAGACGTCGGTCGGGTACTCCTCCGGCTTCGTGAAGAGCTCGATCTGGGCCAGGGTCTGGTCCGCGAACGAGTTCGACATCACGAAGGACGGGTGGCCGGTCGCGTTGCCCAGGTTCAGCAGACGGCCCTCGGACAGGACGATCAGGACCTTGCCGTCCGGGAACGTCCAGGTGTGGACCTGCGGCTTGACCTCGTCCTTGACGATGCCGGGGACCTTGGCCAGGCCGGCCATGTCGATCTCGTTGTCGAAGTGACCGATGTTGCCCACGATGGCCTGGTGCTTCATCTTGGCCATGTCCGAGGCCATGATGATGTCCTTGTTGCCGGTCGTGGTGATGAAGATGTCGGCCGTCTCCACCACGTCGTCCAGCGTGGCGACCTGGTAGCCGTCCATCGCCGCCTGCAGCGCGCAGATCGGGTCGATCTCTGTGACGATCACGCGGGCGCCCTGGCCGCGCAGCGACTCCGCGCAGCCCTTGCCGACGTCGCCGTAACCGAAGACCACGGCGGTCTTGCCACCGATGAGGACGTCGGTGGCGCGGTTGATGCCGTCGATCAGGGAGTGGCGGCAGCCGTACTTGTTGTCGAACTTCGACTTCGTCACGGCGTCGTTCACGTTGATCGCCGGGAAGAGCAGCGTGCCGGCCTGCATCATCTCGTACAGACGGTGGACACCGGTCGTGGTCTCCTCGGTGACGCCGCGGATCTCGGACGCCAGCTGGGTCCACTTCTGCGGGTTCTCGGCGAGGGTCCGGTTGAGGAGCTGGAGGATGTAGCCGTACTCCTCGCTGTCCGCGGTGGACGGGTCCGGAGCGGAGCCGGCCTTCTCGAACTCGACGCCCTTGTGGACGAGGAGGGTGGCGTCACCACCGTCGTCGAGGATCATGTTCGGGCCGCCGGTCGGGGTGTTCGGCCAGGTCAGCGCCTGCTCCGTGCACCACCAGTACTCCTCCAGGGTCTCGCCCTTCCAGGCGAAGACCGGAACGCCCTGCGGGTTCTCCGGGGTGCCGTTCGGGCCGACGGCGATGGCCGCGGCGGCGTGGTCCTGGGTGGAGAAGATGTTGCAGGAGGCCCAGCGGACCTCGGCGCCGAGGGCGACCAGGGTCTCGATGAGGACGGCGGTCTGCACGGTCATGTGCAGGGAGCCGGTGATGCGGGCGCCGGCGAGGGGCTGCGCCTCGGCGTACTCCCGGCGGATCGACATGAGGCCGGGCATCTCGTGCTCGGCGAGGGTGATCTCCTTGCGGCCGAACACGGCCAGGGACAGGTCGGCGACCTTGAAGTCCTGCTTGGCGACAGTCGTCATGACTGGAGCTGCTCCTCGTGGATCGGTTTCGAGGGTCGAGTGGGCACCTGGCACCGCGGCTGTGGGCGACGCGGGCATACGAATGCCCGGTGCTCCCGCGTGGATTCGCGGTGCAGTCGTCGGAGGCCCTCTCTCCCTCGGCCGGTCCATGCGCGGACCGCCCGACCGCCATCAGCAGCGACGTCTGGCTGGTCACGAATCTACACCGATCGGCGCAGCGGCCCACAGTCCACCCGGACCGAGATCGACCGGATCGGGGGTCGCGGCGGGGTCCCGGGCCGGGGCCCCGCCGATCCTCGTGCCGCTCTCCCCGGGCCGGTGGGGCCGGTCGCGGGGGGATCCCCTCCGGCGGCCTGGGCCCGCGCCTATAGGGTGCGGGCCGAGATCGTGTCGGGAGGGGACCCAGGGATGAGATCGGGAAGACCGGGGCGGGGCCTGCGGATCGCGGGGTGGATCCTGCTTCCGCTGGGTGTGCTGACGGCGCTCGCCACCGTGCTGGTGGGGGACACGTTCTTCGGCGGCCACACCGTCGGTTCCGACTCCATGGAGCCGACGTACCCCAGGGGCGACACCGTGTTCACGAAGAAGATCGACGGCGCCGAGGTCCGGCGCGGTGACGTGGTCTTCTGCTACCTCCCCGGCCGCTACGCGGACACCGACCTCGTGTTCCAGCGCGTCATCGGCGTCGGCGGCGACCGGGTGCGGAGCGACGGGCGCCAGGTGTACGTGAACGGAACGCCGCTGCGGGAGAGCTACGTCGCCGGTGCCGGCGACATGGGCGGTGCCGGCGAGGACTACGACGTGAAGGTGCCGGAGGGCCGGCTCTTCGTCATGGGCGACAACCGGGACGTGTCGCGGGACTCCCGCTTCTTCGTCGACGACGGTGTCGGCGGGACGATTCCCGCCGACGCGGTCCGCGAGCGGGCCCTGGAAGGGAAGGCCGTCCCCGTCCTCACCGCCGTCGGTGGCCTGGCCGGCGGCATCGTCGTCGCGCTGGCCGGGCTCGGCTGCGGGCTGGCCGGGTGGCTGGTCGGCCGGTCGGCGCGGCGGGCCGCGGGCTCGCCGCCGCCTCCGTACGCCGTGGCCTGAAGGGCACCGCGTACGGAGGCGTACGAAGGGCACGGACGGACGCCGGGGCGCGATGGCGCGGCCGCACGACCCGGCATGACGGGCACGGCCGGACCCCGTCGTGCGACAGGCACGGCAGCACGCCTCGCGTCGCGGGCACGGCCGGGCGCACTCGCGCGACGGGCGACGGGCGCGCTCGCGCGGGCGACGCGCATCGGGACCCGGCACGTCACCATCGCCTCCTCCGGCGCCTTCACCGCGGCCGACGGCAAGGACGTGCGGAGCGGCCCGGAGGGGTCTCCCGGGGCCGGGGAGCGGGTACGGCACGGCGAAGGCCCCGGACCCTGGTGATCGGGTCCGGGGCCTTCGCCGTGCGACGAGGGGCCGGTGCTGTCGGCCGGTGGCCTGGCGGCGGGCGCCGGGCCGCCGGTGTCAGGCCGTGTCCGCCTTCGCCCGCGCCGCCCGCTCGCTGTAGATGTCCGGCTCCAGGTAGATGACCCGGGCGATCGGGACCGCCGCGCGGATACGGGCCTCGGCCGCGTCGATGGCGGTGGCGACCTCGGCGGCGGTGTCGTCGTGCTGGACGGCGATCTTCGCCGCGACGAGCAGCTCCTCCGGGCCGAGGTGGAGCGTGCGCATGTGGATGAGGCGGGTGACGGTGTCACCGTCGACGATCGCCGCCTCGATCTGCTTCACCTGCTCGATGCCGGCGGACTCACCGAGCAGCAGCGACTTGGTCTCGGCGGCGAGCACGAGGGCGATGACGATGAGCAGGACACCGATGCACAGGGTGCCGATGCCGTCCCAGAGGCCGTCGCCGGTCAGCAGGGCCAGGCCGACGCCGCCGAGGGCGAGGACGAGACCGACGAGGGCGCCGAAGTCCTCCAGGAGGACGACGGGCAGCTCGGGGGCCTTCGCCCGGCGCACGAAGTCCTTCCAGGACTGGTCGCCGCGCAGGGGGTTCGACTCCTTGATCGCGGTGCGGAAGGAGAAGCTCTCCGCGATGATCGCGAAGACGAGAACGCCGACGGGCCAGTACCAGGCCTCGATCGGGTGCGGATGCTTGATCTTCTCGTAGCCCTCGTAGACGGCGAACATGCCGCCGACCGAGAAGAGCACGATGGAGACCAGGAAGGCGTAGATGTAGCGCTCGCGGCCGTAGCCGAACGGGTGCTGCGGGGTGGCCTCGCGCTGGGCTCGCTTGCCGCCGAGGAGGAGCAGGCCCTGGTTGCCGGAGTCGGCGAGGGAGTGCACGGACTCCGCGAGCATCGAGGACGAACCGCTGAAGAGGAACGCCACGAACTTGGCTGCGGCGATCGCGAGATTGGCGGCCAGTGCCGCCACGATCGCCTTGGTTCCGCCTGACGCGCTCATGGGTGTGTCTGTTCCCTTCGTCGATGCTCCGGCCCTGCCGACGGCAGCATATTGCCGATCCTTTGCCGTCGTTCGGCCGGTCATTCTCGCATCAGGCGATGACGGTGGCGCGAAAGACCGTTCCCGTACCGGACAGTTCGGCCTTTTCGCCCGCCGGTACGAACACGGACTCGCCGGGTGCGAGGGACTCGCCGCCCACTTCGGGGCGGCCTGCGGAGGCGAGGAGGATCTGCGGCGTGGGGGCGGTGACGTCGGTCGGTGCGGCGCCCTCGGCCCGGACGAAGCGGGACAGCCGGAACTCGTCGATCGGGGTGTCGTAGACCTCCTCGCCCGTCGAGGAGGCCTCGGGGCGGAGCACGCCCGGGTCCATCGGTTCGAAGCGGACGACGCGCAGCAGTTCGGGGACGTCGACGTGCTTGGGGGTGAGTCCGCAGCGCAGCACGTTGTCGGAGTTGGCCATGATCTCTACCCCGAGGCCGTCGAGGTACGCGTGCGGGACGCCGGCGCCCAGGAAGAGCGCCTCGCCCGGCTGGAGCGAGACCGGGTTGAGCAGCATGGCGGCGAGCACGCCCGGATCGCTCGGGTAGTGGTGGGCGATCTGGGCGTACGGGGCGTGGGCGCCGCCCAGCCGGGCGGCGGCGTGCGCGGCCTCGGCGACGGTGTGCGCCATCTCCGTGCGGTCGGCGGTGAGCAGCGCGGTGAGGACCTCGCGCAGGGCGGCCTCTTCGGGGTGCGCGTGGAGCACGTCGACGTACGGCTTGAGGGAGTCCACGCCGAGCGCGGCCATCGTGTCGGCGGCCTCGACGGGGTCGCGGAAGCCGCACAGGCCGTGGAAGGGGGTGAGGGCGCAGATCAGTTCGGGCTTGTGGTTGGCGTCCTTGTAGTTGCGCCGCGGGTCGTCCAGCGGGAGGCCCGCGGCGTCCTCCGCGGCGAACCCGGCGCGCGCCTGCTCCTGATCGGGGTGCACCTGGAGCGAGAGCGGGGCACCGGCGGCGAGCAGCTTGAACAGGAAGGGCAGCCCGGGACCGAACTTGTCGACGGCGGCCGCGCCGAGTTCGCCCACGGGATCGGCGGCGATGACCTCGTCGAGGGGTCCGCGGGCGGTACGGGACGGGGCGCCGGGGTGGGCGCCCATCCACATCTCGGCCTGGGGCTCGCCGGTGGGGGCGACGCCGAGCAGCTCCGGGATGGCCGTCGTGGATCCCCAGGCGTAGGGGCGGACGGTGTTGACGAGGCGGTCCATGGGGCTTCCAGCTCTTTTCAGTGCGGTGGGTGCGGTGATGGACGTGGGGGCGGCGTCAGGGGGGTGGTGGGGTCGGTGGCGGCGGTACCGGTGGCTGGGGTGCCGGTGGCTGGGGCGTTCCCTGGCCGGTCCAGTTCTGGTGCCGGTTCCGGTGCCGGTGCCGGCGGCGGGCCGAGGCGGTCCCGATGCCGGTGCTGAGGCTGGGGCTTGTCCCCGTACCGCGCTGCGGCGGCGGTCCCAGTCCCGGGTCCCGGTTCCCGCGGCGCCGCCCGGTGCCGGGTCCCGGTGCCGGGTCCCCGGTGCCGACAACGGTGTCGGTGCCGGGTGCCCCGTGCGGCGGGGGATGTGGGGCCGCGGGGGGTGGGCGGTCGGGTGGGCGGTCGGCGCGGGGCCGGGGCGGCGCTGCACCGGTGGTGCTCCGCCCGCCCCCGGGGCTAGTCGGCCGGCCGGCCCGCCGTGGCCAGGGCCAGGTACACGGCGGCGAAGTCGGTGACGGCGATGAGCTCGGCCAGGTTCTCCAGTGCCGTGCCCTCCTCCGGCTCCAGCTCGCTGATGGCCGTGCCGTGGCCGAGGGCGAGTTCCCGGGCGGACGGGGCGGCGCTGAGGGCGTTGCCCTCGGCGGGGCGGTCACGGATGAGGACGACGCGGGCGCGCAGCGCCTGCTGCTCCTCGACGCGGTCGCGGAAGAAGTCGTCGGGGTCGGCACCGGCCGCGTAGTCCCCGGCGAGCAGCATGCCGTGGGCCGGCAGCGCCTCCGGGAGCTCGGCGGCGAGCGCGGGCAGCCCGGCCAGCTCGGCGAGGACGGCGGCGAAGCGGCGGCCGGCCGGGCCGGCCGCCTCGCCCTCGGTCCACACGAGCGGCATGCTGTCGGCGAGCTCGGCGGCGAGGGTCTTGGCGGGGTTGCTGTACGTGGCGATGGCCGGGCCGCAGCGTTCCGCCATGTGGTCCAGGCGATCGGCGACCTGCTCCAGCGCCTCCGGCGGGGCCTCGACCAGACCGACGCGGTCCAGGAGGGCGAGCAGCGGCGTGAACAGCGCCCACAGGGCTCCCGGGCTCGCGGCGAGGACCTCCTCGTACTCCTCGGCGGTCTCGTGCGGGGCCATGGCCATCGGCACGAGCAGGCCGTGGGCGCCGCTGACGGCCTCGGCGAGCGGGGACTGCTTCGGGGCGACGCCGACGACGGTCATGCCGCGGCGGTACGCCTGCTGGGCGAGGACCGCGAGGCCCGGCTCGGAGCCGTCCGTCGTCGGGAGCAGCAGCAGGTCCACCGAACCGGCCCAGCCGGGCAGCGCCCAGCGGAGCGCGCCCGCGGCGGGGGCGACGCCGGTGGGCTGGAGGCGGATGACCGGGGAGGACGCGCCCGCGAGCGCGCCGACCAGGTCGGCGACACCGGCGGCGGCGGTGCCGGGACCGGCGACGAGGACGGCGCGGGGACGGCCGTCGGGGCGGAGCTCCGCGATGCCGGCCTCGGCGGCGTGCCGGGCGGCGGTCCGCACCAGGGCCCCGGCTTCGGCCGCGCCGCGGAGCAGACCGCGGTGGTCGGCGAGGGCGAGGGCGTCCGGTGCGTCGAGGAGCGTCTCGTCGAGCATGTGGCGGGCCTCCGGTCGTCGGAGCGGGGCCGGCCGTCGCGGGCCGGCGGGGACATCCTCCGGGGGGCGGCCCCGGAGGGCTTCCTCTTGGGTCTGGTTACTCGGGGCGGCGCGCCTCGTCGACCAGCAGGACCGGGATGCCGTCGCGGACCGGGTAGGCGAGCCCGCAGTCGGCGGAGGTGCAGACGAGCTCCGGGGTGTCGTCCGCGGAACGGTCGTTCAGCGGGGCGTGACAGGCCGGGCAGGCCAGGATCTCCAGGAGGCCGGCTTCGAGCGGCATGGGCGGTCCCTTCGGACGGTACGGGCGGGGCGTCCGTATGAACGGTCGGACGATCGGCTGTTCGGCCGGTCGTCCGGGCGGCGTCTCGTGCCGTCTCGGGCCGTGTCATACGGGCGGTCTCGGGCCAGGTCAGCCTACCGCCGGGCCGCGGGCGACGCGCCGGGCGTGGGGGCGGTGCCGGGGGTTACGTTGCGGGGTGCGCGTGGCGGGGGGTGGACGGGCGGGGTAACGGGGGGCGACGGCGTCATGACCGGGCGGGTCCCGGGGCGTTCGGGTGGTCCCTCGGCGGGACCGCGGCCGGGGTCCCTGACCGGGGATCCCGGCTCCCCGGGCGGGCTCGGATCGCCCGGGTGAGCCGCCTGAGCCCTGCGGGCGCCTGGGCCTGGGAACGCCTGGGCCTGGGGCGCCTGGCCTTGCGAGCGCCTGGGCTGGGGCGCCTGGCCCTGCGGAGCTCGCGGCCGTGGGGGGACTTCCCCGGACCTCGGGATACGGCTCTGGGGGTACGGGCCCCCCGCCGCGGCGACCGTCGTACGGGGCGGGACGTACGGGGAGCCTGGGCCCGGCAAGGGCTGACGTCCCGTGTGCCCACCCGTCCCGCCCCAGCGGGACGATTGCCCACACGGAGGTGGGCGGGCGGACCCGACCCGAGCGGGCTCGGGTCCTCCGGGCGAGCGCGGGCTGCCCGCCCGGAGGTCGGGAGCGGCAGCGGGTGGACGGAGCCCGCCGGAGCGGGGTGCCGGGGCCGGACCGGAAGCGTGCAGGGAATGTCCTGGCGTACCCCGACAGGCGGCGCCCCCATGTGGGGCGCGGTGACCCGAGCCCAGCCGATCCGCACAGCACACTCACGCGGCCCCGAAGCCTCAACCCCGAACCGACAGGGCAAGGCGGAGCCCGAAACCGGCGGACCCGGCCACGGCCGTCCCGAGCCCAGCCGTGGCCCGGACCGACGGAGCCGGGCGAGGCCCGGACCGACGGGGCAGGGCCGGGCCCGAAACCGCCAACACCGGCCACGGCCGGCCCGAGCCCGGCCGTCCCGAGCCCGGCCGGGCCGGGCGGGACGGTCGGCTCGGCCAGTGGCCCTGGGCGCGGCGGCAGGAGGCGGGAAGGCCCGGGCGGGGAGGGGACGGCGGCGCCTTCGGGTGGTCAGGCGCGGATGAGGGTGAGGACCTCGTCGCGGAGGGTCTGCATGGTTTCGGGGTCGCGGGCTTCCACGTTGAGGCGGAGGAGGGGCTCCGTGTTGGAGGCGCGGAGGTTGAACCACCAGTCGGCGGAGGTGACCGTGAGGCCGTCGAGGGTGTCGAGGGTGACGCCCTCGCGGGACTCGTAGGCGGCCTTCACCGCGGCCAGGCGGGCGTTCTGGTCGGCGACCGTGGAGTTGATCTCGCCGGACGAGGCGTAGCGGTCGTACGAGGCGACCAGGGCGGACAGCGGTCCCTCCTGGCCGCCGAGGGCCGCGAGGACGTGGAGCGCGGCGAGCATGCCGGTGTCCGCGTTCCAGAAGTCCTTGAAGTAGTAGTGCGCGGAGTGCTCGCCGCCGAAGATCGCGCCGGTCTTCGCCATCTCCTCCTTGATGAAGGAGTGGCCGACGCGGGTGCGGACGGGCGTGCCGCCGTGCTCGCGGACGACCTCCGGCACGGACCAGGAGGTGATCAGGTTGTGGATGACCGTGCCGCCGGGCGTCTTCGCCAGTTCGCGGGCCGCGACGAGGGCCGTGACCGCGGACGGGGAGACCGGGTCGCCGTTCTCGTCGACGACGAAGCAGCGGTCGGCGTCGCCGTCGAAGGCGAGGCCCAGGTCGGCGCCCTCGGCGCGGACGCGCGCCTGGAGGTCGACGATGTTCTTCGGGTCGAGGGGGTTGGCCTCGTGGTTCGGGAAGGTGCCGTCCAGCTCGAAGAACATCGGGACGACGTCCAGCGGCAGACCCTCGAAGACCGTGGGGACGGTGTGGCCGCCCATGCCGTTGCCCGCGTCCACCACGACCTTGAGGGGGCGGATCGCCGTCAGGTCGACCAGGGACAGCAGGTGGGCCGCGTAGTCCTTGAGCGTGTCGCGCTCGGTGACCCGGCCCGGCGTCGCCGCCGCCTCCGGGGCGCCCTCCTCCGTCCAGCGCTCGACGAGCTCGCGGATCTGGGACAGGCCGGTGTCCTGGCCGACCGGGGCGGCGCCCGCGCGGCACATCTTGATGCCGTTGTACTGGGCCGGGTTGTGCGAGGCGGTGAACATCGCGCCGGGCAGGCCGAGCGCGCCCGAGGCGTAGTACAGCTGGTCGGTCGAGCACAGACCGATCAGCGTCACGTCGGCGCCGAGGCGGGCCGCACCGCGGGCGAACGCGGCGGACAGGCCCGGCGAGGAAGGGCGCATGTCATGGCCGATGACGATCGCGTCGGCGTCCACGACCCGCACGAAGGCCGCGCCGAACAGCTCGGCCAGTGCCTCGTCCCACTGATCCGGCACCACCCCGCGGACGTCGTACGCCTTCACGATCTGCGACAGATCAGCAGTCACGGATCAATCCTCCTGAGGTCCCTGAAGTCTCGGCTGCGGGTACGCGCGGCTGCGGCGCGCGTACGGAACGCCCAAACTACCCGGGATGGGGGCTTGATCAGTTTTCGGGGGAGCGGAGCACCCGGAGGTGTCCCCGGCGTCCGACCTCCATCGGGTCGCCGCCGCGGCCGCCCTTGCCGCCGGCCTCGGCCGCGCGCTCCTGGGGGCGGGCCGCCTCCCGTACCGCGTTGGCCAGGGCTTCGAGGTCGTCGCCGCTGGGGCGGGCGGGGGCGCTGCCGTCGGAGAGCCGCACGACCTCCCAGCCGCGCGGGGCGGTCAGACGCTCGCTGTGCTCGGCGCACAGGTCGTAGCAGTGGGGCTCGGCGTAGGTGGCGAGCGGGC
Organism: Streptomyces sp. NPDC048018; assembly: GCF_043202995.1. NCBI lineage: Bacteria > Bacillati > Actinomycetota > Actinomycetes > Kitasatosporales > Streptomycetaceae > Streptomyces > Streptomyces sp. NPDC048018. Next base: position 13,114 of record NZ_JBIDBK010000019.1, read on the forward strand.
CGAGGACCGCAGTCGAGTCGGCATAGACGTACGTCAGTGTCGCGACGGCAGGGCGGCCGCACGCGGTGCGCGAACAGCGACGTACAGGGCTCACGACGTTGGACGGTACCGCACTCTTGAGCGGGCCGCGACGACTCTCCCCCAGGTCACTCCACCGTGTCGCGGTGTGACGTCCGCCACTGACCTGGCCGGGTCGCCCGTTCTGACCTGCGGGAGCGGTGTGGCACGGGGGCCGGGGCGGTATGCGATCCGGACAACGGGAGAGGGAAATCCGGTCAACGACCGCCAGATGGCCGATCCCCGGGACTTTGGAATTCGAGCCCTTGCTTGGCCTGAATGCTCAACTTCCGACAACCGGGGCGGCCGCGCACCGCCTCCGGCCGCTTCCCCGACCGGTCCCGGACCACCGGAGAGAGTTACGCTGCGTCAGTGACCGACACCACCGACAGCATGGACAGTCCCGCGCCGCGCGTACGGCGGCGCGACCGGCACGGCCGGGGCATGCGGGGGCCGGTCGCCCCGCCGCAGGTCCCGCTGTCCGCGAGCCGGGCGGACACCTTCCGCGACCTGGTGCTGGACTCGGTGGAGCGTCTCGAACGGCGCTGGCCGCAGCTGGCGGACGTGGAGTTCCTGGTGATGGAGGTCCCGCCGACGGTGGCGGGCGAGCCGGTCGTTCCGCTGGGCGGTTCGACCCCCGCGGAGAAGAACGACCCGGCCCGCGTGGTCGTCTACCGCCGGCCCGTCGAGATCCGCTCGAAGAGCCGTGACGAGCGCGCGCTCCTGGTCCACGAGGTCGTCGTCGAGCAGGTCGCGGATCTCCTCGGCCTCTCCCCCGAGTCCGTCGACCCGCGCTACGGGCAGGACTGACCGGCAGCACCGCATCACCACCCGTACGGGCGGCCGGACCACCCGTACGGGGAGGTTCCGACCGTCTCCCTACCGACCCGGCTCCGCCGCCCCCGCGGCGTGACTCGGCCGGGCCGGCTCAGTCGTCGAGGACCGACAGGTCCTGGCGCGCCGTCGGGACCTCCACCGTGCCCCGGTCGTCGGAGACCGTCTGGACGGTGAACATCGGGATGCCGTCCTGCGGCAGCTCCAGCATCCGCGCGGCGTGGACGGGGCCGCCCGACAGGTGCTCGACGGTCAGCGCGTAGGAGCCCTTCAGGCCGCCGGGGACCGGTGCCGGGAGGGAGAGCGTCGTGCCCGCCTTCACGGTGACGGTCCTGGTGACCTGGGTGCCGCCCTGCGAGCCCGCCGAGGCCGTGATCCGTACCTCGGCGCCGGCGGCGGGCGCGGTCAGGGTGAGCGTGGAGCCCTTGGCGCGGTTGTCGGCGACGGTGCCGCGGCCCTCGACGGCGGCGGTCGCGGGGATGAACGCGACCTCCTGCTGGTCGCCCTTGCCCCGGACCACCCGCAGCGCGGCCACGACCGGCGTGGCCTTCTTCGGGTCGGCCGGGGTCAGGAGCAGCGAGCCGGGGTCTCCGCGGGTGAGGTCGGGCAGGTCGACGGCGGCGGACATGCCGGACTTCACATGCAGGGCGCCGGCGCTGGCCGGGACGATCGTGCCGGTCGGGGTGACCAGCTGGACCTTCAGGTCGGCGTCGGCGTCCCCGGGCGCGAAGGCCACGAGCCGCACGGAGGTGGCGTCGGCCGGGATGCCGGGGAGGACGGCCGTGCCGGCCGCGTCGGCGGAGGCCGGCAGCCAGTCACTGCCCAGCTTCTCGTCGGCCGAGCCGACGACGGCGCCGACGCGGCCGCTGCGCGTGGTGACGTGGACCGTGACGTCCTGCTGGGCGGGGTCGGTGGTGAGGGTGGAGAGCAGGACCCGTGCGGTCGAGTGGGCGGGGACCGGGATGCCCTCGGTGATCTGGGTCTTGAGCGCGCCCTCGGGGCCGTACAGCTCGATGTCGGCGACGGCGGCGGTGTCGTCGGGGTTGGTGAGGTGGACGTAGTCCTGTCGCTGCTTGGCGGTGGACGCGGCCGGGAACCAGAAGTCGGTGTCCGGGGCGGAGCAGCTGAGGCCGAGCAGGCCGCGCGATCCGCCGGCCGGGACGACGGTGGTCTGCTGGACGGTCCAGCCGGGTGCGAGCGCGCCGTTGGCCGACCCGGCCAGGGCGGGCGCGGTGGGGCCGTCCGCCTCGGCGGTCACGGGGGTGCCGGGCTGGGAGACGGTCGCGGGCGGCTTGGGCGGCTTGGGCTTCTTGGCGGGGGTCTCGCCGGGGGCGGCGGCCGCGGCGGCGGGCGTCAGCTCCGCCTTCGCGTCGCTCCGGGACTCGCCGCCCGCCTTCGGCGCGCCCTGCGCGGGCGCCCCCTTCGGGGTGAACGAGGTGTAGGCGGTCTCGGCGAGCTCCGAGGTGCTGGGCGCCGGGCAGAGCAGGCTGGAGCGCTCGACCGGGAGCGGCTGGGCGGCCTCGGTGGTCCGGGGCGTGGTGCCGTCGGGGGCGGTCACGGCGGCGACGCCGGTGACGGCGGCGAGCGTGGTGGCGACCGCGATCAGGGAGAGGGTCGTGCGCTTCACTGGTTGCTGCTCCCGTCGGGACGCTGCTGCTGCTCGTAGCCGTACGGGTCGTAGGCCTGCTGTTCGTACCCGTTCGCGTCGGCGTCGTAGCCGTTGCCTTCGTAGGCGTTCGCGTCGTAGCCGTGCTGCGGGGCGTTCGGGTCGTAGGCGTTCTGCTGGGCGTACGGGTCGTAGTGCTGCTGCGGGTACTGCTGGGGGTCGTACTGCTGCTGCTGCTGCTGCGCGTACGGGTCGTACGCGTACGGCTCCTGGTAGTAGCCCTGCTGCTGGTCGGCGTACCGGCCGTCCCAGGCGGGCTGCTGCTGCTCGTACGCGGGCTGCTCCGGCACGGGTGCGGGGGCGGGCTCGGCGGCCTGCGGGGCCTCGGGCTCCGGCTCGTTCTGCTCGGCCGCGGCCTCCGCCTCGGCGGCCGCGCGCAGCCGGCGGGCCCGGCGGCCGTCGCCCTCCATGGCCTGGGCGGGGATGGCGACCTCCTCGTCGGGCAGGTCGTCGTCGATGTCGCGGCGGCGGCCGGGCAGGGCGAGGACGAGCAGGACGACGCCGAGGAAGACCTGGGTCCAGATCCACACCGTGTGGGTGAAGGGCTCCTCGAAGGTGAGGTCGAGGCGGCCGGCCTCGGCGGGCAGGGTGAAGCCCTGGGCCCAGCCGTCGACGGTGGTCGGTTCGAGCTTCTTGCCGTCGAGGGTGGCGGTCCAGCCGGCGTCGGCGCGGTCGGCGACGCGCAGGACGCGCCCGGCGGGTCCGGCCGGGACGTCGGCGTGGGCCTCCACGGGGCCGGCGGCGACCGTGACCGGCCGGGCGTCCGTGGTGGCCGCCGTGTTCCTGCCGGCGCCCGCCACGATCGTGATGCGGGCGACCTCGCGGTCGACCCGCCACAGGGCGCTGCCGTCGAGCTGGCTGAGCCGGGAGAGGCCCGGGGTGGAGTCGAGGACGCGGCCCATCGAGCGCGGCGCGCCGTCCCGGACGAGGATGTAGCGGATCGCGAAGCCGCTGAGCTCCTGGGTCTGGTCGGCGCCGGAGCCGGCCACGAGGTGGGCGACGACCTGGTCGAGGCGCGGGTCGCTGCCGCCGGTGGCGGCGAGTTCGGCGTCGCCGAGACGTGCGCCGGAGCCGCGGACCAGGGTGTAGGAGACCTCGCCGGGCGAGCTGCCGCCGAGGACGAGGGTGCGGGCCTGGTCGCGGGTTCCGCTCTCCTCGGCGACGAAGGCGGGGACCTGGACCGGGTCGCGGCGGGTGAGTGGGCCGTCGGCGCCGCCGATCATCCAGCCGGCCGCGGCGACGACCGGACCGAGCGCGCAGGCGAGCGCGACGAGGGCGGCGACGGGCTGGCGCCAGCCGAAGCCGTGGGCGGCGACGCGGGTGCGGCCGCCCTCGGCTCCGACCATGCCGGCGGCGACCAGGGCGGCGCCGTAGACGAGGGTGGCGGGGCCGGCCCAGCCGGTGCCGCCGGCGCCGTTGGTGAGGACGGCGAAGAGGAGTCCGCCGAGGGCGGCGGCCCAGGCGGCCCGGACGGCGAGGACGCGCTCCTCGCGCAGCAGGGCGGCGAGTCCGGCGAGGACGAGGCCGGCGAGCACGATCCCGCCGGTGGCGCCGGGGCCGCCGGGGCTGGTGCCGAGCAGGTCGAGGGCGGAGGCGGTGCCCGTGCGGATGTCGAGGCCGGCCTCGCGCAGCAGCGCGGACGGGCTGGTCAGCAAGGACAGCGACCAGGGCGCCAGGACGAGCAGCGGGGTGCCGACGGCGGCCAGGAAGCGCAGCCCGTAGGCGGTGATGTCGGCACGGCGCAGCACGAGCACGCCGATGCCGAGGACGGCGGCGAGCGCCCAGACGACCGGCGTGAACGCCGTGGCGAAGGTGAGGAGGAAGGTGTACGCCCAGGTGGCGCGCCAGCTGCCGCGTTCGCCGGCGGGCCGGTCGAGGCCGTGCGCGGCGACGGCGGCGCGGGCCATGAGGGGCAGCAGGATCGCGAGGACGGCGGTGCCGAGCCGGCCGGTGGCGAGGGCGCCGGTGGCGGCGGGCAGGAAGGCGTACGCGATGGCGCCCCAGGCGCGCAGCAGCCGGGACTCGACGATGCCGCGGGAGGCGAAGTACGCGGTGAGGCCGGCCAGCGGGACCGAGCAGACGAGCAGCAGGGTCAGCGCGAAGGACGTCGAGCCGAGGAAGAGCGCGGAGAGCGCGGCCAGGACGGCGAGGTAGGGCGGGGCGGTCTGGGTGCCGCCGCTGCCGATGGCGTGCCAGCCGTCGGCGTAGCGCGACCAGAGCCCGGAGACGGTGTCGGGGGCGGGCAGCAGGGTGCCGCCGGCGAGGGAGCCGCCGCCGAAGAGGTTGCGGCAGGCCACGACGGAGACGACGAGGAGGAGCGCGAAGAGGACGGGCCCGGGCTTGCGGGCGATCTTCTTCAGGCGCGCGAACTGCTCGATCTCCAGGTAGTCGGCGTCGTCGCCGCCGGGGCCGGACTCGACGGCGCCGTGCCGGGAGCCGGTGTCGGCGTCGGAGCCGCCGAAGTGGGAGGCGAACTGTTCCGCGGCGGCGCGGACGGTGGCGCCCGGCGGGGGGAAGAGCGGGCGGAGTTCGTTCGCGGGTACGGCCGGGTTCCTGCGCCGCTTGCGGGCGGCGAGGATCTTCTCGGGGCGCAGCAGGGTGGCGAGCAGTCCCATGATCTCGTCGACGGCCTGGCCGGGCGCCTTGCCGACGAGGTAGCCGAGGGTGCGCAGGACGGTGCCGACGAGCAGCCGGAGGAGGACGTAGGGCAGCGCGCGGCCGCGGGTGTTGGCGAGCAGCGTGTAGACGGCGCCGGCCTTGTCCACGCGGTGCGGGTTGGCGGTGGAGCGGCCGGCGCAGTCGACGGTGCGGCGTTCGCGGGCGGAGGCCTCGGCGTGGCGCAGGACGGCGTCGGGGGCGACGAGGACGCGGTGGCCGGCTGCGTGGGCGCGCCAGCAGAGGTCGACGTCGTCGCGCATGAGGGGCAGCCGGCGGTCGAAGCCGCCGAGCTCCTCGAAGACGTCGCGGCGGACGAGCATGCCGGCGCTGGAGACGGACAGCACGGAGCGGATCTGGTCGTGCTGGCCCTGGTCCTGCTCGCGGCGGTCGAGTCCGGTCCAGCGGCGGCCGCTGCGGGCGACGGAGACGCCGGCTTCGAGCAGTTGCTTGCGGTCGTACCAGCCGCGCAGCTTGGGGCCGATGACGGCGGCGTACGCGTCGGAGTCGGCGACGCGCAGCAGTTCGGCGAGCGCACCGGGCTCGGGCGCGCAGTCGTCGTGGAGCAGCCAGAGCCACTGGACGGGCTCGCCGTGCGGGAGTTCGGGCAGGTCGTAGTTCTCGTCCTGCCAGGTGCGGGTGACCGGGTCCCAGCCGCTGGGGCGCTTCAGGTACGGGAGTTCCTCGGGTCCGAGGACGGGCGCCGTGCGGACGGCCTCCTCGACGGCGGCGCCGAATCCGGTGCGGCGGGCGAGGTGGAGGACGTGGTCGGGCCCGATCGCGTCGGCGAGCAGTCGCGCGGAGTCGTCGGCACTGCCGGTGTCGGCGGCGACCGCGTTCTGTACGGGGCGCTCCTGGGCGAGCAGCCCGGCGAGGGCGTCCGGCAGCCAGCGGGCGCCGTCGTGGGCGACGAGCACGGCGGTGACGACGTGTCGCGGAAACTCAGGAGTTGAGGACATCGAGCTACGGGCCCTCCGGCCGGGGGGGCGCCCCGCGAGGGGGCGTGGGAGCGTCTCGGACGGAGGCCCACACTAACGGCAGACACGGAGGGGCGGCGCGCAGCGCCTCGGTGAGGGGCGGTGGGCGGGGGCCGGAGAACGGCGACGGTCCGCCGCCTGTGGTGGAGTGCACAGGGTGCGGACCGTTCGTGGTGTGCGGGTGTACGCGGACCGGCGTGCGGTCGGGCGGAGCGGGCGGCGGGTGGCCGGATCCGTTCGTCCCGTCAGACGGCGGCCTTTTTGAGGCGCCGGCGCTCCCGCTCGGACAAACCGCCCCAGATACCGAAGCGCTCGTCGTTCTGCAGCGCGTATTCGAGGCATTCGGAGCGGACCTCGCAGGCGAGGCAGACCTTTTTCGCCTCGCGGGTCGAGCCGCCCTTCTCGGGGAAGAAGGACTCGGGGTCGGTCTGGGCGCACAGTGCGCGCTCCTGCCAGCCGAGTTCCTCGCCCGCGTCCTCGACCAGCAGTTCCTGGAACAACTCGGTCATGTGCGCCCCTCGTCCGTCTTTTTCGCGTCCCCGTGGTGTTGCCGTCCCGCATCGATGCCGGCCGAACGACACGAGTGAAATTACAAGTTCGTGCTCTGTGCGAGTCAAGCCGAGATCTGCTATTGGGCCCCGTATTCACTCTGCGGAACCAAGCGTATGCGGAAAGTGTTCAAATCACCAAAAACCATGACACATGCCGCCGGCCTGCCCTGTCCGCCGACGCCTCACGAAGAAGGACGACCGAATCGTGGATCTTGTTGCGATCCAGCCACGGAAGCGATCCGGATCACAGTCTGATCACGAGACCTCCACCGTGTTTGCGGCGGCGACTGCTGCGCCATGTGTCCTGGCCAGGCCCTGCACAAACCTTTCTCCGCGCACAGCAACCGTATGAGGTGAAACATGGCGGCCAAATCGGGCATTGGGTTGACAGTCGGGTACCTCTCCCGCCACTTTGGTGGCATGCCAGCGACCGCAGCGCCCTCCGCGACCCACGCCCGTGGGTTCCGCCGCGCTGTCCAGGACCGCTGTTGCTGTTGCTGTCCCAGCTGTTGACGCGCGCCTTCTCCCCAGCGCTCCAGCACCCTCCCGCGCGGCCGTCCCGCCGGCGCATCCCCTGCTCCACCCCTTGCTCTGCGACCCCCAGCACTTCTGCCGAGGAACCACCGCACCATGAACATGGACAGCGACCTTCAGATCGCCGGCGACATCCTTGAGGTACCGCACCTCCTGCAGCCCGCCCGCGAGCACCCGGCCACCGTGGCCGAGTTCGTCGGCCTCGCCCGCGAGATCGCCGCCGACCGCGCCCAGTGGGCCCCGTACGTCGAGTACGACGCCACCACCCGCTGGTACCACCGGCTGCGCACCGGCCCCGGCTACGAGGTCTGGCTGCTGTCCTGGCTGCCCGGCCAGGGCAGCGGGCACCACGACCACGGCCCCTCCTCCGGCGTACTGACGCTCCTGGAGGGCGAACTGACGGAGCGTACGGACCGCGGCGCGCAGAAGATCGCGGCCGGCGCCCAGCGCGTGTTCGCGCCCGGCTACGCCCACGAGGTCGTCAACGACTCCCTGGAACCGGCCGTCAGCCTGCACGTCTACCACCCCGGACTGACCGAGATGCCGATGCACGAGTCGCTGCGCGCGCAGTGCACGCCGGTGCCGGCCGCGGCCCCCGGAGCCGTACCCGCCTGACCGGCGCGCCCACCACCCCTCGGGGGACCGGCCCGCGGCTGACAGACTGTGCCCATGCGCATTGTGGTTCTGGCCGGTGGCATCGGTGGTGCCCGCTTCCTTCGCGGCCTCAAGGAGGCCGCGCCCGACGCGGAGATCACGGTCGTCGGCAACACCGGTGACGACATCCATCTCTTCGGCCTCAAGGTCTGCCCCGACCTCGACACCGTGATGTACACCCTCGGCGGTGGCATCAACGAGGAGCAGGGCTGGGGCCGCGAGGACGAGTCCTTCACGGTCAAGGAGGAACTCGCGGCCTACGGGGTCGGGCCCGAGTGGTTCGGCCTCGGCGACCGCGACTTCGCCACCCACATCGTCCGCACCCAGATGCTGGGCGCCGGCTTCCCGCTGAGCGCCGTCACCGAGGCGCTGTGCGCCCGCTGGCAGCCCGGCGTCCGGCTGCTGCCGATGTCCGACGACCGCGTCGAGACGCACGTGGCCGTCGAGACGGACGGCGAGCAGCGGGCCGTGCACTTCCAGGAGTACTGGGTGAAGATGCGCGCCTCCGTGGACGCCAAGGCCGTCGTACCGGTCGGCGCCGAGCAGGCGAAGCCCGCGCCGGGCGTCCTGGAGGCGATCGCCGAAGCCGACGTCATCCTCTTCCCGCCGTCCAACCCCGTCGTGTCCGTCGGCACCATCCTGGCCGTCCCCGGCATCCGCGAGGCCGTCGCCACCGCCTCGGCGCCGGTGGTGGGCCTCTCCCCCATCGTCGGCGACGCGCCGGTGCGCGGCATGGCCGACAAGGTGCTCGCGGCGGTCGGCGTGGAGTCCACGGCGGCCGCCGTCGCCCGGCACTACGGCTCCGGCCTGATCGACGGCTGGCTCGTCGACACCGTCGACGCGGACACGGTCGCCGACGTCGAGGCGGCGGGCATCCGCTGCCGTGCGGTGCCGCTGATGATGACCGACCTGGAGGCGACCGCGGCGATGGCCGGCGAGGCGCTGGCGCTCGCCGCGGAGGTCGCCGGATGACGGCCGGAGCCGGCCGCACCGCGCCGCGCTTCGAGGTCTGGGCGCCCGACGGGATGCCCGAGGTCGGGCCCGGGGACGACCTCGCCGGGCTGATCGCCTCGGCCGCACCGGACCTCGCCGACGGGGACGTGCTGCTCGTCACCTCGAAGATCGTGAGCAAGGCGGAGGGGCGGGTGATCGCCGCCGACGACCGGGAGAAGGCGATCGACGCCGAGACCGTGCGGGTGGTGGCGCGGCGCGGGGCGCTGCGGATCGTCGAGAACCGGCAGGGCCTCGTCATGGCCGCCGCCGGCGTCGACGCCTCCAACACCCCGGCCGGGACCGTGCTGCTGCTGCCCGAGGACCCTGACGCGTCCGCCCGCCGGATACGCGCCGGGCTGCGCACGGCGCTCGGCGTCGAGGTCGGCGTCGTCGTCACCGACACCTTCGGACGGCCCTGGCGCAACGGACTCACCGACGTGGCCATCGGCGCGGCCGGGGTGCGGGTCCTGGACGACCTGCGCGGCCGGACCGACGCGCACGGCAACGAGCTGAACGTGACCCTGGTCGCCCACGCGGACGAACTCGCCGCCGCCGGCGACCTGGTGAAGGGCAAGGCCGAGGGCCGGCCCGTCGCCGTCGTGCGCGGCCTCGGGCACCTCGTGGGCGGCGACGCGGAGCCGGGTGCCCGGGCGCTGGTCCGCGACGCGGCCGACGACATGTTCCGCCTCGGCACCTCGGAGGCCGTACGGGAGGCGGTGACGCTGCGGCGGACCGTCCGGGAGTTCACCGACGAGCCCGTCGACCCGGGCGCGGTGCGGCGGGCCGTCGCCGCGGCCGTCACGGCGCCCGCCCCGCACCACACCACGCCGTGGCGCTTCGTGCTCCTGGAGTCGGCGCAGGCGCGGCGGGAGCTGCTCGACGCGATGCGGGACGCCTGGGTCGCGGACCTGCGGGCGGACGGCAGGTCGGAGGAGTCGGTCGCCCGGCGGGTCCGGCGGGGCGACGTCCTGCGCAACGCGCCGTACCTGATCGTGCCGTGCCTGGTCATGGACGGCTCCCACCACTACGGCGACCCGCGCCGGGACGCCGCCGAGCGCGAGATGTTCGTGGTCGCCGCGGGCGCGGGCGTGCAGAACCTGCTGGTCGCGCTGGCCGGCGAGCGGCTCGGCTCGGCGTGGGTGTCCTCGACGATGTTCTGCCGAGACGTCGTACGGGAGGTCCTCGGGCTGCCGGCGGACTGGGACCCGATGGGCGCGGTGGCCGTCGGACGCCCGGCGGCACCGCCGAAGGAACGCCCCGCGCGGGACGCGGCGCGGTTCGTCGAGGTGCGCTGACCCGGGCCGGCCGTGGCCCTACAGGGCCGCGATGTCGTTGGGCGCCAGGCGGGGCGCCCGGCGCGGCGGGACCCGGCCGCTGAGCAGGATCAGGCGGGCGGCGCGGTGGCGCTGGCCCTCGTAGGGGGCGAGCAGTTCCAGCATGGCCGCGTCGTCCGCCGTGCGGTCGCCCGCGAGGGCCCAGCCGACGATGCCCGGGAGATGGAGGTCGCCGGTGGTGACCTCGTCCGGGGCGCCGTTGCTGCGCTGGATCGTCTCGGCGGAGGTCCACGGGCCGATCCCGGGGATCAGCTCCAGGCGCCGGCGTGCCTCGGCGGGGGCCATCCGGGCGGCCTCCTCCATCCGGTGCGCGACCCGCGCGGCGCGGACGACGGCGGCGGAGCGCTTGCCGTCGACGTTCGCGCGGTGCCACTCCCAGGACGGGATCATCGCCCAGGTCCGGGCGTCGGGCATGGCGTACATGCCCTCGGGGGCGGGGCCCGGGGCGGGCTCGCCGTATTTCCGTACGAGCAGCCGCCAGGCGCGGTAGGCCTCGTCCGTCGTGACCTTCTGCTCCAGGATCGACGGGATCAGCGACTCCATCACCAGCCCCGTGCGGGTGAGGCGCAGGCCGCGGCGGGCCCGGTGGGTGACGGCCAGCAGCCTGTGGCGCGGGACGAAGGCGGCGGGGTCGTCCTCGGCGCCGAGCAGCGCGGGCAGCCCGTCGAGGAGCCACGGCCCGCCGGGTCCCCAGGCCTCCGCGGACACCGCCCCGCCGCGGATCCGCACCCGCAGGGTCCCGGCCCCGGCCGGGGTGCGGCTGACCCGCCAGACGGAGCCGTCGGCGGTGGTCCGGAAGGTGGGGTCGCCGGGGCCGCGGCGCAGCGGGCCGAGGGTGAGCCCGAGGTCGAGCTCCAGGGCCGGATCCCGCTCCAGGTCCCGGACCTGGGGCCGGGGCACGGGCACGTGTCCGCCGCGGACCGTGACGGGGGTGACGCGGGGGCGGGGGGCGAAGCGGCCGGACATGGCTATGAGCGTAGCCCGCCGCGGCGGGGGCTACTGGTCGGAGGAGAAGCGGACGGCGCCCTGGGGGAGGGTCGCGTCGCACCAGATGCGGACGCCCTCGCGGAGCTCGTTGTCGGGGCCGACGTCCGCCCCGTCCCCGATGACGGCCCCCGTCAGCACCGTGCGCGCGCCGATGCGGGCGCCGGCGCCGATGAGGGAGTCGGTGACGACGGCACCGGCTTCGACGACGGCGTTCGCGAGGACCGTGGAGCCGGAGATGCGCGCGCCGGAGCCGACGACCGCCCCGGCGCCGATCACGGTGCCGCCGCTGAGCTTGGCGTCCGGGGCGACCGTCGCCGTGTCGAGGACGAGGCGGTCGCCGCAGCGGCCGGGGACCGCCGGGGACGGCGCGCGCCCGAGGACGAGGTCGGCGGAGCCGCGGACGAAGGCCTGCGGGGTGCCGAGGTCGAGCCAGTACGTGGAGTCGACCATGCCCTGGAGGTGGGCGCCGGAGGCGAGCAGCTCGGGGAAGGTCTCGCGTTCGACGGAGACCGGCCGGCCGGCCGGGATGGTGTCGATGACCGAGCGGCGGAAGACGTACGCCCCCGCGTTGATCTGGTCGGTGACGATCTCCTCGGGCGTCTGCGGCTTCTCCAGGAAGGCCGTGACCCGGCCGGTGGCGTCGGTCGGGACGAGGCCGAAGGCGCGCGGGTCCTCGACCCGGGTGAGGTGCAGGGAGACGTCGGCGCCGGAGGACTCGTGGGTGGCGACGAGGGCGCGGATGTCCAGGCCGGTGAGGATGTCGCCGTTGAAGATGAGGACCGGGTCCCCTGGTCCCGAGTGGAGCCGCTCGGCGACGTTGCGGATCGCTCCGCCGGTGCCGAGCGGCTCCTCCTCGGTGACGTACTCGATGCTGAGCCCGAGCGCCGAACCGTCGCCGAAGTGCGGTTCGAAGACCTCGGCCAGGTAGGAGGTGGCGAGGACGATGTGCTCCACGCCGGCGGCCCGGGCCCGGGCCAGCTGGTGCGTCAGGAAGGGGACGCCGGCCGCGGGGACCATCGGCTTGGGGGTGTTGACGGTCAGGGGACGCAGCCGGGTGCCTTTGCCACCGACCAGAAGAATCGCTTCGGTCACCTGTCGTCTCTGCTTCCTGTTCGGGTCCGGTCTCATCGCCCGGGGCAGCGCGTTTCGGCCGTCCGTACGATATGACCGGTCAGTTTATGCAGATGGTTGAGTCCATCGCCCCATCAGCGCCTTCCCTGGTACTTCGCGGAGGCCGACCGGGCCGTGCCGAGCTTGTTGTAGAGGCGCCCGCCGGGGCACTCCGTGGCGAAGCCGTCACGGTGACCGGCGATCACGTTGAACCTGACCTTTCTGCCCTTCTTGTAGAGGTTTCCGCCTCCTGACGTGAGATACGTCTTCGCCTTCGGATTCACCCCGTGCAGCCCCAGCTTCCACGCGGTCAGCCGTGCGATGGCGGTCACGGCGGCGGCCGGCGGGCTGGTGGAGCCGTAGCTGCCGAGGACGGCGATGCCCATGCTGTTGGTGTTGAAGCCGAGGGTGTGGGCGCCCATGACCGGCTTGGCCACGCCGCCGGCCCGGCCCTCGTAGATGTTTCCGCACTTGTCGACGGCGAAGTTGTAGCCGATGTCCCGCCAGCCGCTGCTCTTCACGTGGTAGCGGTAGATGCTGCGCAGCACCGAGGGGGCCTGCTTGCAGGTGTAGCGGTTGCCGGTGGCGCTGTGGTGGACGAAGACGGCCTTGATCGTCTTCGTGTACACGAAGCCCTTCTCGCGCAGCTTCTCGTCGGCGCCCCAGCCCTTGCGCGTGATGATCTTCGGGCGCGGGCCGATGTACGGCTTCGCCGCGGCGGCGCGGCTGGTGACGGCGCCGGCCGTGGCGGGAAGCCCGGCCAGGGTCTGGGCCCGGGTCAGGGCGGGGATCACGTCGGCACCGACGGGGGCGAGGTCGGCGTTCACGCGCGCGGCCTCGGTCTGTTCGGCGGTCGCCGGCGCGGCCGCGGCCGTCCAGGCCGCCCGGGTGACCCGGGTCCCCGGCGCGTCCTGCGCCGGTTCGGGGCCCGGGTCGACCAGCTCCAGGCGCAGGCCCGACGGGAGCGGCGCGTCGACGCCCTCGTGCCGCTCGGGGCGCACGCGGATCTCGACGCCGTCCGAGTCGCCGACCCACAGCGGGGCGGTGGAGCCGTGCAGGGCTCCCGAACGGCCCTCCGCCGTACCGGGGTCGGCGCCGTGTTCGTCGTTGTGGGTCTCGACGCCCTGCCAGTCGGACCAGACCCCGTCGGCGGCGGTCCGGGTGCGGACCTCGACGGTGCCCTGCAGCGGGGCGCCGACGTCGTCCCACACCACGCCGAGGAGCGAGAAGGGTCTGACGTCCCGTCGGCCGAGCCCGCGGACGGCCGACGACTCCGCGGGGCCGGAGGAGCGGCCCCGCGGACGGTCCGGGCCGAGGCGTTCGAGCGGCAGCGACTGGGTCGACCCGGCGACGGCGGTGTCGGGCGCGGCGGCCGGCGCCACGGCGACGCCCGGGCTCGCCACGGCGGCCGGGTCGGCGACGGTGGCCGGGTCCGCGACGGCGGGTGCGGCGACGCCCGGGCCCGCACCCGCGGCCGGGGTCGCGAGGGTGAGCGGCAGGGCGAGTGCCGCCGCGCAGGTGACGGCGATCGAGGAGACGAGGTAGGCACGCATGAGCTGATCGTCCGTAGCGGGCGGGCGTTCCGCTCGGTGGGAGCACGCACGGAAACTGACGCCCCGTCGGGCCGACCGGTGGACGGGGTCACCGGTACGGCGGACCGCGCGGACGGGCCCGCGTACCCTTGCCCGCGTGAACGCCAGCGACCGTACCCCCGCCGACCTGCTGCGATCCGCGCTCGCCGCGGACCCGGCCCGCCCCTTGGTCACTTTCTACGACGACGCCACCGGTGAACGCGTGGAATTGTCGGTGGCCACGTTCGCCAATTGGGTGGCGAAGACGGCCAACCTGCTGCAGGGCGAACTGTCCGCATCCCCGGGCGACCGGCTCGCCCTGCTGCTGCCCGCGCACTGGCAGACAGCGGTCTGGCTGCTCGCCTGCTCCTCCGTCGGGGTCACCGCGGAGCTGGGCGGCGACCCGGCCGACGCCGACTACGTCGTCGCGGGACCGGACGGCCTGGAGGCGGGGCTCGCCTGCTCCGGGGACCGGATCGCGCTGTCCCTCGCCCCGCTGGGGCGCCGCTTCCCCGCGCCGCCCGCGGGGTACGCGGACTACGCCGTGGAGGTGCCGAGCCAGGGTGACCGGTTCGCCCCGTTCGTCCCGGTCGATCCGGACGCGCCCGCTCTCGCCGTCGACGGTACGGAACTGACGGGCGCACAGCTCGTCGAGCGCGCCCGCCGGGACGCCGCGGAGCTCGGGCTCGCGCCCGGCGCCCGGCTGCTGTCGGGGCGCTCGTACGACACCTGGCCCGGCGTCTCGGCCGGGCTGTACGCGCCCCTCGCCGCCGGCGGCTCGGTCGTGCTGTGCCGCCACCTCGACCGGCTCGACGCGGACGGCCTGGCCAAGCGGGTCGACAGCGAGCGGGTCACCCGCACGCTCGCGCACTGAGCACCACGGCGGGGCGCGCCCCTCCCCCGGCGCGCCCCGCCTCCCCGCTCCCCCGCGTGCACCACCGCTCCACGCGGCACCCCTCCGCGCACCGCGCCGGCCGGCGGCCCGGCCTCCACCCCCGCTTCCCTCCTGCTCACCCCTGCCGTCGCCCGTCCGGCCGGCACACCCGCCCCGCGGCGCGCCCCGCCGGTGCGAGCCCGCCCGGCGGCGCCCCGATCGCGTGTCCACCCCCGCGGCGCTCCCCCCGGCGGCCCCTTTCCGTGCCCGCCCCGTGGGTCCGCCCGTGGCCGCTCCCACCCGTACGGCCCATCGACGCGCCGCGTAACCCGGCTCCGGGGGCCGACTCCGGTACATGATCGGCCGGGGGGTACCGAGGCCTTCCGCAGAACCAAGCGCCGGAATCGACCGTCTACTTCACCGAGACGACGGCCGCCGGCGTCCCGCAGGCGCCATCGAGGACGGACGGATCCAGACGTGACGGACAACGCAGACCCGCCCGCGGAGCCCGGAGCCGATGGCAAGGGCGTCCGCAAGCGGCACTGGCTGCGCTGGACGGCGCTCGCCGCGGCGGTCCTCGTGCTCGCCGCGGCGGGGGCCGGCTGGTGGCTCTACCGCAAGCTGGACTCCAACATCACCACGGACACGACGGCCGCGGACGAGCTGACCCGGTACGAGAAGGAGCGTCCGTCGCCGGCCGCCAACGCGGCGCGGAACATCCTCCTCATCGGCTCCGACACCCGTGCGGGCGCCGGGAACCGCGCATACGGGAAGGACAAGGGGACCCAGCGATCCGACACCACGATCCTGCTGCACATCTCCGCCGGCGGCTCCAGCGCGACCGCCGTCTCCATCCCACGCGACCTGATGGTGCGGATCCCCAGCTGCACGAAACCGGACAGGACACGCACCAGGGAACAGTTCGCCCAGTTCAACTGGGCCTTCGAGTTCGGCGGTACGGCGTGCACGATCCGCACCCTGGAGAAGCTGACGGGCATCCGGATCGAGCACCACATGGTGATCGACTTCCGGGGCTTCAAGAAGATGGTCGACGCCGTGGACGGGGTGGAGATCTGCCTCAAGGAGCCGATCGACGACGCCGACGCCCATCTGAAGCTGCCCGCGGGACGCCAGGTGCTGCACGGCGAACAGGCGCTCGGCTTCGTACGGGCCCGCAAGTCGCTCGGCAACGGCAGCGACACGGAGCGGATGGACCGGCAGCAGCAGTTCCTCGGCGCCCTGGTCAGCAAGGTGCAGAGCGACGGCGTACTGCTCAACCCGACCAGGCTCTACCCGGTCCTGGACGCGGCCACGAAGTCCATCACGACCGATCCGGGGCTCGACTCGCTGCGCGACCTGTACGACCTGGCGCGCTCGATGCGGGCCGTACCGACCGAGAAGGTGCAGTTCCTGACGGTGCCGCGGCGCCCGTACTCGTACAACGCGAACCGGGACGAACTGGTGCAGCCGGCGGCGGACCAGCTCTTCGCCCGGCTGCGCGCCGACAAGCCGGTGGTCATCCGGCCCGGCGGCAGCGGGGAGCCGGAGACCGCGGGGGACGGCCCGAGCGCCTCCGCGACGCCGTCGTTCGCAGGGCACAACGCGGCGACCGCAAGCTGCTGATGAGTAAAGGAGGGGCCAAGGTGGGGGCGGCACAGGATGAGGTTTGGGCAAATTGCCCAGGTGTAAGGGGCGTGGAATTTGTCACGGACGTCGCCCCACGCTGAACTGGGCGGATAGTGTGACGCGATCCGGTGCACCCGACCGCGTGGTCTCGCACTCAACGGATCGACCGACCGAGCGCCCGAGGGGGAGGCGCCTCGCGTGGCACCGACGGAGGATTCAAGGAACCGTGGACGCGCACAGCCGTGGACGGGCGGACGAGATCGACCCCGCCGACCAGTGGGTGCTCAACCCGCAGACCGGCCATTACGAACTGCGACTGGACCGCTCCGCTGAGCAGTCGCCGCAGGTCGCACCGTCCCACCCGCGCCCCCGCGGCGCCGGCTCGCCTCCCGGCCCGAGAACCAGGTCGGGGCAGGGGCCGGCCGACGGGGGACGCGACCGCGTCACCGAGACCGCGCCGCCCGTGCCGGGGCAGCGCCGCCGGCGCGCCGCCGAGCCGGACGACCGGCCGGCCTCGTCCGGCCGCCGCAAGCGCAGGCCGGAGAAGAAGTCCCGCAAGAAGAAGGTCCTGATGTGGACCGGCGGCACGATGGCCTTCGTGCTCGTGGGCGGCGCCGCCGGCGCGTACGCGCTCTACGAGCACTTCAACAACAACATCAACACCATCGACGTGGCCGGCGGCAGCACCGGCGGCTTCAAGAAGGACGCCGCGTTCAACATCCTGCTCATCGGCACCGACAAGCGGACCGGTGAGGGCAACGGCGGCTACGGCGACAAGAACAGCCCCGGTCACGCCGACACCACGATCCTCTTCCACGTCTCCAAGGACCGGACCAACGCCACGGCGATGTCGATCCCGCGCGACCTGGTCATCGACATCCCCGAGTGCGAGACGAAGCAGCCCGGCGGCAAGGTCAAGACGATCCCCGGCCAGTCGGACACCCGCTTCAACGTGAGCCTCGGCCAGTCCGACCGCGACCCCGGCTGCACCATGCGCACGGTCAAGGAGCTCACCGGCCTGACGGTCGACCACTTCATGATGGCCGACTTCAACGCCGTCAAGGAGATGACGACGGCCGTCGGCGGCGTGAAGGTCTGCCTGGCCAAACCGGTCGACGACCCGAAGTCGCACCTCAAGCTGCCCAAGGGCGAGTCGACGATCCAGGGCGAGCAGGCCCTCGCCTTCGTCCGCACCCGCCACAGCTTCGGCAACGAGAGCGACCTGGACCGCATCAAGGTCCAGCAGCAGTTCCTCAGCTCGATGATCCGGCAGATGAAGTCGGACGACACGCTGACGTCCCCGACCAAGCTGTACGACCTCGCCGACGCCGCCACCAAGGCGCTCACCGTCGACACCGGCATAGGGAGCATCTCCAAGCTCAAGTCCCTCGCGGGCGAGCTGGCCCAGATCGACCCGAAGAACATCACCTTCACCACGCTGCCGGTCATCGACAACCCGGCCGAGCCCCGGCCGGTCACCGTCGTGCCGGACCCGGTGGAAGCGCCGCGGCTCTTCGCGATGATGCAGTCCGACACCTCGCTC
Source organism: Streptomyces sp. NPDC048018 (assembly GCF_043202995.1). Classification (NCBI taxonomy): domain Bacteria; kingdom Bacillati; phylum Actinomycetota; class Actinomycetes; order Kitasatosporales; family Streptomycetaceae; genus Streptomyces; species Streptomyces sp. NPDC048018. The sequence continues at coordinate 31,080 of NZ_JBIDBK010000019.1, forward strand.
ACCGAGGTGAAGAAAAAGGAGCAGGACGCCAAGAACGCCCAGGTGCAGGCCCAGGCGAAGCTCCTGCAGGGCGCGCGGTCCACCGCCCAGGAGGTCCGTGTCGACGTCTACAACGGCAGCGGCATGACCGGCGCGGCGCAGAAGACGATCGACTGGCTCCAGAACGAGCACGGCGTGACGCGGTCCAGCAACAGGAGCAACGCCCCCGAGAAGGCGGCCAGGACCACGCTCACCTACGCACCGAACCAGGCCGACCAGGCCCGCAAGCTCGCGGACCTGATGGGCCTGCCCGCCTCGGCTCTCAAGCCGGGCACGCAGGACGCCGGGGAGCGCGAGCCCATGACGCTCGTCCTCGGCGCGGACTTCAAGGGCGCGGGGGTGCCCCTCACCGGACCGGCGAAGGCGCCGGCCGGTGCGCAGACGGCAGACAAGCAGGTGTGCGCCAAGTGACCCGGCTCGACCGGGCCTTGCGCCGCACCTGAATCGACAGGAGACCTGGGGTGGGACAGAGCAGCGTGCGTAGGGGGGAGGGGGCGCGAGAACGCGCCCCGCGCGCCCGCGACTTGGGCTGGGACGAGACTCTCTACGAGGACGGGACCGACAACGGCTCCGGCGGCACGGGCGAGCGGGCGGGCGGCACCGTGCCGCGCGCGCGCCGTGCGGGCGGCGGCTCCGGTGACGGCGGTGACGGCGGTGACGGCGGGGGCCGGCAGAGCCGCAGGCGGGGCGGCGCCCCGCGGCGGCGCGCCAGGAAAGCCGGCAAACGCCGGATACTTCGCTGGGTGGCCGTCACCGTGTCGCTGCTGATACTCGGCACGGCCGGCGCCGGATACCTGTACTACGAGCACCTCAACGGCAACCTCCGCGGCGGCAGCCGCGCGGGCGGCGACAGCGGCGTGAAGAAGACCGCGCCGAACGCGCTGGGCGACACGCCTCTGAACATCCTCCTCATCGGTTCCGACAGCCGCGCCGACGACAAGAACGTCGCCCTGGGCGGCGGCAAGAACGAGCGGGACCGCAAGCCGCTCGCCGACGTGCAGATGCTGTTCCACGTCTCGGCGGACCGGAAGAACGCCTCGATCATCTCGATCCCGCGCGACACCGTCGTCCCGATCCCGAAGTGCCAGGACGGCCAGACGACCTACCCCGCGACCACGACCCGGCCCATCAACGAGACGCTGAGCCGCGGTGGTCCCGGCTGCACCCTGACCACCTGGGAGAAGCTGACCGGGGTCTACATCGACCACTGGATGATGGTCGACTTCGCCGGCGTGGTGTCGATGGCCGACGAGGTCGGCGGCGTCCCGGTCTGCGTGAAGACCGGCGTGTGGGACAAGTCGACCGCCCGGCAGAAGGGCGGCTCGGGTCTGAAGCTGCCCCAGGGCACCACCGAGGTCAAGGGCGAGCAGGCGCTCCAGTGGCTGCGCACCCGGCACGCGTTCGGCAGCGACCAGAACCGCGCCAAGGCCCAGCACATGTACATGAACGGCATGATGAAGCAGCTCCAGGCGCAGAACGCCTGGACGGACACCGGCCGCCTCATGGGTCTCGCGGAGACCGCCACCACGGCCCTCCAGGTCTCCGACGAGATCAAGTCGGTGAAGAAGCTCTTCGACCTGTCGATGCAGCTCAAGAACGTGAAGCTGGACCGCCTCACGACGGCCACCGTCCCGACGGTCGCCTACCCGGGCAATCCCGACGCGTGGCTCCAGCTGGTCCCGTCGGCCGCCGACAAGATGTGGTCGATGCTCCGCGACGACGTGGCCCTCGACAAGAACGGCGACCCCGCCGACGGCAGGAAGCCGGGCGGCTCCACGAAGCCGGCGGCGACCGCCGAGGCGCCCGGGGACCTCAAGGTCACGGTCGTCAACGGCACCGCCGGCGACGGCGAGTCGCCCACCGAGGGCCGCGCCGGCACCATCGCCGAGAAGCTGCGCGGCAAGGGCTTCACACAGGCCGAGTCCTCGCGCGACGCCCAGCCGCGCAAGGACAGCGTGGTGTTCTACCCGAAGGACGCCGGCGACCAGGGCAGGGCGAACGCCCTGTCCGTGGCGCACGCCTTCGGACTGCCCGACGCGGCGGTTCGCGCGGACGCCAAGGCGGAGGGGCTCACGCTGGTGGTGGGCGCGGACTGGCGCGAGGGCTCCACCTACAAGAAGCCGAAGGTGGCGGCCGGTGACCTGCCCGACGGTGCCGACGACAAGACGACCTGCATGGACGTCTACTCGGTCTACCGGTGGGACGGGAAGAGCTGAGCCGCCACGCGTGACCCGCCGGCCGGCGGGTCCGCACGACGCCGACGGCCGGGCCCCTGAGGGGCCCGGCCGTCGGCGTTCCGCAGGTGAGTCCGCGCTCAGACGGTCTCGGCCGTCTCGCCGGCCGTCACCGCCGGGCGCCTGCTCGCGATGACCTTCCTGGCCAGCGAGCGGGGGCTGGTGAGGAAGCCGAAGCCCCAGGACATGTGCATGGTCGCCAGCGCCACCGGGATCTGCAGCCGGGCCTTCAGGGACAGGCCCTTGCCGGCGGGGACGGAGCCCACGGTGATCGCGGCCAGGTAGCCGGCCGGGACCACGAAGCCCAGCGGGGTGACGAACGCGCCCACCACCAGGCCCGCGGCGATCGCGCAGACGGCGGTCGGCGGGGCGAGGTAGCGCAGGTTGATGGAGCCGGCGTGGTACCGGGCCACCACGTGCCGCCACTTGCCGTAGTCCTTGTACTGCTTCGCGAGCGCGCGGACCGAGGGCCGGGGGCGGTACTGCACGCGCAGGTCCGGCGAGAACCAGATCAGGCCGCCCGCCTCGCGGATGCGGAAGTTCAGCTCCCAGTCCTGGGCGCGGATGAACTCCACGTTGTAGCCGCCCTGCCGCTCCAGCGCCTCGCGCCGGAACACGCCCAGGTAGACGGTCTCGGCGGGGCCGGCCGTGCCGCCGGTGTGGAAGGCCGCGTTGCCCACGCCGATCTTCGAGGTCATCGCGGCCGCGACCGCGTCCTCCCAGGCGTTCTCGCCCTCGGCGTGCATGATGCCGCCGACGTTCTGCGCGCCCGTCTCCTCCAGGAGGCGGACGGCGGTGTCGATGTAGTTGGGCGACAGCATGCCGTGGCCGTCGCAGCGCACCACGATCGGGTGGCGCGAGGCCTTGATCGCCGCGTTGAGGGCGGCGGGGGTGCGGCCGGTGGGGTTCGGCACGGTGTGCACGCGGGGGTCCTCGCGGACGAGCTCGGCGGCGATCTCGTCGGTGCGGTCCGTGGACGGGCCGAGCGCGATCACCACCTCCATCTCGCCGGCGTACTCCTGCTCGAGGATGTGACGGACCGCGTTGCGCAGATGCCGCTCCTCGTTGAGGACCGGCATGATCACGGAGACGGGGGGCTTGGCGTTCATCGCGTGCCACGTTACCGCGAACGGGGGACACGGTCGCGCGCCGTCCGCGGTAGTGGGCCCTTGCGATCGTCGTATGGGCCTACGGTGCTCACGGTCCCCCCTGTCGCACCCGCGGAGGTGTCCCCCGGTGCCCACGCCGCCCCGTCCGCCCCGTCCGCCCCGGCCCGCCGCCCGGCGCGCGCCGGTCCGCAGGCGGCCGCGCCACAGAAGGTCACGGTGGGGCACACGGATGGCGACGGCCCTCTCGGTCTGCGTGCTGGCCGCCGGGGGGATCGGGCACGCGGTCGTGACGAGCCTGGACACCGGCATCGACCGGATCGACCCCTTCAAGGACATGAAGAACCGCCCGCAGGCCGGGCACGGCATGAACGTCCTGCTCGTCGGCACCGACGGCCGCGACCGGATCACCGAGGAGGAGCGACGCAGGTACCGGCTCGGCGGCGCGCCCTGCCACTGCACGGACACCGTGATGCTCGTCCACATCTCCGCGGACCGGGACCGGGCGAGCGTCGTGTCGCTGCCCCGCGACTCGTACGCCGAGATGCCGGAGCACACCGACCTCACCACCGGCCGCAGGCACCACGCGCACCCGGTGAAGCTGAACGCGGCGTACGCGGAGGGCGGGCCGGGGCTGACCGTGCGCACCGTCGAGTCGATGACCGGGGTGAAGATCGACCACTACCTGGAGGTCGACTTCACCAGCTTCATGAAGACGGTCGACGCGGTCGGCGGGGTGGAGATCTGCACCACCAAGCCGCTGAAGGACTCCTACACCGGGCTGGACCTGGCGGCCGGACCGCACGAGCTCGACGGCGGGCAGGCGCTGCAGTACGTCCGCGCCCGCCATGTCGACGGGGCCGCCGACATCGGGCGCATGCAGCGCCAGCAGAAGTTCCTGGCGGCGCTGATCGACCGGGTCACCGGCGGCGGGGTGCTGCTCAACCCGGTGCGGTTCCGGGAGGTCGCGACGACGATGCTGGGCTCGGTGCGGGCGGACCAGGGCTTCGGGACGGAGCAGATGCTGTCGCTCGCGAAGGCGATGCGGGGCTTCGGGCCGTCCTCGTCGGAGTTCGTGTCGGTGCCGCTCGGCGACGTGAGCTTCCCCGTGAAGGGCATCGGCTCGACGGTGAAGTGGGACGCGGCGAAGGCGCAGAGGCTGTTCCAGTCGCTGCGCGAGGACCGCCCGCTCTCCCCCGCGCCGCCGGCCGCCCCCAAGGGGCCGCGGCCGGTCGACGTGGACGTCGCGCCGAAGACGATCCGGGTCCAGGTCTACAACGGGACCCGCACGGACGGGCTGGGCGGCCGGGTCGACGCGGCGCTGCGCGGTGTGGGCTTCGACACGACGCGGGCGCCGCGGACCGGGGCCGGACAGGAGACCCCGCACACCGTCGTCTCCTACGACCCGCGCTGGGACCGCTCGGCGAAGTCCCTGGCGGCGGCCCTGCCGGGCGCCGAGCTGAAGCCCGTACCGGGCCAGGGCGGGACCCTGAGGGTGACGGTGGGATCCGACTACAGGGGGGTCGCTCCGGTGCGGGAGCGGGAGCGCCAGTCGGGCCAGTTCGAGGCGGTGCGGGGAGACCAGGTGGTGTGCCCGTAGGGTCGCCCGGCGGTTCGGTCCTGAGCGCCCCGTCTCCGGGGAGCTCGCGGCCCGGTACGCCCCGTCTGCGGGGAGCTCGCGGCCCGGTCCTTCTCGTCTGCGGGGAGCTCGCGGCCCGGTCCCTCTCGTCTCCTCGGGCGCCCTCGGCCCGGCCCTCGCCGCTCCGGCGGCCGCCGTGGCCCGGGCGATCGCCGTCCTACTCCTCGTAGCCCTCGGCCGCGCGGCGCTCGCGGAGATCCAGGATCGCGCGTCGGCGGGCCAGGCGGTGGGTGCGGCGGATCTGGGCTTCCTGGTAACGGCGCTTGTCGCGCTCCGTCTCGGGCATGACCGGCGGGACGGGGCGGGGCTTGCCGTCGGCGTCGACGGCCGCGAAGACGAGGTAGGCGGAGCCGACCTGGGTGGCGGGCGTGGACTCGTTCCAGCGCTCCGCCATGACCCGGACGCCGACCTCCATGGAGGACCGGCCGGTCCAGTTGACCTGGGCCTTCACGTGCAGCAGGTCGCCGACCCGCACCGGCTCCAGGAAGGCCATCTCGTCCATGGAGGCGGTGACCGCGGGACCGCCCGAGTGCCGGCCCGCGACCGCGCCCGCGGCGTCGTCCACCAGCTTCATGATCACGCCGCCGTGCACCGTGCCGAGCAGGTTGGTGTCGTGGCTGGTCATGATGTGGCTCAGCGTGGTGCGGGACGCCGAGGTGGGCTTGCCCGGGATGTCGCCCTGATCTGTCATGCCGTCTACCTTATGCCCGGCTGACCGGGGGTCCCCGCACGGTCCCCTTTGCATCAGCTTGGCAACAGCGCCGACCCGATTCCTCACCCGCCCTGTCGGCCCAGGTGGGCCGGACGGCACACTGGTCCGCATGAATGACTGGCCCGACGCCCAGCCCGAGGGACCCCGCCGGATGCGCCACGTGCAGCGCCCCCAGGTCCCGCCGCAGCAGCCGCAGCAGCCCTACCGGCAGCAGCGGCAGCAGCAGTACGGCCAGGGCCAGGGCTACGACCAGGGCTACGACCCGAGCTTCACCCAGGCCCAGGGCAGCGGCTACGACTCCGGCTACAGCAGCGGCCAGGTCTACGGCGGCCCGCAGGGCGGGGGCCACGGGACCGTTCCCCCGCAGTACGACCCCCGCTCGGCGGGCGGCGGGCGGCCCGCGCCCGACTGGCGGCGCCGGATCAAGATCGGTTCGATCGTCCTGGCCGTCGCCGTGGTCGGCTGGGGCGTCGGCACGTACGCCTGGGCCAGCTCGCAGATGCGCAACGAGGTCGACCTCGGCAAGGTGATCGAGCGCCCGTCCGAGGGCGACTGCACCACCTACCTGATCGTCGGCTCCGACAGCCGTGAGGGCATGACGGCCGAGGAGAAGAAGAAGCTGCACACCGGCTCCGCCGAGGGCAAGCGGACCGACTCGATGATGATCCTCGCGGCCTGCTCCAGCGGGAACACGATGATCTCCCTGCCGCGTGACTCGTGGGTGACGATCCCGTCCTTCGTGGGCTCGGAGTCCGGCAAGAAGTACGAGGCCCGCGGCGGCTCCAAGCTGAACGCCGCCTACGCGATGGACGGCCCGGAGCTGCTGGTCCGCACGGTCGAGTTCAACACCGGCCTGCGCATCGACCACTACGCGGAGATCGGCTTCGCCGGCTTCGCGGGCATCGTCGACGCCCTCGGCGGTGTCGAGATGAACATCGAGAAGGGCTTCAAGGACAAGAAATCCGGGGCGAACTTCCAGCCCGGCACCCAGACGCTCGACGGCGAGCAGGCCCTGGCCTTCGTGCGGACCCGCTACGCCTTCGCCGAGTCGGACCTGGCGCGGACCAAGAACCAGCAGAAGTTCCTGTCCGCCCTGGCCAACCAGGCGGCGACGCCGGGCACGATCCTCAACCCCTTCAAGCTGTACCCGACCCTGGGCGCGGGCCTGGACACGCTCATCGTGGACAAGGACATGTCGCTCTACGACCTCGGGAAGATGTTCTTCGCGATGAAGGGCATCAGCGGCGGCGACGGCAGGTCGATGAACATGCCGATCAACGGCAGCGCGCCGCAGAACTCCCTGAAGTGGGACATGCCGAAGGTGAAGCAGCTGGTCGAGCAGATCCGCAACGACGAGCCGGTCACCGTCACCGCGGACCGCTGACGGGCGCCCGCCGGACGGCACCCGCCGGCGGTCGTCCCCGGTCGAGCACCTCGTAGAGCACCCGGCCGTCCGGCCCCCTCCGCACCTCGCGCAGGGCCGGGTCCCCGGCCGGGAGTCCGCCCCGCGACGGGCGCTGGAGCACCCATCTCACGTGATACCTGCGCAGCACCGCGAGGCGTTCCGCCCGCGGGGTGCCGGGGGCGAAGTAGCGGGCCGTGTCGACGGCGCGCCGCCTCTCGTCGGGCAGGAAGAAGTCCGGGTACCCGGCCGCGACCGTGTAGCCGCCGTACGCGGGCAGCGTGCAGGCGGCCCGCCGGTCGCCGGTCATGAAGACGTCGCCGTACGCGGCGTCGCGCATCGCCCAGCCGACCGGCTGCCACACCTTCCAGGCGTCGCCGGCGACCGCCCTCGGCAGCGCGTCGCCCCGCAGGACGAAGGTGAGCGCGTCCCGCTGCGCCCAGAGTCCCACCGCGAGGGCGGCGGTCAGGACGACGGCGAAGGCTCCGCGCAGGCGGCGGGCGCCGCGGTCCAGGACGCAGAGCGCGGCGGCGAGTTGCGCGGGCATGACGATCGCGGGCTCGGTACGGCCCAGGGACCACTTGTCGAGGACGGCGCCGGCGCCCACCGTGAGCAGGCCGAGCAGGAACCAGACCACGAGCGGGTCGCGGCGGTCGCGGCGGAACCGTGCGGCGAGGGCGAGCAGTCCGAGCGGGACGAGGGTGAACCGCGCCAGGGCGTGCCGGTAGAGCGGCTGGTGGATCTCCTCCAGGCCGTCCGTCCCGAGCAGCGCGAAGAACGAGTAGTACGGCCAGAGGGCGAGGACCGCGAGGCCGACGGCGAGCGCGGTGGCGATCCGCAGCGCGCCGGCCCGGGTGGGCCGGCCGGGTGCCGCGACGAGGACCCCGAGGACGCCGAAGGTGAGGACGACGCCCGTGAACTGGTGACTGAGCATCAGGACGGCCCACAGCAGGCCCAGCCCGGCGTACGGGGCGAAGCCCGCCCCGCCGGGCCGGCGCAGCACCCGGGCGAGCAGCGCGAGCAGGTGGAAGCCCAGACCGGTGGCGAAGGTGCTCGGGTACGAGGCGTTTGCCGACAGGGACGTCAGGCCGAGGAAGCCGCTCCAGACGAACGGGCGCACGCCCCACAGGAGCAGCAGGCACAGCACGGCGAGCAGCGGCGCCGCCGGGTGCGTGCTGAGGGTGCGCACGAACCGCCGTACACCGGTGACCAGCACGACCAGGCCGACGACGGCGGCGCAGCGCAGCACGTCGAAGGTGTCGAGGCCGGTCGCCTTCGCGAACACCGCGAGACCCACCGTCCACGGCGAGTAGTAGGGGCTGTCCGTGGGTGAGTCGACCATCGGGTTGCCCGGGTGGAACAGGTCGTGCCGCAGGCGTTCGACCGTCGCGGCGTGCACGCCCATGTCGCCGATCCACGGCAGCCGCACGACCATCGGCACGGCGCCGGCGGCGAGCAGCAGGGCCGCCCCGCGCAGCGCGGCGAGGAGCCGGTCCGGGGCGAACGGCCGCGCCGGTGCGCGGAGCGGGGCGGACTCGCCGGTCATCGGTGGTGGCCTTACTGCCGGTTGGGCGGATACGGGTGCGGTCGTCCCGGAACGCCCGGGCCGACGGCCCGTGACACACCGTACCGCCGGGGGCTTTTGCGGTAGCGATCCGTCCGCACGTTCGCAGGAGGTTTGATTTCGGCCGTCGTTGCCGGGGAGGATGGCGTCTCGGCCCGGGGGCGCCCGGGAACGGGGAACACGGGGAGGTTTCACGGATGCCGTGGGACGAATGGGAGCAACTCAAGACCGAGGTGGCGCAGCGCCAGGCCACCTCGATGCGGCTGAACCAGCTGGCGCCCGAACCGGGCGGGGGCGGGGCCTCCGAGGACCTGAAGACGGACAAACGGGCCTGGGTGAAGGCCGGCGAGGGCGTCACGGGCCTGAAGGAGGGGGTCAGCAAGGCGCTGACGGCCCTCGACTCCGGCCAGGCGGGCCTCGGTGACGACAAGGGGATCCAGAGCGCGGCGGCGCAGAAGGAGCTCTACGAATCCTGGAAGAAGTACGTCGGCGACGTCAACGCCCGCTGTGACGCGCTGGGCGGCCTCCTGCAGACGTCCGGTCACGACTTGACGAAGCCCGACGAGTCGCTCGTCGGGGACCTCGGCGCCCTCGCCGCGAAGTACGCGGACACCGAGGCCGTCGGCGGCCAGGCGAAGGAGAAGTGACCGCGGCCATGGACCTGGAGACCCTGAAGGCCTTCAAGCAGGCCGAGTACGAGGAGGCCGCCGACGGCTACCGGAGCGTCGGGGAGGCGGCGAGCGCGGCCAAGGACACGATCGACAACCAGATCTCCTCGGGCATCCGCGCCCAGCTGGAGGGCAAGGCGGCCACGGCCGCGCTGGGCGAGCTGAAGGAGCTGTCGAAGAACTTCCACTACGCGCAGACCGAGTGCGGTCTCGTCAGCACCGCGCTGAACGGTTTCGCCTTCGACATGGGGGCGGCCAAGCGCAAGCTGGACGCGGCGATCGCCGACGCCCACGCCGCCAACTGCACCGTGCATCCGAACGGCTCGGTCGGCTTCCCGCCCGGCTCGAAGCCCGGCGCGGAGAAGGTGGAGGACGGCGGCACGGTGACCGGCAGCGCCGGGATGGACGACCCCACGGCGAACGCCCTGGAGCGCCAGGCCATCAACATCCACCCGAACCCGAACTACGGCAAGGCCATCGGGTTCGCGAACCGGATCGCCGACGCGCTGAAGGAGGCGACGGAGGCCGACGCGAAGTGGGCGCCGAAGCTGCGCGCGCTGAAGGCCGACGACGACCTGAAGGTCACCGACCGGGACTGGGCCGACGCGCAGTCGGACATGGGCGGGGTGAAGGACGCGGGCAGCAGCTATCTGAACTCGCTGCCGCAGCCGCCCAAGGACGGCAGCCCGCAGGACAACGCGAACTGGTGGAAGGGGCTCACCCCGGAGCAGCAGGAGGCCTGGCAGTCCCTCAGGCCCGAGGCGGTGGGCGCCCTCGACGGGCTGCCGTCCACGGTGCGCGACGAGGCCAACCGCGTGGTCCTCGCGGAGAAGCACGGGCAGTACCAGATGGAACTGGACTCCATCCCGAAGCCGCCCGCCAACGAGTGGACGTGGATCACCGCCGGCATGTACCCGTCGAAGGTGCACACCGACGAGTGGATGGAGTGGCACAACAAGTACGGGGACCGGTACGAGCAGCTCAACAAGTCCCTGCAGGGCATGAACGCCATTCAGGACCGCTTCGACAGGACGGGGATCAAGGGCCTGCCCGAGGCGTACCTGCTGGGCTTCAACCCGGAGAAGAACGGCCGGGCGATCGTCGCCAACGGCAATCCGGACACGGCCGACCACCAGGCGATCTACGTGCCGGGCACGACGTCGAACCTGGGCAGCGTCGGCGGCGACATCGGCCGGATGGAGAACCTGTGGCGTGTGGCCAACGGTCAGAACAACGGCTCGGTCTCCACGATCACCTGGCTCGGCTACGACGCCCCGCAGGACATCGTCAAGGACTCGCCGTTCAGTCACTACGCCAATGACGGCGCCCCGGCGTACAACCGCTTCCTCGACGGCCTCGACGCGTCGCGCGCGGTCGACTCGGACCCGCACCGCACCGCGATCGGGCACTCGTACGGCACGACCCTCATCGGCTCGGCGGCCCGGCAGGGCGACCTCAACGCGGACGACGTGATCGTCGCCGGCAGCCCCGGTGTGCAGGTGCCCAAGGCGGAGCAGATGGACGTCCCCAAGGGACACGTCTGGAACGAGGAGGCCGACGGGGACCCGGTCCCGGACATCGGCCGGTTCGGCCACGGCGGGACCGACTGGGACGGTCCGTGGACGATTCCCAGCGACCAGCGATTCGGCGCCAACCAGCTGCAGACGGACACCCACGGCCACAGCGACTACTGGAAGGAAGGCACGGAAAGCCTCCGGAACCAGGGTCTGGTCGTCGCGGGCAAGGGTGATGATGCGACCCTGAAGCCGCCGCCGAACCCCACGCCAGGAGTGCGCTAGATGAAGATCAAGTGGAGCGCGTCCGCGCTCCTCGTGCCCCTCGCCCTCACGATCCTCACGGGATGCAGCATGACTGACGCCGATGGCTCCGAGAGCCTCCCCTCCGCCGGCACGGCCACCACGCACCAGGCCGCGGACCAGGCGGAGAAGATCTCCAGCGAGCTCTACGACCTGATCGGGCTCAAGGGATCGGCGACGGAGCCCGGGCCCGGCGTGGCCGAGTGCTCGGGCAAGGACCCGGAGAAGTACTTCACCGTGTTCCACGCGTGGACCTTCACGCCCGCGTCGCCCGACCAGCTCGGCGGTGTGATGGAGCGGCTCAAGGCGGAGATGCCCAAGCGCGGCTGGAAGATCGTCGAGTACGGGCCCGACGCCAGCAAGAACAAGAACCTGACCATCACGGCCGACAACGACGCCAAGAAGTACAGCGTCAAGATCGCCCACTTCGCCCGGGACGCCAAGCCCAATCTGAACCTGTTCCTCACCTCGGGCTGCTACCAGGTGCCGGAGGGCGAGAAGGTCGAGCGCTTCTGAGCGCGGCGCCCCCCGACGCGGGTCGGCCCCCGGCATCACGCCGGGGGCCGTCCTTTTCCCGTGGGGGGATTACGGGAGGTTGCGGGCCATGACGATGCGCTGGACCTGGTTGGTGCCCTCGTAGATCTGGGTGATCTTGGCGTCGCGCATCATGCGCTCGACGG
>NZ_JBIDBK010000020.1:0-36929 GCF_043202995.1 Streptomyces sp. NPDC048018
TCTGCCGGATGCGGGGATTCCTCTTCGCGCCTGGATTCATCGCTCGGCCCCATGTGGCACCTCTCTTCCGCCGGGCGAGCACCATCATGTGCTCTAGGACGTTCCTTCGCTGCTCGGAACCCCCGATCGGACCAACCGAGCTGCGGGGGAGGGGGCTGAGGATGCGGCCGGGCGCGTCCGGTCCCAGGGTGGAGACCGGTCCCGTACGAAGAGGGGCGGGCCGCGCCGACAGCGGCGACCCTGGTGCTACGCATACGCACGAAACAGTCCTGTCGGTGAGAGCAGACGAACAAGAACTGCCCAGCCTCCCGGCCGGTGCTCCCGCACGTCTCCTTGCCGATTGCTGAAGCGTTCCTCTCTCGCCCTGTCAGCTCAGTGGCGGCCGGCATGGCTTCCTCGACGATGCCCACGGCCGTCATCCCTCCAGGACCAAGGCGTTACGACCCGAGCAGGGCGTACTTGTGCCATCCGGTGCCCCGGGCTCCTTCACGAAGAAGCCCGGGGCGCCGGGGGCGGCTGCGGCCGGCGAAACGGCGGCCGCCGGGGAACCGGCTGGATATGAAGGCAGTAGATCGTGAACGGCACTATCCGGCCTCGCAGTTCATAGATCCCGACCGACGGACGCAGCCCCGGGGCTCGGCGGCTGCATGCAGCCGCCGGCATGAGACCGGGCACAGTTCGCGCAGCATGGCCGGGATCGCGTCGGCGTCGGCGAACGTCAGCTCCTTCCCTCTCCCTGGAAAGCCGGGATCTGCGGCTCACGGACGCGGGGCAAGGACGGTGCAGGGGTGGATCCGGCATGCCACCAGGCCCCGACCGGGGGAGTGGTCGGGGCCTGGTGGCGGGGGTGGGGCGGTTCAGTGGCGGAAGGTGTCCTTGATGTCTTCCTTGGCGTGGCGGGCGTTGCCCTTGGCCTGGTCGGCGCGGCCTTCGGCGGTCATGCGTTCGTTGCCGACGGCGCGGCCGACGGTCTCCTTGGCCTTGCCCTTGGCCTGCTCGGCGTGGGCCTTGCTCTTCTCCGTGCCCGACATGGGGACCTCCTCGTGAAGTAACCGGATTGGTCTTGAACCCCTCCTGCTCACCGAATCCCTCCCTAAACACGGCGGTGACAGAGCGCAGTGACGCTTCCGTTGCCTGTCGAAGCCTTGGACACGATCCGGAAGAGACGGTCGTGGAGGGGGCCATCGTCTCTGGGGGAGGCACGGAACGAGACTTCCGGGGCAAGGTGCGCGGGCTGCTGAACTGTCCGCGAAGCCTTTGCGCGACGTCGGGCCCGGCAAGCCTTCAGCCGAACGTGCCGTCGGTCCGGGCGAGGAAGCCTTCGCAGCCGTCGTGCTCGAAACGCACATGCCCGTCGAACGGCGAGCCGGCGCGGGTGCACGCTCCGCAGTCCCGGCCCCACTCGCCGCTCAATGCGATCCAGAACGCGCATCCGCCGCACTGCTCCTCGAACCACTCATCCCGATAGCCGGGGTCCCCGGTCGCACGGTTGAGCAGTCCCGACCAGCGTTCGTGAACACCGTCGTCGCCACCCTTGCCGTCTGCCCGCAGCCCACCCGGTGCCATCCGCTCCGTCCTCCTGTCAATGCGCAGGGCCGATCCGCAAGGAGACGACGCCGGGACCAAAGATTCTGGCGAGCCGTAGGACATCGGCCTCAGCGTCTCGCTGGCGCCACCCGCACACACCAACGCGCTCGCGCCCAGGCCTCGGCGACGATGGCGCCGCCCGCGGCAGCCGACCCAGCCTCGGGCACCGACCGCGCCGGCCGCGGAGCGGTGGCAGCCGGGCCCGCAGGGAGATGATCACGGCCCCGCATCCGGGCCGGCGCAGTGGACCGGCCCGCACCCACCACAAGTGCGGGCCGGTCTCCACCATGCCGAGCCTCGCGGACGGGGGAGGCCGCGGGCCCAGCGTGAGCGGTCCCATGCGCTCCCCGTCCGCGTGCCCCCGAATCCGACCGCCATGCCCACCACATCCGTGCGGGGATGGGGCGTGTGTCGGGGGGCGGGCGCCGACAGCGCCGCCGTTTGCGGACACCGTGAGAGGTTCGGGGTGTGCGGCATGGCCGGTTCGGGTGACCGGCCCGCACACACCACATATGCGGGCCGGTCGTCCACCCGGTCGGGCCCCGCGGAAGGGGGAAGCCGCGGGCCCGGTGAGCGGCCCCATCCGCTCGGGGCCCTTGTGCCCCCAGGCCGGGCCGCCATGCACATGTTTCGCACCGGAAAATCCAGGTTTGGCTCAGGGAATCTCGGGCAGACGGGCGGGAGCGTCGCCGTCTGCGGACTTCCCCGAGTCGTGGGCGGCGACGGGCCGGCGTGCCGCCTGCGGTCCTCCCCTTCCCGCAGGCGGCGCCGTCCGTGGTGGCGGTGCTGAGTCCAGTGGTCGGCTGCGGGCCCGCATCTGGGCAGGCACCCGCTCGGTCAGCAGTCCTGGACGACGTGGCGGGGACGGGCGGCAGGCTCCGGCCGGGGTCGGCGGGCTGGCGACGGAGGCGAGGCGACGACGGTGAGCAGCGATCGAGGCCTTGCCCGAGGCGGCGGCCGACGTACGCTCCGTTGAGGCTGTCGGCGCCGTGACGCACGAGCCTTCTTCACAGAGAGGTTTCTGGCCGCCGTCGGCTCTGCCCCGGCCCGCGGTGTCTGGGACGCGATCACCCGCCTCGACCCCACCGGCCGCGCCCGCTACGTGGTCACCGACGTAAGCCGGGAAGGAGCCCTCACCGGCCGGAAGGCCGAGTGAGGTTCAAGGGGCCGGAGTGCGACACGGTGCGGGGATGGGGGGCGCGCTCGCCGGGAGGTAACAGGATGGCGTCCGCGCCGGTCAGGGTAAGGACCCGCATCGGCTCTTGCTGGATGCCGGTGAGAACGAGGGGGCTGCCGTGTTCGGCGAGTCGGCGGTGGAGGATGAGCAGGAAGTTCAGTCCGGAGGAGTCCATGAAGGTCACCGCGGACATGTCCAGGCACAGCGCTGCGCCTGCGGGCGGGGTCACTCGGGTGGCTGCGTCGAGGGCGTCCCGGGACGAGAGGTCGATTTCCCCGGACAGGATGAGGGTGACGGTGTGGGGGGTTTCGCGGGTGGTGAAGGTGAGATCGCTCATGGTTCGCCCCTTTTCTTACGGGGTCGAGCCCAAGTGCACCCCGGCAGCGGGGTGCCAGGCGCGTGACGTGGGGTCACGCACAGACCAGCAAGACCACCCGAACCGCGTCCCGGCCCTCCGCGGAGAGCCTGCGCGGGCGGTTCGGGGTCTCCTACCAGACCAGGCTGGTGTCCTCCCAGGCTCCCACAGGCGCGTGCCGTGGAACAGCCCCGCCCGTGCCGACCGCCGGCAGCCGTCAGCGCGTGTTCCTGTGTAGCAGGGAGTTGGCGGGGGCTTCGATGCGGAAGTCGGTACGGAGGTGACAGGCGTCACCGCACCGCAAGTGCGTTGACGGGGTGGCCCGAGCCGCAGTGCCAGAGGTGGGGGCGGCCGGCAGCCGGTCCGTTGGTGGCGATGTCAGAGAGCGCCCGCTGGAGCCGCCGGATCGCGTTTTCGGCCTCTTCGCGCTGCTCCGGGCGCGGCACGACAGCGCCGAAGGTGGGACCTTCATCGGCAGGCAGGGCGCGCCAGTGCAGGACGGGCGTG
Source organism: Streptomyces sp. NPDC048018 (assembly GCF_043202995.1). Taxonomy (NCBI): domain Bacteria; kingdom Bacillati; phylum Actinomycetota; class Actinomycetes; order Kitasatosporales; family Streptomycetaceae; genus Streptomyces; species Streptomyces sp. NPDC048018. The sequence goes on from NZ_JBIDBK010000020.1 coordinate 3,627, forward strand.
AACGCGGTTCGAGCCCCGGCGGCCCTTCGGTGGTAGGGCGCGGACAGTGCCGCCTCGGCTGCTCGCACCGTTCCGCCTCCGACGGGGCATCGCGTCGTCCTCCAGCACACCCCTGCCCAAGCACACCCCTGCGACTGTCTCCCAGCCCAGGCGGACGGCCTCCGTGATCGCGCGGGAGCACGGAGGCCGGTGAGAGAGCGACCCGCCCGGCGTAGGGCGGGGTCGGCGTCAGTCCTGGTGGGGGTGCCATTCGGCGAGGATGATGGTGGCGTCGTCGCGGAGCCTGTGGTCCTGGTGCTGGAGGAGTTCTTGGACCAGACGACGGAGCGCTTCGGGCGCGGGGTCGCCGGCGGCGGTCGCGCGAATCACGGTGTCGGCCAGCCGTTGCTCACCGAAGAGGTCGCCGACGGCAGACCGCGCCTCGATGACACCGTCGCTGTAGATCAGCACCCGGTCGCCTGGCTCGAGCTGCACGCGATGCACGGTAGGCGGTGCCCCGGTGTGAAACCCCCAGCCGAGCGGCAATTCGGCCTGCCGCTCCAACATGCCGTGCCGCACACGGCCCCCGCGGATCAGCAGCGGGGGCGGATGCGCGCAGTTGACCCACGTCAGCGTTCCGTCCTCGGTATCGAGATGGGCAATGACTGCTGTCATCAGCCGGTCGGTGAACCACTCGTTCAAGATGGCATCGATCGCCGAGATGATGTCCGTCAGCGAACCGCCCGCGCGCCGGGTGGCACGACACGCGGCCAGCCCTGCCGCGCTCGCACCCCCCGAAGCGAGGTCGTGGCCCATCGCGTCCAGCAAGGTCAGATGCAGCGTCCCGTCGACGAAGCTGTGGTCGAACGCGTCCCCGCCGATGTCATAAGCCGGCTCCAGCACCGCGGACGACGTCACCCGCGACGTACCGATGGTCCGCGGAGGCAGAAACGCCCACACCAACTCGGCCTGCACCGTCATCGCCCTGCGCCGTTCCAACTCGACCAGTACATCGTTGTGCGTGGATTTCGACACCAGCAGCAGCGCCACCACCCCGGCCAGCGACTCACACCGGCCCACCAGTTCGTCGTCGAAGCGCTCGGCCGTCGCCTTCAGGACACCGAGCCGTTCGACACCGTCGACCATCGTCACCCACAGCGTGCCGCCGTCCGCCGACCGCTGAGTCCGCTCCGCTCGGTAGGCGAGTCCCGCAAGCGAGCCGTCGACATCGAGCGCGGGGTCCGCAGGCGCCAAGGGCTGCGGAAGCGCCACCAGGGAGACCTGCTGCAGATCCGCCACGTACACCGCGGTGGCCGACAAGCCCAGCAGCCGACCCGACTCGAAAACGAGCTCCGCCAGGTCCCGGCCGGACACCAGATGCGCCCGGGCGACCAGGGCTGACAGCACCCTCTCGTGCGGTTCCACCATCAAGACCCTTCGCCGGCTGTCGATCACGGCCACTGCTGCCGAGGGTATGCGCCGACCACGCCACAACCGCCTGCGGCACGCGACGACAGCCACCTCCGGACGGCGAGCGCTTGTGGAGACGACCAGCCCGCCGCTCATGCCGAGGTGCTCATTCGGATGAAGGCGGCAGCTGTGCGGCCAGGGCGGAGGTGCGGTCGTGGGGCGCCTCGTGCCTGTCCGGCGCGGAAGGCTGTCCATCCGTGGGAAATGGCGGGCCTCGGGCGGCTGCCCGGCGCCCCGCCCAGGGCTCACGCTGCCGTGATGGAGAAGTACTGGCTGGGCTGGTCGGTGCACGTCCAAAGCCGCGCGGGGGCGCCGTTCCGGGTGCGCCAGCCGGCCACCTCAAGACACTTCCCGGAGTGCTTCACCTGGAGCGTCACGGTGCCCACGTAAATGACGGAGGGCGTGGCTGCCGCCTGGGCCCGAGCAGACGAGACGGCGGCTCGGGGGAGCGAGGGAGCCGGCAAGGAGGGGTGCGGGGTGAGGGCGTGGACCGCCCCACCCCGCCGCGGCCTCGTCAGTAGACGAGGCCCCATGCCTGGGCGGTGTTGAACTCCGGGTTGCAGGTCCACAGGGTCAGCCAGGTTCCGATGTCGGAGGAGTTCCCCTTGTTCGTGATGCACTTGCCACCGAATTTGGTCCACGTCCGGCCGGAGTTGCCGACGAACACCTGCGGGCTGCTGTCGCTCCAGTCGCAGGTCCACAGGGTGAGGACCGTGCCATTGGTGGCGGAGGCGTTGCCGCGTGGGGTCAGGCACTTCCCGCTGACGTCGTGCACGATGTGCTGGTTGAGCCAGTGCCAGTTCTGCAGGTTGCTGCCCGTGCACGACCAGACGGTGATGACGGCCCCGTTGGCGGTGCTGTTGCCCTCGGGAGTGGCGCAGCTGCCCAGGCTGTAGAGCCGGTTGCCGGCGGCGTTGGCCGTGCCGGTCGACAGGACACTGACGCCGAGCACGGTGAACAGTGCGATGAGTAGGGCGGACGCCTTGCGTATCATCTCAGGCCACGCAGCGTTCCTGTGCAACGGGTGCAGCTCAGCCGAGGCCCGCATCGCCTCCCGTGGGAGATGCCCGGCCTGCTCGTGACGCCCGTGTCCTCACCGGGTGTGAACGACGATTGTGTCCACGCACGGGCCATCGGCGTAGAGGACAGGGGCGCCGGCCTCTCCTGGGAACGCGCGTGCCACGAAGCCGGTGCCGGTCTTTCCCTGCACTGATTCATTCCGGGATCGTGGTGCCAGGTTCCCGTGCCGTTGCAGGGATACGTCTGCTCGTCCAAGTCGTACGTCACCAGCTTGACGGCTGCTGCCCGCCCGTCGCTCGTCAGCGTGAGCGTGCCGCCCTCTTCGGCGGCCCAGGTACCCGCGAGGGCTGGCGGGGTCAGCTTGGCCGGCAAGTCCGCCCTGGCGACCAAACTGGTCCACGAGCTCGTCGAGGCCGCCGGCGCGAAGCTCGTCGCGGCGGCCCCGAGGACACCCTCGAACCGCGTCACTGTGGACGGACCGGCCGCCGCGGGCGAGGGGGAGAGGGAACTGGGTTTTTCGATGCCGGTGTCACACGGAACCCGAATTCCGCACCTGTACGAGATACATGGCGGGAGCAAGCCCGCCCCACCGTGCAGGAGCGCCCTACGGCCGTAGACAACCTCGAACAGCACCTCGACCGGACCGGCGAGGCCCTCTCAGGGGCGCCCTCCGCATCAGCTAGGAGTCGTCCGGCCGTTCGTTGCTAACGGCCTGCGCGGCTCTACGGCTCGCAGATGACGATCAGCCGAAGGTGACCGACGCCGTGTCCACTGCCCGTACTTCGACGACGGGGTCTCGAAGCGAATCCGCCGGGTGGATCACCCGCTTGAGCCATCGGCCGAACCGCCGCCCACGAGGACACGTCCACCTCCGCGGCCTCCCGCGTGTGGTCAGGCCTTGCGTGCCTCGACGAGGGTTCTGGAGGAGTGGGCGACGAAGGGGCCCTCATCCTGGATCTTCTCGTGCAGCTCGTGCAGGCGGCCGCGGTACTGCTCGACCGTGAAACCGGGCACCGTCCAGATCACCTTGCGCAGGAAGTAGATCACGGCGCCGACGTCGAAGAACTCCGTCCTCAGCCGCTCCGTGCGCACATCGACGATCTCCAGGCCGGCGGCCTTCGCCGCGGCGGTCTCGTCGTCAGGGTGCCGTTTCCGGCGTGCCTCGGGCTGCGGCCCCAGGAAGTACTCCACCAGCTCCCACATGCTGGCAGGCCCCACGTGCTGGGCGAAGTACGTCCCTCCCGGCCGCAACACCCGCGCGATCTCCGACCACCACACCGTCGCGGGATGCCGACTGGTCACCAGGTCGAACGCCTCATCGGCGAACGGCAACGGCGGCTCGTCCGGGTCGGCCACGACCACCGCCCCGCGCGGGTGCAGCAGCCTGGTTGCCTTGGCCACGTTCGGCGCCCAGGACTCGGTCGCGGCCATGGTGGGCGGCAGCTTCTCCGCCCCGGCCAGAACCTCTCCGCCACCGGTCTGAATGTCGAGGGCCGCCGACACCACCGCGAGCCGCCGACTCATCGCCTGCTGATAGGCCCACGACGGGCGCTCCTCGGTTGCCCTGCCATCCAGCCAGGAGAAGTCCCAGCCTTCCACGGAAGCCGACTCGGCTTCGGCGACAAGTTCTTCAAAAGTACGTGACATACGTAAAATATTGCGCGCTGACCCACTCAAACGCGCGTGCTGACCCGCCCAAACGTCCCCGCACTCCGCTGTGGGCCCTGCCGACGCTGAGCGGGAAGAAACCCGGGCCCGTTGAGCGCCCAGCGCCCGCCCCGGGAACAGTCTGCCGGGCAACCGGTTTGCCCACGGTGTACGCAGGCTTGCCCAGGCCGGTGCGCCCAGGGCTTGCCCCGGGGGCGGGAGGCTCGCGCGGTGGCGAGAGTCCGGATCGGACGGCTTGCCCACAGCTGAGAGATTCGGCCGGACGGGAGCGATCGCAGGCGACGGGCCCTGGGGCTGACCAGTGGAAGACGTAACAATCGCTGATGCCTTGACCAGGGCCGGCCTCGCCCTTGTGTCGCTCCGTCGGCCGCGTGGTGCGTGCTGAGGCCGCACGGCGGTCCGGCGATGCGGGCGGGGGCGTCGGGGTGCGGGCCGGTTTCCCCCTGGCTCGTGGTGCGGGCCGGTTTCCCTTGGCCCGGGGTGCAAGCCGGATTCGCCTGGCTGAGGGTTCGGCCGCAGGGGTGGTGTGTTCCGGACGGGCGCAGGGACGGCCAGCGGAGTGCCCCGTGCACGATGGTGCTGCTCGCTGTGTGCGCCGGTCGTTAATGCGCCCTGTTCACTGGTTCCAGGGTGGCGTTCTCCGTGGCCCGGAGACTGTGCGAGGCGGTCGGGGTGTAGACATCGTCGGTGTTCTGCTCGAAATAGCCGTCGCTGTTGTACACGCTGATCGACCAGAACCCGTCGACCGGCACCTCGCCCACGGTGAGCCGGTAGACGGTGTCGCCGTCGTTCTGGTCAGGGGTCACGTTGAGGTAGGTGGCGTCCTTGTCGGGGTTGCCGCCCCACGCGCTCGCGCTGGCGATCAGGTGGCGGACCGGATCGACTTGCCCGGGCGCGCCGAATGCGTGCGCGAGGTCAGGAAGTCCCTCGCTGAGAATGACCAGAGCGTCCCGGATCCGCTTCTGGGAAGCCTGGTCCCAGGCAGGCAGGTCGAGGCTTCCGGGCCCTCCGGGCTGGTCGATGCGCATGGAGTCCTGAAGCGCGTGGGCGGCCGCAATGTCGCCGGCGATGCCGGGGTTGACCATCGTGCGAGTGCCGACCATCACGTAGCGGGTCCCGACCTGCTCGCGCGTGACGCGGTACGACCCGCCTCCGTACTCGACGCCGGCGATGTGGTGGACCTCGTTGATCAGGATCATCGACAGGAACCGGTCCCCGGGGTCGGGCAGCCTGATGGTCGCCGGGCCCGCGTCCAGGTCGAGCACGGAATCGGAGTACAGGGTGTCGCGGTTGGCGCGAACGACGCTCAGGTGGTCGATCGGCTCAGGCCTGCCCCGATCGCCGCATCCGCCAGACGCCGATCCCAGCCAGGTCGTGCCTGCGAAACCGGGCGACGGTCCCGACATCCACGACACCGACTACACGGCCACTGCGGAGCTGACAGCCATCTGGATCAGGGAGGACTTTCACGACCCGATGAACCAGGCGCCGCCCGGTTCGGTGGCCTCGATCCCCTCGCCGCCTCCGAACCGCCTCCGAACCGCCTCCGAACTTCTCATCGAACTCACCTCCACGGTGGAGAAGCCGCAGTGACCGCGCCACCGTGAGGTCTCAGGGAACCCGCTGACTCCATAGAGTGCCGTCAGGAGGCCTTAGCCGAGCAGGTCCGGCGCCCGCAGCATCTCGGGCGGGATGCCCCAGGCGTCGACCAGGTCGACGGCCAGGGGCCGAACCTTGCGGCAGAGGTCGTTCACTTCTCGGCTGATCGCCTTGGAACGCTGGACGGTCAGCTGACCGTGTTCCATGAACCAGGCCCGGTCCGCCTCGATCGTCGACAGCGCGAACAGGTCGCAGAGCAACCCCAGCGCGCGCTTGTTGCCGTCGTCGGGCAGGGATCGGAGGGCGTCGACGAACGCTTCCAGCACCAGTCGCTCGACGTGCGCATGGGCGAGCGCGATCACATGGTCCTGCACGTACGAGAAGACGGCGCCGGGATCACCGTCCCGGTCGATGCCGCGCTTGAGCCGGCGGGCCAGCCCGGCGAGCATGTGCTCCTCGCGATAGCGCAGCATGGCCAGGTGGTACTCCGAGTCGAGCAGCCCGGCCTCGCGGTTCCCTTCGTCACCGCCGGGCAGCAGGTCGCGGACGCGTTCCAGGAGCTTGTGGACGGACGCCTTCTCGATGAGGGTCTCGACGGCGAGGCCGGTGACGTAGCGGACCACGCCAAGCTGGTCCAGGTCCTCGAACTCACTGGCGTGATCGGTGAGCAGGCCCTTCGCCACGAGCTGGAGCAGCACGTGGTTGTCGCCCTCGAAGGTGGTGAAGACGTCGCTGTCGGCCTTGAGCGCGGCGAAGCGGTTCACCGCCAGATAGCCGGCGCCCCCGCACGCCTCGCGGCACTCCTGCACCGTACGGGTGGCGTGCCAGGTGCCGAGTGCCTTGATGCCGGCGGCCCGCGACTCCAGCCGCCGCCGTGCCTGCGGGTCGTCCTCGTGGCCGGAGAAGACGTCGTGCAGCTGTTCCCGGACGACGTCCTGCGCGAAATGCAGCGCGTACGTGCGGGCGAGCAGCGGCAGCAACCGGCGCTGGTGCAGTCCGTAGTCCAGGAGGAGCTGTTCCCCGGCGCCCGAGGGAGCCTCGAACTGGCGCCGACGCACGGCGTACTTGACGGCGAGCGTGAGGGCCACCTTGGCAACGTTCACCCCGGCGCCGCCGACACAGACCCGGCCCTGGACGAGCGTTCCGAGCATGGTGAAGAAGCGGCGGTTGGGATTGTCGATGGAGCTGACGTACACGCCCTCGGGCGTGACATCGGCAAAGCGGTTGAGCAGTGCCTCGCGCGGCACCCGGACCCCTTCGAAGCGGATCCGGCCGTTGTCGACGCCGTTGAGACCCATCTTGCGGCCGTCGTCCTCGATCTCGACGCCGGGCAGGACCTTTCCCCCGGACCGGATCGGCACCACCAGCGCGTGCACGCCGCGGGCTTCTTCGCCCACCTGCAGCTGGGCGAAGACGACCGCCAGCTCGGCGTGGCGGGCCGCGTTGCCGATGTAGTCCTTGCGGGCGGCGTCTCCTTCGGTGGTGACGACGAACTCCTGCGCCTCGGCGTCGTACCGGGCCACTGTGCCGAGCGCCTGGACGTTGGAGCCGTGACCGGTCTCGGTCATCGCGAAGCAGCCCATGAGCCGTCCGGCGATGATGTCCGGCAAGTAGGCGTCGTGGTGACGCCCGGTACCCAGGTGCAAGATCGCGCCGCCGAACAGGCCGAACTGCACACCGACCTTGATCAGTACCGACAGATCACCGAAAGCGAGTGTTTCGAAGGCGGCGACAGAGGCGCCGATGTCGTCACCGCCGCCGTACGCTGCCGGGAAGCCCATACCGGTCTGGCCGGTGCCGGCCATCTCGACCACGATGTCACGCACTCGCTCGCGGAACGCGTCTACGCCGAGTAGCTCGGCGTCCTCCAACACGGAGGAGTGAACAGCAAGATTGGTCCGGACGAGGTCGCGGATCCCGGCGTACTTGCCGTCGAGAAGGCCCGCAAGGGCTTCGACGTCGATCACGGGATGCGTATCGTTGCTTGCTACGGCGGAAACGTGGTCGGTGGCCATGGCCCTCCGTTACCCCGCCCGGTGCGGATCAAGCGGCGCCGTTCACGTGATGGCGCGGAGCCTACGGCACCCTCCCTCGCCACGGAGCCGGACCACCCGGACAGGCAAAGCTTGCCCTGAGTCGGTCCGGCAGGACCGATGTCGCTGTACCCGAGCAGACGCAAGGGCCGACACCGAGCTGCCCCGATCGACGGAGACAACCGAACGCCTCCGCCCCTCGCGGCGGCCGAGAGCGGCAGCGGCTTCGTCGACACCCAGCTGCGGCTGCGTGAGGCCACTCGCGGGCTCGGCCCGGAGCGGCCGGAGCGGCTGGCCCGCATCGTTCCGATCCTGCTGCCCGCTGACGCCCAGCGCCTCGGCTCAGAGGCGCGGCCCTCCACGGCCGCGGCCTGTCCCGCAGCACCATCGCCGGCCGGAAGCCGGGCCGGCCGAAGCACCGTCCTGCCCAGCATCCCGGCACAGCGCGGCTGCACCCACAACGAGCGCCACCCAGCTCAAGCCGCCTGCCTGGACCACGGAGCGTCCGGCGAGGGGAAGCCGCGACGGTGGCGGCGGCGACGCCACAGCGGGCACCGCCGCGGACGGCAGCGTGGAGTGCCACGTCGCTCGATCGAGACGATGTACGCCATCTGTACGCTGTTGGTGCGGGAAACGTACGCCCCATGGGTAGGGTGAGTGCTCAGGAGGTGCTCCATGTCCGAGTTGTTCGACGCGGTCGACGCGCTGCTCGCGTCCCGCGCCGCGCTGCCGCCACCGGCCGAGCGCAAGCGGCTTCGTGCCGCGCACGGCCTGACGATCGACGAAGTGGCCACCGCGCTGAGGGTGCGCCGCGCCACGGTGTCCGGCTGGGAGTCCGGCAAGACCGAGCCCCGCCCGCCCGAGCGCGACGCCTACGCGCGACTGCTGGACAAGCTCGCGGAGCTCTACCCCGCCGCCCCAGCCGACATGGCCACCCCCGCGTCCGCTGCCGACGCTGCAGTTCCGGCCACCCCCGCGCCCGCTGCCGACGCTGCGGATCCGGCCACGTTCACCGCCCCGCCCGCCCCGGCGGAAGCGCAGCCCCTGTCCGCAGGGGAGACGTCCGAGGCGGCGTCAGAGGCTGCGGCCATGACTGCAACCGCGAACCCTCAGCCCCCTACCCCCGTTTCCGCTGCTCCGGCCCCCGGTCCGGCGCGCACCAGGCCGTCGTCTTCGCCGCGCCGCCCGGGCGCGAAGAAGGCGGCCCCGGCCGGTATCCCGGCGGCCGGCACCGACCCGCGGTTCGAGAACGGCCCGCTCGCTGTCGTCGACGTGGAGGACGGGAAGGTGCTGGCGTACTGCACCGGCGGCCTCGTCCTGGACGTGCCCGCCAAGAGCATCCCGGCCCTGGTCGACTGGACGCTGCGCGAGGCCAAGCTCGGACAGCCGAAGCTTGCCGGGCCCGGCAAGGACGCCGACCCGCTGATCGTGCTCACCGAGGCCGCCCTGGAGCGCTACGGCCTGCCCGTCACGCTCACTCAGGAGGAGAAGCACGCCGGGCGGATCCCGGAGGGCCACAAGGTCGTCAAGCAGCTCGCACGCGCGGAGTGGAAGCTGACGAAGAGGGGCTTCGGGCCGTGGGCGCGGATCTACCGCCCCGCCACGGGCTCGGAGCGGGCCTGCGTGCAGCTGTGCATTCCGTCCTGGAACGCGCTCGACGCCCGGCACTGGGGTGAGGCCGAGCAGCTCCCGCCGTCGGAGCTCGCCCGCGTCCTGGGCGTGTACGCCTCGCGGGTGATGACGCCGCGCGGTTCCACCGCGGTGACCGGCCTGGAGCTGATGACCGCCCTGCACCCGCCGACCCGCGCCTCCGAGCCGGACGCGACGGGGAAGCGGCACTCCGAGCACAACCCCGGCTCGCTCGGCAAGGACGCCATCGACCCGATGAACTGGCCGCCGTGCGAGGTCCCCGACGGCCACCCCGTCCTCAAGGACGTGCCCCGCTTCCACGTGCGCGGCCCGGCGGAGAAGCTGTTCGAGGAGGCGTACGACTGGGCCCGTCCGATGACCGACGCGGAGTGCACCCTGCGCCACCTGGTCGGCATCGACGTCAACATGGCCTTCGCCGCCGGCGCCAACGGCCTGTCGGTCGGCCTCGGCGAAGCGACGCACCTCACGAACCCCACGTTCGACCCGAAGCTGCCGGGCTCGTGGCTGGTCGACCTCTCGCACGTCGACCTGTCCCGCGTGAAGGCCGGCAAGGAGTGGGTGGAGCTGGACGGCAGCCTGCTGCCGAGCCCGTTCACGCCGAAGGGCGAGGCCCCCGAGGGGCCGGCCTGGTACGCGACACCCACCGTGGCCTACGCGGTGGAGCTCGGCTACGAGGTGAAGCCGGCGGAGGCGTGGGTGCGGCGGGAGAACGGCCGCTACCTGGACGGTTGGTACAACCGGCTGCGCGACGCCTACCTCGCCACGATGGCCGACCTCGGCGTCGTCGCCGACCTGCAGCCGGCCGACTTCCTCGCGGCGATGGACGGCTACAAGGCCCGCGACCCCGAGCTGGCGATCGTCACCGCGGCCATCAAGGCGACGGTGAAGGGCGGCCTGGGGAAGCTGCGCGAGCGGCCCCGGGGCGAGGGCTGGCGGCCCGGCGAGCCGTGGCGTGCCCTGTCGCGCCCGACGTGGCGGCCGGACATCCGGGCGGCGGTCATCTCCCGCACCCGAATCAACCTCCACAGGAAGATCGTCAGGCACGCGGCGTTCACCGGGCAGTACCCGATCGCGATCCTGTCCGACTGCGTCGTCTACGCCTCGAACGGGCCGAGCCCGCTGGACTTCCTGCCCTACCGGGAGGGCAAGCCGCTGCCCGGCGGGTTCAAGCTCGGCATCAACCCCGGCCTGGTCAAGCACGAGGGCACGCAGGACGTCCTGTGGGGCGAGGAGGTCCGCGAGCGGTTCGACGCGCCGGAGCTCAACCTGGCCCGGTACATCAAGGACGGCACCGTCACCGACGCCGACAACGGAGAGTAGGAGACGGCCACGATGAGCCTGTTCGGGGACGGCCTGGAGGCCGCGGTGCAGAAGGCGTTCACGCGTCCGGCGCCGAAGTCGGCCGGCGCGCAGATGCGCTACCTGGTCCGGCAGCTCAAGGGCACCAAGGCGGTCGCCCAGATGCTGCGGATCTCCCAGCGCACCGTCGAGCGGTACGTGAAGAACGAGATCAAGAAGCCCCGCCCGGACCTCGCCTCGCGCCTGGAGCGGGAGGTGAAGAAACGCTGGCAGCCCCAGATCCGGGCAAAGGCCAAGGCCAAGGCGGCCTCCACGGACGGCATCGTCATCGACACCCGCGCCCGCATGGGCTACACCGCGCCGATCGGGTCCACGGACCAGGACCGCATCCGGCACCTGACCGTTGCCCTGCCCCCGCAGTACGCCGCCCGACTCTTCGAGGCCCAGGAACGCGGTGCCGGCGACGCCCAGCTCCAGCAGATCGCGGCCGAAGCGCTGAAGGAGGTGTACTTCCAGGACGGCGGCCGTCGCGCCGGCTCCCTGGAGGAGGTCCGCTTCACGGACATCGAGCACCTCGAGTTCGACCTGTAGCAGCAGAGCTCCGAACAGCCCGCGAACCCGCACGTGCGCCGCCCGGGCCCGCGAACTGCTCGGCCTTGCTCCCCGAAGAGATGATCTTGTCGAATTCGATCAAGTACTACCCTGGCGCCGGACTGCTCGCCCACCAGGAGACGGCATGAGTTCCCTGGTCAGCGAGAACGATCTCCAGCACGAGAGCGACCTGAGGAGACGGCTCCCCGTCTCGCCGTCTTGGCGGCGGATCAGGCGAGGCAGAACTCGTTGCCCTCGATGTCCTGCATCGTGATGCACGACTCGTTGACGCCGTCGGCGCGCTGCGTCAGCACGTGTGTCGCCCCGAGTGCCATCAGCCGTGCGCATTCGGCTTCGAGGGTGGCCAGGCGCTCATCACCCACGAGCCCTGTGCCGACGCGCACATCGAGATGCACCCGGTTCTTGACGATCTTGGCTTCCGGAACACGCTGGAAGAGCAAGCGCGGGCCCGCACCCGAGGGATCGGTGCACGCGAAGTAGACCTCGTCCTCGGGCGGTAGCGAGTGGTGGTACTCCTCCCACGTGGCGAAGCCCTCCGGAACCGCAGGAAGGACGTATCCGAGCACCTCGCACCAGAACGCGGCGAGTGGCGCGGGCTCCGCGCAGTCGAAGGTCACCTGGAACTGCTTGATCGTTGACATCGGCGCACGATAACAGGGCTCTGCCCGTCTCCCCAGGCCGGGAGGTACGCACGTTGCCGGGAGCAGGCGACTGCTACCCGCTGGCTGACGTGCGGTCGCCGGGGCCAACTTGGGTCAGCGCCTCCCCAGGGAGGAGCCTGGGAGGCGATACAGACCAGTTACTGCCCTGCTGCCAAAGAGGAGTCACAGGGGGCCTTAGCCGCAGCAACCGTCCCAGGCGTGCCAGCCGCTCCAGTTGCCATGGGCATCGCGATCATTGGCCCAGAATCCGTTGTCATCGCCGATCACCAGCAGGCTGAACTCTCCACCGTTGATGTAACCCTTCGCCAGTCCGACCGCGCTTCTCGCGCGGCCGCCCATGGACATCCAGCTGCCCCACCGTCCGGACGCATCGGTCCAACGGGTCCACACGGCGCGGTCGGAGCCGACAACGAACTCCTGGCGGACGCTGCCAGGAAGGGTCACCTCCAGAACCGTGTACTCGCAGACGACCTGGAGCCCGGCGCGCTTGCACGTGTCGGCCTGCGCGGGTGCGGCCGATGCTGCGAACAGGCCGGCAAGCAGAGCACCAGTGACGACGGCAGCCTTCGTTCTTCTCATCGTTATCCTCCGAGCGTGTTGTCGCAGCCCCGAGCCACTCGGCCCGGCCTCGCCGCACGGAGACTCGGCAGCCTCCCGCAGACGCGTCGACACTCCCATCCGCCGCTCACGTCGCACTAACGCCTGGATGGCGCATCGCTTTCGTCTCCGGCACGACACCGCTGCACTCCGAGCCGGGCCCGACCGCCGGGCTGCTCGCGCTGTGCGCGGTGAGCTTCCCGAGTGGGCGCTGTCCTGCGTCGCCTCGACCCAACAGCTGCCCGACTTCGACGACGGGATCATCTCCGCCGACGAGCTCGACAAGGAGCTTGCTGACTGGTCAGCGGGGATCTTTCGACTACGGGGCCGGCAGTTCAGCCTCGCCTGGCTTGGCGACGAGGAAGTCGACGCCGCACATGAAGAGCACGGCTGGACAATCGACTGACCACCCTTGCCCTTACCGCGACGGTAGTGGGGACGTTCATCCGTACGCGACCGGGGAGGAAAGTCCGTACGCCGACACCCTGGGCGACCCGGCCTCCCGGGCCTATTGCGACAAGAAGATCGCCCAAGGCGAACACCACAACACCCAAGCCCTGCTCGGCCTCGCCAGGCGCCGGGCTGACGTCCTCTTCGTCATGCCCCGCGACGGCACCTTCTACGAACCCCACCCCGCCCCCACGGGTTGACGAAACCCATAGGGGCACCCCCCCCCGAGGGCTGCGCCTGGGCACGTCGAATCGGTCCCGCCGGAAGGCGAGGCCGCCTCATGCCTCGATAGGGTCGGAATGATGAGTGGGAACTCCCGAGGCCGTTGGCCGAAGAACGATCAGGAACGCGACGTAGAGGACGCCATGTTCCTGATCTTGGAATGGCTGGGCGAGCAGGGCGTGAACGCCCTGATCAGGATGGACGCCGAGAGACTCGCCGACAACGCGCCGCCGTGGACGTTCGCCGCCAGCGGTGGTCCGTTGGCGCATGGGATACGAGCCGACGGGAGGACCCTTCAACAGTGCATCGCCGTTGCTCTGGCCCGCCTGCGCGACTCCGGTTTGTCGGTTCCGTTCTGATGGGGGAGTGCAGCCGGGGGAGCCGGGGGAAGTGCGGCGCCTGGTCCTCACTTGAAGGGAGCGTTCCAACGCTGCGATGTCCGGCAGGTCGCAGGTCCGAGCTGCGACCTGCCGGAGGGCATGCCCTCGCCCCCAACCCCCGTCGTCGCTTCAGCAGTAGGTCATCGGGCAGCCGTGCCGCAGGGAGTACTGCGTGGCCCGTAGGTAGAGCGCCACGTAGAAGGCCGCGTCCCGGTCCTCGGCCCACGGTCCCGGCCGGCTCAGGGCAGTCCGGTCCGCCTCGCCCTGTAGGAACCACTGGCTCAGGGCGAGGTTCTTGCCCTCCGGTATCGCGTCCACAGGCAGTTCGACGGCGCCGGCCAGCCGCTCGGCCAAGGCAAGGGCACGCAGGGCCCCGGCGACCACTGTCTCCTCGCCGGAGTACGCGGTACCGACGGGAAGGACGATGTTCTCCTCCAACGCGAGGGGTATCAGGAGGCTCCAGTCCAGGAGGACCGACAGCTCCGCGTCGGTCAGCAGCGTCCTGCACAACGCCACGAAACCGTCCATGGACGGGCTGACCTTCTCCTCGAACCAGCCCGATGCCCCCTCTGCGCACTGCCTCAGCTCGTAAGGAGGCAGCCCGCGTCGCTTCAGCTCGGTGTTCAGCGCGGCGGCGACGTCCCCGTACCCGTCCTCGCCCGGACGCGACCAGTCCTGCGTGGCCACACTCACCAGATAGACACCCATGATCGCACCGTACCGGCCGCCACTGACAGCGTCCCGGCTCGCGCTCACATCCCCGTCCTGGCGAGGATCGCCGCCCTGCTGCGCGGCTGGTCGAACCCCCTCAACCCCCAGCCGCAGCAGAAGAGATTCGGAATGCACCAGCGGCCCCACGCCTACCGTCCGAGGCCTTCGCGACAGGCCCGAGCCCCACCCAGGACTGCTCATCGCCATCGGCGCCGGGACGGCGGCCCCGCCACACGCGGCGGCCCACCGCGCGGCCGTCGCCACGGCAGGCATGGGGCGGTCCTGTCGGTGCTCAGGGCGCCTGCAGGGGTCGGGCGGGACCGTTCGAGCGCATGCGGCCCGCCCCTCGGAGGTGGGGAAGCTCGTCCTCCGGTCGTGCCGACGATGCCAGGAACGCCGCATGCTCGGTCCAGCGCAGCAGGGCGCCGTCGTCCGCGGCGTGTAGCGCGACCGTCACGGGCTAGGTCCATCGCGTGGCGGCAACATCCGCCCAACGGGGCCGGGTGGGGTGGCGAAGCCCTCACCCCACAGAGAGTGCCGCAGGTGGCCGAAACGACGATCAGTGCGACGCGCACCGTGACGATCAGCCCCGGCGGGACGACCAGCAGCGCGGGAGCATGTCCAGGCCGCCGGGAACGCCGCAGGTCACACCATGCTCCAGCAGCCATGCTCCAGGCCTTCCGCCCCTCTCGACACAAGCGGGCGGTGCCGTTCCGGGGTCCACGGTCCGTGACTGCGGGACAGCGCGCGAGAACCTGACACCGACCCGACCACCCGACGCGGCGACCGCAGCCGCGTCCGGTGACGGACGAGGGCGTCGGACCGGAGCACGTGTGTCAGCCCGCGTCCGGGGCGTCGACGACATGGCCGTCCTTGTCGAGCGTGTGCGTGTCCCAGTACACGTCCCACGTGTCGCCGACCTGCTGGGGCACCTTGCCCTGCGGGTATCGCACGAAGCCGACCGGGGGCTCCTGCCCGTCCGGTACGCAGGCGGATCCGGTGCCGCCCACGGACAGGACGGGATACTCACCACTGCTGCAGATGTCCTCCCGGTACTCGAAGCCGGCGCATCCCGTGAGGGCCATGACTGCGGCCGCGCTCGCGAGAACAGCAGCTACGAGACGGTGCTTCGCGGGACGCGGGGAGTTGGCGGGCAAGGTCATCGGGGGCGTGCGCACGGTGGTCTCCATTTCGCTTGGTCTGGCATCACTCTCACGGACGGAGGGCCGCCGTGACATGCGTACGCGTACTCAGGGGTTGCCGGGCGAATGCTCAGGCGCCGCAGCCCGGGAGGTACGCGGAGCCCTCGCCGCGCGTGAGACGCACCTCTGGTCCCCGGGTGATCCGTGAGGGCCGGTCCGGATCGTCCGCAGTCGATGTCGCGCGTTCCCCGATCGAGTCATGGACCGTCGGGCGGACGCATCAGGTTCCGGCCGAGGGCGTTCAGGCGTCGAAGCTCCGGCGTGCGGCCTCGATGTCGCTGAGGTGGTGCTGGGTCCAGTCGCACATGACGTCCACGGTCCTGCGGAGTTCCCGACCGGGCTCTGTGAGGGAGTATTCGACCTTCGGGGGCACGGTGGGGTACACGGTGCGCACGACGAGTCCGTTGCGTTCGAGCATCCGCAGGTTCTGGGTGAGCATCTTGTGGCTGATGCCGTCGACTTGCTTGCGCAGTTCCGTGAAGCGCAGGGTGCGTTCGCCCACGGCTTCGATGATCAGAAGCGCCCACTTGTTGGCGATGTCCGAGAAGATCTCGCGTGCGAGGGTGCCCGCGCGCCGGAGGTCAGCGTCTTCGGGACCGCCGTTGAGCTGCTTGGTCACCGTGAGGTTCCCTTCTCACCTGAAAGTGCATTCTTCCATGTCACGGGTCAGTTTCCTATGGTGACCAAGTAACCACAAGTGAGCGCGGCCTCCCCTGGGACGGCAGGCCCGGCGACTCAAACCCTTCATCACAGGAGTGAGCATGACCATCAACCTGCTGCATCCCCCGGGACTGGTGAACGTGGACCTCTACGCCCAGACGGCTGTGGCGACGGGTTCGAAGCTGGTCTTCGTCGCAGGGCAGGTCGCATGGGACGTCAACGGCGTACTCGTCGGCGAGGGCGACCTCGTGGCCCAGGTCGAACAGTGCTACCTCAATATCGCAGCCGCCCTTGCCGAGGCCGGTGCCTCGTTCGACCACGTCGCGAAGCTGACCGTCTACGTGGTCGACTGGACCGCGGACAAGATGCCTCTGTTCACAGAAGGCGTGGCGCGGGCAGCGGACAAACTCGGGCCGCTGCCCGCCCCGCCGCTCACCGGGATCGGGGTCGCGGCGCTGGCCGACCCCGGCGTGCTCGTCGAGGTCGAGGCCCTAGCCGTCATCGACTGAACTGTGCCTGGCCGCCTTGCCTATGCCTCAGCGGACGCGCGAGGCGGTTGACCGTCCTGCCTTCCCAGGGGCAGGGGAGCCGGTCCGGCGAAGCAGGGAGGCTCGTCTCCGGATCACGACCGCGCCGGCGGTCACCTGCTCTCATCCGGCTCGTCCGGCTCGTCACTCGCCGCGTACGGGTCCGACGGGGGCGGGAACGACGCGGAGGACCGGGCGTACTCGCTGGGAGTCTGGCCGTAGTGCTTCTTGAAAGCCCGGGTGAAGTGGCTGCTGTCGGCGAACTGCCAGTGCGCGGCGAGTTCCGAAATGCTCAGACGTCTTGACGGCGCGCTGAGCGCGAGTCGGGCCTCGTGCAGGCGCCGGTAGCGGATGTAGGTGCTGACCTGCTCACCCGCCGCGGCGAAGGCCCGGTGCAAGGTGCGCACGGAGACGTTGAGTTCACGGGCGAGCATCGCCGGAGAGAGCCAGGGATCGGCCAGCCGGCGGTCCGCGAGATCCTTGGCTGCCTGCGTGAGCGCGGGGGCCAGCCGCGGTTCCACATCGTCGAAGCGGCCCTTGGCCACTGCCTTGGTCAACTCGACCAGGGTGGCCTGGGCGGCTGCCACGCCGGCCGGGCCGAGCTCTCCGACGGTCATATGGATCATGTCTGTCATGGCCGTGAGCAGCCGCATCTCGGCCGAGTCCGCACCCCCGGTGACAGCTCGCTTCCCCAGCAGGGGTTTGAGTTCGTCGGACGGCAGGACGAGGAACTTCGCCGTGAGGTCGGCGCTCGTCTCGAAAGCCGTCAGACGCCCGAGGTGCCGGACGAGGAACTGCCCGGCTGACACGGTCTGATCGCCGTAGCCGGGCGAGTTGCCCAGCGTCCACGCGCCGCGGCGCACCACGTACATGGCGACCAGGTCCTGGCCGCCGCCCGGGACGTCTGCGGTGCGGGTGGCTGAGGCCGCGTGGAGATCGGCGATCGCCGCGTTGTGCACCTTGGTCACGCTGCCCTTGACGCGGAAGTCCCCGACGGTGTCCGGGCTGAAGTCCGGTAGCTGGAAGACGTCGTCGCCGATCTGTGTCTGCCACCCCCG
Organism: Streptomyces sp. NPDC048018; assembly: GCF_043202995.1. Lineage (NCBI taxonomy): Bacteria > Bacillati > Actinomycetota > Actinomycetes > Kitasatosporales > Streptomycetaceae > Streptomyces > Streptomyces sp. NPDC048018. The sequence goes on from NZ_JBIDBK010000020.1 coordinate 21,426, forward strand.
CCGGAAGACCTCGAGTCCCTGTGGTGCGGCACCGGGCGCCGTCGAGTCCATCGTGAACACGCCGCGGGCGCTGTCGGCCGCCGCTCCCGTCCCGTGCATCCTGCTCCGAACCCCCCGCTGCTCCTTGCGACAACGCCCTGTGATGTGGCGAAGGACGCCGCCGTGACGCATGCGGCACCGGGGAGATCTTCCTACACGTGGCGCCCGCATGGCAGCGGTCGAGGAACGGAGAGGATGCTTCCGAGTGGCGGCCAGGGACTGACCGCCCGGCTGCTGACCAGGTGACCGGCTCGTCCGGCCCGGCCGCAGCACACCATCCCTGAACGACTCGTCAGCGAGCGATCGAGATCGCGAAAGGAGTGAACCCGGCGGTACGGATGACGTGCGGGACGAACAAGATCGCGGCCTCGGTGGCGCGGGCGGTCCGGATCCCGCCCAGGTCCGTGATCCATTCCTGGTGCCACCCGAGGTCGGTCAGCAGTTCGCGTACGGCCTGCTTGGCCTGGGAGTCCTCTCCGGAGAGGAACACGGTGGGCGCCTGGCTGAGCGTGGCGGGCGACGTCATGACGGGGAAGAGCATGGTGTTGAGGGTCTTGACGACGCGAGTCTCGGGAAGCGCCTGCTGCAATTGCTCGGCAAGGCTGGAGCCGGGGTAGACGAGGTCGGCGGGCAAGCCGTCCGGACCGTCAGTGGTGGCATTGGAGACGTCGATCAGGATTTTCCCCTTCAGGTCTTCGCGCAAGGCGGTGAGCCGGTCCAGGGAGCCTGCGCCCGGGGTGGCGTTGACAACCACCCGTGCCCCGCGGGCGGCCGCCGCTGCGGCTCCCGGAGCACGGTCTGCCACCGTTACCTCGTGCCCTGCCCGGATGAGGGCCGCGGCCAGGTTGCCGCCGACGCGGCCGTTTCCCAGAACTGCGATCGTGGTCATGATGATCAGGTCTTCCGTGAGTGCACGTGGGGTGCGGGTCAGCGTGAAAGGGTGGCGACGGCTTCGGCATGCACACCGGGGGCGGTGGCCAGGAAGCTTTCGCTGTGCGGGCTCCAGGGGTTCCCCTGAGCGTCGGTGATCCGTCCGCCGGCCTCGGTGACGAGCAGTGCTCCGGGAAGCAGGTCCGCGCGGGCGCCGGCGAACTGCCAGAAGGCGTCGAGACGGCCGGCTGCGACGTTCGCCAGGTGGAGGGTGGCGGGCACCGAGGTGCGCACGACGAGGGCGTCGAAGAGCATGGCGGTGATCGAGGAGCCGATGCGTCGTACGACGTCGTCGTCCTCGTCCGGCCGCGCCTGGCTGGTGGCGACGATGCTCAGGCCGAGGTCCGCGGTCGCGGAGACGCTCAGCGGCCGTCCGTCGACATGGGCGCCCGCCCCGGCCAGCGCCGAGTAGGTCTCGCCGGTCAGCGGGAGATGGACAACGGCCAGCACGGGCTTGTTCTCCCGCACGAGAGTGGCCGTCACCGCCCAGTCGTGAAGAGCATGAAGGTGGTTCACATTGCCCTCGGCCGGATCCACGACCCACCATTCGCCGGGCGGAAGCGCCCCGCCGTCCAACTCGTCCCCCACCCAGCCGGCTTGCGGGCGCAGCCGGGCCAGACGGGGCCTGAGGATGTCGAGCACGGCGTCGTCGTTAGCGGCCAGGGCGCGCATGAGATCGTCAAAATTCGTGTAGGGGACCACCCCTCCGAAACGCTGGTGCAGGGCCGAACCGGCCGCACGTACGGCGGTTGCGGTCTGATCGAGCAACTCGGCGTCGGAGAGATCAACGGAGGTCTCCGGGGTTTCGGACATGCTGTTCCCAGGTGTGGAGGAGTTGAGGGACTGGTCGAATCTAAGAAACAGAGCGCAGCGTGCACTTGGACGACAGCGACATCCGTCTGGAACCTCAACGCCACGCAGCGCGGCCGCCGGTGACCGCTCGCTGGGCGGAAGCGGCGCGCCCGGAAGCGTCAGTGAGACGCACCGGCCAGGCGTCAGCGAGACGTGGGCGGCGAATGTGTGACGAAGCGGAGATCTTCAGGGAGCTGGGTGGCCCCTGCTCCGGTGTCCCGCCTCTGGGGATGGGAGTCGAGACGGCTGGAGCCGCTGCGTGGAGGCGTGCTGGCGTGGCCTGCTGGTGTGTTCGGCCGGGTTGTTCGGGTGCTTGGCCTGCGGTCCGGTAGTTGTGTGGGATTGATCTCGGGCTTCTCGTAGCTGTGGTGGCGCGTCTGGAGGTGACTGCGTTCTCTGCGGGCTCGGGGCTCCGGACGGTATTGGTCAGTGACCTGCGTGGGTGAGGAAGATCCGGAGGGGATCGTTCGCGTTACTGGCCAGGTGGGGCAGTCCAATGCGGTGGACGACGAGGCTGAGAGCGTCGTCGGCGGTGCGGTGGGGCCGGTTCGGCAGTGCGGCGAGTGTGCGGGCGAGGGCGATGGTTTCCGGGTGGATCCCCGGGTCGCGTGCCAGGAGTTCGGGGGAGACGCTGCCCGTGGTGGTCAGGTGGGGGCTGTCAGCGATCAGCCGGGACAGGCGGGTGTGCCAGCGGTGGCTGAGGTGTTGCTGGTGGTCGTACCAGCGGGGGGTGAGGGGCGCCCGGCGGTCCAGACCGGGGCGGCGCAGGGGCGTCGTCGCCGTCGCTGGCGGGCGTGGGGCGCGGCGGCGAGTTCGGGCACGCCTTGGGTGGGGACGGTGGAGGTGAGCGCGGGTCGGGGTACCCGGCCCAACGGACGTCGACCAGACGGCCCGGCCACTCCGGCCGCCAGCCCTCCGGCCGCGACCGGACAGGAGCTGTCGTGTGCCCGCCGGCACCGAACTCCTCACCGTCCCCCCAGGTCATGACCAGCCTCCAGCTCGACCGCTCCGCCGTGTACGGCCTGCTCCGCACCCACCAACTCGCCTCGATCACGCTCGGCCACGCACGCCGCGCCCCCAACCTCACAGGGCAACACAGCCAAGCACCGTGAGGGGTTCGGACGCCTGCCACCACTACCCCCACGGCACGTCCGGCGCCCGGATCCTCGCCGCCCTCGACCCGTTCGACGTCCTCGGGGTCGCCCACCTGGCTACGTTGACCGGCTTGCACGCACCACGGTCCGCCGCCGCGTGGACAAACGCGTCGAAGACGGCCTTGCCGAGCAAGCCGACGGGGTCTACCTGCCCCGCCACCTGGCCGGTGACGCAGGCCTTCGCCCCGACGCCGACCAGCTTCAGGAAGCCGGTCTCGACCGCGGCACCGCGGGCCTGGGAGAGCGGCACCGGAACTGGCCCGGTGATCAGCGGCGCTCCTACCGGGAGTTGCTCACCGCACGCGCACAACGCGCCGTCGAACATCGACGGCCTGGCCGGGCGTCGCTGCTGCGGCTGGTGCCCGAGGGCGTGGTCGACGAGAACACAGGAGAGCTCCGCGACCCGGCGTGGCGGGGGTGAATCGTCGACGATCCATACCGCCCGACCGGGCCCACGCCATCCTGCTCCGGCGACGGAACACCCGAGGCGGTTACGGGTGACTCCGAAGCCGACGGAAGACCCGAGCGTCCGGTGGACGGGGCGATGACGCCGCGTGCTCGGCCGACGACCGGAATCGTCCGCGCTGTCGGCGGCCCGGGGACAACCGGACTACAGGGCCTGGCAGATCTCGCGGGCCCGGTCCAGATCACACCGGCCTGGACCGCCTGTCCCGCGCTGCTGAGGGGTGCGCCCGCGACCCGGGATTCCTGCAGACCGTCATCGACGGTCTCCTCGATCCGGCCATACGCCGTGACGACATCTGCGCCCTGCACGTCAGCCTCTGAGCAGCGGTCACCGGTCTCCGGGAACGATCGCGGGGACCTGACCAGGGCCGTGGTGAGAGCGGGCCGCCCGGTGCGCCGCGGCCACTGATGGTGAGAGCCCGTCCGGCGGACCTCCCACTCACTCGAGACGGCGGCGGTCCTCGTCGCTCCAGGCCCGGGTGTCCCGGGGCTCGACATAGGGCTCCTCGTCCTCGGGCTGCCCGCCGGCGATGGCGCGCTGATGGACGAGTTCGGCGTTGAACTTCAAGCCCAGGAGGACGGCCAGGTTGGTGATCCAGAGCCAGACCAGGAAGATGATCACGCCGGCCAGGGTGCCGTACGTCTTGTTGTACGAGCCGAAGTTCGCCACGTAGAACGCGAAACCGGCCGAGGCGCACATCCAGATCGCGAGCGCCAGGAAGCTGCCGGGGGTGACCCACTGAAAGCCGCGGCCCTTCGCGTTCGGTGCGGCCCAGTACAGCAGCGTGATCATGGCTGCGACCAGTACGAGCAGCACCGGCCACTTCGCGATCGACCACACCGTCATGGCGGTGTCGCCCACGCCCAGGGCCGTACCCGCCTGTTGTGCCAGGCTGCCGGTGAAGACGACGATCAGCGCGCTCGCGACCGCCAGGACCATCAGCGCCAGGGTCAGGCCGAGGCGCAGCGGGAGGACCTGCCAGAGCGGACGGCCCTCGGGCACCTCGTAGACGGCGTTCGCGGCGCGGATGAACGCCGCGACATATCCGGAGGCGGACCAGATCGCGACGACGAGCCCCACGACCGCCAGCAACGAGCCGAGCCCTGCGTTGCCCTGCAGTTGCCGCACAGCGTTGCTGATCACATCGCGCGCTGCGCCCGGGGTGAGCCGTTGGAGGTTGTCCAGGATCTGCCGGGTGGCCGACTCACCGGCGATACCCAGCAGCGACACCAGGACCAGCAAACCAGGGAACAGCGCGAGCACCCCGTAGTACGTCAGCGCAGCGGCACGGTCGGCCAGCTCGTCGTCCCTGAACTCCTTCAGCGTCCCGCGCAGGACCGCCTTCCATGCGCGCTTGGGCAGCTTCGCCGGCCGGTCCGGCGCCCGTTCCTCGACACGGCGGTCCGGCCCGGCAGCCTCGCCTCGATGCGAGTCCGGCAGCCGGTCGTCGTCGTCCTGCTTCGATGTCTGTACGGGCCTCATGGCCAACGCTTGTCCACTCCGCACGTCGTCATACACGTCGGTGCGCTACCGGCGGCGGAGTGTTCGGCTCCGGGGGTGTCTCCCGAGGCGTGCGGCCGCTTCGGTGCAGCGGGGCCGCCGACGGTCCCGGTCGTCCCGCGACCGTCGTGCCCGTCGGCGAGGATCTGCCACGACACGGCCCCCAAGGCCCGAGCGTGCACCAGCCCACGATGCCTCGTGTCCGGCCGGCCTCGCCCGGCGCCTGGGAGCCGCGGGGCGGGGTAGGCGGGTCTCGTCGCGACTGCGGCTCGATGGAGGTGGCCCGGCGTGATGGCCGCCGGCCGCGTCAACACGTTCGGCCATCGCAGCGGCGATTCCCCGGATCCAGGGAACGGTGAGTCCTCAGATCCGCGCCTTCGACGAAAGAGGTGAGCATGGATGTATCCGGCCTTGTCAGTGCTCTGCTGATCGGTGTCGTGGTCGGGTCGCTGGGGCGCCTGGCGCTCCCCGGCCACTATCACATCGGCGTGCTGTGGACGCTGGTGGTCGGAGTCGGGGCCGCGTTGCTCGGCTCACTGGTCTCCGCGCTCCTCGGGGTCGGGGAGGCAGCGGCCGGTGACTGGCTCGAAGCAGGGATTCAGGTGGCTCTCGCCGCCCTGGGTGTCGCCGCCGTGTGCAGGTGGCTCACGAAGAGCATGGATGCCACGTAGCGCGCCCCTCAGCCGGCGCCGGGGAGAGGAGGCCACGCAGAGCGGCGGGCGGGTGTCCCGGAGAGGAGAACTCTCCGGGACACCCGCCCGCCACGCTGCCGATGCGGCTCGTACGGCTTCCGCACACCGTCCGGCGCGCGATCAGATGCGTCCGCGCGCCAGACGCGTGAGCGGACCCATCGGCGGCTTTGCCGTGGTGCGTCCGGCGGCGAAGGCCGCCCCGGCCACGCCGACGACCCCGGCCGCGGCGCCGGCGGCGACCAGCTTGCGGTTCTTGATGACCGTCCAGGCGGTGCCGGCCACCGAGACGACCCTGGCGGCATTGGCCGTCAATGCCTGCTGTCCGCTCTGAAGCCCTGCGGTCGCTGCACGCGTGATGCGCTGTGCGGCCTCGTTGCCCGACTGGGCACCGGAGGCAACCGTCTCCTTCGCGTCCTGGGCGGCGCCCTTCGCGGTACCGGCCGCAGTGCGTGTTGCGGAGGTCCGCGAGGTCACCGTCTTCTTCGCGGTGCCGGCCGCCGCCTTCGTACTTCTCGAGCTGCGACTGCCGGACTTGGTGCCGGAGTTACCTGCGCCGGTGCTCTTCGCGTCCTTCTCTTCGGTACTCATGTGACTCCTTCTGTCCGGTCGTGTTCAGGCCAAACGGCCCGTCAGGTCGGTCATGAACGAGGGGGGAGGAGGGATCCGAGGGGCCCGAGATCGAGGTTCAGGTCATCCATGGTGAGCCCGTAGCGGTCACACAGCTCCTCCATGCGCTCCTCCAGGATCATCAGCGTCATGCCGATGCGTTCCTCCTGGTCACCGTCGAGGTCTCCAGCGTCCACGCGATGGAGGGCGGTGCGCTCCATGAGCTGCCGCAGAAGCTCGACGATGGTGAGGACCAGCTTGATGAGGTCGCGTTCGACCGTGTCGGGGTCGGTTCGGACTCGCTGGTCGAGATGCCGGCTCCCCGGCGGCGCCATGGGAACGTTCTCACCGGCCACTGCGTGTCACCTCCGTGCTCGTAGCGGGCGCCGCGCCGTGCCCACGACCGGGGGAGCGGGGCGGCACACACACCGGCCCGGGCTCGTCGCGGGTGAGGGAGCGGATGACGGCGCGCAGACTGATGTGCACCAGGTCCACGTCCGCGATGCTCAGCACCACGTCTCCCGTGAGCACGGCACCGCCGTTGAGGAGCCGGTCGAGGAGATCGATCAGGGCGACCTGCCGGGTGTGCCCGGGATCCGGTCGGTCCGTGGAGAAGCTCATGACGACACCTCTGCTCCCGTGGCTTCCGGGGAGGCGAACGAGTACGGGGCCCACGGCCCGGTGACCTCCACGGCGACGCCACAGGCGGTGTCGGCAAGGGCGGCGACGCCGGCCCGGAAGGCCGGCACCTGCGACGGCGGGACGAGGTAGGCGTCGTTGGCCACGTTCTCGCCGCGTCCCGCCGCCCAGTCGTTCTGCTGCGGCCGGTGGACTGCTCGGGCGACGGCATACAATTCGGCCTGTCGCACGGTCTGCTCCGCCGTCGCGGCGGCCGCTCGGTAGACCTCGTCGGCGGCCCGGCGCTGCGCACGTCGGCGCTGCAGATAGGCCCGCCCAGGGCTGACGGGGTCCTCGACCGCGGCCGCGGTCCCGCGTCCGTCGCCCGCAGGTGCGAGGGCGTAGACCTTCACGCCCATCTCGACGTGAGTGTCGAGCCGGTGCAGGAGCGTCTCGAAGGAGACCCGGCGCTCGGTGAGCATGTCGAGGACGCGTTCCTCGCTGTGGTAGACCGTGGCCAGCCGCAGAGGCAGGACGGGCGTGCGCGAGAACGCCGCGTCGACCACGGCGTGGTGCGCGCGGGCGATCACCTCGAGGCGCTCGAGGTCTTCCAGTTGCGCGGGGAGGGCTTCTTCGGCGAAGCGAACGGCGTCGACGGGGGAGACGAGCGCGGTGAGGCCGCCCGGACCCACGACGCAACGCGTCGCCGCCCCGTCGATGCCGGAGACCTCGGAGGCCACGTCGTCGAGAGCCTCCCGCCCGGCTCCGACCGCGTACACGTAGAGGAGCTGTCGATCCGCCATCAGGCCCTCCTCGGTTCGCCACCGTTCGCGGCGCCGACCGCGGGTGAGTCGGTCTCGGCGCCGTCCGGTCCCTCCGGCAGGCCTGCGGCGGCCCGCAGTCGCGCGACCTCGGCCCGCAACCGCTGGTTCTCCTCGCTGAGCGAAGACGGGGCGACGTCCGGCCGGTGCGACGCCTTCGAAGACAGGGAGGGGTCGTGCTCCCACCAGTCGATCCCCATCTCCTTCGCCTTGTCGACCGAGGCGACCAGGAGCCGCAGCTTGATGGTGAGCAGCTCGATGTCGAGCAGGTTGATCTGGATGTCACCTGCGATCACGATGCCCTTGTCGAGCACCCGCTCCAGGATGTCGGCCAGGTTCGCGCCGGAACCCTGCCCTGGGTAGGCCGGTGCGCTTCGTGTCGTCGGCAGTCGACTGGCGAAGGAATCGGACACGTCTCAATCCTGTCTTTCAGCTGGTCGCTCGCTCACGCGCTTGCGGTGCGCCGCCGGCGAGAGGGACGGCGCGTGGGCTGGTCCTGCTCCTCGTCGCCGGGAGCGTCAGCCGGTTCGTCCTTCTCGTCGAGGTACTCGTCCGGCTCCTGCCCGTCCGGCTCCCGCTCGCCCGCCTCGTCCTCGTCGTACTCGTCCTCGTAGTCGTCCTCGGGCTCCTCCTCGGTGAACTCGTCCTCAGCCGACTCGGTCTCGGCAGCCGGGGCCTCGTCGTAGGGGTCCTCGTCGTCCGCGAGGTCCTGTTCCTGTTCGTCCTCGTCGGGGTACGCGCCGTCGTCCGGCTCCTCGGCCGGCCCGTCTTCACCGCGAGCGTCCCGGGAGCCATCGTCCTCGTCGTACGCCTCGTCGTTCTCGGCCTGCTCCTGCTCGACGGCTTCGTCATGGCCGACGACGACGGCACCGTCGCGGATCTCGCCCCGCCAGCCGTCGGTGGCCTCGCCGCGCAGCATGATGAACTTGCGGAAGAGCTTCAGATCGAGCCGGGCCCGCCGGCCCTGGGCCCGCCAGAGGTTGCCGGTCTTCTCGAACAGTCCCTTGGGGAAGTACTCGAGGACCAGCAGCACCCGGGTCAGGTCGTCGGTCACGGCATGGAACGTCACGACCCCCTTGACCGTGCCCTTGGCACCTTCCGTGGTCCAGGTGATCCGCTCGTCGGGGACCTGTTCGGTGACGTTCGCCTTCCAGCTGCGGGTCGACTTGGCGACCTTGACCTTCCAGTTGCTGGTGGTGTCGTCCGCCTTCTCCACACTCACCACGCCCTTGGCGAACGTGCTGAACTCCTGGAACTGGGTCCACTGGTCGTACGCCTCGCGCACCGGCACACCGACGTCGATGTCCTCGACGATCGTCACGCTCTTCGACTTGCCGCCGCCGGACTTACGGCCCTTGCCGAACAGGCCCTTCACCTTGTCCTTCACCGATTCCTTCAGGTGCGTCACCGCGCCGGTGACAGCGGCCTGTCCGGGACCCTTGCCCTCGGCGAGCGCCTGCGCGCTCTTGGACAAGCCCTTGAGACCGCCGCTCGCCGCCGCTCCGGGCTCGCCGAGCTTGGCGATGCTGTCGCCCAGCCGGGACCCGAGCCGGGTGACCGTGTGCTCCGCGCGGGCGCGCAGATACTGCTGCAGCTCTTCCTTCAGCCGCTCGGTCGCGGGGCTGGCGATCACGTCGCTCTTCATCTTCGCGAAGGCGGACTCAGGCATCGTCGTCCCCCTTCTTGCGGGTGGCCGACGTGGTCCGCTTCTTCGTCGCGGCCGTCCGCCCACCGGACGTGGCCGCGCCCGAGGCACTCGAGCTCGTCCTCTTCCTTGCGGGCGTGCCTTCGCGGCCGCTCTTGGCGGAAGAGGCACTCTTCTTCGTCGCGGCGGTCCGCCGGCCGGCGCCCTGGCGCGTCGAGGAGCGGCTCGCGGGCCTGCGTGGCCTGGGGGCCTCGGCGTCCCGCGCGTCCGTGTCATCGTCGGCGTCGGACTCCTCGACGTCGTCCGCGGGGACATCGTCGAAGTCGCTGCGGGCGTCCGCGGATTCGTCCGTCTCCTTCGCGCGCGGTTCGTCCAGCGCGCGTGTGCGCTCGGCCAGCGATTCGGCCAGTCCCGTCGCACGATCCGTCAGAGCCCTGGTGGCGGCCGACTTCGTCGCCTCCACAAGCTCTCTGCGGACCTGGTCGCTGAGCCCGCCCAGCGCGGGAGTGTTCGCGATCAGCTTGCCGATCTGCCGCGGGTCGAGGGCGAGCTTCTTCCCCGCCAGGAACATGCCCAGCCCCAGAGCCATCTTGGCCTTCTTCGTGCGGCCGAGCAGATACCCGCCCACGACGGCGACGGCTATCTTCGCGTTCTTCGTCATGATGTGTACACCTCGGTCTCTCCCTTCTTGGTCGCCTACGTCGTCATGCGTCGGTAGGCCCGCCGCCCTGGCGGAATCTCTCGATCTCCTCCAACCGGTCGAGGAGCTCGTCCTCCCTGCGGTCGTACTCGTCCTCGTCGATCTCCCCGCTGGTCAGCCTGGCCTCGAGGTTCTTCAGCTCCTGCAGCACGGCAGCCGGGTCGTAGTACTCGCGCTCCGCCGCGGTCAGGACCTGGTCGACGACCCAGAGGCTGCCGCGCAGGGGGGCCAGCGGAAGAGTGACAAGACTGGTGATGAGTCCCATGGACCGCCTCCCTCACGGGTCCGCCGGCCGCGCGCCCCGTCAGACGAAGCTGTAGGGCGGCAGCGGACCGGTGAGCGTGAAGCCGTACGCGTCACCCCGCCGGTCGGCCTGCTCCTGGACGGCCGCGACGAACCCCTCCATGTCCGGGGAGGGCACGAGGAACGAGACGCTGAGCAACGATGACGCTGTCGGTTCACCGACCGACACCCGCTTCGCCCTGGACGACAGCGCCTCGACAAGGCGCTGGGCCTCGGCGTCCTGGCGGGCGGTGACCTCGGCGGAGACGAGCTCCCCCAACTCCAGGCGCTCTTCGTGCGTGCCGGCCCCGTCACGCGTGCGCTCCCGCAGTTCGCGGATGGGCTCCGACTCCTCGATCACCTCCCGCAGCAGGTCGTCCTCCTCCCGCGACACCTTCAGGTGGTACTCCACATGACCTTCCAGGTCCTCCAGTCGCGCCAGGTAGTTCTCGCCTTCCGCGTCCAGTGCGGAGGCGACCTCTGCGTCACCGGGTGCCAGGAGACCGAAACGCATCGGGAGGGTTGCCCCGTCCAGCATCAGCGCCTCCACCACGCCCTGGTGTGCCTGTACGTCACGCCGCTTGGCCCGCAGGCCGGGCGGTGCGTCGCTGACGACGGCGATGAGGGTGCCGCTGCGCACGGTGCGCAGCGGCGCCGCGGGCTCTCCCACTCCGAGCACGCCGTCGAGACGGAGCGGGTGGCCGGCGGCGGTGATTCCGTAGACGTAGGTCGACATGGGGCTACTCCTCGCGGCGCTGGGCGGACTGGCGGCTGGACGTCGTCTTGCGGGCGGTGCGCTTACGGGGCTGCTCTTCCTGTTCCGGCTCGTCGCGCCTGCCCTGCAGCGAGTCGGTGAACGCCTCGACGGCTCCGCTCAGTGCTCCTTTCGTCTTCCCCTTCGCACCGCTCTCCGTCATGTCGCCGACCAGGTCGGTGAGCTGGCTGGGAGCCTTGCGGCCCGACTCCAGGTCGAGGCGGTTGCACGCTTCCGCGAACCGCAGATACGTGTCGACGCTCGCCACGACGACCCGCACGTCGATCTTCAGGATCTCGATGCCCACCAGTGACACGCGCACGAACGCATCGATCACGAGGCCACGATCGAGGATGAGCTCGAGAACGTCGTAGAGATTTCCGGAACCGCCGCCGCTGCTCCGTGCGGCGGTACTGCCCTGCTGCTGAACGATGGTCATGCCGATCTCCTTCCGGATCTGCCCGGCCGGCGGCCGGGCGCCTGCACCTGTCCGATTCAGCGGCGGTCGATCTGGCCCCGGGCGTACCGGCGCCCCCGCTCGTAGGCGACGATCTGGCCGCCCGAGTCGAGTTCCACGTGGTAGAGGGCCATCACGCTCATGGTGTCGGGGACCCTCTCCAGTTCGACGACCTCCACGTCCGCCGTCCACCCCTCGTCCGTGGCCCTGATGGCAGACACGGCCCCTGCCTGTCTTTGAAGGAGGTCACCGAGTTGTTCGCGGGCCTCGCGCATCACCGAGGTCAAAGACCGGCGCTGCGCCGGCGCGCCATGGCCGCGCGTTCCTTCCTCGCTCTCGTCTGATGAGGTCATGCTCTCCACCTGTCGCACCGGGAATAGGGGAAGGAATGCCGATCGTCATCGTCGGCTGCAGCTCGTCTGCCCCGGCCCTTGACACGTATGCGTGTGCGATCGCTCCCGCCCTCCGCACACGCACCACCACGTCCGGTGGACGCCGAGAACTGGGCGCGCAAGAGAGCGTCCTGCGGATTGCACCGCCTCTCCGGTGAGCGGGCGGCGGCAGCACACGGAGCGAATCTCCTGTGCGGAGGACTCGACCTGGCGAGACGTCGGCAGGTCGCCTCCCGAGAGGCGACTGCGGCAGGGTATTGCCGGGCGGCGGCCACCGATCTCGCCGGCGCCGGGAGTGCCCAGCTGACGAGGCGGAGTGGGCGGTCTCCGTGGATTCCACTGTCTGCCGCTGCTGGTCAGGCTGGCGACGCACCTGCATTCGACGCCGTCATGACCCGGATCGGAGTCCCGCGCACCGGCATGGGCAGGCTCCGGCGAGGCCGAACCGGCGGTCGTCGACCGCGCTTCGCGTCGGAGGCTTACAAGCAGCGCAACACCGTCGAGCAGTGCGTCAACCATCTCAAGCAGTGGCGTGGCCCGGCCATGCGAACAGACGAACTCGCCACCGTCCACGAGGGCACGCGCCACCTCGCAGCCATTTTGATCTGGACCCGACTACGGAAGAATGAGGTCGGCCGCTCACTCGGGAAGCCTCAACCTCAGGGCCTGGCCGAGGCATCGACCGCCCTCATCCGGCAGTCGGGACACCTCCCGGACCTCTTCGCAACGAACAGATGCCGATAGGCCGTCACCTGGCACCGCGGGATGCCACAGAGCGTCGCCCCATCCGAGAGGGCGTGCTCCAGAGCAGGACCACGTGTTTCCAGGCATGCTGCAAAGCTCGTCGGAACGCATCCGAGCGCGAATCTGAAGGACCGGAGGTGATGACCAAGCTGCGGCATGGCCACCACCCTCGCATGTGGCGCGATCAACGCGAAGGCGAAGAGACAGGCTCCTAGTACTCCTGTGAGAGTTCTTCGTTTTCCCTGGTCAGCGGCCTGGAGAAGTCCGGCTGGAGTACTAGGTGTCCGCCGGTCCGCGTCCTCGGGCCGCGGCCCGGACCGCCTCGCCCAGCCGGTCCGGGGAGATGCGCCAGGGGGCGCCGTGGCCGGGGAGCACCCAGGACACCGACAGGCCGGCGATCCGGTCCAGGGAGGCGAGCGCCTCGGCCGGGTCGTCGGTGAAGGGCGCGGGCTGCGGGCCGGTGCGCCCGGTGAGGACGTGCCGGGTCGTCAGCGCGTCCCCGACGGCGACCGCGTCGGCGAGCGGGACGTGCACGGCTACGCTGCCCGGGGAGTGGCTGGGCGTCCCCACGATCACCGGGCTCCCCGGCAGGTCCAGCACGTCGCCGTCGGCGACCTCGGTGACGGCGCCGAGGTGGCGCGTGCGCAGGGCGTTCTTCCGGAGGGAGTGGCCGAGGAAGCCGAGCGCCTGGCCCGGACGCCAAGGGCCCAGCGCGACCGCGGGCTTCGCGCCCGTTCGGGTGCGGTCGGCGTCGGCGGCGTGAACGAACACCGGCACGCCGTGCGCGCCGCGCAGGCGCTCGGCGAAACCGATGTGGTCGGAGTCGCCGTGGGTCAGCACGAGGCCGCGGACGTCGGCGACGGACTTGCCGAGCGAGCGGAGTTCCCGCTGGAGGTCCCGCCAGTGGCCGGGCAGCCCGGCGTCGATGAGCGTGACGCCCTCGTCGGTGTCGAAGCCGGTTCCGACGCGTTCCGGGGCTGCGCCGCGAGGAGGTCGCCCAACTCGCCGACGTCGGCGTGGATCACTACACCCGGCTCGAACAGGGCCGCAGCACCGGCGTGTCGGAGGCCGTACTGGCGTCCGTCGGCCGGGCCCTGCGGCTGGACCGGGACGAACTCGCCTACCTGCGCGCTCTGGCCCGCCCCCGGCCCGCCCGTCCGACTGCGGTCCCGGCCGGACCGGACCAGGCCCTCGATCCCGCCACTCGGGCGCTGCTGGCCGGACTGGGCGCCGCCCCCGCGCTGGTACTCGGGCCGCGCAACGCGATCCTCGGCTGGAACGCCGCGGCTGCCGCGCTCTTCCTCGACTTCGCCAATCTCCCGCCCGCGGAAAGGACCCTGGTACGGCTGCTGGATGGATCCGGTCCGTCAACTCCTTGATCCGCTCGCGCTCTTCGGGCTACGGGCCGCTCTCGCGGTACGGCCGCCACGCGGTGTCCCGGAACAGCCGGTGCAGGTCGTGCGCGGTCGCCCGGCCGTGCAACCGCACTCTCCTGGTCCAGCCCCCTCTGGCGCGAAGGCCGGCGGCGGGTTGGTGTGCCGGCCGCGTGCTGGCGGGCCCGCCCTATGGTGGAGTCGACCGAGATGTCGCCGGCCGCGTCCGCTTCCGCCTGGATCTGCTGGAGCAGGTGTTCCCAGGTCCTGTCGGCCGACCACAGTCGGTGGCGTTCGTAGACCGTCTTCCACGGGCCGAACCGCTCGGGCAGGTCACGCCAGTGCACACCGGTCCGCACCCGGTGCAGGATCCCGTCGATCACCTGCCGATGGTCCCGCCACCAGCCACGACGCCTGTTGCTGACCGGCAGGAACGGCCGCAGCCGCTCCCACCCGGCATCCGTGCGATCTCCCCGCCCGCTACACTCGCCACCACCAGGCCGCTGACCAGGGAAAACGAAGAACTCTCACTGGAGTACCAGGCCGTGTCCGTAAAGTCGGTGGCTCGTCGCTGCCTGCGGTGGGTCAGCCCAGAGTGATCGGGGACCGCAACTTGTAGAGCTGGCCGCCGTGGGAAGAGCCGTCCGGATCCGCCGCCGGCGGCGGAGGGAACCCGCCCCCCACCACAAGGGCCGATCCGGTCATGAGGGAGCGCGGAGCGATCACCTCCTCCCCGTCGACCACCACCTCGTCTTCCAGGCCCTGCTCGGCGGCCGCCTGAGACAGAACCTCCGCGACCTCTTCCGCGCTCTGGTCCTCGCAAGGGACGATGCGGACCACGTCATCATTCACGATGCCCTCCAACTGTCAGGGCGCCGAAGCGGCACCCAACCCATAGTCGCCACCGCAACACTCCTGGCCGCCCCGGCCACGTGAGAGAGCCCCCGCTTCTTCACCCATATGAGTGCCGCCGACTCCGCACACGAACCCAAGCACGCGCAAGACGGGGCCCGGGAGCTCCTCCGCCCTCGCCCACCACAGGCGCTGATCATTCGTGTGACGACCCCTGGCTCACGTCGCTGCCGAACCGGTGAATGCCCAGGCGCCGAGACGCCTCAATGGTCTCCTTCGCCGTCCCGTGTTCACGGCCGGGCCTCCGACCTTCTGATGGGACCTCGGCCTCCTCGAGTGAGGCGGTCTGAGCCCGCTTCGAGGGCCGGCCCGCACCCGTCACGGGCACGGGCCGGTCTCCCTCTGTCGGGGCATCGCGGACAGGAGGCCGAAGGGCGAAGGCGTGGCTGCCGAGGCCGCGCGCACCCTCGTGCGGGTCACCGGAGGAACACGCGGACCGCCGTGCTTCCTTCGTGCGCGATGTCAGCCGGGACCGGATGTGTGATCGGGGTGGCCTGCCGTACGCCGGGCTTCCTTCAGTCGTGCCTCGTACAGGTGGTTCCTGCTTCCGGCGAGGCGGGAGACCGC
>NZ_JBIDBK010000021.1:0-28075 GCF_043202995.1 Streptomyces sp. NPDC048018
CCGGTACGACAAACTCGCCGTCCGTTACGAAGCGACAGTGCTGGTCGCAGCCATCAACGAATGGCTGTGACCAGCACTTTCGCAACAGGCCCTAGGCCCATCGCGTGGCGGCAACGTCCGCCCAACGGGGCCGGTGGGGTGGCGAAGCCCTCACCCCACAGAGAGTGCCGCAGGTGGCCGAAACGACGATCAGTGCGAGGCACACCGTGTCGATCAGCCCCAGCGGGATGACCAGCAGCGCGGGAGCATGTCCCGGCCGCCGGGAACGCCGTAGGTCACACCATGCTTCAGCAGCCATGCCCCAGGCCTTCCGCCCCTCTCGACACAAGCGGGCGGCGCCGCTCCGGGGTCTGGCTGCGTAGGCGTGGTCTGACGGTAGCTCACCTGAGGTCTACCTCGCTACGCCCTGCTTTCTGCCGCTGGGTGTAGTGGGGTGCGGCCCGCCCGCAGGGTGGGATCAGCCAAGTGCCCGGAGAGGGGGATCATGATGCGCCGCAGCACGGTCCGGGCCGGGCAAGGGGCGACGTCGTATCTCGCAGCTACGCGTGGATCTGGTGGGGAAGGTAGCCGTCTTGCAGTTCGCGCAGGAGGCTAACGGCCAGCATAAGTACCACAAGTGCGTTGACCAGAGTGTATTGAGTTCGCCCGGCCGCATGCGCTGTAGCGTGCCGGTTAAAAGTTTGCGGTACGGGGCCCTCGTTGAAGGTCGTGTACGCCGCCTTAAGGGGTGCGAGAACACAAGCCTGGCGGAACTCAAGAATTGTCGAATCGTCAGTGTCGACCTCGGGTAGTCGGCTATTCAGGTTGCCGTAGCCGTCCCATTTACCATTGGTATTCTGCAACTCGGGCTGCGCTCGCCAGAGGGCACGGTAGAGCGTGTCGACGACGCTCGCTGCCAAGGCCTGGACCCCCTCGACCTGGCCGGCTTTGGCCATGTCGACACACTTCTTGAGCAGAGCGGCCTGGTGTACGAGCTTAGGGTCCTCTACTAGCTCGATGACGGAGCTGCAGGACTCGACGATCAGCTCCTGTCCTGCCTGCACGGCTTCGAGCATCGCTTGCGTGTCGGTCGCCTGGAGAAGGTCGCGGACGATGGGTGCCGTCGGAACCCACGCCAGGGGAATGCCCTGCTGAAGGACGGACACCACCGTCTCGTAGTTGAGGGCCTGGTCCCGCCAGTTCTCGGGGAGGAACCGCGTGGCCCGGTCCACGATGTCCTGGAACCCGGCAGCCATATGGCGGACTCGCGTCCAGTCGACCATCGGCTGGATCCACTGTTCAAAATCCGGAGCACTTTGCTGGAGGAGGCGCTGAGCGCTCGCAAGCATGCGGCGGTGAGATTCCGTTTGCGCAAGCACCTGCCGGATTCCCTTGGAGGCGTCATCTGCCAGTGACTCGTAGTTGAGTAGCACGCTGCCCGGCAAGCCAAATGAGATGAGTGGCCCGGCAACTTCCTGCTCATCGTCCGAAGGCATAAGAGGAGCCGTCTCGTCATCGGGGTCAGGTGACGTGCCGTTTGTTTCTTTGCTCACGTGCTCATCTTCGGAGGATCGAGGCGGGTACGCAAAACCATTCGCCATTTGATCATGGCCATCTGGGAGATGGGCTGGTCAGTCAGGGAGGTGTGTGAGGTTATAGGCGGGTTTGGGTGGAGCCAGCGGTCATGTAGGAGGAGTCCTATGGGTGTGTAGGTCCAGGGAGTGGGACTGTGGCGATGAGCGGGCGCTGCCCGGTGCCGGCGCCGGTCGCCGTCAGGATTCGGTTGGGTCGGCGGATCGGCCCCGGCGGGGCCAGAGGCCGCGCCGCGGGGCGGCCGGCATTTTGGGCTTCGTGGGAGCTGACGCGGGCCTGGTCGGTTCCGTGCCGTGGTGTTGCTGTCCGAGGACGGCAGCACGCACGGCTGCCCAGTCCTCGGTTCGCCACCACTGGAAGAGGCCGATGGCGGGAATGACTGGGTGCTGGAGCGTGGCTAGGAACTCGCGGCGCGCGTACACCTCCTGGGCGCGCTGGGCCGGGTCGAGCTTGTGCTGATGATTGACGACCAGGACTCCGCGAGTGACCGGCTGGTCGGGGCGCAGGTTCGCCCAGGTGCCCAGGTGGCGCTCTAGTGCTGTGACCGGAAACGATCACCGGGTTGGGCTGTCAGACGGCTGAGCGAGTGGTTGGCTGCCCCGTCGGATGCTGAATCCTGTTGCTTGATGACGCACTCGCGGGATACGAAGTCGGAATGACGTTGTTCGAGTGCCGGGAGTGCGGCAAGGAGCTCACCGGCGTGTTGAGTCTGCTGCCTGCGGTCCCGGAAGCTCCTGCTCGGAATCCGGATCAGGAGGCCACCGAGGACCGACGTGCCCCGGCGACAATGCCCAGGGGCTTCTACGCGGTCGAGACAGAGCCGTGGGGACCGCCCTTCATCCCGGCCGAGACGGATGGGCCTGCATACCCGCGCGGTCCGTGGATGGACGACGAGGGTGGTTCGCTCATTTCGACGGGCCCACGCGGCAACTTCGTCCTCCACCCGGATGACGCTGGTGAGCTCGTCCTGCGCCCGAGCGGCGGGTTGGCATGCTGCGGCCCGAGCCCGAGCGGTGGGATGAACCAGGCATGCACTTGCGGAGTCCTGGTCGCGACGCTTACTGCTGACTGTTGGGGACCATACGAACTCCACCTGGCGGCGGATAGAACCCGAGAGGTTCACGTGGACTGGGCCAAATGATCACCGTGTGGGGCCGGTCAGGTGTAGGCTGAGAGCGGCCGACCGCCCCAGCGGATGCCTCGCTCGCTGCGGATGCGGGCGCGTTCTCGACGTTGTGCGGCGAGGACGTCGGGGTGACGGGCGTTGGCGTTGCGCCAGCGCAGGTAGCGGTGCAGGGCCCGGGTCTGCGCGGGATGGCTGCGATGGTTCGAATTCGCCAGGGTGAACTGCCGCAACGGTCCGAAGTGGGCTTCGATCGGGTTGGCCCAGGAGGCGTAGGTCGGGGTGAAGCACAGTTCGACCTTGTTCTTCTTCGCCCAGCGGCGGATGTCGGCGCCGGTGTGGGCGGAGAGGTTGTCCAGGATGATGTAGATCGGGGCGCCGTCGGGTCGGTCGGCGCGGATGGACTTCAGCGCGGCCAGGGTGTTGGCGGTGCCCTTGCGGCGGGGTTGACGCCCCACAGGGTGTCGTCGCCGATGGAGTAGCAGCCGTGGAAGTAGGTGACGCCGTGGGTGCGGCGGTAGGTCGCCGGCAGACGGTCGGGCTTGCCCTGTTTCGCCCAGCAGGAACCTGCGGTGGGCCGGATCCCCAGCGGCCCGAACTCATCGAATGCGAAGACCCGGTCCGGGAAGCGTTCCGCCACCTGCTCGATACGGTCGAGCTTGGCGTCACGGTCGGGGTCAGGAGATTCCTTCCAGGTCTTGGTGCACTGGAAGGTGATGCCACGACGCAACAGCAGGCACCGTAACGCCTCACGGCCTATGCGGATGACGCGTCCGTGGACACGGCGCAGGTACGAAGCGAGCTTGCGGATGGACCAGCGGGTGAACGGCTGGCCAAGCTTAGTGGGGCGAGTGGTGGCCATCTGGATGACGAAGTCCTCGTCGTCGTCACTGAGCAGGCGGGGACGGCCTCCCGCCCACCGAGGGTCCAGGCAGGCCATACCGATCTCGTTGAACCGGTGGATCACATCCCGCACCGTGTCCTCGTCGGCCTGGACCAGTTGGGCGATCACTGAGACACGATTCCCGCCGGCGGAGGCCAGCACCATCATCGCCCGGCGATAGCGCACCGAGCTGGTACTGCCTCGGCGCACGACCTGCTGCAGCTTCTGCCCCTCTTGATCGGTCAGTCTGCGCACCCGCACAGGCTCGGCCACCACGCCTCCAGCATTCGGCGGACGTGTCCACGCATCCAACCGCCCTGACCGCCAACCCGGCGAACCTATGCGGTCACAGCACTAGGGATCAGGGGGCACCTCCCTACGTCCGCGTGCGCTCCGGACGGCAGTCGGCAGTGACGAGCCGTCACGTGCAACTGCAGGCCGATGACCCGTCAGGAAACACTCCACGCCCGCAGCTGGCGACCGATCAGGCCGATCCCCATCACGCCGGACGCCGCGTCCCGCACGAGAGCGACCGCCTCCTTCGGCAGGTAGTTCAGTCGGCACCCGTTCAAAGCCAGGTACGCTTCCGCGCAGTGCCACGCATAGGCCTCGTTCGAGTGCTCCAGACACGGCAGCCGCACCAGCGTCTGCAGCAGCGCCGCAGCCTTGAAGTACAAGGACCCGTAGATGTCGCGCTCCAGCGCCCGCGCGTTGCCCCGCGCCACAGCGGCATACAGCGTGCCGTAATCGTCCACCTGCGGATCACCCGGCAACAACTCAGCAGCATGCAGCAGAAACGTCACGTCCAGCGGATGCGGCGGCTCGTTCCGCGTCACGCGGCGTGCCCCTGCTGCTCCTCAAGATCACGCCGCGCCTCCAGCTCTGCGGCCCGCTGCCCCCTGCCGGGATCGACGGCGCCAGCCTCGGCGGCGAACGCCTCGCTCGTACGGGACATCGACTCCCTGAACGCATCGAGGAAGCGCTCCTCCACGGCAGTGGCGCGCGCATATGCGGCGGACAGGATGTACTCCTGCAGGCTGACGCCCTCCTGCTTCGCGGCGGCCTCGATCGCGGCACGCTGAGCAGGATCCGGGAAGCGTAGGTTCATAGCTTTGGGCTGCGACATGGTACCGAGGGTACCGCCGGTACCAGAGCATGGCCAGGACATGACCCGGAAACACAGGCGACGGCGTCCACCACGCCATGCTCGGCATCGCCCCGATGCACAACAACCTCACCCTCGCCGAGTAGGAGAGCTGGTCGCACCTCGTGCGACCGCGGCCGAGGTCGCGCGGAGGCCATATACGGGACAGCCCTGGAGATGACCTGAACCACCGGATGAATCTATCTCTGCACGGAACCGCAAGGAAGCGTGCATGGATTGTGTCGAGAGAGAGCGCCCGACTGAGCTCTAATCGACTGACAACAGATGTTCCGCGGTCGTGATTCAGCGGTCGAAAAAGAGTCGGTGCAATTCGCCAAGTAGCCCCATCACCCTCGGCGGTACCCGAAGAATCTGGGTATGTCCTCTTTGTTCGACACGCTGTCAAATGCTCTGGAGTGGCCGACTGGACTGCCGTTGTGGGGCTGGGGTGAAGTAGTGGACGCGTGGCGGGGCCGTAGCTGAACCAGATTTGGCACACGGGGGGGGGCGAGCCCCGGCGGCCATGAAACTTTAGACGACTTCAGAAATGAGATGAAAATGACAGGTCGAATCTTTAAGTCTATTCGCCGACTTGCCGGATTGGTTGCCGCTGGCGCTTCTTTGGCCCTGTACCTTCCTGCTTCACCCGCGTCTGCGGCGACTGACACATTCGGATATCCGCAGAGGCTTACCAACTACAACAGTGGTTTGTGCCTTGAGGTTCAGGGATGGAGCACTGTGAACGGTGGAACTGTCGGGCAGTGGGACTGTCACTTGGGCAAAAACCAGCAATGGTTCTTCGCGGATCAAGGTCCGGGGGACATCATATGGAACGCCAACAGTGGAAAGTGCCTTGAGGTCGCAGACTGGAGCACTTTGAACGGTGCTCCCGTCCGGCAGTGGGAGTGCACCGGAAGGGCTAACCAGCAATGGGTCTGGATGGGCACCGTAAAGGACGGATACAACTACAACGTCATTCGGAATGTGTACAGCAATAAGTGCCTTGAGGTCGCGGATTGGCGTAGGGATAACGGCGCGCCCGTCCGCCAGTGGGACTGCCACTATGGGGACAACCAAGTGTTTTACGT
Organism: Streptomyces sp. NPDC048018; assembly: GCF_043202995.1. Taxonomy (NCBI): domain Bacteria; kingdom Bacillati; phylum Actinomycetota; class Actinomycetes; order Kitasatosporales; family Streptomycetaceae; genus Streptomyces; species Streptomyces sp. NPDC048018. Next base: position 5,811 of record NZ_JBIDBK010000021.1, read on the forward strand.
TGCTGACGCTTTCTGATGTGCGTTGATACGAGCCAGAGCGCCCGGCTCTAAGGGTACTTTTTGCAAGGCCGCCTGCTGCGGAACCTGGCGCTGCCTGCCGATCTGATCGCGACCTCGGGGGAGTGGGGGTGCGCGAAGCCGGCCAAACAGTTCTTTACACGGGTGAGCGACGCCGCGGGCGGCGCGCTGCCGCAGGAGACCGTCTACGTCGGCGACCACCCAGCCAACGACACGATCCCGGCAGCGGCGTACGGGTTGCGTGCCGTGCATCTGCGGCGCGGCCCGTGGGGGCATCTGTGGGCGGACGACCTCGCGGTCGCCGCGGCCGCCGACTGGATCATCGACTCCCTGCACGACCTCGTCGACACCGTCCGCCTGGAGAACGGGGTGTAGCCGATCTCGGGGTCCAGCCCGTCGCGCCGCGGGTACGGTCAGGGACATGGCTGCTGAAAGCCCGCAGGCGGTGGGCGAGCGGATCGCCGCCCGCCGCCTCACCAACTCCAGCCGCACACCGGTCGTCGCTAACAACGTCCTCTTGCTGTGGACGGAGCTGTGGACGGAGATCAGCGAAGAGGCGTGGCAGTGCTTCGGGGGGCCAGTACGGCCGGTTCAGCGCCAGCGCCGACATGGCGCATGCCCGGGCACGGCGGGCGTCGCCACGTCCATCTCCGACAGGGGACGCTCCACTATTTTCGATGCGATCTGAAGATTCAGCCACGCATCCCACATGTCGCCGCCAGGTTCCCCACCACGGGTCGTTCTCGTAACCGGGTGGCCCGCCGGCGCGACCTCCGCTCGCGCAGAGAGCATGGCCAGACCGGCAACGTCTACGACACCGTCCACGGCTCACCTCCGCTCGCGCGGAGAGGACGGCAGCCAGCACAAATTCACGCTCGACTACGCCGGCTCACCTCCGCTCGAGCGGAGGTGAGCCGCTCGCATTCCACAAGAACCCGCAGCTGATTCCGTGCTCTCCGCTCGAGCGGGGGTGAGCGGGGATCTTCCCTCGCGTCGAGTTCGAGGCGCAGGTGCTGTCCGCTCGGGCGGGTTGCGCGGTCTTTACCTCGTGCCCGGCTGCCAGTGGCACCTCCTCGCCACCGAGGGGCTGCTGCCGCCGCCCACCCGCGAGCTTCTCCAGGACCTCATCAACCGGAACGCGCCCGGCGCCGGGGCGGGGGCGATGTCAGACCAGCCTCGTAGCGTCGATGACGAGGGCCCGGACCGGACGGGCCCCCGGAGGACCGAAGGAGCGGGCCATGGGCGAGATCAGTATCGAGCGGCAGCATCTTGACCGGCTGTTGGCCGACAGTGCGAGCACATACGGAGCCCCCTACCAGCGGGCCTTTGCCGAACTCGCCGAAACGCATCGCGGCCGGCCCGTCACCGAGATCCTTCCGCTGCTGCGCCGCGCCGCCGACGAAGCGCTGCTCGGCTTCACGGACGCGGACCTGCGCGAGCAGGCCTAGGCCATCAGCACAGGGGAGCCCTACGTCCTGCGCGTGACGGTGGCCTGACCCAGGACCGCATCGGCTGGCCACGGGAACGCGTCCGCCCGCCGCTGCTGCAGTCGCCGGCGCGGCAGACCCGGCCCGCCCGCTGGGAGGAGGTCAGCCGGGACGGACGTCTGCCACACCCCCGTCCACACCGGTCTGGCCATCGCCGCACCACCCTTCACGAGGTCCACCAGGGCGTCTATCCCCACCGGCAACGCCGACCCGACCCCGAGACGCCGACCTCCTCCGGCGGGACAGGGAAGCCCCACCGGGGCCGTCACGGTCCTTCCATCTCGCCGCGCTCCCGCGTCCAGGAGCGCATGGTGTGCTCGCCCTGGGGCCCGTCCTCGACCAGCACTGGCGGAGAGGCGGTATTCGTAGGCTGCGCTATTCCTCCGGGGTCGGGCCGCAGGTTGCCGCCTCGGCCCGGACAGTGATCCTTCTGGGCAGGACGCACCAGCGCAGGTGGACTGCGGCCGCCGGGCGCCTGAACGAGGAGATGCCTGATGGCCGACAGACTTAAGGCGTGCTGGTACGGAGGGCGTCAGCCCGGTCGGCTGGACATGAGCGCGGGACATGTCGCGTGCGCTGGGGTGTGGGTGAGGGGCAGTTCGGTGATGCCGTGCAACCGCAGGGACGTTCTTCGTCGCAGAGGCCCGGTGGGGTCGGCGAGGCTGAGGCCCGGTAGGTCCAGCAGGTGGGTGAGGGCGGTATGGAGCTGGATGCGGGCCAGGGCCGCGCCGGGGCAGTGGTGTGGGCCGTGGCCGAAGGCGAGGTGGGGGGTGCGGGTTCGGGTGGGGTCGAAGCGGTCGGGGTCGGTGTGGCGAGCGGGGTCGCGGTGGGCGGAGGCGAGGCTGAGCAGGACCGTTTCTCCCGCGCGTATCGGGCTTCCGGCGATGGTGAGGTCCTGGCGGGCGTAGCGCGGGGCGGCCAGTGCGGTCGGGGCGCTGTGGCGCAGGAGTTCCTCGACGGCCGCGGGCATCAGGTGGGGGTGGGTGCGCAGGGTGTGGGCGTGGTGGGGGTGGGTGAGCAGCAGGTGGGTTCCGTGGGCGATGGCGTGGGTGATGTTCTCGATGCCGGCCCACCAGAGCTGGAAGGCAAGGGAGAGGAGTTCGTCGGGGGTGAGGGAGTGGTGGGTGCGTGCCCAGGAGGCGAGGAGGCTGTCGGTCGGGTGGCGGTGTCGGGCGATGTGGTGGGTGAGGAGCTGATGGACGGCGGTGACGGCCTGGCCGAGCTGGTCGTGGCGGGTGTGGGTGACCATCACCGTGGTCCAGTGGGCGAGCTCGGGCCGTTGGCGGGCGGGGATGCCGAGCAGGTCGGCGACGATGGTCAGCGGCAGCAGTATCGCGAAGTCGGTGATCAGGTCGAACCGCTGGCGCGGGGCAAGGCCGGCGAGGAGACGTGCGGTGACGGCCCTTATGTGGGGGCGCAGGGTGTCGGAGCGGCGCGCGGAGAAGGTGGGGGCGGTGATGCGCCGTAGCCGGGTGTGTCCGGCACCGTCCCGGCTCAGGAGGTTGTCTGCCAGCGGAGCGGGCAGCTCGAAGCTGCCGTTTCCGGCTCGGGCGGCAGGCCCCTCCACTGTCAGGCGTCGGTCGGTGAAGGCACGTCGCACGTCGGCGTCATGGGTGAGCATCCAGGACACGCCGCCAGCCGTCCGAAGCCCATGAACGGGAGCCTGTGTCCGCAGCCTGGCCAGCGCCGGGTAGGGATCGGCGACTAGCGTACGGTCAAAGGTCATTGGGAAAGGTGCGCTTCCTCGGTTCGAGGGGAGCCCCGTCGTGGCAGGGCTCCCGGCGGGCCGCTGGCTATTGCGCGAGTGCCCCGACGCTGGTTGAGACAGGGGACTGCCCTCCCGGTCGCCACCGCACCGCAGGGGTTCTGCCAGGCGGCCGTCCCGTGGCGGGCAGCCCTTGAACCCCGCTTGACCGGGCCGACCACGGAGAAGGGACGGGGTCTGTGTGCGCCGCAGTGGCGGCGCACACAGACCCGGTGTGGTTCGAGCTGAGGGGCAGGCCGTCTACACGAGGCCGAGGGGCAGGACGCGGCTGGCGGCGGTGATGGGCCCGAACAGCCCGGTGAAGAAGACAGCCTCCGCGGCGGTCTGCCCGGAGGGCCGCGTGGGGGCCTCCTCCACCTTGGCGAGCGTCCACTTCTGGCCCGGGCCGCCCTTGGCCTTGCCCACCAGCGCGCCCTCCTCGTCGGTCCAGTACGTCGCCTGCGACGGCAAGGTCGTACTGTCCGCAGCGTAGATGTGGGTGCCGTCGAACACCCACCGATAGGTGCTGCCCTTGTACCGCTTGGCGCCGCAGCCGTACATCGTGGTGCCGGCGCTGACCCGGCCCGGCGGCACGGTGACTCCGCCCTTCTCGGCCGCGGCGACGTAGGTGCGCATCGCCTCGACGTGCTCACGGTCGCTGGCACGCAGCCCATCCGCGTCGTAGAGCGCCAGCCACGCGCAGCCGGCGTTCCAGCGGGCCACTCCCCTGAGCGGGGCCCGCAGCTGCCACGCACGGGTCGGCGACTCCGCCTTGAGCGCCAACACCAGCTCGCGCTCGCTCTGGTACACCCTCTCGAAGTCTCCCAGGAACTGCGCGTCCACGCCGATGTTCTTCAGGTTGTCCCTGACCTCAGTGACGCTCCACATCTCGAGCGCCGCGACCTGCCGCTCCAGGAGAGCCGCCTGCTTTTCCGGCGGGGCCTGCTCCATCTGCCGCTCAATCCGCTCCACCCTCTGTGTTCCCCACAGCAGGGGCTGCTCAAGAGCGTCCAGCACCTCTTCCCTGGTCCTCGGACGTTGCGGCTCGTTGCCGACGATGGTGGTTCCGATCGCTCGCGGGTGCGCCTCGTAGGCTTTCCACAGCATGTCGTGATTGGCCCTGAGCTTCCCCAGCATCGCCGCCTGCTGCGTCCGCAGCTTCTCCAGCGCAGTCGCCTGCCGAGCGTTGAGACTCTTCAACCCCTTCAGAAGCGGCTCGCCCTCCTTTTCCCAGGCGGCCAGTTCGGCGGTGTACTCCTTCTCGGCCACGGCCGTCCACTTCTCCGGGATCAGCGCCACGAGTGTCCTGGCGAGGTCGTCGGGGACATCGCCGAGCAGGTTGGCGAACTGCTTGCGTCGCCAGTGCCGCTCCTCGGCCTCGGCGGACGGGTTGCCGTGCATCCACACGCAGTACTCGCCGATGTTCTGAAGGTCGCGGACAGCTGAGGAGGCGAGCTGGAAATACGGCTGACGCTCCAGCGCATCCTCGTGGGGCCGGTAGTACCAGCGGGTCGCGGGGCTGCCGTCGGCCGGTCCGAGCTCGACCCCCGGCGGGTCGGTGCGGCCCAGCAGGTACTTGGTGCCCAGCTGGTGGTAGCTGTGGTCCACGGTGCGGCCCAGCCGCACGCGCACGGCCCGGCCGGTCTCCTGGTTGACGATCGTGAAAGGCCCACTCGGAAAGTCAGTCATGATCAAATCCTGTCGCGCCTCACCTCGCATCGGCGAGACAGTCCGACCGAGCATCACCCGAACTGGTAGACCATGGCGATTACCAGGACAGGGCGACAGGTCATCTGCTATGCCAGCTTCGCTGGGACAGGCTGACCGGTCAGAGCCCCGCTTCGCGCCGAGGGTGACCGTGATGATCGACCCGACAGTCCCCAGTTCAGAGAACTGTCGAGTCCGAACCCTGCGATGCCCTCGCAGCCGGTCACGGCGACTCGGGGTGTGATCGTGCGGCGAGGTAGTGCGCCCAGCTGTCTTGAAAGTAGGCGGCCCACTGGGTGGTGGTGTCGGGTGAGAAGCCCAGGAGATCGCTGACGATCTGAGGTGGCAGGTCTGTCATCAGCGCGGCCATCGCGGAGTTTCTGGCCGCGAGCGTTCCAAGGCCGTGTCCGGTGAGTCGGCCGCGGATCGCGTTGGCGCTGCGTGGGCGGCCGGGTGTCTTGCCGGGGAAGAGGTATCCGGGGTCCGAGTCCGGGGCGGGCCCCACGGCTGTGGGGTGGCGGCGGAGGATGACGAGAGCCTCGACGAGGGCGGCCAGGCGGGGAGGCAGGAGGACGGGGGCTGTGCTGATGGTGAGGTAGGCGCCGGTCTCGTCCCTGGTGAAAGCTGCGACGGTGAGGTCGGCTACCCGGCTGACGGGCAGGCCGAAGAGACGGACTAAGGCACCCGAGACTCTGACTTCAAGCGGCAGTTCGTCGTCGGTGAGGCAGCGGTGGAGTTGGTCGTGCAGCTCTGATTCCTCCAGGAAGGTCTGGGGAAGCCCTGAGAGGCTGGCGGTGAGCCTGAGGCCGGTGATGCGGCGTCGGCGGCTCCAGCGGATGAACGCGACGAGCCCGTTGCGCTGTCCTGGCTTCTCGGTGATCCAGCGGTCAAGGTCGGATTGTGGTGCCGTGGCCAGGGCCAGGCCCTGGCCGCCGAGCCAGTCGAGAAAGTAGATCGCGCGCAGGATGTCGGTCCGGGCGTGGGTGGCGGAGGCGTCGCTGAAGCGTCCGCGGTCGGCTTGGCGCCGGGCCCTGTTGAGGACGTGCCACTCGGCGAACGCGTGGACGTAGCCCCGCTGGCCGGGAGGCAGCGAGTCGACGGTGCGGGCCAGCCATAGCTCTGTCTGCGCCAGGTATTCGTTTCGCTCGGGCAGCACCTTGGCGGCGACCAGCAGACCGCGGACGTATCGCGTGCGGGGCTCTTGCGGTAGGTCGTCCAGGACGTCATGGGTCGGTTCCGTGCAGGTGGTGACAAGGCTGGCCAGCAGTCGGCCTGCCTGGCTGTGGTCCAGCCAGTGGATCACCGAACGCGGCTGCGGCGCGTTCGCCAGGCAGTGCGCGAGCCGTTCCATCCACGGCTTGGCGTTCTCCGCGGCGAGCAGGGCGTCGACCCGGGAGCGCAGCGTGCACCGGGTGCAGCGGCCCTCCGCGTACGGGTTGCCAGTGCTATTGCAGGTGACGCAGGTGAAGACCGGCCCACCGCCGCAGCACGTCCCGCACACCTCGTCGCCGGTTTCGGTGCGGCCGACGAGCGTGCCGGGCTCCCTGCAGAACGCGCAGGTGCCGGGGTGATGGCGGCGGCGGATGCAGCAGGGCCCACAGACCGCTCCGAGAGGCCAGGTGACGTGGACGGGCCGCTCGCGGTTGCACACTACGCAGAGGCGGACCGGGCGGGGCCGGCAGGAGCCGCAGTGGAACCCGCCGTTGCGGCCGAGGTTGGCACCGCGGCGCGTTCGGCCGCACACCACGCACTCGCCCATGATCCGATCGCACTTCCTACACAAGTCGGGGCGGCCGTCGGCGGCCCGCCGCTGGATCGGCCCGACCGTCCCGCAGCCCCCACAGCGGCGGGGCGGCAGCGTGTAGCAGTCGGTGCAGACCGGGCCCTCCGCCTCGCGTTTACGGACGCGTCCTGCCTGACCGCACCGGGCACACGCTTCCGTGCGTCGGGGCCAGCAGCTGTAGCAGAGCACCCCGCCGTCGGGTGTCTTCCCGGCAGAGGGGCGCTGCTGCCCGCATCGGCTGCACTCCCGTTGCCGGCGCGGGTCACGGGAGTAGCACCGGTAGCACACGGGCCCGTCCTCCCAGATCGCTGCGGCAGGCTCCTGCCTGGCGCAGCGGGCACAGGTTCGTACGGGCCGTGAACAGGGACGGTAGCACCGCCAGTCCGCGGTCGCGGCCCGCACCGGCCGCTTGGAGCTGCCGCACCTGGCACAGGCCAGTTTCCCGACGACGTGGCCGTGTCCGGCCTCCCGTAGGACGGGCAGCAGCCGGGCCAGCGACAGTGGGCAGTCGGGGGTCGGAATGCTGAGCCCGTCCGGGCGGTCCGCGAGGTAGGCGTCGAGCTCCCGTACGGGCTGCGAAGCCCACGCTTTCCCCCGCTGAAGCAGGTCACGGGCCTGCTCCTCGCTGACCTTCAGCAGGGTGTGCAGGTGGTGCGTCATCCGCTGGCGGGCCTCCTCGCGGGCGAGGGCCAGGGCACGGTTGTGGTCCCGCTGACTCTTCCCGGTCACGGGCGGTCCGGGCGCCGCACGACGGTCCGGCGCGGGCTGATCTCCACTGGGCTGGCCGTGCCGTCGGCCGTCTTGCGGACCTGCTGGTTGACGATCTTCGGCTCGATCAGGTCGTTCGGCGTGCACTGGAGGATGTCGCACAGCGCAACCAGCGTGTCCATGCTCAGTCGCTGCGGCGCATGGGTCACCAGCCGGTAGACCTGCTCCCGTGAGAGCGTGATCCCGCGCTCTGCCAGCAGTGGGACGAGGTCGGTGGTCTGGAACATCTCCCGCTCGGCCATCAGCATCCGCAGCTTCCACGCGAAGCCCATCTTCTTGATCACGTCGGCACGTCCCAGGACGTGGCGAGCCGCTTCTTCATGGATGCCTCCAGCAGAGTGTTGCGGTAGTCGTTGGACACCACCGTGTAGATCGCCGTGGTCGATCCGTGCGAGTGCCCGACCTGTTCCTGGACGAACCGCAGCGGATACCCGAACTCGACCAAGTGGGAGATGTAGGAGTACCGCAGGCAGTGAAGATCCAGCGCAGGGTCCAGCCCGGCCTGGTCCCGCGCAGTGCAAAACGCCTCGTTCAGCGACCGCGGCGAGAGCCGCCCGCACCGCTCGGTGACCCACAACGCCGGATGGGCACCGGGCTCGAAGTGAGGCCGGATCTCCACCACCCACTGGTCGAGCGTGTCGGTCACCCAGTCCAGCTCCGGCACCGTCAGCACCGTCCGTCGCTTAGGCGGCGCCCCCTTGTTCGTCTTCCCATAGCGCACCATTGCCGCACCGAACCGGCCGAACGCCGGCATCTTGGGGTTCGCGCGCAGATCCACTAGGTCCAGCCGGGACGTCTCGGTGCGACGAGTCCCGTACGCGTAGACGCTCTTCAGCGCCGCCGCGTCCCTCAGCGCACACAGGGAGCCCTTGCGTCCCAGCCCCCGGATCTGAGACGGCCGGGCATCCGCTGCATCGAACAGCGCTTGGACCTCATCGTAGGCAAGGGGCCGACGCCGCGGATTGGCCTCGAACTCGGCGGTATGGGCAACCGAATTGCCTTCGTGGAACACCTCCCGCGGGCCCTGACCAAACCGCTCGCTGCACACCGCATCCCAGCCGTACCGGCGGTCCAACACATACGACATGAACAGCGTGATCGTCACCTCGTACCCGCGGGCAGTCGACAGCTCGATACCGGGCCGGTCGCCGCGGTGGCCGCGCAGGTGTGCGATGAACGCCTCGCCTTCCTCAGGCGTCCACTGCCAGGGGAACAGGCCGGTGAACTCCATCATGCGGCGGACCAACCGCAGCCGGGGCCGGATCGTCCCCTCGCGCAGCAGCTGTGCCGTCTGCTGCCGGGTCCAGCCCTCCAGCATCGCCTCGAACATGGCCGGCGCAGGATCGAGGTGAACAACGTTGCGCGCCAGCACCAATCGCGCCGATCCCGGCGCCTCACCACTCACTCTGTCTGTTGTAACGGATGCAACATTGATGCGGCGATCCCTCGAAAGGCTGATAGGTGCTGCTAAGCCCGGCAAAGCTCGCTGTGGCCCGGCGTCCCGACCAGCGGATAAGGCAGATTGGTGTCAGTACGGATGTTGCATCGGGTGCAATTCCGCCTGTTCCTCGATCCGCACGTCCGCACGGCTGCCGTAGCGACCGATGAGTCCCCTGAACTTCCGCTCGGCGGTCGCCTCGCTGTCCCAGGTGCCGGTGACGGCTGGGGAGGACGGCGGGCCGAAGCGAAGCCTGACGTGAAACGGCACACGCGGATCATGGGCGGTCGGCCTCCCCGCTGCAAGCCGCGCGAGTCCGAGGACGGCGCGGCCGAACCGGCACGTTGTCCAGCTCGCGAGCTCCGGCTACGGCCCCCGCGGCGGCTGCCGCTGTCGGCCCGAGTTCGGTGGAGGCGACCACGATCGCCCCCGTGATGCCGAGCACCGAGACGAAGCCCGCGACCACTGGGAGCGACAGCCACCCGTCGAACAGTCCGGCCCGAAACCCGTCGAACACACCCCCCAGCACCCCGTCGAACCGCGGCGAGACTGCCAGCAGCATGAATCCCTCGATGCCGGAAACCAGAAACACGCCCATGGCCACCTCCCCCGTCTTACCTCTGTTTTCACCGGATGCCGACAGGTTGCCTGGGGGACGGTGGCGGGCACATTGCCTGCTGTCGGCAATCCTTACGCCGCTTCAACGCACGGCGCACGGCGCGCTGTGCGCGGGGTCCCAGAGCGAGCTCGGTGAAGGCCTCGACCGAGCGGTCCTCCCCAAGCGAGGCCGCGGCCGTCTCGGCCAGCCCTTGAGCGGGGACGCGGGGTGCGGGGAACGGCTGAGGCCGAATGCCAGGCCTCCCGCGGTGATCTCCGAGGGACTACGAACGACACGCTGCAGGCGTCCCGACGCGGCGGAGCCAAGTGCCTGGGCAGCGCGGCGCGGACGGCGCCGCCGCGGCTATGGACATAGGGTGCCGGGGCGGGTGTCCCCCGCGGTCCGGCTGCTGCGTGATAGACCTGACGACACCCCGAATGCAGCGGATCGCCGGTGCAACCCACAGGGTGTAGCGCCGACACCGCTGCGTTCGGAGTGTTCTTCGGCTTCCCGATATGGAAGGCGGTGAAGGGAGCCGCCCTGATGGTCGGGACCTCTGCGGTGCAGCCGGCCGCGGCCGCCCCTGCACAAGGGAATCGACCAGCCCGTCGCGGTACTGCGGCCCCTGGCCGCAGACGGATCTTGACCTCCGGCTGCTGACCCGGCCCGGGCGTCTTGACCACCGGCCCAGCCTTGCTGGCCCGGCCCCCCGCTGGGGGCCCGAGCCTGACTCCTCAGGGCGCCCGCGACCGAGCTGCCAAAGGCCAAGCGACCGCCGTACCCGGGGCCGCGGCCCCGGGTTCCCCGCCCGGCACGGTGCTCCCGGCGGTCCCGCGGCGCGACCCGAGCGCGTCAGGGAGAGGGATGAGCGCTTCCGCCTGGCCGGTGTGCCAGGCGCAAGAGGACCTTGGCGTACACGGTGGTCGCCGCCGCCGTCACGGTGGTGATGACTGCCAACGCGAGGACACCCATGATGGCGGGCCACTGACGCAGAGTGTCATCGGCACACCGGCCGCCTTTGGACGCCAGCCCGACCAGCGGGCCCGGGCACACCGGCCTGCCCCCGTACTCGGGGCCGTAGTCGGCGAGCAGCAGGAACGCAAACCACCCCCAGATCACCAGCGCCAGGATCATCCATCCGATCGACCACGCTTCGACACGGCTGGCCTGCCGCTGTTCTTCTGTGCGCGCCGCCGATGAAGCCGAGGCGGAATCGGGCGTGCGAGGGGCCGGTGCATCGGCAGTCATGTATCCCTTTCTCGGTTTGGTTGGCACGCGTCGCCCGCCGGCGTTGCCGAAGTGTTGGTCCCGCAGTGCCTCTTGGGCAGCACAGCCGTGCTGCCGAGACCCGTCGGTCGTGGCCTCATGACGACCCGCCGACCCGGGGTTCCCCGGGTCGGCGGACTGATCAGCTCTTCGGCGTCCCGCAGCCGCGCTCTGCTGTCACGGCGTTGGTGAACGCCTCGAACAGTGCCGTGCGGGCCTGCGACGCCTTCTCCATTCCCTCGTCGAGGAGCAGGTCGCTGTAGGCGTCGTTGAGGCTCATGCCCAGGTACAGGTCGCCGTCCTTGCAGGGGGTGACGGTCCGGGCGCGTTCGCGGGTGGCTGCCTTGTCGCGGCGTACTCCCTGGGTCAGTACGGGGTCGTCGCTGACCGCGACGTCGATCCGCGGTGCTCCGGGCCCCTTCAGGTCGAGGCTGCACACCCGGGTCCGGGACTCCTTGCCGGTGACGCGCTCCGTGCCCTGCTCCGCCTTGCCCCGGACCAAGGCCGCTTCCGGCAGCCGGAACCCCGGAATGCCGCATGCGTCGGCCGGGTCGGTGGGCTTCGGTGCACCAGCCGGACCCTGCAGGCGGGCGGGGTCCTTCAAGGCGCCCGCGTCCTTGCAGCCGAGGCCGTCGGCCACGTGCCGGGCCCCGGACATCGCCACACGGGCGAGTACCTCGGGCGTGGTGCGCCCCTGTGCGAGGTTCACCTTGAGGACGGGGACCTGGGATTCCTTGGAGTTGGGCCGTTGCGCGCCGGGGCAGCCGACCGGGAGCAGGACCCACGCCTGCGTCTCGGAGGCGGCGCCGGTCGCTCCGCCGACGAAGTAGGAGAAGGAGGCGGCGTCCTTCCAGAGGGCGGAGCCGGTCCAGGCGAAGTCTGCGCCGTCGAAGGACAGCTCGGCTTCCAGACTGGGCTGGTCGTCGCTTAGGAACTTGTTGGTGCGCTGCACCTTGCAGGAGAACGAGTAGTACGGGTCCGACCCGTCCTGCAGGCTCTTTTGGACGATCCGGCCGGGGCCGGAGAGCGCGGAGCCCGCCTCGGACGAGGTGAGGGCGCCGGCGCAGAAGCGGTCCGGACCCAGGGCGTCGGTGTTCCACCAGGTGAGCAGCCCGGCGCAGCCGGCCAGGGCGACCGCCGCGGCCAGTACGGCGACCGCCCGTCGGGGGCGCGTACCGCGTGTGCGTGTGGACATGGACTACTTCCGTTCCCGCAGTGCGTCGTAGGCGCTCTCGCGCCCGCTGGTGTAGCTCTGCCGTGCCTCTCGCTGGGCGGCGTCGACCACGGTGTCCGACTGCCCCGTCTGCATGCCCCAGCTCTCGAAGATGCGGTTGAGGTCGTCCTGGGCGGCGTCGTTGCCGGAGCTGATGCGGTCCCGGGCCAGCAGGCCCTGTTCCGCGGTGACGCCCTTGAGCCACTCGTTCCAGTAGCCGTCGACGACTCGCTGGGCCATGTCGCCGACGACCGGGATGCCGGTGACGGCACCGCCGACGACGTGGTAGCCGTAGACGCGCTGGTCGCCGGCGGCGCTCAGCTTGGAATCCCGTTCGCCGAGCTTCAGGTCGCCGCCGATCGCGTTGTACGCGCCGTTGGCCTCGCCGATCTTCGCGGCGAGGTTCTTGGCGGCCTCGGGATCGGACAGGTCCTGCGTGGTGAGCTGATGTGCCGTGTAGCGGCGCTCGGCCTCGTGCAGGAGGAAGAAGTTCTCGGGGTCCTCGGAGACGCCGCGCATGATGCGGAGCATGCTGCTACGGCTGTTCTGGATCCGGGAGTCGTCCCCGTCGACCGCGGCACCGGGCTGGCCGCTCATGGTTCCGTCGCCGACGATGGTGTCCATCATGTCCGGCGTGTACGAGGCCAGTGCCCTCGCGAGCGAGCCGCGCATGCTCGCGTAGCCCGGTTCCTTGAGCAGGTTGTCGCCGTTCGCCTTCGAGTCGTCGCCGCTCCTGCCGGTGGCGCTGCCGTAGTCGAGGAGGTTGATCGTGTCGTGCATGATGCGGGCCTGGGCCTCGCTGTGGCGGCTGAGCTCCTCGCCCGGTGAGTTCGGCGGGCGGCCCGTGGTGGCGGCTTCGAGGGCCAGGCCCAGGCCGGCGCGGGCGTCCTTGTCGAAGGTGTCCTTGCCGGTGACCTCGATGTTGCCGCGCCAGTCCGCGGTGTTGACCACGTCCCAGTCGCGGTCCGTCAGCAGGTAGTCCAGGCGTTTCTTGCCGCCGTCGGCCGCCGGGTCGAGGTAGCCGGTCGCGGCCGCCGGATCGCGGCTGATGATGCCCAGTGCGCCGTCGACGGGGTCGTTGGCGAACCAGCCGCCGTCCTTGCCTTCGAACTTGCCGTGCAGGTCCCAGACGTCCTTGTCCTTCTTCTCGGCGTCGATCATCTGGTCGGTGAGGTCGCCGAGGAACTGCGGGGAGTAGCCGCTGCCCTGCTGCATGAGGGTGACCAGGCCCTGGTAGCCGCGGATCTCCTGGCCCTGGCCGCGCGTCATCGGGGCCTTGTCGCCGGCGACGTCCAGCTCGAACTTGTCCAGGCCGGCCTTCTTCAGGTCGCCCATGAACTGGTTGTAGAACTTCGCGTCGGGGCTCTTCGACCACTTCTCGAACGCCTCCCGGTACTCCTTCGAGCCGTAGGGCGGGTTCTTCTTGTTCGGGTCGAAGACGACCTGTGTGGCGTTGGAGACGGTGTTCGCGAGCATCTTGTTCGTGTCGCCGTAGAGGCCCTTGCGGCCCGAGTCGCCGCCGTGTGCGCCGTTGTTGAGCGTGTTCGACAGCTTGATCGTGCCCTCGGCGCCGCCGATGGCCGTCACGAAGTCGCGGCCGAAGTCGGTGTGGTGCTTGAAGGCGGTGTTGCCGTTGTCGCGCAGGATGCGGTTGAGGGTCTCGACGTCGGTGCTGGAGACCTTCTCGCCGCCGTTGAGGCGGGTGGCGATGTCCTTGGCGTGCTCCAGCTCGTACTGCTCGATGTCGCTCTTCGCGCCCGCGTTGAAGCCGCTGCCCGTGGCGTCCTTGCCGCCGGGGACGCGGTCCTTGTTGCTGTCCTTCACGGCAGCGTCAAGGGCCAGCTTCACGCCGGCGTCGGCGTCCTCGAACGCCTTGACGTACTTCTTGATCTGGCCGGCCCAGTCGTCTGCCGCCTTGTTCCACTCCGCGAGCGCCTTCTGGCCGTCGGGGTCGTGGACGTACGCGGAGCGCTCCTGGGCCGTCAGGTTCGGGCGGACGTTGCCCTCGTCGTCGACGGCCATCTTCGCCTTGCGGGCGTCCGCGACCACCGACTCCAGGCGCTGCTTCAGCTCCGTGAACTGCCCGTGCGCGTCCCGCAGCAGGCCCGCGATGGCCTTCGCCTGCGTCTGCGCGGCCCCGTACTCGTACTGCGTGCCCGCGAAGTTCGTGTAGGCGCTGCCCTGGGCTATGCCCTGCCAGGTGGTGCTGCCCTGCCCCAGACCCTGGGTGGCGGCGGCATAGGCCGATTCCGCCTTCTTGAAGTCGGACGCCATGTCGTCCCAAGCCTTCGCCGCGGCGGTGAGCTTGTCGTACTGGGCCGACATGACCTTCTTGTACGTGAGTCCCATGCTCTACAGCTCCCCTGTCAGCGGTACGCCTCGACGCCGGGCTCGGGCGCGGGCTTCATCAGCGGGCGGAAGCCGTTGTACATCTCGTAGTCCTGCCCCAGGAACAGCTTCCGCGTCACGGCCAGGTTGTGGGACTCCGTGGCCAGGCGGCTCAGCAGGTTCTTGACCTGGTTGTCCCAGGTCGTCTCGACCGTCTTCAGGCCGGCCGCCGTGTCCCAGCCGGAGAAGGCGCCGATGGCGGCGGTCGTCTCCTCGTCCGCCTTCTTCGCGGCGGTCTCCGTCTGCGTCTTGACCTCGCCGCCGAGCTTTCCAGATGCGACTCTCTTCTTCGACTCATCGGTACCGAAGTCGGCCGAACCGCCGCCTCCGCCGCCGCCGTCCGGCGCGGCGAGCTGGTTCAGGCGCATGGCGGGGTTCTGGCGTGCCGCCGCCTCAGCCCGCAGTTGGGCCCATTCCTCGTCGAAACCCATCGTCTCCCCCGTGGTGTCCTCGAGATCGTGGCGTTGCCTTGTACGTCAGTTCTATCAAGGTGTGCGGGTGTGAAGGGTGGGGGCGTGGAGCACCGCAAGCGGATCGTGATCTTGAAGCCGTCACTTGTCGCGCGCATCACGCACCCTGTTGCCCGGCCGGGGCCGGGGCCGTCGGCACGGAAAGGGAATGCGGGGGCTTCTCCGCTTCCAGCGCCTGTGCGGTCAGGGTGTCGATATGGCGAACGTCTGGGGCCGGGCTCGCAACACTGACGAGCTGACCCGTCAGGACCTGCAAGGCTAGGCGGAGCGCAGCGCATCCGCCGCCTTCCACGAGGTGAAGCTGTAGGCCTGCCCAAGAGCGGCCGGGCCCTGGGCCTGCTGAGAACGGGCCGGCCGGTTGGCCGTCTGCCCATGGCCGTGCATTCTTGATCAGTGTCGACTTTCTCCCCGTCCCAACTTCCCCTGCCCGGCGGTTGGATGGTCGTCTGTGGTGACGACGGTCTGGCCAGACGGCTGGCAGGTGAGCTGCGGGACGTATACCAAGAGCGCGTGACCCTCGTGGTTCCCGGGACGCGAGGACAGCAGCCGACGCTGGGGCGCCGCGCCGGTCGGGGCCTGAGCCTGCTGAGCCGCGTCCCGATGGTCAGGAGCCATCGCCTTCCTGGTGCTGAGCAGGCGGATCCGCACCTGCGCGTCGTAGAGGCCACCGAGCCCGACGAGGAGGTGCTGGCCGTCGCCGGCGTGGAGCGGGCAGCCGCCCTCGCACTGGTGTACGAGAACGATGACACCAATGTCCGGGCGGCGCTGCTTGCCCGCCGGCTCAATCCCGAACTCCGGTTGGTTATAAGGCTCTACAACCGCAAGCTGGGACAGCATCTGGAGGATCTGCTCGACCAGGCGGCGATCATCGCCGAGCCCGGACTGGACTTGGGACAGCTGGACGCGTCCACCACGGTCCTGTCCGACGCCGACACCGCGGCGCCGGCCCTGGCGGCGTCCGCCGTCGCCGGCACCAGCAAGATCGTGCAGGCGGACGGGCTGCTCTTGCGGGCAGTCGAACGTACCCCGCCGGGGCGCGGGCAGGCCGCCGACTCCGGGCTGTGTACCCTGGCCCTCCTCTCGTCCAGCTGTGCATCCTGCCCTGGCACGCCCTGGACGTCCGCGAGTGGGGGCGCAAGGACGACCCGCAGCTGCTGCTGACGATGCACCCGGCCGACCTGGTCCAGTACCTCGGGCTGTACGCGGCCCGGGTGATGACGCCGCGCGGCTCCACCGCGACGACCGGCCTGGAGCTGATGACCGCGCTGCGCCCGCCGACCCGCGCGGAGAAGAACCCGGCGACCGGTGAGTTCGAGCGGGCGTACAACGAGGACGCGCTCACCCAGCTCTACCCGGTGGTGCCGTGCGAGGTCCCCGACGAGCACCCGATCCTCAAGGGCCAGTTCGCCCGGCACCACCTGCGTACCCCGGCCGAGATGCTGATGGAGGAGGCGTACGACTGGTGCCGGCCGCTGACCGACGAGGAGTGCGCCAACCCGTACCTGGTCGCCATCGACATCAACATGTCGTACGCCGCGGCCGCGAACGGGCTCACGATCGGGCTGAACGGGCCGACCCACCTGACCGGCAACCCGCAGTTCGACGCGTCGCTGCCCGGCTCCTGGCTGGTCGACCTGTCCCACGTCGACCTCTCCCGCGTCCGGGTCAACGGCCGCACCGTCGACGGCGACCGGCTCCCGAGCCCGTTCACGCCGACCGGCGAGCGCCCGACCGGCCCGGCCTGGTACTCCACGCCGACCGTCGCCTACGCGGTGGAGCTCGGCTTCGACGTCGCGCCGATCGAGGCGTATGTGCGCACCCAGACCGGCCGCTACCTCGACTCCTGGTACAAGCGGCTGCGCGACGCGTACGTGGAGACGATGGCCGACATGGGCGTCACCACCGACCTCCAGGGCCAGGAGTTCCTCGAGGCGATGGCCCGGCGCAAGCAGGTCGACCCGACGATGGCGCTGCTGGAGACCGCGATCAAGGCGACGGCGAAGGGCGCGATCGGCAAGCTGCGTCAGCGCTCGCGGGGCCAGGTGCCGTACTACGAGCCCTACCCGGCGCTGGAGCGGGTGAACTGGCGCCCCGACATCCGGGCCGCCGTCCTCGCCAACCAGCGCACCGGCCTGCACCGCAAGCTGATGAAGACCGCGGCCGCCGCCGACCTGTACCCGATCTCCATCGGCACCGACGCGATCGTCTACCCCTCGCCCGGCCCGTCCCCGCTGGACGTCCTGCCGACCACGCCCGAGGGCAAGCCGGTACCCGGCGGCTTCCGGCTCGGGGTCTCGCCGGGGATGGTGAAGCACCAGGGCACCCAGACCGTCCTGTGGGCGGAGCAGCAGTTCGAGGAGCGCGGCGGCGTCTTCAACATCTCCAACCTCATCAAGACCGCCGACCCAACCGCCGGAGAAGGGGAGTAGACCGTGGTGGACTCGCTCGGGGACAGCCTGGACCGCGCACTGGAGAAGGCGTTCACCCGCCCCGCTCCCAAGAGCGCCCAGGCCCAGATGAAGTACCTCGTCAAGCAACTCAAGGGCACCAAGGCCGCCGCCCAGGCCCTCGGGATCTCCCAGCGCACCGTGGAACGGTACGTGACGGGCAAGCTCAAGCGGCCCCGCCAGGACCTGCGCGCCCGCCTGGAGGGCGAGGTGAAGAAGAGGTGGCAGCCGCAGGTCCGCGCCAAGGCGAGGCAGAAGGCTGCGACCACGACCGGGCTGGTCGTCTCCACCCGCGCCCGCTTCGGCTTCGAAGCCGCCGGCGGCACGACCGACGATGCCCGGATCCGGGACATCACCCAGGCCCTGCCGCCCGAGTACGCCGACCAGCTGTTCAGCGCACGGGAGCAGGGCGCCGGCGAGAACCAGCTCCGCCAGATCGCCGCCGAGGGCCTGGCCCAGATGTACTTCCGCGCCAACAACACCCGCGCACACGGCCTGGACGTGGAGTTCACCAACGTCGAACGGCTCGACATCGATCTGTGATCACCCCCTCACGGCGGGGCCTGAACCGCGCGAGTAACTGAGCGCTTCAGTTGGCGGATGAGCATGCGAGTCGGCGTGAGTCGAGGGCGCTGGCGGCGGAAGCGCTCAGCCACACCGTTGTCGAGCCGGACTCCTACTTCCCAAACCCTCGGCGGATCTCCTCAGCGAGGACGCCATCCTCCTCACTCAAACCGAGGTAGGCCCATGAAAGCCCGGCGTCGGCGAGCGCCTCAGCCAACGTAGCCCTCCCGGGGTATCGGGCTTCGACAGCATCCAGCTCGGCCGAGCGCTCTGCGATCCTCTGCATGGAGGCATCGCGAGCCTCGGCGGCGGCCGTTTCAGCGACCTGCGCATGTACCGCCTCCATAGCAAGGCGGGCGTCGATCTTTTCCCCCTCGAGCACATCAAAAGCCATGTTCACGACCTCGGACCCCGTCAAGTCGGGCCGTTCAGCGTGAATCCGGCGAAGCTCTGCCTCCAGGTAGAGCAAGGAGCTCTCCGGCAGCATGTCGCGCATGCTGTCCAGGGCCTTATCCAGCTGGGCATCGAACTGGTCAGTCATAGACAGGAAGCTAGTCCTGGGCCGCCTTCCGACACCAGCCGCTCTGAAACCCGACATCCCCGGCTACGGCTCAAGCCGCCAACTGGAGCACTCAGTCATAGCGCGCCGGTCCCAGGCCCCGCCCTCGCCACGGCTCAAGCCGCTGCAGTACGGGGCCCATGCCCGCAAGCAATTTCGAGCCCGGTTGTCACTCCTAAGGCGTAGCGTGATCTCGTTCGCCGACGCTGTTGTCGGCGGCGTGGTCAGCACAGGAGACTCGATGCGCCTGCAGTCCGCTCACATCACCAAGTACAAGAGCATCAACGACTCCACTCTGTTCTCCCTCGAAGGCGATATCACTGCCTTCGTGGGTAAGAACGAGTCAGGCAAGACTGCCGCCCTGGAGGCTCTCTATCGCGTGAATCCGCTGTCCAGCGGTTCAAGGGCAACGACGACCCCGACTACAACCCGATCTGCGACTGCCCGCGCGTCCCGCGCCAGTTCTGTCTGGAGTGCGCCGGCTGCGGGCAGTACGCCGGCCCGCACGTCTGGCCCCTGGTCCCGAGTCCAGGCTGACCCGCCGGAGGCGCAACGCGGGATGCAACGCGCCGGGCGCCGTAGCCCGCGTTGCGGGTCTGACCTGCGACAACGCGCACAGTCCCAAGACGATCGCCCGCGTTGCGCCGTGTCCGGTGACAGCGGAGTTGGTTCGGTTGCCATCGAAGCTGGACCAGGTCGGTGAGTCCAGTCGGTGGCGCTCTGAACGGTGGCAGGCGAACCGGACCAGCCTGATGCTAGATGCATGATCGAAGCAAAAGGACAGGGCGGGCAGGTCAGCTTCGACGGCGAGTACGTGACGATCACTCGCAAGGGGCTCCTGGCCCGCGCGGGCGTAGGCAAAGGCGAGAAACGCATCCACATTTCGCAGATCAGCGCCATCCAGTGGAAGCCGCCGGGCGTGCTGGTCAACGGGTTCATCCAGTTCACCCTCCCTGGTGGTAATGAGCAACGCTCCCGCTTCGGCAGTCAGACTGCCGAAGCGGCCAAGGACGAGAACAGCGTGATGGTCACCAAGAAGCAGGCTCCGGCTTTCGAGGAACTTCGCGCAGCGATCAGTGAGGCGATCGCACAACGGCATCAGCCAGCCGCTTCTGCGGCCGCCTCTATGGCGGACGACCTCATGAAGTTGCACCAGCTCCTCGAGACTGGCGCCATCAGCATCGACGACTACGAAGCAGCTAAGGCCAGGCTGCTCAACCCATAAAGCACTGGCGCAGTTGAAGCACCCGCGGAGCCGTTCCTGGTAACCAGCACACACAGAATCCGACAGTCCAACTTCGATGGCAATCGATCCAAATTCACTGTCACCTGGCTTTGTCAGCGAGTTACGGGTTCTGGCACAGATCTTGGGGAGTCGTCGCAGAGTGTCACCGGGGCAACAGCACGAGTTGGGTCAGCCCGCAGGGCGTTTGCCGGGACAGTCGAAATTTTCGGGCACTCTTGCCAGCCGTGCTGGCATCGTATGAATCATGGCAGCGACAGACGACACATCCGAACCTGGCAGCCCTGTCCGCAGCGCGTATCCGCCCCTGCTGGAGGCAGCGTGGCTGTATCAGGCGGATCAGGTGTGTCCGGAAGACCTCCCGATGACCGCTGCCCAGGCACTCGCAGTCGGAATGGATGCGCCGGCCCTGTGCGAGCTCGCCGGTCTGCCGCGTCATGCGGACCCCCGGGACATCCGTGGCGTATTCGAGCAGGCTCTTCAAGAATTGGGGATCCGGCTGCCCGATCGCCACATGGCCCGACGATACGCGCTGCGCAGGCTGGCCGCGCGATTCACCGCCGGGGAGGTCGATCTTGCCGAGTTGGCATCGGACGAGTGGTCGGAGACGGAGGTCGTGACCGCTGAGGAGCAAGCGTTCTTGGCGCTACTCCCGTCATGCGCGTGCTGTATCGAGTACACGCTGGGGCTCGACGAGGCGGCATGGGAAGCACAACTGCAAGTCGCGGCCTGTGCCTTGGTCTCACATCCCACTGTCGGTCCGCACTTCTGACGATTGAGGTCAGAAGGCGTTTCTGGCGCAACATCTGGGGTCGCGGTCGCGGAGAGTCACTGAAGCAGGATCATCTTGCGGAGTAGTTCGAACCCTGCCCTGCCGTAGAGCTGCCTTTTGATCTTCTTGATGCGGTTGACGGCGCCCTCGATGCTGCCGGAGCTCCAGTCGAGAGTGAGCCCGGCGGTCACGGCGTCGAGGTCTCGGAGCAGGTGGAGTGCAAAGCCGGTGAGGCCAGGCAACTGGCTGGCGTCGACCGCGTTGATCCAGGTGGGGAGTGTGCAGCCGAGGCGGTCGGTGAGTATCTCGCCGAAGTCGCGGACGTGTCCGGTGGCCGTGTCCAGTTCGGGGCAGCGGGCCAGGACGTCCTTCAGGCCGGCCCGGTCTTCCTCGGTCAGGGCGGTAGGGTGCTGGGTGAGCCAGCCGGTGACCTGCCGCACCGTCGGTGGCCGAGGTGGTGCGGCGGACGGAGCCCCGCGCAAGGTGGCGATGTGGGCGCGGACCATGCCGTAGGTGACCGGGGCGTGCTCGGCTATCAGCTCGCCGTGCAGTCGGGTGACGCTGGTACATCCCTCGGCGAAGCGTCGTTCCAGGTAGGGCTCTTGTAGGGGTCCAGTCTGCTGGGCCGGCGCCGGTTGTCGCGGATGGTGTCCTGCCAACGTGCGGCGTTCGCGTACCGGAGCACGGTGCTGAGGCCCCAGCCCAGGTGCCGGGCGATCGCCCGACGTGAGTGGCCTTGGGCGAGCATCTCGTGGACCAGTGCGTGTGCTGCCTTCTTCCGCTCGGCCCGCCGGCCGACGGGCTCCGAGTCGTCCTGCGGCCGACCGGGAGCCGGTCGGGTGTCCTGCGGTGGCATGTCGCTGGGCGAGGGTCCACGCAGGCAGTCGCGGTGGGCGGCGACGCAGGTCTCCACGGCTCGGCCGAGGCCCTGCCAGAGGTGGAACCGGTCGGCGACCTGCACAGCGTCGGGGGCGCCGCGCTGGGTGCCCTCGGCGTAGGCGCCCGCCCGGTCGCGGCAGATGATCTCCACGCCGGGATGGCGGATTAGCCAGGAGGCCAGCGGCCCGGCTTCCCGGGTCGGGAGCACATCGACGACGCAACGGTCTTCGACGCTGGTCAAGACGGTGGAGTAGGTCTGGCCGCGACGGATCGCGAAGTCGTCCACACCCAGCACCCGAGGAGTACTGAACGACGGATCGGGTAGTGCCATGACCCTGCGCAGCAAGGTCATCCGTCTCGCGGCGAAGCCCAGCTGGGCCGCCAGCCGGGCACCGGCCCGCCCCGCCAGGGCGAGCCCCACTCGCTCCAGGACGCGGTTGAGCCGCGTGGTGAACCGTGCGTACGGGGCGGTCAGCCGGGAGAACGGTTCGGCGAACGTCCGGCGTCGGCAGCCGGCCGACCCGCAGATGAAGCGCCGGACCGTCAGCCGGATCACAAAGGTCTGCTCAGCGAGTGGAAGGTCCTTCAGCCTGCGCTGGTAACGGTCGTGGACCCGGTCCGAGAAGCAGCCGCAGTCCGGACATGCCGCCCCGGCCGCGCGGCCTTTCGCCGCCACCTCGATCGTGCCGAACGCGGCCGTAACCGCATCAACATCCACCTCGTCGATCCCCTCGAACACCAGCAAGTCCCAGAACGGTGCATCGGTCTGCATGACCAGCACCATCACCGTCCACAACCGGCCTCAGCAGCGGCCGGCAGATACCTGAAAGAGCGTTTTGTCCCGGCAGGGGTGCTTCATTGCAGTTCAGCTGGCGGACCGGTTCGGGACGGCTGAGGCAGTGGACGTCTGTTGTGGCAGGT
>NZ_JBIDBK010000022.1:0-23026 GCF_043202995.1 Streptomyces sp. NPDC048018
GGCTCAAGCCGGGCCCACTGGCCGTTCGTTAGATCACCACGTCCCACGACATGCGATCATCAACGAGCAAGATCCACTTTCGCAACAGGCCCTAGCTGGCCGCCTCGAAGCCGGCGTCTGCAGCTGGAGGACATGGTCTCCGTACTCCAGGATCGCTGCACCCTGCTGAAAGGCGAGCGCGGCCGACAAGAAGCGACGCCTCAGCAGGAGAGCGGTGCTTCCTGCGCGGTCACACCGTCCGGCTCGTCGGAAGCCTCCCAGCGCAACAGGTCTCCCGGCTGGCAGTCGAGCGCTTCACAGAGCGCGGCGAGGGTCGCGAAGCGCACGGCCTTGGCACGGCCGTTCTTGAGGACTGCCAGGTTGGCCGGGGTGATCCCGACGCGTTCGGCGAGTTCACCCACGGACATCTTCCGCCTGGCCAGCATCACGTCGATGTCGACGACGATCGGCATCAGATCACCTCGTCCAGCTCGGCCTTCATCTGTGTCGCCTCGATGTCGCGCGCGACGGCCTGAGCCAGCAGGGTCCGCAGGACGAGCACGATGAGGGCAACCCCGAACACCGCCAGACCGATCACGCCGATCAACAGGACGATCCCCGGAGCGACGGCCTCACCCGGCGCCAAGACGACGCCAAGCATCCACAGAAGCAGTGCGGCTCCCACGAAAGCGCTGGTCACGAGATCGACGTACCGGAAAGCGGAGCGGGAGAACACCTTTCCGCATCGGGCCATCGTCACCAGCCGCCACACACAGGCCAGTACGACCTCGGCGCACGCGATCCCCAGGAGAACGATGACCAGGACGGGAACGCGGGGGAGGCCTTCGGCGTCGCTGCCACCGCCCCCCGTCTCACGGAACAGCAGCATCATCATCACCACCTGCAGCAACACAGAACCGGCGAGCAACGCCACCATCACCGAGCGCAGCGCGAACACTGTCAGTTTCCCCATGAACCCTCCTCCTATCGAAAGGCAATATTAATCTATCGTTTCTCGATAGAAAAGTCTGAAGGTTCTGCCCGCGAGGTTCGGGCCCTGACGGACCGGGCACGGACGCCTCGCCTGCTGGGCCATCCAGGCCGCCCCCCGGGGTACGCGTCCTCACCTCGCTCCCGGCAGCGGCCGACGACGCTCACGACATCAGCTGGACCCTGCCGGTGGACTCCACCAACTGCCGCAACCAGCCCGCCGCGGATAAGCCGCCCGTGACGGCCAGGAGTGGTGACCAGGTTCCGGGGCGCGTCACTCCTATCGTGGAGCATGACAACCGAGGTCGGCGCCGAGGCGGGCAGCACATGAGGAATCCGCAGATCGACTACGGGGCGGTCTTCCATGCCCTGCCCGGCATGGTGGCCCTGCTCACCCCTGACCTGCTGTACGCGGACGCCAACGAGGACTTCCTCCGGCTTGCCGGGCGCACCCGCGACCAGCTGGTGGGCCGCTACATCTTCGACGTCTTCCCCGAGCACCCCGGCGAACCGGCCGCGGCCGGCATGCGGGAGACCCGGGAGTCGATGCTGCGTGTGGTGGCCTCCGGCGAGCGCGACACCATGGCGCTGTTGCGATACGACATCGAGGAGACCGATCGGCCGGGACGCTGGGTGGAGCACTTCTGGAGTCCGGTCAACGCACCCGTGTTCGGCTCGGACGGAAGCGTGATGCTGATCGTGCACCGGGTGGAGGAGGTCACCGAACTCGTCCGTGCCCGCGGCGGCCCGGGCGGAGACGCACGCGTGAGCGTTCTGGAGGCCGAGCTCTACACCCGTGCCCGGGAACTGCAGGACATCAACGAACGCCTGCGCCTCTCGCAGGCGCGTGACCGTGAGGTCGCCCTGGCCCTGCAGGCGGCGATGCTGCCCGTCCCGACGCCGGTCGGCCATCACCAGGCAGCCGTCCGCTACCAGCCCGCCGTCGACGCCCTGAACGTGTGCGGCGACTGGTACGACCTGGTCGACCTGCCCGGTGACCGCATCGCGGTCGCCGTCGGCGATGTCGTCGGCCACGGCCTGGAAGCGGCCTGCGTCATGGGGCAGTTGCGAAGCGCGCTGAGCGCCGCCGCCCGTGTCGCCGACGGCCCGGCCCGGGCCCTGGAAGCCCTCGGGCTGTACGCCCGCAGCGTCGAGGGGGCCGAGTCGACCACGGTGGTGAATGCCTTCATCGACTGGGACACCCACACCATCACGTACAGCAGCGCGGGCCATCCCCCACCGGCACTGCTCGACCCCGACGGCACGGTGACCTTTCTCGACCAGGCGACCGATCCACCCCTCGGCGCCCGCCCCGACCACGTTCCACGACCGGAGGGCAGCAGGACGTTCACCGACGGCGCCACCCTGGTGCTGTACACCGACGGACTGATCGAGCGACGCACGGAGGACATCGACACCGGCCTGGGCCGCCTCGCCGCCTCCCTCAGCCGGCACGGACGAGCCGGAGCGGAGGAACTGGCCGACGCCCTCCTTGCCGACCTGCTCCCGCCTGAGGGCAACACCGACGACACGGCGCTGGTCGTCCTCCGCCTTTGACCCGCACCGTAGGAGCCCACCGAACGCCGCCCTTGTCGGAGCACCTTCATCGGGTCCGCTCAGGCATTCGCAGGAATTGCCTCACCCGACAGGGTGACAAGACCGGCCGAGAGGCGGGGGCCTCTCGCGTGCCGTGGGTCGCGACCGTGACCGAAGCGCTTTCGTCGCGTCATGGGCCGGCGAGGGTGCGCCTGCCGTGCCGGCGGAGACGTCAGGTCGGGCCGGGGGTTCTCCCCGGCCGGCCCGGCCATGAGCTACTGCCGGCCCGGTATCGAGGGCGCCGACGAGAAGGGCGGAGTGGAGGGCAGATCGGCTACTTCCGCCGCAACCACTTCACCCGGTGCCCGAGGTCGACACGCTGGCCTGGCCGAACGAACTCGTCGACCAGTGGGATCTTCACGACGGACGGCGCCGGATCGGCTCGCGGCCGCGGACGATCGACGAGTACTTCGAGGCCGAGCGGCCACTGCTGATGCCGCTGCCGGAGGAGCCGTTCGAGACAGGTCGGCTGTTCACTCCGAGGGTCGACCGCTACAGCCAGGTCGCGGTCCGCACGAACCGCTGTTCGGTGCCGGTCCGGCTGATCGGCAAGCGGGTCCGGGGCGTGCTGCACGCCTCTCACCTGGTCCACCGCGGACTACGAGGAGCTGCGCGCCTTCCTCGCCGCCGAGGGCGGCATCGCCCGCTGGCAGCTTCCGGAGCGACCGGAACGTGGAAGTGGCCCGGCACGAGCGTCTGATCGCGAAGGGCGGCTGCCGCCTATTTCTGGACCCCTCGAGGCCCTGATCCGCAAGCCTGGCGAGCCTGGCGCGTTCCCCGGCGCCACTGCACTCGAACAGGCCCGCTCTGCGGGCAAGTTCACCCCAGTCCACGACGCCTGGTGGGCGGCGGCGGTCAAGGCCCACGGCGACACCGCCGGCACCAGGGCCCTGAGCAAGGTGCTGCTGGCCAGGCACATCTCGCACGAGCACCTCGTCGCCGGCCTCGCGATGGCTCTGCGGGGCGGGGCACTGACCGCGGACGCGGTCGCAAAGCCCGCAAGATCGCCCAGGCCGGCGACGAACCCGCCGGGAATCCTCCGTCGGCCGGTGCCGCGGGGGCGACCGTGACGTTTCTGCACGAATGGCGGCTCGCGCATCTTCCCCCCGGACACCAGGCCGCTGCCCTCGGTGACCCACTACGACCAACTGCTCCGACGCCGTCGCGCCAGCGGGTGTGAACACCGCGAGGGAGAAGCACAGTGTGACCCTGCTCCGCCAGCGAGGACTGACCGAGCAGGCCGCCAACACGGCCATCGACACCGCCTGCCGCCCCTTGTGGCTACCGTCGATCAGGAACGAGTTCTCCGACATCGCCGATCGGGCGCTGAAGGAGCAGATGACCTACCGAGGCTTCCTCGCAGAGCTGCTGATGGCCGAGTGTGACGACCGGTCCAGGCCCCGCTCCGAGCGGCGGAACAAAGCAGCCGGCATTCCCGGACAAGTCGCTGCCGACCTTCGACTTCGACGCGAACCCGAACATCGACGCGGCCACCATGCACACTCTCGCCAGCTGCGAGTGGATCAAGAGGAGTCAGCCGCTCTGCCTGATCGGCGACTCCGGGACGGGCAAGTCGCACATGCTGATCGCGCTGTGGACCGAGGCGGCGATGGCCGGCTACCGGGTCAAGTACGTGCTGGCGACGAAGCTCGTGAATGAGCTGGTCGAGGCCACCGATGAGAAGCAGCTCTCCAAGACGATCGCCCGCTACGGACGTGTTGATCTTTTGTGCATCGACGAGCTCGGCTACATGGATTCGACCGCCGAGGCGCCGAACTAGACCTTCAACGGCACCATCATCGAGACCGGCACAGACTCCTACCGCCTCGCCACCACCCGAGCCCGCGCTGAGGAGTCGGCCAAGGCCGGCTGATCCCTGCCGCTGCCTGCCTCGACGGCCCGCCGCCCGGAGGGCGGCGGGCCGTCCTCGCCGCACCCCGTCGTTCCGCCCGGCAGGCTCACTCAATCCACCGTCCGTGAAGCGGCCGCTTCGATGCCTGATGCCCGCAGCTTCCGCGCCAGGAGCTCCATCTCTGGCAGGGTCCCTGAGTACTGCCCGGTCAAGACCTGCTCCAGCACGGCCCGGACGCCGTCCAGGCCGATGCCGAGTTCCGCCCGCAGCACCCGCATGATGGCGGCTTTTTTCGTCGGCGGGGCTACCTGCAACCTCGCACGACCGTGCTCGGAGAGCAGTCGGCCACGCAGTTCCTCCGGCAGGTCACCGCCACACACAGCCAGGGCAAACCCGCAGGCCGGACACGTCGTCTCAACATCCCACCGCAGTGCCTCGCCCACCAGCGCCTGAACACCGCACCACTCCGCCTCGGCACCGCATCCCTGGCACACAGCGGAGTACGTGACGGACTCAACCAAGATCGACTCTTCCACAATCCCACCCCTCAAGAGGAGAGGTTAGACGGACGGCGGCGAACGTCCTTCCGGGGCGCCAACATGTCCCCTGACACCCGAGCCAGCGGTCCAGGCCGCGCTGGTCCATGTGCTGACGCTATCTCTCGTGAACATTCCGAGGCCCAGTGATCACCAACTGACGCCCGCACCGGCAGACAAACGCTGCTGCTGAACGTGAACAAAGCCGGGCGCACGAATCTGACCATGCGGCAGCTCGCGCCGCTGTTCGGGATCTCGAAGTCGGCGGCGGCCGGCTCATCGACCACCTCCGGCCGATGCTCGCCCTCCAGCCTCGCGAGCGGTTCGCCGAGGACACCCTGCTCGTCGTCGACGGCACCCTCATACCCACCCGGGACCACAGCATCGCCCAGCGGTCGAAGAACTACCGGTACTCCACCACCTCGGGCACGTGGGGTGGCATGACCGAACGCGAACGCCGCGCCCTGCTCAAACGCCGACCCACCGTGCGGTCCTGGACGCGGCTCCCGCATACGGCCCGCCAGCGGCACCACACCGCCACACCCGCCCCCGCACAGCAGCGAGCTAACTGACGGCTCGTGCTCGGCGGAATGCGTTCTTGTCGGGTTGGAGGATGCTGCTGAGCGGGATGGCCTCCAGAACGTTGAACGTCCGGGACATGGTGAGAGCCTCTGTGGGCGGCGACGGAGCGGCGCCGCTCGTTGATGTCCATGCTGTGACCGTGCGGGAGCACGATGGCGGCGGGGTTACGTCATGCTGCTCAGCGACGGCGTGGACGGCGATCCAGTGAGCCGTTGACGGCAGCCGTCTGACGAGCGCACAGGAAGGCGGAGGCGCGAAGGACGCCGAAGCGCCACTCAACTGAACTCTCCGGAGCGCGAAGCGAGCCTCTCGGGTTTCATCGACCAGGGCCCGCGCCTCGTCTGATATACGCGGCCGAAGAGAGAAGAACTGACGGTCCGCCAGCGACGCGGGCGGCGGGCGGGTCCCCGTCCGGGGGGCCTAACGGAACACTGCCGGGGAAGTGAGCAGCCGTCCCCGCCCGCTGGGCGGGCGCCCGACGAAAGCTGACGCCCATCTCTTCCCGATCCCTTCGGCCACCGGGCCGCCCGCCTGGCCTGCGATCACTCGGCCCCTCCACTGACGGTTCATCCGCAGCCGAGACCGGCACCGTCCCCGCCTGCGCCATGGTCGAGGAGACTCCGCCCCTGCCTTCTCCCCGCACCTTCCGTTCCCTATCGCGGCCGGCGGTGAGGGCGTGCGATCGCGGCTCGCGCTCCGTGGCCGCGACCGCCTGGGCCTGCTCCGCCCCGTCGCCGAAGCCCTGTGCATCCCCCACCTCCACGGGGGCGACGAGATCCGCTCCCCCGCCGAGTTCGCGCCACCCGAGGCCGAGGTGTCGGAAGAGGAGATGGAGGGCGCCCTCGCGCTCAGGGAGACTATGGCGGGCGAGCGCCTGAAGGACCTCGGCCACACCCTGAAGGACCACTACACCGACGCCCTGATCGAGGTCAGCCGCAAACTCGGCCCGGCGCAAAGCGTGGCGCTGCCGGTCGCAGGGACCGGCGGTGTGCCGGCGACCGGGGCGTCCGCCGTGGTCCTCAACGTGACGGCGACGAACGCGACGGCCGCCACCTACCTGGCGGCGACCACCCGCGCGGGAACCCCGACGGTCTCGAAGATCAACCTGCTGCCGGGCGGGACAGTGCCGAACCTGGTGGTCGTGCCGGTGGTGGACGGCCAGATCTTCCTCTACAACCACGCCGGTTCGACTGGTGTGATCGTGGACGTCTTCGGCTACTGCACGAACTGACAGGACAGAGCGCACAGAGGGGTGGCGCACCGTCTCGCGACGGTACGCCACCCCTCCGCCCTTTCCGTCACCGGCAGCCGGCGGACTCCTGACCTGCGCCGGAAGGGGAGTGGTCCGCGGTAACGGGCGCGGGGCCCGCACTCCCGGAGGCGGGCCCACTCTCCGAGCTCGCCGATCACAGACTCGTGTCCGTCCGCCGACGGCCGGTTCATCAGGGACTGTTCGAGGACCACCACCGCACCCGCAACGTCTATGAGATCCACCCCCACATCCTGGCGAACGATTACCCGGGCGCCACCATGGACACCCGCCCCCATGGGACCAGTCGATCAATTCCTTCGAAGACCTCTTCCAGGCGACATGCTCGGAAGAGTTGGAGCCCCGAAGGACTGGGGACGAACGGCCTGACTCCTCCCGACTACTGAGCCCCGGCCGAGCCTCGGGGGCCGCACGAAGCGGCCCGCGCTTCGTACTCTCGGCGGCATACCCGCTGCGCGTCGCAGGCGCTCCAACGGCTGAGTACGTCTCGCACTGCTCCTCGGTGAGTTCGCCGTCGAGCGAGAGCGCAGACCACAGCGCGGCCACCTCGCCTTGGCCACCGCCATCACCACCGTCCGCAGCCTGATCCGCCGGGCCTGGTACACCCACCGCTGGGACACCCGACCCACCAGCCCTCGCATCCGATAGCCCCAGCTCACCTCCTACTGGAGGACGCTGTCATGGGCGTCGGCTCCTGCCGCCAGGATCAGGGCGACCGCCTCGTCGAGGGCGGCGATCTCCTCCTGGGTGAGGGTCGGATTGGCGGCCCGCCGGGCCCGGGCCTCAGGCAGCAGCATGCCGTCGGTGCCGCCGAGTTGCCGTACCAGGGCGGGGAGGGCGGTCCGGGCGAGCTCGGCGGCGGCCGGCATGGTGAGCGCCGCCTGCGCGAGGATCAGCGCGGCCATCGCGGTGTCCAGGCCGGGAGGGCCCTCATGGGCGGTGGCCCAGTCGATCACCACGGGGCCGTCGGGGGTGAGGAAGACGTTCTCCGGGTGCAGGTCGAGGTGGACGATGCGGTGGGCGGGGTCGGCCCCGACCCGGGGCGGGATGGCGTGCAGTCGCAGCAGCAGATCGGCCAGCAACTCGCCCGCCTGCTCGCCGCTGAGCGTGCCCGCAACCAGCGCCTCACGCATCGTCGGCCCCGAGAGCCGCTGCATCACCAACTCCCCGGCCGCCGCGCCCGGCCACACCGCCGGCACCGGATACCCGTGCTCGGCCAGGTACGCCATCACGACCGCCTCGCCGGTGGCGTCCTCACCGTTGCGGTAGCGCCGCACGACCCGGTCCTCGTCGAGGGCGAACACATCCGCCGTCCGCCCCGCCCCGATCAACTCCCCGATCTCCACCCGGCAGAACTTACACCGAGCGCCGCCAGAGCTGCATCGACTTCCTCATCGCCCTGGCCACCGCCATCGTCACCATCCGCTGCCCGATCCGACGAGCCTGGCTCACCCACCGCTGGCACACCCGACCCCACCAGCCCTCGCATCCGACGGCCTACTGGCGGACGCTCTCAGCGCGCGAGACGGAAAGAAGCAAGCATTGGCGCGCTACCAGAACCAAGCAACACGCTTCCTGTCGCCGAGGGACTGTTCTCGGCGGTGACCAACACACGCTGCTGCCTCTCGGCGACAAAGCCATGCCGTCAGTGTCTGGAGACGCCGACCCGCGGCGAGAGCACGGCGAATCGGTCCATGGGCCGGGACGGCCCGATACCGATGAACTGGGGCGGGAGCGTTGGCCGTACGCTCTCGGCCATGTCGAATACGTCTTCCATACCCGTCCTGCGGGGGCGCGGGACCGCCGTCCTGCGTTCGGAGCAGGATGGGCTGGTGCTGGAACGCCCCAGCGAGAAGTTGACGATCCCCGTCAGGGCGATCGCCCGCGTCTACGCCGGGGAGCGGAGCGTCACGGTTGAACTGCGGGCCCTTGTCGGGGCGACGCCGGCCGTCCACCGGATCGAGGACGTGAGCGCGGCGGCAGCGGTCGCCTTCACCGACGCCGTGAACGCACTGTTGCCCCAACCGGTCGAGGAAGTCGACGGACCCGCCCTCGTCGAGCTGCGCACCTTCACCAGGACCTGGGTCGAGACGTACCGCGGCAAGGTCGGGCGCGTCCTGCTCGGCTGTCTGGGCGGGACCCTTGTCCTGGCTGTGATCACCGCCATCGTGGGCGACGAGAAGACCGCCATCGCCGGGGCTGCCTTCATGGTGCCGTTCGGTGGCATGGCTGTCGTGGGCTTGTGGTTTGGCGCGGTGTCCATAGGGCCTTGGTGGCACGAGACTCGCCTGCGCAGGCACGGTGTGACCGTGGTCGCGGCGCAGGCGGCGGACGGGCCGTGGAAGTACGAGTACATGGACAGCACCGGCACCACGCGTGTCTTCACCCACCCGAGTACTGTCCCGTCCGTCCAGGTCAGTTACGACTCGCAGGACCCGTCGGACGTGCTCGTACTCCAGGATTCGTCGACGCGGGCCCTCGACATCACCCTGGGTCCCTGCTTCTTCCTCGCCGGGCTTGCCGCGCTGGCAGCCACGATCGGGCTGTCCGTCGTGACCATCCTCGGCATCCCCCTCTCGTAGCCCAGACCCGCCCGCAACGATCCCCCTGGCGCCGGAGGCGACAGTGAGATTGGTCAGCTTGCCCCAGGTCATGGCGCCGATGGTCCCGTCCTGGGGGGGGAGGCGGTTGTTCTTCTGGAAGTCTTCACCGCCTCGGCGGTCTTGCGGCCGAAGTCACCGTCAGAAGACTGAATCGGGAGGCGTCAGCCTGGCCAAGCCTGTCCCCGCCACAAACTCGATCACCGACCTCCCCTGACGGAGGCGTCCGCCGGGGCAGCCGGGCGGAGTCAGCTTCCCGGCGTACCGCACCGAGCAGAAGCCGGCGGGGCGCGGGAGTCGGAGGAGATCGACCGCCTGCTGATCTGGACCGGCAGACAGTAAGAACCACCCGCACCGGCCCGTGCCCTCGGGCCGGCAGGCTCGTGGCGTCAGGCGACCCTCACCACAGGGTCTCCACGCCGGCCCCGTCAGCCCAAGGGATCTCGAACCTGGCTGGCGGGCCGATCCCCGACCGCGCGGGAAGCCGACCGGCAGGCCGCGAAGCAAGTCTGTCCGCGCTGCCGGCGGCCCGGCTTCCTGCAGACCGGCACCGGACGGTGCGGCCACTGCTCGCGCCGACGGCAGAGCAAGCAGCCTCCGCGGCAGTGCACCGGCTGCGGCCAGATACGACGCCATGCCGTCCTCGGACTCTGCTCAGCCTGCTGGCAGAAGCACCCCGACCGCCCCTTCGTCGCCGCCGAGAACCTGGCCTCGCGGCTCGTAGAGCCCGTGCCCTGGCTGGGTGACTTCGCCGGTCATCTCGCCGACCGGCACTGCGCAAGTCGCGCCTGCACCATGATCAGCACACTGGGCAGACTGCTGGACGACGAACACCCCAACCACCCCCAGGCCTTGCTGAATCGCGCTCGCCGCCCCGGCCGGTCGATGGGCTCCCTCGCCCGCGCACTCGAAGGCTTCTTCACCCAGCGTGGCCTCGCCCTGCCTACCGACCAAGCGCACCGGCTCGCCGCCGGACGCCGCCAACGCCATATCGACGCCACCCCACTCCCGCTTCAACCCCAGGTCCAGGCGTTCGCCGAATTCATGCTGCGGGCACGAGAGCGCGCTCTCAAGGCCGGCACTCTGCCTCGCACCGACAGCACCATCGAAGCGGCCCTGGCCATCGTCCGTGATCTCGCCCGCTTCCTGACCGGCACGCGCAACAAACAGGACTGGGCCCTGACCGACGTCCACGACATCGAAGCCTTCCTGGCGACCATGCCCAAGGCCCGCCAGCGCAGACTGATCGTGCTGCGGCAGTTCTTCCGCTTCGCCCGCTCCCGCAAGATCGTGCTCATCGACCCCACCCGGGGAGTGAAAGCCAAAGGCGCGTCAGGGTTCAGCGGCACCACCGTCGCAGTTGACCAGCAACGCCAGTTGTTCAGCCGCTGGACCACCGACACCGACGCGCACCCGCACGAGGCACTGCTCGGAATCCTGGCCCTCCTCCACGCGGCCTCCAGCAGCGAGGCCCGGCTCCTGCGCGTGGCCGACCTCGACCCTGCCAACCGGACCATCCGCCTGGGGCAAACGGCCGCATCCGGTGCCCATGGACCCGGCCAGCTGGTCGGCGATCCAACGCTGCCTGGCCCACCGCACGGGCCAGAGCACCGGCAACCCCCACGTGGTCGTCACCCGAATCACCAAGACCGGCCGGGCACCGGCCTCAACCGCCTACGCCAGCCATCTTTTGGACCCCTGCGGTGTCCCACCGCGAGCCCTGCTGAGCACCCGACTCGCCGACCTGGTGAACACCCTCGATCCAAAGCTCGTCGCCGCAGCCCTCGGCATGGACCCCGAAGGCGTCATGATCTACCTCGCCGACCACGTCGACGCCGGCCGGCTCGCACAGTGCGGGGAGAACACGCCGGGGTCAGTCACTGCGTGACCCGGCACAATGTCCCGGTGACTTTCTTTACCTGCGCGAACTGCGAGCACCCTCTCACCGGCGGCCTCCTGGAATCACAGGCTTCCCCGGCCAGCGATCATCTGTCTGACCATCGCATCGCCGAGCCGCGGGTGGCGCAGGGCACCTACGCGATCAACTACGACGCCACGCTGTTCATTCTGCATCCAGACGACGTGCCGGGAACCGCTCCGCACCCGGACGGCAGGCGTCGCAACGGCTGCTGCGGGCTTGACGGCCAGGACGGACCCAATCTCGTCTGCGCAGCCTGCGGCTCCGAGGTCGCCACCAAGGAATCGGACTGCTGGACCGACAACCTGGTGGCGCTGATGGCTGCCGCAGTCGGCAGCAGCTCGGAATCTCCGTCCTGAACCCGTTGACTTTCGGCGCTGCCTCGCACCAGTTCGCCGGAACATGTGCGCTTTGCCAAACGACTCGTCGGAGGCGATGGCGACGCTGTTCTTCTCTTCGCGTTCGGTAAGGACCTGGAAAAGGAGTTCGGCGCCGTGGCGGTCCGTCGATGCAGAGCAGGTCGACGCGGCCGTAGCGGGCGATGGTCTTGTTCAGCTGGTTCTCGTCCGCGGCTGCGACCAGCTCGTTCACGAGCTTGGTGGCGAGCGTATAGCGGACGCGGTAGCCCTTCATCGGGGCCTCGGTGCCGAGGGCGATCGGCATGTGGGACTTGCCGGTGCCGTAGTCGCCGATCAGGCAGGGCGGCTGCCCCTTCTTGATCCACTCGCAGCTGGCGAGGGTGTGGATGGTCGCGGGGTCGATGTTCGGGTTCGCCTCGAAATCGAAGGTCCGCAGGGACTTCTCCCGCGGAAAGTTCGCCGCCTTGATCCGCCGCTCCGAGCGGCGGCGGGCCCGGTCGTCGCACTCGGCCATCAGCAGCTCGGCGAGGAAGCCGCGGTAGGTCATCTGGTCCTTCGTCGCCCGGTCGGCGATGTCGGAGAACTCGTTGCGGATCGACGGCAGGCGGAGTCGATGGCCGCGTCGGCGGCCTGCTCGGTCAAGCCTCGCTGGCGGGGCAGGGTCATCGTGCTTCTTCCTCTCGATGGTCACCGCCGCTTGCGCGGCGGCGTCGGAGCAACTGGTCGTAGTGGGCCACCGAGGGCAACGGCCCGGTATCCGGCGGAAGATGCGCGAGCGACCATTCGTGCGACCTCACCGTCGCCGAAGGCTGTCCGAGAACCTGTGGATCCGGTTGCGGGCTCGGCCTCGGCCTGGGCGGCTTTGCGAGCCTCCAGCGCGACCGCGTCAGCGGTCATGGCCCCGGCCCCCAGCGCGGCGGCCAGGCCGGCGACGACGTGTTCGTGCTGCATGTTCCGCCCGAGCAAGTGCGCTTCGATCAATGCGCGGGTGCCGTCCCGCTCGGCGAGATCTTCATGGCCTGCGTCCCCCAGGCGTCGTGGACGGGGGTGAGCTTGCCTGCTGAGCGGGCTTGCTCGAGAGCGGTCGAGCCGGGGAAGGCGCCGGGCTTGCGGACCAGGACCTCCAGGTAGTGGTCCAGATCCAGACGGACAGCGCCTTTGGCGATCAGCCGCTCGTGCCGGGCCACTTCCACGTTCTGGTCGTAAACCACCAGGTGAGAGGCATGAAGGACGACTCGAACCCTCTTGTCGATCAGCCGGATGGGGATCGAGTAGCGGTTCGCGCGGACCGAGATCTGGCCGTAGCGGTCGGCCCTCGGGGTGAACAGCCGTCCGGTCTCGAAAGGTTCCTCGGGAAGCGGCATCAGCAGCGGCTGTTCAAGGGCGAAGTCATCGGCGATGGTCCTGGACCTGGAGCCGATCCGGCGGGCGTCATCCTGCCGGTCCCACTGCTCGACCATCCCCTTTAGCTCGGCGAGCGAGGAAACCTCGGGGACGGGGACGAAGTGGTTGCGGCGGAAGTAGACGGTCTGTCCCTCGACGCCGCCCTTCTCGTGGGCGCCCCCCACGCCCGGGCGGCAGGAGAAGCTCTCGATGCCGTAGTGAGACGTGAACGCCGATCCAGCGGTCCGCCTCCACCGTCGCCCGGCTCAGCCCCAGCACCCGGGCGACAGCCGCCGTGAGGTTGCATAGCGGACCTTGCTCCTTGGGACGCCGCCCAGCATCCGTAGCGCGTGGACATGGCCTTCGAAGAAGGCTTCCTGGCCGCACGAGGCGAACACGCGGTGGACGGCCTTGCCCGAATACGGCAGGCGTAAGGAGAACAGGTAGCAGGTCACCAGCTCGCCGGCGAGGCGGATCGTCACGTCGCCGAGTCCACCTCCGCCTCGTGACCGGGCTGGTGGGTCTGCGGGACGAACGCCTCCAGTGGGGCCTTGCCCGACCAGACCAGGATCTCGGGCTTCCGGGCGGCGACGTAGTAGCGGACCATCCCGTAGGAGACGTCGGCGCCGTGTTCCTCGACCAGCCGGTGAAAGATCCGCGTGACTGTGTGCCGCTGCTTGCGCGGCGCGTCCAGATCCGCCCGCAGGAGGCCGTCGATCATCGGCTCGTACGGATCCAGAGCCGATGCCCGCGGCGGCAGCTCCTTGCGCGGCTCCGGCCAAGCCGAGTCCAACGGCGGCCGCATCACCATCACCCTCGACGACCGCGCCGCGCCCGACCCGGACACCGGCAGCAACGACCAGGACGGCGACACCAGCGTTCATCCAGCCTGACGCAGGGGGGAGCAGCGACTGGTGTCCGGCGCATGACCGGGCACCG
Organism: Streptomyces sp. NPDC048018; assembly: GCF_043202995.1. Classification (NCBI taxonomy): domain Bacteria; kingdom Bacillati; phylum Actinomycetota; class Actinomycetes; order Kitasatosporales; family Streptomycetaceae; genus Streptomyces; species Streptomyces sp. NPDC048018. Next base: position 14,005 of record NZ_JBIDBK010000022.1, read on the forward strand.
GGCATGGGCCTCGCAGTCACGGGCGGCTCTGTTCCCGCGACGGGGTGTGGGGCGGGGCCCGTACGAACCGTGGGGCCTTGCACTCGACCGTCAGCGGCTCATCGCCGCAGGGGCCCGACCTGTCCTCTGCTTCTCCCGCGACGTTCTATGCCTTCGCCGAACGTGGGCAGCGGTGGACTACGGACGACCCCGACGAACTGCTGCGCCGCCTCCAGGCCGACCTGCTGGCCGACGTCCACGTACATCTCGACGATGCTGCTGTCGTCGCCATCCGCCGGCTGGCGTCCGGCGACGAACCGCTCTGGCTCGTCCGTCGGCGCTCCGGTTGTACGATCCCGCCGCCGACGCCTGGTCGCCGTCCCGGGTCAGCAAGCGCAGCGGCACTCTTCTCCTTGCCGTCACCCGACGAGACGGCGGCGGCGTGTGCGGCGGACTGCGGGTTCTTCCGGCGATCCAGGGGCACACGGAACGTGCGATGTGGTCGGTCGAAGGAGAGACATGGCACGGGATCCCTCCCTGAGAGCCGTCGGATGGGCGCGCTCTCTCCCGCTCAGCAGCACCGTGAAGTCGGCGCGGAACTGGACCCGGGAGCACCTGGCGGCACTCGGCTGGGACCGGACGGCACCGGACCTGGTGGACGCTGTCGTCCTGACCGTCTCCGAGCTGGTCACCAACGCTCACGTCCACGCGCACAGCGACGCGCAGCTCATCCTCACCTGGGACGAGGAGTGCCTGCACGTGACCGTTCACGACGCGTCGCCGTACGTGCCCGAGCCGCGGCGTCCCACCGACGAGGCGCTCGGGGGACGCGGTCTGCTCCTGATCGGGGCGCTGGCCGACGACTGGGAGACCCGGCCCTGCCCACGGGGCAAGGACGTCACCGCCTGCTTCCGCCCCCGCCCGCCCACCGGACCGGCCTGAGGGTGCCTCCGGGTGCCCGGACGGCACGCCGGACTCGCTGGAGTCCGCAGCCACGCTCGACCGCCTTTGCGGCTACATTGTCCGCTTAGGCGGTTGACGGGATGGACCAGAAGTTCGCTGGGCTACGGGACGGCGCACGCAGCTCCTGGCGGTTGCGGTCGATCTTGGTCGAGAACCCGTGTACCAGGAGCTTCTTCATTCCACAGTTCCGTCCAACATCTGTGTTTGAGGATTGAGTTGGGCGTTGGCCGGCCAGGTGCGCCGTATCCCCAGTGGGCGCCCTCCCCGCTCTGCTCCACCGGCTTGCACCGAGCGGCGACGAGATCATGGAAGCCCGAGAACCGGGTGCCGGAATCAGTCTCACCACTCAACGTCTCGCCGTTGAGCCAGCAGATGTCGAAGATGTCGGTCTCGGTGTCGAGGAGGCAGCACCCAGCACCAGTGGTGGCGGTGAGGTCGGTGAACACCTTCCTGACGCTCGCGGACTGTACGAACCTCCGGCTCATGCTCGAGGTAGCGATGCGAGGCCGGCGCGGGGCCGAGTGCCTGGTCGACCAGGTCAGAGGCCGTGGCCGAGCTGCGAAACATACTCAACGCCACACAGACCCGCAGGACGTCGCCGACATTCCAACGGCTGGAACCCCTCCGCGGAAGTACTCGCTACCCTGGCCATCGCCCCTGCCCACGTCCGCAGACGCCCGGCCTGGTTCCTCGGCGCAGCCACCACCGCACTCCCCCGTTCTGCACTGGCGCGCCCTGCCCGCCCAAGACGGCCCTACCTTCGGCGCCGTCCCGCCCACTTCTCAGCAGTACGCAGAAGCCGAAGACAGGGCTCGCCGCATCCAGCAGCCACTCACCCGGATCGCAGCCGTCTGTCCACTGCAGCTCTGCCGGCGAGGGCAGGCCGGCACCGCCCTTCTCGGCGTGCCTGCCGCGTGAGTTACGTTCCCGACGCTGTCTTTTTGACAACCTCTGACTAGTCATAAGAGGCCTGGGATCGAATCCGCCACACTCCACCTCCCTACCCGCGACAGATCTTGTTCGGGATGCTCTCCCCTTCACCATGTACTCCGAAGCGAAGGTGGCCCATGCCCACTGCACACCGCGCACTGCGCCGGCTGGCTTGTGCCTGCGACGATCCGGTCGCATGGCTGAAGGAATGGAGACTGAGCCAATGGGGGGTGACCCTCCTACCGGCGGGGCGCCGATGGGATGCCCTGGCAGTCCCCGAACCACGGGGCGACGGGCTGTTGGACGCCATCGCCCACAATGGCCACGTTCCCAGTGGCCCTGTGGTGCGTGACCAAAAGCATCGTGAACTGGTCTTCCTGACGACTCGGGCCAGCCGACCCCATGAGCTGGAAAGAAGGGCCCGGCACCTGACCACTGGCACGTGGCTCGCTGTGCCAGACCCAGCGCGCACCGTGGACAGTCTCTCCTGGCTAGCAGCACCGGACGGATCCGGAAGACTCTTCTCGTCCGACGCCCTCCTCACGGCCCCCGCGCCGTGACCCTCGCCGCCACCAGCAGACGGGCCCTCGCTTACCTGCGCGCCCTGACGAAGACCACGCCGCGCGACGTCTCCGTCGCCCGCACAAGCCGTGACACCGCCTGCGGCGGACCGCTGTGCGCACTGCTACGCCGGTGGGCCTGGGAGGCCAGCCATGACACGTACCGCAGCGCCTTCTGGTTCGAACCCCCGGACGATGAACATCCCGCACCACCCCATACCTGACAGAGGAGCTCCTGCTCTCGCCCCGCCCTCCGTGGGGATCGGGGTGTCCGTGTCGCACACCCGAGCACGCCGCGGAAGCCCGCCAGGGCGGCCGGAACCAACAGCCTCCGCGCGCCCACGATGTCGACGAGGTCGTGCAGCGAGTCGACGATCCAGTCGGCCGCCGCGGCGACCGCGAGGTCGTCCGCCCACAGATGCCCCCACGGGCCCCGCCGCAGATGCGCCGCCCGTAACCCGAAGGCGGCTGCTGGGAACGTGCTGCTGTCCAGAGCCTCCAGCTCCTCTCCCTACGGCGCAGTGTCCTGGTCCCACAGCTCCAACCCAATCCCCCATCGCTCTACTGCCCGTGGACCGTGGCTGGGGACGTTCATCCGTACACACCTGGGGAGCCAAGGTCGTACGCCGACAGCCAGAGAGTCATCGATCCTCACGAACAGTGCTGTCGAAAGGTCTCCAGGTGTCGTCACACACGAACCAACGAGACCCTCGCCTCATACGCTGAACGACTTCGGACTTACTCCTCCTGGGCCTGTCGGCGCCCTGGCTGAGGTCACGGCCGTAGAAGGTGTCCACGACCAGCAGGCCGGATATCTCGCTCGGGAAGCGACGCGGGTTTCGGTCGAGCTGCACTCGTTGCACAGAAATGCTGCGTGACGCGCACACCCTGGCGTGCCGTCCGACCCTAGATTCCCTGTTGTCGGACACCTGCCCGGGCGGCGGCGCTGCCGTGGGGGCGTCGATCCTCATGATCTTGCAGGGCCGCGTGGCCGGGTGGACGTCGCGGACGGGTGAACCCGCCCTTCCGGCCGGCAACCCATCACCGCCACCTCCGCCCGCGGGGGTGGGAGGACCTTCGAGGAAGACCGAGATGATACGCAAGGCGTCAGCCCTACTCATCGCACTGTTCACCGTGCTCGGTGTCAGTGTCCTGTCGACCGGCACGGCCAACGCTGCCGGCAACCGGCTCTACAACCTGGGCAGCTGCGCCACTCCCGAGGGCAACAGCACCGCCAACGGCGCCGTCATCACCGTCTGGTCGTGCACAGGCAGCAACCTGCAGAACTGGCACTGGCTCAACCAGCACATCGTGCACGACGTCAGCGGCAAGTGCCTGACCCCGCAGGGCAACGCCTCCGCCACCAACGGTACCGTCCTCACCCTGTGGACCTGTGACTGGAGCGACAGCAGCCCGCAGGTGTTCATCGGCAACTCCAGCCGGACGTGGACGAAGTTCGGGGGCAAGTGCATCACGAACAAGGGCAACTCCTCGGCCAACGGAACCTGGCTGACGCTGTGGACCTGCAACCCGGAGTTCAACACCGCCCAGGCATGGGGCCTCGTCTACTGACGACTTTGCGGCGGGGTGGGGGCGGTTGGCGCTCTCACCCCGCACCCGTCCTCGCCTGCTCCCGCCCCGGGGCAGCCGGAGCAACTCACGCCCGTCGCAGCCCGTAGGACCACACGGTGGTGTGCGGTGGTGCTTGCCAGGGGCGCGGCCGCGGCGGGGGCCGGCCACCATGAGGATGGATCAGGCCGCTCATCCGTGCTCGCCAGGCAGAGGGCGGAGGAATCGGGTTCTGCCGTCTGTGCGGAACCTACGTCGTGTGACGGCTCAAGTAGGCCTTGCAGAGCATCACTTACGTCGCAGAGCCTTGCGATCACGAACGGCGATGTGGGCCGGTCGCCGGATGCTCCCGTATCGATTGCAGAGGATCATGAAGCTCACCTTCTTCGCCCGTGCCCGGCACGGTCTGCTTGTTCTTGCCGCCTCCCTGGGCCTCGTCCTCGCCGCCTCGGCCGCTCCGGCCCAGGCAGCCACGCCGTCCATCATCTACCTGGGCACGGTGACGCTCCAGGTGAAGCACTCCGGGAAGTGTCTTGAGGTAGCAGACTGGAGCAGGGCGGACGGCGCGGCCGTCCGCCAGTGGACCTGCCATGGTGGCGACAACCAGAAGTGGTACCGCTGGGGGTTGGCGGGCGACGTCGATGCGTCCTATTACGTCAACGTCAACAGCGGCAAGTGCCTGGAGATCGGCGGCTGGGGGACCCAGAACGGTGCGACCGCCAACCAGTGGGGCTGTCACTACGGCCTCAACCAGCGCTTCTACGGCGGGGAGGGTTTGCGCATGGACAACGCGTACTCCCCCCAGAAGTGCCTGGAGATTGCCGACTGGAGCACGCAGGACGGCGCCCCCGCGCGACTGTGGACGTGCACGTACCAGCCCAACCAGTACTTCTACATCAGGGCGGTGTGAGCACTGGGCGGGCGTCGGGCACCTGCCCTACGCCCGCCCTTTCGCGCGGATGGACGGCCTTCCGCGCCGGGCGGGTACCCGTCGGAGTCCGGGGAGCGTCGCTCGTGCGGCAGCCGGTCGTAGGCGCTCTTCGCCGTGTGGCGCTGCTCGTGCGGTGCGGTTCGGTGAGATCGGCCGTGAGGACGTCATGGAATCGCTGCGGCCTGAAGGGGCTCACCGCGATCCCGCTGGCTGCATTGTCACCTTCGTCTGCCGTCTCCGATGCGTCTACGGCCGTGTTCGGGGCGGTCGAGGTGATGGCGAGAGGTCGGGCGGCAGGGGCGGCCGGTCCGGACTGCCGCCGCTTCTCGGACCGGGTCCACGACCGTTGCCAGCGCCGGATGAAGGACCTTCCGCCGGCTGAGCAGGGCTTTGCGATCCGGCACGCTCAAAGCCAGAACCCTCCCCTCACGTGACTGAGCGCGGTCCATGGCACAGACGGACAAGTGCGATGCTCAGAACCGCGAGCCATGCCCGGCCGGCGGGTGTGGAGGACTTTGTCCAGGGCGATGCCTAGTCGTGGGGGTCTGGCCTCGTACGCTTCGAGGCCGGCCCGGAGAAGGGAGGGGACGAGGTGTGCAGGTACCGGGCGAGGTCGGTGAACTGTGGCGCGTCCGGGATGCGCCGGCGGGCGATGCTGGGAAGGAAGGAGACTTCCCTGCGCTGCGCGGGGAACATGAGCATGCCGCCGGTCTCACCTCTACTCCTGAACTTGCCGTTCAGCCTTCAGCGTCCGGCGAAGATGAGCCGTTTTCGGCGGCGAGGGTGACCTGGGCGGTCCATGACCAAGGTTCCCGGGGCGGCTCCCAGCTCACCTCCACCTCGGTGTCGTGGAAGTCGCGCGCGAGTTCCGTGACCATCACCGCCGCCGCAGCCCGCGCGTCCTGCGGGTCGGTGTTGATCGGCACGTCCAGCCGACCGCAGAGATTTCCGCTGTCCGTGAGGACGCTGGTGCGCCAGCCCTCCGGCGTCGCACCCAGGAAGATCCCCTTCGGAATGCCCCAGGCGGGCCGCTTCTTCCTCTCCTTCTTGCGTCTCACCATGCCGCCTATCCAACATCGTCGAGTTCATGGTGATCAGTCTGGGTGGGAGATCAACCGTCGCAGCACGGGCTTGTGCCGGCCTTGCGCGGCAAGCCGAACCTTCAGGACAGATCGTCGATGAGCCCGAAGCCCTCCGGGCACTCCTGGAGGAACGCACGGCGAGCGGGGTTGGCCTCGGCAGCTGACATCTCTCCGAGCAGGGCGAGCAGCTCCTGCTGCTGATCACTCGGCAGCGTGCTGACCACGTGGGCGACGCCCTCCCTGACCTTGACCGCGTCATCCTGGTCCATCTGCTCGTCCTCGCTACCGTCGATGAACCATAGGACATCGACCAAAGCCTCGGCCAAGGCGCGAGACAGGGACGGGTACGAAGACGTCACGAGGGCCTCCTAGTAGATCAACGGCAGAGCCGGCCATTCCACCACACGCCGCTGACATCACGATCCGTGAGCCTCCACGGAAAGTGGAGCAGAGCCCGAGTTTCGGCAGCAGTTGTCCACGGTCCTGGAAGGCAGCCGGATCGGCCCCGGGGCAATGTTCATGAGAACGGGGAGCACCCGGCACTCCCGCCTTCTTGGGGTCGCGTTTCGCCCACGGGCCTGGTCACGGCCCTTCCGCCAGCCGCTGGGCTGTCCGCCAGCGCGGGACGTCATCATCAGGGACGTCCGGGGAAGCGAAGTGGAAGGGCACGCCCAGGTGGCTGGCCAGCGCCTGGCCGGCCTCGGCGGCGGCAACGCCAGGAGGAGAGCCGTCAGGGCGGTGGTGGACAGTCGCCAGATGGCCCTCGCCTTCCGGAGCGTCCAGGACCGCGACCAGCAGCACGAACCAGTCATGCACGGTATCGCCGTCCCACAGAGCCTCCACCGCAGCCACGCGGCCCGGGAGAGCTGCGGCACGCGCTACGAGAGAGGGGGCATCGAGCGGATCGGGCGGTGTGCGCTGCACCTGCTCCCCGAGCACCTCGTATCGCAAGTGCACCACCCGCTCGGCCTCGTGCAGGCCCAGCCCCAACGGACGCAGGGCCTCCCATACGGACCTGACTGCCGACATCCGGCGATCGCGCAGCACGTCGGCGTCGACCTCTCGGCGGGTCCGCTCTTCCATGTAGTCCCACCAGCCGCTCACTGGGTCACCGGCCGGGATTTCAGGGCATGCGTCATAGGTTCGAACGTACGCCAGGGCCCGTCGTGCGCCGCCCCCGCCGTCCCCTTGGTAGTGCGGTCGAATCTCGGGTGCTGGCTCACTTACCGTAGAGCATGCACGCTGAGTGACGGATCTCGGAGGAGTCAGCGTGGGGAAAGCTGCCTGGAATCGGCCCGTACCGCGTGCATTGCGGCCGACAGCCGACAGCGCGGCCGGGGGAAGAAGTGGTGCTCCGGCTGTATGTTCCGCCGCCCGGACCGACGAGGCGATACCGGCCGACACGCGTGGGCCCCAATCGCCGGGTACCACTGTGAGATCGGTACCGAGTCCGGCCGCCAACTGTTCCAGCGCTACGGCCAGGCTGCCCGCAGCAGCCAGATACGGGTAAGGGTCGGAGTCCACCGTCATAGTCTGCCGTCGCGCCGCCACCGAGCCAACGGCGATCAGACATCGCAGCGAGGCCGCGGGCACGCGACTCCGACTGTCCGTTGCTCACAGCCCGCGGAGCACATGGACATCACACTCAGTCAGCCCTGCACGAAAAGCGAGCCAGAACCCATCTCGTGCACGAACCCAGACGCCCCCCGGTCTCCCGAACGGACGCGGTGGGCATGACCGCCAAGTCCGGGGGCACACGGGCAGGGAGCGAATGGGGTCGCTCACGGGCCCGCGGTATCCCCCCACCCGCAGGGCCCGGCCGGGTGGAGACCGGCCCGCACTCGTGGTGTTGTGCGGGCCGGTCACCTGTATCCCGCCGTCAGTCGGCGATGTCGAGTTCGGAGTCGGCCCCGCCCACCGCACACGCCCTCACATGGCGGAGTTGTGGGTGAGGTGGCCGCGGCGTGAGCCGTCGGCCGTTGTGCTGTCCTGCCTGCGTGAGGGGGCGGGCAGGCGGTGCCCGTCAGTGTCGATGCGGGGGACTGCCGGATGACCGGCCGAGCTGGGTCAGCCTCGCGAGCCGGTCGCCGTAGGGCCAGACGACGTAGAGACTGTCGCGCGACCGCGGGGGCGGTGTGATCAGAAGTCCGAGATCCCCGGGTCGTCCGCATTCGGAGCCGGCCGCTGCGGACCGGGCCGGGCCGGTGGGGCCGGCCTCCGGCGCCGTGTGCGGACGCGGCGCGCGTGCTCCACCGTCACCGCCGCCGGGACACCGGCCAGGAGGAGGGAGAGCCCCACCGGGAGCACCCCCGTCCACACCGTCGGTGAGACGTACGCGGTGCCGGACCTGCCGTCCACCAACCACGCACGGACCGGCTGCGAGCGGATGTCGCCCTCGACGGTGACGTCGAACGACGAATTGCCGTCGTCTGAGGTGAAAGTGCCCGAGCAGGACGTCGACGTGCCCGCGTTGGCGACGGTGTTGTCGTACGTACGGCAGCGGGCTTTGGTCACGGTCCCGGGCTCGCCCCACAGCGCCGCCCGTAGCTCTCCGGTGAAGTTCGTCAGCACGACGTAGGCCAGAAGCAGCCCTACCAGGCAGGCCAGCGCCAGCCACCACGCAGGGCCGTCCTGCTCCGGTTGCCCGACAAGACTGTCCGCACCCTCGCTCATCCCCCACCCCCGGGTCGCCGCCGGACTTCCATGGTGACCGCTGCGGAGCACCCGCGGAAGCCCTTGCTCGCACCACCTCCGTCCTGGCAAGTTGACGGAACGTGGTGACCCGGGCGATCCGCTGAAGCAGCGACATCACGCTGCGCATCGCGATGGACGTACTCCATCGGCCCTCGCCCCTCACGACTTCCCACGGGCCGACGAATCGTCGCATGGACGCGCGAAATGAGATGACGTCTAAAAGAGCGTTTTGTCCCGGCAGGGCTGTTTGCTTACTCGGGCGACGAGGCCGCTTGGATGAGGTGATCGGGCGTGTGGCGATCGGGTCGTGAGAG
>NZ_JBIDBK010000023.1:0-20510 GCF_043202995.1 Streptomyces sp. NPDC048018
GGAACCCCCGATCGGACCAACCGAGCTGCGGGGGAGGGGGCTGAGGATGCGGCCGGGCGCGTCCGGTCCCAGGGTGGAGACCGGTCCCGTACGAACGGGGTGCGGGCCGGGAGGAAGGAGCGGGCCGTGGCGAAGAGGAAGAGATCCTCAGGGAAGCAGGAGTTCGACAAGGGGGACGAAGTCGCCTGGCGCAGTCACGGCAGTGAGACCGAGGGCACGGTGGAGCGGAAGATCACCGAGCGGACCCGCGCCGCCGGGCGCACGGTCGATGCCTCGTCGGACGAACCTCAGTATGAGGTGCGCAGCGAGAAGTCCGGGCGGACGGCCGTGCACAAGCCTGGTGCTCTCAAGAAGAAGCGGTGAGGAGGGTCACGCCGTGAAGGACGAGGCGAGCGGCGCGACACCGGCGAGACGGGCGGCGGCCGGGTCGGGATGACGATGCGCCAGGACTTCAGCTGTGCGAGGGCGTGTTCGCCGGGGGCTCTCAGTCGAGCGTGGTCGCGGTTGAAGTTCTGGTAGTGCTCAGCCTGTTCGCGATGGTGGCAGGGGGTGCGGATGGTGGCGCCGGCGCCCTGGTAGGCGCGGTCCGCGAGCACGAGGACCTGCCGGGTGAGGCGGGCCAGGACGATCGCTGGGCCCTTCGGGGGACTGACGGCACACCCCCAACGTGTCGGCTGGCCGATCCGGCCGTTTGGAGATCGGCTGGTCCCATGGCCGCTGACACCCCTCCGCTGAACCTCGGCGAGCAACTGCTGGAACACTTCCTCACCACCGGCCGGACGCTGGACCCGCTGGAGGCCCAGACCATGGCCGAGCAGTACGCGCAGGCCCTCGGCCTCGGGCACTGCACGGTCTACCTGGTCGACATCCAGCAGAACCAGCTGGTCCCCGTCCCACCCGGAGCGCCCTGCCTGCCCGTCGAGGGCAGCCTCGCCGGGTGGGCCTTCCGCACTGGCTCGCTGCGGATGGCGGAGGACGGCGCCGCGGGAGTGGTGGTCTGGTTCCCGCTGGTGGACGGCGCCGACCGGTTGGGCGTGCTCTGCCTGCGGGCCGCCGCCATCGACGGCGACGTGGTGCGCCGGTGCAGGCTGCTGGCGGCGCTGCTGGCGCTGGTCATCACCGCCAAGCGCGCCACCAGCGACAGCTACGCTCGCACCGCCCGCTCCGACACCATGAGCCTGCCGGCGGAGATGCTCCGCGCCTTCCTCCCGCCACGCACGCTCTGCGCCGACCAGGTGATCTCGTCCGCCGTACTGGAGCCCGCCTACGACCTGGGCGGCGACGCCTTCGAGCACACGCTCACCGCCGGCGCGCTGCACGCGGCCGTGCTCGATGCGATGGGCCACGATCTGGCCTCGGGCCTGACCGCCGCCCTGGCGCTGGCGGCCTGCCGCAACGCCCGCCGCAACGGGGCCGACCTGTCCGGGCTGGTCGCCACCATCGACGACGCGCTGGCCCGCTGGTTCCCCGACCGGTTCGCCACCGGCGTCTTCCTGCGGCTCGACATCGCGACGGGCCTGATGCGCTGGTCGAACTGCGGTCACCCGGCGCCGCTGCTCATCCGGGACGAGGTGGTGGTGACCGACGCCCTGGTGCGGGACGCCGAACCGCCGCTCGGGCTGCTCGACGTCATTCCGACCGAGCGGGCAGTCCACAGCTTCCAGTTGCTCCCGGGCGACCGGGTGCTCATGTACACCGACGGGGTGATCGAGGCGAAGGGGGCGGACCACGAGTTCTTCGGGCTCGACCGGTTCGCCGACTTCGTCATCCGCGCCATGGCGGCGGGGGAGCGGGCGCCGGAGGCGCTCCGCCGGCTGATCCACGCCCTGTTGGACGGTCAGAACGCCACCCTGTCGGACGATGCGACCATCATGGTGATCGAGTGGCGGCCGCCGGGTAGCCCGCCGGGTCACAGCTTCCCACCGGGCCTGCCACGCCCCTGAACGGCGCCGGAGCGGGTCTGGTCATCCTCGTCGTCAAAGCTGAGCGGGCGCGGTCGCCTCCCGCCCACCGAGATGCTTCCAGACAGGCCGGGCCGATCTCGTCGAACCGGTGAATCACCTCCCGCACCGTGTCCTCGACAGCCTGCACGAGCCGGGCGATCACCGGCACCTCGTTGCCGCCGACCGAGGCCGGCAGCATCATCGCCCGCCGGTACCGCACCGTGCCCGTGCTACCCCGCCGCACGACCCTCTCTCACTACCGGCCTTCCTGGTCCGTGAGCCGGCGGACCAGAAGCGGCTCTGCCATCGTGCCCCTTCCGAGCCGGACGTCTCGCGACGTCCAACCGGCCTGGGAGCCCCCAGCGCCAACCCGGCGAACCTATGTGGTCATCGCACTAGCCCTTGACGGGGTCGCTTCCCGGTTCCTTGACGACGCGGTCGTCGATGTCGATCGACTTCCAGAGTCGGCGGCCGACGCGGATCTTCACGAAGGCCCCGTCAGAAAGCCGGATTTCGAGGAAGTGGTACATGTTCGAGCCGTCCAGCATGCCTCGGGACCTGCCCGTGACCACACCTTCCCAGGCGTCATCATGTCCTGATGTGCGTGACTTCTTCATGTTTCGAATTATATGAGGGCTTTCCGGTGGGCCGGGTTTACGGCTTCACCTCGCATCGGGAGCGAACGCCTCCGCGGCGCCCGGCCGCCCGCCCGTTCCTCACCGACCCGAACTCCGCGGCCCCGCGTTCAGGCGTCCTCCTCCTCATCCGCCGTCTCCCGTTCCCCCTCCGCCTGGGAGGGGGTGGTCCGGGGCATCGCGTCGTCCGCCAGCTCCCGTTCCCCTTCCGCCCGGGAGGGAGTGGCCCGACGCACGGAGTCGTCTTCGTCTCCTCGCAGTCCGTCGTCGGGAGCCCGTTCGGTGGAGGGTTCCGTTCAGCTCCGCCCGGCCTCCCGTGTGTGCTCGCTCCGATCGTCGTGGGGGCCTGTCCACAGCCTGCCTCCCGCTGGTCTCCGGGGTCGCCGGCGGGGCGGAACGACGCGTGCTCCGCACCGTCTCCCCTCCCCACCGGAAGGGCGGGTGTCCCCCCGGGGCCCGCGCATGCGACCAGGTCGGTGCTACGCGGGTTCCCCGGGCGCGGCCGTCGATTCGTCCGCGGCCCCGTCGACCGCGGTGTCCACGTGCATGGCGGCCTCCTCGGCGGAGGCGGCGCCCTCGTCCACGCCGACGTCCCGGGCCACGGCGCGATCCCGTCGCCCGCCCGGAGGCACGTCGACAGGGGCGAGGCGCCCCGCCCGTACGGCGCCCGCCTCCTCGTCGACGGGCTCCCCGGCCCCGTCTGCCACGTCCCCGACGCCGTCGCCCCCGGGCACCGCCGCGTCCGGGATCTCCTGGGCGAGCCGGGCGTCCAGGGGCTCGCCCGCGCGCTGCTCCCGCTGGGTCGTGCCGTACCGGGTGACGCCCCTCGGACGTTCGGGGGGCGAGTATCCGGGCACGGACGTGTCGTCCAGCGGATCCGTCACGAGCGTGTTCTCCGGGTCAGGGCCTCGGGACGCCGCCTCGTCGTCCTCGGACGGGACCGGCTGATACACGTCGTCGCCCCGCGCGTCGTCCGGCTCTGCCGTCTCACCGGTTCCGTACTGATCGGATGCGTCGCGCTCCATGGTCGATTCCTTTCGTCCGTCGTCGGGGGCAGGCTCGTCGGCCCGCCCGGGCCGTGTTCCCGGCCGGTTCGGTCAGTGGGCCGCCAGCACGATGGCGTATACGAGGAAGAACAGGGCGCAGAGGAGCACCACCGCCCAGAGGGCCACCAAGGGTCCCGCGGCCCAGCCGCGCCGAGGCGGCCGGCGGGGGCCGGTGGCCGTGCCGGTTCCGGTCTCGGCGGGCGACGTCACTCCCGGCCCGGCGCCGGGCGGAAGGGTGCGGGGGCCCGGGTCGGGGTTGCTCGGTACGGTCATGACAGTCACTCCCTGCGCGTGCTCGTAGGATCCGCGCGGTCTCGCGGCCGATCACGGCGGCCTCACGTTCGGCGCCTTGCCCGGGAGCCGACTGCCGAAACAGGCCAGGGTGTGCCGATGTGCCCCACCGGGGCCCCTCTGCCCCGGCGACCGGCTCGTGGTCCCCACCGACCGCACGCGGGAACGTCGGCCCGGCGGCCGTGGCCCCTCCCGATGTCATGCGCGACACCCGGGCCGACCACCCCCGCGAGGTCGCCCGCGTGCTCACCGCCGCGGTCGATGACGCGACCGACCGCCTCTTCCAGGACGACGCCACGGTTCTGCGCCCGGACCGGCGCACGGCCTCTTTCGGCCCGGCACCCCATGGGGTGCCAGGCCGAACCCACCCACAAGCACGTGAAGCCTCTGGTGGACACGGTTCTCTTGGTCGGAAACCCATCTACCAGGGTCTTTGCCATGTGGTCAGCCCAACGGCCGTACGCCAGAGAGAGGTTGGAAAAGGCTCACTCGCTCATGGACCGGGGGCACGGCCAGCTGGCCGAAAGTCCGGGCTGACCGGAGACTCTCCCGGCCAAAGGGTCCAAGGGCGTGGTCCTGCTGTCGCAGGATCCGATCCGATCCGATCCGATGCGTATCGGTCGGCGTCGGCCCGGGCGTTCGGCCGGGGTGCGGCGCTGCGTGGCGCGGCCCGGGCTGAGGCCGGGGCCTGCGGGTGGGTTCCCGGGGCGCCCTCGGTGCCGTGCGCGTCGGCCACCGGTGATCACCGCCCTGATGGGTACAAGCGGTGAGTCGGCGGAGTGGAGAGGGGCGGCTGTGATGGGAGCACTGGTTGCGGGTGGCTGGGGGCTGTTCGCGGGAGCTGCCTTGCTGTTGGGCGCAGCCCTCGGCTCATTCGTCCGGGTTCCGCCGCGGTGGATCGCGCTGGTGATGGCGTTCGGCAGTGGTGTGCTGCTCGCCGCGGTCTCGTTCGAGCTGATAGCCGAGGCCTACGAGCGGTCCGGCATGGGGCCGGTGGTGGCCGGAGCGGCCGGGGGCGCGGTCGTGTACTCAGGGGCGAACGCCTTGTTGGCGCGGCGCGGAGCCCGTCACCGTAAGCGCTCCGGGCGGCAGCCGTCCGAGGCAGAGCAGCCCGGCTCGGGGAACGCCATCGCGTTGGGTGCGTTGCTGGACGGCGTGCCGGAGTCTGTGGTCATCGGTACCGGGCTCCTGGGTGGCGCGCACCTGGGGACGGCCACTGTGGGGGCGGTGTTCATCAGCAATCTTCCTGAGGGGCTCGCCAGTGCCGCCGGAATGCGGAGTGCCCACCGGAGCCTCAGGTACGTCTTCGGCCTCTGGGGAGGGATCGCGGTCATCAGCGGACTTTCCGCGCTGGCGGGATACGCGTTGCTGGGCAACGCTCCCGCAGAGGTGCTGGCGGCTATCACGGCCTTCGCCGGCGGGGCGATCCTTGCGATGATCGCGGACACGATGATTCCCGAGGCCTACAGCAAGGTCCATCTGCTGACGGGCCTGGTCACCGTCATCGGATTTCTGGCGGCGTTCGCCATGGCGCGTGCGTGAGGCGCCATGGCAGCGGCGCGGACCGAGGACGGAGTGCCGGTCTGCCCCTCGGCAATATGCTGCGTGATCGCTGCGAGCGGCGGGAGACGGTCGGCGGCGGCCCTGGATTCGCATCGACGGTGGGAATTTCGGCGCTTTCGACGGTTCGCGATCATCTGTCGGCACGGGATGCCGTGTCTGTGCTTTGAAACCTTTCGAAGGTCAGGCAAGGTCATGGGCTGAACCCCCCATCTGCTGACGGCGTGACAGCCGTGCCGAGGAGTACCCATGACCGGGCAGATTCTTGCGAGTTGGAGAGACGGCTCGGCCCGTCAGGCGATCGTGGATTTCGTCCACGCGACGACGACGCCGGGTGCAGAATTCGTCGAGCCGGCCGACCGGATCGCCACGTTCGACAACGACGGCACGCTGTGGGTCGAGCAGCCTCTGCCACCGCAGTTCGACTTCGTCTTCCGTACGTGGGCAGAGGAGGTGAAGGCCGACCCCTCACTCGCGGCGCAGCAGCCGTACAAGGCGCTCATCGAGAAGGACGCCGAGTTCTTCAAGGGCCTGGCGGCGCAGGACCCCACGGTGATGGAGACCTTGCTGAAGGCCTTCACCCGCTCGTGGGCCGGCAAGACGCCCGAGGAATTCGACGCCCAGGTGCGCGAGTGGACCGGGACGGCGAAGCACCCGAAGCTCGGTGCCCCGTACGGGGAGCTGGTCTACCGGCCGATGCTGGAGCTCTTCGCCCTTCTCCACGCGAACGACTTCCGGGTCTTCGTGTGCTCCGGCGGTGGACGCGACTTCATGCGCGTCCTCGCCGAGGAGACCTGGGGGATCCCCCAGGAGAACGTCATCGGTACGGCGGCCGCGTACACCTACGCCGACGGGAAGCTCATCCGCTCCCGCGAGCTCCTGGGCAGCCTGGACCTGGGCGCCGGCAAGCCCGAGCACATCTTCGCCCACACCGGCCGACTGCCCGTCTTCGCGGGCGGCAACGCCGACGTGGACATCGAGATGCTCCAGAGCGCACGGTTCGCCTTGCTCGTCAGTCATGACGACGACGAGCGCGAGTTCTCCTACACCACCGGTGCCGAGACGTCGCTCACGAAGGCCATGGAGCTCGGCTGGACGCTCGTGAGCATGAAGAACGACTGGGTCACTGTGTTCTGACCGGCAGGCCGCGAACGTGACCTGAGGGCCATCTCGCCGTGATCGTCGAGCGGACGCTCCCACACTCCAGAGCACCCCCATCAATCACCCAGCCGTGTTCGTCCCCCGTGGAGTTCTGAATGAACGACCTCATGGCAGTCGATGTCCTGCTCAACCCGGACGAGAGCATGATCGCGCTTGCGAAGCAGGTCAACGCGCGCATGCTCACCAGCATCCCCGCACCGACGGGGTTCACTCTCGACGAGCACCACCAGCCGCACATCACCACGCTGCAGCGTTACGTGCGCACCGCCGCCCTGGACCAGGTGTACGCGACGATCGACGACGTGGCCGCCTCCGTGGACCTGTCGACCCTGAAGCTGACCACCCACAGCATCGCCCACATGGAGGTGCAGCCCTCGATCGGTCTGGCCGCCATCGTCGTCAAACCCGGGCCCGAGGTCCTCGACCTCCAGGCCCGCCTCATCGGCGCCCTGCGTCCCTACACCGGCAGCAACGGCACCGCGGACGCCTACGTCCGCACCGACGCCGAACCGGACATCAACGCGCCCACCCTCACCTACATCGAGAACTACGTCCCCGATCACAGCGGCGAGAACTACCTCCCCCACATCACCGTCGGCCTGGCCACCCTCACCGACCTGAAGACCATCGAAGCCGAGCCGTTCGAGCCGCTCACCTTCTCCGCGCGCGGCATCAGCATCTATCAGCTCGGCAACAACGGCACCGCCGCCCGAGCGCTCAAGAGCTGGGGCATGTAGCGCGACGGTCCACCGCCGGCCTTCGTTCACGCTCTCCATGTCGCCAGCGCCAGCGCGACAGCCTGGACGAGGGCACCGGCCCAGATGATCGTGTCGGGTGCCACCGCGCGCGGGAACCGGGCGAGCACGGCGTTGGCCACCAGTGCGGAGACCGCCGTGCAGGAGAGCAGCATCGCGCCGCGACCGGCTCCGCCGAGAGCACGCTCGCCCAGGAGCGGGACGCACGCCGTCAGCATGCCCTGAGCGATACAGGCGATGACCGAGGTGAGGGTCGCTCGAGCCAGGGCCGGCTTCCCGACGATGATCCGCATACCGGCAGCAAGGTCGCTGATCAGGGGGGTTGTCCGAGCGCCGCCCCGAGCCCGGCCGGGACGGGTGGGCAGCATCCACGCGGCGGGGAGCGCCAGGGTGATGAGCGTCGCGGAGACCACCACGGCCGTCGGGGCCTCCAGCATCTCTGCCGTACCTCCAGCGAGAGCCGGGCCCGCCAGACTCGCCACGCTGAACGTCATGGAGTCGAACGCGTTCGCCCGGAGCAGGCGGTCGCCATGCACCACTCGGGGCAGTTGGGACGTCCATCCGCCCGAGAGGGCCGGCCCCACCAGCCCCGTCACCACGGCGATCAGTACGGTGACAGTGAACGGCAGCCGGCTGAGGCCCACCAGAATCGTCCCCAGCCCCGCCGCATAGATGACGAGGGCTCCTGCCGGCAGGCGTCCCGGTCGTGCAGCCCTGTCGAGGAGCACCCCGAGCACCGGCCCGCCCACCGCGGCGGAGATGGTCGTCCCCGCGAGCAGTGTCGACGCGTCAGTGGCCGATCCGGCCAGGGCGAACCCTGCCGGCATGAGCGCCGGTCCCGACATCTCGTCCCCGGCGCGGGCTGCCACGGCTCCGGCGAGGAATGAGGAGAGCGCGTAACGCTTTTTTCATGGGCGAGACGTTACGGAGGTAACGTAAAACTCGGCAAGATGCGTTACATTCCTTCGGTGTCCTCCCACCGTGATGACTGGTCCACCCGGCACTCCGTGCTGACCACGGCGCGGCGGACCGCCGCCCTGATCAACGCTCTTGCTGACGACCGCCCAGACCCGGCTGAGGTCGCCGACGTGCTCCGCGCCTACGGTGAGACAGACCCCATCGACCTCACCCCCCGCGATGTCGCCGGGATGCGCGCAGCCGCCGCCCTACTGCGACAGGTCTTCGCGGCCGAGCATGCCGATGACGCCGCAGTCGCTCTCAACCGCCTTCTGCAGGAACACACCGGCCCGCTCCGCCTGACCTCCCACGGCGGCAGCACTCCCTGGCATCCTCACCTCGACCACGACGACAACGCGCCCTGGGATGAGTGGCTCCTTGCTTCGTCGTGCATGGCTCTGACCGTCCTCGTCTGGGACCGTCAGTGCCCGCCCGGCAGGACGTGCGCATCACCCAGCTGCCAGAACGTTTTCATCACCCAGGGCAGCGGCCCGGAACGCCGCTACTGCTCCCGCCGATGCGCAACCCGAGAACGAGTCGCAGCCCATCGGCGTTCGCACTCCGCAGGCCAGTAGCCGAGCCAAACCAAGTGGTCCGTCATCCACGTCGGTCTGCTCGGCCGACGCCGGCGCCGCATTCAACGATTCGTACGCCGGGGTGCTGGCTGATGTGGCGCACAGGCCGTTCAGGGAGCGTGCGGGGGCAGGGGGGCGCATTCACATAGAAGATCAATTCGAGTGCGCCCCATGGGGTGACGTGCGGTTTTCCAAGATCGCCCGGTTGCTAGCTTCCTGGTCATGACTCAGTTGATGCAGTCCGGCCAGCAGCCGGACCACCTCGCGCTGCCCTCCGTGCGTGAGGCGAGCGAATCGTTTCGTCCTCTCGTGCTTGACCCGGCCACGTCTGCGGACGCCGCCGTCCTGGCAGGGCTGCGGGAATCTGCCGGCGTGCGTGAGGTCCATGACCGTATCGAGGACCAGGTCGAGGAACTTCTGCGCTGCAGGGCGCCCCACGATCCCTTCGGTTCCCGCTCCCGCTCCCGTGCGATCGCCGAGGCTGTGAACGGCAGGCCCGAGACCTACGGCAGGTGGGTCTGGTACCCGTGGTCCGGGCGCCTGGTACATGTGCTGCCGGAGGCGGAGTTCCGACTGGTGCGGACCGATCGCAACCGTGACAAGGTCACCCGTGAGCAGCAGCACACCCTGCTGCGGCGCCGGGTGGGTGTCATCGGGCTGTCGGTGGGCAGCAGCGCGGCGTTGGCCTGCGCCATGGAGGGAGTCGGCGGGGCCTTCCGGCTGGCGGACTTCGACCAGCTCGGCCTGTCGAACCTGAACCGGTTGCGGGCCGGTGTGCACGAGCTCGGGGTGGAGAAGAGCGTGCTGTGCGCGCGCCGCATGTACGAGCTCGACCCCTACCTGGACATCGAGGTCTTCCGGGGCGGTATCACCGAGGACACCATCGGGGACTTCTTTCGCGGTTCTGCAGGCGGTGACGGCCTGGACCTGCTCGTCGAGGAGTGCGACACCCCGTGGGTCAAGGTCGCAGCCCGGGAGCATGCCCGTCGCCGGCGCATCCCCGTCCTGATGGAGACCAACGACCGGGGCCTGCTCGACATCGAGCGCTTCGACATCGACCCGGACCGTCCGCTCTTCCACGGCCGCACCGGCGACGTCCGCGCCGACGACGTGCGCAGCCTCGACCGCGACGAGGCCATCCGCTTCCTGCTCACCATCGTCGACCCGGAGCGTCTGAGCCCTGCCATGACCGATGCCCTGACCCGTGTGGGACGTTCCCTCTCCAGCTGGCCCCAGCTGGCCAGCGGGGTGATGCTCGGTGCGGCCCTCATCACCGACACCGCCCGCCGCATCCTGCTCGGCGAACCCCTGCCGTCCGGCCGGCACTCCATCGACCTTCACACCCTCGTAGCCGCCGGCACGGCCCAGCACGCACACCGGGAAGCCAACCGGTGAACCGCGTCCCCGAACTGCGCGGCGAACACCTGCGGCTGCGGGAGCTGCGCGCCGACGACCACGAGCCCTTCACACGGATCCACACCCACCGTGTGCTCACCCGCTACCTCGGCATCGACCGCATGGACGCCGGCCACGCCCATGACACCTTCGCCCGGGCCCTGGCCCAGCCCCACATCCCTCCCCGCCGCAAGTACACCCTGGCCATCTGCGCCCCCGACGACGACGCCTTCGTCGGTACCATGGGGCTGCTCGTGGAGGACTACGGAAGCAACGCGATGCTCACCAGCCTGGTCCTGCTGCCGGGCGCTCCGGTGAGCGGCCACGGGCACGAGGCGGGACGCCTGCTGATGGCCTTCGGTTTCGGGTACCTGGGCCTGCACCGCATCTGGGCCGGCCACCGCAGCGACCACCACCACATGGCCCGGATCATGCACGCCGCCGGACTCCACCCGGAGGCGACCCTTCGCCAGCTCTTCCGCACCCAAGGCTGCTGGCACGACGTCACCACCTATGCCACCGTCGCCCCCGAGTGGAAACGCCAGGCCACTTCCCGAGAACTCGCCATCCTCGACGGCGCGGACTCAGTGTCAGCTTGACGCCCAGGGTCGCGGCGTCTGACGAGCGGGATGTCCGGCGCCATGACCAAAGGCGAGATGGTTCGAACATACCGCTGGGGCCGGGGGATACCGCCGCCGATGCAGCCGACCGCGGCGGTCCGACCGCACGGTCGATCAGTCCCGGTGCAGCGGCCGGTGGGGGAGCGGCGGGGGCCAACTCACCAGCACTGCCGGCTGCGCTTGGAGACAGATTCGGCATCCGCGAGCAGCTGTCCCTCTGAGGGCGGCATGGAGGCATCGCCGTGCTCGTAGACTTATGACGTGACGTTCATGAGCACCCCGCACTGCTGCTTCCTGTGATCGGAAGGCGCTGAGGGCGATGCCGGACGGCGTCGCCCTCCTTGGTGTGCCTGCTGCACGAACCACGTCCCGAATGCCCGTTTCTCCCTGAGGCGCGGACGCTCTGGTCGCGCAGGCACGATCCCTTCCCTTCACCCCTTGCCAGGAGTGTCTCGTGCCCTTGTCGCTTCCCCCTGCCCTCGATCTGTCCCTCGACCTGCTGCGTTGCCCGACGTGCCGTACGCGCCGCCTGCACCCCGACCGCGGTGCACTGCGTTGCCCGGTGGGCCATGCCTTCGACATCGCCCGCCACGGCTATGCCGGCCTGCTGACGGGCACCCGTGCCACCAGCGGCGATGACGCAGCCATGGTCCGGGCTCGGGACCGGTTCCTGTCGACCGGCGCCTACGCGCCCATTCGCGAAGTCGGGGCACGCTTGGCGGCCGATGCCGTGTCTGAGCAGGGCACGGTGGTGGACGTGGGGTGCGGGACGGGTTACTACCTGGCCGCCGTACTCGACCAGTTGCCCGGCGCTCGTGGTCTGGGGCTGGACACATCCGTGCGCGCACTGCGCCTGGCAGCCCGTGCCCACGACCGAGCCGCAGCGGTGGCTTGGGACGTCTTCCGTCCCTTGCCCCTGGCCGACGGCGCGGCCGATGTCGTGCTGGACGTGTTCGCACCCCGCAACCCGGCCGAGTTCCACCGCGTACTGCGCCCGACCGGCCGGCTGATCGTGGTCCGACCCACCGGGCGGCACTTGGCCGAGCTGCGTGGGCAGGTGCCTGCGATGGTCACGATCGACCCGGCCAAGGAACAGCGCCTGCACCGGGCACTCAAACCGTTCTTCGAGGTCGCCGTCACTGAACGGGTGGAGTACTCGGCGTCCTTGCCCAGGCTGGATGCCCTGGACCTGGTTGCGATGACGCCGAGTGCACGCCACGTGAGTCGTGCAGACCTGGATGACGGCGGCGTCCTGCCCGACCAGGTCACCGTCTCCGTGCTGGTCACCGCCTACCAGCCTCGGTGACCACGAGCGGGCGCATGCGCCTGCTGACCGACGAAGAATGGGCACGGGCGCCCTGCCTTCCCCGAAGCGCGGGGAAGGCAGGGCGCCCGTTCGTCGACCACCGTCGCATCATCGAAGGAATCATCTGCCGACACCGCACGGGCATTCCCTGGAGAGATCTGCCCCGCGAAGCATTCGGTCCCTGGCAGACGGTGTGGAAGCGCCATCGCAGGTGGGCGGCCGACGGCACCTGGGACACGGTTCCGGCTCGACTGACCGCCCGGGCGGACTCGAACAAGAGGATCGTCGGGGCGGTATCGGTCGACTCGACAATCGACCGGGCCCATGAGCACGTCACGAACACGGCTCGGCCGGAGGCGGACACCAACGCCGCCACCCTCGGCGGCAAGAGCGAAGCTTCTGCCCTCGGGCGCGAGCCGGCCTCGTCTTGTCAACAGAGCTTTCAGGCCCGGGCATACTCAAAGGCTCGGCTCGCGCCCGCGAAGGCCCACACCCGCCGGCCTTCGCCTCCGATGAGGCGTACTCCTCCAAGCAGGTCCGCGCGGACGTCGCAGGCCTCCTGATCCGCACGGTGATTCCCGAGCGTGCCGATCAGGAGGCCAACCGCAGGAGGAAAGGCCGCTGCGGGGGACGGTCCCCGGCCCCTGGACACCGAGACCTGCAAGCGCAGGAACGTCGTAGGACGATCAGCCTGCTCAAGCGGTGGCGGGGCCTCGTTACTCGTGACGACAGGCTCGCGATCGTCTACCGTTCCGCAGCCGTGCCCGGCGGCAAGCATCGCGCCTGGTTGCGGAGTTGAGAGTCGGACCTGGTGGCCGGCGGGTGCCCGGGCCGTCCGGCGTGCTCGGATCGACGCGGTCATGGCGCGCGGCATTGTCTGTCCCGCCGCCCGACACCTCTAAGCGGATAGCTCATCCGATTTTATGCTACGGTCATCGACAAACGGATGAACTATCCGCATGACGGGGTGGAGGAGCACATGGCGAAGACGGCTGTGGTCACGGCGGGGACGGCCGGTATCGGACTGGAGACGGCCCTGGGGCTGGCCGGCGCCGGGTTCTCGGTCACCGTGGTCGGACGCAACGCCGACCGGGGTGCCCGGGCGGTCGACCGAATCAACGCAACGAACCCGGCGCATCCCGTCCGGTTCCTGCCCGCCGACCTCGGCTCGCTCGACGAGGTGCGCGCGCTCGCCGACCGGATCGCCGCTGATCACGCCGCATCCGGCGACCCGCTGACCGTGCTGGTCAACAACGTGGGGGCGATGTTCCCGCAGCGACAGACCCTGGATGGCGTCGAGGCGTCGTTCGTCGTCAACCACCTCTCGCCGTACCTGCTGACGGAACTGCTGCTGCCCACGCTGACAGGCGGGGCGCCGAGCAGGATCGTGAACGTGACCTCGGGTGCGGTCGGGCTCGCGAAGAAGACCTTCGACACCGTCGAGCCCCCCGGCGGCTACTACGGCTTCCACTGGTACGGCCGCGCCAAGCTCGCCAACCTCGTCTACACGCTCGACCTGGCGAACCGACTGAAGGGCACCTCCGCCTCCGTCTTCGCCGCCGACCCGGGAGGCGCCGCGACCGACATGACCAACGGGACCCTGGCCGACCCGAAGGTCGTCTCACCGGCCCTGCGGCTGCTGTGGCCGCTGGTGCGTCGCAAGTTCGAACGCTCCACCTCGGGTCCGGCCTCCGTGGCTGCCCGGCCCTCGATCGTCGCCGCCACTGACGAAGCCCTGGCGGGCCGGACCGGCGTCGTCATCGGGGCCCAGGCGCACCCGGTGGCGCCGCTGCGAGCAGCGACCGACCCCCGCATCGCCCAGGACGTGCGTCGGCTCAGTGAACGGTACGCACCTCTTACGGTCTCCTGATCCGCCAGGCGGTGCGGGTGCTGCCGACGGCATCATCCGGATGGAGAATCCGGTTAGCATGTCCTCCATGACGATGCCCCTGCGCAAGGACGCGGCCCGCAACTGGGACCGGATCGTAGCGGTCGCCCGTGCCCTGGTCGACCAGGGCGTATCCCTACAGCTGAACGACGTCGCCAGCCGCGCCGGACTCGGAGTCGGCACCGTCTACCGGCACTTCGCCACCCCCGAGGCGCTGCTGGAGACCGTCGCCACTCCCTGCCTGGAAGCCCTGGTCGACCACGGCCAGCAGGCTCTGACCGGCGTCGATCCATGGCGCGCGCTCGAAGGTTTCCTGTTCCGCACCGTCGAGGCGCAGGTCACCGACGCGTCCCTGGCCCCGGTCGCCGCCGCAGCCACCGACACCCTCCCGCGCACCACGGAACTCAAAGAGGCGCTCCGGTCGGTCGGCACCGCACTCCTCGGCCGGGCTCGCGATGCCGGAGCGGTCCGACCTGACCTGGCCGCCGCCGACCTCGTCCCGCTCATGTGCGGCATCGCCTACGCCGTCAACGTCCACGGCGGCACGCCCGCCGACCGGATCGACGCCGCACACCGCTACCTGGCCACACTCCTCGAAGGACTGCACGCCACGCCACAGCACGCGTGAGAACACCGCCCACGCACCAGCCGGGACGATCCACACCTGCCGCACCACTGCATGGCAGAGCTCGGCATCCTGATGAGCCTCAGACTCGCCGCGGTGTCAGAAGACACCGAACCCTCCCGCTCCTGGGCACGCCTCGACGCCCTGGGACGGGCATACGTGGAGTTCGCCCGCACCGAGCCGGGCTGGTTCAAGACAGCCTTCTCCGCAACCGCCACCCGCACACCGCCCCTGCCGGAAACCTCTGAGAACGCCCCACACCCCTTTCTCCTGCTCACACAGTGCCTCGACGACCTGACCGCCATAGGAGCGGTACCAACCCATCGGCGACACGGCTCCGAGTACGCAGCGTGGTCCGCCGTCCACGGACTGAGCCACCTGCTCATCGACGGGCCACTCAGAGCGCTCCCTGAGCAGGAAGTCCAACTGGCACTGCAGGTGACCCTCTCGGTGATCAGCCGCGGCCTCTGACCTGCAGCCGCCCAGCTCTTAGGCACCACGAGCCCAGAGCCACGGAATCCAAGCCGCCGCTCCATCTGGAGCCGGCCCCGAAAGCCGAAGTCGAAGACAGCGAAGAAGGCGGAACCACGCGAGCAGCGCAAGCGACTTCAGGAAGCCGGGAAGCGACGCCTCGCCGCTGCGAACTCGCGCAGGCCCCGCTCCCGGCAGAACCGGATCGGCAACGCCGCCACGTGCCGCAATGAGCCTCGGCCAATTTAAAGTCGCAGGTCAAAGGGCTGGTGTGATCGGTCTTGCGGGTACTCGTGCTGGTCTTGGGCGGTTGTCTGTGGTGTAGATCGTTTGCCTGCGGTCGGCTGTCGGTTCTTGAGGTACGTCTCGTGATGTCGGCCCTCGCAGAAGGGCGGATTCGACGTCTCGGGTTCCAGGAGTCGTCACAACATCTCAGCTCAGGGGAGGCGATGGAATTCGAGGTCCGGGCGAGACGGGCAGAAGGCCGGCAGACGAGTGCACCCGGCAGCGGTACGCGGCCACTCACCCGTCTTCACAGGACTATGGGGCCAAACGGGTGAGGGTGAAACCTTCCTGCCGGGGGAGACGCCACCGGGGCGGTCCCGGGCGGGGAAAGCGATGATGACAGCGCGTCCTCCCTTTCAGCGAAGGATCAACCCATGCGCTTGCGCAATACCGTGGCCGCCGCCCTCGGCGCCCTCCTGCTCTCCGCGGCCCTGCCGACCTCGCCCGCCACCGGCGACTTCGCGTACACCTACGGCGGCCTCAACGGCCTTAGAAGTCATCTCATTTGGCTGAGTGGGTAGGCTGCCGGTCGTGGTGGGGATTGTTGAGCGGCTGGTGCCCGAGGCTCCATCGCGGCCTCAAGGCGGTGGCCGGCGTCGGCATGGTGACCGGGAGGTGCTGGCGGCGATTCTGTTCGTGGCTACGTCGGGGTGTACGTGGCAGCAACTGCCCACGGCGTCGTTCGGGCCGTCGGGGGCGACAGCCCACCGGCGGTTCTCCGAATGGACGAAGGCCCGGGTGTGGGCCAAGCTCCACCGTCTGGTCCTCGACGAACTCGGCGCCCGAGGCGAGCTGGACTGGTCCCGCTGCGCGATCGACTCCGTCAACATGCGGGCCCTGAAAAGGGGGACCTGACGGGCCCGAATCCTGTCGACAGGGGCAAATTCGGGTCGACGATACACTTGATCACTGAGAGGACCGGCCTGCCCCTCTCGTCGGAGTTTCCGGGGCGAACGTCCACGACAGCCAGGCCCTCCAGCCTCTGGTCCGGGGCATCCCGCCGATCAGATCTTGCCGCGGACCCCGTCGCCGCCGCCCCGGCAGGCTGCACGGCGACAAAGGCTACGACTATGCCCATCTGCGGAGATGGCTGCGTAACCGCGGAATCCGTCACCGCATCGCCCGCAAGGGAATCGAGCCGTCGAACCGGCTCGGTCGGCACCGATGGGTCGTAGAGCGAACGATGTCCTGGCTCTCGGGCTGCCGTCGCTTACACCGGCGCTACGAACGCAAGGCCGAACACTTCCTGGCGTTCGCAGGCATCGCGGCAGCCCTCATCTGCTACCGCCGCTTGAAGACAAACGCCAAATCGATTCAACGGCTACGGCAACATGGCTCAAGTGAGCGAATCGACTGAGCAGGCGCAGACCACAGAAAGCCTCTGGCGGGAATTCCGCCAAGAGCCGTTCCCCGACAGCCTGCGACATGCCACCTTCGGGGGCACAGACGCGTGGCTCCTAGAGTTGGACATCGCCGGCTGCGTTCTTCGCTGGCTCGACAACAGCGGCCCTCTTGACTCGAAGTACAGCGTCCTCCTGCAGAGTCGCATCGAGGACCTGGACCGAGTCATCCCTGAGATCGATGACCCTGCAGGAACCCAGTACTGCCGACGGTTGCAGCAGCTCGCTGTACTCGCGTCAAGGAACCTGTCCAGCACCAAATGAGATGATGTCTTAGCCTGCCTGGCCGGGACCACCACGTTCCGCACCACGATCGGCACTACCTCGACGTGATGCACAAGCACACGGCTTGACATCGCTGATTCCACAGAATGATCCGGTTGACGTGGCCTTCGACGACTCCGGAGTTCGAGGGCAGTGTGAATCCGGCGATGACCGCATCGCGGTCTCGGTCGATGCCAGCGGCGAGAGTGTGGAGGCTGGCCAGGTCGTCCTGGCGGACGGCGTCGAGCCACTGCGGGAGTCGTTCGCCCTGGCGCTCGGTGAGCATGCGGGCGAAGGACCGAACGTGACCGGTCAGGGCGTCGAGTTCGGGGCAGTTGGCCAGGACGGCCTTGAGCCGGAGCTGTTCGATCTCGGTCAGCGTCTCGGGTCGACTGAGGATCCACCTCGTCACCACGCGGGGTGCCGGTGGTTGCGCGGTGACCGGCCGTGGCGAGGTGCGCTTCTCTCGCAGGTAGGCGCTGACCCGGCCGTAGCTGCCGCGATAGCCCATGGGAACGATCTCTTCCCAGAGCTTCCAGGCGTTGGTGCAGCCCTCGTCCCAGCGTTCGTCCAGGTAGGGCTTGTACTCGTCGAGGACGGAGGTCCGGTTGTGCTGCCACTGGCCGCGAAAGAGGTCTTCCGGCTTCGCAGCGTCGGCGAGGCTCTTGACGGTGCGGTGGGTCATGTTCAGCTGGCGCCCGATGGAGCGGCGACTGTGGCCGGCTTCCAGCAGCGCGTGGACCGTGGCGTGCCGGGCTCGGACGCGGTTGGCGAACCGCTCGCTCCGCCATGGCGAGTCCGTCTTCTCCTCGGGCGGCGCCGGTTTCTCGGCCTTCGCCTCGGGATCGGGGACCAGGACACCAAGGCACTGACGGTGGCGGGCAACCGCCCGCTCAGCGGCTTCCCCAAGGTTGTGCCACAAGTGCCAGCCGTTGGCGACCTGTGCCGCCTGGGGTGCCCCGGCGGTGAGGATCTTCAGATCCACCGCGATCTCGTCCCACTCCTGCAGTGGCTGCAGGTCGCGGCGCATCCGGGCCTGGTCGGCGATGACGTAGGCGTCCTTCGCGTCGGTCTTGCCGTCTCCGCGGTAGCCACGGGAGGCGTGATGAACAGTGCGGCCAGGAATGTAGAGAAGCCGCTGGCCATGGCTGGTCAGGAGGGCGATCAGCAGAGCGCCACCGCCGGCGTTCAGGTCGATGGCCCATGTCACCGGGCTGTCCTCGGCCAATGCGAGGACGTCGCCTATCAACTCCAGGAGCTCAGCCTCGTTGTTGGGAACCCGGCGCGAGAGCACCTTCGTCCCATCCGTGTCGATCACCGTGCAGTGATGCGCGGCCTTGCCGGCATCCGTCCCCGCCCAGAGCTCGGGCACCCGAGCCTCCCTCGTCGATCGGTTGACTGGACCCTGCAGACGACCACGCCGACGTGTCCTTACGAAGCGATCTTGGTTCGCTCATCCCAATGAGTGGCCGTGTCGTCGCGGGGCACTGGGCGGCCAATCAGTCAAAGCCACACCTTCGGCAGGAGCGCCGTCCAGCCACACCCAAGCCCCCGGGTCTCCCGATCGTACGAAGGACCGGAATCAACCCGCCAACACGGTAAGGAGCGCGGTGGCCCTTGAGCACAACAGTTAGTGGGTAGGCCGATCCTGGCTGCCGGTCTGTCTGAGCTGGGAGTTAGCCTCCGTCCATGAATTCTGTGCGGCCTTCGAAGGTGGTCACGCGCCACCGCGACGGGGAGATCCATGCGTACGTACTGGACTCCGGCGCGTTCGGCACGCTGGAGCCTGCCGCGGTGTTCCGGCCTCGCCGCCGGGACGAGGTGGTGGAGTCGGCGGTCTGGCCCGGTCTGGAGCGGGTCGTGTACACGACGCTGGACAGCGTCGTGTGCCTCACCCGCGCCGGTGACGTGGTGTGGACGTCGGAGTTCGAACCGCATTCGGACCGGCCCTACGGGCACCATCCTGGTTGCACGCTGTCCCTGGACGGGCGTCGCGTGTGGGTCTACCGGCCGGATGGAATGGCTGGACGCGGCGGTGCGGACCAGTGGGTGATGCACGGCGCCGACAGCGGGGCGGTCCTCGCCCGCTGGGAGCTGGACACGGTCGGGCACGGCGCCTTGCAGCGCGTACACCCTGCGGACGGCAGCATCTACCTCAATGTCGGTGAGGGCCAGGACGGCTCCGCCATTCTCCGAGCTGAAGTCAGGGCCGACGGCGAGCCGGAATTCGTGACCTATCCGTGGTGGGACCGCTGCCTGATCGACCTGGCGCCGGACGGCCGGCAGTTCATGACCGTCGACCATGGGCAACACGACGTCGCTTTCCACCGCCACCCCAGCGGGGACGTGCTGTTCAGCCTGCCCGCCGAAGCCTTCGGGCACGAGCCGAAGGAGACGTTCGTGGAGTGGAGCGGCGGCTATCTGACCCCGGACCTGGCCATCGTCACCGTGGGCGGCACGGACGAGAACGAGGAAGACGAGAAGGAGTGGTTCCGCTGCCACCTGGTCGACGTACGCAGCGGCACGGTCAGCGGCGAGATCACCGTCGAGGCGGCGGCCAGCGCCTACGAAGTAGTGCCCCTGGGCGACGGCACCTGGCTTACTGGCAAGCCTGACAGCAATCCCGTCCGCCGGGCGCACACCCCGTTGGCACCGTCCGACTGAGCACTGTGGTTGTCCAACGGCGCCAACTATCGCGTCTCAGTCACACTGGTTGTGACTGAGCAGTCGCACGGGCAACCGGCCGGCGACCGTCGAAGAGACCTCGCCGCCGCCTCCAGGAGCGGCGTAGCGCCGTGCCGAGGCGCCGAGTGCCTGCCAGGGACGACGGTGTCTGGCGCACGAGCGTGCTGTCTTCTGATCGTGGCGCTGTGATACAGCAACACCATCCCGCGGTACGCCTACGGGCATGGAACGTCAGACGACGTCGGGCCGTGGAGGCCCTGAACGGCCAGCCCATCGGTCCGCTGCCCTCACAGCCCTTGGTGGAGCTCTGATCGGAGCCCTCTCCGGCCTCCTAGGAAGCGGGCTCGGCTACGTACAGGGAGAGAAGACACAGGTCGCCACCTCCAACGCCCGACGAGCTGACATCCGACGAGCCGCATACGTCGAACACGCAGCCAGCTGTCACTCCTTCGAAGCCTCACTCCTCCGCCTCGTGCCGCTCGCCAATGAAGGAGCGGACAAGGGGGAAAGACGCCGCGAGGTCGAGGAGCGGTTCATCCCCGCCATCGACCGACTAAAAGAGCGTTTTGTCCCGGCAGGGCTGTTTGCTTACTCGGGCGACGAGGCCGCTTGGATGAGGTGATCGGGCGTGTGGCGATCGGGTCGTGA
>NZ_JBIDBK010000024.1:0-12527 GCF_043202995.1 Streptomyces sp. NPDC048018
GTACGACAAACTCGCCGTCCGTTACGAAGCGACAGTGCTGGTCGCAGCCATCAACGAATGGCTGTGACCAGCACTTTCGCAACAGGCCCTAGGCCGACCGCCGACGCCCGATGACCACCCGCTACGGGGCCGGGGTGTAGTGCACGACCGTGTCCTCGCACGGCCCGTCGGCGTATAGCGCGAGCGCGTCCGCCTCGCCCGGGTCTGCGGCGAGGCCCCAGCGCAGCTTTGTGTCGACCCGGTCCGAGACGTACTGGCATGCCGCGTCCGGGGGCCAGCGGCATCCACTCGCGCGAGTCCTGGTCCGTCTTCGACCGGTTCGTGCGAGGACCAGAGGAAGGTCGACTCGGCGAGCTGGGCGCAGGATCTGATCGCGTCCAGGCGCCACCCGCGTCCGCCGGAGAAGAAGTGGGCCTCCCAGCCGGTCGAGAAGGTGCCGTTCTTGCGCTGGTAGCGGTTCACGGAGCCGTGGACCGTGCCTTCGTGCTCGACGAGCCACTCAAGGGCTGTCCCGTATAAGGGCGTGAGCTGGAGGTCTGCCTGAAGGTACGGTCAGCGGGTGGAGTCGAAGAGGGGGAGCGAGTGTCCGTTGCACGGGGCCGGCGTGCGTCCTGACTACCTGGTCGGGCGCCGTCTTGAGCAAGTTGTCGCCTCGTGGCACCTGTACGGCTCAGAGGCTCCGTCCGGCCCGTTGGACGTTTGGCTGATCGACAGCGAGGCGGTCGCCACGCGCATCACGACCGGTTCGGACTGGTGCCTGGTCGTGGAGACGTCAGCCCCCTTCGTGGGATACGACATGGCGGAGTCAGGCCGCGTCGAGGTGGCGCCGATCAGCGGCGAGATCCCGTTCGCGGATCACCTCGGCGAGGCGGTGCTGGCAGCCAGCGACGAGAGTGCCCCGGACAGCGGGCGGATCGCATTGGAGATCACTTTCGACTCCGGCCGTGTTCGTTGTGAGACCTGGTCCGGAGATCTCCGCTTGTCCAGCAAGTGATCAACAGACCGGCCATGGCGTGAACCGTGTGAGGCTCCCGCCGTGACTGGTGTGATCACGGCGTCGCAGTCGTCCTGGATAGCCCCGTTCACCGGGTTGAGCCCCCGCTGTTTCAGCACGTTGGTGGCACAGTTGCGGGATGAGGGTGCTGACGTGGTTCGCAGAAGCCGGCTGTGGAGCCTGCCGCTGGAGGACCGGGTGCTGCTGGTCACGGCCTACTGGCGCACCAACTTGACGCTGCGACAGCTCGTCCCGCTGTTCGGCGTCTCGAAGTCCGCAGCCGGCCGCATCATCAGTCACCTCGGCCCTCTGCTTGCGCTCAAGCCCCGCAGGCGGTTCCGGGGCCCTGCCGGTGGTCATCAGAGAGCGTCCTTGGTGTGGCCTCGGGCGAAGTCCCATGGAGCGGATGCATTGGCGGCCGCGTACTCGTCTGTGATGCCGAAGACACTCCCGCATCCTGGACATTCCGCCTGGCCGAACAGGTGCGTCAGGCCCCAGGCGAGCTGTTGCTGGCCATCCCGTACGGCCAACTCGTACAACATCCTCCCGGTACCAAATCGCGGACCTTCTGCCCGGCAAGCTGATCGGCGAGGCGGGCGCTGCGTGAGCGGCCAGCCCAAGCGGCTTGACCTCGAGCCCGGACCGCCTGGCAGCGCCAGCCTCGTGAATCCGCCCTCGTGGGGGTGCGGCCGCGACCGAAGCGCACCGTCGCGGATCGGCCCCGCCAGCCGGGTTCAAGATCCCTTGGGCTGACGGAGCCGACGTGAAGAACGGCGAGGGTTGCCTGGCGCAACGAGCTTTCCGGCCCGAGGGCACGGGCCGGTGCGGGGTGGTATTCACTGCCAGCCGGTCCAGATCAGTAAGCGGTTGATCTCCTCCGACTCCCGCGTGCTGGTTCCTGCTCGGTGCGGTACGCCGGGAAGCTGACTCCGTCCGGTCGCCCTGGCAGTTCAGCGGCCGCTGCTGACGAGGTGGCATGCACGGAGGTCGGACGCCTCCATCAGGGGGAGGTCGGTGATCGAGTATGCGGCGGGGACAGGCTTGGCCAAGGTGACACCTTGCGATTCAATTTTCTGTTTCTGATCTATTCCGCCTGGGTGCAGCTGCTGGTGCGGGCGGCTGTGCGTGCGTAGCGCGGAGGCCGGGAGCCAGAGGCCGGGCGGGGCGTCGAGCGTCGGCGTGCTGGAGAGGCTGGGATCGTGGTGCTGCGCCTCTCGCTGGAATCTCTGTGTGGGGTGGTGAGGTGGGTGGCTGGTGGGCTGGGAGGCGAGGAGGAGTGAGAGCAGCAGGCCGGTGGATCCTTCGGTGAGGACCTTGGCTGCCTCCAGCAGCCGGTGGCGCTGGGAGGTGGGAAGGGACAGGGCCACGCAGCCGGCTTGACCACCGATGCCGAGGGAGACTGCGACGCACATTTCGTTGGGTGAGTACTCGAGGATGTCGAACTGGGGGGCCTGTGGCCCGTGCCCGTCGATCGTCTGGAAGAGGCGGGCGGGGTCGGTGATCGTTCGGGAAGTGAGCCGGACGGCGCGGTGCCGGGCGAGGTGGTCCATGCGGCGCTCGAAGTCGAGTTGCTGGAGCAGGCTCTTGCCCACGGCACTGGCGTGTGCTGCGGAGCGGAAGTCGACCCACTCGTTGACCTTGGGGGTTTTCGGACTGTCGGCGCACTGCGCTGCCCCGCCAACTCCTCCAAGGTCGCCCAAGGCACCGATACGCCTTCGGCGCCTGCCTCTCGGATGGTTCGGAGAAGCTCCGCCTTAGGGCTCGCCAGCTCAAAGCTCCGCAGGATGTTCGTGTCCAAGATGATCAAGGCGGGGCGCTCCGTCTCCCATCGACTTCAGGTCGTACAGGCCCACCTTCTCAACTTCTGATCACTGGGGCAGGAGGAATTCGGGGGCACCGGGGACTAGGACTCCTCTGTCAGCAGCTCCAGCGGCACGAGCACCATGCCGTGGACGGCGTACTCCGGGCCGGGACCGTAGATCACGGCCTCCCGGCCCCCGCGAGTATCCACCTCGAACTGACACAGCAGTTGTTCGCTGCCCTCCGCGTGCCGACCGAGTCATCCGGTCAGTACCCGATCGCGGTCCTGTCCGACTGCGTCGTCTACGCCGCGAACGGCGAGTCGCCGCTGGACTTCCTGCCCTACCGCGACGGCAAACCGCTGCCCGGCGGCTTCAAGCTCGGCATCAACCCCGGCCTGGTCAAGCACGAAGGCACCCAGACCGTCCTGTGGGGCGAGGAGGTCCGGGAGAAGTTCAACGCACCGGAGCTCAACCTCGCCCGGTACATCAAGGACGGCACCGTCACCGACGCCGACAACGGAGAGTAGGAGAAGGCCACGATGAGCCTGTTCGGGGACGGCCTGAACGCCGCGGTGCAAAAGTCATTCACCCGCCCGGCGCCCAAGACCGCAGGTACGCAGATGCGGTACCTGGTCAAGAAGGTCGGCGGTACCAAGGCGGCCGCCGACCTGCTGGGGGATGTCCCAGCGGCAGGTGGAGCGGTACGTGGCGGGCAAGGCCAAGCACCCGCGCCCCGCCCTCGCCGTACGCCTGGAGCGCGAGGTGAAGGCACGCTGGCAGCCCCAGATCCGGGCCAAGGCCAAGGCGAAGGCCGCCTCCACCGGCGGCATCATCATCGACGCCCGCGCCCGCATGGGCTACACCGCACCCATCGGCACCACCGACCAGGACCGCATCCGCCACCTCACCATCGCCCTGCCGTCCCACCACGCCGCCCGCCTCTTCGACGCCCAGGACGCCGGCGCCGGTGAACGCGAACTCGAACGGATCGCCGCCAAAGCACTCAAGGAGGTGTACTTCCAGGACGGCGGCCGCCGCGCCGGTTCCCTGGAGGAAGTTCGCTTCACCGACGTCGAGCACCTGGAGTTCGAGCTGTAGCACGGCTCCTCATGCAAAGCGCCTGGCCCCCCGTGTGACTGAGCGCTTCAGTTGGCCAGTGAGCGTTCGATCTGGCCAGTTGAGCGCCGCCATTTTTCCCTGGTCAGAGGGTCGTGATGCTAGAGAGCTGCCCTCCGCGGAGTGCGGCCTTGGGTATCGCACCCGCAGGCAACGGTGTGCGGGCGGAGCCCCCTGCCCTGATCCTGCCACTCAGGCCCCGTTCGCCCCGACTCGGGACCGGGTGGCCGGGGACAGCTCGCAGGTTCGAGGAAGGCAGCCTGGGCGCTCCGGACGTTGGAGCCGGGCCGGTCTCTCGAGTTTGCGCAGCTAGTGAGCCTGGAGTCGCACGGCATCTGCCGGCGCGTCAGAAGAAGTTCACTAAAACCACTTTGAGCGATGGTCAGCGAACCGGTAGGGTCCGGCCAACGCCGTTGATTGCGGCGGTCAAACGCCTGCGCGCGCGGACCGAGGTCTGCAACCGCACGACTTGGGCTCCTCTCCGTCTGCGACGGCCTCGCCGCCACACACGTAGAGCACTCGAACTGCCGCTGACCGACGTGACAACGCTACGAAACCCTGAACGGACTGAGGTTCTTCAGAGGCGGAGTGGGTGCGTGGCAGCCCGGATGGCGCCGCGTGACGCGCGGCCAACGCCGGCGTACTACACGCTGGCCGTCCAAGAAGGCGCCCCATGAGCAGCAGTTCCAAGCCGGACCGTGGCGAGACCCGTGAGATCCAGGTCATCCCGGTCAGCGGATTCCGAAACGAGAACGGTGAGTTCGAGCACCGTGTCCCGCCGGTCAGCCAGACGACCAAGGCCCAGACCCAGCTCGGCAAGCTCGGCGGAGTTCTCCTTAGCCCCAGCCACATCGAGCGTCTCGCCCACCTGGCCACCGACCCCCAGGAGCTCGAGCTCAGCCGGGCTGAGCGGCACCGGACGCCATTCGGCTGGCTGACGACGCTGAACTTCCGCGCGTATGCGCCGATGATCTCCCCTGCGGTGGAGAACGACCGGTTGCTGGCGGACGCGAGCTACGCCGCCGACCCCAAGGCGCCCCGCGGCCGACTCGCGCTGTCGATGCCGGCCCCGCACGACCGGTACGCGACGCTGGTCCACGGCGACGCGTTCGAGGCCGTGATGGAGGCCGTGGACCGGGCCGCGATCGCCGTGCAGAAGGACAACCCGCAGGACGTAGGGGAGCGCATCGTTGAGCGCTCGCTGATGCTGGTGCCGGCGACCTTCACCGGCTCCCCCGACTCGGTCGGCGAGGACTACACGGCCGTGGACGGCAACTGTCGGCTGATCTCCTGCCTGGTGCTCCTGCCGGTCGAGCGCGGATGGCTGACCGGCGACGTCCGCGACCACACCCGGATCCGGCTGCTGCCCTCGTACCTCATGCGACTGCCGCTCGTTGCCCGCCGTGAGCTCGTCCGCAAGATCGCCAAGGTGGCCCACAAGCGACTGGCGCAGCTGCCGAAAGGTACTGAGGCGGACCAGCGGGAGCGGAACGAAGCGGCGATCGCGCTCAACGCGCTCACCGTGCCGGTCCAGGTGATCGTCGGCTACGAGGACGACGACCCGCAGCGCGGGATGGAGCGCTTCCCCGCCGCTGTCCGCAGCGTGCTGGTGCGCATGAACGTGTCCGCCAAGAAGTTCTCCGCCGGCTCCCAGCACGCCGTCGTCGCCGAGGAGATGGCGACGGCCCTCTACGACGAGGGCCTGCTGGATGGCGGGCAGCCCGACAAGGACCTGGCGACGGCGCGGCGAGACGTTCTGATCGGCCGCGAGCAGGTGCCCGAGGGGATGCGCCTGCTTGGCCTGGACGACCTGCCCGACCTTCGCTTCGCCCAGATCGTCCAGGAGCTCACCCGCAAGGGGCACGCCTTCAACCGCCTCGTGCGCTCCCAGCTCGGTAAGACTGGTCTCTACCTCAGCCACCGCAACGGGCCGGTGGTGGAACTGGGGCTGCGTTCGTACTCGGCGAGCGTCGAGACGCCGAAGCACCTGGACTCGATCCGCAAGGCGCTGGACACCGGCTGCCTGTGGCAGGACCTGGTCGACACCGAGTGGACGGTGGAGAACGCCGCCACGGACCACGCCATCGACGGCCTCCGGGACCGCGCCCACGCCAACGACACCCAGGCCGCCCTCCTGCTCGGCGTGCTCGGCATGGTCGCCTTGGTGGTCACCGGTCACCTGCGGGCCGCCGCCGGCTCGGCCGAGGAGACGGTTGGCACCACCATCGCTCGTACCAGCGTCGGGCAGATCATCAAGGGCCTCCTGGAGACCGGGCCGGGCCGCGAGCTCTTGGCCGACGCCGTGAAGCGGTCTCGGGCCCGCCGGCCGCTGCGCTGGTGGGACAGCGAGTCCAAATCCCTGGTCGAGCAGCCGTCGGACTGGGCGACCTCAACCTTCAACGCCTACCTGCGCCAGGCGGTCCGGCACGGCTTCACCTCCGAGGCGGAGCGCAACAACCCCGCCGCCAAGGAGGCCGCGAGCCTCACTCGGTTCCAGGAGGCGGTGTTCACCGCGAAGGACCGGCTGATGGACCTCATCGAGATGCGCGACGAGAACGGCACTGACGACAAGATCGCCTGGCTCGAGGTGGAGTCGACGTTCGGGATCCTCGCGGGCATCACCGCTCGCCTCGGCAAGATCGCCGAGTCGGAGCCCCTGTCGGACAGCTGGTGAGCGCCCTGGTGTGGCAGGGCGTCGCCACGATGACGCCCGAGCGCTACGCCGTGCTGGCCGGCCTGGTAGGCCCCTGGCTGGAGGAGTACCGGGACTCTCCGATCTGGATCGGGGAGGACAGCGGGAACGAGCGTCGTTGCCTGTCGGTGGCGTGAACCGGCTCTTCCGGCCACCTCGGGCACCTGGCTATCCTCTCCAGGACGTGCTTCGTCTGCACGTGCCACGGCCCAGACCCACCTCTGGCCGAAGGCGAACCTGAGCGGCCGCTCGGAAGGCGTGAGCAGCGGTGCCCGCAGACGTGACCGTGACGTCCCGCGCACCTGGCACGCCGGGGTGGGACGGCACAGCCAGCGCGCAGGAGCTGTCATGACCCGGAACATCACCCACCAGCAGCGCATCGCCAGGGATCTGAACGCCGCCGTGGGATGCGGCTACCAGGAAGCACTGCGCCGCGTCAGGCAAGCCGCAGCCGCCGGCCGCCTGCCCATCCCCCTCGACGCCCAGGGACGAGCAGCGGCCGTCGTCCTCCTGACCCGTGAAGCCACAACCGCGGGCGCCATCCGAACAGCACCCGTGACCAACCCTCGGCCTACGACCCAGGCCCTCGTGCCGCCGCGGTGCCTGTGGCCGTGGGGCGCGGACGCCGCCGCGCTTGCATCCCTTGCCCCGGGGACGGTGACGGCACTGGTGTCACTGCCGACAGTCGGCCGCTCCACCCTGGCGCTGAACCTTGCCCTGCACAACGCACAGCAGCACATCGGCGCCCTGTTCACCTCCGGGGAGATCACCAGCAAGGCCCTGGCTCAGAAGGTCATCGCCGCCCGATACGGCTTCGACGTACGTTCGCAGGTCCCTCCCGGCGGCTGGGAGACGTTCAAGGCCACCGCGGTGCCCGAACTCGACGCCACGCCTCTGCTCCGGCACGGCGCGCGAGTGGGTGCCAGTGCGCGCGACAGCCTTCGAGCCGGCCTACTGGCCGCAGCCCGCAGAGACTTCCCGCTCAGGCTGTGGGTCGTCGACTCCCTCTGGCACTTCAGCGACTTCACCGACCAGGGGCGCGACACCGCCGCGACCATGGCAGAACTCCGTTCCCTGCCCCGCGCATACAACTTGGCCGTCCTGGTCACTTCGCAGGTCGTCACCGAAGACCCGGACGATCCTGACGTCCCGATCACCGCCGCGCACCTGCCGGCCGGCATGGCCGACCACAGCGACCGGGTCCTTGTCCTGCACCGGCCAGGCGCCCTCGGCAGCTGGGACACCACCCCCTACCCTTCCACGGCGATTCTGCGCCGGGTGACTGGCCGGGGACCCGCGATCGAACTTGAGCTGGAGCCGGAACACTGCCGCTTCGTCTCCCCCTGAGGACCTCCCCGCCAACGGCCTGGCCCTGACCATCCCCTCAGAGCCAGGCCGACGTGACCAGGACCGATACCGGCGGGGCGGCGAAGACGACACGGCACACGAGGGGATCACGTGCCGCTTTCGCCAAGTAGGAGGCGTACATCGTCCTGCGCTTGCTGCCGCCACTTCCGCTGACGGTCGAGGACCGCCACGGTGCGCCGGCGGACGGTCAGAAGCGCTTGGTGCGGGTCCTTGCCGTAGTAGTCGCCCAGCGTCTGCACCAAGTCCTCGAACGCACCCAGAACAGCCAGCACCGCCGCGGTGACGATCTCCGGGTCGGCCCTCATGACCGGCTGGTCGTCCTCGTCGGAGGCGAAGGCCTGGGCGACCATCCACACGGTGCTGTGCGAGGCTGCGGAGGATATGCGGTACCAGGCAGGAAGATGCGTAGGCCGCTTCGCGGCGATGCCTGTGAGGTCCACCTTGAACGGCGCCTGCACCGATCCCAGCACGGCCGAGGCCGGACGGCCCCGTCTGTCCAGGCCGATGCTCATTCCGGCGCGCTGGACGGTCCGTTCGGCCAACTGCCAGATCTTCTCCGCTTCCGGGACCGCTTGCACGCCGACGTCCTTGGCCGCGACCTGATGCTGCCGGGCTCCGTTGAGCCACGCGGCGGCGATGCGCACCGCACGCTGCTCGGGGCTGAGACCGGGCTCATAGAGGTGGCACACGCGGATGGCGCCCTCCTGCACGACCCGGGAGAGCGAGACGAGCGACCATATGGCCACGGGCTCGCCCACCAGCGTCCGCTCGATCGCCTGGACGTGATCGACGATGTTCCCCAGGGTGAGCTGAGTGCTCCAGCCCGCCCACGCCCACAACCGGGAACGTGCTGTGCGGTGCCGGTGATGCGAGGAACTGACCCACACCGCATCGGCGGGCGACATCCCCTCGACCGCGGTGCCTTCGGTGAGACTCCCGACGAAGGCGTCGAGTGACTCGACGGCATGGCGCAGCGTACGCGCGCCCTCGTCCACGACTTCCCTGGGCACGCCGAGCCGACGCGGATCAGAGGCTGCATCTCGATTCATCTTGGCGACCGTACACGTCCTCTCGAAGGGCAGCTTCGCTGCGGCAGGCCGCGTCACATGGCTTCTGGTGCCGTGCGAGGAGGCTGGTGAAGAAGGACTCCAACAGCTGCCTGCCGCCCGGGGCGGTGAGTTCCCAGCCGCCGAAGCGGTAGATCTCATATCCGGCGAGCCTCAGCCGACGGTCTTCGGCGACCATCTCCGCGTACAGCCGCGGCACCGCGGTATGCGTGATGCGTCCTTGTTCGTCGGGTGGGTTGGGCCGGCCGTAGTGCTGTACTCCGTCGACCTCGATGACGATGCGGGAGCGGTCCGGCGCCAGGAGCAGGAAGTCCATCCGCTGCCGGTACAGTGCGCCGGACTGCTTGCCGCTCTTGCGCGTGTAGGCGTCGTAGTGGAGGTAGACCTGGGGGATCAGCGCGGGCAGGTCGAAGCCTCCTTCCTCGGCGTACCGGCACAGTAGGTGATCATGAGGAGCTGCTCGGGCTTCGAGTCCAGCGACCGGTACAGACGCCGGTACAGCCCCTCGGCGGCCGTCTTCTCATCGGCGCCCGCCTGGTGGTTCTTCTGCCACCAGGCGACCATCTGCCGCCAGGTGAGCCCGTGAGCTGGCAGCGGGTCGGTGAACACCAGGCACGTGTCGGCGTGACGGACGATCTCGACCTCGTTGTTCACCGCGTCCCGCAGCACGATCTCCGGCTTGACCCCGTCGGCGGCGAAGATCAGGTTCTTGAAGCTGCCCGACGGACCCCTGGTGAACCGCCGCTCGTACTCCAGCTCCTGCAGGTCCTCCAGCGCGTCCCGCGTAGGGCCGAGGATCTGCTCGATGCAGTCCCGCCGCGCCTTCCAACTGCCACTCATATCGTTGGCACGCCAGTAGCTGCCGAACCCGCGCGGCCCGTCAAAGGTACGAAACGGCCAGGCAGGCGGCTCAAGAGCCAGGCGCTCCAGGACGGCGCGGTGCGCCTTGATGACCAGGGGCACGCTCTCGTCGTCCAGATGCCGGCCCTGGCCGTCGGTACCGTAGGAGACGAAGTCATGGTGTAGCAGCTGGGTCAGCACGATCGCCACGTCCAGGTCGGTATGCCCGGCTGGCGGACCGAACCGCAAGGATTCGACCAGTTCGACGTCGAGCACCCAGGGCTGCGCCCATCCGTCACCGCTGCTGAAGAACGCCGTCAGCTCCATACCCACCCCCGTAGTGATCCTCCAGGACATCGTTGGGCTCCGACAATGCGGCCGCCAGAGACCAGGCCTCTTCCCTTGACGCTGGACGCGATGGCGGGTCCCCATTCGGCCAACGGCTACCGGTCTCGTACCCCCGGCGCGAGCAGGACTGTGTTCTGCCGGCGGCATTGTCACACCGGCCCGCTACGGTTCGAGCATGGCTGCGCGCACCTTGTCTCCGAACGGACTCGTCCCCGTACACATCGCTGTCCACGACCCCGCCCCGATGGAGGAGCCCGGTCCACAGGCCAACGATTACGTACGCGACCGCTTCGCGACTTCGGCCAAATACGCGGGAATCTCCTGGACCGAGCACGGGGCCGAACCGCGCTGGCTCGGCACAGACACGGGCACCTGCGCCGCCGCCATCAACCCGAGCCACTTCTCCGGGAACGGCGCCGACGAGTACGACAGGTTCCTGTCCGGGGTGGCCTCGCGTGGCGAGCCCGCGCTCATCATCGCGACGATGGGCACGGCGGACGATGATGAGGACCCCGTGTGGTCGGTCTTCGGCCAGCCCCGTGGCCGCGTGGACCTTCGCCACTTCACCGGCGCGATCGTTGGCGAGCGCCTGCTTGCGGGGGCAGAAGTCTCCCTGGCTCCCGGTCTGGACGCGGCCGACCGCGACCTCGGACTAAGACTGCTCAACCGCCCTTCCGGTGCCCCTTGGTGGGCGATGACCGTGCAGGCGACCGCCATGGAGGGCTCGCGCGGAACAACGGTTGGCGAGCCCGAAGGCGAGCTGATGCCGATCCTCGTCGACAGCCTGGGTGGGCCCGTCGTCGCTCGCTGGACGTCCGGCGACGGCCAACAGATCTGGTACGTAATCCCTGACGGGGTCGACTGGAACCAGGTGGTCGGCTGGCTCGTCCAACGTGCACTTCCCCAGCACGTACCGGCCGCACTGCGCCGCGTCCGCTCACACCACCATCTCGACCCCGCCCTGGAAACCCCCGCCGAGACCCAGGCACGCAGTGCCCTTGAGGAGCTGGAGCGTCGCTACCTGGAGGACAGGACCCGCCTGAAAGGCGACCTGAAGCAGGCGAGGGAGAAGGCCGAACCCGTACGGAACGGCCTGCTCTACGGCACCGGCAGCGAGCTGGAAGACGCGGTGGCCGTCGTACTGCGTGCCGCCGGCTTCGCCGTCACCGACCTGGACGAGGAGCTAGGAGACACCCTGTCGGCAGACCTGCTCGCCGTGCTGAACGGGGCCACGTGCCTGGTCGAGGTGAAGGCAGCCGCAGGGGCACCCGGGGAGAAACTGATCGCGCAGCTTCAACGCCATCTGGACAAATGGCCACACCTGCGACCCGGTCAGCCTGTCACCTGCGCTGCCTTGATCGTCAACCACCAGCACCGCCTCGACCCCGCCGAGCGCCCTGCCGAGGTGTACCCGCGCAGGTTCGTCGACGCGCTCCCCTTCCCCGTGATCTCCTCCGTCGACCTGTTCCGTTGGTGGTGCACGCAGGACTGGCCGGCCGTGCAGGCTGCCGTGCTCGGCTAGGCCCACGTGGCAGGAGAACAGGAGGAGCCCCCGGCCGAAGGGTGCGAGACCCCGGCGGTCGATCGCAGGCGGTGGCGTCCCTGGAACAGAGGCGGGCTCGCGTAGCGGGCTCGGCCGCCACACCAGCGACGCGGATGAACTCGCCAGAGAGACAGGCGACCGCCTCGCCGGGATGAGCGTCCCCAGCCCTAGGGGGTGTCGGGAAAGTCATGGGAGCCAGAGTTGTAGGCAGGCGAGGGTGACCATGGCCTGGTAGTGGGCGGCTCGTTTGTCGTAGCGGGTGGCCAGGGCCCGGTTCTGCTTGAGTCGGCTGAAGCAGCGTTCGACGACGTTGCGCCTGCGGTAGGCGGTCTTGTCGAGTCGGCAGAGGGTCTCGTGGCGGCGGAGGCGTCCGTTGATCTGGTCGATCCGCTCGGGAATCGTGCAGGCAATGCCGCGTCTGCGCAGGTAGGCGCGGATTTTGCGGGCCGAGTAGCCCTTGTCCGCGACAACGCGGTCGGGCCGGGTCCGGGGCCGTCCCGGCCCGGGCCTGGCGACCTTGATGCGGTCCATGACCGCTTCGAACTGGGTGCAGTCGTTCACGTTCCCGGCCGTGATCGTGAACGCGAGGGGGCGGCCCTGGCCGTCGCAGGCCAGGTGGATCTTGCTGGTCAGCCCGCCGCGCGACCGGCCGAGCGCCTCGCTGCGATCTCTCGGGTTGGTGTCGGTGGTGGTGAGAGTCGGTCGGGCTGGTGCATGGGTTGGTGTTACGGGGCTGTTCAGTGGGTGCTTTTGGGTG
>NZ_JBIDBK010000025.1:0-11993 GCF_043202995.1 Streptomyces sp. NPDC048018
GGCTCAAGCCGGGCCCACTGGCCGTTCGTTAGATCACCACGTCCCACGACATGCGATCATCAACGAGCAAGATCCACTTTCGCAACAGGCCCTAGTGGCCCATGCCGGCCGGTGGCACTGTACTTCGGCCGGTGGGCGACACCCAGGCGGCGAGGTCCCGTCGATCCGGTGCAGGGAAGGCTCTGGTCGTCACAGTTTGAGCTTGCTTCGTCGAGTCGATGTCGTGTGATGGCTGTCAGCCGAAGGCGACCTTGTCGGTCCACAGGTCGTCGCCGGTCTGGATCACGTTGCCGTAAGAGGCTTCGTGTGAGGTGCGTCCGCCTCGATAGAAGCGGACGTTGCCGGTCTTGTACATCGCCCAGAAGTCCGGGATTCCGTCGCCGCTGGCGTCGGGAGTGCCCATGAACAAGGTGATGCTGGCCGGTCCCCAGCCAGCGGCGAGGCTGTAGACGGGGTCAGTGGGTGTCGCAGAGGCGGCGGCGCTGGAGAGGGACATGAGGTCGGTTCCGCCCGATGAGGCGGCCTTGCCCTGGCGCAGGCGGAGCTCGCCGGCGGTGTTGTTGCGGAAGACGAGGTCGAGTACGCCGTCGCCGCTGATGTCGCCGGCGACGAAGATGTCGCGGTCGGCCCAGGAGCCGCTGATGAGGCGGGTGGCCTGTTCGAACGATGCTCCGGTGTAGCCGGTGAAGGCCCACAGGTCGCCGCTGGTGGTGGTGGCCATGGCGTCCAGTTGTCCGTCGCCGGTGGCGTCGCCGATGGCGACGATCTGGTCGAGAGTTGCGGGACTGGGGGCGCCGGGAGGCAGGAGTACGGGGATGCGCTGATGGATGTCGAAGCTGCCGTAGCCGTCGCCGGGGTAGACGTAGAGGTCGCCGTCGACGCGGGCGAGCATGTCGGTGATGCCGTCTCCGGGGAACCAGTCGGAGTGATGGCTGAGCAGTGCGCCGGTCCAGTGGCCCTCTACGGGTTCGGGGGTTCCGCTCTCGGTGGTGTAGGAGGCGGGCAGTCCGGAGTCGATGTCGCCTGCCTGGGCGGCGTAGAGCTGGAGGTTGCCCTTGTCGTCGACGGCGTAGAGGTCGGGGGTGCCGTCGCCGCTGGCGTCTCCGGGCTTGTCCTTGCCGGGAAGGGGGCGCACGAAGAAGGCGTAAGTGCGAGGGGCGGAGACGTTGCCGGCCTTGTCCCGGGCTCGGACGTAGAGCGTGTTCGGGCCGGCCAAGGGTGGTGTCAGTTCTTTCTCCGCGTCACTGCCGGGTTTGTAGGGCGCGACGGTGAGGTCGATGATCTGGGCGTAGTTGGGCGCGTTGAAGCTGTACTCGTACTTCACCACGTCCGGGTTGTTGTTGACGGAGAACGTGAAGAGTCCCGGGGTCCGGTGGAGGACCGTGCTCCAGGTGCTGAAGTCGTCTCCGGAGGGCGGGTAGATGGTGGAGCTGACGGTGGGGCTTGCGGGTGCGGTTTTGTCGACGGTGAACTGGCAGTAGGCGGTGGTGCCAGCCGGGCCCCAGGCGGAGATGGCGCCTTCGGTGTCGATGCTCCAGGCGGTCCAGGTGTAGGTCTTGCCGTCGGTGAAGCTCGCGGACGGTACGGGCACGGTGACGGTGCCGTCGCTGGTGGGGGTGTAGTTGCCGTCCCGCACCGGGTGCGTGGTGTCTCCGCTCGGCCAGATCTTGACGTGGACGTAGCGGAGGTTGCCGTCGGTGTCGCTGCCCTTGGCGCTGAAGGTGATGTCGGACAGGCCGACAGAGGGGAAGGGCGAGGTGTAGTCGCAGACGCCGCCCGGCGTGGTCTTCATACCGGACAGGACCGGTTCGTTCGGCGGGCGGTTGTAGACGGTTTCGATGTACGGCGAGCTCTCGCCGTTGGCCATGAACTTCTTCCAGGCGTTGGTGTCGCCCTCGTTGGAGGCACGCAGGCCGAGGTTGAGGCTGGCCCACTTGCCGTAGGCGGCGTCCTGTGCTGCGGATTTGACGTTGACGGCAACCCACTGGTCGGGGCAGGAGCTGGCGTTGTAGCCGTAGCCGTTGGTCTGGCTGCCGAGGACGCGGCTCCAGCTGGGTTGGTTGTTCCAGGTATTGGCGCTGGTGATGCCCCCGGTGAGCCAGACGTCGTATTGGCGTGCCGAGCAGCCCCATGAGTAGGTCTGCAGGGCGCGGAAGGTGGCCGACTTGATCGTGACGCCGTACAGGGTGCTGGGGTTTTCGAAGCTGAACACGGAACGAGACAGGCCGCCGGTGGTGGCTTCGTAGCCGACGCGGGCGTCGTTGGTGCCGTCGTTGAAGTTCTGTCCGTTGTAGAAGCTGGAGGTAGGGGCTGCCTGGTAGAGCAGCGTCCAGTTCTTTTTGTGTCCCTTGAACGAGGGATCGATGAAGACAGGGTAGACCGTGTCCGGGTCGTCAAGGACCTTGGTGTTCATCGCGAGCCCGAGCGTGCCGTCCGTGGCGAGTGTGGCGTCGAGGACGGCGTCATGGGTTCCGGGCTGCGGGCCGG
This sequence comes from Streptomyces sp. NPDC048018, assembly GCF_043202995.1. Lineage (NCBI taxonomy): Bacteria > Bacillati > Actinomycetota > Actinomycetes > Kitasatosporales > Streptomycetaceae > Streptomyces > Streptomyces sp. NPDC048018. The sequence goes on from NZ_JBIDBK010000025.1 coordinate 2,488, forward strand.
CAAGTCCCGGCAGAGCAAGGGCGGTGTCCGCAACAGCGGGATCGGCCGTGGGGACGGGCTCCCCTTCGGTCGTTTTCACCGCGCCGGCGGAGTCCCACAGATAGGGGGTCGGGGCCGCGGCGAGTTCCTGACCCTCACTGTCGCGGGCACTGACGACATTCGTCTCGTCGTTGAGGGTGAAGGTCAGCGAGGGCGAGGTGAGGCGGTAGTCGAGGTCGGAAAGGAGCGGGTCCTTGGCCGCTTCGCGGTTGTGGACGATGAGCACGTGGGAGTAGCCGCTGTCCCGGGCGGTGAGGAGCAGGTCGATGCCGGGGCGGACGTTTTCGTACAGTGCGCGCGAGCCGTTGACGACCGGTGCAGGCAGAGGTCCTGGCCAGCTGACAACGAGGTCATGGCCGTCGACGTTGAGGCGGACCAGTTCGTTCCAAGCCTGTGCGTCGTCGCTGGTGGCGGCAGCCGGCTGCAGGGCGGCGCGGTGGTAGGAGCGGGAGGCCTTGCCGGTGCTGGCCTGCTTCCCGGTGGACCCGCCGCTGAACAGCAGCGGGTCGTTGACGGCCTTGGGGGCGTAGCCGCCGCCGACTCGACGCAGAGTGGTGTCGATCTTCTTCCACTCGTCGCCGACCTTCGCGCGAATGGTGTCGCTGTAGGTGCGGGTGCGCAGAAGGCCGTCGGGCTGTGCCCAGGTGGTGGAGTTGGCGGTGTGTTGGGCGGTGACGACGACGTCCCTGCGGGTGCGCTTGGCCTCGCGGATGGCCTGGGCCGCGTCGATGGGCGCGTGGGCAGTCTTGTCGTCGGCTGCGCGTGGCTGCGGTTCGGGCGCGGGGCCACGGGTGAGGTGTATGGCCAGTGGGAGGGCGACTGCGGCGGCGAGGGTTGCTGCGAGGGCGGCTCGGGTGCGCTTCCCCATGAAGGGTCTGGCGTTTGCGGTGGGTGGGGCCTTCACGTCGGACTCGGGGGCTTTATCGGGCGATGCGTGTGTGTTGCTGCCCGAGGCCTCGGTGGCGTCCATGACTCCCTTTCCCCCCTCGGGCGCCTGAATGCTGAGCGACCCTCGGAATTCCTGCGTACGCAGATGTGTGCCAGCAGAGCATGAACCATCTTCACGGTTCCGTCACCTTCAAGGGCGTCGGGCAAGACCAGTGGAGACCGCGAATGGTGTGGCGCACGTCGGGGGCGCCCGGGTGGGCTGAGCAGCAGGTTCTCGTAGCGCCAATGTGACCAAATAGGAAGAAACGCCTCCTCTTCGCTCAATTTTCGCGCCACCTTGACCAGCTTTAATGCGGTTGACGGCACATCAAACCTTTCCAGTCAGCCCGTCATAATTACATGCCCACTTACCGATACTTGGCGTTTGCATTCTTTTATTCAGTTCTCGCATGTGAGTGAACGCACACGTGACAAAGAATTGTGGATTTTTGGTGTCGACTGCCTGCACAATCTGCTGGCTATTTGTCTAATCCCCCGTGGCCTCGCAATGGGCCGGCGGTGGAAGTGGGGGTCACATGTCCTCGCCCGTTTCGGGACGTTCGTTCGGCGTGCGCGGAAGCCGGAACCGGTTCTCCCGCCAGCCACGCGGGGGCCCTCGGTTCCGTCGCGGCCTGGGTGTGACCGTGTCGGCCCTTCTCATGGCGACGCTGTTGCCGGCTTCGGCGTGGGCGATTCCGCCGGGCAGCGCGCGCGATGGCATCGACCTGGTCGATCTTCAGCCGAGCGAGCTCGCTCCCCCGGACGAGGCGAAAATCGATGAGCTGAGCAGCTGGTCCGGCAAGCCTGTCGAGCCGCCTGCCGAGTACACGCCGGACAACACGATTCCGGCAACTCCCGGCACGAAGCCGGTTTCTCTCGATCAGGCAGGGGACGAGCTTGTTCAGGCCGGTGACCTGCCGGTGAAGCTGGGGCAGGCGAGTCCCACGGCCTCGGAGCCAACCCCACCCGCTCCGACGGGAACCTGGAGCGTCACTGTCGCGGACCGGAGCACGACCGAGACCGCTGAGGTCGACGGTGCGCTGATCAAGGTGACGCCTCCCTCCACAGGCGCAACCCCTGTGGACGTGGAGCTGGACTACAGCAAGTTCGAGGATCTGTATGGCACCGAGTGGTCGTCGCGTCTGAAGTTTGTCCAGCTGCCCGAATGCTTCCTGACCACTCCGGACGCCCCGGAGTGCAGCAAGGCGACCGCTGTTCCGACGGTCAACGATCCTGCCGGGGAGACCGTCCGCGCGACCATCGACCCGGCAACGGCACAGACGCAGGGCCTGTCGGCGCAAGCGGGCGGCGGGCCTGTCGTCCTGGCGGCGACGGACTCCGCCGCGGGTGCCGGGGGCACCTTCAAGGCGACCTCGCTGTCGCCCTCCGGCTCCTGGTCAGCCGGGGGCAGCTCGGGCGGCTTCTCCTGGACCTACCCTCTCGCCGTTCCGGCCCCGCCGGCCGGACCCGCGCCCAAGGTCGCCTTCTCCTACTCCTCGCAGTCCGTCGACGGGAAGACGTCCGTTGCCAACAGCCAGGCTTCCTGGATCGGTGACGGCTGGGACTACCACCCCGGATTCATCGAGCGCCGCTACCGTTCCTGCTCCGACGACACCAAGGACGGCGCCAACAACGCAGGTGACGCGGACAAGAAGAAGTCCGACCTGTGCTGGGCCAGTGACAACCTCGTCCTGTCCCTCGGTGGCTCCACCACCGAACTGGTCCTCGAGGACAACAAGTGGGTCCCCGCGAACGACGACGGCGCTGAGGTCGAGTACCTCGACAAGCAGGGCAACGACCGGGTCAAGCAGGACACGAAGTACGACGGCGAGTTCTGGAAGGTCACCACCCGCGACGGCACCCGCTACTACTTCGGGCGCAACGACGTCGACGGCACCGGCACCCGGCCCGTCACCAATTCCGCTTTCACCGCCCCGGTGTTCGGCAACCACAGCGGCGAGCCCTGCCACCAGGCCACCTACCCCGCCTCCTCCTGCACCCAGGCCTGGCGCTGGAACCTCGACTACGTCGAGGACGTCCACGGCAACGCCATGATCATCGACTGGAAGCAGGAAGCCAACGAGTACGCGAAGAACGAGGCGTATGAAGCTCCCGTCTCCTACGTCCGAGGCGGCTATCCGACGCAGATCCTCTACGGCCTCCACTCGGACAACCTCAGCGGTCCTCCGGCGGGCCGGGTCGAGTTCAAGGTCGACCAGCGCTGCATCAAGGAAGGCTCCGTCACCTGCTCGGACACGGAGTTCGAGTCCGAGAACTACGCGGACAAGCAGTCCTGGTGGGACACCCCCTCCACCCTGCACTGCAAGGTAGATGCAAAGAAGTGCTTCGTGTCGGCGCCCACGTTCTGGACCCGCATGAGGCTTGCCGCGGTCAACACCTACGGACAGCGCACACCGGGCTCGACCACTCTGTCCCTCGTCGACGCCTGGAACCTGAAGCAGTCCTTCCCCCGCCAGCGCACGGACACCCATCCGCCGCTCTGGCTGGAATCGATCACCCGCACCGGATACGGCACGGACAAGGACGCGGCAGGCAAGCAGGTCAGCACCGCGATGCCTTCCGTTTCCTTCATCGCCAACGTCGTCGACATGCCCAACCGCGTCGCAACCAGCACAACCGACGCCACCCCCGACTTCGACCGCCTGCGGGTGGAAACCATCCGCACCGAGACCGGCGGAGAAATCTACGTCGACTACTCCGCCCCCTGCCCCGTCGGCGGAACGCACCCGGCACCTGAGTCCAATACGACGCGATGCTTCCCCAGCAAGTGGTCCGTCGACCCGGACGTGGAGAACCCGAAGGTCGAGTGGTTCAACAAGTACGTCGTCGAACAGGTTCTGGAGAAAGACCGCGCCACCCGGCAGCCAGACGTCGTCACCACCTACCTCTACGACACCGCAAAGGGTGCAGCCTGGGCCAAGAACACCGACGAGTTCACCAAGCCCGAACTGCGCACCTACGACCAGTGGCGCGGCTACGACCAGGTGACCGTACGCAAGGGCATCACCTCGGCCGCCGACCCGAACACCGCAACCGAGCAGTCCCAGACCACAAGCCGCTTCTTCCGTGGCATGTCCAAGGACGCCGGCCGCGCCGCCATCACGGTCAAGGACTCGACCGGCACCGAGACGATGGGCGAGGACCTGCCCGCCTACCAGGGGCAGGCCTACGAGACCATCACTTACACCAAGGCCGGCGGCAGCATCGCTACCCGGCAACTCACCTGGCCGTTCGCCACCACCACCGCGACGCGCACCCGAGAGGGCCTCCCCCCACTCGAGGCCTACCGCACCGGAACCCTGCGTACCGACGCCATCGAGTCGATCAGCGGCGGCAAGGTCCGCACCAAGCGGACCGAGACGCTTACCCGGGACGGCTACGACCTGCCGCTGACCACCCACACCTACACGCTCGCCCCCAATGAGCAAGGCACCGCGGTCACGGGCGACGAGTCCTGCACCACCACGTCCTACGTCCACAACACGAACATCAACCTGATCGGACTGCCCCAGCGCATCCGGACCACCGTCGGCACCTGCGCCCAAGCAGCGGCGGCCACCGGCACCCAGATCATCTCGGACACCCGAACCTCCTACGACGCCCTGGCAGCCTTTGGAACTGCCCCGAGCAAGGGCCTGGCGCGACAGGTCGACAGCATCAACGGCGACGGCACCGGCTGGATCACCTCAGCCCGCACCGACTACGACGCCCTGGGCCGCGTGACCAAGGTCCTCGACGCCAAGAGCAACCCCAGCACTACCTCGTACAGCCCCGCCACGGGCGTGCCTTTCGCGATCACCACGACTAACGCTCTGGGCCACACGACGACCACGGCCTACGACCCGGGTCGAGGCACGCCGCTGTCGGTCGTCGATGCCAACGGGCGCAAGACCACTGGTCGCTACGACCCTCTGGGGCGACTTATCGACGTGTGGTCCCCCTCACGTAACCAGGCCACGGACAAGGCGTCGACGCACTACGAGTACCAGATAGACGCCGACAAGGTACCCGCGGTCACCGCCAGGACCCTGCGCGACAACGGCACCTACGAGGACTCCGTCACCATCTACGACGGCCTGCTGCGCCCGCGCCAGACCCAGACCGAAGCCCTCAGCGGCGGCCGGATCATCACCGACACCCTGTACAACGCAAGCGGCACCGTCAGCGAAACGAAGAACGCCTACTTCGCCAAGGACGAGCCGAAGGCGGAAACCTACGCACCGTTGTCGGACTACGAGGTCCCGAACTCCACGAAGACCGCCTACGACGGCCTCGGACGGGCCGTGCGTACCACCACCCTCTCCAAGGGCACAGCGAAGTACTCCTCGACCGCTCAATACGCAGGAGACTGGACGCTCGCCCGCACCGGCATGTCCCCCGGTGGCACGACGCCCCTCCAGGGAAGCCGATCCCTCAAGACCTGGACCGACGCGCTCGGCCGGACCGAACGCATCCAGCACTACACGACCACCGACCTCACCGGACCGGCGCCCGCCAGCCTCGAGACTCGGTACAGCTATGACCCCAAGGGCAAGGTGGCCCAGGTCACCGACCCCCAGAACAACACCTGGACCTACACCTACGACGTCCGTGGGCGACTGAAGGAATCCAAGGATCCTGACATCGGCACGGCGTCCTTCGGCTACAACGATCTCGACCAGCAGACCTGGTCCAGGGACAGCCTGCTGCGCACCCAGCACACCCTGTACGACGCGCTGGGCCGCAAGACAGAGTTGCACGACGACTCCGACACCGGCCCGCTGGTCGCGAAATGGACCTACGACACCCTCTCCGGCGGCAAGGGCTATCCCGTCGCCTCCACCCGCTACTACGACGGTGCGGCCTTCACCAGTGAGGTCACCGGCTACGACACCGAAGCCCGCCCCACCGGCACGAAGATCACCATCCCCGAGATCACCGGCACCACAAGCCTCGCCGGAATCACCAAGGGACTCGCCGGTACCTACATCTACTCCACCACCTACACGGCCACCGGCAAGCCCCAGTCGGTGACCCTCCCGGCAACCCCCGGTGGACTTGCCACGGAAAAGGTGATCACCCGCTACAGCGGAGAAGGCGCCCCCATCACCACCTCCGGGCTCGCCTGGTACACCTCCGGCACCATCTACAGCCCCCACGGCGAGGTCCTGCGCACCACCACCGGCGACGCATCACGCCGCATCTGGACCACCACCGCCTACGACGAGTTCACCGGCTGGCTGAAGCAGACCGTCGCGCAGCGGGAGACCACGTCCCCGATCTGGAGCTCCGCACTCAACTACCAGTACGACACGGTCGGCAACATCACTTCCATCACCGGAAGTCAGTCGGAAAACAACGGCACCCAGACGACCACCAAGACCGACCGGCAATGCTTCACCTACGACCCGATGGGGCAGCTGATCCACGCCTGGACCGGCACCCAGGGCTGCCCCACCACCGCCGTCGCCGGCGACGGCGGCGTGCACGGCCCCACCCAGAGCCAGGTAACCGCAGGTGACGACAGCAACGGCTACTGGCAGTCCTACCAGTTCGACGCCATCGGCAACCGAACCAAACTCACCGTCCACGACCCCACTGGTGTCAACACCAACGAGGAATACCAGTACACCTACGGCAAGACCGTCCAGGGCAACCAGACCCAGCCGCCCGCCACCAGCCAGCCCCACACCCTCGCCAGCATCGCCTCCCGACAGGACATCGCCGGGTCGACGTTCGCCCTGCGCCAGAGCTACCAGCACGACACCACCGGCAACACCACCAGCCGCCTCACCGCCGGCGGCGACACCACCAGCTTCGCCTGGGACCGCCGCAACAAGCTGACCTCAGCCAACACCAACAACGACGGCACCCCCGAGGTCACCTACCTCTACGACGCATCCGGCAACCGCCTCGTCGAAGACAACGGCACCACCCGCACCCTCTACCTCGGCGAAACCGAGATCACCGCCAACACCGCCGGCCAAGCCGTCGACGCCCGCCGCGCCTACAGCCACCCCGGCGCACCCACCACCCTGCGCACCACCGCAGGCAAGACCACCGGCCACAAACTCACCGTCCTGCGAACCGACCAGCACAACACCTCCACCACCGCAATCGACCAGACCGCCAGCCAGGCCGTCACCCGCCGCTTCTTCGACCCCTACGGCAACCCCCGCGGCACCAAACCCACCAACTGGCCCGACCGCCACACCTTCCTCGGCACCGGCGTCGACGACCCCACTACCGGCCTCACCCACATCGGCGCCCGCGAATACGACGCCACCACCGGCCGCTTCATCTCCGCCGACCCCATCATCGACATCACCGACCCGCTCCAGATGAACGGGTACACCTACGCCAACGGCAACCCCATCACCAACTCCGACCCCACCGGCCTCAAACTCGACGACGGCTCCGGCGGCAAGGGCGAAACCTTCTACCAGGACGCCGACTGGGGAACCTGGGACGGTACCCAGGCAGACGCAACACGGCAGGCGTATGCAGCCGCCGTCGTAATGGATTCAAGGCCCCCGTCCAATTCGAAGTGGCTTCGGAACCCCGACACTGTGGGCGCCGCCGAAGTTCATCGAATGATCGCGAAATACGATCCGCACGGAAACGTCACCGATCAGGTTTCCTTCAAGATGTGGGCAGCGGGCGCATCGGATGAGGAAATCGAGTACTTCCGCAGCCACCTCTGCGACGTCATCACCTGCTACAAGGACCCGCTTGAGGCAGGTCTCGCAGGTAAGCACATCGACTCCGAAATCTACGACAAACCCACATCGCAGGCATTCGGCGAAGCACTCGCCTCCGGTCTGGCCTCACGTGTAGGAGCAGGAGCCAAGGGCAGGCCCGGAGCGCTCTGCGGCCGAAACAGCTTTGCACCCGGCACGCAGATCCTGCTGGCGGATGGCTCAACCAAGCCGATCGAGAATGTCGAAGCCGGGGACATGGTGATCGCCACCAACCCTGAAACCGGAGAAACCAAGCCGAAGCAAGTAACCGCCACCATTTTCACCCAGGCCGACAAGACTTTCGTCGACCTCACCATCACTACCGGCGACGGCTCCCGGACGATCACCGCAACCGAACACCACCCCTTCTGGTCCGAGTCCGAGCAGAAGTGGCTTGATGCCGGTGACCTCGCGCCCGGCATGACCCTGCTCACCGAGCGCGGAACGAGCGCTACTGTCCAGAGAACTCGCACCTACACAGCAGCGCAGGACACATACAACCTCACCATCGCTGACCTCCACACGTACTATGTGCTGGCGGGGGCCACTCCGGTCCTGGTTCACAACAGCAACTGCCCCATCGGGTCGGTGACTGGGCCTGCTGGAGAGGTATTGCCACTGCCTAAGGGGGCTGCAGGCACACCGGTTGACACGGGTAAGGGCTGGGCTTACGACATTCCGGCCGGAACTAAGGGCCTCGATCCTCGGGTGGTGCAAGTTCGAGTAATGGACCCTGTGACCACCGGCAAGTATCAGTACCTGAACGGTTATGTGGTGTACATGAATAAAGCAGGTCAGTCAGTCAACCCCCTAACTGGGCAGACGGTCAGCAGGGCTGACCCCTACAATCACATCCGGATTCCATGATCTCGATAAATGATCTCGTCCATGCCAGGCCATATCCGGAAGTTCTCGGCTCGGTCGAAGTGGATCCCCTGCAAGAAGCGGACGCGCTGCAAGAGGCGCAGTTGCTCGACTCTCGGGTGTGCCACTTGACCTCCACGGCGGCACTTCTCTTCGAACTGCGCACCTCCTTGCAGTTTGAAGTGGGAAATTCTGCGCTGCTTGTGGTCCGGGGTCTGCGCTCGTTCGACTGGAAGTCACCGACACAGCAGTTTCCCCTCGCGGCGCTGACGGTAGTATCCAGTGCTGCTGACCGGTTGGGCACTTTTCATCGTGCAAGACTCGAATTCTTCCCGGAGGCTCACCTTGCAGTGGCGGGCGATGTGGCGGAGTTTTACGTCCTCGAAGTGGAAGGAATCGGCGATGTGCCGCCCGACTATTTGAGTGGGGACCTGAAAGAGGTTCAAGGCGCCTTGCCGTCTTGGTCCTCCGCGTGCAACCTGCTTCAGGCGTCAATTTCGCGCTGAGGTGGCAACGCGGGGTTCGTCAAAGCAACTTTGATGTTCCCGCTAGCGAATCGAAGCCCCGCCGGGCGTAGTCTGGCGGGGCTTCGCTGGTGTTTGACGGCAGTAATTGACGGCAACGTCAGCGGACGAGGGCGGCACAGGATGGCGGTTCATCGCCATCGCCGTTGACCGTCTCGGTGGCCTCCGGGCTGCTGGCTGCGTAGGTGAAAACGAGGTTCTGGCACAGATCTTGGGGAGCCGTCGCGGAGCGTCACCTCGATGTTCGATTGCGAGGGACCGGCTGATGTGAGACGGCGTACGCCGTGTCGTCCGAGGGTCGATATTGACGCTCCCTCAAAGAGCGTTTTGTCCCGGCAGGGCTGTTTGCTTACTCGGGCGACGAGGCCGCTTGGATGAGGTGATCGGGCGTGTGGCGATCGGGTCGTGAGAG
>NZ_JBIDBK010000026.1:0-4749 GCF_043202995.1 Streptomyces sp. NPDC048018
TGGGCAGTCGGCTTATGCGGCGGCGAACGTGTTCCTGGACGCCCTGGCCGTGCACCGACACGCGCAGGGACTGCCCGCCACCTCCCTCGCCTACGGCCTCTGGCTGAACGAGGGCATGGGCGGCACGCTCGGCGCGTCGGACGTCCAGCGGCTCCGGCGCCTCGGGCTGCCGCCGCTCGACCCGGAGACCGGCCTCGCGCTGTTCGACGCCGCCCTCCGCTGCACGCGGCCCCATGTCGTGGCCACTCCCGTCGACCGGGCCGCGCTCCGCGCCCGTACCGACGAGCTCCCCGCACTGCTGCGCGGCCTCGTACCCGCCGGCCGTCGCAAGGCCTCCCGCGCCGCCGTCCCCGCCTCCTCCGGACTCGCCGCCGCCCTGGCCGGGCTCGACCCGGAGACCAGGGCCCGGCGCCTGCTGGACCTCGTGCGAGGCCATGTCGCCGCCCTCCTCGGGCACACGGGTGCCGACGACGTCGAGCCCGACCGCCCCTTCTCGGAGCTGGGCTTCGACTCGCTTGCCGCCGTGGAGCTGCGCAACCTGCTGACCGCCGCGACCGACCTGCGGCTGCCCGCCACGCTCGTCTTCGACCACCCGAACGCGTCCGCCGTCGCCGCCCTGCTGGACGAGCTGCTCTCCGGCCCGACCGGAGAGGAGGCCACCGCCGCCGTCGTCCGCACGACCGCGGATCAGGACGACCCGATCGTCATCGTGTCGATGGCCTGCCGCTACCCCGGCGGCGTCGCGTCCCCGGAGGACCTGTGGCGCCTGGTCGCCGACGGCGCCGACGCCGTCGGCCCCTTCCCCACCAACCGCGGCTGGGACCTGGACGACCTGTTCGACCCCGAGCCGGGCGCCGAGGGGAAGAGCTACACCGACCGCGGTGCCTTCCTCCACGACGCGGACCGGTTCGACCCGGTCTTCTTCGGCATCAGTCCCAACGAAGCGCTGATCATGGACCCGCAGCAGCGGATCTTCCTGGAGGCCGCCTGGGAGACCTTCGAGCGGGCCGGCATCCGACCCGCCTCCCTCAAGGGCAGCCGCACGGGCGTCTTCGCCGGCGTCATGTACCACGACTACGGCGACCTCAGCAGCGGCGGCAGCGTGGTCTCCGGCCGGGTGTCGTACTCCTTCGGTTTCGAAGGCCCCGCGGTGACGGTGGACACGGCGTGCTCGTCGTCGCTCGTGGCCCTGCACCTGGCCGTGCAGGCGCTGCGCACGGGGGAGTGCTCGATGGCCCTCGCGGGCGGCGTGACGGTGATGGCCACCCCGGCCATGTTCGTGGAGTTCAGCCGGCAGCGCGGGCTGTCGGTGGACGGCCGCTGCCGGTCCTTCGCCGAGTCGGCGGACGGCACGGGTTGGTCGGAGGGCGTCGGACTGCTGTTGCTGGAGCGCCTGTCGGACGCCCGCAGACTCGGGCACCCGGTCCTGGCCGTCGTGCGAGGGTCGGCGGTCAACCAGGACGGGGCCTCGAACGGCCTGACGGCGCCGAACGGCCCGTCGCAGCAGCGGGTGATACGGGCCGCCCTCGCGAACGCCCGGCTCGCCGGCTCCGACGTCGACCTGGTCGAGGGCCACGGCACCGGGACGCGCCTCGGGGACCCGATCGAGGCCCAGGCGCTGCTGGCCACCTACGGACAGGGGCGAGCGGACCAAGAGCCCCTGTATTTGGGCTCCTTGAAGTCGAACCTCGGCCACGCCCAGGCAGCCGCCGGTGTCGGCGGCGTCATCAAGCTCGTGGAGGCGATCCGCCACGGGATCATGCCGCGGACGCTGCACGTGGACGCACCGTCCTCGCAGGTCGACTGGACGGACGGAGCCGTTCGGCTCCTCACGGAGGCGCGAGCCTGGCCGGAGCTGAACCGCCCGCGACGAGCGGCGGTGTCGTCGTTCGGCATCAGCGGCACCAACGCCCATGTGATCGTCGAGCAGGCCCCCGTGCCGACCGGAGCAGAGGCTCCAGCGCCGCGCGTCGAGGGTCCGGTCGCGATCCCCCTGTCGGCGCGTGCGCCCGAGGCGTTGACGGCCACGGCCACCCGACTGGCGTCCTGGTGGTCCGCACGTGAAGACATCGAAGTGGCCGAATTGGCCGCGGCGTTGGCGAACGGACGCGCCGCTTTGGAAGATCGCGCGGTGGTGATCGCCTCCACGCGGGAGGAGGCACTGCAGGGCCTCGCCTCGTTCGTGTCCGACGGGACCGGTGCGGTGACGGGGCGGGTGTCGGCCGGTCGGACGGGGTGGTTGTTCACGGGGCAGGGGTCGCAGTGGCTGGGGATGGGGCGTGAACTCTGTGACTCCGAGCCGGTGTTCGCGGCTGCTTTCGCTGAGGCGTGTGAGGCGCTGGACCGGCATCTCGTACGGCCGATTCGTGAGGTGATCTGGGGTGAGGACCGCGCTGCGGTGGATGCGACGGTGTTCACGCAGGCGAGTCTGTTCGCTGTGCAGGCCGGTTTGGTGGGGGTTCTGCGGCACTGGGGTGTGACTCCGGATGTGCTGGTGGGGCATTCGATCGGGGAGATCTCTGCTGCGTATGCGGCGGGGGTGTTCGGTCTTGAGGATGCGGCGCGGTTGGTGGTGGCGCGGGGTTCGTTGATGCAGGCGTTGCCGGAGGGCGGCGGCATGCTCGCGCTGGCCGCGGGCGTCGAGCAGGTCGAGAAGCTGACCGACGGTCTCTCTATCGACATTGCGGCTGTCAACGGGCCCGCTGCGGTGGTGGTGTCGGGACCGGTCGTGGACCTGGAGCAGGTGGCCGGCCGGGCTGAGGCGGCGGGTGTGCGGGCGACCCGGTTGTCGGTCTCGCACGCTTTCCATTCGCGTCTGATGGAGCCGATGTTGGAGGAGTTCGCCCAGGTCGCCGCCATGGTCGCGTACGCCGAGCCGAGCCTTCCTGTGGTCTCCAACGTCACCGGTCAGGTCGTGTCGGTTGAGCTGACCGACCCGGGTTACTGGGTGCGGCATGTGCGGGAGGCGGTCCGGTTCGCCGACGGGCTGGCCACGGCCCGCGGACTGGGCGTGACGCGTTTCGTGGAGGTCGGGCCCGATGCCGTACTCACGGCGATGGCGCGCCAGAGTCTCGACGACACGGACGAGTCGGTGTTCGTCCCGCTGATGCGCCGCCCCAGGGACGGCGCTTCCGCTCAGGGCACCCTGCTCACGGCGGCCGCCGCCCTGTACGCGTCGGGTGTGGCCGTGGACTGGCACCTGCCCGCCCCCACCCGGCACCTCGACCTGCCGACCTATCCCTTCCAGCGTCGTAGCTACTGGCTGTCCGGGCCGGCGCAGGTGTCGGTCGGTGTGGGTGCGGCGGGGTTGCGGGAGACCGGGCACGGTCTGCTGGCCGCGTCCGTCACCACGGCGGACGGTGGTTCGACGGTGCTGACGGGCCGGATCGGTGTGCGGAGTCATCCCTGGCTGGCGGATCACGCGGTGGCCGGGGTGGTTCTCGTGCCGGGTACGGCGCTGCTGGACATGGCGTTGTACGCCGCCGACGTCACCGGGTACGGCGAGGTCGGTGAGCTGGTCATCGGGCAGCCCCTCACGCTGCCCGCGCAGGGGGCCGTGGACGTGCAGGTCCAGGTGACCGCCGCTAACGACCAGGCGGAACTCACCGTCCACTCCCGCCCCGCCGACGCCCCCGAGACCCCGTGGACCGCCCACGCCACCGGCACCCTCGCCGGCGCACCCGGACCCGCCCCGGCCGTCGCCGTACCCGAGGCCTGGCCCCCCACGGACGCGACGTCCCTCGACACCGACGACCTCTACGTCGAACTCCTCGACCAGGGTTACGCGTACGGGCCCGCGTTCCAGGGGCTGCGCGCCGCCTGGCGGCACGGCGACGACGTGTACGCGGAGATCGTGCTCCCGGAGGACGTGACCGCAGAGCGGCATCCCGTCCACCCGGCCCTCCTGGACGCGGCCCTGCACGGCCTCCGCTTCGGTGTGCACGGTGACCGGGCGCCCGGCTCGCGTCCGGTGCTGCCGTTCGCCTGGCAGGGCGTGCGCCTGTTCCGTACCGGTGCGCGCGATCTCCGGGTCCGACTCTCGGCCCGTGGGGCGGAGGCCGTACACGTGGAGTTCGCGGACGCGGCCGGGCAGCCGGTGGGGACGATCGAGTCCCTCGTGCTGCGGGAGGCCCCGGAGGCGGTCGCCGGGGTCTCGGACACGCTGTTCGAGGTGACGTGGACGCCCGCCACCGTCGCGTCCTTCGCGGGCGCCGATCCGGTGCCTGTGGTCTCACCGGCCGAACTCGGCGGCGTGCAGGGCTCCGTGGTGGTCGTCGACTGCGTCCCGGGCGACGGTCCCGTCCCGGCCGCCGCACTGGACCTCGCCGTCACGGTGCTCGGCACGGTGCGCGACTGGCTCGCCGACCCGGCGCGCGCGGGTTCCACGCTGATCCTGGTCACCCGGGGCGCGGCCGGTCCGGACGGCGGCGACCCGGCCGACGTGGCGGCCGCGCCGGTCTGGGGACTCGTACGGGCCGCGCAGTCCGAGCACCCGGGCCGCTTCGTCCTGGTGGACGCCGACGACCCCGGTACGGTCGCTGCCGGCGCCTGGCGCCGTGTGGCCGCGTCGGGCGAACCCGAGTGGGCTGTTCGCGACGGGCGTTGGCACCAGGCGAGGATCGTCCGGCTCGCCGTACCCGTCTCCGCACCCCTCCCCGCGGCGGCTTCTGATGGTGGGGGTGTGGTGTCGCGGTGGGGTGGGGGGACGGTGTTGGTGACGGGGGGTACGGGTGGTCTGGGTGCTGTGGT
>NZ_JBIDBK010000027.1:0-4502 GCF_043202995.1 Streptomyces sp. NPDC048018
TCGGTGCCGTCGGTGACCAGTTGCCAGAGTTCCTCGGGTGAGGTGACCCCGCCGGGGTAGCGGCAGGCCATCGACACCACCACGATCGGATCGTCATCCGCATCGCCGCCCGTGACGACGGGTGCCGTGGTGCTCGGCGTCACTTCTGCGGGGGTGACGAGCCCCGTGATGTGCGCCGCCAGGGCGTCGGGCGTGGGGTGGTCGAAGACCAGGGTGGTGGCGAGGCGGAGTCCGGTCTCGCGGTTGAGGCGGTTGCGGAGCTCGACGGCGGTGAGGGAGTCGAAGCCGAGCTGCTTGAAGGCCTGGTCTCCGGTGAGTCGGCCGGGTTCGGTGTGCAGCACCGCGGCGCACACCCGGGTGACGAGCTCACGGACGGCGGCCACCCTTTCCACCTCCGACAGCCGCGTCATCCCTTCCTGCCACGTCGCCGCGGACGTCGGTACGGAAACGCGGCGGGGGGCGGGGGCCATGTGCGAGAGAACGGCCGGGAGTTCGTCCTTCTGGGCGAGTGCGGTGAGGGTGGCGCGGTCCCAGCGGACGGGCGCGAGGACCGGGGCGTCGAGGCCGAGGGCGGCGTCCAGGAGGGCGGTGCCCTCGGCGTCGCTGAGGGGGGTCATGCCGGCGGCGGCCCAGCGGGCGGTCTCGCCGCTGTCGAGGGTGGCTCCCATGCCCTCGGCCCACAGGCCCCAGGCGAGTGAGGTGGCCGGGTGCCCCTGTGCGTGCCGGTGCTCGGCGAGCGCGTCCAGGAAGGTGTTCGCCGCAGCGTAGTTCGCCTGGCCGGAGGAGCCCAGCAGGCCGGCGACCGACGAGTAGACGACGAAGGCGGCCAACGGCTGGTCCACGGTCGCCCGGTGCAGGTTCCAGACCGCGTCGACCTTGGCGGCCAGGACGGAGGTCAGCTGCTCCTGGCGGAGGCCGGGGAGGGTGGCGTCGGACACCGTACCCGCGGAGTGGACGACTCCCGTGAGGGGGCCGGCGGCCGTGACCTCGGCGATCAGAGCGCGGACGGCGCTGAAATCGCTGACGTCGCACGCGACCACGCTCGCGGGAGTTCCCGCGGCGGTGAGCTCCTCGATCAGCTCGCGACTGCCGGGGGCGTCCGCACCCCGTCGCGAGACCAGCACCAGACGCCCGACGTCGGGGCGGGTGGCCAGATAGCGGGCCGTTACGGCGCCGAGTGCTCCCGTACCACCGGTGACGAGCACCGTGCCCTGGGCGAAGTCGGCGGCGGAGGCGCTGCCCCGGGCCGTGCCGGGGGTGAGGCGGGGGGCGAGGACCGCGTCGCCGTACAGGGTGAACTGGGGGACCCGGGCGGCGACGGCGCGCCTGAGGTTGTGGACGGCGTCGGGGGTGAGGGGGGTGCGGGGCAGGTCGGCGTGGGTGACGACGTCGGGGTTCTCGGTGTGCGCGGTGCGCAGGAGGCCGGTGAGGGCGCTGTGGGGAAGGTGGCCGTCCTGGTGGTGGGGTCCGGTGGCGGCGGTGGTGAGGACCGTGAGGCGGGTGTCGGCGAGGGCGGGGACCGTCAGCCAGGTCTGGAGCGTGGAGAGGACGGCGGCGGTCACGTGATGGACGGCGGCGACGAGGTCCCCGCCCTCGTCCTCCTCCCCGGCCCCGTCCTCGGGCCCACCCTCCCCGGCGTCTCCGGAGGGGGCCTGGTAGAGGACGGTGGTGGGAGCGGGGGCCCCGTCGGCGAGCGCGGCGAGGAGGGCGTCGAGATCGGGGTGGTGGGTGGTGATGCCCGGCAGCGGGTCGGTGCCGCCGATCTGCACCCAGTCCGACGGCAGCTCGCCCCCGGCCTCGTCCGGATTCGGTGAGACCTCCGGCAGCTCGACGGGCATCCACGCCAGTCCGGGCACCGGCACGGACGCCTTGAGTGCACGCGGATCCGCTGTGGCGAGGGTGAGGCCGGCGATCGTGATGACGGGCGTGCCGCCCTCGGTGAACGCGTCCACCGTGTACGTGTCGGCCCCGGCAGAGTGCGGGGTGGTACGGACACGGAGCGAGGTGAGGGGCTCGGACATGCCGGTCGGGTGAGCTGTCACGCCGTTGAAGGTGAAGGGCAGGCGCAGGGGGGTGTCGGGTCCGGTGGGCGCGACGAGTGGGTGCAGTGCGGCGTCGAGGAGGGCCGGGTGGATGCCGTAGCCGGTGGGTCGGCCGTGGGTGGTGGGGAGCTTGGCCCTGGCCCAGCCGGTCGTGGGCCAGTGGGTGTCGAGGCCGCGGAAGGCGGGGCCGTAGGTGTAGCCGTGGTCTGAGAGGACGTCGTAGAAGCCGGTCAGGTCGGCCGGCTCACCAGGCTCGACGGTGGGAGCGGGATCCGGCGGTGAGGGCTGGGCGGTGGTGAGGGTGCCGGTGGCGCGCAGGATCCATGCGCGGCTGCTGTCGGTGGCGTCTGGAGTGCGGGTGTGGATCGTGAAGTGGCGCTGGTCGTCGGTCGGTGTTTCGACGGTGAGTTGTAGCTGGGCGGGGAGGGTGATCGGGGACTGGAGGGTGAGTTCGGCGAGGTGGGGGTGGGTGAGGAGGTCGCCTGCGTGGAGGGCGAGTTCGAGTAGTGCTGTGCCGGGGAGCAGCGTGGTGCCGGCGATGGTGTGGTCGGCGAGCCAGGGGTGTGTGCCGGTGGTGAGGGTGGTGGTGAAGAGGTGTGTGCCGTCGGGGAGTTCGCTGGCTGCGGCGAGTAGCGGGTGGTCGGCGGGGCCCAGGCCGATCTGTGACGCGTCCGTGTGCGGCTCCGGGTCGAGCCAGTAGGGCGCGCGGGTGAAGGGATACGTCGGCAGGGCCACCGGGGGCCGGTCGGTGGTGGGCCAGGTCAGGCCGCTCGGGGTGACGGTGTGGAGCGTGGCGAGGGCGTCGTCGAGGACATCCGGTCGGTCCGCCCGCGGGTTCTGGGTCGGGATCAGCGTGACGGTGTCGGTGGTGTCGTCGGTGTCGTTGGCGAGGGTGGTTCGGGTGAGGTGGGTGAGGGTGGTGTCGGGTCCGATTTCGAGGTAGGTGGTGACGCCGAGTGTGGTGAGGGTGGTGATGCCGTGGTGGTAGTGGACGGCGGTGCGGGCTTGGGTGGCCCAGTGGTGGGGGTCGGTGAGCTGTTCGGTGGTGGCGATCTGCCCCGTGGTGTTGGTGACGATCGGGATGGTGGGGGCGTGGTGGGTGAGGTCCTCGGCGGCACTCGTGAGCTGGGGGAGGAGCGGGTCGAGGTGGCGTGAGTGGAAGGCGCCGGAGACGGTGAGGGGTCGGTGGGTGATTCCGGCGGTGTCGAGGTCTTGGGCGAGGGTGGTGAGGGCGTGGTGGGTGCCGGCGAGGGTGGTGTGTCGGGGTGAGTTGTGTCCGGCGATGTCGATCTCGGGGTGGCGGTCGAGCACGGCGTGGAGATCGGTGGCGGATGCGGTGACGCTGAGCATGCCGGTGTCGGTGGGCAGCCCCTCCATGAGGCGGGAGCGTGCGGCGACGAGGGTGATGGCGTCGTCGAGGGAGAGGGTTCCGGCGACGTGCGCTGCGGTGATCTCGCCGATGGAGTGGCCCATGAGGTAGTCGGGTGCCAGTCCGCGTTCGGTGAGGTAGGTGAAGAGGGCGGTCTCGAAGGCGAAGAGAGCCGGCTGGGTGTAGCGGGTACGGTCGAGGAGAGCGGCGAGTTCGGTGTGGGGTGCTGCCCACATGACGTCGATCAGCGGGTGGTCGAGGTGGTGGTCGAAGCGTCCGGCGATGTCGGTGAGGAGTTCCCCGAACCGGGGGTGTGTCTCGGCGAGGTCGCGTCCCATGCCGGGGTATTGGGCGCCTTGTCCGGTGAAGAGGACGGCGAGTTTGCCGTCGTGGGCGTGTCCGGTGATGAGGTCCGGGTGGGCTTGCCCGGTGGCCAGGGCGCGTGCCTGGGTGAGGAGTTCGTGGCGGTCGGCGCCGTGCAGGACCGCGCGGTAGGGGTGCTGGTGTCGCCGGGCGAGTGAGTCGCCGATGGCACCCGCGGTCACCTCGGGACGAGCGGTGGCGTGGTCGGTCAGACGCCCCGCTGCACGCGCGAGTTCGTCCTCCGTCCGCGCCGAGAGTACCCAGATCGGGCGGTCGGGTTCGGATCCGTCGGCTCGGTCCGCCGGCTTCACCTCCGCCGGCGGCTCTTCGATGATCACGTGGGCGTTGGTGCCGCTGATGCCGAAGGAGGACACGGCGGCCCGGCGGGGGGTGCCGGTGCCGGGCCAGGGCTGCGCCTCGGTGAGCAGGCTGATGGCCCCGGTCGTCCAGTCGATGTGCGGCGTGGGGTCGTCCGCGTGCAGGGTGCGGGGCATCACGCCGTTCTGGAGGGCCTGGACGATTTTGATGATGCCGCCGACGCCGGCCGCGGCCTGCGTGTGACCGATGTTGGACTTCAGGGACCCCAGGTAGAGCGGCTGACCGGGATCGCGTCCCACGCCGTAGACCTCCATGAGGGCTTGTGCCTCGATGGGGTCGCCGAGGGTGGTTCCGGTGCCGTGGGCTTCGATGATGTCGATGTCGTTGGGGTGGAGGTTGGCGTTGGTGAG
>NZ_JBIDBK010000028.1:0-2860 GCF_043202995.1 Streptomyces sp. NPDC048018
CTGCCACAACAGACGTCCACTGCCTCAGCCGTCCCGAACCGGTCCGCCAGCTGAACTGCAATGAAGCACCCCTGCCGGGACAAAACGCTCTTTAACTGATCGTTTCAGAATGGGGGCGCGGGCTCTTCGTCATCGAGTCGCTGAAGAACCTGCGTGAAGTCACCGGCGTCGAGCAGGCCAGCGAGTACCTGGGTTATGTTGTCGATGCCAGCGTCCCGGACTATCAGTCCGTCAGAACACCAGAAGTAGCGGCCGCCCAACTCCTCGCCTGTTTGGGACCACCTCTTCATCAGGCGCTCGACCTCGGCGAGCGTGAACACGGTCGCGCTCCAGCGGGAGCCGTCCGCTGTCAGCCTCACCTCTACGTCGACGTTGCAGACGGCGTCTAGATCCTCGCCGGCGCTGGGCAGGAATGACGCCTCGAACCGATCTGTGCGGACGCGGTACCAGGGTTCATCCCAACCCTGCTCAGTGGTTTTGTCCCCGGTGCTGGTCATCCGGGGAGTATGTCGATCCGGCTCGGCTTGCTCAACCGGGTTCTCTGGCAAGCTCCAGCCTCGTGAACGTGAACCTTGTCCCCGACGATCTCTGAGACCGGAACGCCCCGCTGTTGCCGGCGCGCCCACGCCGGCACCGCCACCCCGGACGACTCCCAGTGCCGGACCGGGTCCGGCTGACCGCAGTATCTCTGTCAGAGGCCGCCCAGACTGGGGCAGGCCTGCTGTGGTCCGCTGATGTGAGGGCCTTCTCGGTGAGCGATCGTCTGGTTCGTCTGTGCGGCAGCGAGGGCCTGGATGTGGCTGCGGGCGATGTCTTCGGCACGCTGCTGCTTCGGGTCAAGTGCCGTACGGCGCTGCTGCTCTATGAGGATGGTGTCCAGCAGTCGCTGGACACCGACGGCGCGCTGCTCGGGAGCTCCCGACGCGGCGACGACGGTGATCCATCGATCGTGGTGCCGCACGCTGCGGCTTCACGGACTGGCACAGCTACGTCACCTGCGTCGACTGGTTCGAGGAGCGCGCCTGCCCGTGTGCCTCGCCGACCTCGCGCTCGACCTCGGCGCCGAAATCCCCGCCGACGTCCTCGCCGAACTGGAACGACTTCGGCGAGGGCGCCGCGACACTGGCCGAGCGCTCGCGAAGAGCCACCAAGCTCCGACCCCTGAGGCCGAGATTCGAGACTCCTCTGTCTCTGTCAAGAACCGCGGTGCCGACCGTCCCCACATCGCGGTACCGGAAAGCGGGTGACTTGGAAACTGCTCGTTCGCAGGGTTGGAGCTGGTCTCAAGATCCTGGCCCGTCAACTGCGACGCCCACGCATTGGTGAGGTGGTATCGCAGCACCGGCTGCTGGTCGACGTCGTACTGGACGATCGTGACGTTCTGCCGAGCCGTGTCGATGTCCTTCTTCACGAGCGAGGTGGATTCCATCGCACCGGAATCCAGAACCCGGCTGGGCGCACCATTTAGCCGGTGGACAGCCGCGGCGCAGGAACGGAGATTAGCGGAGCCGCTCGAATGTATGCCGCTCAGGCCACTCCGGCAACCAGTCCGTCTCAATCTCGCCCCTGAAGACACCTTCGAGCCATGAGATGAGATCGAGGTTGGTCGAATGCCAGTCACCCCAACTTCGACGGAATGCAGAGACGGTCCATGTGGTCTTATCGTCCTGCGGCACCAGGAAGAGCTGATCACCCTCGACCGTGTGTCCCCAGTAAAGCATTCCTCCTGAATGAGGCAGAACCGGGTCGACAATCAGTCGGGAATTACCTTCCTGGACATATCGACTCATCCACCTACCCTTCTCTTCCATGGTGCTCGGGCCGTAGATGAACAGGAATTCATCGATAAGCGTGTCTCCATAGAGGGCAGAGATTTGCTTTACCTCGTCCGGAAGCGTGAAGCCCCACGCCTCCTCAATCCCGCCGAGGTCCAATCCATTCAACCAGGGGCCCGGACCAAGGATGCCGAACAGGACTGAAGTGTCCGCCACTGCCATTTCAGTTCTCCTCTCAGCTACCAGCACTTATACGTCGCGGCAGCATTATTGTCAAACTCGCACCTGACATCCACCGTACCCCATGAAATGAACTCCACCTTGGTGGGTATCACCGAGTTCCTATTTCCATACACAGGCCTCACCTGGACAAATTGCGTACCCCCCTTCTCTATCGACTGGACCACATGATCCTCAGCGTGGTCATACATTGCCCGATTTGCCGTCTGATACATCGGGACGAAGTTCCGAGTGTCCTTGTTTGACCCACCCATCGCGTATCCAATGAGGTGGCCACGCGCCCGGTTATCCGCCGGTAGATCTGTCAACCCGGGAAGCGCGAACTTCAGGGCCGGCCTGGGGGGTGCCGTGTAATGGGCATTTGTCAGGGCTGCAAATGCACCTGTCGCGACACACGCACCGGCATGTTCCTTCCGTGGGAGATAGACCTTGTTCCCCCCATAGAATGCGGCGCCGGTGTCGCACCGGTCACCCGTTCTGCGGCCGCCGTTTCCGCCTCCACCTCCCTGAGTTGCTGCAGCAAGATCGACCTGCACCTGAGCGACCGAGGCATCAATTGCGTCCTGAACCTCATTTGGGACGATCGGAGCACTCGCTTCCACTATGGCCTGGTCGATCGCCGCTCCAAAGTGCTGAGCGTTCTGCAAGGACTGCTGTCGAATCCTTGCGACATCCACCTGAGGCTTCGGCTTGGGCCGGCTCGCAGCAGGCTTGGGGTTCCTTCCGCTGCTCGGGTTCTTCGGTTCCGTAGGCCTAGGGCCTGTTGCGAAAGTGGATCTTGCTCGTTGATGATCGCATGTCGTGGGACGTGGTGATCTAACGAACGGCCAGTGGGCCCGGCTTGA
>NZ_JBIDBK010000030.1:0-1536 GCF_043202995.1 Streptomyces sp. NPDC048018
AAAGAGCGTTTTGTCCCGGCAGGGCTGTTTGCTTACTCGGGCGACGAGGCCGCTTGGATGAGGTGATCGGGCGTGTGGCGATCGGGTCGTGAGAGCCTGCAAGGACTGCGGTTGAACCGGGGTCGTCGGTAGAGGCAAGGAGGTGTGCCGCGAGTGGCCACTGAGGGAACAGCGCGGCTGCTGATCAGCAACGGCGGTGAGGCGGCGTTGGAGCTGACCGTGGAGCCCTGGGCGGATACGCACCAGCTTCTCCCGAAGCAGACGTGGGTCGTGGTCACCCACTCGCCTGCAGCGGATGGTTCATGGTCGGGGACTCTGCGTAGGGACGAGCCATTCCAGGTCGACCATCGGCCCGAATCGATCACGGTTTGGGTCAACGGCAACTGCTTCCACCTCTCCGACGTGGAAGGGAACGCGATCGACTCGGCTGACTGGCATTGCCCTGCTCAGGGCTCTGCAGCCTGACTTGGTGCGCTCAGGAGTCGCGCCAGTTCGGGGTCGATTCGCGGGTGAGCCGTCGGCTTATGAGGTCGACCATGGCCACCTTGATCATTGCTTCGGAGCGGTGCGGGTGAGTCTCGTAGTCGCGGGCGAGGCGGCGGTGGTGCATGAGCCAGCCGAAGGTCCGCTCGACAACCCAGCGTCGCGGAATCACCTTGAAGCCCTTCTGGTCAGGGTTGCGGCGTGTGGCTTCGACGTCGATGCCGAGGCGGGCACCGTGGTCGATGACTTTGGTGCGGTAGCCCGTGTCGGCCCACGCCTTCGTGACACGCGGGTGGTCTGCGGCAATGCTCGAGAGAACTCGAATACCGCCAGCGTTGTCGGAGACATTGGCGGCGGTGACCAGCACGGCCAGGAGAAGGCCGAGTGTGTCGACGCCGATGTGGCGTTTGCGGCCTGCGATCTTCTTGCCCGCGTCGATGCCCTGGCCGGCGGCCGGGACGTTCGCGGAGGTCTTGATGCTCTGGGCGTCCAGGACGCAGGCGCTCGGCTCGGCGTCGCGGCCTTCGGCTTTCCGGACCAGGCGCCGCAGGAGTCCGTTGAGCTGGTCGAAGACCGCGTCCTTCTGCCAGGCGGCGAAATATCCGTAGACGGTCTCCCATGGGGCGAAGTCGTGCGGCAGATACCGCCAGGGGATCCCGGTCCGGTCGACGTAGAGGATCGCGTCCATGATCCGCCGCAGGTCATGCTCGGGCGGCCGGCCTATGTCCAGGCCCTTCCCTCTTCGTTCGGTCCGCCAGGCTGTCAGAGTTGGCTCCAGCAGTTCCCAACGGGCATCGGACAGGTCACTCGGATACGGCCGCTGTCTGCGAGGCATGTTTCTGTAGTACCGATGGCCGCGGTCCCGCCACAGGGCGCAAACAGGTGTGACCGGGGGCGTGCTGGGATCAGACAGGAGCGAAGGGACCGAAACGGACCCTCGAAGGACGTCACCCGCCCCACCTGCCACAACAGACGTCCACTGCCTCAGCCGTCCCGAACCGGTCCGCCAGCTGAACTGCAATGAAGCACCCCTGCCGGGACAAAACGCTCTTT
>NZ_JBIDBK010000031.1:0-1433 GCF_043202995.1 Streptomyces sp. NPDC048018
CTGAGACCTGATGCCGAGCCGATTGTGGTGAAGTGGATGATCCTATGCTGTCGAGAAAAGCCTCTAGCGAGTTTCATGGCGGCCCGTACCCTAAACCGACTCAGGTGGTCAGGTAGAGAATACCGAGGCGTTCGGGTGAACTATGGTTAAGGAACTCGGCAAAATGCCCCCGTAACTTCGGGAGAAGGGGGGCCACGTCTGGTGATCGGATTTACTCCGTGAGCTGGGGGTGGCCGCAGAGACCAGCGAGAAGCGACTGTTTACTAAAAACACAGGTCCGTGCGAAGCCGTAAGGCGATGTATACGGACTGACGCCTGCCCGGTGCTGGAACGTTAAGGGGACCGGTTAGCTCTGTTTCGACAGGGCGAAGCTGAGAACTTAAGCGCCAGTAAACGGCGGTGGTAACTATAACCATCCTAAGGTAGCGAAATTCCTTGTCGGGTAAGTTCCGACCTGCACGAATGGCGTAACGACTTCTCGACTGTCTCAACCATAGGCCCGGTGAAATTGCACTACGAGTAAAGATGCTCGTTTCGCGCAGCAGGACGGAAAGACCCCGGGACCTTTACTACAGTTTGATATTGGTGTTCGGTTCGGCTTGTGTAGGATAGGTGGGAGACTGTGAAGCGGCCACGCCAGTGGTTGTGGAGTCGCCGTTGAAATACCACTCTGGTCGTGCTGGATGTCTAACCTCGGTCCGTGATCCGGATCAGGGACAGTGTCTGATGGGTAGTTTAACTGGGGCGGTTGCCTCCCAAAGGGTAACGGAGGCGCCCAAAGGTTCCCTCAGCCTGGTTGGCAATCAGGTGTTGAGTGTAAGTGCACAAGGGAGCTTGACTGTGAGACCGACGGGTCGAGCAGGGACGAAAGTCGGGACTAGTGATCCGGCGGTGGCTTGTGGAAGCGCCGTCGCTCAACGGATAAAAGGTACCCCGGGGATAACAGGCTGATCTTCCCCAAGAGTCCATATCGACGGGATGGTTTGGCACCTCGATGTCGGCTCGTCGCATCCTGGGGCTGGAGTCGGTCCCAAGGGTTGGGCTGTTCGCCCATTAAAGCGGTACGCGAGCTGGGTTTAGAACGTCGTGAGACAGTTCGGTCCCTATCCGCTGTGCGCGTAGGAATATTGAGAAGGGCTGTCCCTAGTACGAGAGGACCGGGACGGACGAACCTCTGGTGTGCCAGTTGTCCTGCCAAGGGCATGGCTGGTTGGCTACGTTCGGGAGGGATAACCGCTGAAAGCATCTAAGCGGGAAGCCTGCTTCGAGATGAGTATTCCCACCTCCTTGAGAGGGTAAGGCTCCCAGTAGACGACTGGGTTGATAGGCCGGATGTGGAAGCCCAGTAATGGGTGGAGCTGACCGGTACTAATAGGCCGAGGGCTTGTCCTCAGTTGCTCGCGTCCACTGTGTTAGTTCTGAAGTAACGAACA
>NZ_JBIDBK010000032.1:0-1140 GCF_043202995.1 Streptomyces sp. NPDC048018
TTACGGGAGGTTGCGGGCCATGACGATGCGCTGGACCTGGTTGGTGCCCTCGTAGATCTGGGTGATCTTGGCGTCGCGCATCATGCGCTCGACGGGGTAGTCGCGGGTGTAGCCGTAGCCGCCGAGGAGCTGGACGGCGTCGGTGGTGACCTCCATGGCGACGTCGGAGGCGAAGCACTTGGCGGCGGCGCCGAAGAAGGTGAGGTCGTTCTCGACGCGCTCGGACTTGGCGGCGGCGGCGTAGGTGAGCTGGCGGGCGGCCTCGAGCTTCATGGCCATGTCGGCGAGCATGAACTGCACGCCCTGGAAGTCGGCGATGGGCTTGCCGAACTGCTTGCGCTCCTGGACGTAGCCCTTGGCGTAGTCGAGGGCGCCCTGGGCGATGCCGAGGGCCTGGGCGGCGATGGTGATGCGGGTGTGGTCGAGGGTCTTCATCGCGGTGGCGAAGCCGGTGCCCTCGGCGCCGATCATGCGGTCGGCGGGGATGCGGACGTTGTCGAGGTAGACCTCGCGGGTCGGGGAGCCCTTGATGCCGAGCTTCTTCTCCGGGGCGCCGAAGGAGACGCCCTCGTCGCTCTTCTCGACGACGAACGCCGAGATGCCCTTGGAGCGCTTGTCGGGGTCGGTGACGGCCATCACGGTGTAGTACTCGGACACGCCGGCGTTGGTGATCCAGCGCTTGACGCCGTTGAGGACCCAGAAGTCGCCGTCGCGGACGGCGCGGGTCTTCATGCCGGCGGCGTCGGAGCCGGCGTCGGGCTCGGACAGGGCGTAGGAGAACATCGCGTCGCCCTTGGCGAGCGGG
This sequence comes from Streptomyces sp. NPDC048018, assembly GCF_043202995.1. Classification (NCBI taxonomy): domain Bacteria; kingdom Bacillati; phylum Actinomycetota; class Actinomycetes; order Kitasatosporales; family Streptomycetaceae; genus Streptomyces; species Streptomyces sp. NPDC048018. Next base: position 806 of record NZ_JBIDBK010000032.1, read on the forward strand.
CCGAGGTACTTGTGCTTGAGCTCCTCCGAGCCGGACAGGATGACCGGGAGCGAGCCGAGCTTGTTGACGGCCGGGATCAGCGAGGACGAACCGCAGGCGCGGGCGACCTCCTCGATCACGATGACCGTGGCCAGCGCGTCCGCGCCCGCGCCGCCGTAGGTCTCGGGGACGTGCACGGCGTGCAGGTCGGCCGCGACCAGCGCGTCGAGGGCCTCCTGGGGGAACCGGCCCTCCTCGTCCACCGCCGCGGCGAACGGCGTGATCTTCGCCTCCGCCAGCGCGCGGACCGTCTCACGGAGCATCTCGTGCTCCTCCGACAGGCGATACAGGTCGAA
>NZ_JBIDBK010000033.1:0-1048 GCF_043202995.1 Streptomyces sp. NPDC048018
CCTACACCCTTACCCCGGGACAACCACCGCCCGGGCTGGACTACCTTCCTGCGTCACCCCATCGCTTACCTACTACCACCTTGGGTCAGCGGCTCCACCACTCCCCTTTGCCCGAAGGCTCCAGGGCGGCTTCACGGCCTTAGCATTAATGGGCTCGATATTGGGCGTTTCAAAGCGGGTACCGGAATATCAACCGGTTGTCCATCGACTACGCCTGTCGGCCTCGCCTTAGGTCCCGACTTACCCTGGGCAGATCAGCTTGACCCAGGAACCCTTAGTCAATCGGCGCACACGTTTCTCACGTGTGTATCGCTACTCATGCCTGCATTCTCACTCGTGAACCGTCCACAACTCGCTTCCGCGGCTGCTTCACCCGGCACACGACGCTCCCCTACCCATCACAACACCCGTTGGGGCTATACGCTGCAATGACACGACTTCGGCGGTACGCTTGAGCCCCGCTACATTGTCGGCGCGGAATCACTTGACCAGTGAGCTATTACGCACTCTTTCAAGGGTGGCTGCTTCTAAGCCAACCTCCTGGTTGTCTCTGCGACTCCACATCCTTTCCCACTTAGCGTACGCTTAGGGGCCTTAGTCGATGCTCTGGGCTGTTTCCCTCTCGACCATGGAGCTTATCCCCCACAGTCTCACTGCCGTGCTCTCACTTACCGGCATTCGGAGTTTGGCTAAGGTCAGTAACCCGGTAGGGCCCATCGCCTATCCAGTGCTCTACCTCCGGCAAGAAACACACGACGCTGCACCTAAATGCATTTCGGGGAGAACCAGCTATCACGGAGTTTGATTGGCCTTTCACCCCTAACCACAGGTCATCCCCCAGGTTTTCAACCCTGGTGGGTTCGGTCCTCCACGAAGTCTTACCTCCGCTTCAACCTGCCCATGGCTAGATCACTCCGCTTCGGGTCTTGAGCGTGCTACTGAAACGCCCTATTCGGACTCGCTTTCGCTACGGCTTCCCCACACGGGTTAACCTCGCAACACACCGCAAACTCGCAGGCTCATTCTTCAAAAGGCACGCAGTCACGAG